>NZ_CP044205.1:1437500-2637500 GCF_009498235.1 Candidatus Methylospira mobilis | reverse complement strand
CGCCCCCGGCGAGTTTGTCGCACTGGTAGGGCCCTCCGGTTGTGGTAAGTCGACCTTGCTGCGTTTGTTGCTGGGTTTTGAAAAGCCGGAATCCGGTTCGGTGTATTACGACAACCAGGATATCGCCGGCTTGGATATCGTCTCGATTCGTAAGCAAATCGGTGTGGTGCTGCAGCACGGACGCTTGATGCCGGGAGATATTTTTACCAATATCGTCGGTTCAGCAATTCTGAGCTACGAGGATGCCATGGAGGCGGCGCGCATGGCGGGCATGGAGGAGGATTTAAAAGCGATGCCGATGGGTTTGCACACGGTGGTTGATGAAGGCGCCGGCACCTTATCGGGAGGGCAGCGCCAACGCCTGATGATTGCGCGGGCGCTGGTTTCCAGACCTCGCATTCTGTTTTTCGATGAAGCGACCAGCGCGTTGGATAACCGCACCCAGCAACGGGTCAGCGAAAGTATCGAGCGTCTCAATGCGACACGCGTGGTTGTGGCCCACCGTCTTTCCACCATACGCCATGCGGATCGCATTATCATGATGGAGAGCGGAAAAATAGTGGAAATGGGCCGCTACGAAGAATTGATGAACCGGAATGGGCGTTTTGCCGAACTAGCCAAGCGGCAACTGGCGTGAAATCCTATTTTTGAGGTGATCTGTTGTCATGACTATTGAGCCTGATTTGCATGTTGAGCCTGTCGTCCTGTTGCATTCGAGCGATGAGCTGATGCAGAGCTTTCCGGAACTGGTTTCCCGGCATCAGGGCCGCGTTTATCGTTTCCTGCTGCGCCTGGTCGGACATCGTGAGGACGCTTACGAGCTGGCGCAGGAAACATTTTTACAAGCCTATCGCAGCTTGCCCGAGTTTCGCGGCGAAGCGCTTTTTTCGACCTGGTTGCTGGGCATAGCCGCGAATCTGGCGCGCAACCATATGAACCGCTCGCCTGAACGGCGCTTTGCATTTTTGCGGCATGATGAGCTCGATGAAATGGAAACAGGGCGATACACAGACTGTCCTTCGGTTCAGATTGCGCAAGATGACCGTTTGCGCGCGATACAGCGCGCCGTGCAGGCATTGCCGGATGAACTGCGCGCGCCGCTGGTGCTGGTGGCTCTGGAGGGTTACGATTACGCTACGGCGGCAGTTATCCTGGACATACCGATGGGTACGCTCAAAAGCCGAATGAATCGGGCGCGCCGGGAGTTGCGTGCAACTTTATCTGAATACCGGGGGTTGGCTTATGCATAACAATCCGGCCTGTGAACAGATCATTAGCGCCTGGATCATCCGTATGGACGAGCCTGATTCCCAGGACACGGGATTTTCCGAGGAAACATTTCAGACACATTTTGCCGAGTGTGAGGACTGCCGGAAATTAATTGAAGGAATTCAGGCCGATGCGAAAATGCTTAACGCCTGGTCCGGTAGGGAGGTTATCGAGCCCGGTGTCGATTTTACCCAAAGTGTGCTTATTAAGCTCGGCCTGCAAAATGCTCCGTCAGGACCGGGAAATCTTTCCGGGAGAGATCTCAATGACGATGAGCTCGAGTGGGTTGCCGCCGCCGGAGAGAAGCTGCAAGCCGCCGACCCGCCTGTTCCGGGCGTGCCCCGTAAAACGTAAAACATGAAATATTTTGTTTGCAGATGCTGGAATATCGAATGCGCATTGACTTCAATTTTAAAATTGTTTTGTGTGGGATTTTGCTGTTAATCATGGCTGGTTGCGCTTCCGTACTGAGTGTAGATCCGAACGATGCTCCGGCCGTGAATGAGGCGGTTCAAGTCGAGCGCGATACCTTCAAAGGCGTCACGTATTTCCGGGGGCCTGCGATCACCGGTACAGGCGATGCCGCTGGTAATGGTGGCGGTTTCAAATTCCAAGTGCAACGGTTGTTGATTCGCACATAGCCTCATCCTTTTGGCAATTATGCAGGAATTCGGCATAAACTTCCAAGGGGGTTCTAAACCCGAGAATTTTTCTCGGTCTCGTGTTCAGTCTGTATGCGATTTCATCCAGTTGCTCCTGCGAGTAGGTCGACAAATCGGTTCCTTTGGGTAAATACTGGCGCAGTAGTCCATTGGTGTTCTCGTTACTTCCGCGTTGCCAAGGGCTATGAGGGTCGGCAAAGTAGATGGTGATGCCCGCTCGCTCACTGAGCGTTTTATGGCAGCTCATTTCCTTACCTTGATCATAGGTCATGGTTTTGCGCATCGGCTCATGGACACGGTTCAATGCGTTACTGAAGCCTTCCAGTGCGGCTTCAGCCGTGCCGGACGTCATAGCCGCCAGCATCACAAGGCGGCTGCTACGCTCGACCAGCGTGCCTACCGAAGAACGATTGCCTGACCCCTTGATCAGATCACCTTCCCAATGCCCTGGAACCAGCCGGTCTTCAATCTCCGGTGGACGTACATGCAAGCTGTTCATATCAGGTATCTGACCACGCCGATCGGTTCCTCTGGCGCGAGGACGTCTGCCCGTGTGAGATTGCCGCAAACAGCTCAACAGTTCGCTGCGTAATTCACCGCGTGGGAAGGCATACAGTGCGGTGTATATCGTTTCATGTGACACCGTAAGGGCTCCCTGCTCTGCATACACGCGCTTGAGTGTGCCAGAAATCTGTTCAGGCGACCAACCTTCATGCAGAAAGTAATCGACTACGCCAAAAAGCAGGCTATCCGGTAATAATTTGCGCGGCTTTCGAGCCATATGGCGTAACTGCCTCGCTCGTATCCCCGCCGTACCTGCGCAATAGCTACCAGACTTGACTGGATTGCGTAACAATTCGCGACTGATCGTTGACGGAGATCGCTGTAATCTCAAAGCCATCGCCCTCAGGCTATGTCCATCTGACTTCATCAACATGATCGCGGCACGATCCTCTGCACTTAAGTGATTATATTTCTTTTCCATTGCAACACCTTATCATAGTGTTGCACTTGTATTTTGAGCCCGCCGGTCCAAAAGTGCAAGAAATTATATTAAATGCCAGCGATGAGCGAGACCAGGCCATGCGCTATTTCCTTGATATTACGGGTTACTATGATGGCGACTGGCTCGGTTTCGATAAGGCTTTTGATTCGTCCGGAAAAAAATTTCATGCGCTGACGGTTAAACATAAGCCAGATTGTCAATTGCTCTGCGGGTACGATGAAGTGTTGGAAATTGAACTTACCCGCAAATATCTCGACGATCATGCTCAAACAGGCGTTAATATGCGTTTGTATGGACCGGCCGGCGCAGCATCGGCCCCATTCACTCTTCCTGCGGCCTACCTGCAAGGTTTTTTAAACAAATTTTATGACGATTGAATAAAAGCGAGGAATGACGGCAAAGCTGCTTTAAGCAAGGCGAGAACTCTTTCTCGCGCCCGGTTACTCAGATTATGCCTGTCCAGCTGATGCGGTTCAAACCGGGCAGGACGAATTAAAAATCGAACCGCGCCATTAAGTGAATCGATAACGGAGTTATTTATGAGCGAAGAACAATCGGAACAGAAAGAAATAATTCAGGAAAACTCGACAGAGTTGTCTGAAGAGAATTTGGATAACATAGTGGGTGGTGTCCGAATTCTGGATGATGGGAGGGCGTACTGCGTGAAAACTGGAAAACAAGTCCCCTTGCCACCTGGTGTATTTCTCAATTAGGGAAGCGCTGAATAAACAGTTTCGGTTCATGGTTAGACAAGGCTCTCCAACCGCTTTCGCGGCGCTATGCCCATGAACGGAAACAATCACTTGCCGTTCGTCCCGGCCTCGTCCGGAAGCGGGATACACCGGTTGAATGAGCTCGACCAGTTCAGACCAGGGAACGACCTGATCCATTGCGTTCAAAAAAGTCTCGCTCCGCGTGATGCGCGATTTCTGTTGGAGAAGCACGTCAAGGAGAGTGGTCTGTTTTATCATGCGCCGGGTACCGTTACAGTGTAATATATTGATTATTATATCATAATCAATATATTGCCCATAATAAATATATGGAAATAGGCAGCGATTAAATCAGTATTTCCCTAAAGGTTTTGCTCGGATAGTCTCGCGATTGAATAAATTTGTTCCTTGTCGGGTAGCGTTTATTCCCAGTCAAAGCGCGGCAGCATGCTGAACGCGTTGCGTATGCCTTCGCTCCACTGCGATTTCAATGCCGAGTAAAACGGGCTGCTGGTGTCCAGGCTCAGGTAGTGACTGGTAGCAAAGCTGTCTTGCCGGTAGATTTCGATCTCCAGCGGCGGCCCCACAGAAATGTTGCTGCGCATGGTCGAATCCAGTGAAACCAGCGCGCAACGCGCCGCATCCTCGAGCGAAGTGCCCGGCGCCGCCATGCGGTCCAGTATCGGCTTGCCGTATTTGGTTTCGCCGATCTGCAAATAGGGCGTTTCGACGGAGGCCGTAATGTAATTGCCCTGCGGATAAATCAGATAGATCTCATGCGGCTGACCCTGTATTTGTCCTCCCAGGATAAAGCTGGCTTCCGCGCTGAAACCGCTACGCTGCATGCTCGGCCAGTGCTGTTCCTGTACCCTGACGCTGACTTCGCCTACATAAGTTGCGGCATCGAACAGGTAAGACACCGAATTGAGACTGCACAGCGCGCCGGGGTTCTCCAGATCGCGGCGAATGAAATTGACCACGGCCTGGGTGCTGGCCAGACTGCCCGCCCCCAATAAGACGATATGGCGGTCATTATGGAGTTCAAAGCGATGCATTTTGCTGTACACGCTGGCATAGTCGACACCGGCGTGAGTGCGCGAGTCGGAGGCGAATACCAAGCCATCGTCAACTCTGATCGCCAGACAGTAAGTCATCAAGCTTCCTTAAAATTAAAGATAAGTAAAACGCCGGGTAACCATTCAGCTACCGGTTCCGGGTTTGCCGGTAAGGCAGTCGAGATGAGCGGAAGCGTGTCGATTTATCAGCCAGCGGGAGAAGGCCGATCCGTCAACTTGCCGTAAACCCCGCAGAGGAAGCCAGGTTATGTCATCCTCGCTACAGATGGTCTCCGTTCATCTCAGGCCCTTATCTGCCCGTCCCTCTCGATGGAGTGGTACTGAACGTTTATCAATGCTGAACCTATATCTTCTCTTATGCTCTTCATTAATACAAGACCTGATAATGAGGGCAATGACAAGCACGTTATAAAGGCTTTGCCCGGTTCCTTTGCACCGCACATGTCCATGAAGATGCGTGAGCACCATTATAGTGCGTATGTGCTCTTGATCGTTATAACGGGCAGGGCAACGATCATCGCCGTGCTTGTTATATTCACCTTTATCCGGCACGGCCTGTATTTTGCTTGAATTCACCATAATGAACTTATACGAGGCGGCAAGCGCATGACCATATCCTGGCAGAATTATCAGGTAAACGGCTTTTTCGACGAATTGATTTGCGAAAACGGCACGCCGAGAGCAGGCCTGGAGCGCTTGCTTGCTCATCTGGACAGCCTTTCCGAAGCGGAGTTGCAGGAAAGAAAAGCTACGGCTGACGCCGCGATTCTCAGCATGGGCATTACCTTTACGGTGTACTCCGAGTCGGAAGGGTCGATAGACAGAGCCTGGCCGTTCGACATTATTCCCCGCATCATTTCGCTGCGGGAATGGCGGCGGGTGGAGCGCGGTCTGCGGCAGCGTGTTAAAGCGCTCAATCTATTTATCGACGATCTGTATCACGAACAGCGTATCGTCAGGGACGGCGTGTTTCCGGCCGAACTGCTGGCGGACTCCAAGAACTTCCGTCCCGAGTGCGTCGGCGTTAATCCGCCGCAAGGCGTTTGGGCGCATGTCTGCGGATCGGACCTGGTGCGCGACAGCGACGGCACCATTTATGTGTTGGAAGATAATCTGCGGGTGCCTTCCGGCGTTTCCTACATGCTGGAAAACCGGCACGTTATGAAGCGGGTATTGCCGGAGTTGTTCGAAGATTACAATATCGCACCGATAGACGATTATCCGTCGAAACTATACCAGTGCCTGGTTTCCTTGTCCCCGCGTGCGGATGCGCCCAATGTCATTGTATTGACGCCCGGCATCTATAACTCCGCCTATTTCGAGCATGCCTATCTTGCTCAACAAATGGGCGTGGAACTGGTCGAAGGCAGTGATCTGGTGGTTGGCGACGACGATGTGGTGTATATGCGCACCATAGAAGGGCTGGAGCGCGTGGATGTGATCTACCGTCGCATCGACGACCTGTTTCTGGACCCGGAGGCTTTCGACCCGTCTTCCGTGCTGGGCGTTGCCGGTTTGATGCGCGCCTGGAAGCACGGCACCGTCGCGCTCGCCAATGCGCCGGGCGCCGGCGTGGCCGACGATAAAGTGGTTTATACTTATGTGCCCGAAATTATTAAATACTATCTGGGCGAAGAGGCAATACTGCCGAATGTGCCCTCCTATCGCTGCGTGGTTCCAGACGAGTGCCGCTATGTTCTCGATCATCTCGATCAGCTGGTGGTCAAGCCCGCGAATGAATCTGGCGGGTACGGCATGTTGATCGGCCCCAGGGCTACGCAGCGGGAGCTGGATGAGTTCGCCGAACTGATACGTCGAGACCCGCGCAATTACATCGCGCAACCGCTTTTGCTGTTATCTACCGCCCCAACGCTGATTAACGACAAGGTAGAGCCGCGCCATCTCGATTTGAGACCTTTCGTGTTGTCCGGACAGGATACCTACGTTACCAACGGCGGCTTGACGCGGGTAGCGTTGAAGAAAGGCTCGACGGTAGTGAACTCCTCGCAGGGCGGCGGCAGCAAGGATACCTGGATAGTTGATTTGGGAGTGAATTGATATGTCTACGCTTGCACGTGTCGCGGAAAACCTGTACTGGATGGCGCGTTATCTGGAGCGCGCCGAGAATACCGCGCGGCTGGTCGATGTCAACAGCAGTCTGTTGCTGGATTTACCGCAGCATGCCAGACCGGGCTGGGCGTCGCTGATTGCGATAACCGGCTGCGATGCCTTGTTTGGCGCAAGCAATGCGCAGCCGGACGAAGCGCATGTTGTAAAATTCATGCTGGCCGACGGCGACAATCCGGGTTCCATACTTTCTTCCTGCCGCTGGGCGCGCGAAAATGCGCGCTCGGTGCGCGATATTATTCCTCGCGAGGCCTGGGAGCAGATTAACGAGCTGTTTCTTCATGCGCAATCCCAGGTTTCGGAAGGCCTGTCGGCCAAGCGGCGTTTCTCGTTTCTGAATGAAATCATTCTGCGCGTACAGCAAATCGTTGGCGTATTGGCCGGCGGCATGAGCCATGACGACGGTTATGAATTCATGACCATCGGCTTGAATCTGGAACGCGCCGACATGACCACGCGCATTATCGACGTGCAGTCGTCCAACCTGGCGCATCCGGCCTTGCGCCCGTTCGAAAATATATTGTGGATGAGCGTTCTGAAGTCGCTGACCGCGTACCAGATGTACCGGCGTCATATGCAGGCGGCGGTCAAGTCCGACGACGTGCTGAAGTTTCTGCTGCAAAATCGGCAGTTCCCGCGTTCGTTTTACTTTTGCCTGAGCGATGTCGCGGCCTGTTTGCAGCGCCTGCCGCGCAGCGCCCCGGTACTGGGGGTTTTACTGCCGCTCAAGCAGATGATAGACCAGGCGCAGCCGGAATTATTGGAGCAGGAAGCATTGACGCGGTTTATCGACGAATTGCAGATCGAACTGGGACGCATTCATGATGTCATTTACGCTAATTATTTTGGAACCGCCGTGGATGTTCATCAAAAAAACGCGTCGGTAAGCACGCAGCATCAATCTGCATGAGAGAGCTATTGACTTTTTTCCCCTGGACGGAGTAACAGGGTGAGGGGTTGCTGTTCCTTTTGTCTCGTCACGCTTAATCAAAGTGGAGAGAACACTGTAAAGTTTTAAGCGTTACCTTAATATTAAAGGATATTGCGGATGCCGCCATGGATTATATTCGTGATTATCGGTGTGCTCAGCGGTGTATCTGCCGGCTTCTTTGGTATAGGCGGCGGAATCGTCACCGTACCGGCACTTATTTACTGGGCTGGTTTTTCTCAGCACATGGCGACGGGAACTAGCCTTGCTGTGTTGCTTCCGCCTATCGGATTCGCCGCAGCTTTCGAATATTACCGGCATGGAAACGTTGATATACGAGCTGCAGTTATTCTTGCCGCGACTATGTTACTTGGCGCATGGATTGGCGCCTATTTCGCAAACCAGATTGCAGGGCCGCCGCTCCGTCTCATCTTTGGTCTGTTTGTTTGCTGTCTTGGCGTGTACATCGTGTATGGTGCTTGCAAACGCCTTGGCTGGTTTTGAATTGAGCGGATGTGAGCGGTTGTTTGTCTCATGCAGGATGACAGGAGGGAGCAGCCTCAGCAACCCGCGCGAAATAATTTCGCCCGCTTTTACCGCTTTCCGAAGATGATCGCTTCAGGGTGTTGCTCCAGGTAATCGGTCAGATTCCTGGCCGATTGGGCCGCGCCGCGTAACTCTTCCAGCGATTGCAATAGCGGCGCATCAGGCTCGGCCAAGGCTTCCATGGCGTACAGCGAACGGTTGAATTCCAGTAATACGCTTTTAGCGGTGTCAAGAGTCTTTTCAGTCGCAATCATAACCGGCCTGGAATCGCGGGTAAACTGCTGCACCATCGTGCGTATATCATTCGTTGCCAAATCCATCCTGGAGACCAGTTTTTCGGTTTCCAACAGCGTTTTATTCAAGGCTGCACGATCTTGTTTAACGTCTTCCGAGGTGGCGATCTCGCGGAACGATTTTAAAGTCGCCGCCAGATCGTTAGCGATGGCTTCTATGGGCAGATTGCGGAATTTAGCCATAATTTCATCGGCAGTGTCCATGATTTTATCTTCCGTGCTTTGCACGGAAGGCAGTTCCTCCAGGTTTTTATATTTAAATTTGGATAATTTAATCGCGTCGTTACGATGAAAGTTGAATTCCACATACAATAGCCCGGTCAGCATACTTTGAGTTTTCAGTTGAGCCCTGAGGCCTGCGTCGATCAACTGTTTGACATTTCTCCGGCTTTCTTCCGTGGAAGAAGCGGCCTGCAAAGACAATCCATTGGAACGAAGCATCAATTCCTGATTAATCTCGATGACTACCGGTTTAATAATATGTGTTGTCTGTTGATCGAACTCCAGCGCGATTTCAATAACGGCGCCAATCTGCACGCCCTCCAGGGTAACCGGCGCGCCGATTTTGAGACCGTTCAAGGCGGAGTCGAAATAAATAACGTATTCCTCTTTTGTCTTGAGAAATTGGCCGCCGCCGAAGATCAGCAGAGCTATTACCGCCAGAGCCAGCGCGCCGACCAGAAATACGCCAATGCTATAGGGGTTGACCGGTTTGCTCATATGTTTCTTTATCCCGGCATCAAGTTTCAGCTTGCCGGCCGGCCGTTTCATCGCGAGTGAGAAAACGGATGATTTTTGGGTCTTTGGACTCGGCCAGGAGCTGTTTTGGCGGACCTCCGGCAATGATGGTCTTGGTTTCGGTGTCAAGAAATACCGAGTTGTCGCCGATGGCCAGGATGCTGTCCAGCTCGTGGGTGACCATTACGATAGTTGCGCCGAGATGATCGCGAAGATTCCGGATCAAGTCATCCATCAGCTTGGCTGTGATCGGATCCAGCCCGGCCGATGGTTCATCGAAAAACAAAATTTCCGGATCCAGAGCCATGGCCCGTGACAAGCCGGCGCGCTTTTGCATGCCGCCACTGAGTTCCGCCGGATAATACGCTTCAAAGCCTGCCAAACCGACCAAGGCCAGTTTGTAGGCGACGATGTCGCGTATCCGTTCGGCGTCCAGATGTGTATATTCTGTAAGCAGCAAAGCTACATTCTCGAATAAGGTCATGGAGCTCAACAATGCACCGCTTTGAAACAACACACCGGTGCGGCGCAAAATTCGTTTCCTGGCATCGGCATCCACTTGCCATAGATTTTCTTCGCCATAAAACACCTCGCCCTTGACCGGCTGCATTAAGCCGATCAGATGCATCAACAATGTGCTTTTACCGCAACCGCTGCCGCCCATGATGACGAAAATATCGCCGCGCTCAATGGTGAAATTGAGATCACGTTGAATGACGACATCGCCGTATGCCATGTTCAGATTTTTTATGGTCAGGCACGGTTTACCCATCGTTACAAACCTAATCGCTTGCAGATCATGGTCATCAGCGCATCGGCAACGACAATGAAAACTATGCCGGTGACCACGGCGGAAGTGGTGGCCTCGCCTACCGCCGACGCGCTTCGTCCGCATTGCATGCCGCGTTGGCAACCCGACAGCGCGATCAGCAAGCCGTAGACAGAGCACTTGACTACACCCATGGCGATATCCTTGATATGCACCGCCGCCACAGTACGATCGAAATATTGCACAAACGCCATATCGAAAAAACTCACGGTCACTAGCGCGCCGCCCAGCATCCCCATGAAATCGGCATAAAGGCATAACAGCGGCAACATCAAAACCAGCGCCAGCATGCGCGGCAATACCAGAAACGTCATAGGCTCAAAACCCATGGACTTGAGCGCGTCGATCTCGCTGTTGACCTGCATGCTGCCCAATTCGGCCGCGAAGGTCGAGCTGCTGCGCCCCGTCATAATGATAGCCGCCATCAAACCGCCCATATCCCTGGTCATGCCCAAACCCACCATATCCGCTATATAAATTTCCGCGCCGAACAAGGTCAATTGCACCGAACCCACAAAAGCCAGAATCAAGCCGATCAATACGCTAATCAAGGTAATGATGGGAAAGGCCGATGGCCCGCATTCCCGGATATACAGCCAAAAATCGATAGAACGAAATCGCGCTTTGCCAATTACGGCGTCAAACGCACTCTGGGCAAGCTCGCCGATAAAAACGATAAACGCTTCAGCGTCTTTACTAAAGCGCAAGGCGGCATTGCCCAAATCCGCCTGCCACCGGGAATGAAGCGGCGCCTGCCGTGTCTCGGCCCGTTCAGGTACTGCGTAAACCAGGCTTAACAGCCCCTGAATCCCGGCGGGCAAAGTCGTTATGTCGACGCTGATGTTTTGTCTTGCGCCATGCTCGATCAGGCGGATCAATTCCGTCATCAACAGGCTATCCCATTCGCCCAAGCGCGCCGTCGAGAAAACCAGCCTCTCGATATTCGAAGGTTTTTCCAGTTGGGCATATAGGGTTTGAAGCGGCGGATTTTCCGCATCCAAAATCCAATCACCCACAAAAGCAGCCTCCAAGGTATTCTCTTTAAGGCTGACATCGATCGCACACGGAATTTTTTCTGTCATGGCGTTCCCGTTGGAAAAAGGGCATCAAACAGAAAACCGCTCCAAAACAGCGAGGCTTCGGTCCTTAGTACTATCATCACTTTATAGTGAAGTATGCTGCATCGGTCCCAATACGCCACCTACGATGGGATACACGGCCACGGATAAATCTAAAAACCCAGGTATCAGCAAAATCAACTTTCCTATCACAAGAGCCAGCAAGGATCGACCCGGATATTGTGGATATACATACATGGAGCCTCATTCCACATTAGGCTGAAAAACAATTTAGCGGCAAGATTGGGAATGGTCTGTACGGCATCGCACATAGTGCTAGCCGTAATCCTGCTATCGGCCAGGTTTTGGTCATTTCCGATGCAAGACGGTGTCAGACGTGACTTTTCTATCCTGATATATGCGACACCGTACTGACTGCTACCGATTCAGCGTTTAGCTTGATCTCATTGTTTTGATGCGCCTCCAGTTTGCCCCAAAGCTGGGTGGGTGGGAAAGGCTGTCTCATTCCGGACAGACGCATCATCGTCAAGCAACGGCGGTATTCTGTCATGGTCTAGAAGTGGACACCCCGTTAGGCGGAAAATAGGCCTGATAGAGCGAAGAGGGAGTCATGAATGAGATTTAATTGCAATATTCTGCTCGGCGCATAGAGGGGTGAACGCAGAATTCGGAAAAAATAAGTATGCTAAAGATTTTATGGCCTCGCGGCTGGCTTTACACCCTGCAAAATGAGCTGGTTGAACCCTTGCTGCAGCGTGTTGATCTCGGTTACTTCGCTTGATCCAAGGCTGATAGGCCGCCCTTGTCCGCTGCCGGACAGCGTGCGCACCTGGGCCGAAAATTCGGCCAGCGGTTTGACCAGCAGCTTCCGCGCCTGCAGCCAGAGCACCAGACCGAGAAACAGCAACTGGGCCGAAATATTGACGGCGAACGAGAGCAGGGTTTCTTTCGTGCGCGACACCAGCATTGCGTCGCTGGACGCGATGCACAGGTAGCCGAGTTCCTTGTTGTTGCCGCCATGGGCATGCAGCAAGGTTTGTTGCGCGAACAGCGTGGAGGACGGTTGCTGATCGGGCGCAGCTTGCCATGAAACGTTGAGGCTGCCGTCCAGGTCGATGATATCCACCCGCGCTACCGGCGGATGAGTTCCGATGCCGTTTGCCATCGATTTGAGAAGCGCTTCCTGAAACTCCCACAGTGCCGATTCCGCGCCGGGAGCGAAGGTGGCGGCCAACGATTGCAGCGTGTTAAGAATTTCCTGTCGGGTATGATGATATTCCATGAACATCTGGATGCCGGTAATCACCACGGCAAAGGAGAAGTAAGCCAGCAGCAGTTTACGCAACAGTACAAGCGCCAGCGGATGAGCGACGACCTTATTGCCTGCGGCTTTCACTGCCGACGGGGCGATGTAGAACCGCAACCGTCTGGTCGAGGCAATGTGCTGGATTCGCCCTGTAGGGCGGAGAGTTAAGCCGGCAAGACATAGGCATAAATTCAAACATGGCGGACAATTCATTGTTTGTCCGAATTTAGCATAAGTTTGTGAAAGTTTTGCGATCAGAGTCTCAGGAGTCATCACGCTTACGATGCTCATGCTTGATGAGCGGATATTAGTGTGCAACACTGTTAGCCAGTTATATCAGTTACATACGCCAAACTTCGAGTTAAAAGTTATAATTAAACCTGATTGGCGCTAATTGCGACTGGCGACGCAGCTCAGATAATGAATCATCTATCAATAAATCCTCCCGACAACCGTCAAAAACTGAACCCGCTGGATTTTCCCTTATTGGGTACGCGTTTGATCGAAGCCAGCGCCGGCACCGGCAAGACCTGGATTATTGCCGCGTTGTATATCCGTCTGGTGCTGGGACACGGCAGCGAAAATGCGCGTTTCGATCGGGCGCTGCTGCCTCCCGATATCCTGGTGGTCACCTTCACCGAAGCCGCGACGCGGGAGCTGCGCGATCGCATACGCGCGCGTTTGACGCAGGCCGCTGCCTGTTTCCGGGGCAGGGAAGAGGGGGATGAGTTTCTGCGAGGCGTTAAAAGCAGCTACGCCGAAACGCAATGGCCGGGCTGCGCGCGGCTGCTGGAAATCTCTGCGCTGTGGATGGACGAGGCCGCTGTTTACACCATACACGGCTGGTGCAACCGCATGTTGCAACAACACGCGTTCGACAGCGGCAGTTTGTTCAAACAGGAGGTGAATACCTCAGACCTGGAACTGCTCAACGAAGTGGTGCGCGATTACTGGCGAACTTTCTTTTATACGCTGAGCGAGGCGGAAGCGCGCGCGGTGGTTAAGATAGCCGCGTCGCCGCAGGCTTTGAGCGCTACGGTCAAACCGTTGCTTGAGTTAACCGAGGTCAAAGGGCTGGAAACTGCGGCAACCGATCCGCGCGAGCTGTTTGCGGCGTGGGCGGCATGGGATGATGCGCGCAATGCGCTGGAGCGGCAGGCGCAGCAAACCTGGCGCAATGCGCAGGCCGAGATTGAGGCATTGTTGCGCGCAGCATCGGAGCAGGGCTGGCTGCACGGCAACAGCTATCGTAAAAATACCTTCGAACAGCGTCTGAACGATTTTGCCGGCTGGGCGGGCGGCGGAGCGCGTCCCAAAGCGGAGTGGTTTGGCCGTTTCGCGCAGACCCGGTTCGGCATGAACGCCAGACATAAGGATAAACTGCCGCAACACGCCGCTTTTGTTGCGGTTGATACGCTATTGCAGTGTGAATCCGAAGAACCTGACTTCACGCGCGAGGTGATCGTGCATGCGGCCCTCTGGGTGCGCGAACGTTACAGCCGCGAAAAACAGCGCCGCGCACGCATGGATTTCAACGACATGCTGACGCGTCTCGATCGAACCTTGCAGAGCGATAGCGGCGAACAGCTGGCTGCGGTCATACGCAAGCAATATCCGGTTGCGCTGATCGACGAGTTCCAGGACACCGACCCGTTGCAATACCGTATTTTCAAGCGCATTTATCAGCCGGATTCTTGTTGTCAGGGGTTGGGCTGCTTGCTGATCGGCGATCCCAAGCAGGCGATTTACTCTTTTCGCGGCGCCGATATACATACCTATTTGCAGGCTCACGCCGATACAGCCGGGCGTCATTACACGCTGGACACCAATTTTCGTTCGACGGCCGGTCTGGTGGCGGCGGTCAACCGGATTTTCCAGCACGCGGAACACAGGGATAAGGGGGCGTTTCTGTTTAAAAATGCGGCGGCAAACCCGGTTGCGTTTCATCCCGTAGCGGCGCAAGGCGTCGATCAGGCGTTGATCGTCAACGGGAAAGCCGTTGCCCCGATGACTTTCCTGCATTGGGGCGCGGATCAGGAAAAGCCGGTCAGTTCGACGGCGTACCGCCAGTACATGGCGCAGGCGGCCGCGACGGATATGGTGCGTTTGTTGAATCTGTCCGCCCGTGGCGGGGCTGGGTTTAGCGGCAAAACGGGTATTCAGCCCTTGAAACCCTCCGCTATCGCGATTCTGGTCAGAACGCGCAAGGAAGCCAAAGCCATGCAGGCCGCGCTGGCGCAACGGCAATTGCGCAGCGTTTACCTGTCCGAAGGCGATTCGGTATTCAACAGCCGCGAAGCGCTCGATTTGTTGTTTTGGCTGAAGGCGGCTGCCGAACCCCGGGATGAGCGCAAGGTGCGCGCGGCGCTGGCCACCGCGACGCTGGATTTATCGCTGCCGGAACTGGAGGTGCTGAATTGCGACGAGTCGGCCTGGGAACGACAATTGGAGCGCTTCCGCCAATATCAGTTGCGCTGGCAAAAAGACGGCGTGCTGCCGATGATCCGCAGTCTGTTGAGCGATTACCGGGTCAGTTCGCGTTTGATGAATTCATCCGCCGATAGCGGCGGCGAGCGCAGCCTGACCAATCTGCTGCATCTGGCCGAGCTGCTGCAAAAAACGGCGGCGCACCTCGACGGCGAGCAGGCTTTAATACGCTATCTTGCCGAGGCAATGGCCGCTGCGCAAGCCGATGGCGGCCTGTCGTCGGATGAGGCGACGATCCGCTTGGAAAGCGATGCGGAGCTGATAAAAATCATTACCATACATAAATCCAAAGGACTGGAATATCCGCTGGTATTTCTTCCATTTATCGCGTCGTTCCGCGAAGTGACCGCTCAATACAGCAGCTATTACCGCTACCACGACGACGATGACGCGCTCAGGGTCGATCTGAGCCGGGACGAGACTGCAAGAGCAAAAAACGATTTCGAGCGCCTGCAGGAGGATATGCGTTTGCTTTACGTCGCATTGACGCGCGCCAAACATCAGTGCCGGCTGGGCGTTGCGCCGCTAAAAAACATGCAAAACAGCGCATTGGGCTACTTGCTGGGATGGGAAAAGGATGCCGCGCCGTCAAATCTGCCGAAACAACTCGGCGTGCTGGCCGGCGGCTCCGGCGTTATCGCCGTAGATGCGGCGCCAGAGCCGGACAATACGCCTTATAACGCATCCACCTGCGCCGTTGGCGCCGGCGCGCCGGCGGTTCGCACCGCAACGGCGAATATTCCCGATGCCTGGTGGATAGCCAGTTATAGCGCATTGCGCCTGGAGGCGGAGACTGATGCGAACGAGAGGGGAGTGGATGCCGCTGAAACCGCGCACGATGATAAATGGCTGGATGAATCGGCATCCGATACCGTCGAAAACCGGTCCCTTGATGCCCTGACGTTGGCGCGCACCGGCATTCATGCCTTGCCGCGCGGCGCAGAGCCGGGAACGGCGATACATGAGTTGATGGAAACCAGCGCGCGCCAGGGTTTTCGCGAGCCGACGGGCAAAGAGCTGGAAAAATTCTGTCGCGGCATAGGCTGGGAGTCGTGGACGGATATCTTGCGCAAATCGCTCGCCGACTGGCTGCATATGCCGTTGCTGGCGGATGCGGCAATTTCCCTGAGCGGATTGCAGCGCCACGCCTATCAACCTGAACTGGAGTTTCTTCTGCCGGTGCACGGTTTGGATTTACGTCAACTCGATGCGCTGGTTACGCGCCATACCTTTGACGGGAGGGCGCGTCCGCGCCTGCAGCACACTATTTTGAAAGGGATGCTGAAAGGTTACATCGACCTGGTTTTCGAGCATGACAACCGCTTTTACGTCGTCGATTACAAGTTCAATGCGCTGGGTGACAGCGATGCGGCTTACAACCGCGAGGAGCTGGAAAACGTGATGCTGCAAAAGCGCTACGATCTGCAATACGTGATTTACCTGCTGGCGCTGCACAGACAGTTAAAAGCGCGCATGGGCGCGACTTACAATTACGATACCCACATCGGCGGCGCGCTGTATTTGTTTCTGCGCGGCAGCAGTGGGCCGCGCCAGGGTCGTGTGTGCGATTGCCCGCCGAAAACGTTGATCGAAGCGCTGGACGTTATGCTTACCGGTCGCGCATGCCCGGCATAGACGAATAGCGCATTATCCTTTTAACTGCAGTGCGGATACATTGTCTCTGCCGCCCGCTTTCCTATCCGTAGAAATCCATTTTTTACCTGTAGCTTTTCCGCTCGCCGGCGAACAAGACGCAACCCGTTCCGGCGTTGCTGCTGGAGCGGCAGGTCTTTTCCGTAATTGCCGCAACGGCAGCAGCGTATATATGGCAAGCATAAATATAACTAATATATATCAATAGTATACGCTTTGGCATGGATGGCGCAATGTATCTCTCAGTTTCAGCACGCATAGTGCTGATTCAGAATTCAATTCAAGGAGATATATATGAGCGCTATTACGGAAACACAGCCTGCAAGGTCTAATGTTACAAGGTGGACCAGGAAAGCCTTGCTGCCTTCCTCGCTGTTACTGCTGCCTCAATTGTCGTTTGCGCTGAATACGGGTACTGATCTCGATTTGAGCTTGCAGCCCATTGCCGGCGGCATGGCCGGTGCGGCGTTTACGCGGCCCCAGGAGGTAGCTGCCGCCTTATTCGGCAATCCGGCGACTTTGAGCCTGTTCAAAGGGTACAACTTTGAGTTTGGTGCCAGCATACTCGAACCTCAAGTCACCAATACGCAAACCAGCAATGGCTATTCCAATAGTTCGCCCAGTCAGGCCAGCAATTATATTGCGCCGGTTGCCGCCGTCAGCGGCGAAGTTCTTCCTGATGTTGTGCTGGCCGGCGGCCTAAATGTCGATTCCGGTCTGGGGGCAAACTACACCGGCAGCCCGATTAATGCCGGAGCGGGCAAAGGTCTGGGAGGCAACGGCTCAGGCGGCGCGGCTACCTTGCCGTTGCTGGATGAGTTATTGTCTTTCAGCGCGAATATCGGCGCAGGCTGGGCGGCGACGCCTGATTTATCGCTGGGTGCGGCAGTTACGATCGGCTTCGGTTTGGCGCAGCTGGGTACTTCCGGCAATACATCGGGATTGCAGGGTTTGACCGGAAATTTTGGCGGAACGACATCCAGCGTACACAATATTTCCGCGCGTGGCGCATTTGGCGTTACCTATAAGGTCATTGATGAGTTAACGGTCAGTGCGTCGCTTAAAACCCCGCTGCAATACAATTACGCCAATGTCGTTTCCACCACAGTTGGCGGGACGCAACAATATCAATCGATAAAAATCACCCAGCCTTTGGAAGTTCAATGGGGGCTGGCCGGTAATGTACTTCCGAACTGGCTGATCGAAGCCGACGCGTTGTGGAAAAACTGGTCGAATTCCAGCCTGTATCAGGATATTTACCAGGATCAATTCCTTGCATTGCTGGGAACGCAATATACCGCAGGATCATGGTCGTTCAGAGGTGGTTACAGTTACGCAACCGCCTTACTCAGAAATAATCCGAACGGCACGATAGGCGGACTCTCCGGGGTAGGGACATTGCCTTTTAATACCGCAGTGTCCGGCGTATTGAACAGCAATGATTTAACCAAGGTTGTGCAAACGACGTTGGCGCCGGTCGTATGGCAAAACACGCTGACGGCGGGCCTCGGATATGCCTTTACCGATCATTTCCGGCTGGATGGCTGGGGCGCCTATGCTTTCCAACAAAATTACACCGCATCAACTCTGGCATTAGGGAATTATTCCGTTGCGGCCAGCGAATGGGCGCTGGGTGCCGGCGTTAATTTCAAATTTTGATGTTTTTTAAAATTATTGTCTGTTAAGTCTTTAAAAAGGAGAAAGTAATGAGTTCCATTGATTATGATCAGGTGCGCGCCGATATTCGGGCTCTGGCCGATGAAGTAATAAGACCGAATGCCGAAAAAAACGATGCGGAAAGTATTTTTCCCCGCGAAAATTTGAATGCGCTGGCCAAGGCGGGCTGGAATGGGATTTTACTGCCAAAGGAATATGGCGGTCTGGGATTGGATCATGTCGCGTTTTCGATCGTGGCAGAAGAAATCGGACGGGCCGACGCCTCCACCGGCCTGGTTTACGTCATGCATACCGGAGCGGCGCAAACCATAAACCTGTTCGGTAACGAAGAACAGAAGCGGCGCTGGCTGGCGCCGGCTCGCAATGGCTTGCTCGGGACTTATTCAACCAGTGAAAAAGCAAGCGGCGGCCATTGGTGGTTTAATCTGAGCGAAGCATCGAGAAATGGTGATGATGGTTATTTGCTCAACGCGGAGAAGTCGTTTACCACCAGCGCGGGCAAGGCGGATTATTACATTTTTCAGACACGCTCTCCCGGAGCAAAATCGGCAACCGATATCAGTTTTTTTATCGTCGACTCCAAACTGGACGGTATTACTGCCGGGCGGTGGGAAGCGCTCGGCGTGCGCGGCAACCATAGCGGTCCGCTGTCATTTAAAAATGTAGCGGTACATGCGCACGATCATCTGGGCGAGGAAGGGAAGGGCAAGGATATTATTTATCACGGCGTGTCCCCGATTTATTTAATCGGATTAGGTTCGGTCTGGCATGGGGTCGCCCGCGCGGCGCTGGAAAGAGCCACCGAGCATTTAACCGGGACCATACATCGGGATTTCAACAAAAAACTATCGGACTACCAGGTGTTGCGTCAACAACTGGGCGAATCCAAAGTGCTGGTAGAAAGTTTGCGGCCCTGGCAGCATGAGCTGGCCAGACAACTCGATCAGCTTCAGGCCGCTAATCAACCCCAGGGGCAAATTCTGATTCCGCTGACCGAATTCAAAGTGCATGCATCCGAGGTTGCCAACATCTCGGCGCGTAATGCGCTGGACGTGAGCGGCGGTTATGGATACAAAAAAGGGCCTTTGGAACGTATTTTCCGCGATGCGCGCGCAGGTATCGGCATGGGGCCTTCAAACAATATCGCCAGAGAATGGATAGGCAAGGTATTGGTGGGGCTGCCGCTCGAGTTGTTCGAAGAAGGCGGGGAATAATTCTGGAGTCTATCGATGTCAAACAACAACCTTATTGCGAGCGCCGATCCGATCAAGTTTGCCTACTGGGTACCCAACGTCAGCGGCGGACTTGTTATCAGCAAAATTGAGCAGCGTACGCGCTGGGATTTCGAATATAACCGTAAACTGGCGCAAATTGCCGAGCAAAGCGGATTCGATTATGCATTAACCCAAACCCGTTTTACTGCCGGTTATGGCGCCGATTATCAACATGAATCCGTCGCTTTCAGCCATGCCTTGCTTGCTGCAACCGAACGTTTGCACGTTATAGCCGCAATCCTTCCGGGCCCCTGGCATCCGGCGGTATTGGCCAAGCAAATTGCGACTATCGATCATCTTACCGCCGGGCGTATCGCGGTCAATATCGTCAGCGGCTGGTTTCGAGCCGAATTTACCGCAATCGGCGAGCCCTGGCTGGAACACGATGAGCGTTACCGGCGCTCCGAGGAGTTTATCAGGGCATTGCGCGGCATTTGGACCGAAGATAACTTCACCTTCAAGGGCGATTTTTATCGTTTTCACGATTACAGCCTTAAACCAAAGCCGTTACAGCGGCCTGCGCCCGAGATATTTCAGGGCGGCAGCTCCCGCGCGGCAAGAGATATGGCGTCGCGGGTTTCGGACTGGTATTTCACCAACGGCAATACGCTGGCAGGCATTAAAGCGCAGATCGACGACATCCGCGGCAAAGCGCGCGCTAACGGCCATTCCGTCAGAATTGGCGTGAACGCGTTTATCATCGCGCGCGACAGCGAGGACGAAGCGCAGGCCGTTCTGGCTGAAATCATAGAGAAAGCCGATCCTGAGGCAGTCAAGGCTTTCGGACACGAGGTTACGCAGGCAGGGAAGGCGTCCCCCGAAGGGGAAGGCAATTGGGCAAAATCAACTTTCGACGATTTGATTCAGTATAACGACGGCTTCAAAACCAACCTGATCGGCACGCCGGAGCAGATAGCCGAGCGCATAGTCGCTTTAAAGTCGGTTGGCGTCGATCTGGTTTTAAGCGGCTTTCTGCATTTTCAGGAAGAAGTCGAATACTTCGGCAGGCTTGTGCTGCCGCTGGTGCGCGCATTGGAGGCGAGATCGCCTGCACCGGTGTCTACGCTATGAGTTCTAACAGCCTCGGGCCACACAACAAAGCCGCTGTTTCCCGTCTTTTCGAGCTTACCGAGCAATTGTCGGCCGAATTTGCCAAGACGGCTATCGTTCGTGATCGTCAAGGAGGAAATGCAAAAATCGAGCGCGATTTATTACGGGAAAGCGGTTTGTTGAATTTGATCATCCCTGAATCTTATGGCGGTCATGGCGTCAACTGGCAAGATACTCTGCAGATGGTAAGAATCATATGCCGAGCCGATAGTTCCTTGGGGCATCTTTTCGGTTTTCAGCATCTGCTGCTGGCAACCATCCGATTGTACGGGAATCAATGGCCCGAGTATTACCGTAAGACGGTGCAGGGAAAATGGTTCTGGGGCAATACCTTAAATCCGCTGGATACCCGTGCAACGATTACGCCGGACAAGCAGGACTGGCGGGTTAACGGCATAAAGAGCTTTTGTTCCGGAGCGACCGATTCGGATTATCTGATTGTTTCCGCGTTTCCGCCAAATGGCGGGAAACTGGTAGTCGCGGCAATACCCAGCAACCGGGCAGGAATAAAAATCAATTCCGATTGGGACAATATGGGGCAGCGTCAAACTGATAGCGGGAGCGTCGAATTTCACGATGTACGTATTCTCGACAGCGAAATTCTGCGCGATCCCGGGCCTCTGGGCACCGAGTTCGCCGGCTTACGTTCCTTGATAGCCCAGCTGGTGTTAACCAATATTTATATAGGCATCGCCGAGGGCGCACTGACGGAAGCGCGCAGTTACACCAAAAGCCAGTCTCGCGCCTGGTTCCGCTCGGGAGTGGAATACGCAACGAGCGATCCGTATGTATTGCACAAATATGGCGAGTTCTGGGTCGAGTTGAATGCGGCAATATTGGCTACCGATTATGCCGCCCATTTACTTGATCTGGCCTGGCTAAAGGAAGAACGGTTGACCGAATCCGAGCGCGCTCAGGCCGCTGTGGCGGCGTCGACGGCAAAGGTTCTGGCGACTCGCGCGGGGCTGGATATTACGCAGCGCCTGTTCGAAGTAACAGGCGCTCGCGCAACGCAGTCAAGCGCGGCGTTCGATCGATTCTGGCGCAATCTGCGCACGCATTCTCTGCACGATCCCGTCGATTATAAATTACTTGACCTGGGGGAGTGGGTATTAAACGGCAAATCGCCGACGCCGGGTTTTTATTCCTGATCCCGGCAGAAGAACAAGTATCTAGGAGATCATCATCGATGAATATTTTCTGGTTTTTACCGATGCACGGCGACGGCAGTTATCTGGGAACGCTCAAGGGGGCTCGCGCGCTGGATTATCCTTACCTGCGCCAGATAGCGCAGGCTGCCGATAATCTCGGCTATGGCGGAATACTCATTCCTACCGGGAAGACCTGCGAGGATTCCTGGGTGGTGGCGTCGTCGTTGATTCCGGTAACCGAGCGCTTGCGCTTTTTGATCGCGGTGCGTCCCGGACTGGTTTCGCCCACCGTTGCGGCGCGCATGGCGGCAACGCTGGACCGCTTGTCGGGCGGGCGCCTGCTGGTGAATGTCGTCGCCGGCGGCGATCCGGAGGAACTGGCCGGAGACGGGCTATTTCTCGATCACGATGCGCGCTACCGCTGCGCAGGAGAATTTCTCACGGTATGGCGCAAATTGATGGCGGGCGAAACCGTCGACTTCAACGGGAAGTACATTCACGTGGAAGGCGCGCAATTGGCGTTCCCGCCGGCACAGAAGCCGCATCCGCCGCTGTTTTTCGGCGGATCGTCTGCAGCAGGCCATGAATTGGCGGCCGAGCAGATCGACCTCTACCTGACCTGGGCTGAGCCGCCGGACAAGGTATGTGAAAAACTGGACGATGTGCGCCGCCGCGCGCAGGCGCATGGCAGAAAAGTACGCTTCGGACTACGCGTGAATATCATCGTCAGGGAAACCGAAACCGAAGCGTGGCATGCAGCCGATGAGCTGATCAAATACCTGGACGACGACACCATCGCCAGCGCGCAACAGGCCTTCGCCCGTTTCGATTCCGAAGGCCAAAAGCGCATGTCGCTGTTGCACGAAGGCAAGCGGCAGAACCTGGAAGTCAGTCCGAACCTATGGGCGGGTATCGGCCTGGTGCGCGGCGGCGCCGGCACGGCGCTGGTCGGTTCACCGGAAACCGTTGCCGCGCGCTTGCAGGAGTATGCCGGCCTCGGCATGGATACCTTTGTGCTGTCGGGATACCCGCATCTGGAAGAGGCCTACCGCGTCGCGGAGCTGCTGTTTCCGTTATTGCCGGTGAACAAGGAGCAAGCGCCGAAAGGCAACGCGGAGCCTGTGTATCACTTCAGCCCGGTCGGTGATACCGGGTCGCTGAAACAACGTACCTGAATCATTGGGGCGGGGGGTCCCTGCTTTTACAGGGACTCATCTCCGCTGGAGACTCTAAATTACCTCGAGCCGCAACAAGCGTTTCGCGTTTTGATACAAAACCGGATCGAGTGCTTCTTCCTTTAATCCGAGTCGAAGAAAATCGTCGATCGTCTGCTTCATCGCACGAAAGGGGTACGATGTGCCGAACAGGAGCTGGTCTTTCATAAAGCCGTTGGCCGCTTCGATATACAGGCCGCCGCCTGGAAGGAAAATATACATATCGGGAACCACGTATACATTTTCATGGCGAAAAGCGACGCCGATCATTTCGTTCACGTAGGGATAAAACCCGTGATAGCATACGATGGACAGCTTTGGAAATGCCCTGGCAATTTTTCCAACCGCTGCCGGATCGGTATATTCCAGGCTGGGAGAAGTCGGCCCCGACATCAGAAAAACCGGAACGTCCAACTGACAGCATGCGTCGTAAACCGGGTAGAGAGAAGGGTCGTCCGCTCCCATCGGAGTAGCGCCGAACCCGGGTTCGATGTTGATGCCGGATAGACCCAGCGTCAGGATTGCCCGCTCGATTTCCTTCAGCGTTGCTCCGATTTCCTGAGCCTGCGGATCTACCGAGCCGACGCCTATCAATTCATTGTGCGGCAGCGTAATCTCCTGAATCGAATCGTTCGGAATACGTATGCCAGGAATATCGCGTCCAACGACGACGGCCTGGGTAATTCCCGCTTCGCTAATCTCATCGACAAAGCCATTAATCGTTTTCGAACGAATAAAATGTTCATCATTGTTCGAGCCCACGCGCCTGTTAAGCCATCTGGCGACTTCGTATTCCTTGCTTCCCGGCGTCGCGCCGTAAAAATCATGCAGAAACGAAGGCCGGCTCCGCATATCTATAATTTGTCTTTTCATGCTCATGATGGTTAATTTATGTGGGCCAGCGTGCGTTTTTGAACGAGTGCAACGGCTTGACGGGCGGCCGCGATAATTCTTTCCTGGACGATTTCATCGGTTATTACGCCGTTTTCGAAGTTTTTTTCGGTTGCATAAATACCCACGGGTACTGTTGAAGCTCCGAAAAATCCGAATAGCGGGCGCAACTGGTGTTCAAGAATCAACGCGTGTTTTTCACCGCCTCCCGTTGCTCCGATAATTACCGGTACCTCGCTTAAAGCCAGCGGATGTATAAAGTCAAAAAGGTGTTTGAACAAACCGGTATAGGAACCCTTGTATACAGGAGTGACCGCGATAAGAATATCGGCCGATTCGATATTTTGAATGACCGACTTTCCTGCATCGTCAAGTTCGCCTGGATTACGGGCAACCCCGAAGGTAGCGGCCAAGTCGGCCAGTTGATAAATTTTTTCTTCGGTATCGATATGGGCGGTAACCGCCGCAACAATCTGCGCAGCCAGCGTCAGAGTTTTCGAGGGCGCGCCAAGGTTTCCGGAAACTACAACAATTTTCAATTTACTCATGGATAAATGCTCAAGCAAAGACGGGTTGCACACAGCGCACCTAAATATAGTGCGCATATGTATTTGCAAAATGCCTTTCTGCCTAAGCATTGTTCATGCCACGCCTGGTTTCGCCGGGTTTACAGCGCGGCGGCAATGTTTTGTCCGGCGCAAGTGCCGCCATTCCGACACAATGCCTGCTTTTTTGCCGCATGGCAGGCAGTTTGTACGGATGATGCGTTGATTTTTATTTGTCGCTTATCTCCGTAAGGAATAGATTTATTCTTAAATGTTATAATAAGTGCTGTTTTAGGGAACCGCTGATTAATAGCCAAAACCTGGGTTGCTGCGCCGGTGCGCAATTTTTTTGAGCCTAAATTTTCTATTTTGGCGCATTTTTTATGCGTTCCCTCTTAAAACCACCGGTTTTACCGGCATTTTCCGCCTTTCGGGCGGATTGAGGGCGCAATAATCCCTCATATCGACCCCATCAGCCGCTTTTGGCTCCGGTACAAATTACAAAGCCCGAACAAAATCTGTAGTTGATGCGTGTTCTTTTCCAATCCCCGATACCGCGTCTTGCGATAATGAAACAGGTTCTTGATCACATGGAACGGATGCTCGACACGCGAACGAATCTGCGCCTTCTTTTTTTCGATCTCGCGCACCGTTTCTTTCCATCGGCCTTCGGGCATCGCTTTTAGCTTGCCGCGCTTCATGGCGATCAACCACTCCACCGTTTTCCCGGTATTCTCTTCGCGCTTTTCAACGCCGATGTAACCGGCATCGGCTATGACCACTTGTTCCCGACCATGAAGCAACTCGCTGGTCATCACCACATCACTGACATGCGCCGACGTACCGACAACCGTATGAACCAGTCCCGATTCAGCATCCACACCAATATGCGCCTTCATCCCGAAATACCACTGATTTCCTTTCTTGGTCTGGTGCATTTCCGGATCGCGCTCGCCACTTTTGTTTTTGGTCGAGGGCGGCGCTGCGATCAACGTGGCATCCACGATCGTTCCTTCGCGCATGAGTAATCCTTTCGCTTCAAGAAGCGCATTAATGCGGCCCAGCATCACCGGCGCCAGCTTATGCTCTTCCAGCAGGTGGCGGAAGTTCAATAGCGTGGTAGCATCGGGAACACGCTCATGCGTCAGGTCAATTCCGGCAAAGCGGCTTAATAGGGGCATATCATAAAGCGCATCTTCTGTTCCTTCGTCGGAAAAGCCGTACCATTGCTGGATGAAATACAATCGCAACATCCTTTCGATCCCGATAGGCGGACGACCTCGTCCGGAAGCGGGATACACCGGCTGAATGAGCTCGACCAGTTCAGACCAGGGAACTACCTGATCCATCGCGTTCAAAAAAGTCTCGCGCCGCGTGGTACGCGATTTTTGCTGGAGAAGAACGTCAAGGAGGGTGGTCTGTTTCATCATACGCCGGAAACCGTTTCAGTATAATATATTGATTATTATACCATGGTTAATTTATATCCATAATAAATATATGGAATTAGGTGGCGATTAAATCAGCGTTTCCTTAGTGTCTGTTGTTGATATTGCGGTTGCGTTACAGTAGTCGCGTCCAGGCAAACCAAATAATTTCCCATGTCAGTCCTAACCTATCCTAACCCGTCTGCAATTTCTCTTTCCATCAGAGCATCCGCATTTGTTTTTGAAGATGAAAAATCAAAAGCGTTGCTGGAGCACATCAACCTGCTGGCGCCCAGAGAGCTGAATGTGCTGATAATCGGCGACAGCGGAACAGGAAAGGAACTGGTGGCGCGCAGTATTCATCAACTTAGCCATAGACGAAACGGCCCTTTTCTGGCGATTAATTGCGGCGCATTGTCCGAGTCGTTGATAGAGAGCGAATTATTCGGACATGAACGCGGCGCTTTCACCGGCGCGCAGTTTGCCAAGAAAGGATGGTTCGAGGCGGCAAACGGCGGAACGCTGTTTCTGGATGAGATAGGAGATCTGCCTCTGGCCATGCAGGTGAAATTGTTGCGCGTGCTGCAGGAAAGAGAGGTCGTCAGGGTAGGTTCGTATAAACCGATACCCATTGATGTCAGGCTGGTTGCTGCGACCAATGTAAAACTGGATGAAGCGGTACAAGCCGGCCGTTTTAGAGAGGATTTGTACTATAGATTAAATGTAGCGGCGTTGAGGCTACCGCCATTGAGGGAGCGATCAGGCGACATATTGCCTTTGGCGGAGTACTTTTTGAAGTTTTACAGTGATCGCCTTGGGTGCGGTGACGTTGTTTTGTCCGATCAGGCTAAAAAGGCTTTGATTTTGCATTCCTGGCCGGGAAATATTAGAGAGCTGGAAAATGTAATCCACCATGCTTTGCTTATCGTAAAAGACAAGCGAGTCTCGCCGGAAGATCTGAAGCTTTCAGATTTTAGGGCCAAAGCGCCGGACGGGCGGGATGATTTGTCCACGCTTGATGAAATAGGTTTACTTTTTAAGCGCTTGCTTGATGAAGGCGACTCATCGCTTTATGAAAAAGTCGAACACGAATTGCTGAAAGCCGCTTTTGAGCACAGCCAATTTAATCAACTGCTGACGGCTCGGGTTCTGGGGCTAAGCCGTCATGTTTTACGCGCACGTCTCATAAGGCATGACTTGCTTGGCAAAGTCCTCAAGAATATTAAGCAACGTGCATCCCTGGATAATGGAAAATCTGAAGTTATCCACTCGTATTACACGCCCCGGACGATTGGCAACAGTTTTGAGAGTTACGTTGCAGTTCGTCAAACCGCAGAAATAGAAGAAAATGCCGACTGGTGGGGGTATTAAACGCCGTGCGGAGGCGTTATTACTTTTCTCCCAGGGACTGCACGCCGAATTGACCGTTGCAATTGGATGAAAAGCCGGACCGGGCGGGCGTGGCCTGCGCGATCAATTCTCTCAGTTTTTGCGTTGCCGTCATTTTTTCCGGCAGGTCGATAAATATATCGACCAGTTTACCGTTTTTGCAGGTTAAGTGTAGATGCTCGTGAGCGTTGGCGCCCAACGAAGCATCGACCGTGGAGATAAAGGCCGCCTGACTGATCGTTTTTCCAGTATTGGCAGCCATGAGCGCGGCAATGCCGGAATCATTGAATTGCTTGGTCATTTCAATCGCGGTTTTGAAATAAGCACTCGCATTCCACTGCGACTGACATATGCCGTGCTTATGCCATTCGTGCCTTTCGAGACAGCTGCCTGCCGCGACACTGGGCATAACCACAGCCAGTTCATTACGCACCTGCTGACTTAAATCCACTTGCGGGTAATCGCAAAATTGACGGGCCTGGGTTTTTACCGAGCCGCAATAACCGTAATCGATTCCGCACTGCGCCGTTAAGTTCGGCCATAAACCGTGCAAGGTGAAATGATTGGCCTGATAGGCGTTCCTGTCCGCTATCGCGCATTCGGGTTTATTCTCATGCGATATGCAAAACGCCGGTTGCCAGCTGACAGCCAATACATAGCTGTTGCCTTTATCGGCCATGTTGCATAAGCCGGGTGGTATTGCTCCGGAAGCCGGATTTAACGTGTTTTCCGAATCAGTAGCGGCGATGCCGCATGATTTCTCAACCCAGCGCGCCTCAGGTCTGGCATCGGTCACGCGTACTCTGTACCAGACGGCATCGTCCGTGCCGGTGGTGGCTTCTAAAATGTCGTATCGAACGGCCACGGACAATCGGTAATGATCCGGGTTGGTGTGTTTATTCTTTGAAACGTAGGCATCGCAGGTTTGGGTGGCGATAAAGGTACCGTTTGCGGGTGAGGCAAAGCCGGGGTCGAGCGGCATAGACAGACCAGCGAACACCAGAAATATGACAAGCAAGTATCTGAACATAAGCAGATAACTCCGCAGATTCACTTTTATTCTGTGCATTTTCATACTTTCGATAGCGCTGATCAATGCCCGGGTTAACGTGGTGACGGTGTTGCGTTTATACCCGTGCCGTTGGCGGCTAACGTCAGCCCGCCCTTGCCGAAACCTGTATTGTCCGGATATTCTGGTTAATTTCTTCCAAAATATCGCTTAAATTTTCTATTTTTTCAATAATCTGTCAAAGTTGACAGGTCACATACCCATAAACTTGTTGCTAGACCAAACTTCAAGCCCGAATCTTTGGGCGTTATGCGAGCCCTCCGGTCTTGGACCGGCGCTCGCGGAGCAGCGGTGATGCAACAACAGCACTCGCTATTCCTTGATTGCAGCGCATCGTAACAGGCTAGTATTCATTTTGACTTTATCATGAATCAAAACTTGGTTTGTGTGAAAACTGATCAAAGGAGAAATATGTGTCTCAGCAAGGCGTGAAGAAAGTCGTTGGTTCCCTTATTTCAGATCCATCCTTTGCGGCAGCGTTTCATGCCAATCCGCAAAAAACAGTTCATGACCGGCGAGTGAGGGAGATCTGCATCAATGCCTTTCAATTTGGTCCGGGCGTTTGCAGCGCTTACCGTCTCCATGCGCTGGTATTGCCGCAATAGCGGTCTATCGCATCCAGCTTTTCCTCATGATGCAACAGTTCCTCGCCTTCACAGGGGATGACCCGAAACGTCGCGCTGCGCCTCATATTCGCCGGTGCGGACGGATTATTAGACTGCGCGGCGGGATTTGTTCCCGCAGTGGCATGACCTTGCCCCCCATCGTCCAGCAGCAGCAACATTTGTCCGCCGGTCATCGCCAGATAAACGTCGGCGAGTATTTCCGCATCCAGCAGCGCGCCGTGCAGGTCGCGGTGACGGTTATCGATATCGTAACGCTTGCACAGCGCATCCAGCGAGTTGCGCTGACCAGGGTGCATTTTTCTGGCCAGTGCGAGAGTATCCAGTATGGAACAGTAGCTTTCCAGTAAGGCGGAATCACTACGGACGCGCTTTAGTTCGGCATTCAGGAAGCCGACATCGAAAGCGGCGTTGTGAATGACAAGTTCCGCGCCTTGCACAAAGTCGAGAAAATCAGCGCATATTTCGGAAAAGCGCGGTTTGTCGGACAGAAAGGCATTGTCCAGCCCATGTACGTCGATCGCGCCCTGGTCGATTTCGCGTTCCGGGTTCAGATAGACATGAAAACGATTGCCGGTCGGTTTGCGGGCTATCAGCTCCACACAACCGATTTCTATGATGCGATGGCCCTCATCGGGACTCAGGCCTGTGGTTTCGGTATCGAGAACGATCTGTTTCATTATGCGCCCGTTTTATTGCGCGTCGCGGCCAGTAATTCATCCAGTCCGCGATTGGCCAGGCGGTCGGCATGTTCATTGCCGGGATGTCCGGCATGGCCTTTTATCCAATTCCATTCGATGCGGTGCTGTTGTTGAGCCAGTTGCAGGCGTTGCCACAGATCGACGTTTTTAACCGGCTCGCGCGATGCTGTTTTCCAGTTTCTGCGTATCCAGTTGGGCAGCCATTCCTTGATGCCTTTGGAAACATATACGGAATCGGTGTAAAGCATGATCTCGCAGTCGCGCGTCAGCGCTTCCAGTGCTTGTATTGCCGCCATCAGCTCCATGCGATTGTTGGTAGTGTCGATTTCGCCGCCGCATAGCTCGCGTTCGCGCCCGTTATACCGCAGCAGCGCGCCCCATCCACCAGGGCCGGGGTTGCCTCTACAGGCACCGTCTGTATAAATTACAACTTTATTTTCTGACATCAGTTTTTACGCAACAGGGAAATTTCAGGCATGCAGCCGGGTAATATATCAGCATAACTGGTGGTTACCGGGTGCGGGTTAATGGGGCTCAAGCGCTTTTTCTGCGCCCTGAGCGCATAGACTGCGGAAAACTGCGCGCGTATCCGGCCCCGCCAGGTTTTCGTTTCGATGACGCGACAGGGGGTAGCCAGATTCAGACCTGCCGCCAGAGTTGTCTTGCACTCCTGCAGATGGAGCCATTTTTCCAGGAGCGAACGCTGGATCGTATGATGCGGATATTGCGTATTCGCGCATGAAAACAAAAGCCTGAGCGCTTTCAAGTGCCATGGATTAAAGGCGAAGATGATCAGTTCTCCTTCCGGTTTAAGGACGCGCACGCACTCCGCCACTATCGCTTCGGGGGTATGCTCGAACTCGACTACATGAGGAAGTATTACTTTATCCATGCTGTCATCGGCAAAAGGCAATCCGGTCATTTCTCCTTGAACTTGCTGCGGATGCGTGTTGTTATAGGGCGCGCGATCTTTTTTGAAAAGTATGATGCGCGCATAGAGTTCGTTTCGTGCTGCACATGGCAAGGAAACCAGGCTCTCGACTTGTAAAATGCGCTCATTATAAGTACCCTTAAGCATTGCGCATATTAATGAATCTTCACAAGCTTGCAATGATTCTCCGGCAGGAGTCGAGCGATACCAGCGAAGAAATCGTTGACGTGGATTTCGGAGTTCATCATTGTCCAGTGTTGTTTTCATCGTGTTGAGACTCTGGTTAAAGCGCTGGCCGGAGCGATACTCCGGAACCTGTCGAAAAAACATCATGGTAGAATCGCAAGTCTAACATCTACCGGGCCGCTCGGGATATTACGCAGTCCTTGCGGGTTTTCGAGTCGGGTCAGGATGCTATGCGGTAGACGGCCGTCGATTAGCTTTACAATGCGCGTTCCGAGGAATGCACAGATGAAACGAATATTACCCTTTTTCAGCTTGGGAAGCGCTGATTTATTCAAAATCAGTCAAGATCTTGTTTTGGAAATAAAATTGTTGGATATAAGATACCGCGAAAAATCATTTCACTCAGCGCTTTCCCTGGCCTGCTGTTTATCCTTGCTTGCGATTTCTCTGGTTGCCTGTTCCAGTACAAAAAAAACAGAGCAGAAAACACCCTTTGTAGTGCATCTTCCCTCCGATGCTCAGGCAGCCTCTACTGCCGGAGTTGCCAACTCGCGCGCAGGAAAGCCGCGGCGCACGGGTGCGGGCACCATTCCCGCCAATCCCGCTGATTATGATAACCTGTGGGATCGTCTGATCGATCAGTATAACCTGCCCGAAATACAGCATCGGGAAATAGACAAGGAAGTGTCATGGTTCGTTAACCATCCTTCCTATATAGATCGGGTTCAAAAGCGGGCGGAACCCTTTTTATATTCCATCGTCAGACAGATCGAAAAATATGATGTTCCCGGCGAAATTGCGTTACTGCCGGTTATAGAAAGCGCATTCCAGCCGCATGTGGTATCGCCGGCAAGCGCTGCGGGCATCTGGCAGTTCATTCCGTCCACAGGCAGAAATTTCGGTTTAAAACGCAGCCGCTCCTACGATGGACGCCGCGATGTCTATGCATCCACGCGCGCGGCGATCAAGTATCTTAAAAAACTGCAGAACGATTTTCAGGGGGATTGGCTGTTGGCGGTCGCCGCCTATAACTGCGGCGAAGGCAATGTAGGCAAGGCGGTGCAGAGAAATCAGGCGCGCGGACTTGCGACCGATTTCTGGTCGCTGGATTTACCGCAGGAAACCCGCACCTATGTTCCTCGCCTGCTTGCCGTTTCCCGTATATTTGCCGATCCTGCGCGATATGGAGTCGATATCCGGCCTATTCCGAACAAGGCCATGTACAAGACGGTCAAGGTTACTTCTCCACTCGATTTGGCGCTGGCGGCGCAGGCGGCGGATCTGACGCTCGATCAAATGCTCGATTTGAATCCGGGCTTCAAGCATCCGGTAGCCGATGTCGACGGTACTTATCGCCTGTTCGTTCCCGCACACAAATACAAGAGCTTCAAGGAGCAGCTACCGCAAATGGTGGACTCCAGGGCCAGTGTTTTTGGCGGTAAGGATTATGGGCAATTGCTGAATGACGGCGGGGTTCAATTGAGCAGCGATGCGCCGGACGATGCGGCGGCTGAGGCCTTGTCTACGGAATTCGCCCCAAGTAGCCCGGCGGCGGAGGACTACCACTACCAGCCGCCCGAACGTGCGCGGCGGCATTATGAGTCCTCGGGCGGCGAGGTTTCTGTTCATGAAACGATACGCAGCAATGCCGCTAACGACGAACAGCAAAGCGCCTATACGACGCGTCGCGGCGACACGCTGGCTTCGATTGCGCGGCAGTATGGCGTCAGTGAGGCGCAAATCAAAACTTGGAATCATATGAGCGGTAGAAGCACGTTGCGGGCGGGCACCAGACTGGTTTTATTGGGCCATCAGCACCATGCCAAAAACGTTGCGTATTCGTCCGGGGACGAATCGAATAACTCTGCCCACCAGAGCAGGGGTGGGCACGCTTCATCTCACGGCAAAAGTAGTCATTCGTCCAAGAGTAGCCATTACCGGACATCGGCGACGGGTCATACGGATGCGCAGGCATCAAAACCATCTTCCGCCAAGTCCGGTTCGAAAAGTTCAGGCTCGTCCCCAGCGCCTGCAGGGAAAAAAGGATCGTCTAGTAGTAAGCCCGGTAAAAAAACGAAGTAAATTTGGTAGCTATTCGGAGCAATCGGCTTTGGTGCTGCGGGTGAGGTTGTCGAGGCGATTTATGGATGGCGCAGGCACTCGTGTCTCGACAGCCTTATGTTGGCACCGGAGCCGGGTAGCTGAATAGAGAGCGGCGCAACTTCAGCTTCTCATACGTTCCAGACTGGCCGTCAGCAGGCCCTCGCCGGCGAGGGTGATCAAGTCCAGGACATGTTCGAAGCCCTGCGCGCCACCGTAATAAGGGTCGGGTACTTCCCTTTGAGGCTGTTCGGGCGCGTAATTCAGGAACAGTTCGACTTTGTGCGCGTATTGTTTGGGGGACATGGACAGCAATCCGGACAGGTTGTCGTGGTCCATGGCCAGGATATGATCGAATATCTCAAAATCGCTATGCTCCACGGAGCGGGCGCGCAAACGGCTTAAATCGATTCCTCTGGCCAAAGCCGCTTTTTGCGCGCGCTGGTCGGGCGGGCTGCCTGCGTGATAGCCGTGAGTTCCCGCTGAATCGAGTTCGAATAAATCGGCCACGCCCCGTCCGTCGATAATATTTTGAAAAATGCCCTCCGCAGAGGGGGAGCGGCAGATGTTGCCCATGCATACGAAAAGTATTTTCATCGTTTTCTGCTAAATCTCAGATTAATCTTTCAGCGTGTCCAAAGCCGCCCGCATGTATTGAATCATGGACCATAACGTCAGTATGGCCGAAAGCAGCAGCAGGTATTGACCCGCCAGCTGCAAAGGGTGCTGGAACACATCCATCGCCAGCAATAGTATTATTATCGCCGTCATCTGCGCGGTGGTTTTCCACTTGCCCATAGCCGAGACTTCGACCGCTTTGCGTTGACCTATTTCGGCCATCCACTCGCGTAGCGAGGCTATGGTGATTTCCCGCCCGATAATAACCGCCGAGGCAATCGCCACCCACGGATTGGGGTCGGCCTGAACGACCAATACCAGCGTTACGGCAACCATCAGTTTGTCGGCTACCGGGTCGAGAAACGCGCCGAACGGCGTGGTTAATCTTAACTTGCGCGCCAGATAACCGTCCAGCCAATCGGTCAGCGCCGCTATGCCAAAAACCAAAGCGCATGCCACATGAGCATAGTTCCAGGGTAAATAAAACAGCGCAATCAGAACAGGAATCAGCAGAATACGCAGCAAGGTCAGGCTGGTAGGCAGATTAATGGTCATATCGGCGGGTCCTGTTCGTGTAATGTCTCATAAATGCGTTTGGCTAATTCCCGGCTGATGCCGTCGATATGGCTGAGTGTGTCGACACTGGCGCGGCTGATTTCGCGCAGGCCGCCGAACTGGCGTAATAACTGTTGCCTGCGTTTCGGACCCAGCCCCGGTATCGATTCCAGCGTCGATTGTTTGCGCGCCCTTGCCCTGCGCTGGCGGTGTCCGGTTATCGCAAAACGATGCGCTTCATCGCGGATTTGCTGAATCAGCAGCAGTGCGGGCGCATGGGGAGGCAATAGAATAGGCTGGTTTTGTCCGGAAGGGAACAGCATTTCCATCCCAGGTTTTCTGTCGGGGCCTTTTGCGACGCCGAGAATATATAAATTGTTGATATTAAGGGTGTTAATAACTTCGGTTACCGCGGCGACCTGCGCCTTGCCGCCGTCGATCAAGAGGATGTCCGGCGCCGGATATTCGCCGGATGCGATACGCTGGTAACGGCGTTTGACCGCCTGCGACAACGCGGCGTAATCGTCGCCGCCGGTAATTCCTTCGATGTTGAAGCGGCGATAGGCCGATTTTACCGGGCCTTGCATATCGAAAACGACGCAGGACGCCACCGTTTTTTCTCCTTGCGTGTGGCTGATATCGAAGCATTCCAGGCGCGCGGGCGGGGCAGGGAGCGCCAGGACTTCTCCCAGGTTGAATAATCTGTCCATTGTATTCTGCCGGCCGGCAAAACGGGCCATCAACGCGTTTTCGGCATTGGTGAGCGCCAGTTGCACACGCTTGAGGCGTTCGCCTCGCGGATTGGATGTGATTTTTACCGAGTGTCCGGCTTGTGCGCTTAATACTTCCTGCAACAGTTCCCGATCGCGGATGTTATGGCTGAGCAGCAGGCTTCCGGGCGCTTCGTGATTCAAATAATACTGAGGAATGAAGGCTTCCAGTATGCTGGATGGCTCGAATTCCTGATGTATCTCCGGGTAGAAGGAGTGATCGCCGATCTGCAGACCGGAACGGATAAACAGCATCTGCACGCAAGCCAGCGTGCCTTTGATCGCGCAGGCCAGAATATCGAGATCGCCTTTTTCCCCGCTGACCGATTGTTGATCCAGCAGCGTGCGCAGGTTGCCGATCTGATCGCGGTATTGCGCCGCTTTTTCGAATTCGAGCTCGTGCGCCGCCTGCTCCATGCGTAATGCGAGATCGCCGATCAGGTCGTTGCTGCGACCTTCCAGGAACATGACGGTATGGTTGACGTCGACGGCATAGTCTTCCTGGCTGATCAGGTCGACGCAGGGCGCCGTGCAGCGTTCGATTTGATATTCCAGACAGGGCCGCGAGCGATTGCTGTAATAAGAGTCCTGGCACTGCCTGACCGGAAAGGTTTTCTGCAATAGTTTGAGGCTTTCCCTGACCGCGCTTGCGCTGGGAAAAGGGCCGAACAGGCGCCCGGCTTTTTTGCGGGCTCCCCGGTAGAAACTGACGCGCGGAAACGGATGTTGCGTGGAGACGTAAATATACGGATAGCTCTTGTCGTCGCGCAGCGTGATGTTGTAGCGCGGACGCAAGCGTTTGATCAACTGGCTTTCCAGCAGCAGCGCTTCGCCTTCGCTGTGCGTCACCGAAATTTCGATGCGCTGTACGCGCGCGACCATGGCTTGCTGCTTGGGCGCAACATCGCCGCGGTTCAGGAAATAGCTCGATACTCTTTTTTTGAGGTTTTTTGCTTTTCCGACATAAATCACTTCGTTCTGCGCATCCAGCATCTTGTAAACGCCGGGCAGTTGCGTCAGTGTTTGCAGAAACGACGCAACATCGAAAGCAGGCGTTGGCTGCGACTCAAGCCCGGTCATCAAAGCTTCTTGGAAACTCTCAACAAGCTGGGGTCGTTGCTGGATGTGTGGCTATCGAAGCCGAGATCGCCCAGCAGTCTGGTCATTTTGGTGTTGCTGACCAGAACGTCGGCGGTGATGGCGTGCAATCCCTGTTCGCGGGCTGCTTGCATCAGACAGGTCATTAATCGGGTGCCGATACCCTTATGCTGCCAGTCGTCGGCCACGCCGATGTCAAATTCGCCGCTTTCGTGATCGGGGTTGCCTACGTAACGAGCGATGCCCAGCGGCGCTTCGAACTCCCCCTGCTCCAGAACGGCGATAAATGCGAACTCGCGCGCATAATCCAGCTGGGTGAAACGCATCAGCATCGTAGGGCTCAGTTCCTTTACGGTATCCATAAAGCGGAAATAGCGCGCCTCGGGCGACATGGAGCGTACAAAATCCTTCACCATGTTTGCGTCTTCCGGACGGATCGGGCGCAATACGATGCCTGTGCCATCCGACAATTGTATATTTTGTATCCATTTTGTCGGGTAGGGGTGAACCGCCATATGGCTGTAGTGGTGCATATTGGCATGATTGCCGACCACAATACGCGCATCCAGCGACCATGCTCCTTCATCGTCGACCATTAGTGGGTTAATATCCATTTCCTGTATCTCCGGCAATTCGCATACCATTGCCGAGACGCCGAGCAGCACGCTGACCAGCGCGTCGATATTGGCGGGCGGCAGATGTCGGAAGCGTCCGAGCAGTTTGGCGACGCGCGTGCGGCTGATCATGGAATGTGCTATGGCCGCGTTGAGGGGCGGCAGTGCGATAACCCGGTCGCGCAGCACTTCAACCGCAATCCCGCCCGACCCGCAGGTAACTACCGGACCGAAAATCGGATCGTTGATTACGCCGATCAGAATTTCCCGGCCGTTGGCCCCAGTGTACATTTTTTCGATGCTGACGCCTTCCAGGGTCGCATCGGGGTTGTGCTGTTTAACATTGTCCAGCATTTCAGCATAAGCTTGACGGGCTGCCTGCGCGCTGTTGATGCCGAGCCGCACGCCGCCGACATCGGATTTATGGGTAATGTCCGGCGACAGGATTTTCATCGCCACCGGCGCGCCCAGATATTCGGTCACGGCCAGTGCTTCATTCGGAGTGCGCGCCGGCATGGCCGGCAACATATTGATATTAAAGGCGCGTAATACCGCACGTGTTTCCAGGCCGGAAAGCAATCGGCGGTTTTCCGCCAGCGCGCATTCGATGATCAGGCGCGCGCCTTCCACATCCGGCGCGTCGGTTGCTTCCAGCGGGCCGGGAACCTGCATCAGCAGCGCCTGATTGTGCTGAAATTGGGCCAGGAAGCCAAAGGCTTGCAGTGCGCTTTCCGGATTGCTGAAGGTCGGCACCTGGGATTTGATGAAAACCTCGCGTCCTTCCGCAACCAATCGCTCGCCCATCCAGCAGGTCAGCACCGGTTTGTCCTGCTTGCTTGCCGCTTCGACTACGGCTTCGGCGGCTTGTGCGGGCGCCGTCATTGCTTGCGGCGTCAGCATCACCAGCACACCGTCGACGCCTTCGTCGGCCAGACAGATTTCGACCGCCGTCCGGTAGCGATCGGGCGTTGCGTCGCCGAGGATGTCGATCGGATTGTTGCGCGACCAATGCGCCGGCAGCACGCTATCCAGTTTGCTGCGCGTAGCCTCGCTGATTTCGGCAAGTTGTATACCCTGTTCGACGGCGCAGTCGGTAGCCATCACGCCGGGGCCGCCTGCATTGGTGATGATCGCCAGACGATTGCCGCGTATCCGGCACGAACTGGACAACAGCCGCGCAGCCGAGAACAGCTGTTCTATGGTATATGCGCGCACCACGCCGGCGCGGCTGAGCGCGGCGTCGAATACGTCGTCCGCGCCGACCAGCGAGCCGGTATGCGATAGCGCAGCTTTCGAGCCTTCCGGATGTCTGCCGGCTTTAATGACGATCACCGGTTTGATGCGTGCGAGCGCGCGCAGTCCGCTCATGAAACTGCGCGCGTTTCTGATGCCTTCGATGTACAGCAGCACGCCTTCCGTTTCCGGATCAAGCGCCAGGTAATCGAGGATATCGCCGAAATCCAGATCGTTGGCATCGCCAATGGAGACCATGCTGGACAGTCCGATCTGATGCGAGTCGGCCCAGTCGAGCACGGCGGTGCAGATCGCGCCCGATTGGGAAACCAGGGCGAGGTTGCCCGCATGGGAGATGTTGTTGCTGAAAGTGGCGTTCAGGCCCAGCGCCGGACGCATGAAACCCAGGCAATTGGGTCCGAGTATTCTTATACCGTTGTCCCGAGCGGCTTCCAGCAGCGCATGCTCCAGCGCTTTTCCGCCTTCTATTTCGCCAAAACCGGCCGAGAGCACGATTGCCGCCTTCACATTTCGTTTGCCGCACGAACGGATAATCTCGGGAACGGTTGCCGCAGGCGTAGCCACGATCACCAGGTCGATATCCTGATCTATGCTCTCGACATTGGCATAGCAGGTATGATCGAGTATGGTTTGATATTTCGGATTTATGGGGTAAACCGGGCCGCTAAAACCGCCGGACAGCAGATTGGCGAAAACTCTGCCGCCTACCGTATTCGGCTTCTCGCTGGCGCCGAACAGCGCGATGCTTTGCGGTGAAAACAGTGCGTTCAGATAATGCTTACCTGTCACATGATAATGCTTACCCATAATATCTCCAGTGATTTTGGCTTCAGGATGTACTGAATTTATTGTTCAGCTTCGCTCATGGCTCGTGTTTCAGCTTTGTTACGAAAACGCGCAATCGGCGCATTTTTCGGCGGACGGCAGCTATTCCCGGGCGGCTACTCCGCTACTTGCGCCAGTTTCAGCTTTTTTCGCCGATGATACGCCAGGTAGATGACAACTAGAAGAATGCTTCCGGTTATTGCCGCCAATACTGCCTGATGCGAGTATTGTAGAACCAGCTCCCTGTTTTCTCCCAGCAAATAGCCGATCCAGGTAAGCGTCGATATCCACAGCGCGGATCCCAGTAAGGTATATATGGAAAACTTGAGGTGATTCATGGCGGCGAGGCCGGCAGGCAGCGAAATCAGATGACGCACGACCGGCAGCAGGCGTCCGATGAAGGTCGAGATTTCGCCGTGAGAATTAAAGTAATTCTCGATATAGCCCAGCTTGTGTTCATTAATACCCACGTAATGGCCTACTTTCAACAGAAAAGGGCGTCCCAGATAGCGAGCGACAAAATAATTGACATAAGCACCCAGCAAACTGCCGAAGGTACCGCTCAGTATGACAGGCGCCAGTTCCATGCGGCCTTGTTGCACCAGATAGCCGGCGGGAGGCATTACCAGTTCGCTTGGTATCGGTATTACCGAGCTTTCCATCGCCATTAGCAGAAAAATGCCCGTATAGCCCAGGCTGCCTATGGTGTTAATAAGCCAATCGATTGCTTCGTGCAGCATATGTTGTTCCAAAGAAAAAGGTGATTCGTATGCGTAAAGGATATGCCGGTTAAGAATTCGGCTGCGTCAAACCGCGAATAATAGCAAATTCCACCGGCAAAGACTGAGTATGGGGCATGAGCCAAGGTAAACCCAAATTTAATTGTCCTCGTGTTGTAAACCCACAGATTGGTTTGAAAACGGCAGAGCAAACCGGAAAGAGAGTTCTGCCCCCAACTTTGCGGAGGACAGGACTGCTAACCGATGTAACGGCTACAAACAAGGCTTCGCAAAGCGGAAGTTGCTCTTGCACTTTGCCCCTCTGAGTTTTCCGGGATATCCTGGCCTGAGTGCGAAGTGGAAGGGTACTGAGTGGTTTCCTACTTTTTCGCTTTTTGACTTTCCTGTTTAATCAACGTATCGGTAACATCGAGCATATTGGTAAACGACTTTGCAGTGCTGCCGCTGACTCGGTATTTCCCATTGATTACCAGACTGGGCGTGCCGGTGATGCCGTAGCGCGGTCCCAATGCTTCGGCCTGGCGTGTGCGCGCGTCCACGCTGAAAGATCGATAGGCTTTATGAAACTCGTTCTTGTCAACGCCATGTTCGGCAAAAAAATCGGCGAGATCGTCTTCGGATTCCAGCGTGCGCTTCTTGTTCTGGACTGCGTCGTAGAAGTCGCCATGCATCTTGTCGAGCACGCCGAGCGCTTCGGCTGTATAGAACGCCTTGGCGTGCGCCGCCCAATGTTCGTTAAAGACCGCCGGTTGACGGATGAAGTTGACGTTGGCCGGTTTCTTTTTCAGCCAGGCGTTCAAGTCAGGTTCGAAATGAAAGCAATGCGGGCAGCCGTACCAGAAAAACTCGATCACTTCGATTTTTGACGGGTCGCTTACCGGCTGCGGCGGCGTGACGCGCTCGTAACCGCTATCCTGCGGGGCAGCGGCGTTGTGTTCCGCCGCCGCGCTGCCCGTCAGCGGGAATGCCAGGAATACGGCCAGACAGCCGCCAAGCAGTGATTTAATCATGAGTGTCCTCCTGTAGGAAAAATGGTTTATTGATAAAGTCCGGATGCATAATTCGCGACCGCATTGATTTCGGCCTCGGTCAGGCGCGAGGCGATAGAGCGCATGACCAGATTAGGGTCATTGCTGCGGTCGCCGTTTTTATAATCGAGCAGCGTTTTGCTCAGATAGGCGCTGAATTGTCCGTGCAAGGCCGGATAACCGGATGCCGGGTTGCCCGCGCCGGTGGGTCCATGACAGCCGACGCATGACGGGACGCCGTTGACGGGGTTGCCGGAGCGGTAGATTTTTTCGCCGCGATGATCCTGCTCCCGGTTTTCCAGCGTAATCTGCTGCCGGTTGTAGTAGGCGGCGATATCCTTGATATCGGCATCGCTTAACGATTGCGTCATCGCATTCATGGTCGGGTCTACGCGTTCCCTGGAGCGAAACGCTTTCAACTGTTTTTCCAGGTAGGATAGCTGCTGGCCGGCCAGCTTGGGAAATATCGGCGCGGCGGCGTTGCCTTCTTCGCCATGGCACCCGGCGCAAATTTCGGTTTTGCCGCGTCCTGCGGACGCGTCGCCGCTATCGTTGGCCGCGAAGGTGGGGGCCGATGCCAGCAGGCTGATGAGTCCCAGCCGTATTGTTTTTTTTATCATATAGAATCTCTGAGTTAAAAATAAAGCACGTTGCATTTGGCAAGATAGCAAAAAGCGCCGGTATGCGTCGAAGACCGATTGCGGTTAGACTAAACGCACCCTTATTTCGACGATAGCTTATGAACCATTTATATTTTCGCACACGCTATCTTATCAGCGCACTCAAACTTAGCGATACCCCTCCGGATCATGGTTTTGAAGCGGCTTTCGCCGGACGTTCCAATGCGGGCAAGTCGAGCGCGATAAACGCTATTTGCAGGCAGAAAACCCTGGCGCGCACCAGCAAAACGCCCGGTAGAACGCAGATGCTGAATTTTTTCGAGGTCGACGAGCAGCGCCGTCTGGTCGATTTGCCCGGCTACGGTTACGCCAAGGTGCCTGACGCCATGCAGAAAAACTGGCGCAAATCCATGGAAACCTATTTGCTGGAACGCCAGTCGCTGGCGGGGGTTTTTTTGCTGATGGATATTCGCCATCCTTTGACCGACTTCGATTGGCAAATGATTACCTGGTGTTCGCACCACAAGCGCCCGTTGCATATCGCTTTGACCAAGGCAGATAAATTGGGACGCGGCGCGGCGCGCGGCATGCTGTTGAAAGTCGGCCGCGAATTGCACAGCAGGATTCCCGATATTCCGATTACGCTACAGCTTTTTTCGGTTTTGCATGGCGTCGGCGTCGAGGAGGCGCATGATTTACTGGATACCTGGTTGGGGTATGCGCAGCCCGAACGCATCGGCGAATAATGAGGTTTTCGCCTACCGGCCCGGAACGGGTTTATAAACCCGTTCCTTAAGGTTTGGCCCTTATGCCGTAATCAGGCTTTTTTGCGCCAGCTCGTAAACGTCGCGCGCCAGTCCGGGATGGGCGAATATGCGTTCCAGTTCCTGTTTGATGCCGGCCTGGCGCTGGGTATCGTAGCGGCGCCACTGCGCCAGCGGCGTCAGCATGCGTGCGGCAATCTGAGGGTTGATGGCGTTCAGGCGCAGAATCGCATCGGCTAAAAACCGGTAGCCGGAACCGTCCTCGCGATGGAAGTTGACTGCATTGCTTTGCGAGAAAGCGCCGATTACCGAGCGGACGCGGTTAGGGGTTTCCCAGTCGAAGGCAGCGTGCTGCAGCAGCGCTTCCGCGTGTTCCAGCGTGCCGGTGACCGGGCAGGCGGCTTGCAGCGTAAACCATTTGTCGATTACCAGCGCTTCGTTTTCCCATTGCCGGTAAAATTGTTCCAGACAGGCGTTTTTTTCGGCGGCGCTGCTGCGCAGCAGGCAGGCGAGGGCGGCGGTCTGGTCGGTCATGGTGCGCGCCTGGGCGAACTGCTCGGCAGCCAAAGCGGATGTTTCGCCGTTATCCAGCGCGGTCAAATAAACCAGACAGGTATTTTTGAGTTTTCTGCGTCCGATGCCGGAACGATCGAGCAGAATGTCTCCCGATACGTGATGCCGTGCATAGAGCCGGGAAAAATCTGTTTGCAGGCAAACGGCGATTCGTTTTTTGACGTTGTTGCGCGCGTTATGGATGGCGACCGGGTCGACGACCTTTACCTGGGAGGCCAGATAATCCTCGTTGGGCAGCGTCAGCAGTTGGGCCAGTAATTCCAGGTCGTCCCAATGCTGTTCCAGCAGGTGCTGAAAAGCGCCAATCAACAATTCGACGTCGCTTTGCGCCGGGTGCTCCTCGGTTAAATTCAAAATCAGCCGGCTCGACAGCCGTTGGCCGGCATCCCAGCGATTGAAAGCATCGCTGTCATGAGCCAGCAGAAAAGCCAGTTGTTCGGTGTTTAACTCGTATTCCAGCGTGACCGGCGCGGAAAACCCGCGTAATGCGGAGACCAGCGGTTTTTCCGGGATATCGACGAAGCGGAATTGCTGTTGCGCTTGAGTGACGTCGAGGACGCGCGTGGTTGTCGTTCCCGCCTCTTCGCCTTCGAGACGGAGCGCATAATCCTGTCCGGATGGCGATATCAACCCGAGTTTCAGCGGGATATGTAAAGGCTGCTCGACCGGCTGACCGGGCGTCGGCGCGCACAATTGCTCTACATTCAGGGTCAGCCGCTGTGCGACGGCGTCGTAATCCGTTTTCAGCGTCAGCTTCGGCGTACCCGCCTGCGCATACCAGTGCCTGAATTGCGTAAAGTCGCGCTGGTTGGCGTCTTCCATCGCCTTGACGAAATCGTCGCAGGTGACGGCCTGTCCGTCGTGGCGCTCAAAGTAAAGGTCGCTGCCCTTGCGGAAACCTTCGGTCCCGAGCAGTGTATGCAGCATGCGCACCACTTCCGCGCCTTTTTCGTAGACGGTCAGCGTATAAAAATTGTTGATTTCGATGTAGGAGTCGGGACGGACCGGATGCGCGAGCGGTCCGGCGTCCTCGGCAAACTGGCGCGTGCGCAGCAGGTTGACGTCTTCAATGCGCCGCACGGCGGGCGATCCGCGATCCGCGCTGAACGATTGATCGCGAAAAACGGTCAGTCCTTCCTTCAGGCTGAGCTGGAACCAGTCGCGGCAGGTGATGCGGTTGCCGGTCCAGTTGTGGAAGTATTCGTGGGCGATCACCGCTTCGATATGCTCGTAATCGGCGTCGGTGGCGGTATCGCCGCGCGCCAGCACGAACTTGGTGTTGAAGACGTTCAATCCCTTGTTTTCCATCGCGCCCATGTTGAAATGGCTGACCGCGACGATCATGTACCGATCCAGATCGTATTCGCGTCCGTATACCGCTTCGTCCCAGCGCATCGCGTGTTCCAGCGAGCGCATCGCATGTTCGCATTTGTCGATATCGTGCGTTTCCGCGTAAATCTGCAGGGTTACTTCGCGTCCGGAACCGGTGACGTAAGCGGATTCCAGGCAGTCCAGTTGTCCGGCGACCAGCGCGAACAGGTAGCAGGGCTTGGGGAACGGGTCTTCCCATTTGACCCAGTGGCGATTATGTTTCAGTTCGCCGCTGGAGACTTGGTTGCCGTTGGACAGCAGTACCGGGTATTTTTCCTTGTCGGCAATCAGCAGAACGGAAAAGCGCGCCATCACGTCCGGGCGATCCGGGTAATAGGTGATTTTTCTGAAGCCTTCCGCTTCGCACTGCGTGCACAGCATGTTTGTGGAGAGATACAGCCCCTCCAGCGCGGTATTGCTTTGCGGCGATATCAGCGTTTCGATTTCCAGCGTGAACACGTCCACCTTGGGCGCGTTCGGCAATGTCAGCAATTCGTCGCTGAGCTGGTAATGACCGGGTTTCAGCGGCACGCCGTTCAGCGACACCGATTCCAGATGCAGCGCTTCTCCATTCAGCACCAGCGGCGCGTTCGGATTGGCCGATTCCGGGTTTTTCTGCATGCGCAGCCGGGATTTGACTTTCGTTTGCGCGGCGTCGAGCAGGAATGTCAGTTCTATGTGTCCGACCAGATATTCGGGGGCGGCGTAGTCGGAGCGGTAGATGGTTTTGATGTTGTTTTCTTGCATGGGTAACCGAGGTAGTGGCATGGTAAAGCTGAACTGAATGGTTATAAGCTTTCTGGAAGCGATGCGTTTTTTTAAAGCTGCTATTTTTCGATCAGACAATATCATGGTTCAAAAGCGGAGGAAATGATGCATTAGAGATTTCGGAGCGGTTTGTCTCTAGGGATGCTTTGATTAAGTGCCGTTTTTGCCGATTTTAAAATTCCAATATATTGAATATAAAGTAAATAGTATTCCGCTATGGACTTGATCAGAGATTCGCCAGGGAATCTCTGATCAATAGCCCGATCCTGGACTGCTGCGCCGGAACACACAATCTTAATTTAAACAAATAAAACGATAGGTCCCCGCCACTGCTCCACGGAATAATGTTAGAGTTGGCTTTCATTATTGCTTTGTCGAGATCAAAGCGAGGGGATTGCAGTTGTTTGTTCATTTTTATATGATGAAAATCATGTTTTTTGCCACCTTTTTAACCAGCAGTAAATAAGTGTAATCCGTTGACACATTTAATCTTATTGCTTTGTATTACAGCGCTACTACTGGATATATCTGCATCATTAGATTCAATCTTTGTGGTCACGCTATTTACTTTTGTTTCCGCGCTCTCTATTTTACTGCCAAGTTCAACAAGCTCTACACCAGTATCATTCGCTTTCAAATCAATAGAGGTTAACTCTGTCCCCGAATTCTTTATTTCCGCTATTTTTTTCTTAATACTGGAACTAATGTTTGACAGAACAACATTGGCGCTTTTTAGGGCGGCGCTAACCAAACTAATCTGATATGCGTACGTGTCAGTGTTAAATACAGCTTGATGCGTTATCTGTAATGCTTGATCAGATATGCCGTATAAAGCGCGCGTATTATCTGATGACAAGTTTATTTTGTCAGCGCTGCCAGAACAGAAATTCACATATTTCGTACTATAAACATAGTGCCCGCCGCCAGAATAAATGTTTATATTATTTTCCGGCTGAAAAGCGCTGCCGATAATGGTACCAATATATGGAACAAAAGAAGCTATATCAAGAATATCTTTACCCCATTGAGAGCTCGAAGCAATATAGCCTTCTAAATCCTCATATAAGCCAGTTATATCGTTCATTAACCCTGGTAATGACTTCGTAGACAAGTTAATATTTCCAGAGTTTGCGGTAAAAGTAATGCCTGTAGTATTAGAGGGCGCTTGCACAGAATCAACGTTGGTTACATCAGCTGAAATTTGAACACCGCCGCCTGCACTCAGCCCGAAGGATTCATCTGTGTTAATCTCAAATCCTTCTGAACCGCTTGTGTTATATACGTTATCTTGAGTGGACATTGGCGTAGACGTATTTTGCTGTTGCTGCCGTGAAGGATTTACCGGTAATTCTCTACCCTGCCACATTTGCTGCACTCCCATCCATTGCGCTTTTGGGGGCGGTGCTTGCCATTGCTGCGCCATGCCGGGTCTAGCCCTTGATGTATATGAATAACTCGACGCTGCAGGATCAAATCCGCGGGAGCCCATGCGCATCCAGGTATTGCCGCTCGGTGTCTTGAGCAGCATATGCTGCTTGCCTTCCTCGTCGTGCAATGTGATCTCGTTACCACCGGCGGTACGAATACGCGACTGCTTCTGATTGGCGTTGGTCACCACATTGGGATTGATCGAATTTGGCACTGCGCCCATGATCACCGGTTGATCCGGATCGCCGTTGACGAACGACAGCAACACTTCCGTGCCTTTGAGCAGCGGGAAATGCATACCGTGATCGCTGCCGGCGTACGGTGTCGCCATGCGGATCCACGCGGAACCGTGATAGGCAGCTTTTTGGGTCATGAAAAAAGGCACCTGCACCTTGTACTCACCGTACTGGTTCAATTCAGCATAGTGACCGCTGCCTTCTGCATCAATGAACGCATTGATTGTGCCAATAACTTTTGGCCACGGATTGAGCTCTTCCGGACGAAACTGCACATCATCTGGAATCGCGGTAAAATCGGCTTGGTAAAAATCGCTGCCGTCCTGTTCCGATGCGATGCCCAATCCATCCAGCAGCATGCCGGCCTGCGAGCCGCGATGCTTCACTTCGGTCAGCAGATAACGACGGTTGAAACTATTGCGGGGGTGATCGGCCAACTGCACGAAATGTCCGCAGCGCAGGCCGGTCGCGGTGCTGCCGCCAAAATAGCGCAATGCGCGGCAGCGCAGCGCTTCGGCCTGGATTCTGGCGCGTTGTTCGATCTCCATCACGGTTTTCAGTTTTCTGCCGAAAAAGTGCTGCTCACCGGTTCCGGTCTCAATGTTAACTGGCGCAGTGCCTTTGAGTTCCTGGCTGGCGCGGTTCGCGCTGAAATCACGTATAACCAGCTGTTTAGGCAAGTTCTTTGCGACACGCCGCAGACTCTGGCAGAGGCGCGTTTGCGTAACTTGCGCATCCGGCCCGCCCGGCGGCCGATAATGCAGCGTGACCGCTTCGTCTTTATGCGCGGTGCGGATATCGGTAAAAACAGCTCGTTCCTGACCGTCTATCTGCTCGTACCACCAGTAGACGCCAAGCCGCTCAGCCCAGCGGGAAATAAAGGCCAGATAACTTTCGCGATACTGGCAGATATAGTCCAGTTTGGGTGCATTGGCGCCGTCGCTGGATAAACGCATTTCGAAATCGTTACGGTTCATCCCGGCGTTTTCGAGGATGGTGTTGAAAATTTCGGGACGGCTCTTGTCCAGATAAATTTCGGAAAGCACGAAGGTTTCCAGCTTCCACAGCCTGGGCGCCAAAATCGCGCGGTAAAAAGTCCAGCCGCAGTTCTCGCATTCGTAAGAAAACTCCTGAATCAGGCCCTGATAAACGGCAGCCTGCCCGTTTGCGATACCGTCGTTCAACGAAAATTGCGCAGCTGTGCCGATCAGCGCGCTCTCGTCAATATCTCCATCCTTCGATGCCAGCAGCAGTTCGAAACGATAGAGCGAAGACAAGGCTTCTTCGCCTTCGAAGCGCACCACTTCGAAAGTATTCTGTGTCAGGTTAGCGCAAGAAAAAGTGAAACGGCGATTCGAATCGCTGAGCTGATTGAATGAGTGCATGGTCCTTCTTATCCTTAAACTTTTATATTCATCTTTCGAGTACCCAAGCAACGAGTGGGGTAGTCCGTTAATGTGATGGCTTTCTTGAGATCAATTTTGCAGCAATCCCGTCGGGTGGGGCAAGATATATTGCGACGCAGTAATGAACGCCCGGATTGAAAAAATCGCGAATTTATGTTTGTACTGTTAACGTTTCAGGTTCGAGAATTACGGCATCAGACTCAAAATGATTTGCCCGCTCCGCCGTATTTGATCGCGCCAGCGCCGCCAGTAGCCAATATCCTGCTGATGGCGCAGGCAGCGCAGAAAAAGCACCCGCTTGGCGTCCTGCAGATGTTCGCGCATCAGCGGAATCAAGCCTTCCTCTATGTTGTAGGCCGGCCGATCCGGCGCCATGCATACCGGCAGAACCTGCTCCAGTTCCAGGCCGAGATCATGGGCGATGGCCTCGCATGCCTGCCGGATGCTGCGTTCCTTGGCGCGCTGCGGTTGCTGTATGTTATAGGGCGGCTGCCATTCGCGGACCGGTCGCAGCAGATCGATATGCGTCGCCGCCACCAGTATTACCGGCAGTGTCTGATTCTTACGCTCCTGCTGGAAATAGCCGCGTAGCGCGTTCAGCTGTTCCGCATCCGCCTGTCTTGCCGCCTGCGCGGCATGGCAGACGAATAGAATAATATCCACTTTGTCCCATTCCCGTTTCAATTCCTCCGGGATGTTGTTATGTGCCAGGCCGCCGTAGCCGGGACTATCCAGCACGATGATTTTTTTGAATCCGTCATGCTCCAGAACATAAGGCGTTATTTCCGGGGTGACGGGCAGGCGGCCGACAGCGGCCTTGATGTCGCCGAATATTTCGTTGAGCAGGCTGGACTTGCCGCTGCTGACCTGTCCGATGATCAGAATACGCAACGGTTCCACCGTTGTATTGGCGCGATCTGCCTGCGCAATATCCTGTTGTGCATACTGGCTCAAGATGTCGCCCGGAGCAATGTCGTCCAGACTGAGCTGGCCGCTGTAAAGCTGTATTGCATAAAACCCCAGCTTGCGGATATAGGCGTTGACCAGCCGCTGCCGGACTTCGGCGGCAACGACGTTCATCCCTTTGCCCACCAGCCAGCTATGCGCGGTTCCCAGCGCTGCGCCCGGCCAGTTGAACAGGGAATGCGCGACGTTAACGCCTTTTTTCAGCGTATCAACATTGTCGATGAACTGCTTGATGCGGCGTAAATCGCCGACGGTGACCGCATGGCTGCCGGGTATCTTGTCAAGCACTTCATGCTGAATGTCTTCGCACACCAGCACGATCAGTTTAAGCAGATACGGCAGCGGGAATTCCAGTATCGGATCTTTTGAGCCGGCGTGAAATTGCCGGGCGACGATGGTCAAGACCTCGTTGCTTAAGTGGAGTATCGCGTGCGGATCGGCGAATAAATCGCTGCGGGTTTTCCAGCTTTCCGCCTTTTGCTCTATCTCCTTCCAGGCCGGCTGTGCAGCGTCCGGCCAGTTGGGGTCGGGAGAAATCTTTATAGGCTTGATCAGCGGCGCGCGCGCGTGTTTGCTGCGCCGACTCAGCAGGCGATAACACAGCAGGCAGTTGGCGAGGATGATGCCTAACGCATAGTAAAGCCAGTTCTGTTCCCATAGCCAGTAAGCGCCCAGACCGATCAGCGCCAGCCAGGGCAGCAGAAAAAATACGCCCAGCAACAAGGCGAAGCGCGTTAATTGCATCGGCATGAATCGGTCGTCCGGGTATTGGGGCTGTGCGGGAGCCTGATCAGCAGGCGCGCCTGCGCGAACGCATCGCGGTAGGTTTGTTTCAAGGTTTCACGGTCCGGGAGGGCGCCGCTGTTAACGCCGTAAAGATAGACGCAAAACATTTTACCCAGCGCATAGGTCATCGCGCCGGAATAGCCTCCCGCCACTGCCCAGCCGTAGACCGGCAGCAGCTTGAACAGCTCGCGCGCCAGCAATCCCGCGCCGACGCCTGCGCCGACCAGGGCGGTAAATTCGGCGTAGAGTTTGGGCGTAAGCGTCAATCCGTAGATCGATGCAATGCTGTGGAACAGCTTGGCCTGCACGGCCAGCACCAGCGGCAGTCCGACCACAGGCACCGGAATGGCCCCCACGGCGGTATTGAGCAGTGCATAACTGATGATGTGCGGATGCGCTTTTTTGGCATGGAAACTCAGTAACTCCTTGTGCTGTTCCGTGCCGTGCAGTAAAACGACGACGCCTTCCGGCAGAGCGGCCGTTATGGTCTCCCATAACGCATCGACGCCATAATCGGCGGGTTCGTAGCCGTCTTCCGGCAGTGTGAAATCGACCGGCACAAAATAAGCCGGGATATCCTTAAACCAGTCGCGCTGATACAGCAGGGCTTGCGCCAAGGCATGAGGCACTTCTTGATGAAATGGCGAATGCTGGTAAGGGTAAGGCTGGATATGCTCGTATTGCGGGTCGGGGTACGCTTCGTGCAGCGCGGTTTGAACCACGATCACCGGCCATTGGGGGTGCTGCCTGTGTATGGTTTTTACCGCTTCAACCACTTCGGCCTGATTCATATCCAGCGCGCGCAGCACCACCAGCAATAAGTGCGCCTGCCTTGCACACCAGCACAAGTCTTCCTGCGGATCGTAGCGGGTCTCGCTCAATCCCCTGGTATCGAGGAATCGGATCAGTGGATGGCTGGGCGATGGAAAATCATAAAAACACGAGCTTTTGGTGCAAGGCTGAAAACCGTTGCCGATTTCTGCGCTGTCATTGCCGGTCAATGCGCGTATCAGCGAGGTTTTGCCGGATTGGGTTTTACCCAGCAACCAGAACACCGGGGTAGGCAGTTGTTGTCTGACCGCTTCTAATTTCGGTTCCAGGTTATCCGGCCTGGGGCTGAACAGCACCTTACCGAATCGCTTCCAGGACCAGCTACCGTTCCTGAAATTCGCAAGGGTCATAGTTACTCCTCGTCATGTTGTGCACCGCCTGCGGTAATCCATGCTGAACTTTATTCATGATTGCGCAAAGCCTGAGCGATGTCGCCGCCCAGCAGTATTTCCAGCTTGCGCGCGAGAGCGCCTGAGACTATCTTGCTCATTTCTTCGGCAGCCTGATTGTGATTTCTGAAGTGGATCGCTCCGATGCCGCTGGTATCTATGCTTTCATCCGATCCCATGATATGGGTTTTGGCGACAACATTTCGATCCTTGTCTTCGACGATAGCGGCCAGATCGTAGTTTAGCGCGAGTCCATTGCGTATCCCGGTTTTCCATTGATTGATGATGACGAACAGTCTGTATGAGTCTGATATGCCGCCTCCCGGCCGCAGAATTGCATTGTATACGCTTTCGTGGAACGGGAGACAGCGCTCCGTGGTATGCGTGGTGTGCATCGCCTGGCAGCCATCGGCATTGGTTACATCAATCGGGGCGCCGAATACATTGAACGCCTCGCCAACATAGCCGGGTGCTTTGTGTCCCGATATGATTTCCGGTCGCAGGTCGACTACGATCAGATGCGAGTGCAGCGCAAAAGTCAGTTTGGGCGTGGTGTAACCATAGTCGTAGCGCTTGATAAGGCCTGCGTCGGGTAACGCCGTTGTCGCGCATCCTTCGAGATGCAATAGCGCCAGAATTATAAATAACCGAAATAGAAGTAACCGATTTACCATGCAATCTTCCCGATATTTGTGCACATAGCGCGTTTGTGATCCGTTCCAGTTCCAGACGTCTGTTTGATGCGCATGCATCGCTTGCAGCGTTTGTATGCTTTAATAATCCATAACACCTGTAATTGATCTGACGAGGAGTACTGGTTTTGGGCCGGATTAACGACAAACTAAAACGTTGCAGCTCCGATCCGCTTCAGGGGCCAGGCGTCGCCGTACCGCCTCCGTTTTTGTATGCAACTGCGTTCCTGTCCGGTATGGCGCTCAACTATTTTTGGCCGTGGCCGCTATTTCCCGATCCGCTCGCTCAGTTTACCGGTACGGCCATGCTCATCGCCAGTATATTAATTATAGCGCCGGTCCTGCTTCGTTTTCGCCGCCATCAAACGACCTTGGATGTGCGCAAACCGGCATCGGCCTTGATCACGGACGGCCCCTATGCTTATTCGCGAAATCCGGTTTATGTTTCGTTGACGCTTTGCTATCTTGGTGCGGGCTCCATCGTAAATCAAGGCTGGATTTTGCTGCTGACGCCGCCGCTTTTGTTGGTAATGCATTATTGGGTTGTGTGTGCCGAAGAACGCCATCTGCAGGCGAAATTTGGCGTCTATTATTCGAATTACAAGAAAAAAGTGCGGCGCTGGTTCTAGGAATCTGTTAATCAGAAACCGTTACAGTTATACCTTAAAATAACCAAAAAATCAGTAATATATAAGCAATTCATGTCGTACTTGTTTTTTAACCGCTCCTAAATTAAGCCTTATTCCTGCAGGAGCCCATAAAATGAGCAAGACGGCAACTCAGTTCAGGAAACGGTTGCCGCTTCGGTCTTCGCAGACCTCTCCATCGTGTTGATAATTGTATATACAGGCGACGCACCGGTAGCCGCAGTCAGGGAACGCTTGATTGCAATTCTGCGCGGCCTGCTGATTGCCGTATACGCCGACGTGGCCGATTTCTTCCAATCGGTAATCGTCGCTCCGGCGATCCATGCGCCGGCATTGCACTTCCTCGCTGATATTATCTTCCTCGCCGGCCTCGGCAAAGACCGGCATCGATAACATGAGCAGTGCATATAAAGCGACAAGGCATGCGGGCCGTTTCATTGAACATGCCGTTGCTGGGTAAACGTATCATGCCTGAAAATCCATTCCTGCGTTATGTACTCGCGTTGATCGATAGGAGGTATCCAGGTGTGCCGTATGCTTTCCTTCACTTTTTCCCTCAGCCATCTATGGGCCGGGTCCGCCTGGGCCGAGCGGTGCCAGATCATGTAAAGCGGGACTCTCTCGATCTGCCAGGGTACGGGATAGCATTTGATATCGAATAGATTTTTGAACGTGTGCGCGATTTGCTGCGTCGTGAGCGCCAGCAGATCGGTTTGCGCTACAGCCAATAGCAAAACCATGACATTGGGAACCTGCAGTGCGATTCTGTCGTAGACCTGATCGAACCAGTTTTCCTGTTCGGAAATAACGCTAAGAGTGGGGAAATGTCCGAAAACTATCGCAAAACGTTCCTGTAGCGCCTGTTCGGGCGTGAACATCTCGCCTATGCGCGGATGCTCACGTCGCGCAATGATGACAGGCTGGTGCTGATAGATCAGCTCGTGCATCAAGCCCGGATCGGCGTACTTGTTGTAATGCACCAGGATGTCCAGACTGTGGTCGCGCAGCATCGCCGTCGCTTCTTTTTCCGGGTCGATCGAATAGATCGATAAACGCGCGTTCGGCGCTTCGCGGTTGACGTTCCGGTACAGCGCGGGTCCTATCACCGAGCCGCCGCCATAGCATATCGACAGCGAAAAATGCCGGTGGCTGTCTGCTGGTTCGAATTCGATATCATTGGTCAACCCGGCTCGGACAAGGTTCAGCGCCTGATGTATCTGATCGTAAATCTCATCCGCGCGCGGCGTCGGTTGCAGTCCGGCGCTGGACTTTCCGGTAAAAAGAGGATCTTTTGCAATATGCTTGAGGCGGCCCAGTGCATTGCTGATGGCGGGCTGGGTCATTCCTATTCGTTCCGCGGCCTTGATCTGGCTGCGCTCTTCATATGCCGCTTCGAATACCGTTAACAGGTTTAAGTCTACGCCTCGTAAATTCATGGGATGAATAACGCCTCTTACAAAATTGTTATTGAACTAATACGGTTGTCTGTCATCTTATTTTACAAGCTGTAAAAGCTTTAACTCAGCAGAGAAAGCAGGAGTCTATTTGGAAAAAGCGCGATCCGCCGCGATCTGCGCGGTGTCGGAAACTCGGATGGCGGTAGCCGTCTATTCATCTATTGTTTTTAACGCTTTATTTTTACGGAGGTTCAAGATGAAAAGCAAGCTGCGATTACTGACAGGCGCATTGCCTGCCTTGATATTTTCATGTGTGGCCGGATTCCCCGCCTTTGCGGCGACTTTGCCCGCACCGGTGCCAAATGCGATTATTAGCGCGGCTTCTTCATGGGGTAGCGCTACGGATTCGTGGGCGGGGTATACCGGCTCTCTGGCTGTGTGGGTGCCTGCAGCCGTGAGCAATGGCTGGACGTTGACATTTCAGTCTGCAGGGCTGGGCCAGCAAGTTCAGGCGTCGTCTTTCTGGAATGCAAACGCAAGTTATAACGCATCCACTCATACTTTCACGCTGACTTCACCATCGTGGGAGAGCGCGGTGGCCGCAAACAGCGCGCTGAGCATCGGTTTCAATGCGTCGGGCGTGTTGAATCCGACGGTGGATTTGGCTAACTGCACCTTTAACGGCCAGCCGTGCGTGATTTCGGTTTTGTCGGCGCAAGCGTCTCAGCAGACCATAGCCAATCTCGAAGCAGGGCAAGCTGCCGGCAGCGGTTCGAGCAGTTCTTCCAGCTCCAACGGCAGTTCAACCGGCAGCGGTTCCGGATCGTCGACATCATCCGGCAGCGGTTCTGCAACAACCGCAACTCCAGCTTTGCAAGTGCTGTTTTCCATCAATAATACATGGAGCGGCGGGTATAGCGGTACGGTAGCGGTCCAGAACATGTCGTCAGGCAGTCTACCCTCGGGGGCCGGCGGCTGGCAGGCTATTTTGAAATTCCCGGATTCCGCGACGGCTCATAATGTGTTTCAAAGCGGTCCGTGGAATTTTCAGGTTAATATCGCCGCTGACGGCACCACAACTTTGACGCCGGCGTCCTGGGCGGCCGCATTGCCTGCGGGCGGCGTTACGTCCAGCGGATTCAACGGCGTGACGCCGGCTGATTTGCAGACTGCGGCAAGCGGAAGTACTTACGAGACGGTTGTTTTCGCCTCATCGGTAGCTGCTGCGGCAGGGGGTAGTTCATCAAGCGGTTCGTCTTCCGGCAGTGGTTCATCTTCCAGCGGCAGTTCATCCGGAAGCGGCTCATCTTCCTCAGGTTCAAGTGGTTCGACTACTCCGGCCGGTACCGGAACGGCGAGCGGCCTGTTGTTCAGCCCTTACAAGGATATCGGCACTTCCTTGAACTGGAATACCAATGTGATGTCTACGGCGATTACCGGCACGCTGACTCCGATACTGAATGTCATACCGGCCAAGCTGCCTGCTGTGACATGGGCGTTTGCGACCGGTGAGTGCGGTAGTGAAAACTGGGCGGGTGTAGCCGCTGATGCGCTGGCGCAGGCTAATGTGCAGGCATTTGCCAACGCCAATGTCAACTACGTGGTTTCGACCGGCGGGGCTGCGGGTGCATTTACCTGTTCGAGCGCTGCAGGAATGACTACTTTTATCAATCGCTATGCCTCGAAAAATCTGGTCGGCATCGATTTCGATATAGAAGCAGGACAAACCCAGGCGCAGATCAACAGTCTGGTACAGCAGGTGGCCGCCGTGCAATCGGCTTATCCCAAGCTGCGCTTCAGCTTTACCATAGCAACCCTGGCTTCCTCTAACGGAACGGCGGCATCTAACCCGTATGGCGATTTGAATGTCACCGGCTATTATGTGATGCAGGCGATACAACAGTATGCCGTGACCAACTATACCATCAACCTGATGGCCATGGATTTCGGTGCGCCCGGCAGCAGCGTTTGCGTGGTGTCGAACGGCGTTTGCGATATGGGGCTTAGCGCTATCCAGGCGGCGAAGAACCTGAATGCGAAATACGGCACGCCGTACAGCAAGATAGAGCTGACGCCGATGATAGGCGTCAACGACGTATCCAGCGAGATATTCTCGCTGGCTAATGTCGATAGCATGACGCAATGGGCGATAAGCAACCAGTTGGCCGGTTTGCACTTCTGGTCGCTGGACCGGGATACTCCTTGCTCCCAATCCACCGCTTCTTCGACCTGCAGTTCTGTGCCCAGTGTTTCCACTCTGGGTTACACCAACCGCTTTATTACCGATCTTGGCTTATAAGGTTTCGTAGCGGCAGAAAAGCCGGCTTTCGGGCCGGCTTTTCCATTAATCTTTTCCCACTTACCCGGCAGGAAGTCTCGTCCCGCTCTTCTGAGCGGGTGCTTACTCTTCCAGCAAACTGCGCAGCATCCAGGCAGTTTTCTCATGTATCTCCAATCGTTGCGTCAGCAGGTCGGCGGTAGGCTGGTCGTTGGCGTCGTTCACTGCAGGAAAAAGGCTGCGGGCGGTACGTGCAGTGGCTTCCTGCGCCGCCACCAAGTGACGAACCATGTCCAATGCCTTTGGCACGCCTTCGATTTCCTGTATCGAAGCAAGCTTGACGAATTCCTTGTAGGTGCCGGGTGCGGGATATCCCAACGCGCGGATGCGTTCCGCTATGAGGTCCAGGGCATTCCACTGCTCCGTATATTGCGCCATGAACATTAGATGCAGGGTATTGAACATGGGGCCTCTGACGTTCCAGTGAAAGTTATGGGTCATCAGATAGAGCGTGTAACTGTCGGCCAATAGGCCGGACAGTCCCTGCACAATCTTCAGTCGGTCGGTTTCGGAAATACCTATATCAATTTTTGCGCTTATATTCTGGTTTGAGGTTGTCATGGTTGGTTTTCCTGATGATCAAATAATCGTAAGTATTCAGCGAGTGCTTTAGAGTCATGACCGAAGCGGCCGGGTTGAGGCAAGCCAGTCGAGACATGCGGAAGCGTGCGGAATATTAACCACGCTGCAAGTCCTTCCCTGGAAGCTCTCTACGCCCATCCATGGACGTAGCAGGTCTCGCCTGGCTCACCTCGCTTCCTCTCCAGCGGGTTATGCTGAATAGTTACAAATAATCTTGTAAATATCCACTTTCCCTAGCTTTTGAGAAAGGCGAGCAGATCGGTATTGAGCTCATCATTATGCGTGTCGGCAAGGCCGTGGGGAGCGCCGGGGTATATTTTCAGTGTCGCGTTCTTGATAAGTTGCGACGCGGCGCGAGCCGAGGCGTCGATCGGCACGATCTGATCGTCGCCGCCGTGTATGATCAGGGTCGGCACGTCGAACCTTTTGAGGTCCTCAGTGAAGTCCGTCTCGGAAAATGCCTTGATGCAGTCGAGCTCGCTTTTAAGGCCGCCCTGCATGCCCTGCAACCAGAATGCGTCGCGTACGCCTTGGCTGACCTTCGCGTCCGGCCTGTTGGCGCCGTAGAACGGTGTAGCGAGGTCTTTGAAAAACTGTGAACGGTCGGTGGCTACGCCGGTACGAATTCCGTCGAACACTTCAATCGGCAGGCCGCCGGGGTTGGCGTCCGTCTTGAGCATCAGCGGCGTTACCGCGCCTACCAGCACGGCCTTGACGATGCGTTTGGTGCCATGCCGTCCGATGTAACGGGCGACTTCTCCGCCACCGGTTGAGTGTCCGATCAATGTGGCGGCTTTCAGGTCCAGCACTTCGATAAGTTCCGACAGATCGTCGGCGTAAGTATCCATTTCATTGCCTTTCCATGACTGGCTTGAGCGCCCGTGACCGCGGCGATCATGCGCGATGCAGCGATAGCCGTTGGATGCCAGATAGACCATCTGCTTTTCCCAGGCATCGGCGTTGAGCGGCCAGCCGTGGCTGAAGACGACGGGCTGTCCGGATCCCCAATCCTTGTAATAAATTTCCGTGCCGTCTTTGGTGATAATCGTGTTCAAAGTGCCCATTGTGGATTTTCCTCCGTTGATTGTGACAGGTAGTATCTTTTGCGTTTGTGTCGTAGCAAAAGCGAACAGTTATGATAAAAACCATGCGTCATCCTGCAAATGATCGCAGGCTGACACTGAAGACGATAATTAATAGGCTGTAGTTGCTTTATCTACAGCTGCATATACGGCTTGATACATATTGTTTAATACTTGTTCTTGTCCTTCTATATGATATTGCTTGCCAAGTTCGACCGGATCAGTGAAGCTGGCCCATACTTGGCCGGTATCGTCTTCCCACGCCATAATGCGTAAAGGTAAATCAATTGCCACTGTTGGTTTGGCAATAATCAAGTCTGTTCCCACAGCAGGATTACCGACGATTAATACCTGCTTCGGCTTCATGGCTTTTCCTGCTCCGGCTGCATTGGCGCCGTGATCGATACGGGCGAATACTTTGGCGCCCTTTGCTTCGAGCACTTTACTTACCCGATCAAGCGTTTCATTTACAGTATAGGGACTTTCGCGGGATACTACCCATGCCGATCCTGCAGGCGCTGCCAGTTTTTGATCGTAAGCGCCTGCAATTTGACGCGCCAACACATCCAGGTCACGAATATTGTCCTTGTTGGCCAACAAGGTTACGCAGAGTAATTCCGTTGGCGCTGTAAACCGGCTTAGGAAAGTCGAAAAGCCGGGAATATTACCTTTGATATACATCAAACCAGGATGCCCCGGAAATTGCCAGCCGGCATTCCCCGGGCTGATTTTGCCATTATCCAGTTTGACTGAGCGGTATAGAAATTCACGATTCTCCGGATTTTTAACCAGAATCTCTCCGGCTAATGCAATATCCCATATACTGATATCCTGAGCGGACGCCATTATTCCTGAATCTGCAAAAGTGGCTGATTGCTTATTTGGTTTTACAGCCGTCCAACCGTTATTTGCGTCACGATAACCCACGGCCGGTTCGGCCGGGTTAATGAAAACCGGATTCTGCTTGAACTCCGCGTGCAGAAAAGGCTGGCTTCCGTTATGCAACTCATTTTTAACCGATTCGAGGCTGGATGGGAAGAAGGTATATTTTAAACCTGCGCGCTCAATTTGATTTTTTGTGATGTATTCCTGGTAAGAGACGCCACTCGATTTTTCAATGATCGCGCCTAATAAATAAAAATCCGTAGCGCTATTGTACGTATCGTGGCCGGCTTTGAAACGCGCCGGAATCTTTTTAACCATATCGATAATAGAGTCAAGGTTGTAATCCTGACTATAATCAAAGCCGGACGCTTCGTTATAGGAAGGCAGGCCCGATGAGTGCGTCAACAAATGACGAATCTTAATGCTGTTCCACTCCTTTGAGGCATTGGGCAGGTATTTTGTTACAGGATCTTCCAATCCCAGCTTTCCTTCTTCCTTGAGTTGCATGACGGCGACGGCTGTGTAGGCATTGGTAATTTGGCCCACATTAAACACTGTGTTGCTGGATATAAGTGTTTTTGCTGAAGTATCGGCTAAGCCGTAAGCAACGACTCTGGGTATATAAGGCGCCTGGACGATCGCGAGCGATAGGCCTGGAATATGGTTTCTTTGCATGTAATTTATCACTAAATCATCAACTGTCCGACCTTGATAAACAATTTGAAAATCTCCTCTGGATGCATTGGCTGCGGGCGTTGAGGCCATTGCTAATATTCCTGTTATGAGGGCGGTTTCAAATTCCAAGTGCAACGGTTGTTGATTCGCACATAGCCTCATCCTTTTGGCAATTATGCAGGAATTCGGCATAAACTTCCAAGGGGGTTCTAAACCCGAGAATTTTTCTCGGTCTCGTGTTCAGTCTGTATGCGATTTCATCCAGTTGCTCCTGCGAGTAGGTCGACAAATCGGTTCCTTTGGGTAAATACTGGCGCAGTAGTCCATTGGTGTTCTCGTTACTTCCGCGTTGCCAAGGGCTATGAGGGTCGGCAAAGTAGATGGTGATGCCCGCTCGCTCACTGAGCGTTTTATGGCAGCTCATTTCCTTACCTTGATCATAGGTCATGGTTTTGCGCATCGGCTCATGGACACGGTTCAATGCGTTACTGAAGCCTTCCAGTGCGGCTTCAGCCGTGCCGGACGTCATAGCCGCCAGCATCACAAGGCGGCTGCTACGCTCGACCAGCGTGCCTACCGAAGAACGATTGCCTGACCCCTTGATCAGATCACCTTCCCAATGCCCTGGAACCAGCCGGTCTTCAATCTCCGGTGGACGTACATGCAAGCTGTTCATATCAGGTATCTGACCACGCCGATCGGTTCCTCTGGCGCGAGGACGTCTGCCCGTGTGAGATTGCCGCAAACAGCTCAACAGTTCGCTGCGTAATTCACCGCGTGGGAAGGCATACAGTGCGGTGTATATCGTTTCATGTGACACCGTAAGGGCTCCCTGCTCTGCATACACGCGCTTGAGTGTGCCAGAAATCTGTTCAGGCGACCAACCTTCATGCAGAAAGTAATCGACTACGCCAAAAAGCAGGCTATCCGGTAATAATTTGCGCGGCTTTCGAGCCATATGGCGTAACTGCCTCGCTCGTATCCCCGCCGTACCTGCGCAATAGCTACCAGACTTGACTGGATTGCGTAACAATTCGCGACTGATCGTTGACGGAGATCGCTGTAATCTCAAAGCCATCGCCCTCAGGCTATGTCCATCTGACTTCATCAACATGATCGCGGCACGATCCTCTGCACTTAAGTGATTATATTTCTTTTCCATTGCAACACCTTATCATAGTGTTGCACTTGTATTTTGAGCCCGCCGAGTATAAAATCGATAATTCGTGGTTTCATCTTTTCCCCTCACCGAGCGCCGCTGGTTAACTGACGCGGAAAATTACATTGGAGTTCACATTGCCCTTGCACTGCAAGGTTTGATGTGGAAACACGGTTCCTTTCCTCGGGTGGTATACCGATACAGTTATCATCCGTGTTTGTAACTCCGGCTTTTCGACTGCGCTTGGGGCCGGTCTCTGAACGCCTGTGAGCCAACTCATCTATTTCGCTCAGGCTGATATCTCGCTCAATGCAATACCCAAAGCATCAGCAACGCCCTTGCCGTATGTCGGATCAGCTTTCTGGCAGTTGCCGATATGGCGAAACTGAATTTCACGCGGCGCATCGCCGATAGAGCGCGCAGTGTTCTCGAATAAAACCTGTTGCTGCGACGGCGTCATCAAACGGAACAACGCTCCGGGCTGAGCGTAGTAATCCGAGTCTTCGCGATGGTTCCAGTGATCAGCCGTGCCTTCCAGGGCCATAGGCGGCTCGGCAAAATCCGGCTGCTCCCGCCACTCCCCATAGCTGTTCGGTTCATAGCCCAGCGTGCCGCCATGGTTGCCGTCCACACGCATGGCCCCGTCGCGATGGTAGCTGTGTGCCGGGCAGCGCGGAGCATTGACAGGAATGAGGTGGTGATTCACACCCAAACGGTAGCGCTGGGCATCGCCGTAGGCGAAGAGCCGCCCTTGCAGCATTTTGTCGGGCGAGAAGCCGATGCCAGGTACAATGTTCGCAGGATTAAATGCCGATTGTTCCACTTCCGCGAAAAAGTTTTCCGGATTGCGGTTCAGTTCCATAACCCCCACCTCTATCAACGGGTAATCCTTGTGCGGCCATATCTTGGTAAGATCAAACGGGTGGTAGGGTGCCTTGGATGCATCTTTTTCCGGCATGATCTGTACATACAGCGTCCATCTCGGAAAGTCGCCCTGTTCTATACTTTCAAACAGGTCGCGCTGATGGCTTTCACGATCCTTGCCGATGAGAGCTTCAGCCTCGGCATCGGTCAGGTTGCGTATGCCCTGTTGCGATTTCAGATGGAACTTTACCCAGTGACGCTCGTTTCTGGCATTGAGGAAACTGAATGTATGGCTGCCAAAGCCGTGCATGTGGCGGTAGCTGGCGGGAATGCCCCGGTCACTCATGACGATGGTGACTTGATGCAGGGCTTCCGGCAGCGAGGTCCAAAAATCCCAGTTGTTTTTCGCGCTGCGCATATTGGTGCGCGGGTCGCGTTTCACCGCATGGTTCAGATCGGGGAATTTCAACGGATCGCGCAGAAAGAATACCGGCGTGTTGTTGCCGACCAGATCCCAGTTACCTTCTTCGGTATAGAACTTCACCGAAAAACCGCGAATATCGCGTTCGGCATCCGCTGCGCCGCGTTCACCGGCCACGGTGGTGAATCGCGCAAACAAATCCGTTTTCTTGCCGATTTGAGAGAAAATCCTGGCTCGCGTGTATTGGCTGATGTCGTGGGTCACAGTGAAGGCGCCGTATGCGCCGGAACCTTTGGCGTGCATACGCCGCTCGGGAATAACTTCCCGGTCAAAGTGCGCGAGTTTTTCCAGAAACCAGACGTCCTGCAACAGTTGGGGGCCGCGTGGCCCGGCGGTCATGATGTTCTGGTTGTGAGCAACCGGACATCCGGCGTTGGTGGTCAATTTCTTTTCGTCGCTCATGAATACCCCCGTGGATTAGTTTCTGGAGTCTACACCAGAACTGTGAATTTGTTCGCTCGTGAATATTAGTTTTTTAGGAAAAAACTTAATTATTTTTGCGTTTTTCGTTTTCTGGATAGTGGTTTTCGTTTATCGGATATTGCTTTTATTTACGGACGGCAATGTCGAGTTTTTCCATAATCGCACGAAAACTACTTTTGGAAAGCGCTGAAATCGCTCAGGCTCAAAAACCGAGAGTTGTAGATTTGCTAGTTGTCTATCTGAACAAACCAGCTTCGATTACGAGTTTAAGGCGGTGCGCTATCGGATCACTGTGCAACGCCCTTGCCAAAAGCGTTTGTAACGGCGGCATACCGCTGCTGGTGCGGCGCGAAGCCGGGACTGCCTTCATGGCTGATGGCCATGCTAGCGAAAGCGGCAAGATTGGCTGTTGCTGTTCAACCTGCGGACCTAAGGCCGCCAACCTCTTCATTACCCTATGACAACATTTTTATAAGGGTAATTCGGACGGACTGCCTTGGCCCCGTGCGCCGGCAAGAAACCATTGCAGGAATCGACTTGCGCAGGGTTTATAATTGCTCCACTGTGGCGGATAATGAATTGCAGATTTCATCAAAAAACGCCGTCCGAGTGAATGTATGTATGTAAAGTTTTAGTTGTAGAGTTCCCGGACAGCCTCCCAGCCGGTACCTGGCTCTGCAAGAAGCCTGGTTTATGTATGAAGACTAAAGCAAAAAAATTGTCCGCATTGCCTTTTGGCGACAGAAACTCGCTGAGCGGTTTATCTCTCGATTCGGCCGCAGAAAGCATCAGTCTTGGATTTTCAGGCGACTATGACATAGCACCTCTATCCGCTGAAATACATCATAAAACCACGGCAATCAACATAGGTGAAATGCACATTCTCGCAGGTGCTCTTACTCCTTTCCTGGTGAAGGGGGACAGGCTTCCTTTTACCTCATTAGGCATTCCAACTTCCGGACAATGCTGCGTTACTGCAAATAAACGCAAGTACTACCAGCGGACTGGCCACACTGCATTTCTTCTTTCCAGCGGGCGGAGCGAAACTGTAACGGGCGATGGATACGCCGGCGTGTATTTTGACGTACAAAAGTCACGTTTGGAACATACGCTTCGCGCAATGACCGGCTTGGAAAGCACGCGCAAGTTTGTAAATTCCGCCCATGAACAAGACAGGGAAGTACCGCTACGAGCAGCAGGGATATCATTCGATAAACTGCTGCGTTCATACTTTGCTCAGATAGATCTGCTGCAAGACCAGCCGCAAGCATTGGCGCTTTTGGGGCTGGATGATACGCTCTATCGAACATTTGCGATGATGTTGTTGCCCGAGCTCTTTCTGATCGATAACAGTAAGAGCAACAAAAAAGTCGATCAACGAAACCTGGAACAGGTTTGCAACTATATACAGGCAAATCTGGATAAACCGTTGGCACTTTCTGAACTGGAACACATCAGCGGTCTGTCTGCACGTAGTTTGCAATACGGCTTTCAGCGCCGCTTTGGCTGCACGCCCACGCAGTGGATACGCGAGCAGCGGCTTACGCTCGCCCATAACCGTCTGAAGCTGGCTACTTCCTGCGACAGGGTAACAGGCATTGCGCTGTCTTGCGGCTTTACGCATATGGGCGTATTTGGGCGCGACTATTACGTGCGTTTTGGCGAGCGCCCTTCCGAAACCCTGGCGCGCGCGCAAAACTGCTGAGATTACCGATAGAGCTTCTGTTCCCAGCCTGCAAAGGTGCGATACGGTACGACAAAAGACTCCTGCAGTACTTGACTTCCTATAAAACCGACGACGGAGGGATATCAACCTTCCCATGGCATAAAACCGTTCGGTGATGGGCTTTTGCCGTGTTTTGCACGGAATCGACGATAACCGGTTTATGCATTGCCTAATCAGTTGCCAATTTGATTCTCTCATTCTTTAGCGCTTTAAGCCGCGGGCAGTCCCCTGCTCAATATTTGACTAACTAAAACTGAAAATATTTTGTGTTATTTTCGTTTTTTGATAATAAATTGCGTTTATCTGATATTGAGTTTTCGTAAAATCGGACAATCTTTATGTCGTGGCTTGATAGTTGCGAGTGCGTAAAGAGGCCGGAGAATTTCAGACTGAATTACGGACAGCACCGGTCCGAACGCCGGCTATGAAGTCAAACTTAAAAATAATGGGAGGTATAGTGATGGGCATGAGTTTCCAGCGTTGCCTTATATATGTCAATATCAGGAAAGTTATCTGGGTTTCATAACGCGCTGGGCCGAGCGGCTGGGTATTTATTGGTGGTATCAGGCCGAAAATATTAGTGGCGGCATATGCAAAAAGATAGTTTTTAGCGATGTAAATACCGCACATACTGCGCATACTTGGGAATTGCAGTACCAGCCCGACCTTGGATGCCGCCCCCGGCTCAAAAAACCTTCTTCTGGAACTGACGCTTGAAACCTGATCCGTGCCTTTACAATTGACTACCATGGATTACCAGCATTATCGCGCCGATAACGGGATAAAAGGAAGTGCGCAGGTTGACCCCATCCATGGCATTGGTGAAGTTTTTCTGTATGGAGAAAAACTTACAAGTAACGCGGAAGCTGAGGAAATTGCCAAATTACGTGCGGAAGCCATACTTTGCCGCAGCAGGCAATATCAGGGAAAAACTACGGCAACGGGCTTGCGTTGTGGTTACGTATCCGTTCACGGGGTCCCACAGGAGAGGGAGCTTGTGTAGATATCATACCTATGCATGCAGGGGGAGGGTCGGCCTGTACCATCATTATCGTGGTTGAGGCGCAAGGCGCGCCTCAACCGGTTTCTATCGGGGCTATTCATCATGTTCGCGTGTCGAGTCAGGTATACCTTGGGTCATCGCCGGCTGGAACAGCAGAATTCGTCCGTTCTGATCGGCAATAGCGGTCGCGCGTTATAGCCGGCATTCCTGCGGCGCGTATCTTCCTTCCAGACTGCCGCTGCTATCAGCCGAGCCGGTCATCAAGGTGCCAGAGCCTGTCGTCGCTGAGGAGCCGAGCGCGCGGCATTTGAAGGCGACGCCTCCCTCTGTGCTTAAAAACGGAACGAAAGTCAGCGTTTTCGCATTTATGCCGGTGTGGGCTCGCTGCGGCGGCGTACTGCTGAACGTCGCGGTAATGACGCCGTTTTTGATATCGAGCGCCGACACGTAGGCGCCGGATGTATCGCTGCCGATAGCGCTTAATCCTGCCGCCGTTCTGTTCGCCGGGGCTTTGCCGGATTGCATGTAAACTTCGGTGATTGCTGTTTTTGCAGCGCCGGCCAGCGATATTGCTTCCGATACCTGACTGCGTATGGCGTAATCCTGGTAGGCGGGAAACGCCACGGTTCCCAATATGCCTACGATGGCGACCACAATCATTAACTCTATCAAGGTAAAACCGTTTTGACGCGTTTTGCTGTTATTGATCATGCTTAATTACCTATTTATATAGAAAATACCTATTATTTCAAATGCTTATAGGTAAATACCCTAGCGGATGCTGTTTTACACGTTTGTTCGCACGTTGTCAAAAACTGAATATCAGGCTCCCGATTTTGAGACCCTGCAATTGCCGATCCTGCCAGCCTCACTCCGGCCCTCACAGTATATATTCACAGCAATAAACCCGTTCTCTTTACCGTGCGAATCGCGGAGCGAATGCCTGACTCACTCTCCCGCCGGGGCGAAGGCGGAACTTTCGAAGCATGCTTTGCACCGCCGTAGCCGGACTGTACTGCAGTGCGGTCCCCGAGGAGCGGGGCTGGGTGAGGGGACAACTAGGCGTGGCGCAACCGTTTGCGCGTCAGAGGGCGACGCTTACGCGATGGTGGGGCAATACTAAGCAAGCACTTTCACTGGTGTTCTCGCAAAGGCGCGCGCCGGCTTGTCGTTATGCCGCTCCCGGCAATGATTTCGTGCGCTGTTCGCCAGTCGAAGCGCCCGTTGCCCTTTGCAGTTAATACAAAGAGATAGCAGCGTGCTTCCTGCAGCGGAACTTACAAATTATGACTATGTCATACTCTCCATGTTATAAAAGACCACCGTTTTTTATACGGCAGAATCGATGGGCGCTGCCAAAGAGCGGAACAAGCAAGTAGTGAATATGTCATATTTACATGTTATAAATGAAGACCCGAAGGAACCTGAGGTAGCGGCGGCTCGCAGCGTGTTGTGCTGTATAACCTAGCGCTCAGGCTGAATAAACATACTAGATTGTGGGGATCGGCTATGGCCAACGAAGGTTCGGTTGCACCTAAAGAAAGGGTAAATATTGTATATCGTCCGGCGACGGGCAATGCCCAGGCGGAAATAGAACTTCCGCTCAAGTTGATGGTGCTGGGGGATTTTACCTTAAAGGATGACAGTACACCGATAGAGGATCGCAAACCGATCAATATCGACAAGGATAATTTCAATGACGTGCTCAAGGGACAAAATTTATCCTTGGACCTGACCGTTCCGAATAAACTGGGTAACCCGGGCGACGAAGCGACGGACCTGGCTGTGAAAATGAACTTTGACTCGCTGAACGATTTTTCGCCTGACGCGATTGTCGAAAAAATACCTGAACTGGCGAGTCTGATTCATCTTCGCGATGCGTTGAAGGCGCTTAAAGGGCCGCTGGGCAATATTCCGGAGTTCAGAAAACGTTTGCAGGATCTGGTGCAGGATGACGGCACACGTGCGCGTTTGCTGTCGGAACTCGGTATTCAGGACGACAAATAAGCAAAAATCAGAGGTTTCTAATGGCAGAAGAAAACGAGAAGCTGGCCGAAGCGGCAGCGGGCGCGGCAGACGCGGGTGAACTTTCCTTGTTGGACGAACTGGTGCAGGCGACCCGCATCAAGCCGGATGACGAGTCTTATTCGATTACCAAGCAGGGCTTACAGGCTTTTATCAGTCAGTTGCTGGAGCCGCAGACTTCAATCGAGCGTGTAACGCAGAGTCAGGTTGATGAAATGATCAACGCGCTGGATCAAAAACTTTGCGCGCAGGTCGATGCGGTTCTGCACAACTCCGAATTTCAAAAGCTGGAATCGGCGTGGCGTGGTCTCAAGTTTCTGGTGGATCGAACCAATTTCCGCGAGAATGTCCGTTTGCAGATGATCAGCGTTGCCAAGGACAAATTGCTGGAAGACTTCGAGGACGCGCCCGAGGTTACCAAGTCAGGCTTGTATAAAACCGCCTATACCGCGGAGTATGGACAGTTTGGCGGCGAGCCGGTGGGAGCGGTCATAGCAAACTATGAGTTTGGGCCTGGCGTGCAGGATTTGAAGTTGCTTCAGTATGTAGCCAGTGTTTCAGCAATGGCGCACGCGCCTTTTATTGCTTCGGCGGGTCCTGAGTTTTTCGGTATCGACAATTTCGATCAATTGCCCAACCTCAAGGATCTGGCGTCCATATTCGAGTCCCCGAAGTACACCAAGTGGAAAGCTTTCCGCGAATCTGAAGATGCGCGCAACATAGGGTTGACTGTGCCGCGTTTCCTGCTGCGCGTGCCCTATAGTCCGGACACTGTTCCGGTCAAGTCGTTTAACTACAAGGAAAGTGTTTCGGGCGGCAACCAGGAGTTTTTGTGGGGTAATGCCTCTTTTGCATTCGCGACGCGCCTCACCGAGAGCTTTGCCGATTACCGCTGGTGCGCGAATATCATCGGTCCGCAGGGCGGTGGAACGGTCGGCGATTTGCCGGTTTACACCTTCGAATCGATGGGGGAAATACAGACCAAGATTCCGACGCAGATATTGATTTCCGAGCGCCGCGAGTATGAGCTGGCTGAACAGGGCTTTATTGCCTTGACCATGCGCAAAAATTCGGACAATGCCGCGTTCTTTTCGGCGAATTCGGTTCAGAAACCGAAATTTTATGGAAACTCAAAAGAAGGCAAGGAAGCGGAACTTAATTACCGTCTTTCCACTCAATTACCCTATATGTTAATCATGAGCCGCCTTGCGCATTACATCAAGGTCATGCAGCGTGAGAACATAGGTACATGGAAAGAGCGTGGCGACCTGGAGTCGGAATTGAATAAATGGATCAGTCAATATGTAGCGGATATGGATAATCCTCTCCCCGAAGTCCGCAGCCGGAGACCTTTGCGTCAGGCGGAAGTCGTGGTTGAAGATGTGGAGGGCGAGGCCGGCTGGTATCGGGTTGGTTTAAAGGTAAGGCCGCATTTCAAATACATGGGCGCTTCCTTTACGCTTTCTCTGGTCGGCAAGCTGGAAAAGAAGTAAGAAGTAATGTTTTCGCTTTTTTGTTTTATTTTTTTGCAGGAAAACGGAACTTAATTGCCAACTTTCGACTCGAATGTTATATATGTTAATCGTCGCCGCTTGATGAATTGTATAATGGTCATGCGGTGTGAACAGCATAGGTATATGGAGAAAGCGTGGCGACTAGGAGTCGGAATTGAATAAATGGATTAGTCAATATGTAGCGGACATGGATAACCTTCTCCCCGAAGTCCGCAGTTGGAGACCATTGTATCAGGCAGAAGTCGTGGTCGAAAATGTTGAAGGGGAGACCGGCCGGTATCGGGTTGGTTTAAAGGTCGGGCCTCATTCGAATATAGGGGGCTCCCTTTACGTTTTTTCTGGTCGGTATGCTTGAAATAAAATGATATTTCAGCAGTTTTAATTGCTTTTTGTTTTTTTAATGTAAAGGAGTAGATAAAATGGCATTACCAAGTTATTTTTCATTGAAAGGCGCAAAACAGGGTCAAATCGACGGTTCTTGCGATATTAAAGGCCATGAAAAAAAGATTCTGGTCCAGGGGCATGAGCACAAGATTGATATTCCGGTAAGTTTGCAGACAGGTCTGGCAACAGGTAAGCGCGTTCATCATCCGTTTCTTGTCAGGAAATCGGTCGACGCATCCAGCCCAAAGATTCAGCAGGCGCTGACTACAGGTGAAACCATTACCGAAGCTTTGCTTGAATTCACCCATATTGACAAAAATGGTCAGGAAGTTGTCTACTTTACGAAAAAAATCGAGAATGCGGTGGTCATCTCGGTTGAGCACGAGACACAGAATATTCTGGATCCTGATTTCACCAAGTATCCTACTTGGGAGATTGTAGCGCTCACTTATGGAAAAATTACCACTACCTGGAAAGATGGCGGCATAGAAGCTGTCGATTCCTGGACCGGCCAATAAGCCTCAAGGTAATGCAAATACGTCCGGGCGTACAAACGCATAGCTTGTGCACGTCCGGGCGTATTTTTAACTGATGTGACGTTCCATGCACGAAGAGCGATTACTGGAGCGCATCAGCCGCTGGGAGCGGGGTTCCAAGCGAACCTATCAGACTCAGGTCGATGTGCTGATACATTCCGTACTTTCTCACCTGAATTATATGCTGAATACCAAGCGCGGTTCTGTTCCGATAGATGAGCGTTATGGTATTCCCGATTTCACTAATGTATCGAGCGGATTTACCTCTGAATCCATTCGTTCATTGCAAGATGCCGTTGTCGAAACCATCTCTTTGTTCGAGCCGCGGCTGAAAAAGCCCGCCATTACGGTAAAGGGACGCGAAGACGGCGAAATTGTTTTGACTTTTCAGCTCGAGGGTTTTATCGACGTGGATGACAAGGAAATACCGTTGCGTCTGAGTACCACGGTCAAGCCCGACGGGCGTATCAGTACATCCTGGTCGTAAAGCATGGTAAATTTCACCAATAACTATTATGCGTCGGAGTTGTCTGCGCTTCGGGAGCTGGGGCGCGAGTTTGCGGAGGCCAATCCCACGCTGGCGCCGATGCTTACCGGCGCTTCCGCCGACCCGGATGTCGAGCGTTTGCTGGAAGGCGTGGCCTTTCTGACCGGGCTGGTGCGGCAGAAGCTGGACGATGATTTTCCGCAGATTGCTCAGGAAATGAGCAATCTCATCTTCCCCCAGTTTTTACGGCAGTTGCCATGCGCGGCGCTGATACAGTTTTTGCCGGCCCTGAAGCTGAACGATACCGCCGTAGTTAAACGCAACACCGAGTTGGCTTCGGTACCGGTGGACGGCACTTCCTGCCGTTTCAAAACCATAGCCGATCTCGATGTTCATCCGATCAAGCTGGCCGGCTCAACGCTTAAACAGGCGGCGGGGCAGGCGCCGGTATTGCAATTGCGTTTCGCCGCCGATGGTATCGATCTTGCCGAGTTCAAGGCGCAGAGCTTGCGCTTGTTCCTGGGACTGGACATGCGCGAAGCATGCAACTGGTTTTATGCCTTGCAGGAAACCGCCACGCGCGTCAGGCTGGTGGACGGCGGGAAACAGCCGGTGTCGCTGGGCGTCGAAGCACTGGTTTGCCGGCAATACGACGTTTATTTAACGCCTTATCCTCCACAGGCATTCCCGAAACACCAGCTTCTCCAGGACTACCTGCAAATGCCCGAGAAGTTGCTTTTTATCGATATAGAAGGTCTCTCGAACTGGAAAAAACGCTCGGGAAACGAATTCAGCATCGAGATAGAGTTCGACCCCGGCATCTACGATCTGCATTTGAAAAGCGATGTGTTCATGCTGAATGTGGTGCCTGCGTTGAATCTGTTCAATTATGCCGCGGATCCCATTCAGATCGACCATAAACAAATCGAGTACCGTATTCGTCCACAGGACGACAGGCAGCAGCACTATGCCGTTTACCGAGTGGATCAGGTCAGAGGCCTGCGGCAGGGAGAACATAATGAAATCGATTATCAGGAAATCAGCCATTTCTCCGTATCGGTTGAACAGGCGCAGAATATTTACCGCTTGTTCAGGCGTCCGCATCTGAGCGGCAAGGGCATAGAAACCTTGATATCGGTCGTTTATCCGCAAGGCGTCCCGGAAAAAAACGAGACCTTGTCCATCCGTATGACCTGTTCCAACGGCGGGCTTCCCGAACGCTTGAGGCCGGGGGATATATCGGTAAAAACCGACAGCTCTCCGGAGCGCTTTACCTTCAAAAACCTGAATGCGCCGACGCCGCAACGCGAGCCTTGTTTACACGGGGGAATGCTGTGGAGCGTGCTTTCGTTTTTATCGCTGAATTATAACGGTATTACCAGTGTGGAGGCTTTGCGCGAATTGTTGCGTTTGCTCGCAACCGGCGGACATCCGGTCAGCGCGGCATCTCAAGGCAACCTGAGGCGTATCGACGGTTTGAAGCGGATGGAAATATTCGATGAATCGCGTCTTTTTCGCGGTACGCCGTTGCGAGGGCGGCGAATCAGATTGTATTGCGATGAAAGCTGTTTTAACGGCAAGGGCGATTTATATCTGTTCGGCTGCGTGATGGATCGTTTTTTTGCAGCCAGCTCGGAAATCAATACTTACAGTAAATTCGAGCTGGTCACCACCGGCTTGGGCGAGATAATCAAATGGCCGGAACGCGTAGCGAATCATCGACTGATATCCTTGCCAGGTTAAGCGCGGAAGGCAAGGAATACGGCTTTTTTCAGGCAGTTCGCCTGCTGAAGCTGCTCGAAGACGTGCGGGTGGACTATCGCCCGTATCTCGGGCTTTCTTTTCCGGGTACCGACATCGCCGCCATTGAGCTTATGGGGCCCAGGCATGTCAGGATAACGGCCAGCTTTCTAGGACTTTACGGCGTAACTTCACCGCTGCCGACCTTCTATACCGAAGACCTGCTGGCGGAATATCGAGATGGAGGCAAGGCTTGCCGTGAATTTCTCGACATGCTGACCAACCGCCTCTATGATTTGTTTTATCGGGCCTGGCTGAAACATCAGCTTCCCTTCAAGTTGTATGAAGAGCATAGCGAATCCTATCTGAAGTATCTTTACGCGTTTGCCGGATTGTCCGAACCCACGGTTCGCAGTCAGATCAGCGATAGCCACCGCATCCTGCGTTACCTGGGCATTTTTAACCAGCAACGCAAAACTCTGTCGGATCTGACGACTTTGCTCAGGGATTATTTCAACAATAAGAATATCGAAATTCACCCCTGTGTGATGTACCGCCAGCCTATAGCCGTCGATCAGTTGACGCGTTTGGGACGTGCGTGCAGCCTTTTGGGAGAAACAGCGATATTGGGCGCGCGGGTGGCGGATCGCAGCGCAACGATACGCATAGAACTGTCGCAACTGGACGACGCCGCTTTTCGCGGCTTTGCTCCGGGGTCTGTGCAGGCCGAACAACTGAAACATTTGCTGAAATTCTATTTACGCCAACCGTTGCGAGTGCTATTGAGGTTAAACATCAAGCCGGAGGTGCTGGCTTCGGCGCGCCTGAAGGCTGGAAAATGGAATAGTCTGGGATTTGATACCTGGCTGGGACATACCAGTCAGCCTGATCCCGGACAGATAGAAAGCTCACGAGAGTACGTACTCTGTCATTGAATTATCCATAAAGGAAATAGATCATGCTGATTGTCGATTTGAAGCAACTCGTCGGACATTTGAACAGCTTTTGCAAGCAAGGGCTTGAAGGCGCCGCTGGGATTTGTCTGGCAAGAACCCATTATGAAATCACCACCGAACATCTGCTGCGCAAATTGCTTGACGAGCCGGCGTCGGATCTGACTTTGCTGTTGAGCGCCAATCAGGTCGATCCCGGTATTTTCAGGCGCGCGCTGGATGAAGCGCTGGATAGTTTCAAAGCAGGTAACAGCGGACGCCCGGTGTTTTCGCCATTGCTGCTGGAGTTATTGCAGGATGCCTGGCTTATCAGTTCGGTAAACCTGCTGGAACGGCAGGTGCGCTCGGGTGCGATACTGGCAGCGGTGGTCGGACGTGCGACTTTCTATGCCAGCGGCGATTACGTTCAATTGATCCGCGGGTTAAACCGCGATGTGCTACTGGCCAGTTATACCGCATCGACGGCGGGGTCGCTGGAAGAGACCGTCGGACATGACCGCAGCGAGGGCGGTAGCGCGGCCGCCGGCTCAGGGGCTGCAACGGGTGCTGAGGGCAGCGCCATTGCCCGGTTCTGCGAGGACTTTACCGCCAAAGCCAAGGCCGGCAAGCTGGATCCGGTATTCGGACGCGATGAAGAAATCCGTCAAATGGTGGATATTCTGGCGCGCCGCCGTAAAAACAATCCGATCTGCGTCGGCGATCCCGGTGTCGGCAAAAGCGCCGTTGTGGAAGGGCTCGCGTTGCGTATCGTGCAGGGCGACGTTCCCGATTCGCTGAAATCCGCTTCTATTCTCGGCCTGGACATGGCTTCACTGCAGGCCGGAGCCAGTGTAAAAGGCGAGTTCGAGAATCGTCTTAAATCGGTTATCAATGAAATCAAGGGCAGCAGCAAGCCGATCATCCTGTTCATAGACGAGGCGCATACCTTGATAGGTTCAGGCGGCGCAGCCGGCACCAATGATGCTGCCAACCTGCTGAAGCCGGCGCTGGCGCGCGGTGAGCTGAAAACCATTGCTGCGACCACCTGGGCCGAATATAAGAAGTACTTCGAAAAGGACGCTGCGCTGGCGCGCCGTTTCCAGCTGGTAGGGCTCGACGAGCCGACAGTCGCCACATCAATTGTAATCCTGCGCGGCTTACGGGACAGTTACGAACAGGCGCATCACGTCGTTGTGCGCGACGACGCCATCATTGCCGCCGCCGAGCTGGCCGCGCGCTATATCACCGGCCGTCAGTTGCCGGATAAGGCGGTCGATCTGCTCGATACCGCCTGCGCGCGCGTCAAGGTGGCGTTATCGGCCAAACCAGCCGAACTGGAAGACAAGGAGCGCGTAATCCAGGCGCTGGAGCGCGAACAAAAAGGCTTGTTGCGTGACCGCGACCATCAGCAGTCCCATGACGGTGAAAAGCTGGCTGAAATCGAACAGCGCATACCGCTGCTGCAAGCCGAAGTGGAAACGATCCGCCGCCATTGGGAAGAGGAAAAAGGCGCGGCGGAAGCCTTGCTGGCAGCGCGTGCCGAGCTTGCGCAGTTGTTGGAGGCTTCCGCGCCGGAAACGGAACTGAATGTGGCGCGCAACAAGCTGTCTGAGACCGAGGCCGGACTGAAAGCTTTGCAGGGCGATAACGCGCTGATTCGGGTCGAGGTCGACCCTGACGTCATTGCCAAAGTGGTGTCCGATTGGACCGGCATACCTCTGGGTAAAATGCTGCGCGACCAGATAGGCACCGTGCTGCATCTGGCCGAGCATTTGAAGGCTCGCGTCAGAGGACAGGACGACGGCCTGGATCTGATAGCCGAGGTAATCAAAACCTCGAAGTCCGGATTGAAAGATCCGCATCAACCGGTCGGCGTATTCCTGCTGGTGGGGCCTTCGGGGGTGGGTAAAACCGAAACCGCGCTGGCGCTCGCCGATTTGCTGTTTGGTGACGAACGCTCCACCATCACCATCAACATGAGCGAGTTTCAGGAAAAGCATAATGTTTCGCGTTTGATCGGTTCGCCGCCGGGATACGTGGGCTACGGCGAAGGCGGTGTGCTGACCGAAGCCGTGCGCAAGCAGCCTTATTCAGTGGTATTGCTTGATGAAGTGGAAAAGGCTCATCTGGATGTGATGAATCTATTTTACCAGGTGTTCGATAAAGGCGTGCTGTCGGATGGCGAAGGCAAGGAAATCGATTTTTCCAATACCATTATCTTCCTGACATCCAATCTCTCATCCGACGTAATTACCGAAATGACAGCTGGCGGCGAGCCGGTGCCGGGCGATGTGCTGTTATCGGCGGTGCGTCCTATCCTGTCGGCGCATTTTAAACCGGCGCTGCTGGCGCGCATGACGGTTATTCCTTACCGCACCCTGGGTATCGACGCGTTAACGGCGATTATTCGTCTCAAACTCGACAAAATAGTCGACCGTCTGCGGCAGAACAACAAGATTCAGTTAAGTTACGACGATGCGGTGGTTACGCAGATCGCGGAGCGCTGCACCGAAATTGAAACCGGTGCGCGCAATATCGATTTCATATTACGTAGCAGCCTGCTGCCGCAGCTTTCGCAGACCATACTCACGCGTATGACCGAAGGCGTCATGCTCAGCGCAATATGTTTGGGAATGGATGCCGAGGGGGCGTTTACCATTGTATCGGAGTAATTCGGAGTTGAATTGCTGCTGAATTAACCTGTTGTACCGGCAAGGGAGTGCCGGCGCCCATTCGGCAAGGCCTGTTCCGGGCGTAGCCGCAAGAGAAGTTACGCTTGTCTCCTTTGAAGCGAGCATTTGCGCTTGCGTATGTCAGGTAATACGTAATCCCCTGCCGCTTAATGATTATATGATTTGTACAATTACATACGTTTGTTGTTTCGGCAAACAAAATGCCAATCGGATAGCACTATGAACACATACAGTCAGATCAACGGAAAGGAACGCCGCTTCAGCTTTATTTGCGACAATGTTGCCCGGGATGCATTTGAGGTGGTGCGTTTCGAGGGCGAAGAAGCGCTGGCCGCGCTTTACCGCTTTGAGTTGCTGCTGGTTTCCAGGAATAGCGATATCAGCGAACGCGAGCTGGTGGGTAAACCGGCCCGGTTTACGCTTAACGATGGCAGCGAAGGTGGAAAGGAAACCATTTATCGTGGCCTGGTGCAGGAGCTATCCTATCAATACCAGACAGGCGGGTGGACATGCTACCGGGCAGTGCTGGTACCGAAGTTTTGGCGGTCGGAGACCTATTACCTTTCCGAGGTGTATCTGGATAAATCCCGTCCGGAGATTTTTAAAGTCATCCTGGAAAACAGCGGGTTGACCGGCAACGATTATGACCTCAGGCTACGGGAAGAGGTAAGCAATTACCCGAAGCAGGATTACGTCTGCCAGTACAAGGAAAGCTATTTTAATTTTATCGCGCGCTGGGCGGATCGCCTGGGTATTTATTGGTGGTACGAAGATACCGGGGCTAATGAAAAAGTCGTGTTCAGCGATACCCGCATGGCGCATAAGGATCAGGCGCTGGTGCTCCAGTATCAACCGCCGGGTGAGCAAGGTTCCGAACCCGGGCGGAAACGCCGGATTAATACCCTGACATTGGAAAGCCGCAGTCTTCCCAGGCAGGTGGTGGTGATGGATTATAACGAACAGCGCGCCAGCCATGAGATTCAAGGTAAGGCGGCAGTTGATCCTGAGGGGACCGGTGCAGTCTATTTATTCGGTAACAATTTAAAGACCAATGCGGAAGCCGAGCAATTAGCGAAACTGCGCGCCGAAGGCATTCGCTCGCGAGGCGATATATATCAAGGCAGCAGCACAGCGACAGGTTTGCGTTGCGGCGAATTTATGGAGGTTCAGGGACATCCTCGCCAGGGTTTCAATCGGCGTTACCTGCTGACCGCCGTCCGGCACCAAGGTTCGCAAGCCGGTTTATTGACGGATGGCTTGCGTTTACCCGCCGAAGGTGAGATAAGCCATTCCGCCGATTTTTATCTGGCTGAGATTTCCGCTATCTCTGCCGATGTGCAGTTCCGCCCGGAAATAAAACATGTCTGGCCGAAGATAGAAGGCACACTGATCGGCTTTGTCGATGCGGAAGGCAGTGGAGAATATGCCGAGCTGAATGAGAAAGGCGAATACAAGATACAGGTGCCGTTTGATATTACTCATAAGGGAGCGCAACGCAGTTCGGCCTGGATACGCAAGTCTTCGCAATACGCAGGCAGCGACTACGGCATGCATCTTCCGTTGCTCAAGGGTGCCGAAGTCCTGTTGTCCTTTATCAACGGCGATCCTGATCAGCCGGTGATAACCGGGGCTATGCCGAACTCGATAAGCCCCAACGTGGTGACCAACGACAATCAGCGGCAATCACGAATACTCACGGCTGGTGGCAATGAAATCATTCTGCACGATCAGGCCGGTAATCAATATATATTGATGAATACGCCGCTCGGCAACGCTTCGCTGCGCATGGGTGCGCTTGCCGGCGCGGTTGCCGGCAGTTCCGCGCCGGGCAACATCTGGATCAACACGGACAACGGAAACTTCGGCGTAACAACGGGTTCCGGTTTGGCTTCCCCGCCGGTATCGCCCGCTGCCCCGACTGACGGAATCTCGCTGACGGCTTATAGCGATGATATTACTTTGACATCCAGTCAGGGCGACATAATTCTGAATGCCCCGAATGGAAACATTACTCAAAATATCAAGGGGAACTCAACCGAGAACGTGAATGGGAGCATTACCTCGTGGATTGCAGAAGACAAGACGACATATACCTACGGCGATACCACGTCCTATTTCGCCGGAGCTGAAAATAGTGTCACGATTGGCGCAAAAAACTCTTTATATGTCGGACTTTGCGATAATTTATATGTTGGAGGATATATAAATTTTTATACGTTTAAGTTCGATATGTCGATTATGAAGTGGGAGTGGGTTAAAGGCGCTCATCTTGAAGCGAAGGGGTTTAAGGGACAGCAGATAACTGCATATTTTAAGTCATTAGGAACGGAGGTAAAGGCTACCGGAGCGGCAGTTAAGAAAGAGACCGTGGCGGTAGAGCAAAAGGGAGTGGAGGTAGAGCAAAAAGACGTAGCGCTGGCGCAAAATGAAGTGGTGCTGGAGCAGAAAGAAGTTAATGTAGATGACACTACCACGGAGGTGAGACAGCGCTCCGTCAGTATGGTTGAAACATCGACCAAGCTTGATTCAGGAGCAGTGGAGGTGAGAAACCGGTCGGTCAGCCTCGATAGCGGCACCAAGATTCTCACCCCTTAGGGTTTGCGACATATGGGCAAAAACCGCTCTTATTTGCCTGAGCTGCAAGTTCCGCCAAGCAGCGGACGGCGGGCATTCCGTTCGTCCCACAGCGTGGCTTCCGCGCCCTTGTTCCACCAGACATAAGGACCCGAGCAGTAACGCGCGCCGGAGCCTGAAGGCAGAATGACGAATAAGCGATTTTTTCCATCTATCGGCAGTATGGCAAAACTTTGTCCGTCCTGGGTGTTGATGTAGGCTACCGATAGTGACGTACCATCTCCGCAAGAGTAGCTTACGGTTTGCTGGTTTAACGGGATTATGCCGGGGAGAGTGAGGCTTGGTTCAAGGGGCGGCGGGGCTGCCGCTACCGGACGGGGTGGAACGGTGGTGCGTGGGGCGGAAAATACCGGCCCTGCAGCCGACGCCAACAAACCGGTAATCAGTAGACTGATTACCGGTTTGATCGCGCCATACATGATTTTTCTGCTTAAGGTCGTCATGACTTATTCTCCGGCTACCAGCGGAATATGGTAATCCTGCAATATTTTATTGATTTCAGCACCGTGCTTGCCGATGAACGTATTTAATTCGGCTTTTCTGTCCTTATCCGGGATTCTGACGCCCATCGAAATCGGGAAGCTGAAGCGTACGCCGGGTTCCGCTTTCATGGCTATCAGCACGAGTTGACCGGCTTTTGCGTGTTTTTCCAGGTAAGCGGCGATTGGCCCCCAGACGATGGCCATGTCGAGTTTGCCGGCGGCGAAGTCTTTTTCCAGCAATTGCGTGGTGTTGACGCTCGCATCGCCGGTCATGCTCTGATACGGAATGGCGTGTTCCACCAGGTTATGATTCAGCAGCCAGGTTGTGGCGGGAGAGCCGTCGAACATCGCGATTTTGAGTTTGCCGCGCCTGCCTTCATCCAGTTTGGCGAGGTCGTCGCTGCCGGCGATGTCGTCCCAGCCGCGCTTTTTGGCGATGACCAGAACATAAGTTGAACGGTAATAAGGTTCTGTTGTGGCCGCCATTTCAATACCGGTGGGAAGTCCCATGATCAGGTCGCATTTGTATTCTTCCGAATCGGGCAGCTTGGCCTTGAGCGTATTGCGTATGAATCCCATGCGCTGTGGAAACCAGGTGTATTCGACTTTTTTGCCGAATTCCTTGCCGATCAGTTCAGCCAGCCTGTTTTCGAATCCCTGGCCTTTAGTGTCGGAATAGGGCGGATTATTGGGGTCGGAACAGACTTTCAGCGTTTGGCCTTCCCAGGCTTGCGCCGGGGCGGCGAGGATACAGCTTATTCCCAGCGCGAGCGGGAAAAGACGGTTTATTTTCATGAGTTATCCTGGTTGATGTTTTGTGGGGTCGTTTGGAACTGAATACCGGATTATTCTGCTTGATCGACGCTGTGCGGTGAACAGGCCGCACAGCGGCGCGCTTACTTCCGGAATGACAGGGTTGCTTTGAAAGTGGACACGCTAGCTGAGTAGTTGCAATTTCAGCGGATATTGTAGTTTTAATGCCCGCAAAAATGAAGAACGCCCCGGTCGATTGCTCGACCGGGGCGTTCCTTGGCGATTAACGATCTACGAGCAGCAGATAATTAATTGTTAGGCAGTGAGAACACAGTCAGAACGCCGCCCAGCTTGGTGAAGTTGGCGAGGCTTTTGTAAGCGCCGACCGCACCCAGACCTTCGCTTTCGCCGTCAAGACCAGCCGCCATGCCGATACCGGCCCAGCCGCCGAGACCGGACAGAACGCCAACGTACTGCTTGCCCTTGTAAGACCAGGTGTTTACGTTGCCGATAATGCCCGAAGGCGTCTTGAAGCGATACAGCTCGTTACCGGAGCGTGCATCAACTGCCTTGACGTAACCTTCCAGCGTGCCGTAGAACACGACATCGCCCGCGGTTGCAACAGCGCCGGACCATACTGAGAACGGCTCATCCTTGGACCATACGATTTTACCGGTAGTCGGATCCCACGCAGTAAATACGCCCAGATTGGTGGAGCCGTTCTTGATGCCGGTTACAGCGTCAACGCCGGCCGGGAACATGGTCAGGGTAGCGCCTACATAAGGCTGACCGGCAGTGTATTCAACTTCGAATGGTTCGTAGTTCATACATACGTGGTTGCCGGGAATGTAAACCAGCTTGGTTCTCGGCGAGAACGCGATAGGCTGCTGGTCTTTCGATCCCAGAGCCGCAGGGCATACGCCCTTGGTGTTGACGTCCGTGCCGTTCTGATGCGTGGAGTACTCTTTCACAACCTGCGGACGGCCGGTCTTGTAGTCGACATGGCTGGCCCAGTTGACTGCCTTGTCGAACTTCTCGGCAACGAGCAGTTCACCGGTTACGCGATCGAGGGTATAGCCGAAGCCGTTACGGTCGAAATGCACCAGCAGTTTGTCATGATCCTTGCCGTTCCGGTCTTTCATCGGCAGGTCGAGCAGAACCATTTCGTTAATGCCGTCGTAATCCCATTCGTCGTGCGGAGTCATCTGGTAAACCCATTTGGCTTCGCCGGTGTCGGCGTCACGAGCCCAGATCGACATGGACCACTTGTTGTCGCCAGGACGCTGTACCGGGTTCCAGGTCGAAGGGTTGCCGGAACCGTAGTAAACCAAGTTCAGCGCGGGGTCATAGCTGTACCAGCCCCAGGTGCTGCCGCCGCCGATTTTCCACTGGTCGCCCTTCCAGGTGCTCAGACTGGAGTCTTTTCCGACAGGCGCGGTTTTGCCGTCAACCCAGGTTGTGGTTTTTTCGGGATTCAGGCCGACTTCTGCGTCGGGACCCATGCTGTATTTTTTCCATGCCAGCGAGCCGTCCTTGATGTTGTAGGCGGCCAGGAAGCCGCGCACGCCGAATTCGCCACCGGCCATACCGGTGATGACTTTGTCTTTGACGACCAGAGGCGCGTTGGTGCTGGTTGCGCCGACTTTAGGGTCGGCATTCTTGATCTTCCATGCAAGCTTACCGGTTTTTGCATCCAGGGCTACCAGGGTTGCGTCGCCCTGAGCCAGGAAGATTTTTCCGTCGCCGTAAGCCAGACCGCGGTTGACCACGTCGCAGCACATAACGGAAATAACCTGGTTCGGATCGATATCCTTGTCAGGCGTATAGGCGTATTCCCAGATTACGCTCTGGGTGGATTGATCCAGCGCGTAAACCTTGTGCGGGTAGGGGGTATGAACGAAAACAACGCCATTGACGGTCAGAGGGCCGCCTTCGTGTCCGCGCAGTACGCCGGTGGAGAAAGTCCAGGCAACCTGAAGGTTCTTGACGTTGTGGGTGTTGATTTGATCCAGGGTGCTGTAACGGGTGCCGGCGTAGTTGCCGCCCCATGTTGCCCAGTTCGAAGGGTCTTTGCTCAGATTATCTACTTCAGCGTTTGCTTGGGAGAGCCCGGGCGCTGCCAGCAGGGATGCAATCGATGTTGCGATCAGCCAGCTTTTAACGGGTTGTTTCATGATATCCTCCAGATATCCCGCAGTTACGGAATACGTTCAGTTAATGCCAGTTTAAGCCTAAGGTACAACGGTTTTTTGGGAATTTTTCCCTGTTGCAGCGGGAAATTTACCCGATAGTCCGTCTGGGTGCGTAAATTGAATTATCCGGGCTGAAATGTCAATATGAATCGTAGTTTTCTGACTTGAAAGTAGACGCGCGATGCGAGGATAATAAGTCATTGCTAATATTTTGGGCTGGAGACGAGGCGAGTGAACCGGTATAGACGACAATGGCATATTATTCTGCTGGGGGTTCTATGGGGTATATGCTGTGCTTCGGCGCCCGCCGCCGCGCCGCTCGAATTGATGCAGGTGGCGGAGGGGATTTTCGTGCATCAGGGCCGCGACGAGTTGCCCGATACGCTGAACCACGGCGAAATCGCCAATATCGGATTCGTCGCCGGGACGCGCTGTGTGGCGATTATAGACTCCGGGGGCAGCCCCGAACAGGGGCGCGCGTTAAAAGTCGCTGTCGAAGCTCTTAGCCCGCTTCCTGTGTGTTATGTGATCAATACCCATGTGCATCCGGACCACATTTACGGAAACCGGGCTTTCGCACTGCCGGGCGTGCATTTTGTCGGTCACCGGAAGCTCGCGCAGGCCATGAGTCTGCGCGCGGGGTATTATCTGGAAAATGCCGGAAAACGCCTGAACATCGTGCTGGAACCGGCTGACTTCATTCCACCTGATATCGCTGTAGACGATGCGCTGAAACTGGATCTGGGGGGGCGCACGTTGCGTTTGACCGCGCATGCTGCGGCGCACACCGACAGCGACTTGACGGTCTACGACGAAAAAACGCAGACGCTGTGGGCGGCGGATCTGCTTTTCATGACGCACGTTCCTGTCGTCGACGGCAGCGTGAACGGATGGCTGGCGGAGCTGGCCAAATTGCGTGCGATCCCCGCCCGGCATGCGATACCCGGTCATGGACCGGTCAGCGCGGACTGGCCGGCCGCGTCGGATGCGGAACTGGGTTACCTGGAAATGCTGCGCGCCGAAATCCGGGAATATATCAGGCAGGGCAAAACCATGGAAGCCGCCATGAACGGAATAGGGCTATCCGCCCGCCGGAATTGGCAATTGTTTGATGAGTTTCATAAACGCAACATCTCGACTGCGTTTGCGGAATTGGAATGGGAATAGTTAATGATCGATACACGCAGGAATCAGGAGAAGTCACGGTCCACGAAAGACGCGAAAAGCACGCAAATTCTATAAGCGCGGGACGGAGCAAACTGCCCGTTGCAGCCCTGTTCATTTTTTCGTGACTTTTGTGTTTTTCGTGGACAAATGCTTTTGATTTACACAAAAACAACAAACAACAACATCACGAGGATAAGAATATGTTTAAGCGCATAAATCAATTCAAGGCCGTTTTGTTTTTCCTGGCAGTGGGTTTTTCTGCCGGGATTTTGGCCGGCGGCGAAGAAGACGCTGCCTGGAACGGTGGACTCAAGCAAAAGTTTTTTGGCGACAAAGTAATCCAGGAAAGCAGCGGTGTTATCGAGCTGACCGCGCCTTACCGTGCCGAAGACCCGGCGCTGGTGCCTGTTTCCGTTACCAGTAAAATTGCGCAGACGCCGGAAAAATATATCAAGGCGATTACCCTCATCATTGACAACAACCCGGTGCCGTTCGCCGCGGCTTTCACTTTTACGCCTGACAGCGGCAAAGCCGATATCGGCCTGCGCGTGCGCGTCAACGCTTATACGCCGGTGCGAGCCATTGCCGAGACCAGCGACGGAAAACTGACCATGTCGCGGGTTTTCGTCAAAGCCAGCGGCGGCTGTTCCGCTCCGATCGGCGCCGATATGGATGCGGCGATCGCTCGCATGGGCAAGATGAAGTTCCGGCTTGAAGGAGACAAATTGGCATTGCAGCAGCCCAATCAGGTGCAGTTGCTGATCAGTCATCCCAATATCACCGGCATGCAGATGGATCAGCTGACGCGATCCATCAAGCCGGCTCATTTTGTGGAGCAGGTGAAAGTCAGCTTCGACGGCAAGCCGGTCATGACCGCGCAAACCGATATAGCGGTCAGCGCCGATCCCAATTTCCGTTTTTATTTCAAACCCGACAAGGCGGGCGAGCTTAAGGCGGAGATTCGCGATAATAGGGGTAATCAGTTTAGCGACGTGCAAGCGGTGAAACCGTAGGGAATCTTATCCTTGACAGATAACGCCGACCGCGCTCGGATTGAAGCCTCGCACGTTGCCGGTAAATTCGTGCGCCGGTAGATGCCGGGCGGCGCTTCTTCCGTCATCGAAACGCGATTGGTGTTCTCTAACTCAATCGCCAAAACCGGCCCCATATGACAAACAGCGATTTTAAATATCGTTACTGTTGCAGCGGTAGAAAATTTTGAGTCTCCGTTCTGTTACGGTGTATTCAGCTCATGAACCGCGTGTACTTTGACACTCATTTCGAACGGCGGGAAAGCTGGGAGGTCTGGCCGGCCGAGTTTGCGATCATCACCGCCTATGCCACGACCGGCGAAACCTGGCCCGATTCAAGGAATCTGGCCGCAGACAGGCAATTGGAAGCCGAGTTGCGCCGGCAGCGACGCTGGATGCGGCGGCTGACCGGTTTTTCACCGGCCGACGGACATGCGGAGCCAGGGTGGGCGGTCGATATCGGCTTTCACGCCGTTTGCGATATCGGAAAGCGCTATGAGCAGGATGCTATTTATTACATTATCGAGGATACGCTCTACGTCAGTTTTTGCGACCAACGCCGCGCATTGCTGGAAGTCGGTGGTTTCCGCGTGCGTGTTCATCCATGAAATCCCTGGGAAAACGCTGAATGAAACACTCCGTTCATAGTAAACCTGTCGAAGGATTAAATCAGTTAATTCAACTATTCGGTCGTATCTGCTGTCTGGCCGCATCGGCAACGTCCCGGCTCAGCCGATCGATGCAGCCGTTCAGCGCATTGACCATCAGTCTGTAGTCGCTGGACGAGGCGGGGATGCGGTATTCGCTCTGGCGGGATTCGGCGATTTTGTCGCCATCGCGTATGCTCCATTGCGCGCGCAGCAGGGCCGATTGCTCGGGAGTGACATGAAATTCGACGATGGTTATCTGTATCCTGATTTCAGCCTGACGCGCCAGACTCGATGAATTGGGCGAAACCACATCGGCCGGAACAAGGCGTGCAAGGTTTTCCGCCAGTACCCGATCTATATTGTCGCTCAGAGGTTCCGCCCAGCGCTGGGTTTCGTTGAGTTGATAACTGTTTCTGGCGGTGGCCTGAACGATCTGGGTGCGGTCCACGTATTTGGGCAACGATACCGGGCTCAGCGCGATGACCGGACGTCGCGCCTGTTGCGTTCGTGGCGTCGCGCCCGTTTCCGCGAGCGGCTCCAGCAGGTAGAAATCCGGGGCGGGGGATTTTCCAAAACACCCTGCCAATAGCAGCAGGAACGAGCAGAGCGGGATTAATCGGGTGTATTTTGCGTGCATCACGGTTATTACCTGCTAGTCTTTTCCTGAAATCAACGCTTCCGGATGGCGTTCCAGAAAATCCGAAAGTTCGTTGATCGAGCGCGCCGCGTCTTTTAACGCAACCAGCGCCTCGTTCAGGTTGGATTCTGGGCCGATAGCGCTTTCTACCGAAGACATTGCGCCCTTGGCGTTGTTTAGCGTCAGGGTGGCTGTGGTCATCGTGGTTTCGGCGCTTTTTAACAGCGGAGCTATCTCCTTGTGCATATCCTTGACCATGCCGCGTGTATCCTGCAATAAACCGTTGGTATTGTTCAACAGCGGCTGCATGTTCTGATTCAGGGTAGTAACCGACTTTTCCAGCGAGGTCAGCGTATGCGCCAAAGCAATACGCGAGTCGCGCAGCTCATCCGATTTCAGGATGGTGCGAATTTCACTCATGCTATCGGCAAGGTCTCGCACAATCTGGTCGATCGGCATCGCGCGCACTTTTTTGGCAATTTCGTCGGCGGTGGTGCGCAACTCGTCGATCGAGGTTTTAATGCTGGGCAGTTCTTCCAGATTATGGTAGTTGATGCCGGTTAATACCACCGGTTCGTCCGGATAAAATCCGAAATTGACGTAAAGCATGCCGGTCAACAGGCTTTGAGTTTCCAGGCGCGCGCGCAGTCCGGCATCAATCAACGACCGGCTATGGTCCATGTCCTCGCCGTATTGTTTACGGATGGCGACCGGTTGTCCATATTTATTGACAAAGGTCTGGCGATTAATTTCGACGACCACCGGTTTGTAGATTTTTTTCTTTTCCGAATCCACTTCCAGCAGAATTTCCGTCACCGTGCCGATTTTCACACCCTGCAGCTTGACCGCGGCGCCGATGTCGAGTCCGTTCAGCGATGAGTCGAAAAAAATGACAAAGCGATCGACATCCTTGACCAGCATTTTATTCCCGCCGAAAAAGATGATGCCGGTTATCAGCAGGATCAGGGCGCCTACGGTAAAAGCGCCGATGACATAGGTGTTTGCCGGTTTACTCATGGAAGACATTCTCCCTGATGGGTGCCGCACACGCTGCGGTGATTATGCATGATATTCTCCTCGCGTGAGAAATTGCTGGATACGCGGATCACGGGATTCCGCGAGCAGGGTATGAGGCGATCCGGTGGCCAGCATGGTTTTCGACTCCGAATCCAGAAAAACGGAATTGGTGCCGATCGCAAACAGACTGGCCAGTTCATGGGTGACAAGGACGATGGTGGTGCCGAGGATATCGCGCAGGCTGATGATCAGGTCGTCCAGCAGTCTGGAACTGACCGGGTCCAGACCCGACGAGGGTTCGTCAAAAAACAGAATTTCCGGGTCGAGTGCGATCGCGCGCGCAAGCCCTGCGCGTTTTTGCATGCCGCCGCTGATTTCCGCGGGGTAATAGTCTTCGAAGCCCGCCAGGCCGACCAGCGCCAGTTTGTAGGAGGCAATATCGCGAATTTCGCTCGCTGTGTAGCGGGTAAATTCACCCAGCGGCAAGGCGACATTCTCAGCCAGCGTCAGTGAGCTGAACAGCGCGCTGCTTTGATACAGCACGCCGATACGGCGCATCAGTGTTTCACGCTGTTCGGGCGAGCATTGCCACAGGCTCTTGTCGTGTAGAACGACATCGCCGTGCGCCGGCTTCATTAATCCGATCATGTGCTTGAGCAGCGTGCTTTTGCCGCAGCCGCTGCCGCCCATGATAATAAAGACATCGCCTTCGTTGACGGTAAAATCGAGATTGCGCTGAATGACAAACTCACCATAGGCCATGGTCATGTTTTTAACGACGACATGCTGTTTCGAATTTAAATCCGGTATTGACATCGTTAGATATGCAGTCTGTTTGCCATGATCGTTATCAGCGAGTCGGCAACAACGATATAGACGATGCTGTCGACCACTGCCCCGGTGGTCGCGTTGCCGACGTCCGATGCGCTGCGTCCGCAACGCAGGCCGCGCAGACAGCCGGCGACGGCAATCAGCGTAGCGAAGACCAAGCCTTTGAACATGCCGAGAAAAAAGGCGTTTATGCGTACGATACGCTTGGTTTCATTGATGTATTGCAGCCAGGAAATGTCGAATGTGCCGGTAGTTACGATCGCGCCGCCCAGCACGCCCAGGTAATCGGCATATAGCACCAGCAGCGGCATCATCAGCATCAATGCAAGCAGGCGCGGCAGCACCAGGAATTCCATCGGCGATATGCCCATGGTTTTCAGCGCGTCTATTTCGCTGTTGGCGTTCATGGTGCCCAGTTGCGCAGCATAGGCGGCGCCGGTACGCCCGGCAACGATGACGGCAGTCATCAGCGCGCCCATTTCCCTGAACATGCCGAGTCCCACCAGGTCGGCGATAAAAATCTGCGCGCCGAAGCGCGATAGCTGTATCGAGCCGACGAAAGCGAGTATCAGTCCGACCAGTATGCTGATCAGCGTGACTATGGGCAGGGCGTTGCCGCCCGCTTCCTGTATGAACAACATAAGATCGACGCGGCGCATCTTGGCTTTGCCGCGTATCAGGGTCAGCAGGCTTAATAGCATCAAGCCGATAAATCCGAGGAACTCGTGGACGTTGGTTTTTGCCGCCAGCACGTTTTCGCCGATGATGGCCAGCAGCGGCGTTTTGGGACCGTCTCGTCTGGCGTCCTGCCGTTCCGGCACGGTCATGGCCTGTTTGACCAGGCGTTGCAATCCGTCCGGCAACGCGGAAATGTCTGCGTTGACGTTGCGTTGTCTGCATTCGTTCAGCAGCCTGAACAGACACGCAGGCAGGCGGCTGTCCCAATCGTTTTGTACTTCGCATTGGAACGCGATGCGTTTTGGGAGGAGCGATAAAACATCCTTGATGAGTTTTGCGCTGTCGACAGCACCGCTGTCGCGGCGCCACGACCCTGAGAAACGGATAATAATTTGCTCTCCGTTGCGTATGATCGCAATGCCGGTGGCCGACATCCCATCCCCGGATGGTGTCCGCTTAGATGTCATAACCGCCATTATTCCGGGGAATAAGCGAAGATATTGGTGCGTTACCGTGTAAATCGCGAAGCGAACACAGGCCCTCCTCTTCCACCGGGGCGAAGGCGGAATTTTGCGAAGCATGCTTCGCACCGCCGTAGCCGGACTGCGCTGCAACGCAGTTCGTGGGACGCGGAGCGGGTTGGGTGAGGGAAACCGTGCGTGGTGCAAGCATTTGCGTGATAGAGGGCGATGCTTGCGTCATGAGCGGTTAGATTGGTTAGTCGTTGTCAGCATCCGTTCCAATAACCGGTTTTTGGGTAAAGGATCACTTGTTTCGATTCTACTGCTTGAGCACAGCCTGTCAAGGCAAGCCTGCTGTTCTTTCCAATTTGCTTCATAAGCATCGAGTATGCGGCAGACTATTTGATCTATCTGCCCGAATCCGCTTTCGATTCCCTTGCGCAAGCCATGGGCGGCGACGCGCTCGGCTGAGGGCGTGAGCGCGCGATGCAGCAGAAACGGCAGCAGCCAGGATATGCCTGTCAGGAGTAGCGCGTGGATTGCAAAGTCCGCTCCGAGGAAAGCGCGCTGATTCAGGCTGCCCAGATAATAGCCGAGGACTATATCTCTGCCTATCCATGCGGCCGCCGCCAACGGCAGAAACACTTCGCACAGCATGGCGGATTTTAAAAAAAAGCGTTGCGCCTTGTTGCCGGGACGCGCCTGCGCCATACGCAAACCGCGCGTGGCGGATGCGAGTATTTGTTGCGCCGCCGCGGTTTGCAGCGGGATCAGCCCTTCGCGTAACGGTTGAAACGGCAGGCGCAGGTTTTCGGCTTCCAGCGTTAATGTGTGCAGCGTGTCCTGCAATTGCATTTGGGCGTGGTCGTCCCAGATCAGCATGTCCTGGCGCTGCGGCGCGATGTCCCCGGCGCCGCTGCCTTGCAGGGCCGGAGTAAACAGTTTCTGCGCCAGTAACGCGGCGTTGTCGCGTATCGGCCATTCCAGCGCGCGCAGCAATTCCTCGCTTTGCTTTTGCCAAATCCCGCGCCAGATTTTTTTCAGACGGACGATATCTTCGATACACCCCATTCGTCGGCCAATTTGCATCAGCAGTTCGCGCGTTTCTTGCATGCGTATCGACAGGGCGCGGCTTTCCAGTTGTGCGCCGATGTGGCTGTCCGCCAACGTCCGCAGCGTTTCTTCGAGCAAGGTGAAGTCGTCGCCGGCGCTATTTCCGTCCGGCTGTTCGCTGCTGTCGGTGCATAAAATGACCGGATCTGCAAATCCGCCTTGCGCCAGCAGCTTGCCGAAATCCCGCAATTGCAGCGGGTCTCCCCGATCCCACTGATTCATGATAAACAGCCACGCGTGTTCGCGCCCCTCGCTGCGCAGTATCTGCCAGCCCTGATCGTCGCGGTAGCGTTCCGGGCTTACCACATACAGCAGTACGTCGATGTGCGGCAGCCATCGCAGCACCTGTTCGCGGTTGTGCGTTTCCGTGCTGTCGAAATCCGGCATGTCTATCCACAGTATATGCCTGTAGCGCTCGTCCTGATGATGCGCGTGTCTGGTTTGCGAAAGCGGCAGGTCGCCGGGCAGATGTTCGATCAGCAGCGATTGATGCAGATAGAGCGAAACTTCCCGCGATGTAGGCCGTTCCACGCTGGTAAGCGCCAGCTCCTGCCGCGCCAGCCGGTTCAGCAGCGTGCTTTTGCCGACGCCGGTGCCGCCGACGAAGGCGACTATCAATGGGCGCTGAGTTGCGCCGTCAAATTGAAAAGCCGCTGCGGGAGGTTCCAGGGTCCGTTGCAAGGCGCCGATGTCGGCTTTGATCCAGCCTTGCTGTTTGGCCTGCCTGATCCAGTCCAGCGCCTCGATAAAATATGGGTGGGTTTCAGCGTGCATGTCGGTCCAGCAGTTTTTCTACGGATTCGAGACGTTCCGGCGCGATATTGAAGCGCTTCCCGGGATCGATGCGCAAGGGCAGGGCGCGCAACGCCTGTTCCGCCTGATCAAGAAACAACGCGCCGACCCGATGCAGTTGGCGCTCTTTCAGATCGTCCTGCGCCTTGCCGAGGTAATGTCCGAGCGCGCTTTCCGTCAGCAGCGAGGTTATCGATATCGTCGCCGGCGCGATGATGAAGTCCTGAACGCCGATGCCGCCGGTGTGCAGTGCCAACGCCAGCGCGGTCGTATCTGCAAAGGCGCGCGTGGCGCGCAGACTGTTGAGCACCGCCGGTTGCCGGCTGAGATGGGCATGCAGTAATTGTGCGGTCTGTTCGATTTCGGGTCTGAAAGCCTGATGATAGGCGGACGCCGCGCTCAGAAAAGCGCTTGCCGCCGATGCGCGTTCCAAACGCAGTTTTTGCGCGAGTTCGCGCCACCAGCTGCGTAGCGTTTGTTCGTCTTCCGCGGCATACAACGCCGCTTCGCTTACCGCTATCAGCATGTGATCGAAAATTTGCGCCAGCAGTGCGATTTCTCTGTCGTCGTCGGCAACGGAAGATGGTCTCCCGCTTTGTCCTATTCGGGCGATCTGTCTGAACGGCCAGGTCAGCAACTGCCGCGTGAGCGCAATGCCGCGCGCCAGGCCGGGTATTTCCAGCAGCGTTAATAATTCAGCCAGGGCGCGTTGAAAGGTATGGTAATGCCGTGGATGATCGAGGTAGTCGCGCCGGTACAGTTTAAGCGCCTCGCTGATACTGTCATCGATCAGCTTATGCCAGCGCTGCAGCGCCAGCCGCTCTTCCATGGCCGGGGCTACCCACCCGGCCCAGTGTTGCGCAACAAGGTTGCAGGCCCGCTGCGCGGCATCGCTGCCGGCTTTGCGGCCGGCAAGCTTTTGCACTGCCTGCAACAGTTCGGCGGAACCCAGTTGCGGTTCCGCGCCGGGCTCGTGTTTGCGATAAGGCAGGACAAGCAAAGCAGCTGGCGCATCCTGGCGGTGTTGCGACCATTTATTCCGTAACGCCTGCGCCAGCGCCGCTGCCGAGCCGGCATCGATCTTGTTCAGGCACAATACGGTGGGCTGCCTGAGCGGGGCGATCAGTTCGATGATGTTCCAGACCGATTGATCAGCGTATTTGTCCTTGCTCAGCACGATCAGCACAATGTCGGCAAGCGCTATGGTTCTGAGCAGTCCGGGCAGGTAACGGCCGGCGTCTACAGAATCGAAATCGGGAGTATCCCATAGGACGGTATGCGTCAGCGGATGATCGACAGGCAGATTCAACTGTTCCCAGCCGAACCGGGCATAGTCGGCATCGCCGTTTCCGGCGGGCAAATCGCGGATCGCGCAGCGTTTGAAACCGTGAAGATAAGCGTCCGGCGGCTCGGGAACGGATGCGTCCGGATTGATGGCAAACGCCTGCGGGTGCACGGTAAAGCCGGCCAGCGGACTGGTTTGCGCATGCCGTTCGCCCAGCAGCAGGTTGACCACGGTGCTTTTGCCGGCTTGCGTTGGGCCAAGCACGGCTATCTGGACGGCGCGTGTCGGCTGTTGTGCGCAGGCGATAATTTTTTCGAGAAAGGCTTCGGCCAATGTGAGCGAGGTTATCACGCCGGTGGCCCCCGTGTGATCGGCAGCGGCGATGCCGGTGCGTTCGTAGGCTTTGCGAAGCAGCTTCAGGGTGGAATGCAATTCGGGGAGTCTATTCAATGGGGTCAGGCCGTAGGTCTTGGGTTGCGAAGTGAATCATTCCCTTGTTTGCGGCCTTGCCTGCCGCGCTTCCGGGGTTCCCGGCATTATTGCCGGGCCAGACGGCCGGAGGCGCGCGCATAGGGAAACGGTTCGGTACTGCGTACCGGATTGATGTCCAGGCCGCCGCGCCGGGTATAGCGCGCTTCCACGGTCAGGTATTCGGGTCGGCAGCGCCGCATCAAGTCCATGAAAATTCGCTCGACGCAATGCTCATGAAAACCGGCATGCTGGCGATAGGATACAATATAGGCCAGTAGACCTTCGTGATCAATGCGCGGACCGCCATAGTCGATAAGCAGGCTGGCCCAGTCGGGCTGGCCGGTAATCGGGCAATTCGATTTCAGCAGATGGCTGACCAGCGCTTCCCTGGCCGGCGTATCCGTATGGGTCAGTAATTCAGGATGCGGCTGGTAATGACTTATTGACGGTGTCAGCGTATCCAGCAGCAAACCGGGTGGTTCCGACAGCCGCAACTCCGAAAAATGCTCCGGCAGCACGATTTCCACGATGATTTCGGTGCCGCTGGCCGCGTGCAAGTCCTGCTCCAGCGCAAGTTTTAAGATGGCAGCGCTTTCCAGCCGCGTTTGATTGAACGAGTTCAGGTACAGCTTGAGCGATTTGGACTCCACGATATTCGGAGATGAAGCTGGAAAGCCCAGGCGTCCGATGGCGATTTGCGGCAAACCGTTCAGGTTCAGCCAGGACAGTTCGTAGGCATGCCAGATATCGTAACCATGAAACGGCAGCGCCGTTTCATGGCCGATACCGATCCCGGTGCGCTGCCGTGTGCGAGGAACCGCGAACAGCAGGCCGGGATCGTACTGGTCGGAATAGGCGCTGTGTTTTCCCAGCGGAGATTTATGCAGCGTGTTCATAATTATACTGAAAAAAACAGTATGGCTGTAGATTGGACGCTTGCCGGACGGCATCCTGCTGATATCTGGCACTGGAAGCGCGCTTGATTAATTCGTGTTCGCTCTGCGTTTGATTGAGGAATCAAAGAACTAATGTAACTATTCAGCTTGGGTTTTTAGCGAGACCGGTGTAGTCGGAAGTGAGGCAAGCCAGTCGAGACACCCGGAAGCGTGTCAGTGTTATTGCCACGCTGCAAGTCCTTCCCTGAAAGCACTCGCCTGACTCACCTCACTTTCTCTCCGGCGGCTAGGCTGAACAATTACCGAACCTAATTTGTACTCTATCATAAAATAACGAACATTTGCTGTTTTCCGGCCCGGTTTTTTTTGATAGTATATATCATAGGAGTATTCCGAGTCGGCGTTTGTCGTATTTTCCGTCTTTCTGACTATATTTTGGGGTCGAATGTTACGTCTGATTGTCATTTTTCTGCTTTGGCCGGGATTGTGCGCCGCTGCAAACGCAGCCGCGTCGCCTCGGCTGGAGAAAATGACGCTGGACGTAAACGCCAACGGCGTCGTATCGGCAACGCTGCAGTTCGATATCCCGGTTGCGGCGCAGGTTGGCGTGACCTCCAACGGCGACGCGGTGCGCATAGATATTCCGCATGCGCAACTGGCGCAGTCCTATCAGACGCCGCGCGCGATTGCGCCGGTGAAGGCCATACGCCTGCATAACGGTAGCGACAAGCTCGGACTCAAACTGGCTCTGGCGCCTGCGCGCGGCGACCGTTACCGCTTATCTAGCAGCGGGCAGGGTAAACAAGTCCGGGTACGTTTGAGGCCCATGGAAGAGTCCGCCGCCGTTGCCGCTGTCCCGGCAGCGGCCGATAAAAACAAAAATAAATCCGCAAAATCGGCTACGCCGCCCGCCATGGCCGACACCGTCAAGTACGACAGCAAAACCAGGCCGCAGTGGGTGGTGGCGATAGACGCCGGGCATGGCGGCAAGGACACCGGCGCGATCGGCAGCGCCGGCATACGCGAAAAGGACGTGGTATTGTCGATTGCAAAGAAACTGTCGACTTTGATCAACGCCGAGCCGAATATGAAGGCGGTCATGGTGCGCAAGGGCGATGCGTTTATCGACCTGGCGCATCGTGCCGAAATCGCGCGCAACGCCCATGCCGATTTGTTCGTTTCCCTGCATGCCGATGCTTATATTCATGACGATGTCAGGGGGTCTTCGGTATTTACCCTGTCGGAACACGGCGCGAGCAGCGTGGCGGCAAAGTGGCTGGCCGACCGTGAAAATGCCGCCGATCTGGTCGGCGGCGTCAAATTGCGCGACAAAAACAAGCTGCTGGCTTCGGTTTTGCTCGATCTTTCCCAGTCGGCTGCGATGAAATCCAGCGACCGCGCGGCGCGGCGCATACTGCGCGCGCTTGAAAAAAAGCACGGACTGCACCATCACGACATACAAAAAGCGGGTTTTGTGGTACTGAAATCGCCGGATATGCCGTCGGTACTGGTGGAAACGGCATTTATCTCCAATCCCGCGGACGAGAAAAATCTGATTGATGAACGCTATCAGATCCGCATTGCAAGCTCGATATTCGAGGGCATACGCAGTTATTTCGGACGCAATAAAGAGAGTCAGGGCATGACGGCCGATAGCGGCGGCAGTTCATCTTCGGCGGTGCTGGCGGCGTTGCAGCCCTGAACTTCGGTGAGCTTGCCGTCTGCCTGCTAATCGCGGTCCGAATTTCAACGATACAAAAACCTGCGCCCGAAAACAGTTACGCATCGCTTTGTCAAGCATATTGTCATTATCGATACTCCTTAATGCAGTCATTTGAATTTCTGATCAGGAAACGACCTGTTTCACTTCAAACTGAGGAATAGACAGAATCTCCAGGCATGGCAGTGCTTTGTACTTGGGGAGGCAAAGAAGGCATGGGATAACAGCGCGCCTCCCGTATCGTCACCTCCGCTGCGAAACCCGCGCGGTTATGCGCAACGGTCAAATCAAGGCACCCGGCGAACGCCACGAAAAAGACCACCGCCACCGTCTCGACGACCGCAGCCGCTACGTGCTGGGCTGGTCCAATGCCGAAAAATCAGGGCGCTGGAAAACATGCGCGCCTGATCGAAAACCGTATGGGCGAACTCGGTGTACGCATCGGCGCATTGCAGGGCGAACAAAAATCGCTCAAGCTGCGCATGGTGTCGCTGTCCCGGCTTTCCGAGAGTACGGCGACTTTCGCGAGCTCGACTGGCAGCCGCTGGCGATGGAAATTGCCGCGCTGCAACAGGAAAAACGCGAGCTGGAAAGCGCCTCCGATATCCTGCATGCGTTAACCGAACGGATGCGCGCGCTGTTGCTGACGCAGCAAGACACCGAAAGCCGTCTTGATGTCCACAAGGACAAACGCTGTAACCGTTCGCCAAGTTTGCTGAAACCATCCCGAGGCGGCAAAATAGCAGCATGACAGACAAACTTCCCATCGCTTCACCGCTTATCACTCCCACAACGAGTTCAGCTTCACATAATGATCCACCAGCAGAAAGCTGAAAATCCCGACCAGATACACCAGCGAATAGCCGAAGGTGCGCATCGCGTTGCGCTGGCTGGCTTCCTGCTTGAGTTTCCATGCGAAATACAGGAATACCCCTCCTAATATAATTGCGCCTGCCAGATAAATCTCTCCGCTCATCCCGGTCAGGTAGGGCAGCAGGCTGACCAGCAGCAGCAGCACCGTGTATAACAGCACATGCAATTGCGTGACCTCGATACCGTGCGTGACCGGCAGCATCGGGATGTTGACCTTGGCATAGTCGTCGCGCTTGGCGATGGCGTAGGCCCAGAAGTGCGGCGGCGTCCAGACGTAGATCAAAAGAAACAGCAGCAGCGCGTACGGATGCACCTGCCCGGTGATCGCGCACCATCCCAATACAGGCGGCGCCGCGCCCGCCGCGCCGCCGATGACGATATTCTGCGGCGTGGCATGTTTGAGATAGACCGTGTAAACAACCGCGTAGCCGATCAACGACAGGAAAGTGAGTGCCGCAGTGAGCAGGTTGACGAATGTAATCAGGACCAGCATGCCCAGGCCGCCGAGCACCAACGCAAAAACAACGGCTTCGCGTGAGCTGATATCTCCCTTGGGCAAGGGGCGGTTCTGCGTTCGCGCCATTTCGGCGTCGGCCTTGCGGTCGAGAAAGTGATTGAGCGCGGCCGCGGATGCCGCCGCCAGACCGATGCCGATCGAGGCCCATATGACCGTGGCAATCGGCGGCATGCCGGGCACCGCCAGAAACATGCCGATGATCGCGGTGAAAACGATATGTCCAACCACGTTCAGCTTGCACAGGCCGAGGTAGGTTTTCCAGCTCAGGGCTTTCGATGCCCTGCTTAACAAAGGGTAGGTCATGGTGTTGTCTGTTTTGGGTTATCCTGTGTAACTACTCAGCCCTTCTGGGTTGGATGCTTTTCATGGCATACTGGGCGCTGAATAGTCGCATATTTTATTAGAGGATATGGTTTATCTATGTTCAAGCCTCGAAGTTTATATTGGTTTGTCTCTCTGGTCTTATCTTTCGATGCCGGGGCGGTAGCAGCGCCCGTTGCGGAGACCGTGCTGGGCAACGGCCTCAAAATCGTGGTGCAGGAAGATCACCGTTCGCCGGTCGTGGTGTCCCAGGTCTGGTACAAGGTCGGAGCCAGCTACGAGTACGGCGGCGTCACCGGCGTATCGCACATGCTGGAACACATGATGTTCAAGGGTACGCAAAAACATCCGCCCGGCGAGTTTTCACGCATTATCTCAGTTAATGGCGGCAGTGAAAATGCTTTTACCGGTCAGGACTATACCGCGTATTTTCAAACGCTGGAACGATCGCGTCTTGCCATCAGTTTCGAACTGGAGGCGGATCGCATGCGCAATCTGCGCTTGCTGCCGGAAGAGTACGCCAAGGAACACCAGGTAGTACTCGAAGAGCGCCGCATGCGCACCGACGATCAGCCGCGCGCGCGTCTGGCGGAACATTTCGACGCGCTGGCGTATTTCAACAGCCCTTATCACAATCCGGTGATCGGCTGGCCTGACGATATTGGCGGTCTGGCTCTGGACGATCTGAGCGGCTGGTACAAACAATGGTATGCGCCGAACAACGCGACGCTGGTGGTGGTCGGCGATGTCGAACCCAGGGCGGTGTTTGCACTGGCGAAGAAGTATTTCGGCGCGCTGAAGCCGTCGAAGCTGTTGCCTGCGAAACCGCAGGGCGAAGTGGAGCAATTGGGCGAGCGCCGTATCACGGTGAAGGTGCCGGCCAAACTGCCGTTCCTGGTGATGGGATACAAGGTGCCTGTGTTAAAGGGGGCCAGCGAAGCGTGGGAGCCTTACGCCATGGAAGTGCTGGCCGGAATACTGGACGGCGGCAATAGCGCGCGTCTTGCCACGCATCTGGTTCGCGGACGGCAATTGGCGTCGTCGGTAAGCGCCGGTTATGATCCGTATTCGCGGCTGCCTTCGCTGTTTAGCCTGGAGGGTACGGCGGCGGAAGGAAAATCCCTGCCGGAGCTCGAAAAAGCGCTGCTGGAGGAAGTCAGGCAATTGCAGGAAACGCCTGTCTCCCAGGAAGAGCTGGATCGGGTGAAAGCCCAGGTGCTGGCGGGCAAGGTGTTCGAGCGCGATTCGATTTTTTATCAGGCCATGCAGTTGGGTGTGGCGGAAACCGTGGGTTTGGGGTGGCAGGTGATAGATCAGTATGTCGATAAAGTCAACGCGGTGACTGCGGATCAGATCCGGCAGGTTGCCAAAAAATACCTGATCCCGGATCGGCTCAGCGTAGGCTACCTCGAACCTTTGCCTATACCCGAAGGTAGCGCCGCGCCGGAAGACAGCGCGCCGCTGGGAGGCCAGCATGTACGTTAAGACAATGATGCGAGGTCTGATTTTTCTGATGCTGTGCTGGGCTTCCGTAGTGGAGGCCACGCCGAAAATTCAAACCTGGGTCTTGCAAAACGGCGCGCGCGCCTATTTCGTACCGACCGAAGGCTTGCCGATGCTGGACGTGCGCGTGGTATTCGATGCAGGCAGCGCGCGCGACGAGGCCCGGTACGGACAGGCGATGATGACATCGGGGTTGCTCGATACCGGCGCCGGTTCATGGGATGCGGACGCCATAGCCCAGCGTTTGGAAGGCGTGGGCGCGCATTTGGGCAGCGGCGTAACGCGCGACTCGGCCTGGGTATCGTTGCGTACCCTGACCCAGGAAAAATTGCTGGCAACCGCGCTGGATACCGCACGCGAGGTGTTGACGCATCCGCTGTTCAATCAAAAGGATTTTGACCGGGAAAGGAATAATCTGCTGGTTGCGTTGCGGCAGCGTGACGAATCGCCTGCCGATCTGGCTGCGCTTGCGCTTTTTTCGGCGCTGTACGGCGATCATCCTTATGCGCACCCGAAGGAGGGAAATCCCGACACGGTAGAGAAACTGACGCGAGACGATTTGCTTGCGTTTTATCAACGCTATTACACGGCGCGCAATGCGATCATCGTACTGGCTGGCGATGTCAGCCGCCAGCAGGCGGAAACCGTTGCAGGAAATCTGCTTGGCGGGTTGCCGTCCGGTGAAGCCGCGCCTCCGCTGCCGCCGGTTAATGCTCCGGCAGCGGCAAACATCGTCAAAAAGCCGTTTCCATCACAGCAGACGCATGTGTTGTCGGGTCTGCCCGTGCTCAGGGTAGGGGACCCCGATTACTTCCCCCTTTATGTCGGCAACCATATTCTCGGCGGCAGCGGCATGGTATCGCGTATATTCGAAGAAGTACGCGAGAAACGCGGTCTGGCATACAGCGCTTCCAGTTATCTCTATCCGTTCCGGGTCGAGGGTCCGTTTCTGATGAGCCTGCAGACGCGGAATGATCAGACCGATGCCGCGTTGGGCGTGATGATGCAAACCGTGCGTGAATTTATCGAAAAAGGGCCGTCCGAGCAGGAGTTGCAGGACTCACGCAAAAACATCACCGGCGGCTTCCCTTTACGTATCGACAGCAATCAGAAACTGATAGAGCAAGTCGCCGCGATTGCTTATTACGGCTTGCCGCTCGATTATCTGGATACCTTTATCGGGAAGGTCGAAGCGGTCACGGTTGCCGATATCAAAAAGGCCTTCAAAGCCAGAATCAAGCCGGATGCGTTGCAAACCGTACTGGTGGGTCCCGGTACGGAAAAGCCGCATGAAAAATGAACAGGGTGTCGTTGCTTCCCTGCCGGTTAATGGGCAGCGCGGCGCGCACGGTTTTGCCGAAAAAAACGAACTGAGAATTATCGGCGGGGTCTGGCGTAGCCGTAAACTCCTGTTTCCCGATGCGCCGGGTCTGCGTCCGACGCCGGGCCGGGTGCGTGAAACCCTGTTTAATTGGCTGGGTCAGGATCTGAGCGGATCAAGCTGCCTGGATTTGTTTGCCGGTAGCGGCGCGCTGGGTTTCGAAGCGGCTTCACGCGGCGCACAGCGGGTAGTCATGGTCGAACAGGCGCCGGCCGTTTGTCAGGCACTGCAGCGCAGTATTGCGGTATTGCAAGCTGCCGATCGCGTGCAGATAATGCAACAACCGGTACTTGCTTACCTGGAAACGGCGAGCCCGGTTTTTGATATTGTTTTTTTGGACCCGCCGTTCCGGCTATCATTGGCGCCGCCGGTTTGCCGTGCATTGGAATCCGCGGGCCGGCTGGCCGCAACGGCGCGTATTTATATTGAATCGGAACGGGAGGCGAAATTAAACGATCTGCCGGAAAACTGGGAAGTGTTGCGGCAGAAGCAGTCCGGCGATGTGGCCTATGCGCTGTTTCGGCGTCACTCCGCATGACGACATGGGCGGCGGAATCATTTAAGAGAGTCGACAAGGGAGCCCTTAATGACAGTTAAAACAAGCTGTGCGATTTATCCGGGAACCTTTGATCCGATTACCAACGGTCATATGGATCTGGCCATGCGCGCCGGTCGTATTTTTGATCGCGTGATCGTGGCTGTTGCCGAAAACAAGAGCAAGACCCCCTTGTTTTCGAGCCAGGAAAGGCTGGCGTTGGCCCAAAATGCGCTGGCCAATGTGCCGTGTATCGAGGTGATCAGTTTTGACGGTCTGTTGGTCGACTGTGCGCGAAAACAGGGGGCGACTGTAATTTTGCGCGGATTGCGGGCGGTGTCCGATTTCGAATTCGAGTTCCAGATGGCGGGCATGAATCGCCATCTATGCCAGGATCTGGAAACCCTGTTTTTGACGCCTGCGGAGAAATATGCGTTTATTTCGTCCAGCGTAATTCGCGAAATAGCCAAGCTGGGAGGCGATGTTTCCGAGTTTGTCAGCGACGGCGTGCGTCTGGCGCTGTCGGAAAAATTTACTGTATTGAATTGAGAGTATCGACTATGGCTTTGATCATACACGACGAGTGTATCAATTGTGATGTATGCGAACCGGAATGCCCGAATGGCGCGATTTCGCAGGGCGAAGACATTTATGTAATCAATCCGGCGCTGTGCACCGAGTGCGTGGGGCATTTTGACAAACCGCAATGCATAGAAGTGTGTCCGGTCGATTGTATAGAGCTAGACCCCGATCATGCTGAAACGGAAGATGAACTGAAACAGAAATATACGCGTTTAAATCAGGCAGCTTCCTGATTGGGCGATCTTCCAGGAGTCCGGTACATGAGCCCCAGCAAAAATCTGATTGCCGCCATCGTTCATTTCATCCATCAATATTTCATCTGGGTAATTGTCGCCTCTTATCTGCTTGCAAGCGTACTGCCGGGATTGGGATTATGGATACGTCATGTCAACCTGGGCGGCGTTAATATCTTCGGCGGCGATCTGGTTTTTTCCCTGCCGCTTATCATGCTCGCGACTTTGCTGTTCAATGCAGGGCTGGGCGTCAAAACGGAAGAATTGACGCATCTGTTCAGCAGACCGTATCTGCTGCTGGGTGGGGTAGGCGGCAATTTGCTGACCCCGTTGATTTTTATTGTCGGCGTCAGTTTTCTGATGAAGCTCTGGCATAATTCAGAGGAAGTGCAGCAGATACTGGTCGGTCTGGCGCTGGTTGCGTCGATGCCGATAGCGGGCGCTTCCACCGCGTGGGCGCAAAACGCCAATGGCAACCTGGCCTTGAGTCTTGGTCTGGTCTTACTGACCACTTTTTTGAGTCCGCTGCTGACGCCGCTGGTATTGCATACGGTCGGCTTTGTGACCTCTGGCGATTACTCAGAGGATTTACATGAGCTGGCGTCGGGAGGCGTGATTTCTTTTCTTGGCATCTGGGTTATTCTGCCTTCGCTGCTCGGTATTCTGGCGCGCCGGCTTATCGGAGAGCTTGTATTTGCGGAGATGAAACCGGTATTGAAGCTCATCAATTATATTGTGCTTATACTGCTCAATTATTCGAATGCTTCATTGACCTTGCCCCAGGCGTTGTCTCAACCCGATGTGGATTTCCTGGCGCTGATCCTGCTGGTTGTCACCACGCTATGCGTTGCCGCGTTCGCGTCCGGTTATCTGCTGGCGGATTTCTTTCACGCCGACCGCAACAGCAGGGTTTCGCTGATGTTCGGTCTTGGCATGAATAATAATGGCACAGGGCTGGTTTTGGCGTCGGTGGCTTTGGCCGATCATCCGCAAGTGATGTTGCCCATCATTTTCTATAACCTTGTTCAGCACCTGATTGCTTCTGTTGTCGATCACAAACTATTTGCGCGGCAGACTGAATAAAGCGATGTCGATTCATTATCACTGTAACCCCTTATGGAGTCAGCATGTCTGAAGAACCATCCGGAACGCGCCGCTTTTTTTTAAGTTACACCGGAGTGCAGTTGCCTTTCAACCTGGTGAACGAGCTGGATGAACAGCAGATAGAAAACCGGAATACCTATTTCTGCGGTTACTTCGATGAGCAGGGGCGTCTAACCGCTCTGCACAAGCTGGTTTACGGCGAGCTGGAGATTCAGCATCGCTACGTTTATCATGAAAACGGTGTCTTGATGCGCGCCGAAGTTATTGATATCGATGGCGACGTAACTATGCTTGAGTTTGATGAACATGGCAAGGCAGTCAGCGGTTAAACTGAATGTCCAGGGCTAACGCCGACAATAATTGTGATCTTGCCCAAACTTCACAGACCCTCAGCTAAGAGAGTAATCTCCCAACCTGAGGAGTCCCATGAAAACTCCAGAGCAAGAAACGAATCACCCCAAACTCAAGCGCAAATGGCGTCCCTAAGACAGCCAGGGACCTCGGTATTGCTGCAGCCATGCTCTACAACTGGCAAACCAAAAGCCGTCAAACAGGCCAACCTTTTGAAGATCAGAAGCTTCAGCAGGCCGAATTAGCCAGGCTGAAACGGGAGGTTGGCCGTCTGGAAGACGAGGTATCTTTTCTAAAAAAAGCGGCGGCGTACTTCGCCAAACAACCGAGGTAAAGTACGCCATGATTCAATCGCTTGAAGCTGAATTCGCCGTCGCCTTGATGTGCCGCCTTTTGTCAGTCTCTCGTAGCGGCTATTATCAATGGAGAAAGCGCCCACCTTTGCTGCGTCAGCAAGCGCGTAAAGACCTGGCTAATGAGGTTAAGCGTGTTTTCGACGCTGAAAAAGGGCGAGCAGGTTCGATCAGGATCGCTAAGCGTCTTAATGATGAAGGGTATCGCACCAGTCGTAATACGGTGGCCGGCATCATGAAATCCCGGGGCTGGCGTGCGAAAGCAGCACGGAAATACAAGGCCACGACCCACAGCAATCATAACTTGCCGGTAGCGCCCAACCGGTTGGAACAGGATTTTGAAGCGCCGGTGAAAAATCAAAAATGGGTGTCGGATATAACCTGTATCTGGACTGGCGAAGGCTGGCTTTATTTGGCGGTTGTGCTTGAATTATTTTCGCGTAAAGTTCTGGGCTGGGCCATCGCTGAACGTATGACCGCTACACGGGTCTGTGATGCGCTGACGATGGCGTTGTGGCGGCGGCATTGACCGAAAGGGGTTATCGTCCATTCGGATCGAGGTAGTCAGTATTGTTCAAATGCCTATCAGGCTTTGCTGGCCAAACGCCAACTGATTTGCAGCATGAGCAAGAAAGGTGATTGCTACGATAATGCCGCCATGGAAAGTTGGAATCACGGCTTTAAAGTCGAGGCGATCCACGCAGAGCGATTCCCGACCAGGAACGATGCCAAACAACACGTCTTCGATTACATCGAAGCGTATTAGAATAGGAAACGGCTTCATTCGAAACTGGGCTATTTGTCCCCTGAGGCCTTTGAACTTAAAAATGTCGCTTGGCAATGTGTCTGCTGAAACTGGGCAGGATCACTGTCATTCACATGAGTGAAGCGTGAACAAAGCCCGCCGCTATTGACGTTCACCCTGTCCTTAATAACGAAAAGAGTATCGAGAACGAAGTTACCGTTGAGATGTGAACCGAAGGCTACGATGTCACCTGTTTTCAGGTTATTTACCCGAAGCAAATAGTCATTATTCCAGCCGGCCTTATCGGCGTTTTCAAGTCAATTTAAGCGCGATTGCCCTGATTCCGCTCGGCTTTAGTCTTGCGGCTTGTAGCCGTAGCTGCACCTTTGAATCAGGTTCTTGATGGATACGATATCGGGATGATCCGGTCCCAAAGTGTTTTTCCAGATCGCCAGCGCGCGAAGATAAAGCGGCTTCGCTTGTTCGTAATGGCCTTTGTCATGATAGAGTCTTGCCAGATTATTCAAGCTTTTTGCGACATTGGGATGATTCGGCCCTAATGTTTTTTCCCAGATTTCCAGACCGCGACGATAATACGGCTCCGCTTTGTCGTACAGATTTTTGTCGTGGAATAATCTTGCCAGATTGTTCAGGCCGGTTGCTACATCCGGATGCCGTTGCCCAAGGGCTTTTTCCTTGATGGCCAGCGCGCGGATATACAGTGGTTCGGCCTCGTCGTATTGACCCTGAGTGTAATAGATCGAAGCCAGGTTATTCAGACTCTTCGCTACGTTGGGGTGTTCCGGCCCCAGGGATTTTTCCCAGATCGCCAACGCGCGCCGGTAGAGCTGGCGGGCGCCTTCATACTGCTTTTTATCCTGATAGAGTCTTGCCAGATTGTTCAAACTGGTTGCAACCCCCGGGTGTTCCGCGCCCAGCGCATTTTCGAAAATGTCCAGGGCTCGGCGATAGAGGTGTTCCGCTTCATCCAGTTGTTTTTTGTCATGGCGCAGCATGGCCAGATTATTCAAGCTCAGGGCTACATCGGGATGGTTCGGTCCCAGGGTTTTCTCTTCTATGTCCAGTGCGCGTCGGTAGAGCGCGGTAGCCTCGTCGTATTCGCCTTGGGCATAGTGCAGTCTTGCCAGGTTATGCAGGCACTTGGCGACGCCAGGATGTTCCGGCCCCAGAGTTTTCTCTTCTATGGCCAATGCGCGGAAATAAAGCGGTAAAGCCTCTTTGTATTGCCCCTGGGCATCGTGTAGCATGGCCAGATTGATCAGGCTTTGTGCGACATCGGGGTGTTCCTGTCCCAAGGTGCGCTCCTTGATTGCCAAGGCGCGGCGATACAGTTGCACCGCTTCCGTGCTATCCCCTTGTTTGCTGCGCAGCATGGCCAGACTATCCAGGTTTTCGATGATGTCGGGGTGATCCGTTCCCAGGCTTTTTTCCTTGATGACCAGGGCTCGCTGGTGCAGCGGCGCGGACAAGTCATGCTGGCCTTGCGCGTCGTGAAGCCGGGCCAGTTGCTGCAGTACTTCCGCTACATCGGGGTGGTCCGCTCCCAATGTTTTTTCCTTGATTTCCAGCGAGCGATTATACAAGGGGGCAGCGTCGTCGCGATTCCCTTGCGCATCATGGATTCTTGCCAGTTGCTGCAGCAGTTCCGCAACTTCGGGATGTTCCGGCCCCAGTGTTTTTTCCTTGACGGTTATTTCTCGGTTGTAAATCAATACCGTTGCATCATACGAGTCCGGGGCATTGTCAATTTTTTCCGATAGGCTTGCAGTTGAATCAATAGGCAAGGGCTCTGGATTCGGGTTGTTTCTCAACAGATCCGGGACAGGGTTCAATGCCGTCACCTGATCGTCCGGACCGGGTTCCTCGTGGCTTTGGCCTGTCGTATCGACAGCCAACCGCTCAGGATTCGGATTGTTATTCGGTAGGTCACGGGCAGGTTCCGGCTCAGCCTTCCTATCGTCCCGAGCCGGTTCAGCGTGACTTTGATCTGTTGAATCGATAGCGAAAGGCTCTGGGCTCTGATTGTTTTTCAGAAGATCAGGGGTGGACTCCTGCGCAGCCTCCTGATCGTCCTGAGCCGGTCCACCGTGGCTTTGATCCGCTGAATCGATGGGAAAAGCGTCCGGATTCGGATTGTATTTCAGAAGCTCATCGACAGGCTCCTGCGCAGCCTCCTGATCGTCCGGGCCCGGTTCACCGTAGCCTTGATCCGTTGAATCGATAGATGAAGGCTCCGGATTCGGATTGCTTTTGGGGAGGTTTTGAACAGGCTCCGGGACCGCCTCCGGGTCGTTTCTACCCGGTTCATTGCGGCTTTGATCCGTTGAATCAATGGAAAAAGTGTCCGGACTCGGATTGTCTTTTTGAAAGCTCCTGACGGGCTGGGGCGCAGCTTTCCGTCTGTCCTGATCCGGTTCGCCATGGCTTTGCTCCGAAGGGATCAGGTCGATAGAAGTGTTCGGGCGGTTTATCCCCGGTATCTGCTTGAAAAAGTTCATTGCCCGGTTATAAAACCATGCGGTTTTTTTATTGGATTTTTTCGAAGCGTCCGTTTGCTGACCGCCATCAGGCTCCTGAGCCGCATTTAAAATTACCGGGCCGGGTATAGGCGTTTGCGCAGGCGGGGCCGGTTGATCGGGTATCGCGGTTTCAATGCGCGATTCACGCGGGTTATAGTTACCGAGCGGTTTCTCCCGATCTATATCGCCATACGCCAGTTCCTGATGCGGCGTGCTGACGGTAGAGGCAGTCTGGTAAGACTGTATGGCTATATCATGCTGGCTGGGGGGGGCGTGGCGCTGTTCCACCGCGGATTGCGTATTTCTTATCGTATGCGCGACGTCTGGTTTTCTGCCGGAAAACCCCTCGGCTGGAAAGGGCGGAGATGCGTTTGTTGCGGCAGGTCCGTTTGGAGCGTCCGCGGCGGGCTGTTGTATCGGGACGTGTTGCGTGCTTGAGCTTCCCGGTTCGCGCGTTTTTTTTATTATTGCGCGTGCGCGTTGAAATAACGGAGCAGCCAATTCATGTCGACCTTGCGCCTCATGAAGTTTTGCCTGGGAAGCCAGAATTTTGGCGAGATCCGGGTGCTCAGCTCCAAGGGTTTTTTCCTTGATGGCCAGGGCGCGCTGATAAAGCGGCCCGGCCTCATCGTATCTCGCTTGCGCATGATACAGTTTGGCGAGATTGTTCAGGCTGACGGCGAGGTCGGGGTGATCCGCGCCCAGTTTTTTTTCCCTGATGTCCAATGCGCGGCGATAAATAGGGATAGCTTGATCATATTGGCCTTGCGCATGATAAACCTTGGCCAGGTTGCAAAGGCTGGCTGCGACATGCGGGTGCTCCTCTCCCAGGTTTTTTTCGTGAATGGCCAGCGCGCGTTGATAGAGCGGCGTGGCTTGCTCGAATTGGCCTTGAGCCTGATAAATCTCGGCCAGATTATTCAGCGTTTCGGCAACTTCGGGGTGTTCGGCGCCCAGGTTTTTTTCCTTCGCGGCCAAGGCGCGGCGGTAAAGCGGCTCCGCTTCGCTGTACTGGTGGCTGTCGTGATGGAGTTTGGCCAATTGATTGAGGCAGCCGGTGACATTGGGGTGATCCGGCCCTAATGTTTTTTCCCATATGTTCAAGGCGCGGCGATAGAGCGGTTCCGCCAGGGCGTATTCACCTTGAGCGTGGTGCAGCCGCGCCAGATAATTCAAATTTGTTGCTACATATGGGTGTTCGGTTCCCAGCGTTTTTTCCCAGATGGCCAATGCATGGCGGTAAAGCGGCTCAGCTGCGGCGTACTGGCCTTGCGTATCGTAGAGTCTGGCCAATTGATTGAGATTGGCGGCGACACCGGGATGATCCTCTCCCAGCATTTTTTTCTTGATGTCCAGTGCGCGGCGATAGAGCGGTTCCGTTTCGTCCGGGCGGTTTTGGGCTTCATGTAATCTGGCCAGGTGATCCAGGGTGCCGGCTACGTTCAGGTGTTCGGAGCCCAACGACGCTTCCTGAATGGCCAAGGCGCGCCGATAAAGCGGCTCGGCCGTGTTATATCGGCCTTTCGACTCATGAAGCATGGCCAGATTGTTAAGACAGGTGGCGACATTGGGATGTTCTGGCCCTTGCGCCTCTTCCAGTAAGACCAGCGTGCGGTTAAACAGGGGCTCGGCCTCTTCGTACTCGCCTTGCACGTCGTGGAGCATGGCCAGATTATTCAGCGTGGACGCCAGTTGTAATTTGTTTTTTTCGTCAGAATGTTGCGCGGCAAAGATCACCGCCCAAAGCCGGTAAGGCTTTGCAAAATCGTAGCGTGAGGCCTTCTCGAAAATATCGAGGCGTGCTTCCAGCCAGTCCAGTACGCGCCAGCCTTCGCCACGGTCTGTGTCGCAGTAATAAAAGGCTTCGTCAAAGGCGTCCTCGTGTTCGGGTTTAAGTTCTTTGGTGCTGGGAGGCTGGCACAGCGTATCGAAACGCTGGAACAAATAGTTGCGCAGTGCATCCCGCCGATCCGGGGGCAGTTCGTCCAGCAACTGCGCGCGTATCGCCGGATGCATGCGGTAATATTGATCCGGGTAGCGCTGGATGAACGGCGTATTGATCAGATCGCCGAGTACGGATTGCGCAAGACCGGTACCGTATCCTCGAATAATCTCGCCAAACAGCTCCTGATCGAATGCGCGCGCGACGGACAGTAGTTTGAGTGTTTCACCCTCATCGCGCCTGCGCAAAGGGAGTATGCGCTTGATGAGCGTATCTTTGGCGCCAATGAAATCCTCGCGTTGCGGTGTTTTACCGTTGGCGATCAAGCCCTGGTAATGTTCGGTTTGCAGTTCCAGATACAGCGGGTAGTTTTCGCTTGCCTGGAAAATGGCGTCGCGTATACTTTTGTCCGTAATGGATTTGCTGCCCAGCAGCGCTTCGGCGTCAGTTTCAGTCAACGGTTCGAGCAGGTGTTGATTACCCAGGTAATTGTGGCAGTTGTCCGATTCTTTTTGTTTCCAGCTGAGCGCATGCCGGGAAAAGAAAGCGAATAATACGCCCGGAGTCGCTTCCAGCAGTTGGCGTATCCAGGTATCGGCTTCATAAGCGCTGTCGCCGTTTTCTGCCGGCAATAATTCCTTCAGCGCCTCATAGGTGTCGAGAAAAAAAACTGTTTTTTTGTCCGGGTTTTCGTCGAGAGACTGCCTGATGTCTTCGCTGAGGTAAAACGGGAGTTTTTCAAAAAGCTGCTGAGGCGTCAGCCGCTCTATGTCGCGCAAGACCTGATTGCCGCGGCTGACCCAAGGTTCCGCTGTTCTGCAACGCAGGATGTAGAGCCATTGATAGCCTAGCGCCAGGCCGGCAGGCAGCGCGTCGGTAATATGGCTGGTATCTTCAAAAGTGTTTTCGCTATCCTCAATGGTTTCATTCAGTAGTCTGCGCATGTCTTCATGCGGGTAGATTTTATGCCAATACAGGGCCAGGGCGATATCGAAGCAGGGAAATCTGATCGTGCCGCTATGGCTTAATGTCGCGCGTAGCCGCAGCAATCCGCGATCAGCCATGCGGTTGAGCGTGGATGCGAAATCGATATGAGCAAAACGGGCCGTTTTACTTTCCTTGTCCAGCAGCGCCTGGCGTAGATGCGCGCACAGAGCGCTCTTACCCATGCCTTCTGCGCCGTGGAAAACGATGACATGGCGATGCTCGCGCGTCAGCCGGTTTTTCGCCTCCGCGAATGCGGCGATAGGGCGCTCGCGGCCTATGAGTGTCCCGGCCTTTGGCGGGCGCGTAAAGCTGGAATTAGTCGCCATCCCTCATTCCCGGAGAAAGTCTGCTGATATACGTCTGTATAAATGAAAGCGATTTTGAGTTATGCTCATATGGAATCGGCACACTTGAAATAAACTTTATTCAATCTGCCGCCGCACTTTGTCTCCGGCCTTCAAATCAGGAAAACACAGTTCTTTCGATTCCACAAGTGCTTAAGTAAGCGTAGCGGCTGTCATTATGGCGGGCGCGCATAGATCATATCCTTATTGCATCCGAGTGCGCGCGGCCAAATTTGATTATCGCGATTTTCTGCATTCGAATTGGCTTTTCTGGCCTGATTGGGCGGTAATTTGGTATTATCCCAAGATCATCCATAAATGGTGAATTGAGTTTTATGGCGCGTTTAGAAACACCCGTGTGCGACTTTGACCGAAAAGCCGTCGATTTTTCCTTGCAGGGAGTCGACGGCCGGATATGGACGCTGGAACAGTGCCGCGGCGAGAACGGGCTGTTGATGATGTTTATCTGCAACCACTGCCCTTATGTTAAAGCGGTGCGCGAGCGTATCGTTCGCGATGCGTTGGAGTTACGCGGCTACGGAATTCATTCGGTAGCGGTTATGCCGAACGATGTTGCTGATTATCCGGAAGACTCCTTCGACAATATGGTGAAGGTTGCGCATGAGTTCGCATTTCCGTTTCCGTATTTGTACGACGATACGCAGCAGATCGCCAGAGCTTATGGCGCGGTGTGCACGCCGGACTTTTTCGGTTATAACGCCCGGCTGGAACTGCAATATCGCGGGCGTCTGGACGAGAGCCGCAAGGAGCCCGCTGCCAAGGGTGTGCGGCGCGATCTGTTCGAGGCAATGAAGCAGGTGGCATTGACCGGTTCGGGGCCGCGCGAGCAGATCCCCAGTATCGGGTGCTCGATCAAATGGCGTGAAGATTAGATAACAGAAGCAAGTGTTGCGAGGAGTTTTTATGACGTTCAAACGAATGATAGCTCTGGACCTGGCCGATCGGCGGGTGCTGATACGCGCCGATCTGAATGTGCCGGTCAAGGATGGCAAGGTCACATCCGACGCGCGTATCGCCGCTTCAATGGCGACGCTGAAATTTGCATTGGATGCCGGAGCGCGCGTGATGGTCACGTCGCACCTTGGACGTCCCGAGGAAGGGGTCTGGTCCGCGGAAAATTCATTGCAGCCGGTGGTCGACAGCATCGCTGCGCGTCTGGGCAAGCCGGTGCGCCTGATTCGCGATTGGGTCGACGGAGGTTTCGATGTGGCTCCGGGCGAACTGGTCGTACTGGAAAATTGCCGCTTCAATATCGGTGAGAAGAAAAATCTGGACGAAACAGCACGCAAGTATGCCGCGCTATGCGATATTTTTGTGATGGACGCGTTCGGGACCGCGCATCGCGCCGAAGCCTCCACCTATGGCGTCGCCCGTTATGCTCCGATTGCCTGCGCCGGTATTTTGCTGACCGATGAACTGGATGCGCTGGGTAAGGCGCTCGCTCATCCGGCTCGTCCGCTGGTCGCAATAGTCGGCGGCAGCAAGGTTTCAACCAAATTGACCGTGCTGGAGTCGCTTGCCTCAAAAGTGGATCAATTGGTTGTAGGCGGCGGCATTGCCAATACCTTTCTTAAGGCTATGGGGCATAACGTAGGCAAGTCGCTATATGAAGAGGATCTGGTGCCTGTCGCCAAATCGCTGATAGAAAACATGCGCGCGCGCGGCGCGGCGATTCCCATCGCCGTGGATGTCGTGGTCGGTAAGCATTTCGACGCCAATGAACCGGCGGTATTGAAAACTGCGGATCAGGTAGAGGACGATGAAATGATTTTCGATATCGGGCCGAAATCCGCACAGGAGCTGGCCGCCATAGTCGCCAAAGCGGGCACGGTAGTATGGAACGGCCCGGTAGGCGTCTTCGAGTTCGATCAGTTCGGCGAAGGCACCAAAACGCTTGCTGCGGCCATAGCGGCGACGGACGCGTTCACGCTTGCCGGCGGCGGCGACACCATTGCGGCGATACAAAAATACGGCATTTACGATCAGGTCAGCTATATATCCACGGCAGGCGGGGCGTTCCTGGAATACCTGGAAGGCAAGGTGCTGCCGGCAGTGGCGATACTGGAAGAGCGCGCTGCGCCGTAATCGTGAGGCTGCGGTTTTAAACAAACAGCAACCTGCCGGCCTCATGGGTTTTCGTTCGTTCCTTACGGTTTCGCTCAGAACAGGCTCCGAGGCCGTTGTAAGGTTGAATGGAAATAGCATTGCTTGAAGTTAATTCCCCATGCTTCGGCAGCGCTCTGGAGAGCGTAGCCGAAGGGCCCGGCACGAACGGGTTGGTTCGGGGATACCGCGGCTCCTGGAAAATGCGCTGAATAGTTACTATAAAACAAATAATTAAAGGAAATGATATGGCTAGAGTTACAGTGGAAGATTGTCTTGATCAGGTGGATAATCGTTTTCAATTGGTATTACTGGGTTCCAAGCGCGCACGACAGTTAAGCCGGCATCCTGACGACGCCAAGCTGCCGTGGGATCACGATAAACCTACGGTGATGGCGCTAAGGGAGATTGCCGCAGGATTAATTACGCGCGATTATCTTAAAGAAGCGGTTAAACACGAACGTTTCAAGATCGAGCGTCCGGTTTTCAATATGCACGATGATGTTGTGGATTTGGATGACGATCAGTTATAACTTCTGGCAGGGGGCGTTGATTTAAAATGACCGGGGAGGCGGAAGCGACACATAACGAGCAGGATACGGCGCCCGCGCGATTTTTCGATGGCGGTTTGCCCATGGCTGTGCCGTTCGATATTGCCTCCGAATTGCCGCAGAATAAACTGCTGCGGCGTTTAAACGCGATGCTTGCCGAATACCTGCCTTCGGCTCATCTTGCGGATGTACAGCGCGCCTACGATCTTGCCGCCGCCTCGCATGAAGGCCAGTTCAGGGTAAGCGGAGAAGCCTATATCTGCCATCCGGTATCGGTTGCCATCATACTGGCCGGCATGCGCATGGACGCGCGCGGCATCATTGCCGGGCTGCTGCATGACGTTATCGAAGACTCGGCCGTTACCAAGGCGCAACTGGCCGAGCAATTTGGCGACGAAGTAGCCAATCTGGTTGACGGCGTCAGCAAACTGACCCAACTTGACTGCAAATCGCGCGCGGAAGCCCAGGCGCAGAATTTACGCAAAATGGTCATGGCCATGGTCAAGGATTTGCGCGTCATCATGGTGAAACTGGCCGACCGTTTGCATAATATGAGAACGCTGGGCGTCATGACGCCGGAGCGCCGCCGTCGTATCGCCAGGGAAACCCTGGATATTTATGCGCCCATAGCCAATCGTTTGGGTATGAACGAAGTGCGACTTGAACTCGAGGATCTGGGGTTCAGCGCGCTTTATCCTTATCGTTACCGCGTGCTGGAGCAAGCCGTAAGCAAAGCGAGAGGTCCGCGCAAGGAGGTTGTCGGCACGGTTGAAGCGGCTATTACCCAGCGTCTGGCCGACGCCGGACTGACTGACAGTCAGGTGATCGGCCGCGAAAAGCACTTGTACAGCATTTACCAAAAAATGCGCGGCAAGCGCCGTTCTTTTGCGGAAGTATTTGATGTCTACGCATTCCGCATCGTCATCAACGAGGTGGACGAGTGCTACCGCGCGCTGGGCATTACCCATAGCCTGTTTAAGCCGGTTCCGGGGCGTTTCAAGGACTATATTGCCGTGCCGAAAGCGAACGGCTATCAGTCGCTGCATACCACGCTGGTGGGACCGGATGGATTGCCTCTGGAAATTCAGATTCGCACGCGCAGCATGCATCAGATAGCGGAATCCGGCGTTGCGGCCCACTGGGCGTACAAATCGGACGATACGCGTGCGTCGGCGCCGATTACCCGCGCCGACGAATGGCTGCGCGATCTGGTTGAAATCCAGAAAGACGCCGGGGATTCGCTGGAGTTTCTGGAGAATCTGAAGGTCGATCTGTTCCAGCAGGAAGTCTATGTATTGACCCCCAAGGGCAAGATTATCAAGCTGCCGCGCGGTGCGACCATAGTCGACTTCGCCTATGCCGTGCATACCGACATAGGCAACGCCTGCGTGTCGGCGCGCATGGATCGCGTACTGGCCCCGCTGCAAACGATTTTGCAGAACGGCCAGACTGTGGAGATTATCACCGCGCCCTGGGCCAAACCCAATCCTCTGTGGCTGAACTTCGTCGTTACGGCCAAGGCGCGGGCCAGTATCCGCGCTTATCTGCGCCATTTCCAGGTACAGGAGGCGATCAGTCTGGGGCGGCGCTTGCTGGATAAGGAACTCAGCGAGCACAACCGGCGTTTCGAAGAGCTTACCCTGAAACAGACCAAGGCGCTGTTGACGGCGCTCGATTCACCGTCGATGGATCAATTGCTGGAAGATTTAGGTCTGGGCAATCGTTTGCCTTTCCTGGTAGCCCGTTTGCTGCTCAATGACAAGGCGCAACTACCCGCGGAGGAAAGTGAACCGGGCGAAGATGCGCCGGTAAAGCACAAGCCGCTGATAATAAAAGGCACTGAAGGGATGGTAGTCAGTCTGGCGCGTTGCTGCCGGCCTATTCCGGGCGATCCCATCGTCGGATTTTTCAATCCGGGCAAGGGCATCGTCATTCATCTCAACGAATGCAAAAACGTGCATGATCTGCGTAAAAAGCAGCTCAACTGGCTGGATGTCGAATGGGATCGCCATGTCAGCGGGGAATTCTCCGTGGAAGTCCGGCTGGAACTGCTGAATCAGCTCGGGACGCTTGCCAAGGTCGCTGCGGTATTGTCGCGCATGCACGCCAATATCGAAAATGTGCAGATAAACAATCAGGACGCGCGCGTGTCTACCGATATTATTACACTGCAGGTCAAGGATAGAATACATCTTGCCAACGTCATGCGCGAATTGCGTAAACTTTCGGTAGTTTTGAAAATTTCCAGGAACAAGGCTGAGTTGAGAAAGCACAAATGACAGAAAAAACCGTAATACATACCGATAATGCGCCGAAGGCTATAGGCACTTACTCGCAGGCCGTCAAAATTTCGGGCGGCGAAACCGAAACAGTTTACCTTTCCGGTCAGATACCGCTGGACCCGGCGACGATGACGCTGGTTGACGATACGGTGGAAAATCAGATACGGCAGGTGTTCGATAATTTGTCCGCGGTTGCGGCAGCCGGCGGCGGTTCATTGCAGGATGTAGTCAAACTGAATATTTTTCTGACCGATCTGGCGCATTTTTCGCTATTGAATGAAATCATGGCCGGTTATTTTACCGAGCCGTATCCGGCGCGCGCGGCTATCGGCGTGGCATCGCTGCCGCGCGGCGCCGCTGTCGAAATGGACGGTATTATGGTGTTGACTCGTTAATGGGGTGAAACACACGCCGCCGCCGTTGACGGCGCTGCGCGGCGTCGGCGGAAAAACCCTGGAGCGTCTTGAGCGCCTGGGATTGCATACGCTGCACGATCTGGTGTTTCATCTGCCGCTACGTTATGAAGATCGCACGGTTATCAAGGGTATAAACCAGCTGAGACACGGTGATTTCGCACTGATCGAAGGTTACATTGAAACAGTTGAAGAGCAAGGTATACGCCAGCACTCTCTGGTTTGTTATCTGAATGACGGTAACGCCAGCATCGGTCTGCGTTTTTTTCACTATAGCGCCGCACAGCGCGAGCGTATGCGCACAGGCGTTTTGTTGCGTTGTTTCGGCGAAGTTCGCGAAGCCGGGTACGGACGAGCAGGCAAGGAAATGACGCATCCCGAGTACCGGGAGGTTGCGAGCGGAGAGCAGGGCCGGATCGAAGCGTCGCTGACCCCTGTTTACCCGTCAACCGACGGCTTGCAGCAGCGCCTGTTGCGCAGGCTGATTCAGGATGCATTGACTTATTACCGTGACGATAGCGTAGCGGCATCGGCCTTGACGGACTGGCTGCCGCGGCGGGTTGTCGATGGCTTGGCTTTTCCCGCGCTGTTCGACGCCATCCAGACGTTGCATAGTCCGCCGCCCGGAAGCGATAGCGCAGACTCGATTAATCAAGCGCAGCAACGGCTGGCTTTCGAAGAACTTCTTGCCCATCATTTGAGCCTGAGCCGTTTCAAAATAAGCCGCACGAGGCGCGCGCCGTTAATGCGTCCGAATGCCGTATTGGAGCAAGCGTTCAGCGCTGTCCTGCCTTTTCATATGACAGCCGCCCAGCAACGGGTCATTGCCGAAATAGAACGTGATCTTGCCGGGGAAAAACCGATGATGCGCCTATTGCAAGGCGACGTCGGATCGGGAAAAACCGTGGTCGCTGCGCGCGCGGCATTGATCGCGGTGGCTTCAGGGTTTCAGGTCGCTATCATGGCGCCGACCGAGTTGCTGGCGGAGCAGCATTATCAGACCTTTTTACGCTGGCTGACGCCGCTGGGCGTCAATGTGGGATTCTTGAGCGGCAGGCAAAAAGCAAGCGAGCGGGAAACCGTTTTGTTTGCGCTCGGTTCAGGACTGGTTAATATCGTGTTGGGTACGCACGCCCTGTTTCAGGAAAGCGTGATATTTCAGCGTCTCGGGCTGGTTATTATCGACGAGCAGCATCGCTTCGGCGTGCATCAACGTCTGGCGCTGAAAGAAAAGGGCGGACGGGACGGCAACTGCCCGCATCAGCTGGTCATGACCGCGACGCCGATTCCGCGTACCCTGGCCATGCTCGGCTATGCCGATCTGGATGTCTCGGTTATCGATGAGCTGCCGCCGGGCAGGAAACCGGTACAGACGGTGGCGATGCCGTCCTCGCGCCGCGGTGAGGTTGTACAGCGCATTCATGACTGGGTTGGGCAGCGGCGCCAGGCTTATTGGGTGTGTACCCTGATCGAGGAATCCGAGCTGTTGTCCTGTCAGGCCGCCGAGCAGACTGCCCAGGCGCTGACCGCCGCTTTGCCGGGAGTACGCGTCGCTTTGATACATGGAAGAATGCGCGCCGCTCAGAAAGAGCAGGCGATGCAGGACTTCAAGTCCGGACTATATGATTTGCTGGTGGCGACCACTGTGATAGAAGTCGGCGTCGACGTGCCGAATGCCGGACTGATGGTGATCGAAAACCCCGAGCGTTTGGGGCTGTCGCAACTGCATCAACTGCGCGGACGCGTTGGACGCGGCGAAGGCGAAAGCTTTTGTGTGCTGCTTTATCAATCGCCGCTTTCGGTTACGGCAAAACAACGGCTTGGCATATTGCGCGCCACGCAGGACGGTTTTGTCATTGCGGAAAAGGATCTGGAGCTGCGCGGCCCCGGCGAGTTTTTAGGCGTGCGGCAAACCGGGTTGATGCAGTTTCGTGTCGCCGATCTGATACGCGATTCCGGCCTGCTCGATGATGTAAAAACGGTAGCCGAAGATCTGTTGCGCGATGAGCCCGAGTGCGTCGAGCCGCTCATATCGCGTTGGCTGGGGCAGGGCGCGCGCTATGCCGAGGTGTGATTTCCCCAATCAGGAGGATAACCGGGACGGCTCCCTGTTTTGTAGCCTGGGTAAGCAGTCGAGCCCTGCCGGCGTTCATGTAGCGTTGCGTCCGGCGATAGTTAATTGCCTCAATTATTCCTTAATCATAAAATAATCATTTCCATTTTAAGGCAGATTTTGTCGAAACGTAGCCAATTGCTTCTGCGCGAACCGCGCTGGCGTACTGCAAACACCCTCGCCCGGACGTGTATTCCCTTTCCCGTTGCATCCTGGATTTATGAAAACGGTTCGCTTACCGCCCGCTTGCGGCGTTTATATGGCGATAATTTCAAGTTGAGGGTGGTAAACCAATCCTGGCTGCATCCTTATCAGGATGAAGCGAGTTTATTGGGAATGCCTTCGTATCGACATGCTTTGATACGCGAGGTGTTATTGTGTAATGGCGGGCTTCCGATGGTGATGGCGCGCTCGGTCATGCCGTTCGATGTGCTGCAAGGGGGCGGCAAGCGCCTGACGCGGTTGGGTACCCGACCGCTTGGAGAAATATTGTTTTCTTATAGAGGCTTGCGCCGGGATTGCCTGGATTATGCCCGGATCGACGCTATCGACTGGCGGCAGGAGGCTGCGCGATTTGCCGGACGGGAGGCTGCGTGGGGGCGGCGCTCTCTGTACCGGGTCGCCGGCGGACATATGCTGGTTTGCGAGTTTTTTTTGTCTAAACTGTTGTTTTCTCTGTGAGGCAGGCGTGAGCGAATTACATACCAGGATTGCGCGCGGCATACTGTTCAGCTATTGGCGGCTGATGCGTCTCGATAAGCCGATAGGCGTATTTCTGTTGTTGTGGCCGGCATTGTGGTCATTGTGGATCGCCGGGAATGGTAAGCCTGATTTATTGATTTCCATGGTGATTGTTGCCGGAGTGATCGTGATGCGTTCTGCCGGCTGCGTCATCAACGACTACGCCGACCGCGAATTCGATCCGCATGTGGAGCGCACGCGCTTAAGACCGATAGCCGCCGGCGAAATAGCGCCAAATCAGGCGCTGCTGTTTTTTTTATTATTGATATTGCTGGCGTTCGATCTAACCTTGCTGCTGAATGCATTGACTATTTTGTTATCGGTAATCGGCGCATTTCTTGCCGCTTCCTACCCGTTTATGAAGCGTTACACCCATTTGCCGCAGGCTTATCTTGGCATTGCTTTCGGTTGGGCGGTACCCATGAGTTTTGCCGCGCAGACCGGGCAGGTGCCTGCTGTCGCGTGGTGGCTGTTTCTGGCTGTCGTGCTGTGGGCGCTGATTTACGACACGCTTTATGCGATGGTTGATCGAGACGACGACGTCACAGTCGGAGTCAAGTCCACTGCGATCCTGTTTGGGCGTCATGTGCGGTCTGTAGTCGCCGGCCTGCAAGCGCTGATGCTGCTTGTTCTTGGCTGGGTGGGTATACAGGCCGGGCTTGGATCTGCTTATTACGCCGGTTTGTCAGTGGGAGCAGGCTGTTTCGTCTGGCAGCAATATCTGGTGCGGGATGAAGAAAAGTCCGCTTGTTTTCGCGCTTTTTTGCATAACAACTGGTTTGGCGCCGCCGTATTCGCCGGTTTGGCCGTGGATGCATTATTGTGAAAGCATATTTCCTGCCAAATTCGGATTTCCGTAACGGCGCCGCCCGATGCGGCGCATTGTCGCAACAGGTGGTTTTATGATGTAATGCCGAACTGGTTCGTATGGTTCAGTGGACTTCTCCATCGGGGGTGGTCTTTGTTGCGCATAGGGACAGACGCCTCTGCAAAGTGGTTCGTTCAATCGGGTAATCGCAGCTCATTCCTGTGCCTATGGGGGGCTCCCCTGGCGGCGCAAGGCAGTGGCATGGCCGTAATTTTGTCTGAAAAACAGGCTCGAAATATGCTTATAAAAATAACCAAAGGCTTGGATTTGCCTATTACCGGCGAACCTGAGCAGTTGATATACAATGATGCAGGTATACCCGGCTCAGTCGCATTGACAGGCCTGGATTATGTGGGATTAAAACCCAGTTTGAAGGTGTCCGAAGGAGACCGCGTCAAACTGGGCGATGTTCTTTTTTTCGATAAAGCGGATTCGAAAGTGGTGTTTACCTCGCCGGGATCGGGGATAGTCAAGTCGATTAATCGCGGTGAAAAGCGCGTGCTGCAGTCGGTTGTAGTCGAACTGGACGGTCAGGACGAAGCCGGCTTTCCTTCCTGGAGTCAGCAGGAGCTGTCGGAGTTAAGCCGGGAGCAGGTTCGCGACAATCTGCTTGCTTCGGGGCTGTGGACATCCTTCCGCACTCGCCCGTACAGCAAGGTTCCCGGTTCCGACGCCGTTCCGCATTCGATCTTTGTAACGGCTATCGACACCAACCCGCTGGCCGCCAATCCGGAAGTCGTGGTCCGCGAGCGAGTCGAAGACTTCAAAAACGGTCTGGCCCTGATTGCAAAGCTGACCGACGGCAAGGTTTATCTTTGCCAGTCGCCCAGGCACAGATTCCCTGACGCCGGCGTGGCAAAAATGGAAACCGCCGAGTTCAGCGGGCCGCACCCCGCGGGTCTGGCCGGAACGCATATCCACTATCTCGCTCCGGTCAGCGCCACGCGCTCGGTGTGGAGCCTGGACTATCAGTCGGTAATCGCCATCGGCGCGCTGTTTACCACCGGACGGCTGAACGTGGAGCGCATCGTGTCGCTGGCCGGACCTTTGGTCAGACGTCCGCGTCTGGTTCGCACCCGCGTCGGCGCCAATCTTTGCGATCTGGTCAAGGATCAGCTCATAGCCGGCAAAGAGGCCCGGGTAATTTCCGGTTCGGTATTGTCCGGACGTCAGGTGGAAGGCGCGTTTACTTTTCTCGGCAGTTACCACAATCAGGTATCGGTGCTGGAAGAAGGCCGCGAGCGCGAGTTTTTCGGCTGGGTCGTACCGAGCGAGAAAAAGTTTTCGTTCCTGAACGTGTTGCTGTCGAGCCTGCCCAAGGCACGCGGCAAAAAGTTCCCGTTGAACACCGACAAATACGGCAGTCCGCGCGCGATCGTCCCGGTAGGCGTTTACGAGGACGTGATGCCTCTCGATATTCTGCCTACCCAGCTGCTGAAATCCCTGGTTATCGGCGATAGCGATCAGGCACAGTTGTTGGGTTGTCTCGAATTGGACGAGGAAGATCTGGCGCTATGCACCTTTGTCGATCCGGGAAAGCACGATTTTGGTATCGCGCTACGTCAGAATCTGACCCAAATTGAGAAGGAAGGCTAAGGCTAATGTCCAGTACTCGACAGTTTTTAGACAAGATCCACCCCTCGTTTGCCAAGGGCGGGCGCTTTGAGCGTCTATACCCCGTATATGAGATGGTGGACACATTTTTGTATTCACCCGCCGACGTCACACGCGGCAATACCCACGTGCGCGATGCGATCGATCTGAAGCGGGTCATGACCTACGTGTGGATTGCGGCATTGCCGTGCCTGGTGGTAGCGCTGTTCAACACCGGCTATCAGGCCAATAGCGCAATGCAGATGATAGGCTTGACATCGGCGCCCGGCTGGCGAGGTTTCATCCTCGATATAGTCGGCTACAGCCCTTATAACCCGATTTCGGTTTTTCTGCATGGAGCCTTGTATTTCTTCCCGGTCTACATTGTGACTCTGGCCGTGGGCGGTATCTGGGAAGTGCTGTTTGCAACGGTGCGTAAACATGACATCAACGAAGGCTTTTTCGTTTCTTCGATATTGTTCGCGTTGACCATGCCGCCGGATGTGCCGTTGTGGCAGGTGGCTTTGGGCATTTCCTTCGGCGTGGTAATGGGTAAGGAAGTGTTTGGCGGAACAGGCAAAAACTTCATGAATCCGGCGCTGACCGGCCGCGCCTTCCTGTATTTTGCATATCCCGCCTCAATGTCGGGGGATGCGGTATGGACGGCTGTGGACGGTTTCAGCGGCGCGACGACGCTGGGCGTGGCGGCGCTGAGCGGTCTGGACGGCATCCATGCCGCCGGGATTTCCTGGTGGGCGACTCTGTTCGGAATCGAGCCCGGCTCCATGGGAGAAACCTCGGTCATCGCCATACTGATCGGCGCGGCCTTCCTGCTCTACACCCGCATCGCATCATGGCGCATCATGGCGGGCGTGTTTCTGGGGATGGTGGCCACTTCGACGCTGTTCAACTTCATCAGCAGCGACAACGTGATGTTCACCGTGCCTTGGTATTGGCATTTGACCGTGGGCGGTTTTGCGTTCGGCATGGTCTACATGGCGACCGATCCGGTCAGCGCCGCGCAGACGCAGACCGGGCGCTGGGTCTTCGGCGCGCTGATCGGCGTGATGACGGTGCTGATCCGCGTTGTGAATCCCGCCTTCCCGGAAGGCATCATGTTGGCCATTCTGTTCTCCAACATATTCGCACCGCTGATTGATTACTTTGTTGTTCAGGCGAACATCAATAGAAGGATAAAACGTAATGTCTAGTACTACTAATCAGCTGAAGCAGCAAGTCTCCGACCTGTTTGCCCGCTGGGCGGAGCAGGCCAATATCTACGCGAAGCGCGTCCTTGCGCTTCCCAACGACAGTTTTGAGAAGACCATCGCCGTCGCATTTGCGCTGTGTCTGGTCGGCGCGGTGCTGGTTTCCGGTTCAGCGGTGATACTCAAGCCGTTGCAGGTCAAGAACAAGGCCGCGGACGAAAAGGTCAACATACTCGAAGTGGTCGGCATGCTGGACGCCAATACCAATGTTGATGAGGTATTCAAGCAATTCGAACCGAAACTGGTCGAGCTGGAAAGCGGCGATTACACCGATTTTATCAACCCTGAAACCTTCGATCAGCGCAAAGCGGCCAAGGATCCCGGTTTGAGCGTTGAGATACCCAAGGACAAGGATCTTGCCAAGATCGGACGTAAATCGAAGTTCGCCAAGGTTTATCTGGTAAAGGAAAACGGCAAGGTCAAGGCGGTGATTTTACCGGTCAACGGCTACGGCCTGTGGTCCACCATGTACGGATTCCTGGCGCTGGAAGGCGACGGACAGACCGTGATCGGACTCAACCTGTTCGATCAGGGCGAAACGCCGGGGTTGGGCGGCGAAGTGGTCAATCCGAAATGGAAGGCGCTTTGGAAGGGCAAGAAGGTTTACAAGGAGTCGGCGGAGCAGGGCATAGAGATTCAGGCCAAGCATCATACCGAAGTGGGTGAACCGGTGCTGAGCCTGGTCAAGGGATCGGTCGATCCGAGCCGTGCGGGCGCGCAGCATCAGGTCGATGGTCTGGCCGGCGCCACGCTGACCAGCAACGGCGTCAACAATCTGGTGCGTTACTGGCTGGGTAGCGAAGGCTTTGCGCCTTACCTGGCAAAACTCAGATCACAGAGAGGTTAAAACGATGGAAGCTGAAACCAAAAAAGTTCTGCTCGACCCGTTGGTCGACAATAACCCGATCACCCTGCAGGTACTGGGTATCTGCTCGGCGTTGGCGGTAACGTCGCAGTTGTCAACCGCCCTGATCATGAGTCTGGCGCTGACAGCGGTAACCGCTTTCTCGAGCGCCGGTATTGCGTCGATCCGCAACCACATTCCGAGCAGCATACGCATCATCGCGCAGATGGTGATTATCGCGTCGCTGGTTATCGTGGTCGATCAATTGCTGAAAGCCTTTGCCTACGATATCAGCAAGAAGCTGTCGGTATTCGTCGGTTTGATCATCACCAACTGCATCGTGATGGGGCGAGCCGAAGCCTACGCGATGAAAAATCCGCCGCTGGAAAGCTTCTGGGACGGTATCGGCAATGGCCTGGGTTACAGCCTGGTATTGATCACCGTCGCCATCGTCAGAGAACTGTTCGGTTCGGGCAAGCTGCTCGGCATGGAAATACTGCCCCTGGTCAAGGATGGCGGCTGGTATACGCCGAACGGCTTGCTGCTGCTGCCGCCGAGCGCGTTCTTCCTGATCGGCCTGCTGATCTGGGCGGTGCGCGCGTGGAAGCCGGCGCAGGTTGAAAAGGCCGATTTTACCATCAGCCACGCAGCGCACGGGGAGGCACACTAATGGAAGGTTTGATCAGTCTAGCCGTCAAATCGATTTTTATCGAGAATCTGGCGCTTTCGTTTTTCCTCGGCATGTGCACCTTTATTGCCGTATCCAAAAAAATCGGCACGGCAGTGGGCCTGGGCATCGCGGTCATGATAGTGCAGGCGCTGACCGTGCCTGCCAATAATCTGATCTACAGCTATCTGCTCAAGGAAGGCGCATTGTCCTGGGCCGGTCTCAACGACACCAATCTGAGCTTTCTGGCGCTGATGAGCTGCATCGGCGTGATTGCGGCGCTGGTGCAGATTCTGGAAATGACGCTGGATCGTTTCTTTCCGGCACTGTACAACGCGCTCGGCATCTTCCTGCCGTTGATCACGGTAAACTGCGCGATACTTGCCGGTTCGCTGTTCATGATCGAACGTGACTACAACTTTTCCGAAAGCGTGGTTTACGGCGTATCGAGCGGATTCGGCTGGGCGCTGGCGATTACCGCAATGGCGGGCGTACGCGAAAAACTCAAGTACAGCGACGTGCCGCCCGGCTTGAGAGGGCTGGGCATTACCTTCATCACCGCCGGACTGATGGCCATGGGATTCATGGCGTTTTCAGGCATACAGCTCTAAGGATAAAACGCTATGTTGGAAATTATTCTGGGCGTTACCTTTTTCACCGTTATCGTTATTGCGCTGGTGTTTGTCATCCTCGGCGCAAAATCGAAGCTGGTGGCGGAAGGTAATGTTGAAATTGAAATCAACCATGAAAAAAAGATCCATGTGCCGATCGGCTCCAAACTGCTGACCGCGCTGGCGGACAACAGCCTGTTTGTGTCTTCGGCCTGCGGCGGCGGCGGCACCTGCGGACAATGCAAGGTCAGGGTGACGGAAGGCGGCGGGGACATACTGCCGACCGAACTGTCGCATATCAGTAAGCGCGAAGCGGCCTGCGGCGAGCGTCTGGCATGCCAGGTGTCAGTCAAGCAGAACATGAAGATCCATGTGGAAGACTCTGTTTTCGGCGTTAAAAAGTGGGAAACCACGGTACGCTCCAACGAAAACAAGGCAACCTTCATCAAGGAACTGGTGCTGGAGCTGCCCGCCGGCGAGACTATCGATTTCCGCGCCGGCGGCTATATACAGATCGAATGTCCGCCTTACCATGCGAAGTACAAAGACTTCATTATCGAAGAGCGCTTCCGCGACGAATGGGACAAGTACAACCTGTGGAAGTACGAATCCGTGGTCAAGGAACCGGCCATCCGCGCCTATTCGATGGCAAGCTATCCGGAAGAGCGCGACATCGTCATGCTCAACGTGCGTATCGCCACGCCACCTCCAGGTAAGGACGACGTACCTCCGGGCATCATGTCGTCCTACATCTTCAACCTGAAACCGGGCGACAAAGTCACCATCTCCGGACCGTTCGGCGAGTTCTTCGCGCGCGAAACCGAGAACGAAATGGTATTCGTCGGCGGCGGCGCCGGCATGGCGCCGATGCGTTCGCATATTTTCGATCAACTCCGCCGTTTGAAGAGCAAGCGCAAGATGACGTTCTGGTACGGCGCGCGTTCCTACCGCGAAATGTTCTACGTTGACGAGTTCGACAAGCTGCAGGCCGAAAATCCGAACTTCACCTGGCACATCGGTTTGTCGGAACCGAAACCGGAAGACAACTGGACCGGCTATACCGGGTTCATACATAACGTTCTATACGAGAACTATTTGAAGAACCACCCGGCTCCGGAGGACTGCGAGTATTATCTGTGCGGTCCGCCGATCATGAACAGCTCGGTAATCAAAATGTTGCTCGATCTTGGCGTCGAGCGCGAAAATATCATGCTCGACGACTTCGGCGGCTAACCAGGCTTCCCGGTTGTACATGACGCCTTCTCTCCGGCAACGGGGGAGGGCGTTTTTGTTTGTCTGGCTGCATGAAAACCACTGGCAGTTGTTGCATGGCGGAACTGTGCTTATAAAATGCTGATTTTTTTGGCCTGTTTCCACTGGACATTGGCTTTTTGTGAAAGTAGTGCCGATTAAAAAAAAGATTCAGCATGTGTGATAGCGCGGAAGCCGTAGAAGACGGAAGCCGAGGCAAAGGCCCTGTCGAGACACGCCGTAAATCCATCCCTGGGGGCTCTCCGCGCCCATCCATGGCGCTGAAGGTCTCGCCAGACTTGCCTCGCTTCATCTTCAATGGCCGTGAAGTGTTTTTGTGAGCATTATTGATGGATGCGTAGCCTCGGGCGTATTGGTTTTACTGTACGCGGACTGTTGATGCGTCTTGTTATTTGTTATAGGATGTACGATATCTTGTTAATATTATGAAAGTTATGAAGTTTTGTCGTTTTTGCGTGGCTTTACGCTGCGATATGACGCAATGTTTTGCGTCATATCGGCCTGCTACTTTACGTTAGCAAAAAATGATCATCAGTATGAAATTTGAACTGCCACATAGAGATTCAGGGTATTATCCTCAAGTAGTATTGACTTTGAATGGCATTCCAGACGAAAAAATATTTCACATTGAACATGGGCTTATGCATCCTGTTGATATTTTTGTCACAACCTTTAACGACGCCACTGAAAGCGCATCACGATTAACAAAAAGAATAAACTCAATTATTTTATTAAAAAAAGAAAACGAGGACATTAGGCTGGAAGAAATAGATGATATTAGGGTAGATATATTCAATTTTCTGTTCTTCTCCGCAAACTTCATCGAAGCTTGTCAGTCAATAATAAAATCATTGTTCGAAAAAAACTCGAAGCAGGCCGGAAAGGCTGCGAGAGAATTCAATGGTCTTACAATAGAATATAGAGCTCACGTATCGAAAATAATAAACTTCATAAAGCATCAACACAGAAGAATTCGCCCTATTACTGGTGCATGGGGTAACAAAATAATTGTTGGCTATTATGTTGAAGGTGTGGTTGCTGCGAATGTAATAGGGCCAGACCCTGAGGTCCATCCTGACTCCAATAGTGCAATATCTCTCAATCGAGACATTCCATATCATGTAGTCAATTTGTATTTTATGTGCTCTTGTCTTGACACGATTGTAAGAAAACACATCAAGGTTGCACAAATCGCGCAGCCCAATCTCGATGGAAACAAAATATTTTCTCTGCTTCAGGAAATCAGTAAAATACCTTTAAATTATTTTCCAAACGAAATAAATAAATCCATACCATTAATTTCAACACATACATCACCCTCCGATCGCGCACTATTGGAGTACCCGGGAAGAAAAAAAGCTGAAAATCGCAAACCTCATAACATGAATATATCTTTAACATCAATAATGGGTGTACGTAGCAGGAGCCTTAAGCTTCCCTACTCTCCGATAGATAGTTGATTGCTAACCAAACGTTCGAGCGGACGCGATGGATGCTGCACTCACTTTTCCACTGAGTCGCGCGCGTCCGCTCAACTTTGCGTTAGACGAAAGCGGAGCATCGAAATGTCTAAAGAAGAACTCAACGAGAACGACCTTAATTTTCACATGGATAACATCCGAAAGTCTGAGGATCGCGGCAAAGAAGCGACTCGAAACTACGAGCTTAAACACGACCCGAACATAGTAGCGCGTCGCGACAAAGATGAGCCTGGAATACACCTTGAGGAGACTCAATTCCGCATCGAAGATACGTCTGGCGGAGTCGGGGTTCCGCAAGGAAAGCCGGATTGACTTAAATACCCAGACAGGGAGCAGTAAGTGCAAGACTGCTTCTTTAAGCGTTTCTTCCTTTGTAGGCATAATTTTTTAAAGGGAACCCCAATGACCAAAGAACCAAAATATTTCGCAACATGCCCGCACTGTCATACTCACATTTCTACGCTCGTTCGTATGCCGATCGACCTTTACGACGCAGAACAAGACAAGCGTCGTGTTACTTACGTAATTAAATGCGGGGAATGTTCTGCGATTCTTAAAGTGTCCGACTAATATGGGTAGTCGTTACCCGCGAGGTTAGCATGCCGCTCCCTCCAATGAATCCGCTTTATCTCCCTATACAAAGGAAAAATAAGACGCGCAAGAAATCTCGAAATGCGGTGTTCGTCTTTTAGCTGCTTAGGCCCGCTAACGGGAGCGCTCATAAAAACCTCTCAAGCCCAGGCGACTGCTCTCCGTAGCAGTCTAACGAGTAAGGTTAGATTGTGATCGCGAAGCGAGCCACAATCTGAACCGTTTGTTGGACGAGCCCGGTTGATACGAGGTTCCTATGGAAATAGCTTTTGGGGCAGTTCGGTTTTCGAGGGCGCTCGGTCATCATTCGCGCCCTTTCTATCCTTTTCATCATTGCCGTTGCAGCAACGCTTTTATTGAACCGAGCTTTCCCTGTGGAATTCTCCCGGTTTAGACCATTTTCAGGCCAGCCGCGTCCTTCAGCGCCTGAAGTCAGAGCCGGTAACGGGACGCGCGGGTGGGTGGGTGCGATTACATGTTCATCTCCGCTGTTGCTGCCCGCTATCCTGCTCCCTCCGCCATTGTGAAGCGGTCGTATCCCGGTTTGATGCCGGTGCGCACGATCTTCATTTCCCCGCCACAACAAGGGCAGCATAGCGTCGGGCGTTTTTTCGGCTCCACCCATACCGGATCGGGTATCCGATTCAAGAGCAATTGCAGCAGTTTGATCTGCCGTTTGCTGTTGGGATGTAAAAAGCCGAAGTTGCGGGCGCGGCGGAAGCCTTTGGGTAGAACGTGTTGCAGTATCATGCGTAAGAACGCGACACCGCTGACCGTTCTGCGCTCTATCTTTTTGGTTTTGCTGTTTTGATAGCGGTACGTCACCTGGTCGTTTTCGCAGCGGAGGATGTTCTTTTCCGGTATCACGCCACGGTACAGATAACGCCCCAGATAAACCAATGCCTTTTCGCCCGTGCCGACGTTTTTGCAATCAACCACCCATTTTTCCGGATAACGCCTGGGTAAGCCCAGCCCGGCTTGTCGGATGCCATCCAGCATTTTGGCGCGAAATACTTTGGCGAGGGCTTTGTGGTCGAACAGGTACTTCGCTTTTTTGGTGCGCCATAACCGCCGTTTGCTGTCAATCGCTGCGGCGGGTACGACCAGATGCGTGTGCGGGTGGTAATCCAGTGCGCGTGAGTGGGTATGCAATACGGCGACAGCCCCGGGGGTGCCTTGCAGCGCTTTGTCGTTTTGGCTGAAGCTATGTATCGTGTCCCAGGCACATTGCAGGATCAGTGGGTATATGGCCTGCTGGTTGTTCAAGGCAAGCGGGCGCAGTTCTGCCGGCAGGGTGAATGTGATCAGAAAATAGTCGCCCGGCACTAATTTTTCGACCTGTCGTTCGATCCAGCGCTGCGATTCGTGCGCCTGACAATGCGGGCAACTGCGGTGTCCGCAGGAGTGCGGCACCCGGATTTGATGTGCGCAGTCGCTGCATTCAGCCTGCATTTTTGGGCTCATGGCGCTGCGGCAGCTCCTGATCGCGGAAAGTGCGTTGCGTTGGCCTGCCAGGAGTTGGCCGGTGTATTGTTGCAAAAACCCGGCTTCGAAAGTCTGAATGATGTCGGCCAGCCGGATCATTTGACCTTCCCCCAGCCGATTGCGATCCGATCCATCAGCGCGTCGATGCGTGCTTTGGCATTGTTCTGGGTTTGGTGGGTGAGGCGGGTGTAGCGCGTGGTGGTGAGTATGGAGTGATGGCCGAGAATCTGCTGCACTTCGAGCAGATCGACGCCCGCTTCGATCAGGTGGGTTGCGTAGCTGTGGCGCAGGCTGTGCGGCGTGAGTTTTTTTTAATCCCGCAGGCCTGCGTTACGATACGCAAGGTGTTTTGCACGCCGCCACGGTCGAGCGGCGTGACGGCGCGATGGGCCTGCTTCAGACCGCCCAGCCGGTTGGGAAATAACAGTATCGGGTTGCGATGGACTTGCCAGAAGCGGCGCAGTACCCGCAGAGTGGCGGCGGGTAGCGGCACGAAACGATCCTTGTTGCCCTTGGCATCGCGGATATGCACACGCTGGCGCGTCGCGTCGATATCGCCGACTTGCAGCCGCAGTCCTTCGCCGAGCCGTAACCCCATGCTGTAAAGGGTATAAAAAAACACGCGGTAACTGAGTACGCGCGTGGCCGCGAAGATTTGTTGGGCTTGCTCGACCGTCACAATATCAGGCAACTGCTGCGATCTGGGCGGCTTGATCAGATCGGGCGCAACCCAGGGTTGGTGCAGCACATGCTCATAGTAAAACCTGAGGCCATAAAGGTCGAGTTTGACGGTACTCCATGAGTGGGATGCCAGCAGTTCGGCGAAATAATCGGTTAACTGCTGTTCGGTCAATGCGTCAATTTGAAACGCGAAACGCTCACCCGCCCGACGCACGGCGCGAGAATAAGCTTCGATCGTTTTGGGTTGCAAGCCATTGAGTTTAAGTCGCTTGAGAAGGGTTTGATAGTTTTGTTCGAAATCTCTGGGGAAATGTGGTTTCATTACGATACGTCCTCATGAGTAAAAAACCCCGAGCCGGGGATGAGGTTGCATTTTCATCTTTTTGAGCGTGCACTGGAATGCGAACTTGCTGGGGATGGGCTGTTTCTCCGCGTAGCGGCTTCGTCCAACAAGGGTATCAACGAGTGGCGCATTATCAAAGGCGAGAATCCGGCGCACGGTATCGCCAAGTTTCCCGAACAATCACGCGACAGGTTTTTGCAGGCCGACGAGTTACCCCGTTTTTTTGAATCGCTCGGACAGGAGGAAAACACCACGATCCGCGATTATGTGTTGATGAGCTTGCTGACCGGCGCACGCCGAACCAATGTTCTTGAAATGCAATGGCAGCAAATCAGCTTCGAGCGCCAAGAGTGGCGTATACCAATGACCAAAAACGGCACGGCTCAGGTAATCCCGCTGGGGCCGGAAGCTGTAGATATTTTGCGCGACCGGCAAGGATGTTGTGATACATGGGTATTCCCCAGTTCAGGCAAAACAGGCCATTTAGTGGAGCCAAAAAAAGCGTGGGCGCGAATACTGAAACGCGCGAATATCGAAAGCCTGCGTATTCACGATCTAAGGCGTAGTCTCGGAAGCTGGCAGGCCAAGACCGGCGCAAGCCTGTCCGTCATTGGAAAGTCGCTGAATCATAAGAGCGTCAATACAACACAGATTTATGCACGGCTGGATATTGACCCCGTGCGCGATTCAATGAACAAGGCCACCAGCGCCATGTTTGAAGCTGGCGGAATGAAAAAAGAATCGGCTCAGATTATCCAACTTAAGCAAGCAAGAGGTTAGATCATGGATTACCACGGCATCATTACTCTTGAACCCGGCAAGCGAGGCGGCAGGCCATGTATTCGCGGATTGAGGCTCACTGTTTACGATATTCTTGAACAGTTGGCTTCAGGTATGACACCGGCTGAAATTGTGGAGGACTTCCCAGAACTTACAGAACCGGATATTTACGCCTGCTTGAGTTTCGCAGCGGACAAGGAGCGGCAACTTGAACGCCTACAGGCACCATAATGCCTACATTATTGAATCTGGCCGGGTACAAATTCTTTTTCTACGCCAACGAGCATGAACCGAAACATATACACGTTATGAAAGGCGGTGACTTCGCCAAAATCGAGCTTGGAACTATGCGCGTAGTGAACAGCACATTCAAACCGCAAGAGATAAGGCGGGCGCTGGAAATCACAAGCGAACATCAATCAAACTTTTTGAGGGCATGGGATGAATACTTCAATCGCGGGTAAAACCGTTAGCTTTGATAATCGTTATTTGCATGTTGAACTGACAGACGGGCGTATTATTTCAACGCCACTGAGTTGGTACGCGGAACTGATGGGTGCTTCTATTAATGACCTAAATAATTACCGCTTTATTTGTCAAGGTACAGGTATCGAATGGGAAGCAATAGACTATCATTTAAGTATCGAAAGTATGTTGTTGGGTAAAAGTTATCAGGAAGCGGCATAACAAAACACAAGGCTAAGTCATGAGCATAGACAAGTTAAACGATAGCATAATGCTAATCATTAAAATGCTCATAGTTGGGTTTGCAATTTTAAATACGGATTTATTTTAGGTTGCGCTGAAAGTTGAACGTCTTATTTAAGCTAATGATAGCATGAGAGATATTGAGTTAATCATAATTCAAGAGTCGAAAAGACTGGAAGATAATGTAAGTCGTGCCGCACATAATATTTTTGGTGAGTACCTGCCTGAAAAAATAAAGAATGAAATGTTCGCCGTGACCGGTTTAGATTCAGATGGTAGCGGCACATTTAACGGCACACATATTTTTAATGACTATATAAAAGACTCAGGTCATTTAGCTTGTGGATACGCCGTTTTATATTTAGAGGCGGCTCTAATAACAATGCGCCAGCATGACTACACCTATGCTATGGGAAAGTTAATAGATGCTGGGGTTATGCTCGGTTTATGCGGTAATTATCAATATTTTTTACGAGGGTATCAATACTTTAATGCTAGCAGGTCGCGAGATCGACACCCCGCCAAGCCGATTGTAAAAAAAAGAGTATGCCGAATATCTGGCGCAATCATCGCTACCAGAGAATGAGCGCACACATAAGAAGCTTAAATCATTCCAAATTCATTGCGATAAAGAACATAAGGTTAGCCGCACTACTTTTTACGAGTGGAAGAAGGAATTTGATGGCGAAACAATTTAGTCCGGTTAGCCGGTTATCCGTACCAAGCATATGATTTTGAACATTTATTAGTTTGATATGATGATCTCGGTTTCTTTATCGAGGTTAAGCAATGACAACTGTTACATCTACAAATGCACCCCGCGCAACACTTCCCGCATTATGCGCTTTGGCTGAAAGCCACCTGCTCAACGAGCAGGAAGCGGCTCAATATCTCAACGTTTCTCCCGGAACGCTATCAGTGTGGCGCAGCACCGGACGTTACGGACTTGTTTATGTAAAGATCGGGCGGCGCGTGAAGTATCGCGTATCAGACCTTCTCGCCTTTGTTGAAAGCCGCAGCCGTTCGCACACTGGCGAGGGCGCATAACATGAATCCTTCAAACGAAAAAACCGCGCTGGGGGGCGCGGCTTCGCAAAACAATCTTCATGCAAATAATATCAGTTATTTCAATAAAATCAAAGCCGCGTTCGTTCGTGTAGCTGCATGGCTGTCGATTGTTGGGGGTGCGATATGATGCCTATCGAGAAGCTACTGCAAAGACTGGAGAAGGTCAAATCTACAGGGCCGGGAAAATATCAAGCCTGTTGTCCAGCGCATGACGACCGCACGCCTAGCCTGTCGATCAAGGAATTGGACGACGGCAAACTTTTATTGAATTGTCATGCTGGATGCGGCACTGCCGATATTGTGGGCGCTGTTAGCCTGACCCTTGCCGACCTATTCCCGAAAATCCACGGACGCGACTACGACGCTACCCAGCCGCGCAAAAAACCGGCGTGGCGTATGGCCGACGTCTTCAACACGCTGATGAGGGAATCGTTTATTCTCGGGCTGGCACTGGAACGATTGCTACACGGCAACGACCTAAGCCCTGATGACAAAATCCGCGCACTGGAAGCATGCGGCAGGATTGAGCGCATTCATACGGAGGTGCGCCGTTATGGATGAATACGTTTCGATAGAAAAAGAAGCCGAGACACGTGCTAAAAATGCTGAAACCGGCGAGCCAATCCCATTACAAAGCGATCCGCTGAAATTACTCCCAGAATATCCTTTTCAGGCACTCCCTGAATCACTGGCGAAAGCTGCGGAGGAAATCGCACGGTTCGACAAAGTGCCGCCTGAGAGTCCTGCATCTATTGCGCTATCAATGGTAGCTACCGCTATCGGAAAAAATGCGGTTGTCGTTGAGCGTGACGGACTCGACCATTTTCCGGCCTTGTTCTTCACCCTCATAGCAGCCAGTGGGGAGCGTAAAAGCCCACCATTCAAGAAACTGCAATATCCGTTCATTCAATACATCGAACAGCAGGCCGAGGCTTACCAGTTTGCGAAGGATGAAGCGGAAGCCATAAATGCCGTAGTTGAATCGAGAATCCGCAAACTGACCAAAGAAGCTGAAAAGTCTGAAACTGCGCTGGAACGCCAAGATATTGCGCGACAAATCGCAAACATCAAAACAGAAAAAGCGCCGTTGCCGCTACACCCGCGCAAATTCACCAGCGACTACACCGAACAGGTTTTGTTCCGGCTCATGGAACACAACAACGGCGAATATTCTATTCAATCGGGCGAAGGCCGACCTGTCATTGATTCAATTCTCGGGAAATACTCAGGCGATGGAAAAACCGGCGATGGCGTTATTCTCGCCGGTATATCCGGCGACACGATCACGCGTGACCGTATCGGCAGCGCAGAGACGGGAGGCCAAGAATCAGGCGTGATACTCAATCCGTGCCTGAATGTCTGCGTGATGGTGCAGCCGGACAAATACCAACAGGCGGCGCGGCATCCGAGCCTTAGAGCATCGGGTGCATTGGCGCGAATATTTCCGGTCTGGCTTCCGTGTTTAGTTGGGACTCGGTTAGAAGAGAAGGACGAACCAGATCTCAGTAGAGCCGCGCTAGGGCAGTACAACGTCTTGATTATGCAGTTGCTCAATACGCAGCGCGACGAGCCACACAGGGCGACGCTATCACCAGAAGCGGCGGAGCTGCGGCGACAGTACCATAACAGTATTGAGATCATGATGGCGGCGGGCGGCGATTATGACGACGTGCGCGACATCGCGTCAAAGGCCGTTTCGCAGACCGTGAAGCTGGCGCTGGTTCTGCATGTAGCCATGAATCCGAGCGCACTGGAAAATGATGTTTCTGAAATATCGCCGGAAACATTCAACAAAGCAATGGCGCTAGGTTTTTACCACCTATCTCAAGCGGTAGCCTCACAGCGAGCCGCCGACGAAGAAACAACGCTGGCACCAGCGCGGCGCATATTGGAATGGATGCAGCGCGAGCACGCAAAAAAAGGCACCAGCGTTTTTTCATTCGCTGACCTGCTACAGAAGTCCAGTCGACCGCGACCGAAAGCAAACGAGCTTATGACGATCATGGAGACCTTGCAGACGCACCGCTGGGTAATCGCCATAGATAGCAAAAACAAACATCCCGATTACATCCTACAAAGAGCCAACAATGGAAAATGAGTTTCCCAGTGTGGCTATGGCAAATTTGGCTAATTTGGCTAAATTTGTCCCGAACGAGGATGCTTTTAGCCGTTTTAGCCAAAATAGCCATAGCCACCCCGTCAGGTTGAAAAATGATGTGGCTGCATTGGCTGCCGAATTGTCAGGGAGGAACGGACAGCCACTTGCTGACGTACTTGCGCTGCTGGACGAACCGGACAAGGAAGCAATCGAAACTGGAAGCGATCCGCTCAGGTCTCAGGCATGGGCGTTTGCTGTTTCGCAGTTACCGGCAGCATCGGCAATTGAAACGGTATCGGTATCGCTGGCGCTGGTGCGTTGCGCTGACTGTGCGCACGCTCAGGCCGTGGACTATCACACGGCGCAGATTAAATGCGGCGCAGGCAGACCGGCACCCGGCGCGTGTGGGACATGGTGGGGGCTGGATAAGAAAATCTGCGAACTGTACACGCCGAAGCTGTAACTTTTACGATACCTATCAAGCCCTACCCGAAACGGTGGGGGTTTTTGTGGCGACTATGCACCCATGCTGGACGATACAGTTTCAGCCCTACTGTCATTTTTCGTGGATTTCATGGCGTAGCTTGATAAGATAGAACCATATACCAAATTTTTCGGAGATTTGAAGTGTGCATTTTACGATGTATTAGGCCAGTTATTGTCATTTTATTTTTTTCTGGCATAGCAAATAATGCTAATGCGGAATGGGCGGGGGATTTGGGGCGTGGCATTGAGGCTTTAGTAACAAATAGTAAATGCTCAGATGATACGTTTCTACTGCAAGGATATAATTATCAGCTTTATATTTCAATACCATTGTCCAGATTAAAAAAACCTGCGGATTCATGGTTTGTTACTGAAAATAGAGCAATAACTGTTGTGGGATGTTGGCTTGAAAAAGAAGGTGCCGCAATACTTCATGCAAAAACAAGAAGAAAAAAAGACAACAAAATAGATGAGCTTGATATTGATCTTAATGATGGTACGTGGAGAAAAATAGATAACGAAAAATCTCAATTAAATAGCTTTGAGGGGGCTTACTTAGAATCTCACCGGTATAGTGTTAAAAAAAATACAGATGTCTCTGCCGATAAAGAAAGGGGCTCCTCTGGCATTATGTCAACAATCATATTGTTGGTGGTTGCTTTTTTTCTAGGAAAACTGCTATTTAATCAATACATGCGATACGCTACAGCTAAACGCTTCAGGCAAGCGCTAGAGTATCAGTTTATCAAGTCCAAACAAATAATTAATGATCATGCGCAAGAACTGTCCATTCGACGGAATCAGTTAACCATAAAAGGGAACTATGGGCTGGTAGATAATAGTAAATGGCTAAAAGAGATAGAGCTATTTGTTTCAAATGTTCTGCACCCTGTTGTTGGTGATATTGATACCTACAGTATAAACTATACCCGCGTGAGAGAAGAAATTGACCGGGTAACGTCAAATTTCAAAGATTCCGCAACGACTTACGCAGAAAAAGTTAGTAGTATCAGTCCTACAGCATATGAGGAACTTGTTGCTGAGCTTTTGCGTGATAATGATTGGAATGCCCGCACAACTTCAACGACCGGGGATCAAGGCATTGATGTGATTGCCGAAAAAAATGGGCTAAAGGTTGTCATTCAGTGCAAGCTATACACTAACCCTGTTGGAAACTCTGCGGTTCAAGAGATTATAGCGGGTAAAGCATTTGAGAATGCCCATTTTGCTGCTGTTGTATCGAATGCGCAATTCACACGCGCAGCTCAACAGTTAGCTTCATCAACTGGGGTATTTTTGCTACATCACGACCAGCTTAGCAAGCTTGAATCAATGTGTGCGTAGAAAAATGATTGCACCCTTTATATTTTGCGCCTACGAGTGCGCGTCAAATATCTGTCACCGGTAGTAATATTACGCAGTAATAACGAGAGGGCAGCGCATGGCAAAATCCAACGCAGAGTTACAAGCGGTATATCGGCAAAGACACCTCAAGGATATTGAAGGCAATAAGGCGCGATTGAATACCCTGATAAGCGCACCGGCCAAACGGTCATTAAAGCGACTGGCGAAACATTACGCAGTAAGACAGACCGCGCTACTTGAGCGGCTGATAGCGGATGCTGAAAAGGCAGAGCTGGCGAAAATGTCAGGCGATGAGCAAAGCGCCTACTGTGACGCTATTACGCAGTAATGAATATTTGCATCGTGCTTGATAAACAACACAAGGAACAATGATGGCATTCAATAAAGGACAATCCGGCAATCCAGCCGGGCGAAAAAAAGGCGTTACGTTTACTGAGAAACTGAAAACAGCACTGGAGCCGGAGATTGACGGCATCATATCCGCATTGGTGACTCAGGCGAAAATGGGCGATACAGCGGCGGCATCCTTGTTGATCAGTCGCGTTATGCCAACAATGCGGCCAGTACAGGAACCCGTCAAAGTAGCGTTGAAGGGCGACACACTGAGCGATAAGGCCGAATGTATCATCGATGCAGTAGCAAGCGGCAAGTTATCGCCAATGGACGGCAAGAGTATGCTTGACGGTCTGGGAGCGCTGGCTAAACTGAAAGAACTGGAAGCGCTAAACTCGCGTGTCAGTGCGCTGGACCGTATGCCGACGCGCATCGAACGGGTAATCGTTGATCCGCGCATGATGATAGACGTGTCCGATGTGTGAGCATATGCTAACGCGCATAGAACGGGCAATCGTTGACCCTATCGAAGCGTCAAAGGCATATATCGACTTCATGACGGGCGAATAATGCCGCGCAATATACCGCGAAGTTTCCGTGCACAGGAATCCATATCTGGCGCGGCATAGAGCCTAATTTAGACCGGTATTTCCGCACACATTCTGCGAGATTTTCCGCGATTTCCGGCAGGGTGCAAAATGGTTATAAGACTAGACTGTTAAACAGCGCAAGGAACAATGCGAGGATAGCGAAAAGAAAATAATAATCGCATACGCGACGCGGCTTATCTGGGCATCGTGACTGCTATCAATCGCAGTTAGATTTGATCTGATTGCAGCACCAGCAAGAAAAAATACAGACGGGCCGAGTGTCCGTTTTTTTTATGGAATTTGCAAATACCGGGCACCGTGTTTTTTAAGTTCGCTGCAAAGTGGCGTAACTTATTGAAATTATGGAGCCCGAAACAGGAATCGAACCTGCGACCTATTCATTACGAATGAACCGCTCTACCGACTGAGCTATTCGGGCATCGCTTTATTATAAGGCGCTTCTGAACTTCTTTCAATGATCCGGTAAGGTGCTGCGTCGATTTCACTGCTTCGGCCCAGCAGGATGTCGGCTAGCAGCCGCGCCGAAGCAGGCGCCATGACCAGGCCGTTGCGGTAGTGTCCGCAATTGACATAGAGATTGGATAAGCCGGGATGAACCCCGATATAGGGTATTCCTTGCGGTGAGCCAGGTCTGAGACCTGCCCAGTGTTTTTCGATGGGATAATCCCGCAAAGCGGGCAATTCGGCATAGGCAAATCCGCTTAGTTCCCCGTAGGCCTGCTCTGTAGACTCTTTATCGAAGCCTGTGTATTCCAGGGTGCTGCCGGCCAGTATATGACCGTCGCGCCGGGGTATGAGATATTTACCATCGTTGAGTAGAATAGGGTGCAGCAAGCCGTGAACTGCGGCAAAGACGATCATTTGCCCCTTTACCGGTTGTATCGGGATATCCAGATGAAACGAGGCTCCCAACACGCCGCTCCAGGCGCCGGCTGTCAATATCGCCTTGTCGACTTTAAATTCGCCTTGCCCGGTAATGATCGATTGAACGCGGTCGTGCCGAATGACCGCCGATTCGACGGCATGCTGTTCGAGCAGTCTTACGTTGCTGCGCTGCTCCAGCTCGGCGCGCAGCGCTTTCAGCAGGCGCGGATTACGGATATGGGCAATTTGAGGGAGATACAACGCTGATTCGCTGGAGATACCCCGCTCGAAGACAACTTGATGGCGTACGCACCAGCTTGTTGCCTGCTCGCTCTGTCCGCAGTTTTTAAAGAGCAGGCCGCTTTGTTCCCATTCAGGGTCTATGCCGGTATTTTGAATAAGTTCTTCCGCCAGCCCGGGATAGGCGGCCTGGCTCCATAGACTGAGCGCGGTAATGGCATCGGGCATATTCCAGGGGCTCAGCGGCGACAAAATACCGCCGCCTGCCCAGGACGATTCCCGGCCTATTGTCCGGCGTTCCAGAAGCGTGACTTCGATCCCGGCATGCGCCAGTTCGCGCGCCGTCATCAAACCCGATATGCCGCCGCCGATAATCAGTACTTCGTGCGTAGCCATGTTGCCCTCTAACGGTTTAAGGCAACGAGGGGGGGGCAGACGGTACGGTGCCGGATTTTCCTGTTATTGCTGCCGTTTGCGGCGTCGCCGCCGTTATTTTTTTTAGCTGCGCTTCGAGCTTGTCGTATGTTTTTTCGAGCGAAGTGTCCATGACCACGACATTGCCCATGGAAAGAATCACGCGCGCCAGTTCGGGTATTTTGGTGTGGGCGGTCGATACCAGGTAAATGGGTTGAACGTAGAGCACGGATCTTCCGATGGGCAAGGTGATGATGCGGCCACGGATAACATGCGAACCTTTTTGATCCCATAATGAGAACAGTTTAGATATTTCAGAGTCCTGATCGATTAATGCGCTGATTTGCGACGGTCCGTCGACCTGCGTCTCCCGATTGAATTTATAAATAACGATCTGTGATGTGAGCGGCGATGTATTGCTGTCGAAACGTATATTGCCGCCAATAGCCAGCGCACTCAGGTTGCTGCGTCCTATTGGCGTCATTGGTGCGATCAGCATGAAGTTTTCATCATCCAGGGTGTCCTGGATATGGGTAGTCAAATAATAGGGCTGTACCGGTTTTTTTTCGCTGTCTTTGGAAAAATCCCAGGTCTCGGCTTGCTGATAAAACAGGGACGGATCTTTTTGATGATATTTGGCGTAAATCCGCATGCGGATATTGAACAGATCCTCGGGATAACGCAGCTGGTCTTTAAGCGGCTGCGGCATCAAGGCCATATCTTTGAACAGTCCGGGGAAAGCGCTGCTGTAACCCTGTATGACCGGATCGGAAGGGTTGTTTATATAGTAACTGACCGAGCCGTCGAAGGCGTCGATTACCACTTTGACTGAATTGCGGATATAGTTGAATTCGCTGGGTTGACTATCCCCGGCAAAAGTGAAGCGACTGATCTTCGATACCGGATATTCTTCCGACAGGGTATAGGCGTCCTGTATCCAGTAGATGCGTTGCGGTGTGATGACCGGGTAGGGGTCTTTGTCCAGAGCGAGAAACGGCGTCAGGGTTTTGACGCGCTCGACGATATTGCGACGCATCAACACATGACTGTTCTGATCGATATTTACGCTGAAAAATAGCTTTTCATCGCGAAAGTAGCCGGAAATAATGAGTTTGCGAAACAGCGATGAAATCGGAATCCCGGTCCTTCCCGCGTTGACGCTTTGGTCATTGCCGGCGATATCGACGATATTGAGCCGATTTGGAACGATGGCGTAATCGAGTCGTTCGGTGCCATAGTAGATATCGGGGTTTTCAACATTGAAGCCCATGCTCGACTGCATGTTGATGTCGCGCAACAGCCATTTCATCGGCTCGTCCGCATTCTGCGTCGATGGCGTTACCACTGCGCCGAAGCCGTGCGTATAGCGCAGATGGCGGTTTTCCCAATTTTGCGCTTCCTCGGGAAGCTTCTCGAGGTTGATTTCGCGTGTGGACAGATTGACTTGTTCGATTTTGCCATTGATCGTGTAGCGGGCGACATCGATATCGGTAAAGTTGTAATAAGGCCGTATGCCCTGCATTTCCTGATAAACGTCATCCAGAAAATCGGTATCCCAGACCGGAATATTGTCCAGATGTTCGCTGGTATGCGCATCTATCAAGTCAACGCCAAAGCCGGGAGTGATATCGACGGTTTTAATATCCTGAAGGTAATAGGCGTCCTGGGTTGCAATAATATTGTCTTCCATATAGGCTTGCTCGGCTTTGACCGGGTTGGGTTTGACGATAAACCGATCCATCAGGCCGGGAACGTACGACGAGTGTTCCAATAAAATGGAAATCAAAAAAAACACGCCGCTGAACAGGACGAGCCATCCTCTCTTTCCTGTGTAGGCATAGAAAATGCCAAGCAAGGTGCCGGCAACTACGGTTATCGCAGACAGCCAGAGCAGGGGGTCCCGAAACATATGTTCGACGAAGCCGGGCCCGAAAAACACCGGTTCGTGAAAATCCACGTAGAGCAGGTCGTGACGGTCGAGTATAAAGCCCCACGCGAGCGCGAGCGCACTTGCGATCGCCAGCGCGCTGATGTGCATTTTCGCCCCGGGTGGCCAGGTGCGCTGTTTTGCAGGTACGAGATGGTGTTCTATCCAGTACAGTAGCGTGATGCCCAGCGTAAGCAGTATGAACGCATTTTGCAGCTCGACCTGTATCAGATCGAAAATTGGGAGTCTAAACAGGTAAAAGCTGACATCTTCCTGATAGACCGGATCGGCTACGCCTGCCTCCGGCCCGAAAATGAACAATAATGCCTGTTCCCAGTGCGTATAAAAGGGTAGCGCTATGGTGACGGCCAGGATCAGCGATAGCGGTGCATAAATGCGGATCGAACCCGCTTGCAATAGGTGGAGCAGGTGTTTTGTGCGACGCGTTTCTTTTTCCGGCAGACTGGCAAGGGAAATTTCTTCCGCGCCGAGAAAACGCGAAGCGACCCAGAAGTTCAAAAAGAACACCAGGAAGAAAAATAATGTCACGCTGCCGGAAAGTATGTAGCGGTACAGTAGACGCAGCCAGAAGTAGCCTTCGTAGTCGAGCGAACTGAACCACCAGTAGTCGACCAGCAAATTAATTAATGGAATGCCGGAAGCGGCCAGAATCGAAGTAAGCACTACCAACGCCAGGGCGGCGGCGATCAGCAGTCGTTTCCATTTTTGCATGACATCCTCGGAGCGGGGTAACTTAAGTTGTATGTACCTGACTGTTGCCGGTTTTGTTGCGCGCACCCGTGCGGCAAGGCTGAACCAATTGTAAACATGATACCGCGTCCGGGATTAAAGCTGTAGTCGTCTTGCGCGAGATGGGGCGAGGAGCGCAGAATTATACGAGCTCAGCCGGTTTGTAATTGTTAAAAACGATAGCCGGCAGCAACTTTCAGTTCTTCAGCCCTATGCCTTTATGCAACAGTATCAGGCTGGCTCCGCCCAAAGTCAGGATGAACGCGCCGATGATCGCAAAAGATCGCATGATATCGACGTCGGAAATACCCAGCATACCGTAGCGGAACGCGTTGACCATGTAGAGAATCGGATTTCCCAGCGACAGACTGCGCCAGGGTTCCGGCAGCAGGCTGACCGAATAAAACACGCCGCCCAGATAGACCAGCGGCGTCAGCACAAAATTAGGGATGATGGATATGTCGTCGAAGCTGTTAGCAAACAGCGCATTTAAAAAGCCCGCCAGAGAAAACACCATCGCCGTGAGTATGCACACCAAGCAGACGATCCACGGGTGTACCCAGGCCTGTGGGCTGAAAAAGTGGGATATCAGCGCCACCACGGCGCCAACCATTAACCCGCGCGTGACGCCGCCGCCGACATAGCCGGTCAGTATCACCCAGTTCGGCACCGGTGCTATGAGCAGCTCTTCGATATGACGCTGAAACTTGGTCGAGTAGAATGAGGAAACCACGTTGCTGTAGGCGTTGGTTATCACCGACATCAATATCACGCCGGGTACGATATAGGCGATATAGCTGATGCCTCCCATTTCGCCGATACGCGCTCCCATCAGGCGGCCGAAAATCAGAAAATATAGCGAGGTGGTTACCGCCGGAGGCAACAGTGTTTGCGGCCAGATGCGCACGAAGCGCAAAATTTCCTTGAACAGTATGGTTTGCAGGGCGATCAAATGTTTCATATCGATTATCAGCGCTCCGGGTGGGCTGGTTTGTTGTCCAGCAGATTCATGAAAAACTGTTCCAGCCGGTTGGAAGCATTGCGTATGCTGGCTACTTCGATTCCGTGCTGCGTCAATTGCGTAAACAAGGAATGGATGCCGATATGGGCCGACACATCGACGGCGAGCGTGGCGCCGTCTATCTGCTTCAGCACATAATTTTCCAGTTGCGGCAGTTCGTTAAGCGGATTTCTCAGTTCCAGCACAAATCGATCAGTCGGAAGCCGCGCCAGCAGGCCGGACATGTCGCTGTTTGCAACGATGCGCCCATGATTGATGATGGCGATGTTGCGGCACAGTTTTTCCGCTTCCTCCAGATAATGGGTAGTCAGTATGATGGTCGTGCCGGCGCGGTTCAGCTGCTCCAGAAAAGCCCACATCGCATGCCGGATCTCTATGTCCACACCGGCGGTGGGTTCGTCCAGGATCAGCAGTCTTGGCGAATGCACCAATGCGCGCGCAATCATCAGCCGGCGCTTCATGCCGCCTGAGAGCTGCCTGGATACGCTGTTGCGCCGGTCCCATAGATCCAGCGCGCTCAGGCACTGTTTGGCGCGGCGGCAAGCCTCGCGATAAGGAATGCCGTAATAACCCGCCTGATTGACGACGATGTTCTCGACTTTTTCAAACTGATTGAAGTTGATTTCCTGCGGCACCAGTCCGATGCAGCGGCGCACCTCCTCCGGATTGCTGTCGAGATCGTTGCCGAATACCGAAACCTTGCCCGATGTTTTGTTGACCAGCGAACTGATGATGCCGATGGTCGTGGATTTTCCGGCCCCGTTGGGACCCAGCAGGGCAAAAAAATCGCCCGACTCCACATGCAGGTCGATTCCGGTAAGGGCTTTGAAGCCGTTTCCGTAGGTCTTTTGTAAATTGTCAAGCGCAAGTGCGTACATAAGGATTTGGAAAAACAGGCGGCGAATTCGGTAAAATAACGATTTATCCTGCAATCTTAGCAGGAATACAGCTTGACTATAAACTCAGATCACAACTCCAAGGAACGAAACGTGCCGCTTAATCAATTGGAAACTGTTGCTGCAATAGACTTGGGTTCGAATAGTTTTCATATGATAGTGGCCAACTTACGCAAGGGCGAGCTGGTCGTGCTCGATCGTTTGCGTGAAATGGTGCGTCTTGGCGCCGGATTGACGCCAGCGCGGCAATTGACGCCGGAGTCGCAGCAGCGCGCGATCGATTGCCTGCAACGCTTCGGACAACGCTTGCGCGGCATGCCGCCGTCCAGTGTCAGGGCGGTGGGTACCAACACGCTGCGCGCCGCGCGTAACGGCGCGGAGTTTCTGTTTATAGCCGAGCAGGCTTTGGGCTATCCGATCGAAATTATTTCTGGCATAGAGGAAGCGCGGCTGATTTATCAGGGTGTCGCAAAGAGCCTGGCGTGCGACGGACGCCGCCGTCTGGTCATGGACATAGGCGGCGGCAGTACCGAATATATCATCGGCATCGACGGAAATCCGCTGCAAAAGGAAAGCCTGCAGATGGGGTCGGTATCGATAAGCCTGATCCACTTCCCGGACGGAAAAATAACCGCGAAGCGTTTCAAGCATGCGGTGCTGGCGGCGCAAACGGAGCTGGAGCCGATCGAAAACAGCTTTCGTTCCGATGCCTGGGACCAGGCTGTGGGCGCATCGGGTACCTTGCGTTCGGTGCAGAAAGTAATATCCGCTTCGGGGTGGGGGCGGGATACGATCAACCTGGAAGGTCTGAATCGCCTGATAGACGCGATGCTCTCCGCCGGTCATATGGATCGCTTGTCGTTTCCCGATCTTTCCGCCGATCGCAGAGCGATACTGCCGGGCGGTCTGGCGATACTTTATGCCACGTTCAATAGTCTGGGCATCCGCGCCATGGAGGTATCCGATGGCGCCCTGCGCGAAGGGTTGCTCTACGATCTACTGGGCAGAATCAACCATGAGGACATCCGCTCGCGTACCGTTGCTGCATTGGCAAGCCGCTATCATGTCGATCAGGAACACGCCGCCCGAATTCGTACGACGCTGCATCATTTGGCTAGGCAAGTATTACCCCTGCACGGCATCGATAGCGAGATTGCGTTGCAGTGGCTGGACTGGGCGGCGGAGCTGCATGAAATCGGTTTGGATATCGCTCATAGCCAATATCATAAACATGGCGCGTATATCATCCAGAATGCCGATTTGCCCGGCTTCTCCCGGCAGGACCAGCAGCTGTTGGCGACCATAGTGCGCGCTCATCGGCGCAAGCTGCAGGCAAAATGGTTCAAGGAACTGGCTGCGCCATGGGACGAGGCGGTAAAGTCCCTGATTTTTTTGTTAAGACTGTCCATACTGCTGAACCGCAGCCGCCGCTCCGCGCCGTTGCCCGATATAGGCTTGAAGTTCGCTCTGGGCAGTATTGAGCTTTTTTTTCCGGCGGGCTGGATAGACGCTCATCCCTTGACGGCTGCCGATCTGGAAATTGAGGCCGGATTTTTGAATGGCACGGGAATGTTGTTGCGCTACAGTTAAATCATCAATAATTCGTTCGTAGTCCACTGGCGACATATACTCGTTGGCCGAATGAAGCCGCTCCCGGTTATAAAAGACTTCAATATATTCAAATATGCTTGGCTTGCTCCCGAGTTTTGTAGTTTTCCTGATAAATCAGCTCTGTTTTGAGCGTATGAAAAAAACTTTCCGCAACGGCATTGTCCCAGCAATTCCCCTTACGGCTCATACTTTGCCGAACACCGTGTTGCTTCAATAACATCCGATGACTTTCCGACGCGTATTGACTGCCGCGGTCGGTATGCCAGATCAGGCCTTTTTCCGGCTTACGCTTCCAAACCGCCATCAAAAAGGCATCGTTGGCCAACGCAGTGCGCATATGTTCAGCCATAGACCAGCCTACGACTTGGCGAGAATATAAGTCGATTACCACCGCTAAGTACAGCCAGCCTTCTTGCGTCGAAATATAGGTAATATCACCCACGTAAGCTTGGTTGGGCCGCTGGACGCTAAACTGGCGACCCAGAAGATTGGCTGCAACCGGCAGGTTATGCTGCGAATTTGTGGTCGCCTTGAAGCGGCGCCGGGTCTTACAGCGTAAATCGGCTTGTCGCATCAAGCGCCCAATTCTTCGGCGGCTCAGATGGATATCCCTCTTTCCCAATTCTATTTTCAGCCGTCGTGTGCCGTAGCTCCCGCGGCTTTTTTTAAATAACGTGCAGATTTTATCCGACAGCTTAGCGTCAGACTTTTCTGTGACCGACGCAGGACCCTGTAGCCACGCATAATAAGCGCTACGGGAAACCTTCATAAAACGGCACATCGCTTTCGCTGAAAATTCATCGCGGTGTTGTTTGATCCAGGCGTACTTCACCGTTGTTCCTTGGCAAAGTACGCTGCCGCCTTTTTTAATAAATCACGCTCCTCCTTCAAGCGGCTGTTTTCCAGCTTTAGGCGCTTTAGCTCCCCGTACAAATGCTCGTCGGTTCGGACTGCCTTATCGTTCGCCTGAGGCCGGCTGTATTGATGAATCCAAGTATAAAGCGTATTCGGGTTAATACCCAACTCTTTCGCCGTCTGCGCAGCCGGTTTGTCCGACTCATTCGCCAGCTTAACTGCCGAGGCCTTAAATTCTGCTGTATAGGTTTTCGGTTTTTCTTGACTCATTTCTGACACACTCTCCCTTTTCGAGGTAGTTTATCTGTGTGTCCGGTTTAGTGTAGCCACTTCAATTCCTCACTATATCGGACCTCGTGAATCGGTACCAAAAATCGAAAAGAACAATCTGCCGGTGGATGAAGCTGGATGAAAACCCGCTCCCTAAACCGACGATCCAGCATACGGGTACATCCTGCCTTTGGGACCCAGAAGACATTGAAGCTTGGGAAGGGCGTACAGCAAGCTGACTCTGGTTAAGTTATAATTCACTGCTTAAATATATTCATGCCGTTTGTGTACTTTTTGAAATGTGTACATAGCTGAGTACATAAAATCTTGAAATGTGTACATAGCTGAGTACATAAAATCGCATTATCCTAAAAATCTCCCCATGAATTCCTTAGAAATCAAGCGTAGACGCACATTCGCCATCATCTCTCATCCCGACGCGGGTAAAACCACCCTGACCGAAAAGTTGCTGCTGTTCGGCGGAGCTATACAGCTGGCCGGTTCGGTCAAAAGCCGCAAGGCGGCGCGTCATGCGACTTCGGACTGGATGGAAATGGAAAAGCAGCGCGGTATTTCCGTGACTACTTCGGTCATGCAGTTCGAGCATAAGGACTGCATACTCAATCTGCTCGATACTCCGGGACACGAAGATTTTTCCGAGGATACCTATCGCACGCTGACTGCGGTGGATTCGGCGCTGATGGTGATCGACAGCGCGAAGGGCGTCGAAGACAGAACCATCAAGCTGATGGAGGTCTGTCGTCTGCGCGACACACCGATACTGACCTTCATCAACAAGCTGGATCGCGAAGGCCGCGAGCCGATCGAACTGCTGGACGAAGTGGAAGATATTCTGAAGATACAATGCGTGCCGATGACCTGGCCTATCGGCATGGGCAAGCGTTTCAAGGGCGTCTACGATCTGGCGACGGATTCCGTGCATTTGTTCAGTCCCTCGCATGGCGACAAAATCATCAAAGGCGAGGTCATCGCCGGTTTGGATAATCCCGAACTGGACAAAGTGCTGGGCGATCAGGCCGACGAGTTGCGCGTGGAAATGGAACTGGTCAAGGGTGCTTCCCATACCTTCAAGCTGGAAAGTTATCTGAGCGGTAGACAAACGCCGGTATTTTTCGGATCCGCAATCAATAATTTCGGGGTGCTGGAGTTGCTGGATGCTTTCGCCGATTTTGCACCGCAGCCGCAACCGCGCCAGGCGCGTGAACGTATCGTCGACGCTGCGGAAGATAAATTCAGCGGTTTTGTCTTCAAAATACAGGCCAACATGGACCCTGCTCATCGCGATCGTATCGCCTTTTTGCGGGTTTGCTCCGGAAAGTACGACAAGGGCATGAAAATGTATCATGTGCGTACCGGAAAACAGGTGCAGATTGCTAACGCCATTACCTTCCAGGCCGATACGCGCAAAAACGTGGAGGAAGCCTATGCCGGCGATATCATCGGTCTGCATAATCACGGCACGATACAGGTCGGAGACACTTTTACCCAGGGCGAAAGTCTAAAATACGAAGGGGTGCCTTATTTCGCGCCCGAGCTGTTCCGGCGCGTGGTTCTCAAAGATCCGTTGCGTGCGAAAGCCTTGCAGAAAGGCTTGCAGCAGTTGACCGAGGAAGGCGCAACCCAGTTGTTCAAGCCACTGAAAAACAACGATATGATATTGGGCGCGGTCGGTATATTGCAATTCGATGTGACTGCTTTTCGTCTGAAGGCGGAATATAACGTAGAGTGCGTATACGATACGGTTTCGGTTTCTACCGCGCGCTGGGTGAGTTGTTCCGATGTGAAGCTGCTGGAGGAGTTCAAACGCAAGGCGTTTGAAAATCTGGCGGAGGACGGCAGCGGTTATCTGGTTTATCTGGCGAGCAGCCGGGTTAACTTATCGCTGACCGAGGAGCGCTGGCCGGATATTCATTTCAGCGCAACGCGCGAGCTGTAGCGTACACCTTGCAGCAAAGACGATGCCTGATCATTCGACCAGCACTTCGTCGCTATCGCTCTGTCCCTGGTTGTCCTGCCAGCTGACGCGTAGACGGTCGCCGGGTTGACTGGCCGGCAGATGCAGCGAAAGATACGGATTGCGTGAAACCGATGTGCTGAACAGGCATTCGGAAATCAGCGCTCCGTTCAGCGCTATCTGTACGTTTCGAATATAGTGCGCGGCTATCGGCTGCTCCTGTTCCGTTTTTCGTCGTCCGGTTTCCATAGGATGGCTGATCAGCACGCGTAACAGCGTGTAGCCGTCTTGCCGGCGGGCGCGTATCTTTAGTGTGGACATAAAGGTATTGTGGCGGTATGAAACAGAAACAAATTATTCTACAGCGTAACACGAAAACAGCGCGCAGGCGTTTTTTGCAGCTTTGCGGCGGCCTGATGACGCTGGCATTTTTGCAGCCGGCTTTTGCCCGGAAAAAAGCACCGTCGACCGCTTTCGGTACGCTGGACGAGGCGATCGCCGCTGAACTGGGCGCTGCGGCGAAAATCCGGTTCGATGAGCGTCTTGTGCTGACAGTACCCGATATTGCCGAGGATGGAGCCATCGTACCGATTTCAGTGGAAGGCACGCTGAGCGGCGTTAAATCCCTATTGATTTTTGTCGAAAAAAATCCGACGCCATTGACTGCGCGCTTCAATTTTCAGGTGGATATGCAGTCCTTTGTATCGTTGCATATCAAGATGAATGAAAGCTCCGATGTCGTCATCGTAGCGGAGACGGCGGACGGTTTCCACAGCACCAGAAAATGGGTGAAAGTGTTGCAGGGGGGATGTGCCTGAATTGGAAACAAGTCAATCAGGCAGGATGGTATACTTCTCCTTGATACGGAGTTTCCATGAGCGCTATCGCTAGAGAATCCAGACAGGAACGCTATGATGTCATTGTTGTCGGCGCGGGCATCGGCGGCTTGACCGCAGCGGCCTTGCTGGCGAAAGCCGGAAAATCGGTGCTGGTGGTGGAACGGCACAAACGCCCCGGCGGTTACGCCCACGGTTTTTCACGGCGCGGATGCCGCTTCGATGCCGGCGTTCACTTGGTTAGCGGTTGCGGTCCGCAGGGTTATGCCAATGGCAGCATCATCTATCAAGTTTCACGCGCGCTGGATATTCACGAAGAATCCCGTTTCATAGCGGTTTCTCCTTATGCCAGCGCGGCTTTCCCTGATCTGGAAGTCAATTTGCCGGACGGAGAAGACTCCCTGGTCAGCGCTTTAGGCGATTGTTTTCCGCAAGAACGGGAGAGTTTGCGCGATATTTCCCGTTTATGCCGGCAGGTGGCCGAAGAATTGATGGTAGCTGACGAACTGCTGGGGCAGGGCGGAACGGCGGGCGTTTCACCGACGCGGCAACTGGCGCGGATGTTCCGGTATCGCCGCGCCACGCTGGGGCAAGTCCTGCAGGAAAAAATTGCCGACGAACGTTTGCGCGGCGCCTATGCTTCGTTGTGGCCGTATCTGGGATTGCCGCCGTCGCGCTTGTCTTTTCTATCCTGGGCAACGATGTCTGCCGGTTATACGTATGAAGGCGGCTTTTACTGCAAGGGAAGCTTCCAAACCTATGCCGACCGTCTGGCTCGCAGTCTGGAAAAGCAGGGCGGGGAATTATTGCTCAATGCCGGAGCCCGGCGCATCGGCGTGAAAAACGGCAAGGTAACGGGCATCGTATTGGAAAACGGGCAGATTATTGGTGCGGATCATGTGATTTCCAATGTCGATGCAGGCTACACAGCCGAATTTTTGCTGGGCAGGGAAAATCTGCCTGGCAGTTATTTGGATAGCCTCAATCGCTTATCCGCGTCGATCTCATTGTTTGTGGTGTATGTCGCTACCGATCTGGATATTCGAACGCGGGGCAGGGCGCATGAAGCGTTTTATTTCGATAGTTTCGATCATGAACATAACTTCGCCATGACGGAGCTGGGGCAACCTAACTGGTTTTCCGCCGCTATTCCCACGCTGGCCGATTCTTCGCTCGCTCCTGCCGGGCAACACCTGATGCTGCTGACTACGCTATGTCCGTTCGATGTCGGCAAATCGTGGCGTAGCGCCAAACTATCTTTTCAACAGCGCCTGCTGGAAAAAGCCGAACGGCGTTATCCTGGCCTTAACGACCACCTGCTGGTGGTGGAGTCCGGTTCTCCGCGCACGATGGAACGCTATACCTTGAATCATCAGGGAGCCGCCTATGGCTGGAGCCCTACGCCTGATCAGGTGGGGGCGAACCGTCCGTCCGTTCGCGGCCCGCTGGAAGGGCTGTTTTTCGCCGGCCATTGGACCCGCCCCGGCGGTGGATGCGTGGGGGTCAGTTTTTCCGGCATGCTGGCGGCTCAGGCGGTATTAAACGTTCCGCGCAGGCAGGATTTCTGGAAAGTATTGGGCTTGGCTGGAGAAAACTAACCGCCGATGCCGATACAGCGCCCAGAAACCTTGTTTGCCGTTCGCAACGGCGTTGAACTGAGCCGTGGAAAATTCTGGGCCGACGTACACACATTTGCCCGCCGTTTGCCCGACCGGCCCTATCTGCTTAACCTGTGCGAAGACCGCTATCTGTTCTGCGTCACCTTGCTGGCGGCTATGCTGCGGGAGCAGGTCTGCCTGTTGCCGCCCGCCGCCCAGCCGGGAATATTGCGCGACTTGCTGGATGATTTCCCTGCTTGTTACCTGGTTGCCGAAAAAGAACCGCGTCATGCGCTTTGTCCGTGGTTTCCGGCCGAACTGCCGGAAACCACGATAATGACCTGGGTCGAGCCTGTCGAATTCGATCCCGGACAAACCGCGCTGATCGCTTTCACTTCAGGCACCACCGGACGCTCGAAGCCGTGCCTGAAAACCTGGGGTACGTTTCAGACTTCGGCGAGCATGGCGTTGCGCAGCCTGGGGTTGGAAAATACGCGTCTGGCCGTGGTGTCTACCACCGCGCCCCAGCATATGTACGGACTTGAAACCTCGATTTTCTGGCCGTTGTTTTCCTCGCTGGTTTTACACGCCGCCTGGCCGTTTTTTCCGGAGGATGTGCGGCAGACGGTGCGTGACGCGCCCTTGCCGTGTTTGCTGGCCACCACGCCGGTTCATTTGCGCGCGTTGTGCGGAACGGCGGCGCACTGGTCAAACCTGCACGCCACCCTCTGTTCCACCGCCAGTCTATCGCAATCTCAAGCCTTGCAGGTAGAGCAGACTACCGGCAAGGCGTTGTGGGAGATTTACGGAAGCACGGAAACCCTGTCGCTGGCCTTGCGCGCAACCGCCCGTGAAGCGATATGGCGTCCTTATACCGAGGTTAACCTATACCATGACGCGGAAGGTGGCATTGTGCTATCTGCGCCGCATCTCTCCGAGCCGGCACATTTGCAGGACCTGTTGCATATTGAGAGCAGCGGCGGATTCACGCTGTTGGGGCGTAGCGCCGACATGGTTAAAATAGGCGGAAAACGCATTTCTCTGGCCGATCTGGATCGGCGGTTGACCGATATCGATGGCGTAGATGATGGCGTATGTCTGGCTATTCCGGACGCGCAACGAGAATTCCGCATGATGGCCGTAGTGGTTAGCGATTTAAGCAAACAGGATATTGCCGAAGCGCTGCGCCCCTATCTGGACGAGGTGTTTTTGCCAAAACGCATAGATTTTGTAAAAAAAATACCCAGAAACAGTGTTGGTAAGGTGGCGAGGTCTGATCTGGAAAAGCTGGTGGTTGCGGCGAATGGCGCTGGAGAATAAGCCCAAAAGGGATGCAGGGTCAGCAGAAGAAAAATGCCGAAACGATTCACCGATGTCTATGACGTCGCCCCTGGTCATGCTAACCGGTCATGGCGCAAGCGTCGCCCCTGACCATTACATACTACAATAGAAAGCGGCTTCGTTCAAAATTGGGCTATTTGTTCCCAGCGGCCTTTGAACTTAAAAATGTAAAATGTCGCTTAACAAAGTGTCAGCTGAAACTGGGCAGTATCATTTATGGACAAACTGCGAGCTGAGCTCAATACCAGCTCGCAGTTTGTCCATTTGGCCTTCCTGGCGTTATTACTGAAAAGATTATGAACAGCTTCTTAGTTCGATAGCCCCTGCTGCAGCCGTTCCATCGCTTTTTCCAGATTCTGCATGCTGGTCGCAATCGACAAACGGATATGTCCGGGGCAACCGAATGCCGAGCCGGGGACGACCGCGACGCCGGCTTTTTCTATCAGAAATTCGGACAATGCCAGATCGTCCGCCAATTCCAGGCGTTCGATCGCGCCCTGAACGCCGGGAATGACATAAAACGTTCCGTCGGTTTGCAGGCAGGAAACGCCCGGTATGCGGTTTAATGCATCGACGACAAAGTCGTGACGCTGCTTGAAGGCGGTGACCATGTCGCGTATGAAGCTTTGATCCCCTTTCAGCGCCGTTTCCGCCGCGACCTGCGAAATTGAAGTCGGATTGGAGGTGCTTTGCGACTGGATATTGGTCATCGCTTCGATCAAACGCGCCGGACCGGCGGCATAACCGATGCGCCATCCGGTCATGGAATAGGCTTTGGATACGCCATTCAGTACGATAGTGCGTTCATACAGGTCGGGGCAGGCGTTCAGGATATTGTTGAATCCGCCTTCTTCCCAGACAATATGCTCATACATGTCGTCGGTCGCGATCAGCACTTCCGGGAAATCACGCAGCACGGCGCCCAACGCGGCCAGTTCGTCGCGCGAGTAGGCGACTCCTGTGGGGTTGGATGGGCTGTTGATTACGAACAAGCGGGTTTTCGCGTTCAGCGCCTCGCGTAGCTGTCGGGGCGTGATTTTGAAGCGGGTGCCTTGATCCGCGCTGACGATGACCGGCACGCCGCCGGCGAGCAGCACCATGTCCGGGTAGGATACCCAGTAAGGCGCAGGAATAATTACTTCGTCGCCCGGATTCAGTAAAGCCTGGGCCAGATTGTAAAAGCTTTGCTTGCCGCCGCACGAAACCAGAATCTGCTTGAGGTCATAATCCAGGCCGTTATCGCACTTGAATTTGGCGGCAATGGCTTTTTTCAGGCCCGCGGTTCCATCAACCGCCGTATACTTGGTAAAACCGTCGTTAATGGCCTTGATTGCGGCCTGCTTGATATGTTCGGGCGTGTCAAAGTCGGGTTCGCCGGCTCCCAGGCCGACTATATCCTTGCCTGCTGCGCGCATCGCCGCCGCGCGCGCGGTGACGGCCAGGGTAGGGGAGGGTTTGATGGACTGAACGCGGTCGGAAAGTTGTATGATCATGATGAAAAAAACATGCAGGAAGCTCTGGAAATGACTAAAGAATTGGCCACACAGTGGCAACAAGCCCATATGATACAAGATACGGCACAAACCCCGCACCCTTCCAGAGAGAAAAAGTTTATATTGCAATCGCGTTATCAACCGGCTGGAGACCAGCCTGCTGCAATTGCGCAACTGGTGGAAGGGCTGAACGACGGCGAACTGCATCAAACGCTGCTGGGCGTGACCGGTTCCGGCAAGACCTTCACCATCGCCAATGTGATACAGCAGGTGCAGCGCACTACCCTGATCATGGCGCACAATAAAACGCTGGCGGCGCAGCTATACGGCGAGATGAAGGAGTTTTTTCCGGAAAACGCGGTGGAGTATTTCGTTTCCTACTACGATTACTACCAGCCGGAGGCTTATGTGCCGTCCTCCGATACTTATATTCAAAAAGACGCGTCGCTAAACGAACATATCGAACAAATGCGATTGTCCGCGACCAAGGCGCTGATCGAGCGGCGCGACACCATTATCGTCGCAACGGTTTCCGCGATCTATGGCTTGGGCGAACCGGCCTCTTATTTTGCAATGGTGCTGCATCTGGTGCGGGGCGATCTGATCGACCAGCGCACCTTGCTCCGCCGTCTGGCCGAACTGCAATACACGCGCAACGATACCGAACTGCGCCGCGCGACCTACCGGGTACGCGGCGAGATTATCGATATCTTCCCTGCGGAGTCTGAAAGCGAGGCGCTACGGGTGGAACTGTTCGACGATGAAATCGAGCGCCTTTCGCTGTTCGATCCGCTGACCGGCGAAATCATTGCCCGCATTGCGCGTTATACGGTTTATCCGAAGACGCACTACGTGACGCCGCGCGAAAAGCTGCTGGCGGCGATCGACGAGATCAAGGTTGAACTCAAGGCACGCCTGGAGACGCTGCGCAATCAAAACAAACTGGTCGAAGCGCAACGCCTCGAACAACGCACTTTGTTCGATATCGAAATCATCATGGAAGTCGGCTATTGTTCCGGCATCGAAAACTATTCGCGCTATCTGTCCGGCCAACAGGCCGGCGAACCGCCGCCGACGCTGTTCGATTATTTGCCGGACGACGCGATGATCGTACTGGACGAAAGCCATGTCACCGTGCCGCAAATCGGCGCGATGTTTCGCGGCGACCGTTCGCGCAAGGAAACGCTGGTCGAATACGGTTTTCGCCTGCCGTCGGCGCTGGATAACCGCCCGCTCAAATTCGAGGAGTTCGAACAGCGCGCGCCGCAACGCATCTATGTTTCCGCGACGCCCGGTCCGTATGAACGCGAACATTCCGGTTTTGTGATCGAGCAGGTGGTGCGCCCGACCGGGTTGGTCGACCCGGAAGTCGAGATACGCCCGGTTGCGACGCAGGTGGACGATTTGCTGTCCGAAATCCGTATACGCGCGGCGCGTAACGAGCGCGTGCTGGTTACCACGCTGACCAAACGCATGTCCGAGGATTTGACCGAATATCTGACGGAGCACGATGTCAAGGTCAGGTATTTGCATTCGGACGTCGAAACCGTGGAGCGTGTCGAAATCATTCAGGATTTGCGTCTGGGCAAGTTCGACGCGCTGGTCGGCATCAACCTGTTGCGCGAAGGGTTGGACATACCCGAGGTTTCGCTGGTCGCGATACTCGATGCCGACAAGGAAGGCTTTCTGCGTTCCACGGTATCGTTGATCCAGACCATAGGCCGCGCCGCGCGCAATCTGCACGGCAGAGCGATACTGTATGCCGACAAGCGCACCGGGTCGATAGAACGCGCGCTGGAAGAGACCGAACGGCGCAGAGCCAGGCAGATCCAGTTCAACAAGGAGTACAACATCACCCCGGTCGGTGTGACCAAGACCATTAGCGACATATTGGAAGTGCACATACCGGGGGCTGCGCAGCGAGGCGGCGGCGCTTCGAAAAAAGCCGCCGAACCGCGGGCCGAATATAAAGTCGGCAATGCGCGTGAGGCGGCCAAACTAATCAAGGAGCTGGAGGATAAAATGTATGCGGCCTCCCGCGATCTGGATTTCGAAAATGCGGCCAAACTGCGCGATGAAATACGGCGTATTACGGGAGAGCATATTCAAAGTTGAGGGGCTAAGTCTGTAGACTTGGCCCGCTCCTTCCGCTTTTGCGCCTGGATTCGCTGCTCCAGGTTCTGCAGAGCTTGATGCCGGTACAGTGATCCCGGCTCAAATGCTGGAATCGTTGTTTGCCCGGAAAAATTGACGACGGAATAAAACTATTCGAATTTCAACTCCAGTATTGAGACATCGTCGTCGAAATCCTGGCGATTCTGTACTGAGCGCATTTCTTGCAGCATTTCCTGCATGCCGCCGTTCGCCGCCGTTATCGAGGCTACTTTTTCCGTAAATTCCGGGAATCTGAATTCGCGTCCTTCCGGCAGCGTAACCTCGTAGATGCCATCGCTGAACAGATAGACGATGGAGTTGGCTGGTAGTTCGAACTCGGCGGTATCAAATTCGGTATCGTCCATCAGGCCGATCGGCATGGACTGCTGACGGAGTTCGAGTGGAGCGTTTCCACCGCTGACGACGATGGCTGGCGGATGCCCTGCGCTGGCATAGGATACGATACGGCTGTTGCGGTTGAATACGCCGTACCAGATAGTGAAATAAAGCTGATTGTGCTTTTCCATCGCATAAGCGGCGTTGAGCGCAGTAAGCACCTCGCTGGGGCTTTTGTAGTCGACGTCGGCTAAGGTTTGTCCGTTGAGCGCGGCCATGGCTGAAACCGAGAGCAGCGCCGGACCCACGCCGTGACCGCAAACGTCGAGCAGGAAAAATGCGAAATGTTCCGGGTCTATGCTGAAATAACCGAACGAGTCGCCTCCGAGCATGGTGGAAGGTACGAACTCCCAGGCGGTTCTGATCGAACCGGAGGCAATGGGAAGCGGCAATTGCGAGCGCACGTAAGTAGCCGCTTCGCCCAGTTCGGCGGCCAGGGCGTTATAAGCCTCATCGCGCTGTAATTGGGCAATATAGGCATTGGAGTGATAACGCATGCGGGCAATGAGTTCGATGCGATCCGGTAGTTTGACCAGATAATCGTTCGCGCCGCGGGCAAAGGCTTCCGCTTTAACTGCCGGTTCTTCTTTGCTGGATAGCACGATCAACGGTACATTGCGCGTTACCGGGTTGCCGCGAAATAGCAATACCAGGTCGAGTCCGTTAATATCCGGCATGACCAGGTCCTGAAGTATCAACGTCGGTTGCAGCCGTTGCGCTTCGCCTAGCGCCAGAGACGGGTCGTTGCAGAAATGGAAATCGATGTCGGTTTCGTCTTTAAGCATGCGGCGGATCGCTTCGCCGATGATTTTTTGATCGTCGATCAGCAGTACCACAATGCGATGCTTGATCAGTAATGCAGCTGATACGTCATGTTCTTCAGTCATACCGGTATGCTATATCCTGGTGTTAAATATTTGCGGTGCCGATCAGGTTTTGTACCGCCTTGATCAGGGTATCGTCCTGGAATTCGCTTTTGGCCAGATATTGGCTGGCTCCGGCCTCCAGTCCGGCTTTTTTATCTTCGGGCCGGTCCTTGTAGGAAACCATCAACACCGGTAGCCGTTTCAGTATTGCATCCGCCCGGATCAGTTTTACCAGTTCTATGCCGGTCATGCGCGGCATATCGACATCGGTGACTACCAGATCGAAATTGCCCAGATTCAGCGCATTCCAGCCGTCCACACCGTCGACCGCCACGTTTACTTCGTAGCCCTGGCGTTCGAATACGCGCCGTTCGAGTTCCCGCACGGTGATCGAATCGTCGACGATCAGAATGCGGCGGACATTTTTGCGCATGGATGAGCCGGTTTGTTCGCGCCGGCCTACCGGATGTCCACCGGCCAGCAGCGAGGCAATGGAGCGAAGCATGTCGTCGATGTCGAGTACCAGTAGCGGCACGCCGCTCTCGTCTATGGATGCCGAAGCGATATGGGGTATGCGGCCCAGGCGCGGGTCCAAAGGTCTGACCACCAGTTCGCTTTCTCCCAGAAAGCACTCCACTTCGATGGCATAATACTCGCCGCGGTCGAGCAGCATTACTGCTTTGATCATGTCGTTTTCTTCCGGCGCCCGTTGCAGATCCAATAGTTCGTGACTGGGAATCAGCGCAATATTGACGCCGTCGAGTACGAAATAGCAGCGGCCTTCGACCAGATTAAGCTTTTCGCGTCTCAATTCGACCAGACGGATGATGCGCGCCAGCGGCAATGCGTAGCGCTCGGCTCCGATTTCCACCATCAGCGCGCGAACAACCGAGCGGGTAATCGGCAATTGTAGCTGGAATACGGTACCACGCCCGAGCTCCGACTTAACCGACACCTGGCCCCCGGCGCTTTGTACCATGGACTGCACCACATCCAGTCCCACGCCGCGCCCGGATACCTGGCTCAATTTTTCTCGGGTTGACAGGCCGGGAAGAAACAGAAAGTCGAACAGCTCTCCATCGTTCATGCCTGCCGCCAGTTCAGTCGTGGTCAGATTGCGTTCGACGATTTTCTTCCGCAGGCGTTCACGGTCTACGCCGCGGCCGTCGTCGCTGACGGTTATCAACAACGAGCCGGCGTGGTGACGCGCTTCCAGGCTGATGGATGCGGTTTCAGGTTTTCCAGCCATCAGGCGTTCCTCACGCGATTCCAGTCCGTGATCCAGCGCATTTCTGAGCAGGTGGCCGAGCGGCGCTTCCAGTTTGGCGAGTATGTCCCGGTCGATAGAGGTTTCCAGCCCCTTGATTTCGAAATTGACCTGTTTCCCCAGGTCGCGAGCAAGATCGCGCACCTGACGGGGAAAAGAGCGCGCGCCCTCTTCGAAGGGCTGCATCCGGCTCGCAATCACTTCCCTGAACTGTGATTCGGCAATCAGCGACATGCGGCGCGCATGGGCATCCAGATCGTCCAGACCTTCTATCAACGCCAGTTGAATCTGATCGAAGGCTTCGCACTCTTTGGCAAGCGCGTCTTCGTCTTCGTCTTCGTCATAGTTTGAGTTTTTACCTATCTGTATGCTGTTGCGGCGTAACGAAGCGTTCTGTTGCGTCAAACGTTGCCGTATCCTCTGGAAAGCGAGCAACAATTTATCTATCCGGTGAGCTTCGACCAGCGATTCCGACGCGAGGTTGATGAAGCGATTCAATACATCGGCGTTGATTTTTACCGCGTTAGTCAATTTCGGCTCGGCATTTCCCAGCGCGCTGGCCATGGCGGGAGCCGCTATTGTATCTTTCCGGACGGTCGCAACGGCGACCACAGTAGCGATTTGTTCTGTTGTGTTTTCAGGTGATGGCGTCGCTGTATCCTGTTTTTTGATGGCGGGGTCTTCAGGCGGTGTGGCCAAAACAGTTAAACGCTGCTCTATCTCATCCGCCGCGTCGGCTTGCGTTACCAACCAGCCCGGTAAGTCAGCTTCGCTTACTGCGGCCAGCGTGGTGATCCAATCCACGGCATGCAGCAGCACGTCGATACGCGCCGGCGTCAGTTCGAGCTTCCCTTCCATGGCGGCAACCAGTCCGTCTTCCATTGCGTGGGCAATACGTACAACCGTATCCAGGCCGATTACCCTGGCTGCGCCCTTGAGCGAATGAGCGGCTCGCATCAGCGGTTCGATAGCGACCGCGTCACAGGGGGCGGATTCCAGCGCGATCAGGCCGGATGTGAGCATATTCGCGTGCGTGTCTACTTCTTCCTGGAACAAATCCAATAAAGCAAAATCGTTCATCGCACTTTCGCCTCCATGGCTCGAAACAAGCGGTCGGCATCCAGCACGGCGACCGAATATCCTTCCGTTTCCACCAGCGCCTGGGTATAAGTGTCTACAGCTCGCGAGATGGTAACGGGCGGCTTGCTGTGCTGAGTGAGGATAATGCGTCTTTCGCCGCCAATTTTTTGCACCGGAAAAGCAAGCCGGCGGCTTTCTTCTCCACAGACCAGCACATGTGTGCATGTACTGTATTCGTCGGGGTCGATATCCAGTATGGCATGGAGCGAAAAGCACAGTACCAGTTCGCCGCGTACCGCCATCAGTCCGAGAAACTCCTTATTGCTGCGATGCGGTATACGCCGCCAGCGGCAGCCTTCGCTTCCCGCGCCGACGCGTGCCGTGGGCAGACCGAACCATTCATGTCCGATCTGGAAAATTACGATGGAAATCTGCTCGTTTCCTTCGTCTTTTTCGGGTTGCGCGGCCAATTGTTCCGTCCACAGGTCGACGTATTTTTTTTGAGGGGGACGATCCAGCAGGGTGTGTGCCGCTTGATGGTAGACTGCGCAGTTCCGGCAGTGGATCAGTCCGGCCAGACGATCACAAGTGCGGTCTCCGCCTAATGTGCCTATCCGCTTCCAGCAATATTCGAGAGTGTTCACTGCGTTGGAAGACTCCAGCGTATTCTGGATGCCGGCTGCTGTTCCGTTCATAAAGCCGTCTCGGCGCATAGCCGCGCCAGGTCATCCGTAAGCAGCGGTTCCCATCGTATAAGTTGCAATAAGGCATGATCGAGCGCGGCGACGGATCCCAGCCACGGTGCAGTTGCAAACTGAACTCCCGTTTCGCTTAGTGAGTTCTGATCGATGGATAGCGTGCTGGTGACGCGCTCGGCCACTAATCCGATTGCCGGTTTGCGGCTATCGTGATCTTCTTCGGTCCCGACCAGCAGCAAGCGCGTGCTCAGCCAGTCTCTGCATGGCGTTCCGGTAATCAGCGTACCCATATCGACAGCGGGAAGTACTGCGCCTTGATAGCGGAACAGACCTTTTATCCACTCCGGCGCACGAGGCAGCGCATGCAGATGCGGGACTTGCGTTATCGCGATAATGCCGGAGGCGGGGAGCGCGTAGTGTTCGCCGCCAAGCTGGAAAGGTACGAGTAACATGGTTAACGAATCTTGCCTGACTGTGTTTATGAAAGGTAACTAATTTTGTAACTATTCAGCCGCCGGCCTGGGGGTTGAGGTAAGGCAGTCGAGACACGCCGTGTATCCATCCCATCGGCCACCGCTCAGTACAGGCCATGGAACCCCGACTGCTGCATTCTTCCCGCAGTCGGTCGCGCCTACCCTTACCCGCAACCCTGTTTACAGCGTCACGCTAGTCCATACGGAATAGTTACCTGTTTTTTATAACACATTAACCTCGATGCTGCCGGCAAGTGCAATCCTTAGCTGTGAAGGCGTGCTGTTTCGATGGGTTTCCCTCTACGCCACTTTGGTAAATACCGGGTAATTCTAGCCTATCTATAGGGGGACGCGATACCTGTCGCCTGCTAAACGAAAGATCGAGCATCAAAGTTCGTATCGTTGTATTGTAATGCCTTCCTGCCGGTATTCGAAGGGTATGCGGGTTTTTAAAAGCTAATAAGTTCATTAACCTGATTGGAATGGGAGGAATGATGTCTTTATTTACCTGGAACGACGATTTGTGCGTTGGGGTAGCGGAAATCGATAATCAACACAGGAAACTGGTGCAGCTGATTAATGGCTTGCACGATCATATGCTGGCGGGAGACGCACGCGAGATTATGGGCAAGGTCTTGGACAGGGTAATCGAATACACCGGCTTTCATTTCACAACGGAAGAGCGTCTGATGAAAGCGCATGGTTATCCACACGCGGCGGCTCATTTGCACGAACATGAAAAGCTGGTTGCAACCGCCACGGATCTGCAAACAAGGCTGAATAGCGGTCATGCGTTGATTACCGCCGAAACCATGATTTTTCTGAAGGAATGGTTATATCATCATATAATGGAGTCGGATCAATTGCTGGGGAAGTACCTGAATTCTAAAGGCGTTGTATAAAGGCCACAGATCCGGACGCGATGCCCGCCCTTGGGCAGCGCTTAAGGTTCAGTTGACACTAGAGTGAAAAATACATTACTATATCAATAAATTAGTATTGGAAAAAGAAAAATCGTCATTCACCCGGATCAAGTCCGGGGCGGGCTCTGAAGATATCACTTGTTGTTTCAATTGAAACTGTCCGAAGGAGACGCTGATTTCACCCTGCTACCCTACATACTTTCAATTGGAAATTGATTTCTAGAATATCATCTTGTGGCCTGTTTCGAATAAAGACGGTCAGCGGCCGTATCGTTGCATACTTTGCCTGTTTAAAAACGAACAAATTCAGCTTCGTTTATGTTGCCGGCAGTTATAGACGGCGCGGCGAGTTCCGATTCGGACGATATTGGGGAGCCGTGGGCGTTTGTGCTGGGATGGCAGGTGTCTTTTCGCTGTTCGGCCAGCTTATTTACGGAAAAGAAACCCATATGCTTTCTGAGCTGTTCCGCCTGCTCGCTCATTTCTTCCGCCGTCGCCGCCAGTTCCTCGGATATGCTGGCGCTCTGATGCGTGACCCGGTTGAGCTGGTCCATGGCTCGGCCGATTTGTTCCACGCCGCATGACTGCTCCTCGGATGCGCAGGCTATCTCTTGAACCAGATCCGAGGTTTTTGTGACGCTGGGTACAATTTCCTTTAACATTTGTCCTGCTTTTTCCGCCGTTACCACGCTGTTGCCCGCCAGCTCGCCTATTTCCTGAGCCGCCATCTGGCTACGTTCCGACAGCTTGCGAATTTCGGCGGCGACTACCGCAAAACCTTTGCCTTGATCTCCGGCGCGCGCCGCTTCGATAGCCGCGTTGAGCGCGAGCAGATTGGTTTGCCCGGCAATATCGTTGATGATATTGATCATATCGGCAATGCTTTTCATCGCGGTTACAGTCTGCATTACCGCCACGCCGCCTTCATGTGCTTCTTTTGCGCTTTTTGCGGCCATGGTATCGGTAACTTTGGCGTTTTCGGCGTTCTGTCTGATGGACGCGCTCATTTGTTCGATGGATGAACTTGTTTCCTCTACGCTGACAGCCTGTTCGTTGACCATCTGCGCTATCGATTGCGCGGTGGCGCTGACTTCTCCGGTTGCGTGCGACAAGGTTTCGGTAGCCGCCATTACCTGCTCAATGGTATGCGCCAGTTTGTCCACCGTGTTGTTTACGCTATCGCGTAGTCTACGAAATTGACCGTGGTATTCCGCCGTTATGCGTTGGGATAGATTTCCTTGCTCCAGTGCGGCCAATACTCGACTGGCTTCGTGGATCGGTTCGATCATCGCATCAAGGGTGTTGTTGATTCCTATGACGATTTTGTAGAAGTCTCCCTTATGCCTGTCTGTGCCGGCTCGTACATCCAAACGGCCTTCCTGCGCTGCTACGGATAGCGCTGTACTATCGACAACCAGCGCCTGGATCGATGCGGACATATTTTCCATTGCAGCCATCAGGCTTGATGTATCTCCGGGGCGTAAGTCGATACGGACGGACAAGTCGCCTACAGCGATCCTGTTGGCGATCTCCGCAGCTTTGCCGGGCTCTCCGCCCAATTGCTGTTGCAGGCTACGAATGATCAGCAAGCCCATCGCGCCGACCGTAGCCAGCATCAACAGGGCTATGGTGCGGGACAAGTTGGCGGCGCGGTGTTTTGCTTCGACAGCATCGTCGGCATATCGTTTACCTAACCGTTCGTTATGGGCGACATGCCTTTCGATGGCTGTGTAGAGATTTCGTGCAACAATGTCGGCATTGACCAACGCATTATGGGCTTGAACGTCCTTATTCTGGCGGGAAAGAAGCAGTACCGGTTTCAGGGTGTGGAGATACTCCGTCAGCAGCGCCCGGTCATCAGCCAGCAACTGCTTATCTTCGTCATCGGAAATCAAGGGTTCATATTTTTTTAGAGCGTCTTCGATGGTCGCTTGAGCCTCGTTGATCGAGGCGTCAATTTCTGTCATTTTGACTGCGTCGTTGGTGAAAATATGACGGAATACCCGTATCCGGAGTTGATTGAACGAGTTCCTGGCTGTTGCCAGACTCATAACGCTGGGTACCGTGTTGATGTTGGCGTAATTGGTTGTGGTAAACACTTGGTCAAGCAGGTACTCGTTCAAACCAGTCAGTCCCAGAAATCCTACCAAGGCGCAACCCAGCAACATCGATATACGAGCTTTAACAGTCATGGGTCAGCTTCTCTGCATAGAATTATGGTCAAAAGCGAACGAATTCGGCTTCGTCCATGCTTTCGGCAACAATAGTAGCCAGTGCAAGTTCCGTTGCGGGTTTGAGCGGGACGGGGTACGCTGCTGTTTCACGGTGTTGCCTGTGCCGGTTGGTAACGGAAAAAAACTCATATGCTTTTTCAGCCGTAATCCCAACGCCAAGCGTTGCACAACTTTCATTTTGTTTAACATGGTGTTAACACTGAACAAAGTCTTTATTCTGCTGGGTTGGTAAGCTTTCCGATTATTTAGCGCTTTCAGCGAATTATAACCAACGGCTAAAACTGAACAAATTCCTCTTCGTTTACAGGCGCCGCCGCAACGGCATGCGAACTTTCTTTCATAGGCAGCGCCGGGTTTGAATCCACGGCAGAAGAGCGGTTTGTTTCACTCTTTTGCCTTGGCCGGTATTTAATCGAAAAGAAGCTCATATGATTTTTTAGGCGTTCTGCCTGCTCATTCATTTCTTCAGCCGTTGCCGCCAGCTTTTCGGATGCATTGGCGTTCTGTTGCGTGATCTGGTTTAGCTGCTCCATGGCGTGGTTGATCTGCTCAACGCCACAAGATTGTTCCTTGGATGAATAGGCGATTTCCTGTATCAGACTGGATGTTTTTGCGACGTCGGGTACTATATCATTCAGTCGACGCCCGGCTTTTTCCGCCATGGTCACGCTGCTGTCGGTCAGTTCGCTGATTTCCTGCGCGGCCATCTGGCTGCGTTCTGATAGCTTGCGCACTTCAGCAGCGACAACGGCAAAGCCTCTGCCGTGTTCACCGGCGCGCGCCGCCTCGATAGCGGCGTTAAGGGCCAGCAGATTGGTCTGGCTGGCGATATCGTTGATGATGCCGATCATGCTGGCGATATTTTTCATCGCGCTCACTGTTTGAGTCACCGCCTCGCCGCCCTCGTCGGCTTCCCTGGCGGTTTTGGCTGCCATGACATCGGTCAGTCGGGCGTTTTCCGCATTATGTTTGATGGACGCGTTCATTTGCTCTATCGATGCGCCGGTTTCCTCGACGCTGACCGCCTGTTCTGTGGTCATTTGCGCCAACAGCTGTGCGGTGGCATTGACTTCGGCTATTGCGCCGGATAGCACGTCGACTGCGGCAATCACTTCGCCGATGGTGCGCTCCTGGATATCCACGGTCTTGTTGGCGCCTTCCACGATTTTGCGGAAATCGCCCTGATGCCGGGCCGAGTCGGCCCGTATTTCCAGCCTGCCCTTTTCCGCCGCCTCCGAAAGCAGGGAGATGTCTGCCACCAGTGCATTGATCCCATCGATAGCCGTGTTGAGATTGTTTTTCAGGCTGTTGAAGTCGCCGTTATAATGTTCGCCGATATGCGGAGGAATGTCGCCCTTGGCAATGCGGTCGATGTGGTTCGCCGCCACGCTTAACGGCTCGATCACGGCATTCAGCGTATCATTGACGCCCTCGACGATCTTGCGGAAGTCGCCCTGATGTTTTTCGGCGTCGGCGCGGGTTCCCAACCGGCCGGCCACAGCCGCGCTGGAAAGCATCGATACGTCTGTTGCCAGGGCGTTTACCGCGCTGACTGAATTATTCAGGCTGTCCCTGAGCGTATCGAACTCACCGCCATAGTTTTCCTTGATTCGCGGAGGGAGCTCGCCCTTGGCGACTTTATTAAGCGCATCCATTACCGCCTTCAGCGGCCTGGTGATGCTTCGTATGGTGGTAAATGCGATCAAAACCGATAACAGGATCGATATGCCCGCCAGAACCAGCATCAGTTGCCGGTCTTCGTTGCAGATCTGCGCAGCCTTTTCGCCGGCGTTTTTCATGGACTCCGTTTGAAACTGGACCATTTTTTTGATGCTGTTCAAATAAGTGATCTGGGATAAATAGTCTTCGCCATAGAGTTCGGCGGTCGCTTCTGCGGCTTTGTGAGCCAAGGCCAGTGTTATTACTTTGTGCGTGAAACTGCGAAATACCAGTTTGGCGGCTTTCATCTCCGCCAACAGTTCTTGCCCTGTTTCGCCTGTGGTCAGTTTGTCCAGCAGCACGAAGTCTTCGTCTATCTTTACAATATTCTTGTCATAGTTCTCCTTGTTAGCCATTTTTTTGCTTTCGTCCGTCATCAGTATCAGATTGCGGACAATGCGCGTATTGTCCAGCGACAGAAAAGCAATTTCGTTTGCAAGAGCGGTTCCCGGATATTCGGAATTAATTACCTTGTCGAGGTCGGCATTCAACGTGTTCATTCTCGTTAGCCCGATGAATGCGATCAGTATCAAAAGCAATACTATGATCATGAAGCCGAATATCAACCGTACTCCCACTTTAATATTCTTAAACATGTTTTATGCCGTTTTGTGATGATCTTCAGAATTAGTTGACTTAACGACTACCTCGCAGCGGGTACGCCAAAGCGGGGTAGGACGTGTACGGTAGGTATTTCCGGAATACAGGTTCCTGTGTCGGCAGACTGCTCTAATGTCGACATAGCCATGATTTTTGGAATAAGCACTACCAGCCGCCGATGCCGTTCACATAAAGACTTTTTGGTTTGTCCGGAATTCTTCGTCCATGCCCAAGAGCGCTACGCTGTAAGGTTGGGATTTTATAATATATTGATAGTATAATACTTTGTTGTCAACTAAACTCTGTGAAAACGGCTGAGCGAAGTGCATTGGATCAGCCGGTATCGCAAGAAAACCATGAGTGGAGTTAGTCAAGCACTGTTCGGGCGATTATTCCGCCGTTCATCAGGTGCAACATCAACCGAAAAGCTGGTAGATTATGCCGACTTGTAACTATTCGGCGCCACCGGTTTTGCCGCTGTCTGAAGAACTGCGGAGGCTGGCGAGAGCGTTTATGGCCGGAGGTAAAAGTCGAGCTTCCAGGTAGGGGCGGCCGGCATTGTCGATAGATCTGCACGCTTCCGCATGTCTGGACAGTCTTACCCGCGGCCTCCAGACCGGTAGCCGCCATAGTTACGGGTTTTTTTACTTGCTGGCCAATCAACCCTGACTTTGGTGACATATCCCATGAGCAAATCCCGCTATCCATTGCCAACGGCTCGCCTGCTTTCCAATGGTCATTTTACCAGTTTGATAACTGGGGCAGGCAGTGGTTACTGCAGCTATGGAGAGATTGCGCTGACTCGCTGGAGCGGCGACCGGGTTAGCGACGGTGACGGTTATTTTCTTTACCTGAGAGACATGGATACCGGCGACTGGTGGTCGCCGGGCTTGCAGCCAGGCTTGCGTCCTCCCGATCATTACCGGGTAGACGGAGATGTGGCGTCCATGCGTCTGGAGCGCGCCAATCAGGAAATCGTTAGCTTGATGGCTGTTGCAGTAAGCCCGGACGATGCGGTTGAAGTCCGGAGCCTGACGTTGAGCAACCGTTCGGAACGCAAGCGTACTCTGGAATTGACCAGTTTGCTGGATGTGGTGCTGAACCATCCGGCTGCGGATGCGTCTCATCCTGCCTTTTCGCGGTTGTTCATACAGACCGAACATGATGCGGAAAGCGGAACCTTGCTGGCGCATCGCCGTCCGCGCGCGGCCTCGGAAACCGGGTTGTGGATGTTTCATCGCGTCGGAGGAGCAGGCGTCGACGCCGGTTTTGAAACCGATCGCACGCGTTTCATCGGACGAGGGCATACCCGCCATGATCCTGCCGCGCTGCTCGGCAATCACGCATTATCGGGGACTGCAGGTAATGTGCTCGACCCTGTTTTCAGCATGCGGCGAGTCGTAGAGCTCGAACCGGGCGAGCAGGCTGTGGTTGTTTTTTTTCTGGGTGTGGCTGAAAGCCGCACGGGTGCGTTGGCTGTGGCGCAGCGTTATGCGGATTTCCCCTCGGCTGCGCCAGTTTTCGAACAGGCATTGCTTTTTGAACGCGGGCATTGCGCGCATTTGTCCTTATCTGAAGATCAGGCTGCGCAGTTTCAGGTTCTGGCCGCTGCTGTGCAGTATGAGCAGCCAGTCCTGCGGGCGAAGAATCTTGGGTTGCCTGAACGGTTCGATTCGTGCGCCGCTCTGGCGCGTCTGGGCGTCGCCGTTTCCGGGCCGTTGCTGGTTGTCAATGATCAGAATCTCTGCTTTAGCGAAGCAATTGCTTTGTATGCGAAGTTGATAGCTTATTGGCGCATCAAGGGGTTTGTATGCACGGTATTGATATTTGCGGAAGCGCCCCCCGGTTTTATCTCTCCTGATGCCTGTCTGTACGTCCGCAGCTGCTGCGATATCGGACGCAAGGACTTCATCGCTATATTATCGTATGCGCGCCTGCTTGCCGGGACGGAGCTGGAGGTATCGGCTGTCGACCCGCTGTACTCTCGTTACCGGATCAAGCGGCCTGCGGAGCCAGGTCGCGAGCAGGCGTTTACGCCACCCTCCGATCTGCATTTTTTCAACGGGTACGGCGGCTTTTCAGCCGACGGCAGCGAGTATGTTATCAGGTTGAACTCAGCTGACGAGACGAACGACCGTCTTTTATTACCGCCGCTACCCTGGGTCAATGTCGTTTCCAACGAGCATTTCGGGTTCCTGATCAGCGAAACCGGGGCTGGGTACACCTGGTCGCGTAACAGCCGCGAATACCGTCTAACGCCATGGTCGAACGATCCGCTGCTCGATCCTCACGGCGAGGCGCTGTATTTGCGCGACGAAGAAGACGGTACTGTCTGGTCTCCTCTGCCCGGCCCGATAGCGGGGGCAGGCGCTTACCAGGCCGCGCATGGTTACGGCTACAGCCGTTTTATTCATAACGGGGCCGGCATAGCCCAGGAAACCACCGTCTTTGTTCCGCGTAACGATCCGGTTAAAATCGTTCGCATCCGCTTGACTAATAACAGTATGCGTACGCGCAGCCTGTCATTGTTTTCATTCCAGCAATTGTTGCTGGGCAGCAGCGCCAACGATCAGGCGCAGCGCATCGAAACTCTTTACGAAGACAAACTACAGGTATTGATTGCGCGCCAGCGCTACAGCGGCGATTTTGCCGACGGCTTCGTATTTTGCGCGGTCAGCGCGCCTACAGGCGCCGCACTGCATTACAGCGCCGATCGTGAAGCTTTTCTGGGTTACGGTCAAACGCTGTCGGCGCCGGCGGCGTTATCGAAACCGGTGCTGGATGGTTGCACCGGCGCAGGGCTGGATCCCTGTTTTGCCATGCAGGCGCGGCTTACCCTCGAAGCGGGCGATACTATCGATTGCGCGTTGCTGCTGGGCGAGGCGGGGGATGCCCGGCAGCTTGCCACACTATTGCAACGTTATCGTCAGCCCGGAGCTATAGCCGAGGCTTTATTTCAGGTACAGGCATTCTGGCGAGATACCGTGGGCGGCTTGCAGGTAAAGACGCCGGTACCTGCTATCGATTTAATGTTGAACGGCTGGCTTACCTACCAGAATCTCAGTTGCCGTCTGTGGGGGCGCTCCGCCTTTTACCAGGGAGGGGGCGCTTTCGGTTTCCGCGACCAGCTGCAGGACTCGGCAGCCTTGTTGCTGCTGCGTCCCGATCTGACCAGAAAACAGATACTGCTCAATGCCGCGCATCAGTTCGAGGAAGGCGACGTATTGCACTGGTGGCACCCGGAACCGGCCAATCGCGGACAGCGCACCCGTTTCGCCGATGATTTGCTGTGGCTGCCGTGGATTACGGCTACCTATATAAGCAGCACAGGCGACAGCGCGATCCTGAACGAGCCGGTCGGTTTTATCAGCGCGCCGCCGCTGGAGCCCGGCGAAGATGAAAACTATCTGCGGCCCGGCGTTTCAAAGCAGCGCGCCGATGTTTACGAACATTGCTGCCGTGCGCTGGATCGTTCGCTGACGCGCGGCGAGCACGGTTTGCCGTTGATGGGTACTGGCGACTGGAATGACGGTATGAACCGGGTTGGGCGCGAAGGCCGCGGAGAAAGCGTCTGGATGGGGTTTTTTCTGTGCCGCATTATCAGCGACTTCTTGCCGCTATGCGCACAGCGCGGTGATAGCGTGCGCGCGGAGCGCTATAGCGCTTACCGTAGCGAACTAGAAGCCGCTTTAAACCGGGACGGCTGGGACGGCGAATGGTACCGGCGCGCCTATTACGACAATGGTGCGGTGATGGGGTCGAAAGACAGCGATGAATGTCAAATCGACGCGTTGGCGCAGGCGTGGGCAGTTATATCCGGCGTTGCTCCGAGAGAGCGCGGCAATAGCGCGTTATATGCGGTGGAGAGGCAATTGCTGTCCGATCCGCCCGGTTTGATTCGCCTGCTGACGCCGGCTTTCGTCGATACGCCGAACGACCCCGGCTATATCAAGGGGTATGTGGCCGGAGTGCGCGAGAATGGCGGGCAATACACGCATGCCGCATGCTGGGTGGTGAAAGCGCTGGCGGAACAGAGATGGCGTGACAAGGCGGCGGTCTGGCTGCAAATGCTTAGCCCGGTCGAGCATGCCTTGACCGCTGACGATGTGGCGCGCTATCAGACTGAACCCTATGTGGTCGCCGCCGATATCTACGGCGAAGAACCGCATATCGGGCGCGGTGGCTGGACATGGTACACCGGTTCGGCGGGCTGGCTTTACCGCGTCGGCATCGAATCGGTGCTGGGTTTCAGCGTGGAGCAAGGCAGCGCCTTGTTGCTGAAGCCTTGCATTCCCGACGATTGGGACAGCTACTCTCTTGATTACCGTTTGCCTGGCGAAAGCACTGGCTATCTCATCAAGATCAACAATCCGTCCCGCAGCGCCGAGCGTATTGTTGTCGCGACCCTGGATGGTGAATCCTTGAGATTGCTGGAGGAGCCGGACGGCGCGTTACGCATACCATTGCAGCGCGACGGTTTGCAACATAACGTGGAAATTACCATGGGGAAGGGGGCTTGATGACTATGGCAGCTTTGGTTTTGGCCGGCGATATAGGCGGCACCAAGACGCGATTGGCCTTGTTTCGAAAAACGGAGAGCGGCCTGCTATCGGTACGCGACCAGACTTATGCCAGCGTGGCTTATTCTGCGTTCGCCGATGTCGTCGACGATTTTCTCAAAGATGCGCATGCCGGCGAATTACCGTTGGCCGCGTGTTTAGGCGTTGCCGGTCCGGTGCGCGACGGGCGCTGCCAAACTACCAATCTGCCTTGGTTGATCGATGCCGGGGAAATCGCCGAACGGACAGGGATCGCCCGGGTCAGGCTGTTGAACGACCTCGAAGCCACGGCCCTGGGCGTGTTGCATCTGCAAGCGTATGAATTTGTCGAGTTGAATCCGATGGCGGTCATCGCCGAACCCAGAGCAGGCAATATTGCAGTGCTGGCGGCTGGGACCGGACTGGGGGAAGCCCTGCTGTACTGGGATGGAAGGCAACACCATCCCGTCGCCACGGAGGGCGGCCATAGCGATTTCGCCGCCAACAGCGTCGAACAGGACAAGCTGTTGGCATGGCTGCGCGACAAACATGGCGGGCATGTCAGCTGCGAGCGCGTACTTTCCGGCCCCGGCCTTTTCAGCATCTATCAGTTTTTGAGTGAAACCCGCCCGGAAAATGTCGTAGCGGCGATTGATGCGAACATCCGCGCGGCAACGGACCCGGCCGCATTGATAGGGCAATGCGGTTTGGAGCAGCGTGATCCGCTGTGTCTCGATGCTTTGCATTTATTCGTTGAAATTTACGGCGCCGAAGCTGGAAACTGGGCGTTGAAGACCCTGGCGGTCGGCGGGGTGGTGCTTGGCGGAGGAATCGCGCCAAAAATTTTGAAAATACTCTCGAACGGCACCTTTCTTCCCGCTTTTTTGGACAAGGGGCGGTTCAGAGAACTGCTGAGCAACTGTTCGGTGCGCGTTGCGCTCAATCCCGACAGCGCATTGCTCGGCGCGGCTTACGCGGCCCGGGAGTTGTCGGACTGATTTTTCGTTTTTTGTAATTATTCGGCTCATTTGTCAGGAGCCACTATGTTTTTAAGGAACCTTTGATCAAGCCCATTGCGTAATATTATTTACTGTGCATTCATTATATTGGAGTTTTTAAATCGGTAAAAATGGCACTTAATCAGAGTTTCCTTAAGGTATCCGTTCCTGGTGGGCCCTTCGGCTACGCTCAGGAGAACCCTGTCGAACCATGTGCGGATTAACTGTCGGACGAGAGGGTTTCCATTTACCGTTCGACAGGCTCAGGACGAACGGAAAATTCGACGGCTGAGCGGAGCGTATTTTTAAGGTATACGCCGAGTAATAGTTATTATTTATCCACTCTTGCGCCGGCGGCTTTTCGAAACGCGCAACTCGAATTTTCAAGTGCTTGATTCTTTGTTTTTATCCTTTAAAAAATATAAAAAACAATTAGTTAATATTTGTCAATCCTTGCTGTCCTAGCTGTTTCCAATTTGGACAATGCAATAAAACCGGCGTAATAACGCGACGATAGCGATCGGAGCAACACGCTATACACAGAGTTATCCACAGTTTCTGTGGATTAAAAAATCGTAATTTTGCAGCTAGCGGCTTTGGCGGCTGGGGCTAAGGCTGCCGATGCGGCGCGCGGAAGCGTGTCGGTAAATTCTCCACGCAGCAGGCTCATCCTGCCGCCGTTCAGGACAGGCCCCGGAAGCTCCCTACGCCCTTCCCCGGAGTCGCAGAAGCTCTTGTCCGGATTTCACCATGCTTCTTCAGTGGGTACGTTGAACAGTTACCAAAAGATCGACAAAACAATATCCGGGGTATGTCAATGTGTTGTGTGATCAACACGGCATGTTTAAAAGTCATCTCAAGGTAGCCGTAAGGCTATTGATTTCGTTGCGTCTCGTAGCGGGAAGGAGTGACACCGGCTTCCGCCAGATATTCGCGCAAATGTTTTATTTCCTGTTTGCTGCAGACATTGCCCTGGTGCGGGTGATGCAGTATGCCCTCGACTGAGTTAAGCGTCACCCGAAAACGGGCTCCGTGACTGGGTTGTACGGCTGCGCCCAGATGGTGAAGCAGCGACTCGACGTCGCGCCAGTGGATGTTGCCCCTGAGCGGGTCCTCAAATATGGCATGAAGCAGATTTAAATGGTGGCTCATGGGGCATCCTCTCGATCCGAACCGGGTCAGAATACGCCATACAAGCCTTGCCGTTCAACAGCGTTCAGCTCAGACGGTGTTTTCTCTTGCCCGGATTAATACAGATAGCGTTTATTTTTTAAACATGGATACGCCGATTTGTTTGCCGACGAGTCAATATGGTTCTCTATTTGGGAAACAGCCTACAAGGCCCACTCATGACGAGGGGCGTAAACGCGGTATCATTATCGTTTTAAGGTTTTATAAAACATTATGTTGTTTGCAGATCAATCCGCTGGCAGAGCTTGAATCATCAGTAATTAAAGAGTCGGGTAGTAATCGCCAGCCATTGGCACGTTAACTGCTTTATAGTACAGCGATAGTGTTCGGCGTTCCTGTGCGTAGTGTGCCGCAGGACTCTCTGAAAACTCTCTTCGCCTCAATATGTGTGTAAAAACTTTACGCATGTGCAAACTTGACAACCCCAACGGTCCAAGGACGGTTGGGGTTCTTTTTTTTGGAGACGACATGACACTTTATACATGCCTTTTAGTCACCGCTTTGGCTGTTGCATGGATATGTCCTTGAGGGCAATCTGCGGCATATCACGCACATGGGCGCGATATAACCTGTAGCTTGCGGTATTAACGCCTATAGCCATTTAGTAAGTTGATGAATCAAAGTGTATTTATCTGTTGGCGTAATATATGCTTAATATTGCTGTTCGTGAGTAATTCCTCCTTTTTATCATGACGGGTTGCTTTCCCAGCGTCAAACCAGGGACAAGGGCGATTCGTCGTGGTTTTTTTCATTAAGTTAAGAACATAAAGGTGCGGCAAGACTTTTTCCTTCTCACGGCTACGCTGGATTCTGATGTTGTCTCCTGGCTTGGTTTTTTTCGTCGCGCATCCAATACATTGCTCGCTGCATGGTTCATGTTGTATTCGTTTATAGCAACACCCGCTTTCTTCCTTGCCGGCTTAAAATCCGGGTTGCGTTCATGCCTGGCGGCCGGTTTGCTGTTGCCGCTGTTTTCGATGCCTGCTTATGGCGATTGGGCCGGAATGTCCAGGTTTCAGGCCGTTATTGAGGTCAATGTAAGCGATGCGCAGGCGGATGTCGGCGTGCGTATTTCCGATAACAGTCTGCCGGCGATGGCGGAAATTCCGGAAATTGCGCAGTCCTGTCCGCCTGCATTGCCCGCAAACGTCCGCATTGGCTGTTTTGGTTTAAGGCTTGTGAATATGCTGGGCGAGGATAGCCGGTTAACGGCAGGATCAGCGCCGCCAGTCGCAGTTTCTGAGAACGTAGGCAGTGTAAAGGTTTGGGAAAGTGCGATGGTCTATCCGATTCCACATAAACTCAAATCCCTTACTTTGACATCGGCCGTTTTTACCCAGGATAAAACACATCGAAACGGTCAATTGTCGCTGGGATTGATCGTGACCCATCAAGGCATTCCGGTCAGCGATTTAATGGCGTTCGAACATCCGCTTACGGTGAGTTTCAATTGGAACGACGCATGGGAGACGCATTTCGACGACAGCAGCCGCGTGCGCCATCATGCTGCGCCCAGGTCCTGGATTTACCTCGAGCCGCTGGAAGTAAGGCACGAAATACTGATACGCCTGTCCGGCGTGCGCGATTGGCTTCCTGATTCATTGAAAGCCGAATTAAACGCCGGAGCTTTGAACGCCGCGCTGCGGCAGCGCTTGGTCGAAGCGCTTGCTCCACGGCTTCTGCAGCGCAACCCGATGGTGCTGGACGGTATAACGGTTTTACCGCAGATGGATCGCATAGGCTTCGTTTCATTCAGCCGGCAAGGCATCGTTCCATTGGACGATAACAGCCGTCAGGATGCCGATAACGCACTGCTGGGAGTGGTTCTGGCCTATTTTGTCGATAAACCGGTTACGTCGTTGAGTTTGACCTGGGATTTTTCCGGCGCGCCTCGGATCGCCCATGCATTGCGATCATTTACCATTTTGCAAGGCAGGGAGACTTTGGATGCCGATGTCTCCATCGAACAGCCGTTGTTGTCCTGGTCGAGCGAGGAAATGATGGAGCCTTTGTCTGCCGCCGGCGAGGACTATTCCGCGCTGGAAATCAAAAGCGGCGAGCAGCCCGCATCGGAAACCGATCGGGTCAAGGCTATTCTCGCAGCGCTGTTACATAACGCCTATCGCGCATTTCAGTTGCGGGAAGAAAATGCGGTCTATGACCGGCTGGCCAATAGTCTCGATGAGGATATTCTCGATGAAATTTATTTGCAGCAGCGCAGGGCGCTACTCAAACAGGCGCGTGGATTGGGCGGCGAAGGTAAAGTCAGCCGTGTCGAGTTATTGGATTTGCAAATTCAGGATAAAGGAAGATTTCCTCGGCACTACGATGTGACTGCGCGCTGGCTGGTCGAAGGCGTTGTTTCTCATTGGGGACATGCGCACGATCGCCGGAACCTCTACGAAGCGCGTTTGCGGTTGGCGGCAAGCCGCAGGGGAGAATGGCGCATCACGCAACTGGCTTTCCTGGACGGCCGCCCTCTGGTTGGGGGCGAAAGTCAATGATCAAACTCAATCGCGTCAAATTTCGCTATCCCGATGCCGAATTCGAGCTGGATATACCGGCGCTGCATATCGCATCCGGTGAAAAAATAGCGATTATCGGGCCGAGCGGCGCCGGAAAAACCACGCTTTTAAAACTGATTGCCGGCATTTTACAGCCAGATTGCGGGCAATTGTTTGTCGACGGCGCTGCGCTGCATCAGCTTGACGGGTCGGAGCGGAGCAATTTTCGGATTACTCGTATCGGCTTTATCTTTCAGGAAATCGAGCTACTGGATTATCTGCATGTCATGGACAATATAGTCCACGCCTTTCGCATCAACCCGGTGCTTAAACTGGATGGTCAAATTCGCGCGCGCGCGCGGTTTGCGGCGGAAAGAGTCGGATTGTCCGGCAGGCTGAACGCCATGCCGGATACCCTGTCTCAGGGCGAGCGGCAACGCGTCGCCGTTTGCCGCGCGCTGCTGACTGAGCCTGATCTGATTCTGGCGGATGAGGCTACCGGTAATCTGGACCCGGTCAACAAGGTAAAAATTCTAAACCTGCTGTTCAAGGCGGCTGACGAGCGGCAAGCCACGGTAGTCGCGGTCACGCACGATCACGAGCTGCTTCCGCAATTCGACCGCGTTGTGGATTTCATGCCGATGCGCCGCGAACTGTCGAACTTTCCGTCCGGGGAAGGGTAGGGTATGCGGCATGACTTTTATCTGGCGTGGCGCTACCTTGTCCATCATCGCATCCGTAGCCTGATCCTCGTTTCTTCATTGAGTTTGCTTGCGGTGCTGCCGCTGGCGTTGCATCTTGTTCTGGATGAGGGAGAACGCCAACTGAGCTTGCGCGCAGCGCAAACGCCGCTGCTGGTCGGAGCCAAAGGAAGCGCGGTCGATCTGACGCTCAATGCGCTCTATTTCAGTATAGCTGCCGCGCCCGTGATTCCGATGGTTGAAGTCAATAGCATACAGGAAAGCGGGTTGGCCGATGCGCTGCCGATTTATACGCGTTTCCGCATTCAGGGACATCCGCTGGTGGGCGCGACATTGGATTATCACGATTTCCGCGGATTATCTATCCGGACCGGACGCATGATGGGCATGCTGGGCGAATGTATTCTGGGAGTCGATGCTGCGCAGGATTTGAAGCTGAAGCCTGGCGACACGCTGTTGACCACGCCGGAAAATCTGTTCGACCTTGCCGGAGTGTATCCGCTGCGTCTGCATGTGAGCGGTGTGCTTGCGCGTTCGCACAGCCCCGACGACCAGGCGATTTTCATTGATTTGCAAACCGCGTGGGTTATGGAAGGTTTGGGACACGGTCATTCGGAGTCAAAAGCCATCGGTCATGCGATAAACCCGTTGATAGCGGAGGATGTCCGGGTACGCGTCGCGGATGCAGGGCTGGTTACCTACACCGAAATCACGCCGGAAAACCTGGATGCCTTCCATTTTCACGGCGATGCCGGTAACTATCCCGTCAGCGCGATTATTGCGATACCGTATGATCGCAAATCGGCAGCATTGCTGAGAGGGCGCTATGTTGCCGATGACGCCGCTACGCAGATCGTGCAGCCGTTGAAGACGATTACCGGCTTACTGGCGAACATTTTCCGCATACGCCGCCTGTTTGATTCGGCGCTGCTGCTGGTCGGCATCGCAACGTTTTGTATCGTCGGCCTGGTTTTCGCGCTGACGCTCAGGTTGAGAGAAAGTGAAATCAATGCCATTTATCTGCTGGGTTGCAGCCGCGGCAAGGTCGTCAGACTGTTATTCGCCGAGGCGGTGTTGCTGAGCCTGGCATGCGCTACGGTTTGCGTGGTATTGATGGCAGTGGTTCGCGCCAACATCGCTCCACTGGTCCGGTTTCTCGTTCTGCCCTGAGGGTATTATTATTATGCGCCATTCCTTAAATATGCAGCGTGCTTTAAAAAGTACGCACCTAGGTAAAACATTACTGAATTGTTGCGCGGCCCTGCTGCTGTCTGCGCAGGGAGCGGTGGCCAATGCGGATGGGTTAGCAGGAACCGGGCCTGTGCCCGACATTGTGGCAAGCAATTATCCGCTGGTTTATTTTGCGGAGCGGTTGTTCGGGAGCCATGCCCGCGTTGATTTACCTGTTCCCCCCGATCAGGACCCGGCTTTCTGGAAACCCTCCTTTCCGGCCATCGCGTTGATGCAGAAAGCCGGGCTCGTGGTCCTGAATGGCGCAGATTATGAAAAATGGTTGCCGAAAGTGGCGTTATCCAGGCTGAAGCTGGTGGATACCTCGGCTGGCTTTAAAAACAGTTATATCGTGATTGACGATGCGATTATTCACAGCCATGGTCCGGACGGCGAACATTCCCACGCAGGAACCGCTTTTACGACCTGGCTTGATTTTACCCAGGCTGAGCAACAGGCCGATGCGCTTGCCAGCGTTGCGATTAAAAAATATCCGGGTTTAAAAACGGAAATCACGCATAACCTGCAAAGTTTGCAGGCCGATTTGCGGCAGTTGGATGATGAGCTCAGGCGTTTGGTCGCGAGTAATCAAACACGTCCGCTGTTCGCATCTCATCCCGTTTATCAATATCTGGCCAGACGCTATGGTTTGAATCTAAAGAGCGTGCACTGGGAAGCGAATGAAATGCCAGCGGAAGACGAATGGAAAAATATGCAGCAGCTGATGAAAAACCATCATGCGCAATGGATGATCTGGGAAAGTCTGCCGGATAGCCCGATTACGGAACGGCTGAACAGCCTGGGAATTAAAAACGCAGTGTTCGATCCTTGCGCGAACAGGCCGGAGCAGGGCGATTTCCTGTCGGTGATGCGGCGAAATATAGAAAATCTCAGTCCCGTGTTTAATTGAGTGCAACTTATCGGGGATGGCGAGCTGGAAAACTGCCGAGGCCTGTATGGACACGGGTTACAGCGTTTCTTTTTGGTTACAAGAGCTGCGGTGGAATAGTTTCTATTGCATTAGTATCGATGAAAGCCGGCCCCCGTATTCAGGGCCGGCTGTACGCAAACCGCGTGAGCGGTTTATTTTATTTTGCCTTCTTTTTTGTAATATTCTATTTCACTGCTCAGTTTCTCATAGGCATGCTGAACTTCCTGTTTGGCTTTGGCAACGTCTGCCGGATTGGCTTCCAACGCGTTTCGTGCTTCCTTCATGCCGGAGCTGGCAATTTGCATAGGCATTGAGCTTTTTTCCTTGTAGGAATCGAGTGCAATTTTGCGCGCCTGCTTAACGATTTCCAATGCTTTGGCATTATCGCCTGCATCCAATGCTTGCAGAATTTGTTGTGAGAGACCGTAAACCTCCACCAGACCGTCTGGTGGATCTTCATAGCGTCCGCCGGCGAAGCTTATATTGCTTATAGACAAAAAGAACAAAATCGATAGTGCACGCAATAAATTGGTTTTTCTCATCTGAACCTCAAAGTTTATTTAAATTAAAATAATCAACGACATGTTCATGGGCTTTTCCTTGAACAACAGTCATATCTACGATGGAATGAATGATTTTTCTTTACCAGCGAACTACCAGTATAAGCATAATTCATGCCTGACTTTATCATTTTAATTAATTGCAATATATCAATATATTGCAATTGCTCCTGTGATTTTTCCCGATGGGAACCCGTATTTAATGCGGGATATGGCTTAAATGAGTCGGCATATCCCGCAGTTGTATTGGCGGGGCTGATTAGAAATTTACCGTGATTCCCGCCCTGACCATGCGCGGTTGTATCGGATGGAACGTGGCGCCGTTGTATTGCGTTACATTGCCGCCGGCGCATTGATTATTGTTGCTGAACGTATTGCAAAGACCGTATTGATACCAGTAGGCAATATCGTTTGCCTGCGAGTTTAACAAGTTAAAGATATCCACTTCTATTTTGACGCGCTCGTTATGCCAGCCGGCGCCGAAATTGACGATATTGGTATTGCCCAGCCATGCAGTCGCGTTATTATTGAGCGCATCCTGTCCGAAGCTTCTCAGCCGCAGACTGGCAAAATAGCCTTCCGGCAGGTCGATTTGCGCGCCCGCGGTGATGACGCGTCCTACAGCATTGGGAACGGAATAGCCGCTGCCGCAGCCGTTGGCGGGAATGTTGGTGGTGCCGGCAACGCAGCCGGGGTCCTGGAGGCTCTGATAGCGGGAACTGGTAAACGCAAAGTCGGCGTCCAATGTCAGCCAGTCCAGCGGCTTGTAGTAGTTTGTCCACTCGACGCCGTAGCGGTTGGTGCCGCCGGTTTCCGCCGTGGTGCCGGTATCGCCCTCGAACACCAGTTCTCCGCTCATTTGCAGATACCAGACCGCCAGGGTGGTGTTCAGGTGCGGGATGTACTGCGTTCTAATCCCGGTTTCAGCGCCGCGCGACCAGGACAGCGGCGTTACCGGCGTGGCCGCCGTGCCGTCCGGGTTATAGTGAATCACGGTGCCGCGCGCGTCGTTGGAGTGGTAGCTGTAACCGCTGTTGATGAACGCTTCGGTTTCCGCCCATGGCCCGAAAATCAAATTGAATTTCGGACTCAAGGCCGTGGCTGCGGTAGTACCCGAGTTTTGCGCGTTGTATTGAAACCCTGGGGTAATACTCTGTACGTTGAACCAGAAGGTATCACTACGTCCGGAAACGATGCTGCGGACTTTATCAGTCCAGCGCGTTTCGTTCTGTGCGTAAACCCACAGACTGGTTTCGTCGACATTATACAGCGAAGGCGGCAGATATGAGTTGTTCGCCACCGGCTGCTGATTATAAGTATTGCTGACGCCGAGGTTGCGTATGCCGTCGTAGCGAAGCTGGACGCCGAGTTTGTTTTCCATGTCGAAGCCGTACAGCTTGTGAAGCCAGGTTTGTTCGGCATTGCCGCCGGCCTGGACACGCCGTTCCTGCTGATGCACCTGGTCGCCCTGAATCGGGTTGGCGGAAAAATAGGTAAAATCGGAAAACAAATCCAGATTGTAATAAAGCGCGTAAAGGTTCATCTCATTCTTGTAGTTGTCGCCCCGGCTCCAGGCATTCACCGAGCCGCTGTAGCGGTTGGTGACGCCGCCATCGGTCGGATTCATCGAACCGTAACGCCCGTCGCCGCCGACGCCGTTCGCGCCGTTGATATCGCAGCAGGTGGGACTGAGCGACTGGCCGAGGCCGGCGAGCGGAATCTGGTTGGTGGCGACCCAGTGGCTGTAATAAGCCTTGCCGTTGAAGGCGACCCGCCAGTCCTGCTCGCCGAAGCTGTATTTCAGCATTCCGTTGTATTTGTTGCTGTTCTCGGATACGGTCCAAGGGCCGTTATAACCGGTGTATTCCAAGGCGTACAACAGATCGCCGATGCCGACAGGATTGGAGTTGGCGAACAACGCGCGGTAATAATCGAACATGCCGCCTTCGAACTTCGCATAACCGTAGTCGCTGTCGTTATTGAAGCCGGTGACCTTGTTCTTGGTAGTCATGCGCGCGTAGCCCGCCGATGAAAAATCGCCCTGATCGGCGTAATAGGGGCCTTTGCCGAACTCGATTTTCTCCACCATTTCCGGAATCAGACTGTTCAGGTCCATGTAGCCCTGACCGTGCGCATTGGAGCGCAGATTCATCGGGATGCCGTCGACCCAGGTGGTAAAATCGGTGCCGTGATCCAAGTTGAAGCCGCGCAGGAAGTATTGATTGGCCTTGCCGGTGCCGCTGTGCTGGGTGGAGATCATGCCGGGAACCACTTCGATGATTTCGCCGGTGCGCGATGTCGGGCGGTATTTGATGTCGTCGTTGCTCACTTCGCCCTGCGAGGCCGAGGAGGCTATCCCGGTTAAATCATTGGCGCGCCCCTGTATGTCGGCACGTCCCTTTACGCTGACCGTGTCTAATGATTGCAACCCCATGGGTTTGTCCGGCACTGTATTTGCGGAAACGGGAGAATCTTGCTCTGCCGTTGCTTCGGGGCCGTTACCGGTGTTGAGCGCTCGCGGGCGGGCTGCCGGATTTTGTTCTATTGAACTGCGTGACTTATCACTATCCGGGTTAGGGCTGACGCTGCCGGAGCTGACCGGTGGCGTGTCTGTTGCCGTTTGTGTTTCGGCCGCCGTAGCCTCGAGAAATACGCAAAAGATCAGGCCGGTGGTAAGCGGCGCATATTTAAACGCGGACAGTTTTCGTGATCTGCCGGCGATGAGTATGGGAGTGGTTTTCATTGTTATCCTTGAGGACGATGCGCTGTTATTGTTTCTGGTTTAATTTTTTTGTTACTGGTTAACAGAAACGCTTTGAAACTAAAAGCAAAACTAATGCCATAGTATGCGTCCGCGTCTCGTGCTGATCAGCGTATTTAGTAGCGTCTATGCTGTTAATTTATAGACTATTGCTGAGATAATTTATATATGGCGCAATTCGGGATGCAGCCGATTACAGGTCTGTCTATGGTTTTTGACCGAAAGCTGTGTCATATGGCCTCATGTCGCAGACTGGGACGCCCCGATTCAACCGGTGTATTTTGAAATAGGCCAACGATGAAACGACTGTATGGAATTCGTGAACCCGGCGTGATTGCCGCGTTGACGGCGGCTTTTCTGTTTGGCGCCGGCACGCCGCTGGCCAAGCGGCTGTTGCTCAGTGTCGATCCCTGGTTGCTGGCCGGCTTGCTTTACCTGGGCTCCGGGTTGGGGCTGAGTGTCTATCTATGCATTCGCGGCGGCTTGCGCGTCAAACTCAGCGGCAGCGAATGGTTATGGTTTACCGGTGGAATAGGCGCGGGCGGCATTGCCGCGCCGGTGCTGTTATTGTGGGGGCTTAACCGGATGCCGGCTGCCGGAGCTTCCTTGCTGCTCAATGCCGAGGGGGTTTTTACCGCTTTGCTGGCCTGGTTTGTTTTTCGGGAAAACTTCGACCGGCGTTTGGTATTGGGCATGCTTTTTATAGTGGCCGGCGCCGCGGTGCTCAGCTGGCCGGAGGATCAGGCGCGTTTCGATAGCCTCCCGCCTGTTCTGCTGATATTGACCGCCTGTCTGGCCTGGGGTTTGGATAATAATTTTACGCGTCATGTCGCGCACGCCGATGCCGCCTGGATAGCCGCGGTTAAGGGGATGGTGGCCGGTACGGCTAATCTGGGTCTGGCCTTTTCGCAGGGCGCCACATGGCCGCCTGCTCTGGAAATGGGCGCAGCGTTGACTTTGGGCCTGTGCGCTTACGGCGTAAGCCTGGTCCTGTTTGTCGTCGGCCTCCGCCGTCTGGGTACTGCGAGAACCGGAGCCTATTTCTCGGTTGCGCCGTTCTTCGGCGCGGTGCTCGCAGTCGTGGTGCTGGGCGAAACCATTACCTTGCAATTGCTGGCGGCGGGAATGCTGATGGTGCTGGGCGTTCTGCTGCATCTGAGCGAACAGCATAGCCACTTGCATCGTCATGAAGCGATGACCCATGAGCATGAACATGTACACGACGAACACCATCTGCATGGCCATGTCCAACCTGTTCCTTCAGGCGTCAAGCATAGTCATCTTCATGATCACACACCGCTGAACCATAGCCACCGGCACTTCCCGGATGCGCATCACCGGCACGATCACTGACCGAGCTACAAAACGGACTTACTGACTTTCCTGCGTTATCTCAATGTGACCAATGTGTATTAATGTATCTTTAAAAGACGATATCACTTCCATTAATAGTAAAATCATTGAACTTAGAATAAAGAAAACACTGGCGACAATTGAAACAATCAAGGTTTCGATGTGTGTGTTGTCAATCATGCGGAAAAAAATGGAACTCATCAAGAAAATGCAGCTGCTCATTGCGCTGCACAGAATCAGCACGAAACTCCACTTCAATAACCGGCACCGGTAAATCAGCGAATTCAATTCCATTTCCAGCGCTGCGGATTTCTGGCAGGTTTTTAATTCACCATGAACGCCTCTTAATAGAAATACGGCGTGGATGTAGCGAGCATTCAGCGTTAGCACAAAAATACCCAGACTGGAAAATAACACCAGGGAATGTATTACCAGATTGACTATTTGGTCGAGAAGTTCCGGCATTAAACCCTCCCAAGGCTCCAGTGTATGGCTTCTGTGTCATGTTGACTTATTGTATATAATAAATCATTATATATGTTCAACTCGTGTATTGAAACATAAAATATCCACTTCGGCCAAAATTGAGATAACGTTAGCGAATATTTCGTTGGAGACTCGCTTCGACCTGAGACGGTCGTCTTTTGATAGTTCAGATCGGGTCGCGCTGTAAAGTCAAAACCATCAAGGAATCAAACTATGAATGTTAAATCACGTATTTTTCTGCTTGGCGGCTGGGTTTTGATTTGGTTGTTGGGTTTTTTCGGATTCAATCAGTATCAGACGAGCCGTGTATATAAAGAAGCCAATTACGCGCTTTCCAATTCGCTGCCGAGCGTAGTGGTATTGGATGCGGCATTACTGGAAATTACCAAACTGCAACTCATTGTTTGTCAGCGTGTCGCTCAAAGCGGCAGTGGTGGCATGTCCGTTGTCATGTCCATGATAACAGAATCGCGCACAAAAATTGACGGCTATCTGAATGATTATGAACCGCTTGTTTTCAATGAGGAGGATCGCCGTCTTTTACAGGAAGATTATCAGGCGCTTGCCGAATACGATGACATGAGCGGAAAGGTGCTTGCTCTCTCAAATGAAAATAAAAGCGATCAGGCGTATAAGTTGTTGATGAGCAATCAGCGCATTCTGAATGAAATAGAAAGCTTATTCCATAAACACCGCGACTTTAACATCAATCTGGGGAAGAAATCTGCTGAAGATGGTGTTTCCATGAAGAATAATGCAGCTCTGCTCTCTTTACTGGTAGCCGCTGTCGTATTGACTATTCCGGTTGTCGTCGTCGTGCTGACATTTCCTGGAACCTGACGAAGTCGGCCGGGACGCTTTATTATGCGCTTTTCCAGTTTCGTTTATCCAAATGCATTTAGGCGCTATGCCAAAGTTGCAGGTTGTATAAAATGAGCAGGTTTGTTTGGATGCAATGCCATAAGCCAGGAGGCATGCCTCGCAGAGCAGGAGGTATCTCCATGTCTGCTCTTCCGCTGGATGATGTAAAAGTATCTTATTTATCAACGGTATTTTGGTGTGAAACAGCGCTTTCTGTCCTTACCCGGCCCCCTTTCCCAAAGGGAGATGGGGCCGGGTAACTAACGGCATTGGAGATTTGTGGCCTCAAATCCGTCATTAACGGGGTTTGGGCCCAACGACTTTAGCTTTTTGTCTTTATTGAACGCGGTGGGTATTCATAAAACCTGCAAGAGACGGGCGGTCTCTGTAAATACTGCCGCTGCAATTGCCGGAGCAGTTACCACTGCAATTTGCCGTGGTCAGCCCGGTTGCAGAATGGTGCGTATTTATTTCCTTGTGGGCGGGTTTTTGCTGCTGATGAATACTTCCGCTACAGTTGCCCGAACAGTTGCCGCTGCAATTTGCTGAAACCGGCTTGGCGGGTTTTTGATTTGCATGGACCCGGATAGCGGAAGACTTTTTATGCGGGGTAACATTACCGCTGCAATTGCCTGAGCAATTACCGCTGCAGTTTGCCGCGCTTACCCTGGGTGAGCTGTCGCGCACACTAATGTCAATTCCGAACTCGCTTTGGAACAGGTTGACGGTATTGTTGAAGGATACCGCGGCGAACTCCGCATCGGATTCGCCGCGTAAACCCATATAGGGAAAGTGATGGAAGTAATGGCCGAAAATAGCATCGCAGTCTTCCATGTACTTTATTGTGTCAAGGATATGCGTATGCCAGAAAGTGTCTATGCTTTTGGTTGGAATGTGAGTGGCATTGGGATAGCGCAGGTGCAGAATAAGGAAGGCGCGATATTCCTTTTCAACCTTGAGAGCATAGTCTAAAGACCAGCCAGTACCTTCATCGGAAATCAGTTTTAGGACATGTGGTTCCAGGTCCAGGTTCATGACGAGCTGTTCCTGCGTGTTGCCGGCAATAATATTCATAATAGCTGTACTCCTATGTTGTATATTGTCTACAGTTAATGTTTCAGGCCGGTGCATGTAATTGCCTGCATAAACATTTTTTCATTATTTCGGGTTGGATTGATTTTTTACGGGGGGTGTTTGCTGGGTGGCGGGCGAGGCGGCATTACCCCCGGTCGTTGTGTTGGCGGCGGTTCCCGTATTGGCATTCTGGGGTGGCGTAGGCGCGGGTTTATTGGCTTGTTGTGCGCCTTGTTTCATCATGCCCGCGCCACATTTGCCTTGTCCGCATTTCATTTGCGTGTTGGCTGCCGCAACGTGCATGGTGTTACCGGAAAGATCGTTAAGTGCAAAAGGGTTGTTTTCGGCGGTTGCCGTCGGAGCAACAAAAGCAGTCATAACGCCAGCGCCTACCAGTACGGTAAAAGAATTTTTATCATTTTTTTTCATAACAGTCTCCTCAGCGTGTGTAATGGTTTCAGTCTAATATCTGTAAACGAAATAAAGCCGGACGGCTTACCGTTGAATCGATCCGGCAATGCACAGGACGGGTTCAACGCTATGTTTTAGAACATAAAAGAAGTGCCTGCGTTGATATAATAGGCGTTTTGCAACTGCATGCCGATTGGCTGGCCGTTGCTCATTGTGTTATCTCCGACGTTCAGGTTCTGGTAAACGGGTATGCCGCCCTCTACGCCGATGTTGAACATGCCGTAGGTATAACTGAAGCCCAGCAATAAAGTCGCAACCTTGCCGCCGTACATGCTGGGATTGAATCCCGGCATATAGGTATTGGTAAGGCTGCGATTTTCGCAGTAAGCAATACCGCTGATCTGGTTGCTGCAGCCCTGGATCTGCGCCTGATCGGTGAAATTGGAGCGCAGCCACACGGTCCAGTCGTCGAACAGCTCGTGTTGCGCCCAGACCGACAGTTTGAACATGTTGCCGGGACTCCAGCCGTTGTTGGTGCCGGCAAAGGCGTTATACGACGCCTGCCCGCCGAGATTCCATTGCGCGTCTTCGCTGATCCAGTTGTAAGTCAGCGCCGGCATCAATCCGGGTACGCCTGCGCCCATCTGCATGCCGTAGGACGTTAGCTGGTTCCAGCAGCCTGGTCCGCTCATCATGCCTTTGCAAGCGCCTGGTTGGTAACCAACCATGCCTGACGGGTTATAGGTCTGCTGGGTGCTGCCGGTGGGCGCGCTGACCTGGAAGGTGCCGACAAAATCGTGGCTGATGCGGTAGATGATATCGAAGTCGGTGTCCATGATGCCGCCGGTATTCATCGGCGACATGCTGTAGCTTTGCAATGGGTTGCCCATCAGCATCTGGCTGGGCATCGACATGTACATGTAGTTGATCATCGCCATCAGCGTAATGTCTTCGGTTACGCCCCACATCGGCATGAACATGAACATATCCATGGACTGGCTTGCGCCCGGCATCATGTATTTGTTGTAGGGTGACGAAGCGACGTTGACGGGTACGGAGCTGGTACCTTGTCCCAGGCCGTTTTGCTGATTGTGCATCCATTTGACGTTCATCATGATGGAATCCTTGGGCATGTTCCAGAACATGTCCAGACCGCCCCAGACCGGATTCATCAGGAATTTGGAGCCGGGCTCCATTTTCATCCCGCCCATGTTGGCTCCACAGGCCATGCCGCCGTTGGCTGCCGCTGCCGGCGCAGCTGCGGCGGTGACTGGCGCGGTGCTTTTGGGGATGGGCGTGGCGGCAAACGGCGTGGCGGAGGCATTTGTAGCCGGAGCCGCATTCAGTTTGGATTGCAGCTCGGAAACCTGTCTACGCAATTCGGCGTTTTCATCTTCCAGTTCGATTTCCTGCCGGGTTGGTTGATGGCGTTTGGATTTGGCCTCGACGATGGCGGGCTGCATGGTCAGTCCACCCGTCAACGTCAGGCCTATGCAAAGCTCCAGGGTACGCCTGCGAAATATTCCGGTATTTGGGTTTGCCGTTATCGTAGTCATGCGTTTCTCCATTGATTTAACAAAACGTCGAAAAAAAACAAATACACGCCCTCGTGCGCTGACCGGAAAGCCGGAATCAGCGCCGTTTAACTCGGTTTTTTGAGGGGGTACTTAAATGCGCAGTGCTTAAGGTCTAGCCGCCGCTGTTCATCATGGCGCCGCACGCCATCTGCGAGGCTCCCTTGGTCTTGCAGGGTTTCTGCCAGGCTTTGGCTTCGAACGGATTCCCCGCGTCGTCGATGCATTCTTCATTCGATGCGCTCATATCCGCCGGCTCGCCCATCCAGCTGCCGGGTCCCTTGGGACCATAAAGCATCAGCGCCGAAATAAGGCCGATGCTGACGATATTGACGGAAGTCAGTACGAATCCATTGACGGGCTTGCCTAGCTGCAGGTTTTCCGTACAGCAGCATTCTTTGTAGTACAGGTAGATAAACCACACGACCAGGGCGATGTTCAGTACGGTGAATACCGGCATGAAGATCAATACATGATCCATCATCATCATGACCAGTATCATAGAGCCCATGGTGCCGCCCATGATGCCGCCCATCAGGCTGTGCATGACCGCCATCGGGCCGCAGCACCAGGCCGCGTACATCGCGACGAAAACGCCGCTGAGCATGCCGACCAGCGCACCGATAAAAAAGCCGTTGGTGGCTCCCAGCACCGCGCCGACCATGGTGCCGACCTGCATGCCCAGCGTCATGCCGATCATCATGCCCATCATGTGCGAGGTTTTTTCATAGAGGAAGGCACGCAGGTAAACCATGGCGGTCACCAGCGGGATAATGCTGATATCGAGATAGAACAGCCACCAGCCATAGCGTTTCACAAAATCGGGGTCATGGAACTGGGTACGGTAGACCGCATATTGCAGCAGCACGACGATGAGAGTCGCGATAATGGTCTGTACCGAAACTTTTTTTAATACTTCCAGACTGATGCTGCGCGATGAGGGAATTTCGACCGAGCAGCAGCTTTCGGCGTCGGAACGTACTGGCATGGGGGCTGGTCCTTCCGATGAGCAGCAGCTTTCAGCGCCGGCATTGGCAATCGCCCGCGTATTGTCCGGCACTATTCCGCTGATTTGATTGCCATTTACGCTGGCCGATAATACGCGGTTTTCGCTGTCGAATTCTATGGTGAGCCGAAAACCTGTATTGGTCGGTGCCGGCGTAGATGGTTGTTGGCGTTCGGTCATGATTCCCTCATACTCCTAAAAGATATACAAAAATGAATCCGGGCAGCCCGGTTTCATTCACTCGCCTGCCTTATTTACAGCAGGATGACTTTTCACAGTGCTCCGCGCATTTCGAGCATTCTTCCGCGCACCTGGCGCAGATTTCGGCGCAACGACGGCAGTGTTCGCAGTTCGCGGCATACTTGGCGCATTCTTCTGAACACACCTTGCAGGCGGCGGCGCAAAGTTTACAGACTTCGGCGCTCAATGTTGAACCGCGCGCCATAAAGGCAACGCAGAGCGTGCACAGATCGATGCAGTCCCGGCAGTAGGACACGCAGCCGCTCATGCCGCCGGCGGATGCGAGGCATGAGGTAACACACGCCTCGCAGGCAACGACGCATTCCTGGCAAATAGTTATACAACTTTGGTTGGGGTCGGTCATCCATTTTTCCTTATGGCGAGCAGGTTTGTTTTTTTATTGATTTTTGATCGCGGACAGCGTTTCCAGAGTAAAGGTACTTCCGAAAGCCAACGAGGTTAGTATGTAACACAAATGATGCCAGCAAGCGGCGCGAAAGGTGTTTTTATGGTCAGACTGTTTTTAACCTGTTAAATTCAGTTGAAAACAAGAAAAAAACAGATAGCATGGCTTGCGTTCTCTTGGTAAGTATTTTGTCATTCCCTTCTGTTTATTGTGTTAAATGCCGTAGCAGAGTGTGTCATTTAACGTTCTAAACTATATCTGGAGTAAATTTAAGATATTGATTTATGCGTCAATATGCCGCATTGCGACTGGAGTAATCAGTCTATATGCTGATATGCCATGGAAAGGGTTTTTCAGTGCTAAGGGATGAGTATCTTGCGCGTTGCCTGTCAAAGTTTTATTAAGCGCGGTTCTGGCACGGAGAGCATGAAGACAGCTTAGAGGGTACGTTATGGTTTCAATGCAGGTATCGCCGGTATCGCGGTCATTGGTAGATGATTGTTCGCCGTCAGTGAGCGAAACAGGGGTGTCGCATCTGGACGGTTTTCTTAAAACGTTTAACCTGCTGGAGCGTCCGCGTCAGGCGTGGGAATGGATGCGGCAGACCTTGCAGGTGCCTGCGCCGGATGAGTGGGTGCGCGATGAGGTAGCGCGCTCCTGGCGACGTTGCATCGAAGATTATCAATTGTCGTCTTCCATGGACGTGCCCGTTTCGGAGTTGAAGAAGCAGCATTATCCCGTAGATGAAATCATTGCCCCGGATGCGACTACCGGGATGGTAGCGTGTTTTCAGCGCGCTGTCGCGTCGCTATTCCTTAATGACGGCTTGATGCTGTATCTGGCAGACAGCCGCGGTCAGGTGCTGAGCACATTCGGCCGGCCATTCGATGACTATACCCGCGGGTCGCAACTGACTCGGCATGTGGTTAGCTGGAATGAACAGATGATGGGAAATAACGGCATCGGTTCATCCATACTATGCGGGAAGCCGGCTGCATTTTGCGGCGAGGAGCATTTTCTGCGCTTGCTCCATCCTTTCGCCACGGCAGGTTATCCTCTGTTCGGGGCTGACGGCAAACTGGAATGGGGGCTCGGTATATTGAGCGATCAGCGCGTGGACCCCGGCATACTTAAAACCATGACCGTTTTGGTCGGCGGCGGCATACAGCGCGATTTTCTCGATGCGCAAGCCGCCGGGATTGCATCGAAAAAACCGGCCTCATCTTCCGCGAACCTGCGTTTGCAGCAAAGCAACGCCGTTGCAACCGAAGTTTGCCATTGCGAAGGCGCGGCCGGAGACGAAACCCTGGAACGCGTGGTACGCTTGCAGAAGCACCGTATTCCGGTGCTGGTTATCGGTGAATCCGGGGCCGGCAAGGAGCACTTCGTGCGCAAGGCTTATGAGCAGGGACCACGCGCGAGCGGCCCTTTCATCCCGGTCAACTGCGCGTCCATACCCCGTGACTTGATCGAAAGCGAATTGTTCGGCTACGCGTCAGGCAGTTTTACCGGCGCGCGGCGCGAAGGCAAGCCCGGCAAGTTTCAGCTGGCCGACAAAGGCGTGTTGTTTCTTGACGAAATCGGCGACATGAGTCTGGACATGCAGTCGACGCTGTTGCGTGTGCTGGAAAACTCCGAATTTTATCCGGTAGGCGCCACGGCGCCGGTGCGAGTCGATGTGCAGGTTTTTGCCGCAACCAATGTTCCGATCGGCGAGGCCGTCAAGGCGGGACGTTTTCGCCGCGACTTATATTATCGCCTGAACGGCATGCAGGTGGTGTTGCCGCCCTTGCGTAGCCGTGAAGATAAACGCGCGTTGATGGATGAGGTATTGCGCAGAGAGATCATGCGCAGCAACCTTCCCGGCAATCTTTTTCTCGGCGATGAAGTCATCGCGCTGTTCATGCGTCATAGCTGGCCTGGGAATGTGCGGCAACTCTCCAACGTGATCCGCTGCGCGGCGATTATTGCCGGTGAAGGCGTTATTGGGCTGCGGCATTTACCTGGCGACTTTATAGCGGAAATCGAAACCGGATCGCAGGGCATTGAGATCTGTATGCCGGCTCTCGGTCCCGTGCCGCCAGAGGATGACGACGGCATGTCGAGCCGCTACGCGTCGGGCAGTCTGATAGCGCACGAAAAAAAGGCGATTCTTTCGGCGCTGCAAATCGCGGAAAATAATATTACCCGCGCTGCTAGGCAATTGGGCATAACGCGAGCGACGCTTTATAAGAAAATGACGCAGTACGGCATCAAGGCTTGATGTTGCTGAAACCGTCTGCGGAAATATAAAAGCAGGCGATATAATCGGCAGCCACCTGAAAAAGTTTCCGAAAGAGGTTTTGTTCGCGGTTCCGCAAACCGGTAATGAATGAATCTCTCTTGGGTGCCTTCTATACAGCGTGCTGTTTCAAGGCGTCCCGGCATAAAGAATCACCGAACTGATAATGCAACGTCCAAGTAACGTCCTTGTCGCTGATTTCCGGCAATCCATGCCGGAATGATGTGGTTTTCTTTTTTCGGCGCTCTAATAAAGGCTCATGCTCGCGTCGAGCGAAGGGCGGTTTATTGAGATGGGCGGTGCGGCAAAGAGTTGCGTGTGTCATATGCCGTATTTTCTCCGTGGCAGTATCAGGCATATGCCGCAACTATTTTTATATATGGTATCAGTTAATTGATTTATAATCGTTTTATTTGGGAATGAATATTGCTTGATATGGTGGTATTCGTGCCCGGATTTCGTCATCCTTCATTGAGTCCAGGGTAATTCCGTTGTCTTTCAACTCATCTGTAAGTCTGCTCATGTCCGACCATAAACGCTGTTTTCTGCATGACGCTTTCCTTCGCCATGCACGGGAAATGACTGCTTTTATACGCGGCCGCTGGCCCGGCGAAACAGATGTTGACGATATCGTTCAGGAGTCCTTTCTGCGTTTGTCGCAATGTCCCGATCCGATGGCGATACAGAACCCTCGCGCGTACCTGTTCCAGATTGCGTCAAACCTCGTTGTTGATCAGCATCGGCGGCATATCACGCGAAACGAACTTGCGGAACCTGACATAGAGCTGGAATCTCTGCCTGATACCAGCATGTGTCCGGCACGTCGCTGGGAAACCCAAAGTGATCTTGACCGTTTCACGGAACTGCTCGATCAGTTGCCGGAAGTGCGCCGCCACGCTTTTGTGCTGTTTCGCATAGAAGGACTATCGCATGCGGAAATCGCCGTTCGCCTGGGTATTGCCGTGCGTACTTCAGAGCGCCATGTCATGAAGGCCACGCAACACATCGCCAAGCATTTAGAGTCTGTCGATTGCCTGTGAAAGGGTAACTATTCGGTACCACCGAATGTGGGGTGATTCAAAGCGGCTGGGGGTGTCGAACGTCCATGATGCGGAGACAAACCCCGAGCCTCCAGTATGGATTTATGGCGTAGCGGATAGAGATAGGCGGCGATACGCTTCAGTATATATCGACCGCCTTACCCCCGGCACCGAATCCGATAGCTGAATCGTTACGCGAGATGCCGCTAATCCATCGACTGGCCCAGGAAAATCTGGTAGGACGCTGAACGGAAAGCTTTATTCAGCACCTTCCCGGCAGGGCGCTGGCGGCTTTGGGCTGTTATCGCGTCTTACCTAATAATCCGCTAAACTGCGCATACCGTAATTTAGAACTTCAAAATAGTGGAACAACCCGAGGACACCGACAAACTGCGTGAAGAAGCCATCGCGTGGCTGGTGCGTCTGCATGCGCCCGGATGTAATGAGGCCGAACGGCGCGCTTGTAATCGATGGCTGGCGGAAAGCCCCCGGCACCGCGCAGCCTACGCGCAGGCCGAAGCGCAGTGGCGGTGGATGGAGCAGTTCAAATCGCAGCGCTTCCGTGCGCGTGAGGATGCTTTACGCTACAGGCCGAAGAACAAGCTTACACCAAAACGGCTTGTTATTTTCGCAACCGCAGCTTCGCTGCTGCTGTTTTGCGGCATGATCGTCTTAAGGCTGGGCGGCTGGTACGACGTCGGCACCCGTTACATCGCTGCTAAAGGCGAGCGCGAGGTCGTTGTTCTCAATGACGGTTCGCGTCTGGAGCTTAACACCGACAGCGAAATCAAGGTCCATTTGAATCGCTGGCGGCGCAGCGTGGAGTTGGTCAGGGGCGAAGTTTATTTCAATGTGACGCACGATGGCGAGCGGCCTTTCGAAGTACAGGCCGGGGGAGGGCGCACCACGGATATTGGCACGGCTTTCGAAGTTTATCTCCAGCCGGAAACCGTGCTGGTCGCCGTCCAGGAAGGTCGTGTCAGGGTCGAAGCCCGCGGCAGCTGTAATCTGGCTGCGGGTCAACAGATCACTTATAATCGGCGGGGAGAATTTTCCATGATACCTGCCCGGGAAATCGCAGATCTCACCGCCTGGCGGCAGGGCCGGATGGTATTCCACGATCGTCCTTTAAGCGAAGTGCTAAGCGAAATCGGACGTTATCACGATATCAGCATCCGTATTTCCGATGCCAAACAGCGCAACCTGCGTGTCAGCGGCGCGTTTCGCACCGCCAGTCTCGACGCCATTCTTAACACCATCACCTCCACCTTGCCGGTCAAGGTCGAGCGTATCAATGAACATGAAGTTCTGCTGAAGCCTCTGGGCAAAAAAAGCTGAGCCTGAACGTTTCTGCGTAAGCAATCGCGAGCAAATCATAGAAGGCTTGCGCCCGCATTTGTTTTTTCTACGCAAGCCGGTTGATGCGTTCGCTGCGAACGGGCGCAAAATCCTGTTGGTCGTTCAGTCCATCGAAGAGTTCAATGCGTATTTCACTTGGACATGCAAACCGAATATTTGCAATTTTTTGTAAATACGTGGCGGTTTGATCGATGCGGTACGTCTACTTGTGTGAGACTGCAATAAGGGTAGTGAGTTTTACTTGGCTTCCTGGTCAGCCTCTATTCGGTCCGGCAACGTATCCGCTGCAAAGGCATGGGTATGGAACACAAGATAACTTCCTGGATATTCAGATAATTTATGAAACGACGCGAACTGCTGAAACTTCCCATGCTGGCGGGCATCGGTATTGCCGCTCCCGCTTTCGCTCAGACCCAGCCCAAGTCCATGGTCAAGTCGACCGCCGGCACGCCGGCACAGTTTCTGCCCAAATTGCCGGCCGATCCGAAGCCGGAGGTGAACGACATTGAAAAGTACCCGATGTGTCCCTATTGCGGGATGGACCGACGTTTCAATCACAGCTCGAGGATGCTGATCCATTACGGAAACGATTTGCCGGATCCGCTTTGCTCCATACACTGCGCCGCGATCAGTCTCGCGCTGAATCTTGCGCTTGATCCAAAAGTCATTTATGCGGGAGATAATGCGCCGGATGTGGATCCAAAGCCTCTGGTCGAGGTTGGCAAGGCTACCTTCCTTGTCGGCAGCGACCTGCCTGGGGTGATGACCTGGAATAGCAAGGTCGCCTATGGCAACGCTGAAGCGGCCGCCGCAGCGCAAAAAATCCATGGCGGTCAGCTCGCTGATTTTCAGCAGACCTTGCGAATTTCCTTCACCGATCTTGCCGACGATGTCGACAAAATGCGCAAGAACCGTGAAGAGCGCCGCAAAAGAGCCGCCGGCCGTCAACAGCGCTAACGTTTGTCTCTCATGCCATAGAGGATGATCCGTGAAAATCATGATAGAAATTTTATTGATGATGGCGTTGATGTGGGTCGTTAATGCCGAAGCTTCTTCTTTCCGCGACTGCGCCGGCTGCCCGGAGATGGTAGAGCTGACGGCCGGAAGTTTTCAGATGGGTGCAGCAGGACAGCGCGCGGCGATGACCGAACCCGTGCATAGCGTGGCACTGCCGCGCTTCGCGATAGGGAAGTATGAAATCACTCGCAAGGAATGGAAGGCGGTGATGGGGGGCGGTCCTCCCGGCAAGGCCGGCGCCTGCGGCGATGCATGTCCGGTGACGAGCGTTAACTGGCATGAGGCCCAGGTATTCGCGGAGCGGCTGAGCGCCAGGACCGGCAAGAAATACCGGTTGCCGACGGAAGCTGAATGGGAATATGCCTGCAGGGCAGGAGAACAGCGTGATTTTTGCGGGGGGGACGACCCGGGTAAGGCGGCCTGGTACGGAAACACGGAAGGCGGGGCTCAAAAGGTCGGGTTGAAGCAGCCCAACGCCTGGGGTTTGTACGACATGAGCGGCAATGTTTGGGAGTGGACTCAGGATTGCAAGCACGCCGATTACAACGGTGCGCCTGCGGACGGTTCGGCATGGGTGGACGCCGGCGGGTGCGGTAGCCGTATTTTGCGCGGAGGGTCGTGGCTCAGCGGTTCCCAGTATAGCCGCGCCGCATTGCGTTTTGCTTTTTCTCCCGAATATCGTAGCGGCGATTTCGGATTCCGTATCGTCAGGACTTTGGATTAGCAGGTTCCCCATGTTAAATAGGGCTGTTCCTAGCGGGTCAGAGAGCATGAGCCATCAAGTGTAGCATCATGGCGTTATCCTTTGCGCAACAAAGGATACACAATCTCCGGCCCGTTTCCTTATCGTGCGTTTTTTGATAACAGCGGTTTTCCCTAAATTCCAATTCAGCATTACATCAGATGTTCAGATACCGACAAGTTTGCCGGAGCCGGATAATTCCGTTCGTACCGTTTATCCTGCTTGCGATGATTGCTGCGTGTTCCGGCGCCGGACCTCAGGCCAAGCTGCCTGCCGGCGGCGATTTCATACTGCAATCCGCCGACGGCCCGTTCGATACCCAGGCGCAGCGCGGCAAGGTTTTGCTGCTTTATTTCGGTTATACGAGCTGTCCCGACAATTGTTCACCCATCTACGGCGCGCAGGCGCTAAAGCGGCTTTCAGCCGAAGAGCGCGCCAGGGTGCGCATGGTGCTGGTGACCGTTGATCCGCAACGCGATACGACGCAGCGCTTGAAGGACTATACGGCTTATTTTCATCCGGAAATGATAGGCGTGACCGGCACCGTGGACGAGATTGACGCGGTGGCAAAGCGCTATGGCGTCGGTTATGAAAAGCAGCCGGTGCGACCGAACGGCAGTTATGCGGTCGATCACAGCCAGCAGACCTATGTCATAGCGCCAGACGGCAAACTCGCCGCCGTGCTCGGTTTCGACACGCCGGTAGAGAAAGTGGTGGCCGCGGTCAGAAAGCTGTTATGAAAACGCTGCATCCTTCGACCCTGGCGCTGGCGGCGCTGACCATCGCGATGGCGCTGTTCTGCCTGAGTTTTATCGATGCTGCGCTGCTTGCGCGATCACGCGCTGCCGAGCGGGCGGAAACCGCCGGGCTGGCAGCGGGGCTCGGTCTCGCCGATCTTGCCCTGTTCAACGAGGCGCGCTATACCCGGCACCCGGCACAGGCGGATTTGCACTCGGCCTTTCAGGATCATCCGCTTGCCTTCGACCATTTTCCAACCGGCAGCCTGATGCCGCCACGGACTTATGCCTATGAACTCCTGGATAGAAAAACAGCGCAGCCTGATTGATTTTACGCTGGCTTCGCTGGCGCGGCGCAAGACGCGCAACCTGGGGTTGCTGACGGTTTATGCAGCGCTGGTCTTCGTGCTGGCTTCGGTGATGCTGTTTACGCACGCGCTGCGTCAGGAAGCGGCCGCCGTGCTGGCCGGCGCGCCCGAAGTCATACTCCAACGCATGGTGGCCGGCCGTCACGACCTGATTCCGCCCGACTACCTGGACAGCATTGGCCGCATACGCGGCGTGCAGCAGAAGCAGGGGCGGCTGTGGGGTTACTACTACGATCCGGTGATCAAGGCCAACTATACTTTCATGGTGCCCGGCTACACAGTCAGTGACGGCGCGCTGGTCATCGGACCGGCGCTGGCGCGTGCGCGTGAGCTGACGGCAGGCAGCGCGGTGTCTTTCCGCTCCTATTCCGGCCAGTTGTTTACTTTTAAGATTGCGGCCGTGCTGCCGCAGCGCTCCGAATTGGCCAGCGCCGATCTGGTGCTGCTGTCCGAACACGACTTTCGCGCCTTTTTCGCCTACCCGGCGGGTCATTACACCGACATAGCGCTGTCCGTGGCCAACCCGAATGAGGCGCGCACCGTGGCCGCCAAGCTGGCGAGCGCCTTGTCTGATTCCCGTCCCATCCTGCGCGAGGAAATACTGCGTAGCTACGCATCGCTGTTCGACTGGCGTGAGGGCATCGTGCTGACCGTGCTGTCGGGTACGCTGTTCGCTTTCGCTATACTTGCCTGGGACAAGGCTGCCGGGCTGTCCGCCGAAGAAAAACGCGAAATCGGCATTCTCAAAGCCATTGGCTGGGAGACCGGCGATGTGATTAAAATGAAATTCTGGGAGGGAGCGATGATCTCGCTCGCCGCTTTCCTGATAGGCTACATAGCCGCCTATCTTCACGTTTTCCGCTTCGATGCGGGACTGTTCGAGCCGGTGCTGAAGGGCTGGGCCGTGCTTTACCCTCGTTTTTCACTGACCCCGGTCATAGACGGCGTATCGGTATTGACGCTGTTTTTCTTCACGGTCATTCCTTACACGGCGGCTGTGCTGGTGCCGATCTGGCGCGCGGCGACAACCGACCCTGATGCGGTGATGAGAGCATGATAGAGCTGAATGAAATTCGTAAAGCATTCAACCAGGGTAAACCCAACGAATATTGGGCGCTGAGCGGCGTCGATCTTTCCATTGAGGCGAAAAAGGTCACTGTTCTGTGCGGTCCCAGCGGTTCGGGGAAAACTACCATGCTGACCATCATCGGCTGTCTGGCGCGCCCGACGCAGGGGCGCGTCAGGTTCAAGGGCGAAGACATTTCCGGACTGCCCGAGCGTTTTCTTACTGAAATCCGCCGTCAGAGCTTCGGTTTTATTTTCCAGCAGTTCAACCTGATCAAGGGACTCACCGCGCTTGACAATATCATGCTTCCCGCCGCGCCCACCGGCAGGCCGCACCGTGAAGTGCGCAACAAGGCCATGGCCCTACTTGATCGGCTCAAGCTTGCGCAACGCTGCGACGCGCGCGTGGAATGGCTGTCCGGCGGCGAGCAGCAACGCGTCGCGATTGCTCGCGCGTTGATCAATGATCCGGAAGTGGTGATCGCCGACGAACCGACCGCGAATCTCGACACCATGCTGTCGAAGCAGTTCATGGGGATATTGGCGGAATTGAACGCCGAGGGGCGGACAATGCTGGTCACCAGCCACGACCCGCTGGTAATCGAATCCGCCGACATCCATCGCGTGGTTCATATGCGCGACGGCAGGATTGTCGCATCGTGATTTTTCAGCCCTCGATTATTGCGCTGTTGCTGGCGTCCGGCCTGGGTGTCGGGATGCTGTTGACCGCTACGCCGTTCGCGCTGCAAGTGATCCGCTACTGGGATATCGGCAGCGGCTCCGAGCTGCAACTGACGCTGGAACGGCGCATCTATCTGTTTTCAACGCTGGTCACCTTCGTGCTGGCGTTACAGCTTGTTTCCTTGCTGCTGTTCGTGTTCAACGCCGACCGAATGGCGGTGATGTTCGTCGGCGCGATGTGCGCGGTGGGTACGCTTAACGCTAATAGCTACGGTTTTCCGGCGCTGAGCGCACAGACGGCGATGTTCTTTCTTGCTTCGATGTGGCTGACGATCAATCATGTGGATACGCGCGGCCGCGATTATCCGCTGGTGAAGATCAAGTACGGCCTGTTGATCGCCATGCTGCCGATGCTGGCGGCGGTGCTAATGCTGCAATGGCGATATTTCTCCGGTCTTCGCACCGACATTATCACCTCTTGTTGCGGCAGCCTGTTCTCTAGCGAGGCTCATGGCTTGTCCGGGGATCTTTCCGCGCTGCCTCCCGGTTTGGCGCTGATTGCTTTTTATGGCTCGCTGACGCTGGTCGTGGGGGCGGCGGTTTTTTATAGTCGATACCGCCGGGGCGGCTATGTTGTTGCTGCTGGCAGCGCCGCCGCCATGTTCGTCGCTGTCGCCGGCATTCTGTCTTTTCTGTCGCTCTACCTTTATGAACACCCGCACCACCACTGCCCGTTCTGCATTCTGAAACCGGAATACGATTACCAGGGATACTGGCTCTACGTGCCGCTATTCACGGCTACAGCGGCAGGACTGGGCATCGGCGCAATTCAGCCGTTCCGCGGCATGGCAAGCTTGTCGGATATCGTGCCGGAAGTTTCCGTGCGCCTGGCCGCGGTTGCAGTGGGAGGATACCTGCTGTTCGCCGCTATCGCTACGCTGATGGTAGGACGATCCAACCTGATTCTTCTGGAATGAACATACAATGAGAAGTCTGGCATTTCTTGTCGCTTTTTTTACATCTGCCGTGCTCCTGGCGGCAGAGCCGCCCAAGCCCGACACGAAAAGTCTCTGTCCGGTCTGCGGCATGCTTGTTGCCAAGTATCCGAACTGGGTGGCTACCGTAGTGTGGAAGAACGGCCATGCTCATCATTTCGATGGCGCCAAGGATATGTTCAAGTTTCTTTACGATCTTGCCAGGTACGCTCCCGGTCACAAGCGCGAGGAAATCAGCGCCATTTATGTGACCGAGTTTTACAGCCTGGAAAGAATCGATGCGAAAAAGGCGCTTTTTGTCACCGGCTCCGACGTGCTTGGCCCGATGGGCCATGAACTGGTGCCGCTGGCAACGCCGGAAGACGCCGCCGATTTTATGAAAGATCACAAAGGCAAGCGCATGCTCCGCTTCGATCAGGTTACTGCCGATGTGCCGGTGGGCTTGGATGCGGGTAAGTTTTGAAAATGGATGCCGCCTACGGACGAGCCGTTTCCTTGCCTTTATACAGGGGCCATGAATCCGAAAGTTTTTCCGGCCCATGAAGTCTTGTTCTGCGTGTCATCATGTTTCAGTTTACACGCTTGAAGCTCCCATGGCATACCGGACCTTTGAGCAGTGCCGTCACATCGCGCCCATGTTCGCATTCCCCGATTAATGCGAATACTGGATCCAGTGCTTCAAAGAAACCGGCGATGATGTCAGGCCTATGTTCGATGCATACGAAAACGCTGTTGGCGGCCAGATAGCCGCGCGCCAGCATTTCCTGAGTGATCAGCGTCTTGTAAGCCAGCCCGTTGTTGGTGCAAGGGAAGTTGATACGCGCCATTGAAGGCAACCCCCAATGTCTGATAGGAACGTCATATTTGTCGGCGAGGTGTTGCCAGCCCTGGCGTATTTCGAATCCGGTACGGATCACGGCGTCCCATGGCGCTGTTTGCTCCATGATCTCCAGTGTTTTCAACGCGGCAGCCGGTCCGATACGATCAGTCCAGAACGTGCTGCTGATCAGCGAGGTTTGCGCTGCTTCCATTATCTGGCGTTTTCCCAGAATTGCCGATATCGCGTAACCGTTGCCCAGCGTTTTGCCGAACAGCGCCATGTCGGGTTCTACATCGTATCTTTTGTGCACGCCGCCCAGTGTTTCGCGAAAGCCTGAGGTGCATTCATCGAAAATCAGCACGATGCCGCGCTCGCTCGCCAGTTTGCGCACCTGATGCAGAAAACCGTCCTGAGGCTCCGTGTGGCGTGCTATTTCCAGCTTGATGGCGCCGATATCGTGTTGCTGCACCAGTGTTTCCAGCGATGCGTAATCGTTATAGACGAACGGAAGAGCGGTTCCGCTCAGCGTTTTCGGTATGCCGTTGGGTTCAAGGCCAGGCAGGAACTGTTGCGCCAGACAGTCTTTATCGTCGTGGCTGGCCGACATATACCAATCGTGCCAGCCGTGAAAGCCGCAAAAAGCCACTTTATCCCTGCCGCTGGCGGCGCGCGCGATACGGATGGCGACCGCATTGGCATCGCTGCCCGTGCGTGCAAAGCGCGCCATATCCGCCCAAGGGTGAAGTTCGATCAATTTTTCCGCCAGATAGACTTCCTCAGGGCCGTTCAGTGTGGACATATTGCCGTCGGCGATCACCTTGCACACCGCTTCGTCAACCGCAGGGTGGCCATAACCAAGGAGATGCGCGCCGATACCCATGATGGACATGTCGATATACTCGTTTCCGTCCATATCCCATACTCTGCAGCCTTTCGCTTTGCTGAAATAAGCCGGCCACAAGTCAGGCAGGAACGATTCCGGACGTTTGGCCAGCAACATATTTCCGCCTGGAATGATCTGTTTTGCGCGTTTCCAAAGTGTTTGACCAGTCTGCATGATGCTCCCTTAAAACGGATTGATTAAGTCCATCAATAGACTCAGGGTGGATTTCAAGTTGTTTTTTGTCGAGGATACAAATTCTTATAGTGCGCTCAGGGGGGCTTTGTCGACCCATGAGCAGCACTGCATTTTTCAGTATTACACGAGCTTTACGGCCGATAGTGTTTATCTAAAGATAGACGCCTGCGTCCGGAAAACCCGCCAATTAATCTGAAAATTGAAACGGCAAATAATATTTAACTTTTCTAAAAAAAGTTGGCGGTTTTTACCTGTCTTCGGCGTCTACGAAATATGCCAGATTGACAAGAAGGGATAAAAAAATCATGAAACAGATCGTAACACCTTTAATGGCTGCGTTTCTGACAGGATTGGCGCAAGCGGCTTACGCCGAAACTCCTGCTCAGGCATCCACACCTGCTCAATTGCCGACAGTTACGGTGAAGGACACAGCGGAGAAATCGCTGGTAGACGGTGTGGAAGAGGGGGGGGACAACTATGTGATCGATCACACCTCGACAGCGAATAAAATGGATACGCCGATCATGGATACGCCGTTCGCCGTACAGTCCATAACGCGCAGAACCATGGACGACCAGCAGGCGATCAGCGTGCAGGACGCGATCAACGCCAATACCAGTTCCGTAGTGCAGGGCAGCCCCGCGTTTACCTATCAGACTTACACCATACGTGGCTTTAATACAGGCAACTATATTTATATGAACGGACTGAGAATTGGCGACAGTATGGGGATGGATACCAATAACGTGCAGTCGATCGATGTGCTGAAAGGCGCGGCCGCAATGCTGTACGGGCTGGTGCAGCCGGGCGGCATGATTAACCTGAATCTGAAGCGCGCCTCGGATACGCCGTATTATTCGTTGCAGCAGCAGTTCGGTTCTTTCGGAATGTACCGCACCACGGCGGATGCGACCGGCGCTATTACACCTGATAAAACGCTGCTTTACCGGCTCAATGCCCAGTATTACACCACGGGCTCTTTTATCGACAACATGTCGACCAATCAGGACACGCTGGTGGCGCCGTCGCTGACATGGAAGCCGACAGAACAGTTTACGCTGAACCTAGACTACCAGTATCAGGACAAGGCGATGGTTATGTATCCCGGCCTGCCCGCAATCTATAACCGGCCTGCGGCATTGCCGGTCAGCACTTATCTCGGCGACTCCAGCATCACCAACAGTCCGTTGACTCGTCAGGTTAGAAATTATGTCGGCTATGACGCTACTTTCAAGTTCAACGACGACTGGAGCCTGGTTAACCGTTTCTATTACCAATACATGGGGAACTATAACTCAGGTACGTCAGTCAGCGGCGTTACTCAGAATACCGGCGCGGCTACGCGCAGCACGAATATCGGGCAGTTCTTCGAAGACAGCATCGCCACCAACCTGGATCTTAAGGGTAAATTCGAAACCGGTCCGGTAAAACATTCGACCTTGCTCGGTTTCGATTACTTTTATATGAACAATCCGGCGGACGCGCTGAACTTCGGATTGGCCGGCTATCCGGCCGGCAAGTTCAATATATATAACCCGGCTACCTATACCGGTACCGGCGTACCGTTCAGTAGTGCGAGCAATCTGGTATATACCCAGAACTATCAAAACTGGACGGCGGCGTATGCTACGGACCAGATGAGCTTCTTCGACGACATGCTGCAGATACTTCTGGGCGGGCGTTTCGATTCGCTGATTGTCGGTAACGGATTCGGTTCGCCCGCTTTCCCCGCTACCAGCAATAGAACGAATCTCAGTCAAGCTTTTGCCACCACCAGCGCATGGAATCCACGCGCCGGTATCGTGCTGCAGCCTGAAAAGTGGATTTCGATCTACGGCAACTTTACGCAGACGCTCAGCCCCAATGCGGGCGGTTACAGCGGCGGCTTTCCTCCTTATCCTCCTTCTTACGGTACGCAGTTCGAAGGCGGCATCAAGATGGAATTCTTCGACAAGCGCTTGATGATGACGCTGGCGGCTTACGATATCACCAAAACCAATGTGATTATGGGCGGCACTAACCTGCTTTCGGCTCCTACTTTCTATATCAACGGATATCCGACTTCAATACCTGCTTCGGCGGAAAGCCGGGGCGCAGAACTCGACATCACCGGGCGCATCGACGAGAACTGGAGCGTGATCGCCAACTATACCCATGACGACGTCTGGTACACCTCTGGGCAGCCTTATGTCGCATCCGGCGCCACTGCGACGATTACCACGCAGTACGCCGTTGCCGGAAACCGGTTGCCTGGTGTACCCGCTGACATGGGTAACTTGTGGGTGAAATACGAGGGAGATGGGGATCTCAGCGGTCTGAGCACCGCTCTGGGCGTTCAAGCTATGGGGCAACAGCAAGGCGACAACGCCAACTCGTATCAGCTGCCGGCCTATGCCGTTGCCAACGCGATGATCGGTTACAGCTTCCCGCTGCTCGGCAAAAAGGTCACGGCGCAGCTGAATCTTAAAAACCTGTTCGACAAACAGTATTACCTGACGGCGAGCAATCGTTTCAACATTATTCCGGGAACACCGCTTAACGTGATGGGTGCGTTGCGGGTGGATTTCTAATCATCGTCTGCGTAGCGCTACGGAGGTATGTAATGGTCAACAAAAACCGGACACCTGTTCAGGCAGCGTTTCGATAAAATTCCCGCTCGAATTCGAGAGGGGTCTGATAACCCAATATTGAGTGTGAACGACGGCCATTATAAAAAGCCAAATAATCGATCACACTCAGTTTTGCGGCCTCTTGGGTCTTGAATTTTTCGTAGTTGAGCTGCTCATGCTTCAAGCTGCGAAAAAAGCGTTCGGTCGGCGAGTTGTCCCAACAGTTCCCTTTACGGCTCATACTCTGTTCCATCTTCATCACTTCTAAATGCCGGCGATATTCCCGGCTCGCATACTGGCTGCCACGATCCGAGTGATGCAACAGACCGGGTGGCGGCTTACGGCGCCAGAAGGCCATTTGCAAGGCCTTGACGCACAGCGAGGTCCGCATGTGATCATCAATCGCCCAGCCCACGACTTGCCGGGAAAACAGATCGATGACCACCGCGACATAAAGCCAGCCTTGTAGGGTCCACACGTAGGTAATATCTGTCGTCCATACTTGATTGGGTTTGGCAACCTGGAACTGCCGGTCCAAGCGGTTGGGCGAAATGGCCTCGTTATGGTTACTATCGGTGGTGACCTTAACTCGCCTGGGATAGCGAACCTTCAACTTTAAATCTCGCATGATGCGCCGCGTTTTAAAACGCCCAACGGCATGACCTTGTTTTTGCAATCGATCCGCTAAACGACGCGAACCAAAGCACTGTTTATTGTCGATGAAAATCTGCCTCGCCTTCTCGGCAAGCTTTTGATCTTGTTGATCCTTATCGCTGTCCTGTCGGGCTTTTAACCACTCATAATACGCACTGGTACTCACCTGCATCACTCGACAGAGCACGGTCACTGGATACGTCTTCTGTTGCACCTGAATAAACCCGTACTTTATTCGGCTTCTTTCGCAAAGAAGACTGCGGCCTTTTTTAAGATTTCACGCTCCATGCGTAATTGTTCAATTTCCTTGCGCAAACGAATCAATTCATCGTGATCCCCCAGATTCAAGCCTGGCTTTTTCGTCGCAGACTCATTGCCGGAAGGCTTGCGTTCCGTCCGGACCCAGCGTCCCAGGGCACTTAATGATATGCCCAAATGATCGGCAGCCTGGTTCAGGCTGTAGCCTTTTTCAAGAACCAGCTTGGCGGCATCCTGCTTGAATTCCAGACTGTATTTGGGGCGCTTGTATTTTGTCTCGTTTGTCTTCATGCTCACCTCTGCTGACAGTATAAATTCTGCCTTTGGAAGTGTCCGGGTTCATTAAACCATTACATTTACTCAGGGTTCCACGCTGGAAATGGTGCGGCAGATGGTAGGGGAAGGGGAGGTCGATTACGTCGAGTTTTTGATCGATAATTTTCTGCATGTTCCTGTCAAGGAAGTTGCAGAGGCCTTCGATTGTCCGGTCGGCTTTCATATTATGCATTCCCGGTTTCTGGAAAGCGACGAAGATCATTTGATCTCGTTTGCCAAACGTTTGCGCGAGTTTATCGATGCGATGAAACCCTTGTACGTTTCCGATCATCTGGCGCATTTCTCCAATCCGAAAGGACGGCAGCTTTACCATCTGGCGGAACTGGATTATCAGCGCGATTACGAGCGGGTGAGGCAAAAAGTCGAATGGTGGCAGGAACAGCTGAGGCAGCCGCTTTATCTGGAAAATTTTCCATCGATCATGGACAGCGGAGCGGACGCACCGGAATTTTTCATGCGTCTAGCAAAGGAGACCGGTTCCGAAACCCTGTTCGATGCGTCCAATGCTGTTTGCGCCTATCTTAATTGCGGTCTCGCGCTGGACAGTTGGGAAAACGTCATCGACTCGACCCTTCATTATCATGTGGCGAGTTACCGTCAGTCCCTGACGGAGAACCCCTCAGTCATCGTGGATTCCCACGACGGTTTAATGTCCGAAGAAACGCTGGGATTCCTTGCAGGTTATAAAAAACGTTTCGAAAAACCCGGCGCGACCATGACTTATGAGCGTGATCAGAATATCGAATATGACAGCATCGTATCCGATATCAGAAAGTTACGCGCTGTCTTCTGTGATACGGAAGGAGCGGCAGCATGAACGGGAGACTGATATTCGACTCCGATCTGCTCAACCTGCTGCCGGTACCTCACCCGGTCTGGGATCATCAGTCGCTGGATACGCCTGACTGGCAGGGCGCTTATCCGCGCCATACGCGCGCCTATGTTCGTCTCGATCTCAGTTTTCGTGTTTATTGGCATACCTTGTACGATGTCTGTCCTGAGTTGATCGGCCTTTCAGGACAGCCTGACGGCTTGCCCATATTCCGCCCTTTCATGATGTGGGCTGAAAAATTGCAGTTATCGTTTAACTGGACGTTTTATCTTTGGGTTTATTGCTGGCTGCTGCAATCAGAATTCGCCACAAAGCTGACGCCGGAAATTGTGCACAAACTGATCGCGGCTTCGGCGGCGCGCTGGGCGGTGATGGACCGCGGCATCAACAGCGGCATCGTGATTGGCGGAAGCGATTTTCCGGAAGTTTTTGCCGGATGGAAGCAACATGCCGTTGACGGAAGGCGCGAAGTGGAATTGATTGAACTGGACGAGCCGTTGCCGAAGCCGGAGCAATGGCTGGGTTATTTTACCGTGCCGCAATTCGAGTTGGATTTGTTTCCTGGTTGGTCCGAGATACCGCAGTGACGGGTTGTTTCCTGCGCATGTACGCAAGCTGGAAATTATAAAGATTCGATGAATCTGCCCTACAGATTCATCGGAAAGTACATACCTGTTATGGCGGATCGGGTATGTGCGGGCAGAAAATTCCGCCGTATTGTTTGATACTTATCTTTAGGAGAGAATAGTATGAAAATCAAAGTAGCAAAAAAACAGGCTTTGACCGTAAACGTAATTGGTTCCGCACAGTGCGGCGGCACCATTTGCAGCTCCAGCGCCGCATAAGTAAACCGAGGCTTCTTTACCAATACTGGTGACACAAGCCCTAAGGGTTTAACTAGGGACTCCGTATTTTGTATACTAACAGAATACGGGGTTTTATGAACTCCGGTTTGTTGAAAATCATTCGATTCCGTATCTTTTCTGATTTCAGCAGGATACGAGCAGAATCTGTTCCCTATGAGCGATCTATACCTAATCCTTCAATGAAAGGGCGCGAATTCCTGCGCGGTTTTTTCCCGCTGTTTTTTACCTTCGGTATTGCGCAGTTGACGCTGCAAATCGATCTGGTCATGCTGTCTCGTTTGAGTGAGACATCCACGATTGCTTATATTGCGCTGATGCGCATCGCCGTACTGGACGCTATTATTATGATGGCAACAGGGGCAGTGACTTCCGTTTTCGTATCCCGGGGGCGGCGGGATGGAAACGTTGAAATCGTCGTCCCGCAAATGATAGTGATCAGCGTATTGATCGGCGTAGTTACAGCGGTGGCCGGTTTATTGTTCTATCCTCATCTGGCCGCTCTGTTGTTGGATAATCGTGAACTGTCTGGACTGGCGTCCGATGCAGTGTTTTGGTTTTCGATCAGCGCGCCATTTCGCATGATTGCGTGCAGCGCTACGTTTATTCTGATTGCGTTAGACCATGGAGGTCTCGTGATCGTCTGGAAGTGTATCGAGTGCCTGCTTAAAATTCTGTTGAATTATGTGCTGATATTTTTCTGGGCACGGGGCTTTAACGGTTGCTACATAGCCGGCGTTATTGTCATGCTGCTGACCAGCCTTGGGTCTTTGATTGTTATACGCACGGAACTGAATTTGCGTTTGTGTTGGCCGAAACGCGCGTGGCTGCGGGATTTTGTCTGTAATATCGGCTGGGAAGTGCAGCGCCTGTTGTCGGCACAAATTTACGGATTGCTGACGCTGGTGCTGTTTTCGTCTTCGTACATCGTGCCGATGAAAATGGAGCGCCTGAGTGCTGTTTCAATGGGAACCGCGCTGATGTTGCTGCTGAGCGCTCCGCTGATGGCGTTAATGCGCTCGTTCTCGCAGCAACTGGCAGGCTGCTCAATGCTCGTCATGATTTCGACTTTCAATTTATTATGCCGGACAGGCTTACCGCCTGTACTGGGGGTGACGGCCGCACTGCTGCTCCGCGGAGATTGGCTAGTGAAGACTTTGTACGGCCAGTTGCACGGGAGGTGGTGGTCGGTACTGCTGTTGATGTTGTCGTTATCGTTGCCCTTGCGTTACTTCAATCAGTTGCAGCGCGGATTACTGCTGGCGCGTATGCAGTTCAACCTGGTCGCCAGAGTGGATACCCGCATTATCTGGCTTTTTAACTTTCCTGTGATCGTTGCCGGGCTTTATTTTGATAATCCGTTTATTGCCTTCAGTCAGATCTTTGTGGGAGAACTGCTGGCGATGGTGTGGATGGGAAGGGGCTATTTGCTGCCGTTTTACCGGATATCCGCCATTGGTCGTCCACGCATTAAAAAGACGCGCCGGATGGTGTCCGGAACCGGTTTATCCCCTCATCTGGCAATGGCCGTTCGCTATTCCATACCCTTGTATACCTTGCTATTACCTGATGAAGCACTATAAAAACCGTTCCCCCTGATTAATATTGAATAGTTGGGTTAATAAAGCTCCTGTCGCGCGAGCAACTTATTTATTCAGCAGGCGGGACATGCGATCACCACGTCAAATTTTTTCTCCACAGGGTGCTTGTCTTAATGGCGACATATACATTAAAATTTAGAAAAAATGATTCCTCTGATAACGATATTCATGTCGAGGTGAATGTTCCCTGCCGGAGAAGGGCTGCTATTTATAATGATTTCCTGGTAATTGCATATAACACGCTATTTGGAAAGTTTGGAAACGTTACAGCTCCGGCCTTGTCTTTCTCTGACGCCTCTCGCAGCTTGTTTTATTCAAAAAGATTTTCCTGCGCGTTACAGAATAAGGAGCTTATAGAAAGTCTGGCCAGAATTATGGATCAGTATGTGGCGTCGGGTGTGATGGCTGATTTTAACCGATGCCGAACCCATTTGTATTGTGTATTGCAAAAAGAAGTTGGGAAACCCTCTTCTATAGATGACTTTGCCCTGGATGGCTTTGTAAGTGATGCGAAATTTTTCAACAGTGCAGATGAAAACAACAGATTAAAGTGCAAGTCGCTTGAACTTAAAAAATACAAAGAGCACGGTCAGGCTTATGCCGATTATTTTAACTGGGTAATAGACCGGAAAATATGGGTTGGTCATGAGTCGCGCAAAGCGCAACGTGAACTGCTAGATGGGCTGGATGCGTTTTTTATTAGAAATCCACGCACTAAATACGCGATCGATAAGCAGATATCGCATTTCCTGAGCAATATTCGGCTGTTGATCGATAGGCTATCAGCTGACTGGGAACTTATTGGCGAATTTTTTGGTGATGAGCTGGAAAAACTAAGCGCCATTGAGTGTACAGGCAGCGATTTTCATAAGGGGGGGCAGCAGGTTTTAATTCTGACGTTTAGTACGCGCTCATGCTATAGAAAACTGGTGTACAAACCCAGGGATGTCGAGGCTGATTGCTATCTTGTTGGATGTATAGAAGACCTGGGCAAGGTAAAAGATACGCTGCTTTCAAGAATTAACGATGATAAGGAAAAGTTCGAGGCGGATATTATAGACGTATCGAGAAAAAACTATTTCCTGACAGGGAAAAGCCTGTCTGAGATTCTGAACGGCGCCATGAGAGATGACGGCTGTTCCTTGCCCACCTATAAAATCCTGCCGCGTTTTCCCGGGTCCTTGTTTCTTACAAAAGAAACTACGGGTATTCCAGTGCGGGAGTCTTACGGATACGTTGAGTTTTTAAGTCACGAAGAACACGACTACAATAATGCAACGCAAAATGATGCGGAAATATTCTATTCCGTATGGGGAAAGCTTATAGCCATGGCCCGTTTATTTTCCATTGCGGATTTGCATGTGCAAAACGTAATTACACATGGTAATAAACCTTGTCTTATAGATTTGGAGGATAGTTTTAAAAGAAAATTCAACGAACTGGCGGACACGTTTATTTTTTCAGGCAAAATGAGGGTATGGGGCGCCATAGATAGTGAGCATGATCCTGGTGAGTTTTCATATGTAATTTCGATGGATGAAGCTCGGGGGTTTTTTGTCACGCAGCATTCTTTCAGTGATGTTGATGGCCTGGAACAAAATGGAAAAAATAGAGTTTCGTTAAATGGCGAAAAGTATCCGCTTAAAGATTATGTCGATCGACTTGCAAAGTTTTTTGAAAAAACGATAACCAAGGTTGTTGCCAATGAAGCGCTGTATGTATTTCTTGAAGATATAGAAATGATAACTACCCGGTATGTAGCTGAAGGAACGTGGGGATTGGTAAAGGCGAAGTCCGCGTTGTATGGGTGGTTGTGCAGTCATGGCGCATGCGATCCTTCGGCGATTGTCAATGAACTTGGAAAGGATATTAGTAGGATTGGCGCCGGGATTGAGATGACGGTGCCGGATTCGCGTGCTTTCGGAGTAACATGGGATTCATTAAATGCCTGGCTTTTATGGAGCGCCGATAATAACCTGAAGGACTTTTCCAGTCTTGATATCCCATTTTATGTTCACAGGCTCAATGACGCCAATTTGTACAATTCATTTGGTTTTAAGGTGAATGCCGATGAAAACGCAGCAACTGATGGAAATAAAAAAACGTATTTGCCGGAGCCATCGATGGCGGCTGTGCGCACTCAGATACAATTCGCAGATAAAACGGCATTGGTCGAGGAGTTAAGGAAACAATTAAAACAGCTAAGTATAAATATGAATGCCATGAGTAAAAATAGTGAAGAGTGTGAAGCAGCACGCGTGTGTCGCAATGTTTTCTGATGCAAATCATGTGATTAATATTTGTCGATTATCCAACTAAATCACTGCTAATGGCACAGGAGCTTGGTCGTAACAATGCGTACCGTTTCAGAACTGTATAGACTGATCGATAACAACATTCTTGACGGAAAACTGTTTATTCAAGGTATCGAGGAGTTTCACGACTTGGCCGGGTTGTTTGAAGCGGCAGGCAACTCGGACTCGCAAGTAATCCTCGACGCCAACGCCCGGTCATTGACGGTTACCGGTAAACTTAACTTCTCCGGAGAAACAGTTGATTTCAAAGGCGATCTGACCCAGGCCAGCGCAATGCGCTATAACTTTACGCTTGGCGGCTCTTTACGTCCTGATCTTATTTTCAAGATTGACGGCATAGACTGGTTTAAACTGAATACGCTATCTGTATTTTTTAATACCGCTCTTATTTCATTTTCCGGTGATTCAGGTATGGGCGATATATCGCTCACTAACGGCGGACTTAAGGGATTCATCGAATTGCAACAGGCCGAATTAACTGCCAGTGTGGATTTTCCAAATGGGGATAATACCTTATGGGTACTAAATGCTGCGCTGGTTTTGAACGGCGGCGCAAATCTGGAAATTTTGAGTGAACTGTGCGGTGATGATAGTTGGATCAATCTGATGCCGGATAATTTGAAAGTGCAGTTTTCGCTTCTGTCGCTTGATTTAAAGGTGAAATTCGATCGCCGGCAAAAAACCGTTCCGCTGTTTTTTGTTACGGCCGGTTTGGAGCCGTATATCGATTTGTTAAATAACGGCATGGCGTCATTCGATGACTTGAAGGTTTTTTTTGTGATTCGGAATGCGACAGACCCTGAAAAACGGCGGGCTTATAGCGCCGTTCAAGCTTCCTTTAAAGTGTTAGGCGTCCGCTTTAAGGTCGCCGGCAAACTTCCGGATCTTTACCTTACCGGCAATCTGATCCCGGAAAATCCGCTCTATTTAACGGAATTGCTGGCCGCATATGCGCCGGAGTATTCGGTCGTTTTGAAGCAAACCGGTCGCGACATGATGTTTCATGCGTTGAGTCTACGCCTCGACGTACCCAACAAAACGTTCTGGCTTTACGCACAGTCCTACATGGATTGGGAAATCGTACCCGGTAAGCTGGTGCTTGCCGCGCCGCAAATGAATCTTGTCGTTACCGCCCAGAAAACGGAAGCTGTCGTGACGGTCTGTTTTTATATCGATTCGAACAATCGCGTCATCCTCAACGCCAGGTTTCAGAAAGACAGAGCGCTGGTTTTTTATGGCGGTATCGAGCAAATTTCCATCGGTAGTCTCGTCTCTGGTCTGGCGAATCAGTTGAGTTTGCAGGCCGAGGTATCTTCCGCGCTATTCGGACTCCCGCTAAACGACATTCAGGTTTCCCTGGACTTGGCGGTCGAGCGTCTTGCTTTCGACGGCGCGCTTGAGATTGCCGGCGCTCAATTACGCTGTATCGTCACTATCGACAACGGATTTTGGGAAGCGGCGGTTGATATTTGCGGCCGGCCATTTGCACTGGAACTGTCGGCCGCATGCGACTTCAGGGCGTCATGGACTGCCACCGGCCCCAGCGACCACCTGAGTTTCACCGCTGTCGCCGAAGCGTTCGGTGTCACCTTGACCGCCGCTCCGGATATTGCCTATCCCGCTTTGGAAGGCGCGACGTTCGCTTACGACGTTGCCGGGAAATCGTTGGCGTTCGACGTCGTATTGGCTGATTACTGCGCACCGGCCGGTGTTTCCTGTGCGTTGCAAGGCGGTAGCCGCGGCGGTTTAATTCAGTTCAACATCGTGACAAATGACAATACCTGCGCTTGAAGCCGCTCATACTACCAGGCATGGCGCTGTGTCAAGGCTGTCGGGAGGTTAACCTGTGGCATTTCACTTGAACGGGCGGGATTTTGAGTCGATGACCGTTTCAAAAAAGCATAGCCATTATAAAAAATAACTTTAAAACAAGTTGTTATGGTTATGGTATGTTTTATGCTTTTCAATGATGGTTATATACTCTTGATAGCATTTGAACTTTATGGATGGATGCTCCCTAGCCGCTATAAAACCGCAATGAGCGTGAAGGCGGTCGAGTTTTTGCCAGAGTCCAAGCTGCTCCTGACTATCAACAACTTGCTACTGCTGATGGTTGTAGATTCTAATCGTCGTTTCATCCGGACCTGCAGCCGATAAAATTATTTTGCTTCCCTGTGTGCGCCTGCAAGCGCATAAAAAAATGTCTAAATGCCGCGTTGGCAAAAACCTGGAATTTTTCGATGCCGTCCATCCGCTTTTCTCCCGGTAATACTTGCAAAACGGCGGGGGGGAGTCGACTTTTCGCAACATCCCTGGTGTCGGTAATCATGGCTGTTACCGTATCTACAGCCTGTGCGGAAGAAGCCATGCATGTTTTCAGTATTGCCGCTCAGCCCCTGAGCAGCGCATTGCAGCAACTGGCCAGGCAGTCCGGCGCGCCCTTGTTTTTCGCCGAGCAAACTGTTGCTGCTAAACGCAGCAACAGGGTGAAGGGCAGTTACACTACGCGTCAGGCGCTGAAAAAACTGCTGTTCGGAACCGGCCTGAGTTATGCGATTACCCCGGATGGCGCGGTTTCAGTAAAACCGGAGGATGCGCCTGTTCAGGCGCCATTCAATCTGTTGCCGGCCGTGATGGTCGCGGGGCCGGATGAAGATGCGGGGCCGGATGAAGGCGACGACCGCTATCTGATGGACCATTCCTCGACTGCAAATAAAATGGACACGCCGATCATGCAGACGCCTTTCGGTATTCAGGGTACTACGCATAGAACGATGGACGATCAGCAGGCCATCAGCGTGCAGGATGCAATTGGGCCGAATGTCAGCGCCATTGTTCCAAGCCCGAGCGCCTTGAGTTTCCAAACGTTCAGTATTCGCGGTTTCAACACCGGTAACAATATTTACATGAACGGCCTGCGCATGCTTGACAGCATGGGGTTCGACACCAATAACCTGCAGTCGGTCGATGTGCTGAAAGGCGCTTCCGCGATGTTGTATGGACAGGTCCAGCCGGGCGGTATCGTTAATATGAATTTGAAGCGGCCATCGGAGACATCTTATTATTCGTTGCAGCAACAGTTCGGCTCCTATGGGATGTACCGCACCACAGCGGATGCGACCGGCGCGCTGACGCCTGATAAAACAGTGCTGTACCGGATCAACGGGCAATATTACGACACCGGCTCATTCATCAATCACGGGGCTACGCAGGACGTGCTCGTCGCGCCTTCGCTTACCTGGCATCCCGTCGATCGATTCAAGCTGAACCTCGACTATCAATATCAGGACAGGGCCATCGTCGAATATCCCGGCCTGCCCGCGATAGGCAATCGCCCGGCGGCGTTGCCGGTCAACACTTATCTCGGCGATGCGAGTTTTACCACCAGCCCGATTATGAGGCAGAAAAGAAACTATATCGGCTATGACTGGATTTTCGAAATGAGTCGCGACTGGAGCGTGGTTAATCGTTTCTATTATCAATATCAGGAAATGCAGGACTCATACTCGGGCATCACCGCTCTTAACCCGATAACGGGAGGGGCAACGCGCATGATGAATGTAGGCCAATGGCCTCAAGGCACGATTGCAACCAATCTGGATTTGCGGGGCAAGTTCGAGACCGGCGTTATCACGCATTCCGCTTTGCTCGGTTTCGACTACTATCATATGAACGAACCGGTGACTCCCTTCAATTTCGGTCTTGGCGGCTATCCAGCCGGAGCGTTCAATATTTATAATCCCGCCACTTATACCGGCACCGGAGTACCCGCCAATACCAAACCCTTATATATTCAAAGTGCGCTGGGCTGGACGGCGGCTTACGCTCAGGATCAGATTTCGTTTTTCGACGATAGGCTGCACCTGCTGATTGGCGGACGATACGACTCGTTGGTGATGGGGAACGGTTTTGGTTCTCCCTCTTTGGCTGAGGCTACCCATCGGCAAAATCCCGGTAACGCCACCAGTACGGTCAGCGCCTGGAACCCGCGCGTCGGCATCACCTATCAGCCTGCGCCATGGTTGTCCATTTATGGCAATTTTACCCAGGCGATCAGTCCCAATGTTTCCAGCCCGGGCGGTGGTAACTCACCTTACCCGCCTTCATACGCCACACAGTACGAAGGCGGCGTTAAAATGGAGTTTTTCGATAAGAGTTTAATGGTGACGCTGGCCGCTTTTGATATTGCCAAAACCAATGTCATCATCGAAGGAACCAATCTCTTTTCGGCGCCTACCCTGTATGTCAATGGGATGCCGACCTTTCTCCCCGCCGCTGCGGAAAGCCGCGGCGTCGAGCTGGATATTACCGGACGCTTGAGCGATCACTGGAGCGTGATCGCCAATTATACCCACGACGACGTCTGGTATACCTCAGGGCAGCCGTACATCGCTTCCGGTCCCAATGCGACGCTGACTACCGAATATGCTGTTGCCGGCCTGCGTTTGCCTAATGCCCCGGCCGACATGGGGAATTTTTGGGCGAAATACGATGCAGATGGCGACTTCACGGGGATGAGCGCTGCGCTGGGCGTGCAGGCGCTGGGCATACAGGAAGGCGATAACGCCAATTCATTTCAGTTGCCGGCCTACGCCATAGTCAATGCGATGGCATCGTACAGCTTTCCTTTTCTTGGCAACAGGGTGACCGCGCAACTGAACATCAAAAATATTTTCGATAAAACCTATTACGCGGCTGCGACGAACCGCTACAACATACTGCCGGGAACGCCGTTAAACGCGATGGGGTTGCTGCGAGTGGAGTTCTGATACGGCACAGGAGTCCAGCCATTTTATGCGCAGCGTTTAAACCAAGTGAGCGACCTTAAGCAGTACGCCCACAATCTCTGTGGATTGCAGCATGCCTACGGCAACGACCCAGCGGATCAGTTCGACTTTGGTTTCCGATATGCGCGCATTCGTTTCAGTAATAGACTGCTTTGTTTCTGCGCGAAGCACCTCAATATCCTTGCTCAGCCTCAGCTCAAGTTCTTTAAGTCTTGCGTCCAGCGTATGGTTGGTAACGAGACTACAGCATCACCCCCTTTAATCCTTTTCCGAAAACGGTGGATAGCCGTTACTGGACGCTATCCCTTGGGCGTGATTCAGCAAATAACCCCGATTTCCCCGTTTGCCAGCCCTTTCAGGATAAAGGTCTTGGCTGATCGTGCGTTAAAAATCTTTTCCACAAAACCTGTTACGCTGCCGCTACGAACCGATACAACATCCCGCCGGGAACGCCGTTAAACGTGATCGGCTTGTTACGGATGGAGTTTTGAAGCGGCGCGGACGATGTCTAACTATTAAACGCTGTCTAGTTTGTATACGCCGTTTAGGTGGTCCGTTTACTTTCCCGTTTTTACGGTTCTGTAATAAATCATTGTATTAAAAAGAGTAAACAATAAGTTTCCTCGTTGGCACAGTCATTGCCCTATCTCTTCTGTCCCGGACTACGGTTACGGGAAATATCGGCTTCCGGCTGATATTTAAGGATGCCCCGCAAGCGGGGCTGTGATCTACCTTGAGGAGATAGATAGAAATGGCTATAAGCGCAGCTACCAAAGCCGCAACCGACGCCCTGGCCACACATCGTGCGCCCACCAGCGTCAATGCGCAGGAAGTTCACCGTTGGCTTCAAAGCTTTAACTGGGAATTCAAAAACAACCGCACCAAGTACGCCACCAAGTACAAGATGGCGAATGAAACCAAAGAGCAGTTCAAGCTCATCGCCAAGGAATATGCGCGCATGGAGTCCGTCAAGGACGAGCGCCAGTTCGGCAGTCTGCAGGATGCGCTGACGCGCTTGAACGCCGGCCATCGCGTGCATCCGAAATGGAATGAGACCATGAAAGTGGTTTCCAACTTCCTGGAAGTGGGCGAGTACAACGCTATTGCCGCAACCGGCATGCTGTGGGATTCGGCGACCGCCGCCGAGCAGAAGAACGGCTACCTGGCCCAGGTGCTGGACGAAATTCGTCACACCCACCAGTGCGCCTACGTGAACCACTACTTCGCCAAGAACGGTCAGGATCCTGCCGGTCATAACGATGCGCGCCGCACGCGCACCATCGGGCCGCTGTGGAAGGGCATGAAGCGCGTATTCTCCGACGGGTTTATTTCCGGCGACGCGGTCGAGTGTTCCATCAACCTGCAGCTGGTCGGCGAAGCCTGCTTCACCAACCCGCTGATCGTAGCCGTTACCGAATGGGCTGCAGCCAACGGCGATGAAATCACTCCGACCGTGTTCCTGTCGATCGAAACCGACGAACTGCGTCATATGGCCAACGGCTACCAGACCGTGGTATCCATCGCCAACGACCCTGCTTCGGCAAAATACTTGAACACCGACCTGAACAATGCTTTCTGGACGCAACAGAAGTACTTCACGCCGGCGCTGGGCATGCTGTTCGAGTACGGCAGCAAGTTCAAGGTAGAGCCTTGGGTTAAAACCTGGAATCGCTGGGTTTATGAAGATTGGGGCGGCATATGGATCGGCCGTCTCGGCAAATATGGCGTCGATTCGCCGAAGAGCCTGCGCGATGCGAAGAAAGACGCCTACTGGGCGCATCACGATCTGTTCCTGCTGGCTTATGCGTTATGGCCCACAGGCTTCTTCCGCCTGAATCTGCCGGATGCGGAAGAATCGGCCTGGTTCGAAGAGAACTACCCTGGCTGGTACGATCACTACGGCAAAATCTATGACGAGTGGCGCGCGCGCGGCTGCGAAGATCCGTCATCGGGTTTCATCCCGTTGATGTGGTTCATCGAAAACAATCATCCGATCTATATCGACCGCGTATCCCAGGTTCCGTTCTGCCCGACGTTGTGCAAGGGCGAAAGCACGCTGCGCGTACATGAGTTCAACGGTCAGAAGCATACCTTCAGCGACCAGTGGGGCGAGCGCATGTGGCTGTCCGAGCCGGAACGTTACGAGTGCCAGAACATCTTCGAACAGTACGAAGGACGCGAACTGTCCGAAGTGATCAAGGAACTGCACGGCCTGCGCAGCGACGGTAAGACCTTGATCGCGCAACCGCATGTACGTGGCGACAAGCTGTGGACGCTGGACGACATCAAAAGGCTGAACTGTGTTTTCAAAAACCCGGTCGATGCGCTGAATTGATGCTCTATCGGGCTTCATCCCTCGATGCGGCCCGGTTGCTCAATCGAATAATCTTAAGATAGGAAGATATGTTATGAGTATGTTAGGAGAAAGACCCCGTGGTCTGACCGATCCGGAAATGGCCAGCGTCATTCTGAAAGCATTGCCCGATGCACCACTGGATACCCAGAATAAAATGGGTTATTTCGTGACGCCGCGCTGGAAACGTCTGACCGAATACGAAGCGCTGACGGTTTACGCACAGCCGAATGCCGACTGGATTGCAGGCGGCCTGGACTGGGGCGACTGGACGCAAAAATTCCACGGCGGACGCCCTTCCTGGGGCAACGAGACCACCGAGCTGCACACTCAGGACTGGTATCGCCATCGTGACCCAAGCCGTCGCTGGCACGCTCCTTATGTAAAGGACAAGGCCGAGGAATGGCGCGTCACCGACCGTTTCCTGCAGGGCTACTCAGCCGACGGCCAGATCCGCACTATGGACCGGTTCTGGTGCGATGAAATCATCAACAAGTACCTGGGCGCTTTTCTGCACAGCGAATACGGCCTTTTCAACGCCCACTCCGCCGTAGCGCGCGAAGCGTTGTCTGATACCATTCGTGTCAGTGCCACCTTCTGGGGTTTCGATAAAGTCGATCTGGCGCAAATGATCCAGCTGGAACGCGGTTTCCTCGCCAAAATCGTTCCCGGATTTGACGAGTCTACCGCCGTGCCGAAAAAGGAATGGACCACCGGCAACATCTACAAGAGCGCCCGCCTTGCTGTTGAAGGCATCTGGCAGGATGTGTTCGACTGGAACGAAAGCCTGTTTGCGGTTCACGCCGTTTACGATTCGCTGTTCGGCCAGTTCGTGCGCCGCGAGTTCTTTCTGCGTCTAGCGCCGAAGTTCGGCGACAACCTGACACCGTTCTTCATAAATCAGGCACAGAGCTATTACGGTATCACCAAGCTGGACGTGCAGGACTACTTCTACACCACGCTGGTAGCAGACGCCGAATTTGGCGCGTACAACAAAAAGGTTCTGAACAATTGGACCGCGAAGTGGCTGGGTCAGACCGTCAACGCCTTGCGCGACTTCGTTGGAATCTTTGCGTTGCTGCCTGCCGGCACAACCAGTAAAGAAGAAATCACAGCGTCGCTGTATCGCGTGGTTGATGATTGGACCGAAGACTATGCCGCCAAAATCGGCTTCAAGGTGGATCGCGATCAGATCGTGAATACCGTTCTGGCCGGTCTGAAATAAGGAGATAAACATGACTGTAAATAAGAACGCTTATGATGCCGGCATCATGGGGAAAACGGGTAAGGCATTCGCCGACGAATTCTTTGCCGAAGAAAACCAGGTTGTGCATGAAAGCGATACCGTGGTTCTGGTTCTGAAAAAATCGGATGAAATCAATACTTTCATCGATGAAATCCTGCTGCAGGATTACAAGAAGAGCGTGAATCCGACCGTCAACGTTGAAGATCGCGCCGGTTACTGGTGGATCAAGGCCAACGGCAAAATCGAAGTCGATTGCGACGAGATTTCCGAGTTGCTGGGACGCAGCTTCAACGTCTACGACTTTCTGGTGGATGTTTCTTCCACCATAGGTCGCGCTTATACGCTGGGCAACAAGTTTACTATTACCAGTGAACTGATGGGTCTGGATACCAAGCTCGAAGATTACAAAGCCGCATAAGGAGTGAATGACTATGCCTAACCAACCCGTTCACGATAACGCCATTCGCAGAGAATGGAAATCGAAAGTTGCCGCCATCAGCACGCTGAAAGAGGGCGCGGAAACCTTGACGCAGTTCCGTCTTGATTACAGCACACCGTTCAGAAAAAGCTACGATCTGGATATCGACTATCTGTGGATCGAAGCCAAGCTCGAAGAAAAGGTGGCGGTACTGAAAGCCAACGCTTTCAGCGACGAAGACTTCCGCAACAAGACTGCAACCGGTGAGGACGCCGCAGAGGTAGTCAATCAGGCGGTAGCCAAAATCAATGCCGCCAAGGATAAGTGGGAAGCGGAGAAAATCCACATCGGTTTCCGCCAGGCTTATAAACCGCCGATTCTTCCCGTGAATTTTTTCCTGGACGCCGAGCGCCAATTGGGTACTCGTTTGATGGAGCTGCGCAACCTGAATTACTACGATACCTCGCTTGAGGATCTGCGCAAGCAGCGTGGCGTTCGCGTTATTCAGGTACCGCATTAAGCGAGAAAAACAAGGTTCGCTTCCTGTCCCTATAGAAAGTGAGTCGAGATAAAGTCTGTTGACGGGGTATTTCTGCAGTATACGGCGTGCAGGTTGTGAACCGTGGCAATACTCCCGTTGATGGAAAACCAATTCAGAATTGATTGTACCCATGATGACAACCGAAGATCATTCAGATAGCAAGGTGCTTGATTTGGAACATTTGTTTCAAAAAAATCTGCGCGGCGCTCTGGTTATGCCCGAAGGCCTGGAGCCTGTGCCGCTGATCGAGAACGGGCGTTACAGCGCCTACGCCTACGATCTCGATTTCATGTGGCGCTGGGTGATTACGCGCGATGGAGAGGAGATACAGGACGGCTGTGCGATCAGTCTGGAGTCGTCGAAACAGTCGGTTCAACATGTATTGGCATTTTTTGGCCATGTCGACGGCCAGATTATGTCCAACAAACAGACAACCTAAAAATACCTGGAAGCAGGAGTTCATGCCATGGCGGCATCGCATACCATAGAAGTTATCACCGAAGATGGTGAATCCGTAAGTTTTGAGTGCAAATCCGACGAGGATGTCATTTCCGCCGGCCTGCGTCAGGATATCATCCTGATGTCATCCTGCCGCGCCGGAGGGTGCTCCACCTGTAAAGCCTTCTGCGTGGAAGGCGATTATAAGCTGGTGGGGTGCAGCGTGCAGGCGCTCACGCCCGAAGAAGAGGAAGAAGGTCAGGTTTTACTGTGCCGCTGCTTCCCGGAAACCGATCTGGAGGTTGAAGTACCATATACCTATTCCAGAATTTCCTTCGGGGCTGAAGATCTGGATTTTGAGGCGGAAGTCGTCAGTGTTACGCCCATTTCATCCAATGCCGTACGCTTGTTGCTGAAAAAACCGGGTAGCGGCAGCGAGTTGAAAGTCGATTTCGCTCCCGGCCAGTATATGGACATACGGATACCCGATAGTGAACTGTCGCGTTCCTATTCTCCAGCCAATATCAGCAATGAGGACGGCGATCTCGAATTTCTGATCCGATTGCTGCCTGATGGGCAGTTCTCAAACTTTCTGCGTAACCGGGCGAAACCGGGTCAGATTTTATCGCTTAAAGGCCCGCTCGGTATTTTCTCGCTGAAGGAGAATGGTTTCCGCCCGCGTTATTTTGTTGCCGGCGGTACGGGGTTGGCACCGGTGTTATCAATGATCAGGCAAATGCATCACTGGGGAGAACCGCAGGAAGCGCGGCTGTATTTCGGTGTGAACAAGCCTGACGAAGCGTTTTATGTCGATGAGCTTGAAGCGCTGGAAAGGGAAATGCCTACGCTGAGTGTGAAAATCTGCGCCTGGCAGCCGGATGAAGCCTGGAAAGGCGAACGAGGCAATGTCATCGACATTCTGCGCCACGATCTGGAACAGCATCCGCTTAAACCCGACCTTTATCTGTGCGGGCCTCCGGGCATGGTCGATGCGGCTTATGCCGTTTGCAGTGAGTTCGGCATACCTAAAAATCAGATTTACCTGGAAAAATTTCTGACAGTGGGTGCGACGGCGTAAGTTTTGTTGAATTGCCGTCGATACTCCGATGGCAACGTTATGGCAGGCCCACCATTGGACGGCGGCGATTCAACTTTTATTTTGTATCGAGTTTAGGTAGTGGATGCGTCATGTCTTCGCAAGCTGAAGATGAACAGTTTATCGAACTGACCGTGCGGCAACTGGATCACTCCATTCGCGAGCTTGCGGTTCGCGAACAGAAGCTGACATCCGGCCTTTATCCCGATCGTGTAGCAGAATTGCGGGAGCTATGGAATAAATCGTTGTCTCGACAGGACGAAGAGGAATTGCGCCGCACGCTGGACTGGAATGACCGCGAGTTGATGTGGATATGGTCGCGCCAGCGGCGCGCCTGCTCGGCGCGCGCCAATGCAGGACAGACATTAATGCGTCACTATTCGATAGATTCGAATTAAAAAATACAAGTAACTATTCAGTGAGTGCTTTTTAGTCATGAACGATGCAGTCGGGTTGAGGCAAGTCAGCCGAGACACACGGGGAAGCGTGTCGGAGAGAATAACCACGCTGCAATTCCATTTCTGGAAGCTCTATGCGCCCATCCATGGACGCAAAAGGTCTCGCCTGACTCACCTCATTTCCTTTCCAGCGGGCATGCTGAATAGTTACAAATACAAAAGTAAAGCTTTTGCTTTCCGATAACTATAATCAGAGTTTGCACACCTATGGCGAAACAAATCGTTTTTAATCATAACGCCCGCTCAAGGATGATGCGCGGCATAAACAAACTTGCTCAGGCCGTGGAAGTAACGCTGGGCGCATCTGGTCCCAGTGTCGTCATCCAGCATCGTACCGACGGCGTGGGGCCGGTGGTGACGCGCGACGGCGTTACCGTGGCGCAAGCGATTACGCTTCCCGATATCATTGAAGATGTAGGCGCGCGCATGTTGCGCGATGTCGCCGGTGCGGTTTCCCGTGCGGCCGGCGACGGCACGACGACTTCGATAGTACTGGCGCGCAGCCTTGCCAGGGGCTGCGAAAAGAGCATGGTCGCCGGCGCGAATCCGGTTGATCTTAAAAAAGGCATGGAACTGGCGGTCGAATGCCTGAGCAATGAAATGCGCCGAACCGCGATACGCACCCAGGATCGCGATATTTTCCGCAAGGTTTGCCGTTCGGCCAGCAAGGAAGACGACAGCGTCGCCGATTTACTGATTGATGCGATTGAAGCGGTCGGCAACGATGGCGTAGTCAGTTTTGAGCTGGGCTATACTCACGACGACGAACTGGAAATTACCGACGGTTCCCGCTTCGCGCAGGGCTATTTGTCCTCTTATTTCAATACCGATAAGGAAAGAAATCTGGCGGAGCTGGATCAGCCCTATATTTTGCTGTACGACCGTGAAGTAACGGACTTCATGGATCTGGTGCCGCTGCTGGAAAATGCCCAGGACCAGCGGCGTCCGCTGCTGGTCATAGCCGAGAATATCACTGAAGAAGCTCTGGCGCCGCTGTTGCTGAATCATGTGCGCGGCAACTTCAAGGTGGTTGCCGTCAAACCCCCTGGGTTCGGCGACGGACGCAGCGAACGCCTGCTCGACCTGGCAATAATGACCGGCGGACGCGCCTGCCTGGAAGTTCAAGGCGATACCTTGGAAAAAATGACGCTGGCGGATCTGGGACAAGCTCAGCGAGTCGTGGTCAGCGCCGAATCCACGCTGATTATCGGCTGTCGCGGCGACGCACAGCGGATAGAGGATCGGATTGCACAATTGACGCTCGATGCCGACAGGATACGCGCACGCAAGCCGGGCGAGGGGTCTCCGACCGGAAATCGCCACGACTTGGAAAACCTCGAAGAACGCATCGCTTTTTTACGCAGCAAAACCGCCGTGTACCGTGTCGGCGGTTTGAACGATATGACGATAAAAGAGCGCATGGTTCGCGTCGAAAACGCCTATAACTCGGTACGCGCGGCAATGGACGAAGGCGTTATGGCCGGCGGCGGCGTAGGCTTGCTGCATATCCGCAGGGCGTTGGACAGGCTCCGGTTCGACAATGCCGATCTGCGTCGCGGCGTGGAAATCGTGGAAGAAGCGCTCTATGAGCCTTTACGCTGTATAGCGCATAACGCCGGAATGAATCCCGAATCGGTTTTGGCGAAAGTGCTGATGCACGATGACGGCGTTTATGGGTACGATGTTGCGGCCAGGACTTATGGCAGCCTGCTGGAAGCAGGCATACTCGATCCGGTCAAAGTTGCCCGGCTGGCGTTGCAGAATGCGGCGGGCATCGTGTCGACGGTAATGACGACCGAAGCCATCGTTTGCCAGGAGCCGGTACTCAAACGTTTCCCCAATACCGCCCAGATAGCCGAATGGGCCGCCGCGACGCGCGAAGACCCGCGCGCGCCATAATCGAACATGTAAACAATCCCACCGCGCTACTGTTTACCAATACCGGAACAGTCCGCGCGCTTTTGACAACCCCGGGCCATGCCGGGGTTCTTTTTTGGGATGATCTCAGATTATCCTGCAATATTGAAAAGCGCTGAAAAACCAGAAAATACGCCGGAGTTGCTTGCTGAGAAAACCCGTTTATAGCAAATTCCATGTTTTTAAGGAACCGCTGATTAATAGCCAAAACCTGGGTTGCTGCGCCGGTGCGCAATTTTTTTGAGCCTAAATTTTCTATTTTGGCGCATTTTTTATGCGTTCCCTCTTAAAACCACCGGTTTTACCGGCATTTTCCGCCTTTCGGGCGGATTGAGGGCGCAATAATCCCTCATATCGACCCCATCAGCCGCTTTTGGCTCCGGTACAAATTACAAAGCCCGAACAAAATCTGTAGTTGATGCGTGTTCTTTTCCAATCCCCGATACCGCGTCTTGCGATAATGAAACAGGTTCTTGATCACATGGAACGGATGCTCGACACGCGAACGAATCTGCGCCTTCTTTTTTTCGATCTCGCGCACCGTTTCTTTCCATCGGCCTTCGGGCATCGCTTTTAGCTTGCCGCGCTTCATGGCGATCAACCACTCCACCGTTTTCCCGGTATTCTCTTCGCGCTTTTCAACGCCGATGTAACCGGCATCGGCTATGACCACTTGTTCCCGACCATGAAGCAACTCGCTGGTCATCACCACATCACTGACATGCGCCGACGTACCGACAACCGTATGAACCAGTCCCGATTCAGCATCCACACCAATATGCGCCTTCATCCCGAAATACCACTGATTTCCTTTCTTGGTCTGGTGCATTTCCGGATCGCGCTCGCCACTTTTGTTTTTGGTCGAGGGCGGCGCTGCGATCAACGTGGCATCCACGATCGTTCCTTCGCGCATGAGTAATCCTTTCGCTTCAAGAAGCGCATTAATGCGGCCCAGCATCACCGGCGCCAGCTTATGCTCTTCCAGCAGGTGGCGGAAGTTCAATAGCGTGGTAGCATCGGGAACACGCTCATGCGTCAGGTCAATTCCGGCAAAGCGGCTTAATAGGGGCATATCATAAAGCGCATCTTCTGTTCCTTCGTCGGAAAAGCCGTACCATTGCTGGATGAAATACAATCGCAACATCCTTTCGATCCCGATAGGCGGACGACCTCGTCCGGAAGCGGGATACACCGGCTGAATGAGCTCGACCAGTTCAGACCAGGGAACTACCTGATCCATCGCGTTCAAAAAAGTCTCGCGCCGCGTGGTACGCGATTTTTGCTGGAGAAGAACGTCAAGGAGGGTGGTCTGTTTCATCATACGCCGGAAACCGTTTCAGTATAATATATTGATTATTATACCATGGTTAATTTATATCCATAATAAATATATGGAATTAGGTGGCGATTAAATCAGCGTTTCCTTAATGGATTGACTCTGAATTATTATGGTGCTTTACTTCGGCAATATTCTACAGCACACATGAATGTGCGTCGGGCGTTATTTGCGTTCGAGAGAATTTTTATGTTTACAGGTATCGTACAAGGTATCGCAACCATTAAATCCGTGACCGATATTGATGGCATGCGTTCTTTTGAAATCGAGTTTCCCAGCGGTTTTTGCACTGACCTGAAAATTGGCGCAAGTATTGCGATTGATGGTGTTTGCCTGACGGTCACAGAAGTACTCAGTGACATTCATGTGAAATTTGATGTCATGCTGCAAAGCACGTTGATCACGACATTGGGGGGCTGTACTGCGGGCGATCGAGTTAATGCCGAACGCGCTGCAAAAGATGGCGCTGAAATAGGCGGACACCCTCTTTCCGGTCATGTCGATTTCTGCGCTACCGTGCATGACGTAACACAGATCCAGAATAATTATTGCATTCGAATTGGCGTGCCTCACCAGTGGATGCGTTATATTTTTCCAAAAGGTTACATTGCTCTTAATGGCACCAGTCTGACGATATCGGAAATCAATAAAGAGTCTGACTGGTTTGAAGTTTGGCTAATTCCAGAAACGCGTAGAATGACCACATTCGAGTCAAAACTGGCGGGTTCTCAACTTAATGTTGAAATCGAACGGGGTACACAGGTTGTGTTGTAGATACAGTGAGGTCAACTATCGAGGAAAGATTGGGGACATTACTGCCGGCAATTGAGGCGTTACTGAAACAAAACAATATTGATTTAAATTTATTGGCATCACCGATAGCAACATCATTGTTAATAAAAAAAGAAAGTAAACCCTAGGGAATCACTGAGTTAATCGTTTTTCGCCACAAAACGAATAGCAACCCTCTGATTCTACGTAACTGGTTTCGACGTTTTTTTATTAAATAAGCTCATTAAAGGCTTCTACGGAAAACGCAACCTTAAAAGGGACGGTGCAAAGTAATCTTCGATTGAAACAACTTCGCAGGAGCGGGCTTTAGGTTGCGATCGACCTCTTTCGCGGGCTAAAGCCCGCTCCTACAGCGTTATACAAGGGTAGTTGAATAGTTATCCGGAATTAAACATTATCAGGCCCGTGCGATTGTAAAAGTTGGTGCAGGCGGCGTGTCGACAAGAATTTGATCGAACCCCCGCAGGTTGAGGTAAAAACTTATGAATTACGAAATTCGCCGGATGCGGCGGCAGGATTTGGATACCGCCATTGAATGGGCTGCCTTGGAAGGCTGGAATCCCGGTCTGAACGACGCCGAGGTGTTTTACAATACCGATCCACAGGGTTTCTTCATGGCTTGGCAGGGCAGCGAAGCAATCGGTTCGGTTTCGGGTGTGAAGTACCCGCAACAATCATTTGGTTTTTTCGGGCTTTTTATCGTTAAAAAAGCATTTCGTGGTCAAGGAGTCGGGACTGCGTTGAAGGATTGCGCGCTCGAATATCTGGCGGAGTGCAATAACGGTTTGGACGGAGTTATGGAAAAAGTGGATTATTATCAGAGATTCGGGTTTCACCAAGCCTACAAGAACATCCGGTATGGCGGAAGGATCGCCGGCAATAGCCGTTTTGAGCCGGCGCCGGAATTGTTGCCGGTTGGCGAGGTGCCGTTCACAAAGATTAATGCCTACGATCATCAGGTTTTTCCAGCCGATCGTCCGCAATTTCTACGCGACTGGCTGATCATGCCGCAGGCGCGCGGGCTGGCATGCTACGACGGGCGCGCGCTTCACGGCTATGGCGTGATCCGGAAAAGCCGTGACGGCTATAGAATCGGGCCGTTATTTGCCGATGATGGGAATATCGCCGAAAAACTTTTTCTCGGGTTGGTCAAGGATATCGGCGATGCCAACGTGTTTTTAGATACCCCGGACGCGTGTACTGCGGCAGTCTCTCTGGCTGAAAAGTACGGTTTGGCGCCGGTGTTTGCCACCGCGCGTATGTACAGCCAGGAGGCTCCTCGTGTCGATTTGCAAAAAATGTTCGGTGTCACCACTTTTGAGCTGGGATGAATGCGACTGCCGCTTATGGGGAGCCCGGAGCGGCGTTCCTCTTCACTTTTGCATATCCGCTAACTGTGCAGCTCCTGATGCAATGCGATAAATTCTTCCGTCAGTTTGTGATCCGGTAAATAGTGAATTAGAGGCTTCGAGGCGGTATGCGACTCCCTGACTTTTACGGAGATGGACAGTTTGCTGTTTAAAACCGGATGGCCTTGCTCCACCAATTGCTGCACCAGGCTGGCGGGCAGGTTGGCGCGGCTCTGGAATTGATTGACGACGATACCTTCGACACGCAGCTCCGGGTTATGGTCGGCCTTGATTTCCGCTACCGTAGCCAGAAGGTTGTATAACGCTTCCTGGGAAAACGCATCGCAATCGAACGGAATCAAACATTGCTCGGCGGCAATCAGGCCCGAGCGGCTGTAAAAATTGAGTACCGGCGGCGTATCGATGTAAATATGGTCGAAGCCTTGCAGGTTGCTGAGCGCTTCGCGCAGCTTGTAGATTTTGTAGCGGGCGTCGAGGCGGCTTTGCAGGGGTTCCAGCTCAGGGTGCGAGGGCAGCACATAGAGATTGGGAAACGGTGTGCTGTGGATAACGCCTTCGAGCAGGGCGGTATCGTCGCCCTTGCCGAACAGATTCATGTTCAGCACCTCTTTAAAAAAATAGGCCAGGGTCTGATCGGGGTCGGTGATTTTTTTTCCAAGCAGATAGTGCGTGGAGTTGCCCTGAACATCGAGATCGACCACCAGGGTTTTTTTATCGTCGATGGCGCTGATGGCGGCCAGATTGCAGGTAATCGTTGATTTACCTACACCGCCTTTCTGGTTGAAAATGACTCTGCGCATGGTCTGGCTCGCTCCTTCCCGTCGTTGCGGGATAATCGGAATCGTAAAGTAACTCGGCCTCACAGGGCGCTTTACTTTCGATTTGCGCCGTGCTGCTGTATTCTAATCCTTTTAGCTTGCATATCCCAGCGCATGGAAACCACTTATCAACCCCAGCAACTCGAAGCAGCCATTCAACAGGCCTGGCAGGATCAGGCGGTTTTTCGTGCAATAGAAGACCCGGCACGGGAAAAGTATTATTGTCTGTCGATGTTTCCCTATCCCAGCGGCCGTTTGCACATGGGCCATGTGCGCAATTACACCATAGGTGATGTAATCAGCCGCTTTCAGCGTATGCAGGGTAAAAACGTATTGCAGCCGATGGGCTGGGATGCTTTCGGACTGCCTGCGGAAAACGCCGCGATGCAAAAAGGCGTTCACCCCGCCGACTGGACTCACGAAAACATCGCCTATATGCGCGATCAGCTCAAGCGGCTGGGTTTCGGCTATGACTGGTCGCGCGAACTGGCCACCTGCACCCCGGAGTATTACCGCTGGGAGCAATGGTTTTTTTTGCGCCTGCTGGAGAAGGGGCTGGTTTACAAAAAAACCTCGCCTGTAAACTGGTGTCCGCATGATCTGACCGTACTCGCCAACGAACAGGTCATCGACGGCTGTTGCTGGCGTTGCGATACCGCCGTGGTGCGCAAGGAAATTTCGCAGTGGTTTTTGAAAATTACCGAATATGCCGACGAACTGCTGGCCGGCCTGGAAAAGTTGCCGGGCTGGCCGGAACAGGTGCGCACCATGCAGGTCAACTGGATCGGCAAAAGCTACGGCGTGCGTTTTGCGTTTCCCTACCAGCTGGAAGGGAAACAGGAACTTTTATGGGTGTATACCACGCGCGCCGATACCTTGATGGGCGTCACGTTCTGCGCGGTTGCGCCCGAACACCCGTTGGCGGCTTATGCGGCTCGAAACAACCCGGAACTGGCAACTTTTATCCTGGAATGCGAGCAAAGCGGCACCGCCGAAGCCGACATGGCGACCATGGAAAAGAAGGGCATGTCCACCGGGATTTCCGTGACGCATCCGCTGACCGGCGAAGCGGTGCCGGTATGGGTCGGCAATTATGTGCTGATGAGCTACGGCGAAGGCGCGGTGATGGCGGTGCCGGCGCATGACGAGCGCGATTTTCACTTTGCCCAAAAGTACGATTTGCCGATTATTCAGGTTTTAAATAGCAGAACTTTGGGCTTCGGCCCCGATATCTCCGAAGGCTTTGGTGATGGTTCTGGATATGGTGGTGGTCATGCGTGTGGAGCAGGCTATGGAGATGGAACGGGTAGCGGAGTAGTCGATACGCCTTTTGATCAGAAGCGCTGGCAAGCTTGGTACGCAGCTAAACATGAGTTCATGATTTTAGTAAACAGCGGTAAATATAACGGACTTAATCCGCAAGACGCAGTAGACGCAATTGCCGCCGACCTCAAGGCCAAAAACTTGGGCGACAAACAGGCCAACTTCCGCCTGCGCGACTGGGGGGTTTCGCGCCAGCGTTACTGGGGCGCGCCGATACCGGTTATTTATTGCGACGACTGCGGCACCGTGCCGGTCCCTGACGATCAGCTTCCGGTCGAACTGCCGCGCGATATCGAAATCAGCGGCGCCGGTTTTCCGTTGTCGCAGATGCCCGGCTTTATTCATGTGGACTGCCCGCGCTGCGGCAAGCCTGCGCGCCGCGAGACGGATACGTTCGATACCTTCATGGAGTCGTCCTGGTATTTCGCGCGCTACGCATCCTTCGACAATACCCAGGCAATGCTGGACGAGCGCGCGCGTTACTGGTTGCCGGTCGACCAGTATGTCGGCGGTATCGAACACGCCATTCTGCATTTGCTGTATGCGCGTTTTTATAACAAATTGCTGCGCGATGAAGGTTTTCTGGTCAACGACGAGCCGTTCGCCAATCTGCTCACCCAGGGCATGGTGCTCAAGGACGGCAGTAAAATGTCCAAGTCCAAGGGTAATACCGTCGATCCGCAGGAGCTGATAGAAAAATACGGCGCGGATACCGTGCGCTTGTTTATGATGTTCGCCGCTCCGCCGGAACAATCGCTGGAGTGGTCCGACAGCGGCGTTGAAGGCGCGTCAAGGTTTTTAAAACGTTTATGGCGCTTCTGCGCGGAATTGGCTCCGGTGATCATGTCGACACATGAGACGGCGGCGGATTGGAGCGCGATGTCCGATGACGAGATAGCAAAGCAGGTAAGGCGCGAGATTCATCAGGTTTTGCAGCAGGCGCGCCACGATTTTGCCAAATATCAGTTCAATACTGTGGTTTCCGCGGCGATGAAACTGCTTAACGCGCTGGAAAATACCGCGTTGAGAGCCGGGCTTGGCAGCAACCGGGGTTATTCGGAAGCGCTGTATGTCGAGGGCATCGGCATATTGCTGCGTTTGCTGTCGCCAATTACGCCGCATATCTGCCATGCCTTGTGGATACAGCTAGGCTACGGCGAATCCATATTGCAGGCCGTGTGGCCGGAGGTTTCGGAAGCGGCGTTGCAATCCGCTACCCGGCAATTGATGGTGCAGGTAAACGGCAAATTGCGAGGGCAGGTCGTAGTGTCCGCAACAGCCGTCCGCGAAGAGATCGAAGCGGCTGTTTTGGCCGATGAAACGGTGCAACGCTTCATGGAGGGAAAGCCCGCAAAAAAAATAATCGTTGTGCCAGGCAAGCTAATTAATGTGGTGGTTTGAATATCCTATGCGTTTCAGTTCTCCTGTGCTATTACTCCTCATCGCAGTTGCCGGGGCATCCTGCGGATTTCACCTGCGTAATGCCGGGCTGAACTCGACACAAAGCTTTTATGTCGAAGGCATGCCTTACTCCGATCCGTTGGTATTGGATATTACAAAAGTGACGGCTACGGCTGGCGGTCAGGTTACTGCCAATCTGGCTAAAGCGGACGGCGTGATACATATACATCGCGCCGTCGCTAACAGACGCGGCATGACATTGAGCCAGTTCGGACAAACAACCATGTACGAGTTAAGTTATCGCGTGGTGTATGATATACGGTCTAAATCCGGTGAAATACTGGTGCCGCAACGGGATCTGGAAGTCGTGAGAGACTACTATAACTCGCAAACATCGCCACTTTCGCAAGCCCAGGAAGAAGGCGTGATTCAGCAGGAAATGCGCGTGGAGGCGGCACAGTTGTTGATACGTCAAACCATCAACGCGCTGGATCGCAAGAAATCACAACCGACACAACCACCGGCGCAACCCCAGTGAAACTGAATCTGGAACAGTTGAAAGCCGGTTTGTCGAAGACCCTGTATCCGGTTTATCTGGCGGCAGGCGACGAGCCGTTCCAATTGGGAGAAGCCATGGATGCGGTGCGCGCCGCCGCCAGCGCGCAAGGCTATTCCAACCGCGAGATTTTTTCCGTGGAAACGGGGTTCAAGTGGTCAGGATTTGCCGTCGCGAGCGAAAGCTATTCACTGTTTGGCGATAAACGCATTCTTGATGTGCGCTTCAACGCCAAACCGGATAAGGAAGCGAGTCAAATGCTGGTCAACTATGCAGCGCAAATCCCGGAAGATACTTTGCTGCTGCTGACGCTGCCGCGTTTAAGCAACGACGATTTAAAAAAATCGGCATGGTTTGCAGCTTTGGAGCCCAAAGGCGTTTTTGTGCAAGTCTGGGCGTTGCATGGAAAGGAGCTGATGAGCTGGCTGGAGCATCGTATGAGTCATTACCAGATGCTGGCGGACCGATCCGGTTTATCGATACTGGCTGCGCGCATAGAAGGCAACCTGCTGGCGGCCGATCAAGAGCTGCAAAAACTTTTCATACTGTATGGCGCAACGCGTATCGACGACGACATGATGCGTCGGGCGATTGCCGACAGCGCGCGTTACGATATCTACGATTTGACCGATGCCGCACTGACCGGCAGCGTCGCGCGTATCAGCCGAATTCTTTTCGGTCTGCGCGCGGAAGGGGTTGCCGGACCCGTCGTGCTGTGGGCGCTGACGCGTGAAATCCGTGCGCTGGACGAACTGGGCCGGGCAAGCGCGCAAGGTGAAAACGTGGAAAGCGTCTGCAATCGCCTGCGGATATGGAATCCGCGTAAAACGGCTCTGATCAAGGCGTTGCAACGCAGCGACAGCATGCACAGGCAGACACTGATGCTGTCTTCAGCGCGGGCGGACCGCATGATCAAGGGCATGGCGAACGGCAATGTCTGGGATGCGTTGCAGGACATCAGTCTTGCGCTGGCCGGTATGCCGCAATCGCTATTACAACCGACGGATTTACTCATATGAACGATACGGTATCTTCAGTTATTTTACGCTTGGGCGAGCGGGCAGGAATTGCGGCGCGCAGGCTGGTAGGGGCGCAGACCGCACAAAAAAACCTGGCGCTGGAAACTATAGCCGGGCGACTGGAAAAAGCGCAGGCGGACATCATTGCTGCCAATCGGGCCGATGTCGCCGCGGCGTGCGAAAGAAGGCTGGATGCCGCGGCAGTCGAGCGTCTGGAACTGAACGAAAAACGCATAAAGGCCATGGCTGACGGTTTACGGGAAGTTGCGGCCTTACCCGACCCGGTCGGCGAGATAAGCGGTTTGACCTACCGTCCGTCGGGCATACAGGTCGGACGCATGCGCGTTCCGCTCGGCGTGATCGGCATCATTTACGAATCGCGCCCGAATGTGACCGCCGACGCGGCGGCGCTTTGCCTTAAATCGGGCAACGCCTGCATACTGCGTGGCGGCAGCGAAGCCATTCACTCGAATCGCGCCATTGCCGCGATCATACGCGCTGGATTATTGGAGGCCGGGTTGCCGGAGGATAGCGTGTCTTTGGTCGATACCACCGACAGGAACGCGGTAGGCGAACTGTTGCGCCTGGATAAGTATATCGACGTAATCGTACCGCGCGGCGGCAAAAGCCTGATCGAGCGCATCATGGCGGAGTCGCGCATTCCGGTGATCAAACACCTGGACGGCATCTGCCATGTCTACATCGACGACAAGGCGGATATCGATAAAGCCCTGTCCATCGCCTTGAATGCCAAGACCCAGCGTTACGGCGTATGCAACGCGATGGAAACGCTGCTGATCGCAGAAGGCATCGCCGCAGCCGTTTTGCCGCCGCTGGCGGAGCAACTGCGTGCCAAAGGCGTGGAGTTGCGCGGCTGCGAACAGACGCGCTCGCTGCTTTCCGGTTGCATGGCCGCGACGGAAGAGGATTGGGCTACCGAATATCTGGCGCCGATACTGGCGATACGCATCGTGAACGATATTGAGGAGGCCATGGCGCATATTCAGCTATACGGTTCGCATCATACCGACGCCATCGTCACCGAGGATTACAGCCGCGCGCGACGCTTTTTGCGCGAGGTCGATTCATCTTCGGTCATGGTCAATGCCTCAACGCGGTTCGCCGACGGTTTCGAATACGGCCTTGGAGCGGAAATAGGCATCAGTACCGACAAACTGCACGCGCGCGGGCCTGTCGGTCTGGAAGGATTGACCACGCAAAAGTTCATTGTGCTCGGCGATGGGCAGGTGCGCGCCTGAGGGGCGGGATACCCTCAATTCGATACTGCTTCCAGCAGCCTCGCATTGGTGCGCTCGCCGAACAGACCGATCAGCAGCGCAATCAGCATCATGCATGCCGCTATGAAAGCGAATACGAACATGATGCCGTACTGCAACAGCACGGTAATGATCGAAGTTGACGCAATGACGCTCAAACGGCTGATGCTGTAGGTAAAGCCGACGCCGGTGGCGCGTATCGGCGTAGGAAACACTTCGGCTTGATAAGCATGCAGCACAGCCGAGAACCAGTATGAGAAAAAGGTTATCGCAGCCCCCGTTAAAATAATCTGCAGTCCGCTTTGCGCATAGGGAAAGGTGATGCCGCTGAGAGCCATCAGCAGCGGCAGTATGACCAGGGCGTATTTGCGTTCAATGCGTTCCGTTGTCAGCACACAGAGTATCGGTCCCAGCGGGCTGACCAATGCAATCCAGAAACCGTAATCGAGCGACTGTTCAAGGCTGTGACCTTGCGTCAACATGAACATCGGCGCCCAGTTGGCAAAGCCGTAGATACCGACAGTCTGTAAACAATGGAATACGGTCAGTACCAGCGTGCGTTTTCGATAAGGCCGTGACCATAGCGTTTTTATGCTCGCCTGAACAGGAGTCGCGGATTGCCGGGTCGAAATTTGCGTCGCCGATGGCGAGGGCAGGGGAGAATCCATTTCACGTTCAACATCCTGCTCTATCTGTCGCATGATGCGTTCAGCCTGTTCATAACGGCCTGTCGACGCGCACCAGCGCGGCGATTCCGGCAAATTACGCCGTAAATACCAGACCAGCACCGCGCCCGCACTGCCTGTAACCATGACCCAGCGCCAACCGTCCAGCAACCAGTTGGTTGGAATCAGTAGGCTGGATAGCCCGGCGACTACCGGTATCGCAGTGAAACCTACAACCTGGGTAATGGCGACGTAACGGCCACGCAGTCTGCCGGGTATTATTTCCGTAACGTAGCTGTCGATCACCACCAGTTCGGCGCCGATACCCAGGCCCGCCAGGAAGCGCAACGCAATCAGCTCCCAGGCATTGTGGGAAAACGCGCCGAGTAGCGTAAATACTGAATAAATCAGCAACATGAACATGAATGATGTGCGCCGCCCAAAACGGTCGCTGCCTATGCCGAACAATACGCTACCCGCGAACATGCCCAGAAACCCCGATGAAATCATCAGGCTGAACTGCTGTATGTTTAGAAAACCCGAATTTTTGAGCGCCGCGCCCAGATAGGCCATCATGAATATGTCATAAAAATCGAACCAGCCGCCCAGTGATACCAGGGTTATGAAGCGCCGGTGAAATCCTGAAACAGGGAGTCTCTCGATACGAGCGGCAATCTGCGCAACCTTATCTTGATGTACAGTGGTCTGATGATTCATATTTTGTGTGGAATAGTGGTTTTGTTGCCGCTTGATTCGGGAAACAGGAAGTTGACTGAGCGTGTATCAGAGGTCAGGCATGGCGCACACCAAGAAGGCAGTCTTAAGTTATAATCTTTATAAATACTACTAATAATATGTAACACCGCCTTCAGAGACATCATCATGAACAAAACTGCCAAACTTGATATTGACGGTCACATCTATGAGCTACCCCTTATTGAGGGCACTGAGGGTGAAAAGGCGCTGGATGTGGGACGATTACGCGCACAATCAGGCTACATCACATTGGACCCTGCATTCGCAAATACCGGCGCATGTCAGTCCGCGATCAGCTTTATAGATGGAGAACTGGGTACTCTTCGCTATCGGGGAATAGATATCGCGGAGCTGTGCGAAAAATCGACTTTCATGGAAGTGTCTTATCTGTTGATTTACGGACATTTGCCCGGTGAGGAAGAATATACGCGTTTCAAGGAAAAAGTACATCACCATTCATTGATTCATGAGGACATGAAAAGTTTTTTCACGTCCTATCCCGGACATGCTCATCCCATGGCGATTCTTTCGGCGATGGTGTGCTCCTTGTCGGTTTACCATCCTGAATTGCTGCAACCCGAACAAAGCGACGAGGATCGTGATCAAACCATTACGCACCTGTTGTCCAAGGTGCGTGTTTTGGCCGCCTTTGCCTATAAGCGGTCGGTGGGCGAAGCATTCGTTTACACGCGTCCCGAGCTGGATTATCTTTCCAACTTCATGCATATGATGTTTACGACGCCGATGCGTCCTTTCGAGCCGGATGAAGTGATACGCAAGGCGCTTGATGTGCTGTTTATTCTGCATGCCGACCATGAGCAGAATTGCTCGACCTCTACGGTGCGTATGGTCGGTTCTTCCAAAGCCAACCTTTTTGCGGCATTATCCGCCGGTATTTGCGCATTATGGGGGCCATTGCATGGCGGAGCCAACCAAGCTGTTATTGAAATGCTGGAGTCGATACATGCTTCCGGCAGCGGCACCAAACGCTATGTCGACATGGCGAAGGATAAAGGAAACCATTTCAAACTAATGGGATTCGGACATCGGGTTTATAAAAAATACGATCCGCGTGCGGCTATCATCAAGAAATATTGTGATCAGGTACTGAATCATCTCGGCATCGATAATCCGATTCTTGAAATAGCCAAGGAACTCGAAGAAGCCGCGTTAACCGATGACTATTTCATAGAACGCCAGTTATATCCCAATGTCGATTTCTATTCCGGAATTATCTATCGCGCGCTGAAGATACCGACCAACATGTTTACCGTCATGTTTGCTCTGGGGCGTTTACCGGGGTGGATCGCGCACTGGAAAGAACTGGTTGAAGATCCGGGAATGAAAATAGCCCGGCCCAGACAGATATACACCGGTAGCCGGGAACAGCAGTATTTACCGATAGATGAACGCTGATGATTAAGCTCAGGCGCGCTTTTAAATAAATAATGCGAAAAATTATTGCAATGGGGAGGAGGAATGATGAGATATTTTGCTGCGGCCTTGATGATGTTTTTCACCAGCGTTGCCGATGCCGAATGGTATGTTATGAGCAATGTCAGTGATGACGGGTATACTTATTATCTGGACCCGGCCACTATCGAAAAAAACGACAATATTTCCAGGGTATGGGAGCTGGTTGATTATTTTGAAATACAAAGTCAGGACAACGACAAATTCATCTCCGAAAAAATATTGCGCGTTTATGACTGCGATGCGGACAAATCCAGTATTGAGTCCATTACGCAATATGCCGGACGCATGGCCGGTGGAAAAATCGTCTGGTCGAATACCTACAGAGATCCTATCTGGCGTACCGTGGTAAAAGATTCGCTTGGCGAATCCTTGTTAAGTATCGCCTGCCGTCGTTAAGCCGGAACACATTTACGGGGCATCCGGCCGGGACGAGAGAGGCAACGATCCACGAGCCAATGCCTCTCGAATAATATTATTCTTTAAATATGAACGAATAAGTGGCAAGTATTCAGGACTCAGTTGCGTGGAAAATGTCGTTAGCTCGCCTCCCAGCCCTGAGTCGAGCAGTGTGACGAAACAAGAGGATATTATTTGACGTTGGCGAGGTAGACGCACTTGGTACAGGGTATCTGTTTGTTCAACAAACTGCCATTCGTCGCGTATCTTGTAGATCACCCGCGGCAGCAAGGCGCATGGCATTTTTACCAATGGATCGAAGGTTAAACCGTAGCCGCATTCGGGGCAAGGGATGCAACCTCGGTGCCCGCTCTTCCTGCTCCATACAACCGAATAAGGAATCCTCGGTAACGTCAGGGCTGCTTATCAATAACTTCTCAAAAAGTTGATTGGCCGATTTTACTTCATCCCCGCCCTGTAAACCGTATCGGTTGGGGGGGGGCCATTCTGCTAATGAACGTGAGACTTCTGTTGATCGTGACGTCTGTACCATATTCATCCGGAGTCTTGTTTTGGTATGAGCTCAGAAAAAAATACCAAAAAAGGAAAGCCGGATTCATTGTTGAATTCTCATATAAATGAACTTAGCCTGACGACCCGTCGCGGCTTCCTCGCCGCAGGCGTTGCGGCAAGCGCTGCTTTTTACATGCCTGACGGCATAATAGCCGAAACCAAACCATCGGATAACAGCAACAAATCCACCGGCAACTTCACTAATAATATGAAGTCTTTATTGAAGAATGTGGACGTTTATTTTCCTGGAGATGAAAATTATAGCTTATTTCTGAAAAGCTTGTTTTCAGCGGAAGCCGCTCATAATAAACCCAGTGCAATAGTATGCCCAAAAAAACATGAAGATATAATGCAGTTTATCAAAATTGCTGCCGAAAATACCCTGAGGTTTACTGTTTGCGGCGAGGGACTTAGTTCGTTATCCGTGCAAACAGATATGCTTTGTCTTGCTCTTAATGTTCATTACAATAAAGTAGCTGTTGTAAAAATTAACGGAGGTGTTTTTGTAAAAGTACAAGGCGGATCAAAAGCAGGCGACATACTGGCTCATTTAAATACTTACGGTTATCACATCCCTGTTGGCGTATCGCCGTTACCAGGTTTAGGGCTAATTATGCGAGGCGGCATAGGTTATTTATCACGTAGCGAAGGACTGACCTGCGATTATATTTCCCAGGTAAACTTTATTACTGCTCGTGGCGATAATTTTCTTCTTGACGCCCACTGCATCCAGAAAGAACTCTGGAATGCGGTACGTGGCGCCGCGCCAAGATTTGGCATCGTTTCCGAGGTGTATTTAAGCGTTGTGCCAGGAACCAAGGTCGCATTGTCTCGTTTGGTTGCAGATACAGGCGCTCTAAAAAACTGGCTGGAATATTCGGATAAATTGCAGGAAGGAATATCAGCGTCGCTTGTATTGGGCTCTGACAGCGCTCAATATATGAGTCCTGTACTATATGGTTGTCTGGTTCATCAAGGCAGCGATGAAAAAGCTGTCGCCGAATTAAGCCTGGTGCAGAAAAGCATAACGGGAGATGTGAAATCAACATTGCTTGAAGATGCGCATAGAGTTGATTATACGGAAATACCCGCATTCGATGTACCTCTGCGAGACTCCGGGGAGTTTGGTGATGACGCGATTCCCATCGTAAAAAGTTACTTGATTAAAAACTCAATAATTAAAAACATGAGCGCTGTATTGTTGGATGCGCTGCGCACGGCTCCGAACCAGTTTTGCCGGATTGACTTGCAACACATTGGCGGCAAGGTGCGCCGAATTAAAAATGGCTCTGTTTTTTGTGGGCGAGACGCCGACTGGAATATAGTAGTGACCGGATTTTACTATACGCATTCATCACCCACAGAAGCTGCGCAAGCCATTGCGTGGGTTAAAAACATCATGGACCAGATCAAAACCGCGGTAATCAGCGTATATAGTGTCGAAATAAAAAACAATACTCCCGAGACAAAAGATGAACTGGAAATGGCGTTTCAGGATAAGCTGAAGTTTTTGCATCGATTATCAAAAAAACATGATCCGCTGAATTTGCTCAGTAGTTATCCGCTATAGTTACGATTCATAAAGCTGTCAGGGCATGCCCTTGACAGGGTAGTGAAAAACTCAAAAAACCCACTAGATCTTGTGCCTCACCATCCAGTTAATACACAACGGGCGGTATGGCAATCGAGTTTTTCACCACCCTGTTGGACGAAGCCGCTACGCGGAGAAACAGCCCATCCCCAGCAAGTTCGCATTCCAGTGCACGCTCAAAAAGATGAAAATGCAACCTCATCCCCGGCTCGGGGTTTTTTACTCATGAGGACGTATCGTAATGAAACCACATTTCCCCAGAGATTTCGAACAAAACTATCAAACCCTTCTCAAGCGACTTAAACTCAATGGCTTGCAACCCAAAACGATCGAAGCTTATTCTCGCGCCGTGCGTCGGGCGGGTGAGCGTTTCGCGTTTCAAATTGACGCATTGACCGAACAGCAGTTAACCGATTATTTCGCCGAACTGCTGGCATCCCACTCATGGAGTACCGTCAAACTCGACCTTTATGGCCTCAGGTTTTACTATGAGCATGTGCTGCACCAACCCTGGGTTGCGCCCGATCTGATCAAGCCGCCCAGATCGCAGCAGTTGCCTGATATTGTGACGGTCGAGCAAGCCCAACAAATCTTCGCGGCCACGCGCGTACTCAGTTACCGCGTGTTTTTTTATACCCTTTACAGCATGGGGTTACGGCTCGGCGAAGGACTGCGGCTGCAAGTCGGCGATATCGACGCGACGCGCCAGCGTGTGCATATCCGCGATGCCAAGGGCAACAAGGATCGTTTCGTGCCGCTACCCGCCGCCACTCTGCGGGTACTGCGCCGCTTCTGGCAAGTCCATCGCAACCCGATACTGTTATTTCCCAACCGGCTGGGCGGTCTGAAGCAGGCCCATCGCGCCGTCACGCCGCTCGACCGTGGCGGCGTGCAAAACACCTTGCGTATCGTAACGCAGGCCTGCGGGATTAAAAAAAACTCACGCCGCACAGCCTGCGCCACAGCTACGCAACCCACCTGATCGAAGCGGGCGTCGATCTGCTCGAAGTGCAGCAGATTCTCGGCCATCACTCCATACTCACCACCACGCGCTACACCCGCCTCACCCACCAAACCCAGAACAATGCCAAAGCACGCATCGACGCGCTGATGGATCGGATCGCAATCGGCTGGGGGAAGGTCAAATGATCCGGCTGGCCGACATCATTCAGACTTTCGAAGCCGGGTTTTTGCAACAATACACCGGCCAACTCCTGGCAGGCCAACGCAACGCACTTTCCGCGATCAGGAGCTGCCGCAGCGCCATGAGCCCAAAAATGCAGGCTGAATGCAGCGACTGCGCACATCAAATCCGGGTGCCGCACTCCTGCGGACACCGCAGTTGCCCGCATTGTCAGGCGCACGAATCGCAGCGCTGGATCGAACGACAGGTCGAAAAATTAGTGCCGGGCGACTATTTTCTGATCACATTCACCCTGCCGGCAGAACTGCGCCCGCTTGCCTTGAACAACCAGCAGGCCATATACCCACTGATCCTGCAATGTGCCTGGGACACGATACATAGCTTCAGCCAAAACGACAAAGCGCTGCAAGGCACCCCCGGGGCTGTCGCCGTATTGCATACCCACTCACGCGCACTGGATTACCACCCGCACACGCATCTGGTCGTACCCGCCGCAGCGATTGACAGCAAACGGCGGTTATGGCGCACCAAAAAAGCGAAGTACCTGTTCGACCACAAAGCCCTCGCCAAAGTATTTCGCGCCAAAATGCTGGATGGCATCCGACAAGCCGGGCTGGGCTTACCCAGGCGTTATCCGGAAAAATGGGTGGTTGATTGCAAAAACGTCGGCACGGGCGAAAAGGCATTGGTTTATCTGGGGCGTTATCTGTACCGTGGCGTGATACCGGAAAAGAACATCCTCCGCTGCGAAAACGACCAGGTGACGTACCGCTATCAAAACAGCAAAACCAAAAAGATAGAGCGCAGAACGGTCAGCGGTGTCGCGTTCTTACGCATGATACTGCAACACGTTCTACCCAAAGGCTTCCGCCGCGCCCGCAACTTCGGCTTTTTACATCCCAACAGCAAACGGCAGATCAAACTGCTGCAATTGCTCTTGAATCGGATACCCGATCCGGTATGGGTGGAGCCGAAAAAACGCCCGACGCTATGCTGCCCTTGTTGTGGCGGGGAAATGAAGATCGTGCGCACCGGCATCAAACCGGGATACGACCGCTTCACAATGGCGGAGGGAGCAGGATAGCGGGCAGCAACAGCGGAGATGAACATGTAATCGCACCCACCCACCCGCGCGTCCCGTTACCGGCTCTGACTTCAGGCGCTGAAGGACGCGGCTGGCCTGAAAATGGTCTAAACCGGGAGAATTCCACAGGGAAAGCTCGGTTCAATAAAAGCGTTGCTGCAACGGCAATGATGAAAAGGATAGAAAGGGCGCGAATGATGACCGAGCGCCCTCGAAAACCGAACTGCCCCAAAAGCTATTTCCATAGGAACCTCGTATCAACCGGGCTCGTCCAACAAACGGTTCAGATTGTGGCTCGCTTCGCGATCACAATCTAACCTTACTCGTTAGGCGTGGATGCCAAAAAAATGCTGTACTTCTAATAATTTGGTTTACAAAGTCCTGAATCCGTGGTGGTTAGAGTCAACAGTATGATTTTATAAGAAATTCACCTTTATTTTGGGTGAAGCAAAAAGCGCCGCATCCATATGAATTATAAGGCTATTCCGAAAATAGACCTCGAATTCAGGAAAGTGGTATGGTGATGGCATATTCTCATCAACAACGCCGTGACCGCCAAATCCGTGGGTAAAGTTCAGAGCCCCGAGGGGGAAGAGTGAAAAAGCCGTCCTTTCAGAAGCACTTTTAAGATTGTGGGCGATAACTCGCATAATGGGCTATTAAGCGTAGCGCTGCGTAATGCGGTGCCACGGGAGCTTAAGAATTCAAGCTTTTTTGCATTGCTGTGTGAATTAGAGCTATCAACCTTGCCGGCAAGAATTTTGGTGGTAATATTAATTACAGCCACGCCAGTTTTGTCCGGCCTTTCTGATGCAACGGCTGAAACAAAACAACCTCTCCAGCAAGGCGAGCCCGTAGCGAAGGCCGGCGAAAAGTCCAAAAGCGGACCAGCTAAACCCCGTGTGCTTAACAAGGGTTTCGAATTTGCTTATCATCAGGAACAGGCCGGAATTTCATCCAACCCGGGAGCTGTCAATGTATTTTCCGGTACGGGAAAACTGGGGCGGATGCTGGGTTTTGGAAAGGATTCGGGCGTACGTTTGGGAGGGGTGTGGATAGGCAATGCGGATATTTTGATGTCGGGTGGCACAAAGCCAGGAGGCGTTACCTTCAACAGCTTGTTTATCGCCGATTTGCAACTGGACCTTGATATTTTGCAGGGCGTCCCGGGAGCGGCCATGGGCGCATCATTTCTGCAGTTTGACGGCCAAAACAGTAATGGCGCGGCAGGCGTTCTAACCGGCTACAACGCTCTGACTCAGGCACCGCCTCTGAACCGGAGCGAACTTTACGAATTATGGTGGCGTCAAACCCTGATGGATAAGCATCTCATCCTCCGTGTAGGGAAAAGTCTTCCAACCGTCGATTTCAATAATGTGATTCAGGCCTTGCAGGTCGAAAATGAAACCCCCTATATTCCTCAGATTACCGGTCTTCTGTTCAGCCCGATCTTTGCAAACGCATCCATCCTTGGCGTAATTCCTGGGTACTACAACTCGGCTTGGGGGCTCACAGTGACCGCCATACCCGACCCTTCATACTATATTTCGTATGGCATTTACGACGGTAGTCTGGCTAACGGACGGCAAACAGGTACGTATGCCTTTCCTTCATTCAACAGCTATTACTTTACCATCGGCGAAGCCGGATATTCTTGGGCGGGGGAGTCTCCGGGGAAAATCGCGGTTGGCGGTTGGGGGCAGAGCGGTACCCTGGTTCACGGAAATATACAGGAAAGCGGAGCGCAAGGATTTTATGCGTTTGCTAACCACAGACTCCGAACGCTAAACCTGGGGAATCGCAGCGGAGCTGTCATCGGGTACCTGCAATATGGCTTTAACAACTCGAAGACGATGATGGCCAATCAATTCGTTGGAGCAGGTTTGACCGGGTTCAATTTGATTGAAAATCGTCCGAAAGATTCGATAGGCGTTGGCATTGCGGTTTCCTGGCTTAATAATCCCCCGGAATCGCAGAGCAACGAAATTATTACACAGGTATACTATCAGGCTCATCTGATCGGCGATATTTTCTTTCAGCCTACTTTTTCCTATGTACCCAATCCGGGCGTTAAAACACCGGCAAACGGTGCTTACCCGTCAGCCACATCGATGATTTTTCAACTGACGGCGCTGTTCTGATCGAGTGTAAAACCCGTTGGCAAGTTACAAATCAGAACGCATTAGCTTGACCATATGAATGTATTTAAGGGAGAATCCAAACGGGAAGTCAGGTCAACTACTATTTTGCGTTGCTTTGGAATCGCAAAAAAACGCCATGAAACGGCGCTCACTATTCACTTGGGAGTATAACGATATGAAGTCGGAAGACAGCGGCACATCAGAACGGACGGATTCATTGGCAGGTATGAATGTTGATAATATTCGCGTGGTAACGCGCCGTAATTTTCTTGCAATGGGAACAGCGGCAACTGCAGGTATTTACCTGGCAGGAAACGAGGTGATCGCCAAAACGCCGGATCACGCCGGCAAATTTCTGGATAAGGTTACTGATAACGTTACAGATCAAGACCGCGAATATATGCGCCAAGCGATCCGTTTGATGCGGCAAGCCGGCGTAACCGACAAAACAGGGGGTCCGTTCGGCGCGGTTATCGTTAAGGACGGCCAGATTCTCGCCGCCACGGGCAATAGTGTCCTTAAGGATAAGGACCCTTCCGCGCATGCCGAAGTCAATGCCATAAGACAGGCTTGCCGTAAAATTGACTCTCACGATCTTTCAGGCGCGGTGCTGTACTCCAGCTGCGAATTGTGTCCGATGTGTTATGCTACGGCGTATTGGGCGCGTATCAGTAAAGTTTTTTTTGCAGCCGCGTGGACCGACTACGACGACCTGTTCGACGATCTGGCTGAAAGTCAGGACATGGCTAAACTTTACTCCAAACGCAAGCTGAAGCCGCAACAAATTCTTCAAGCTGAGGGACAAAAAGTCTGGGATGAATTCCGGAAACTACCTGACGGCGCGCGCTATTGACTCTGTAGACAAAAGCTGCGGCGTGAAATCAAAACTCAAACCGCAGTATTTTTTATCGATTGTGTCGCCATTTTTTGCAAAACCTGAAATTGATGTGTCAACACTTTTCCGGACACAAAGTTAAGCAGTTTTAAACTGCAATTCGTAGTCCACTGGCGACATATACTCGTTGGCCGAATGAAGCCGCTCCCGGTTATAAAAGACTTCAATATATTCAAATATGCTTTGCTTGGCTTGCTCCCGAGTTTTGTAGTTTTCCTGATAAATCAGCTCTGTTTTGAGTGTATGAAAAAAACTTTCCGCAACAGCATTGTCCCTGCAATTCCCCTTACGGCTCATACTTTGCCGAACACCGTATTGCTTCAATAACATCCGATGACTTTCCGATGCGTATTGACTGCCGCGGTCGGTATGCCAGATCAGGCCTTTTTCCGGCTTACGCTTCCAAGCCGCCATCAAAAAGGCATCGTTGACCAACGCAGTGCGCATATGTTCAGCCATAGACCAGCCTACGACTTGGCGAGAGTATAAGTCGATTACCACCGCTAAGTACAACCAGCCTTTTTGCGTCGAAATATAGGTAATATCACCCACGTAAGCTTGGTTGGGCCGCTGGACGCTAAACTGGCGATCCAGAAGGTTGGCTGCAACCGGCAGGTTATGCCGCGAATTCGTGGTCGCCTTGAAGCGGCGCCGGGTTTTACAGCGTAAATCGGCTTGTCGCATCAGGCGCCAAGACCCAAGCAGCGGCAAAACTGAGTGTGATCGATTATTTGGCTTTTTATAATGGCCGCCGGCACACTCAACATTGGGCTATCGGTCCCCGCTCGAATTCGAGCGGGAGTTTTATAGAAACGCTGCCTGAACAGGTGTCCGGTTTTTGTTGAACATTACAACCTGGATCGGTTACGAAAAACGGTCACGATAAACTTGTGCCACTGAGCTCCGTTGCGGCATCTGCGGTAAACTCGCAGAGGGGGAGATCAGCAGAATGGGTGTTTACTTGCGATGGAAATCGCATAACCAGGCTGACGAATACGGCATGGAAGAGCGGGAGAAAGCGCGCTGGCTTGCCGGATGTTAGAATCCATGACCTGAGACACACATTTGCCCGGCGGTTACGGAGCGTTGATGTATCGCAAGAGGATATTGCTGAGCTGCTGGGTCATCGATATGGGACAGTGACGCAGCATTATAGTAAGGCGGCGATTGAAAGGCTGTTTTCCTGCCTCGATAAATTGGCGGATGATGATGGAAACTCCGCAGAAATGGTGCTACTGAGAAAGGCGGGATAATTTAGTGAAACACGCAAAAAAACGCAAGGTAATTTGATCAAAATGTAACTTGTTGTATTATTGGTCGGGGTGAGAGGATTCGAACCTCCGGCCCCTGCCTCCCGAAGGCGGTATTTTCTATAATGACGTATATTAATCAATAACATAAAGATCGGCTTTTCGTTCTCAAACCAAATAAAGCCAAACTACGCCATAGTTAAAACCGGCAAATCTCCGGCAGATGATTTTCGTGTTACTTGCTAAAATATAGCACGGGAGCATCAACAAGAAAGAGCGCGGGCGTGCAACGTGGTTCGCTCTTTCTTGTTGGTGATAAATCCATAAAATCGTAGATTGCCGGACGTAGCCGGGTAATGTCCGGCCACCAACAACCTATTTCCAACCCCCGAAAGACGACACAGCGTTAGACGCCGCAGCTATAGCTGCGCCGATACCGCTGCCGCCCTGTTCGCAATCTTCTTCGATGCCTCTGCTGCGCCCTTTGCCTGCCACGGCTGCTTAACATTAACGAGGACGTCGGATATCGCCGTCGCATCCGCCGCTATCGCGTCAGTCGCGGCCCGTACGTCCGCGAGCGACTGAGCCCCCTGCAACCCGACAATCAACCGGCTCACCAGCGTCAGCGCCATCAGCGCGGCATCGTTCGTGCTGCCGTGTTGCGACTCAATGTCCCCGGCACCGCGCTGTATGACGCCACGCTTTTTATACTTCGCCAGCGCCGCAATGCCTGCATCAAGCGTTGCCTGATCGATCTGCACGGTTTCGCCGGCGAGGATGATGCGGCCGCCTAGCATGATGTCCTGCGCCAATACCTGTTCTGTTGATTCTGCCATTTCGTTTACCTGCTGTTTCTGATTTGATTACGAGGCTGAATTACGACTCGACTATCGATGTAACGTCGAACACCCGTGTTGCTACCTGCGTTGTCGCTTTCGCTATCAATTGATAGCTGATGGCGCCGGCTGGGATAGTGAAAAATGTGTCGAACATGCCTTGAGCCACGCTGTCCGTGTACTGGCGCACCACATCGGGCGAGAGAATAGTCCCGTTATCCAACTTGATCTTGATATCAAGCGTGTGCATGGTTTTATCGAATCCCACCATATTAAATGTGAGGTTCAGCGATGTTGAGCCGCTTTTGATCGGTATCGGCTTAACAAAAAAGTTCAGCGCCGTAGCGGGGCGGAACGCCGTGACGCTGGACTTCACTACGTCCACGATCGGCGCCAAATCCGTGGTGCAAGTATAGACGGCTCGAATCGGAGTATAGGGCGGGAGGGAGTCCAGGTTGTTCAGCACGGTCAGCGGTTGCCAGTTGCCATTGATGGACACCTGTAGCTGTAATTGAGTACCCGCAGGGATAACGGCCTGCAACTCGGTTTTGATCGATGCGATGCCGCCCGACAACGATACCGGCGCGAGTTCGACAATCTGCTGTCCGGCGCTGAACTGTGCAACCACCAGCTCAAACATGAGGTCTTTTTGCAGGTCAACGGAGAACTGAGCACCGTCCTGTGTGTAGAATGCCCCACCTTTGTTGTACGAGTTGCTGTTGTACCAGAGGTTATATGTGCCGTTCGATACAACGATGAATGCGTAGGATTTACCCGCGTGCAAATAAGTAGCCTGACCGAAATTGAACCGGATGTTGTTTGTCGGCGTTAGCGCGGCCGCAGTGGTCAATGCGCCCCCGGTATAGTTCGCGTCCTTTACTGGGTCGGCTCGGCCAATCACTTTGTTTGGGTCAGGAATACCCTGTGTGCATTCGCACAACAGCACATAGGGGTTCGAGCTTTGATTGCTGCTTGCGGCATAGGCCCAGAAATTTACGCCGGTCAATATCTGATCCGAGCTAACCTGGAAACTCTGCGCCGTTGCACTACCGTTAATCGCGATCGTGGTGGTAACTGCATAAACGCGACTGTAGCTATAATAGTAATTCCACCAGTAGTAATAATAACCATAGTACCACCCGTACCACCCCCAATAGTTTTCGCTGTAGTAGGTGGTTTGCGAAAATGCCGGGTACGCCGCTATGTTGAGATAACCCGTTGCGATCGCGCTAGGGGTGTCGGCGCCCGACGTCAGCGGGTAGCCAGGAATCAGCTTTTCCGTATAGTTCGGCAACATTTGATTGCCGATCTTGGTAAATACCGAGGGGTCTTTTCGGTCTAGATTGTTAACCACATACCCATCGAACGGGAATCGAAGCCCGTTTTCAATATTTGCCCGGAATGTCGGGTCGCTTGTATCGCCGATAGACGGGTCGTTGAGATTATAGGCGTTCCAGAATGGAGAGCCGTGTCCTGTCAATTTGGATACGTCTGAAATTACCCCCTTTAATGTGACGGACTGCTTGTTCATCTGATCGTTAAGAGCAGCCAGCTGCGACGACACAATAGCCATATTGATAGCAGCCGTCAGCTTCTTTAGATTCGGTATCGAGCCTTGAACTCCGTTCAGAGTGACCGGAATATCGCCGGGATCACCGGCGAGGAATTGCGGGAGTCCCGATACGAGGCTGTAGATATCACTATGATCCCGGTCTATGCGGGCTATCAATTCATCAATGGTGGTCATTTGTGTATTCCTTGTGTTAACCCAGTTTTACGTTTGTGGATCGCTGCTGCAGCTCGATCAGATTGCGGCTCATGCGGCTACACATCGCCGTCAGATCGATGATGTAAGTTTGCATGTATGCGTCGATGGCGTTTCTCGCGGTATTGGTGATGCTGTCCGCGATCGACTGAACGTCAACCGGCGTGTAGGTGAACGTCAGATTGGCAAGCTGCTCGCGCGCCAGCACTACGTCGAAGGAGAAATCAAATCCGCTTGGCTTGTAGAAGCCTCCGGCGGCTTCGTCATACGGCGCATAGGCGTATAACGTTCCGTCCGACAGACGCAGGCCGATTTCTCTTATGCGCAGCTCGACATCCGGAGGAATATTCGCGTGTAGACGCACAGCTCCTGCGGACAGGCGCTCGACGACCAATACCGGAACCGACAACACCTGATGCGTGAGATCATTGGCATTGAACGGCACATCAGCAGGGGTTCCATCGCCGATGACGATATTGCCGTACACCGGCATGGTTCCCGTTTCCATGGCCGCGTTTTCTGTCGCTATGCCGGCAGCGGTAATTGTAAAAACGATCATTGCTGCTTCTCCTTAAGCCGGCCAGCCGGTTGTTAAGTCAATCGCCGCCAGCGCCGGCATGTCTATCGCTGCCATGATTTCGGCGCGCAGCCGTTGATGATTTCCAATGACGGTGCCGCTAGCAGCCGCATAAGCAGCAGCTTTGTTACTGACCCGCTGTGCCACCGCATCGACTGTGCTGCCGCGCGCGGTAGCCAGGGCGCTCAACATCGGCGTGGCCGCCGTTTTATCCGCCGAAAACGCAAGCGCTTCACGCAGCTGCTGATCCCATGACAGAATCTCATCCGACGGGTAGCCGGACTTCAACGCGCCAACTGCGCGCGCACACTCGGCGTCGATATGCTGCAGCGCCGCATTACGCGAGGCAGTGAGCATCAGCGCTGCCTGATCTGCCTCAATATCGGCCGCCGGGCGCGGCGTTGGCACGGCATTAACCAGGATCAACGGCGTACCAAGTAAATTTGCAGCGATCTCAATCCCGCCTACCGGCGCAGCTTCAGTATCGGCCAGCTGTACCGTGCCGGTATGTCGTCCGGTTGCATCGAACAACGCATAATTTTTGATTGTCACCAGGATCGGCACGCCGTTATCCAGCCGCAGCGCATGGCCGTACAGCGTCTCGCTGATTTCGGTCGCGCCTGCCGGTGGCGCTTCGTTATCCTGGAGTTCAACTGAGTCAACGTGCCGTCCGTTTTTATCGAAAATTGCATACAATTTCATTGTTTATCGATCTCCTTCGAGGGTTGCGGTGCGCTGCCAGATGAGGTGTAGTGTATTGCTGTTGTAGGCCATGGATGCATGCCCTCGGTCGGCGGCTAATACCGATGCCATGCGCATATCCGGCTGCAGGGCAGTGTCGGAAAACACATTGTTCAGGTTGTAAAAGCCGTTACATTGTTTCGCGACGTAGGCACTTTGACCATTCGCTGACCATGCGACATTGCTTGTCGTATAAGCGGAGGTAACCAGCATCAAAATACTGGTGGCATTTGCGGGCAGAGTGGCCGATACCGTGGTATATGATTGAGCGGCATTCGATGTAATACTCCATGGCACGGACACGCTAACGCTCGTAACATTTCCATATGTCGTATTCGCGGGAGGAGACAGCAGATACAAACCAGCTCCCTCATATCCCGAGCTCCACATCGTCGAATAATGCACGCCGATAGTGATGGTTTTCGATGTGTTTGCTGTGTTCCGGATCGGCAGCAGCCGGATACCGGCCGGCGCATAATTGCCGCCGCTGAATTGGATGATTTCCCGCGTCGCGCACACCTCGTCACCATAAGCGTACTCGATTTCGCGCCGGGCTCCGGTCGTGTACCGGTTGAAGGCTGACGCTCCGTGACTGGGGACGGAATAGTTGGCGTACCCGGTACCAAGAGCAATGTTCATCCACTGCACGGCATCGGGCGCACCATTGGTGCCGTAACCGAATAGCGTTGTCCAGGGGCCGGTGCTTGACCATTGCGCGCCAAACGGCCAGCCAAAGCCGTTCCGATCATTTTCCGTGTAAATTGTCGGAATGACGAGAGCCGTACCGCCGGACGCCGGCTCAATACCAACACTGAATTTACCGAGCGAGCCGATCTGTGCGATTTGCGACGCCCCGGCGGTGTTGACCGCCGTTGTCGCAGTGGTCTGTGCCGTCGAAATGGCTTGTATGGCATTAGCGCCCGCAGTAGTAACAGCTCCAACGGCGACTGTTTGATCCGACGAAATCGCCTGCGTGGCGGCCTGCTCCGCGCTCGAAATCGCCTGCGTGGCGGCCTGCTCCGCGCTCGAAATAGCCGTCTGAGCGGAATTGCTCGCGGAGTTGATCAGGTTAACCTGCGTTCCTCCCAGTTGGGCGATGAATGCGGTTTGACTGGCTGGTCCGATCGCCTCCAGGGCTTTTGCGAGATACGCCAAGTCGCCTGCCGAGGCTGAAGCCGCCTGAGCGGAAACGCTGTCAATTACAGCCTGTAGCGCTGCTGAACTGTCTGCCATTTTTGTTACCTGCTAAATGTACAATTGATACAAATCTCGCAACCGCATTTGGTCAACCTGCGCTTGCAACCCGGCTGTAGCGTTATTCGCTGCCGTCACCGCCACATCGATCATCAGCAAAGACTGAGCAATGCGCGGCCGGTCCTTGTTGAGTGTCTCGTGCGGCAATGGCAGCCGTAAATTAGGTGTGACTACTTCGCTCATCGCCGCCTCACAGAATCAACCGGTGCGAAATCGTTTCGCCCTGCGTTCCGTAGCGCTTTTGCCGAGGGCGATAATCGATCGAGAGCAGCAGCCCCGAATTCTGTATCTGTGCCGGCAAAAAATAGCGCTGGTCAGCCGGCAAACCGGAAACGATCTGCGTATCAGCAAACACGCCTGTTTCCCCGATGAACTCACCGACCGCGTCGCCGAATTGAAAGCGCGCGCTAACAAACAGCATGTTGGTCGGTTTGCTCGACACAGAAAAACTGCCGTCGGGCATCAGGATGGCGCCGTTGCTATCAGGGACAATAAACGCGGCTGTATCCACGGTGCGCCGTCCAACCTCCTTGATCAGCGACGTGGAGTTGTACGGTTCCGGCGGGATGGGTACGAAGTAGCTGCCCGCCACGGAGGCGCCGGCAGGGATGGTCCCGGTGGGATTGCGCACCAGGGTCAGGCTATCGGTGCTGGCGGCATCGATGAGCTTTATGTACCAGCCGTTATCGGTGTCATACAGAAAGCCGCCGATGCTGTCGGGAACTTTATAGTCAACATTCGGCTGGTAAACTGTTTTACCGTCCTCAGATGTCATCACCAGTTGGCTGATTTGCCGGTAGGGCAGCGTAATGGTGTCATTGTTGAACTGGGCCGCCGCAATTGTCCGGGTGGTTTCCCAATCCGGATTACCATTTCCCCAGGCAATGTGTAGCGCTCGTGAGAGCAGCGCAACTGCCGCCGCGATACTGCCGGATTCGGTAAAAGTCGTCATACTTAGCCTGTCGTCGAATCGTAGAAAAATGACACGTTGCCGTCCCAGTAGCGCCCATCCCATTCCCCCTCCCATTCGTAGGAGGATTTCAGACCGGATATACCGCTATCGCAGACCGCTGCCGTGTGCCGCTCGGTTGCAACTGAAGTGGGATGCTCGCTGCCGTTGACGGTTACGCCAGTGACGCGCTCCTGCACGCTGCTGCAGTGGGGCTGCAAGGGGCCATCACTGGTTATGACCGTGTGTTGTTCGGTTGCCACCGATACGGGATGCGCACCGCTGTTTGCGGACACCGCGTAGGCACGCTCCAGCATGCTGCTGCTGCCTGTCCGCAGCCCGCCCTTAACCAGCGACAACCCCTCAAACACCAGAATCGGCATCATCGATTGCGGCAATAAAGCGCGCTGGTTATGCGCGCGGACGCCGGCGGCTATTCGGCGTGCGCCGTTTACTCTGACGCTACGGGTTTGATCCGTGAAATGGCCCAGCAGGCTCGCGCCCGCCGCGCGCCGCATCTGAGCCGAAATGGTCGCGCTGGGCCGGTTCGGATCGTCGACCGCCGAGCCGTGCATCGCGACGCCCGCAACCAGCGCAGGCGCTTTAATCGTGCTGTTGGCGATGCGCGCCATTTCCTGTTGGATACGCTCTGCGATGGCGGCCGTCACCATGATCGGGGTCAAGGACGGTGGCAATAAGGGGCGTTGATTAGCCATGCGCAGTTCTGCGGAGCGCAATAACCTACCCATGACATCCCGTTTCGCGCCGCGATGATCGCTGAAGCTACCGGTTGCCGTGGGAGACACGCCGGCCTGGATACGTCCAGAGCCCGTTATCGCGCTCGAAATCTTCGATCTAAGCGCTTGTCGTCCGATGGCGGCCCCGGCCGTTGGCTGAATTTTCATTCGGTTCAGAATGGAGAAATACAGCGTTATGCGCGCCGGCGTGGTTGTCCGGAGCAGGGGAGCGAGCTGGTCGATATCATGAAAATCGTTTTCGGTGTTATCGACCAGTACCCGGACGCGGCTTGTCAAAAACTTGTCATCATCGTTGCCGGTAGTCGATGCAGGAGACAAGGCGGCAGGGTAGGGCGCCGACTTAAGCTGCATCATTTGATCCAGCTCCCAGCCGGTAGGCCAGATCAGTTGCATGGCGGTTCGCAAAAACTCAAGACCGCGCCCGGAGTTTCTGCCCTTCCACGCGCGATAGAGATACTGGTACGCCAATGCGTTTCCGCGATTGGGCAGCGCCAAGCCATCCGCCTGCATCGCCCGGTTGAGTAGTTCCATCGAGCCCAGATGCGCGACGCCCAGGACGTTCTCATCAGCGACCTGCGGGGAAAGATGGGCGTCGTACAAGTCAAGAAAAAGCTGTCGCAGCTCGCTTTCAACTTCATCGACGACAAAGCTGTTTCTCAGCGGCCCAAGCGTTTCTACGGGAGTGCCGCCGATCATGAGGGTCTCCAATAGGGTGTGATGGTGTTTGTGCGCGCCACGTTGACGGTAAGACTGTCCTCGGAGATATAGCGCCAGTGTTCCGGGCGGATCGGGTTGGGCGGTTGCGCGATTTGCACGGTGAAATCGCTGCCCGGATCACGAAGCGCGGAAACATTTTTGCGCAGCATGTCGTAAACCATCTGGTAAAGTGGGTTTAACCGTCCGCGCTGGGCTACCGCGGTACTGACGCCGTAAGCACTTAACAATAGGGTGATGATTTGCGCGCGCACCGCTTCGGTATCGAAAGAGGCTGCGATGGTCGCGTTGATGGACACGGCAATTTTTGCGCGAATCGGCGTAATAAATCGAACGCGATAACTGTTATCCGCATTCACGATGATGTTCAAAACGTCTTTCTGTACGCCTGTCAGGGCGTCTACCGGAATTACGCGCGGTGAAACCGGTTGCGATGGATCGGGCTCATCCATGAACGTTTCGCCGCCGGCTGAAGAAATCAGCGCCACGAACAGCGTGTTGATGTTGTCGATGCTATGACCGCGAACCGCTTCTTCCAGCGTTTCGTTCCACACGGATAGAAAGGAAAGTCCGGTTATATTCCGCCGGATAACGAAATCAAACTCACCCAGGTAAACCGCGGACTCGTCATAAACGGATGGATAGCGGCATAAATCACGTAGCGTAGCCATGTCAGGCGGATTTTCACCAGGAGATAACAAGGAGCCCATGGATAAATCAACCAAAGAATATTGGGGCGTATACAGGTACTCGAATGAAAACGGGCTGCCATTGGCCGGACGCACGTCGCCAACGCATTCGGACAGCAAAATGGTGAAGCCTTCGCCATCAACGGGCTGGTAACCGACCACGCCGGCGTAGCCCAACCGGATAAACATGCGCTGATACTCGTCTATTTCGATGTGATAAACCCGCTCGCCCGCGGCAATGCCGGTAAATTTCGGCGCGTAATCGTAATAATTGCCGCTGGAATCGCTCAGCGTGATCCCAGCCAAAAATAAGTCCTCCAGAGAGGGCGGAATTTCTATCGAATAAAACGGCGCGCTACCGCTCACGGTATGACTTATTGTGCGAAGCTTGTACTGCGCGACGTTGAAAGCGGCGGTTACGCCGGGTGGAATGGTGATCGGTGTTTCGACGATATACGGATTGCCGTTCGAGTCGATGATTGTTGCGCCAGAAGCCAAGTCGAATGGCGTGGCATTCTTATTGGTGGCCGACACGCTTACTCGCGCCGGAATCGCCTTACGAATAATCCCTTTCAACGCCGCGTCAGCCAGGATGGTGGCGTCGCGAACCTTCTCGAACGGCTCGGACAGGGCCACTTCCACCTGTCCCGACACCATCGCCAGCATGGTCGCCATCGCGTCGATGGGCTGATGTATGCGCGGATCGCCGGCTTGGTACAGTGGCGCGATAGCGGGATAGTTGTTGATCGTATCCCTGGCCGCTTGTTGAAAGTCTGATTTCGTATACATCAGTCGCCTACCTGTATTGCCCGACCGGAAATATCAATGAAGAGATCGGTACGATCTGGGGGCGTGGCTCTGGCATACAGATTTACCGCGTCGCCCGGCAACGCGGACAGCACCGGGACATCGGCGCGCAGTTTACGCAGGAAGTTATCGGCTACCCCGGAGGCTTGGGGCGCCTGAAGCATTTCCTTCGCGTTGCTTCCATATGATGAGCCAAGGTATCCGCCCACCGGCGTTTTAAGCCAGTGTCCGACCATTGCCTGTACATCATTTCCGGTTATCGTAGACATGCCGCAAGTGTATGCGGCGTGATGCGAGGTCGATTGCGAGGTTTTCCGAAAAATTGGCTAAACATTGTCTGCGGATTTGGTTGGATTGTGTGGGCGCTTGGGATAAGCTTCATGCCGCGCGGCATGATTGATGTTGCATAAGCGCGATGGCCCAGCCGTTTCCATCCCCCCCATTTTCAAGGAGCAACCATGTCTAAGATGCTATTGCTTGCATCAGCAACTTTCGGTCTTTTGTTTTCCTCTACTGTGATGGCGGACTGCGATAGCGGGAGTAAAAAGGTATTTTCCTGTTTAACCAAAAGCGGAAAACTAATCGAGGTTTGTGATTCAGGGAAATCGATAGACTACTCTTTCGGTAAGCCAAATTTGAAGCCGGAAATAGTAGTACGATCACCCCGGAGTGAAGCATCGACATCGCAGTGGAACGGGGTGGGACGTTATTTGACGTATACGGTAAATATTCCAAACGGTAATACCGTTTATGGCGTTTTTTGGGGATCTGACCGGCTTTCAGATAAACACGCAATCGAGGCTGGGGTAAACGTGGAAGTAGATGGTAAACTGGTTGCCACCGTAAATTGTGCCGGAAAAAACATCGTTCAAAATATTGAGGGGATTGACCTCAAGGCGGCGGAATAGGGGGTATAACCTTGCCGTACCCGCCCGTCACGATGGCGCAGTGCGCCGATCGCTCAACTATTGGGCTTGTTTCGGCGCAGTCTATGATCGGAGATCAACCGCGCGTGCCGCCTGACATAGAAACAATCTTTTGTCTCAGAACCCTTGTTCTTTCGTGCGTCATCGCAGCCATACAATTCATGCGAGCCGCGTCTTGAGCCACGAAGTTATTAGGCTCATCTTTTGCGGCTTGAATCTGGCATTCCTGTTCGCGTATCTTTAACCATTCCCGTTGCTCCGGCAAAAGCAATGCTCTATTTTGTTTTGTTGTTCCATTCCAAACAATATTGATTTGTTTGTTTGCCTCATCAAGCGCATCTTTCGCCGATGTCGTTGGGGATGAAACTCCCATTTCCGTTATTTTGTAGCTGGACGTATTAACTCCGCCGTTATTTACTATGCTGTAGGCGGTGCGATAGGCAGCGGCCTTATCCGGTTTTTGTATGGCATCCTTTTCGGCGTGTTCCTTGTAGAAATTGGCTATTTTTTCGCGATTAGACGACCAATAATAGGAAAGCAACAAGGCGGAAACAGGGCGGGCTCAAAATACAAGTGCAACACTATGATAAGGTGTTGCAATGGAAAAGAAATATAATCACTTAAGTGCAGAGGATCGTGCCGCGATCATGTTGATGAAGTCAGATGGACATAGCCTGAGGGCGATGGCTTTGAGATTACAGCGATCTCCGTCAACGATCAGTCGCGAATTGTTACGCAATCCAGTCAAGTCTGGTAGCTATTGCGCAGGTACGGCGGGGATACGAGCGAGGCAGTTACGCCATATGGCTCGAAAGCCGCGCAAATTATTACCGGATAGCCTGCTTTTTGGCGTAGTCGATTACTTTCTGCATGAAGGTTGGTCGCCTGAACAGATTTCTGGCACACTCAAGCGCGTGTATGCAGAGCAGGGAGCCCTTACGGTGTCACATGAAACGATATACACCGCACTGTATGCCTTCCCACGCGGTGAATTACGCAGCGAACTGTTGAGCTGTTTGCGGCAATCTCACACGGGCAGACGTCCTCGCGCCAGAGGAACCGATCGGCGTGGTCAGATACCTGATATGAACAGCTTGCATGTACGTCCACCGGAGATTGAAGACCGGCTGGTTCCAGGGCATTGGGAAGGTGATCTGATCAAGGGGTCAGGCAATCGTTCTTCGGTAGGCACGCTGGTCGAGCGTAGCAGCCGCCTTGTGATGCTGGCGGCTATGACGTCCGGCACGGCTGAAGCCGCACTGGAAGGCTTCAGTAACGCATTGAACCGTGTCCATGAGCCGATGCGCAAAACCATGACCTATGATCAAGGTAAGGAAATGAGCTGCCATAAAACGCTCAGTGAGCGAGCGGGCATCACCATCTACTTTGCCGACCCTCATAGCCCTTGGCAACGCGGAAGTAACGAGAACACCAATGGACTACTGCGCCAGTATTTACCCAAAGGAACCGATTTGTCGACCTACTCGCAGGAGCAACTGGATGAAATCGCATACAGACTGAACACGAGACCGAGAAAAATTCTCGGGTTTAGAACCCCCTTGGAAGTTTATGCCGAATTCCTGCATAATTGCCAAAAGGATGAGGCTATGTGCGAATCAACAACCGTTGCACTTGGAATTTGAAACCGCCCAGCTTTATCCTGCTGTCCCGTTACCACATACGCCTCAGCCAATGGAGCCCACGTCCATGAACGCCGTGGATCAAGCTGTAGCGAAGATAAAAACGGAGTAACCGCTTCACCGGCGCGACCCGCTTCGGTCAGCGCTGAACCAAGATTAGCCTCCAGTTCGGCATCACGAGGGTTTTCTTTCAGAGCCATTTGGAAGTAGGCTGCGGCATTGTTGTAGTCGCCTGCCTTGAATGTTTCCAGTCCTTGCGCATTGAGTTTTCTACTCTGTACTTTATTTCCCAGTTCAGGTTTGGGCAGGGAGTCAATGCGCGAGGCGATATGGCGCACAATGTCAATGTTATTATCCCGAGCAGCTTTTAGGCTTTGCTCAATACAGGACTGAATTTCACTGCACTCTCCGGGCAGTGGATCGTTTGAATGAAGCGCAGGGGCTGCTGGAGTCGTTGGTGCTGGAGTGCCCGTAGCAGTAGATACAGTTTCAGCCGGTTGACTCTGATCTGATAATTGGTTTTTTTCCCCAACTATAGGAAATTCTTTATCAGTGTTAATGTCAGCGGTACTGGCCGGTTCAATTTTATTAATAGTTGCAGTGCTGTTATTGGAAAGTATCGCTGGTTTTATTTCTAAAGAACGCATGGAAGTCCCTGCAATACGCCCTTTAAATTTTATGATGTCATCAGTTTTTAAAGATTCAATTTTATGTTTTTCGTCATCGTTTCTCGGGGTTATATAGATAAATACCCCGACAGCATTTTTACCGTACTGACCGATGCGTATACTAGATTTGGTCTGAACCTTATATCCATCATGAGATCGTGATACTTCATAGACAGGTAGTTCCCATTGGATTACTTTCCCCTTTATCTCTTTAAGTTTATTTTCGCGCTGGAGTTCGGTATTTTTACTGCCAAGTGCGAATATGTCAGACAACTCACCATCTGGATGTAAGTCGCTTGGCTGTTGTCCTGCAAGATCTACTATTGGATCAACTTTTGGTAATTGCGCATCATTGCTACCAACCATTGAGAGTACGATAATTGATACCACTGCACCAGCCGTCCACCATATCCAGGTGTATTTTTTTGTTTGGGGAGGAGGGGGGGAGTCGCTTATGCTATGTTGATGAGTAGTTTGGGCTTCATTTTTTGCCCCAATGAGGGCAAGAATGCCGCCGATCAATGACAAGGCCATGCATACTGCTACTAGCGTACCCCCTAGAATGGCTCCAAGGATAGAGACGATAATGAGCCCGATACCTGCCGCCTTTGGGCGAGCGAATGCGACGGCACCTAAGATAATAGAGAGAAAGGAGAAAGCAACCCCTCCCCAGCCAAGGCCAACTACTGTCTTTGCTCCTTCTGCCTCGAACGCAGAACCTATGCCACCAAAAAATAGCGTAGCTACTGCTGCAATAATTCCAAATATCCCAGCAATAATGCCAATTATTCCGCCTGCTTTATGCATTTCTCCTCCAGATATTAGATTAGCATTCATATACCTGCATTTTATCAAGCAGCTTAATGCGCAGATACCCGTCAATTCTGACAGGTTGACAGTGGTAATCTTTCGGGTGCTATCCTTCCGTGTGGCGTCGAGTCACGACACGAAACGCACTTCAAGGCGTTTTCCGAGCGCCGCAGCGTACTTGCGTAACGTGTCTATACTCGGGGAATGCTTGCCGGATGCCAGAGAAGATTCCAGCCGGGCCACGGCGGGCGCTTTGGTGCCCATGCGTTCGGCTACTTGCGCTTGGGTCAGTCCTGCTTCGCGCCTCGCGGCCAGGATTTCATCTAAAATGGCGAATTCCTCGCGGTTCAGCCGTTCATATTCGGCGCGTACTTCCGGGTCTGCCAAGGCTTTTGCTTTTAATTCTGCGTGTGTCATCGTGGGTGGTTTGCGTTCAGGGTTCATTTTTAACCTCATTCATACGAGTTACAGCAATCCGCAGCTCTTTCGGCGGGGTTTTCTGCGACTTCTTGACGAAGCTGTGCAGCATCACGATACGGCGACCTACCAAGGTGCAATAGAAAACGCGGGCGATTCCTTCGGCACCTTTCATGCGCAGCTCGAACAAACCATCACCAAACGCTTTGGTATGCGGCTCGCCCAAATTCGCGCCATAAACCTCCATGCGGTCGGACAAGCTGAAGTATCGTGCGCGCAAAGTGGCGGGTAACGCCAGTATGTCGGCTTCAACGGCTTCGTTGTAGTAGGTGATGGTGTAGTTCATGGTTGCACGGTAACAAATATGTTATTAACGCGCAAATATTATTGACGCCTGTATCTGACCGACTTTAGGCAGGATAGAGTGCTAGGGGCGCACGTAATCCCCCGCTTGATAGGCGGGTCTACAGTTAATACCTGCCATATCCGCCCGTCAGCAGCGGTATTTTAATTTCGGGTTCTTCGCACTTTACTCATGGACTACACTTCCATCTGTCTTCAGACGCAAGAGAAATATCAAAACCAGTCGTTCCATCCATGCCACTCGCACCGGATGAGCTTTCGACTAAAATATATACAGGCTTCTTTCCGGTCAAGATTGCTTCATATACTCCAGAAGATGACGACGGTCCTTCATCTTTACAATTATCACGAATTGTATGTATTGTTGTAGATTTTTTGAACTGCGATGAAAGTATTGTTTTGTATTCATCGGAAACCATTGGTTTATCAATATCGACATGAATAGCGAAGATCATTGTTCTGGGGCCAATGTAGGTAACGATAGCAGGCCCTAGTTTATCGAGAGTTGTTTTTCCAGTGCGCGTAAACGAACCTGACGGGTTTGACTGTATGCCTTTTTGTTTCCATTTTACACCGGATACACCATCAGTTGATGACCAGTCATTTGCTGAATAATCTGCATTTTCAGGAAGAGAAATCACGCTTGCAAGTTCTTCAAGTGTGGTTGCTGAAGCGCTAAGTGAATAACCGTATAAAACAGAATATAAAATAAATAATGAATATGTAATTGTTTTTTTTGTGATGTGTATCATTATTTCTTTTCCCATCCTATGACAATGTCATTTTCAAAGTAAACTTTTAAAGAGAATTGTCCTTTGCGTACTTGGTAATACTTCCATGTCTCTTTTGTTTTTGATTTGAGAACCTTTCTGTCTATATCGTGGGGTTGCCCGATAGAATCTATAAGTTGTTCCGGTGTTTGTCCTTGCCAGAACTTGCGATTCATGATTAAACATACAATTTCCTCGTCATCGTACTTTTCCAGTAATCGCGCTTTACGTCTTTTTCTAAAGTACAGGCGTACAAAATAGCTGAGTATTTTCCATGCTACTATTGTCGTAGCTGCCAAAATTAGTATTGTTTTAAGATCCATTTCTATGAGCTCATTTGTTCAAATAAACAAATTAAGAAAGCGATAATGGGGGCTATAGTTAAATAAGATAATATGGCTGCAGCAATCCCAAGGGAAGCGCCCAGTCCACCACCACCCAGATGTGCGTATGCGGCAACGCCACAAAGGCCAGCAGCGCCATTTCTGAAATAGTAGTAACGTTGCCGCTGCCTTTTGGTGGACAGTACGCTCTGAATAAAAGATTTTCGCATAGAAGTTAATGCTGTTTTCGCGCGGAGGTTCGCATTTTATCAAGCGCTTGAGGGAGCGTAACCTGTCGAAATTGACAGCTTGACATTCGCAATCTTTCGGGTGTAGGCTTCCCTCACTACTTCCTATCAGCGGCCTTCCGCACCCGACAGCCTAGCGGTTTTTTTTCGCCCAAAATTTATCTATGGGCGGGATGAGAGGCCAAAATACAAGACCCGCAAGGGGAATATGCCCGCCGCCTGATAGCGGTAGTTGAGTCCCGCTCGCCCTCATATTGGCGATATTTACTAAACTATCAGGAGCAAAGCCATGACTGCACAACCACTAACTGTCAGTTTCCACGGTACAGAATTATTTGTCATTGACCACGAGAATCAGCCTTTTACGCCGATGAAAACCATCGTCGAAGGTATGGGCCTTGCTTGGCAATCCCAGCTTGCAAAGCTGCGCGGCAATGAAGCGAGGTGGGGTATAACGGAAATCGTTATACCTTCCCTTGGCGGTCTTCAAAAGATGATTTGTATGCCCCTCCGCAAACTCGCCGGCTGGCTCGCCACCATCAGCCCGAACAAAGTGCGCCCCGAGCTGCGCGACACCATCATCATGTACCAGAACGAGTGCGATGACGCGCTTTGGGATTACTGGACGAAAGGGCAGGCGAAGCGCGAGCCCAAAACCAAGAAGGCGCTACCCGGCTGCCTGACGCCCGACCAGCAGGACGTCATCAAGGCGCTGGTAAAATCCCGCGTTGCCGAACTGCCGCAAGACAAACACGCCAAGGCCGCCATCAAGTGCTGGTCGTCGATCAAGTCCAAGTTCGGATGCAGCTACAAAGAGGTTCCCGCCGAGTCGTTTACCGATGTTTGCTCTCTGGTCGCTCGGTTGCCGCTGGAAGGTGAGTTTATTCCGGCCGAGGAAGCAACCCCGGACGTCTCCCTCAAACAATCCCTATTCGAGCATTACTGCAATGCCAGCCCGCAAGACCAAATGGCGATTGAGTTGATACTGCTGCCGAGCGAAACCCTATGGGCGCATTGCAGGGATATCGAGTTGGGATCAATCAGGCGCGTGCAGTATGCCGCTGCGCGCATACTCCAGACAATAGGGGAGCGGTTACTGGGTAGGGTTCTCCCTTCGGCTGCCGGACGTAATCACTACCTGCTGACCATCGAAAACGGCCAGAGCAACATCCAGCCGCTAACGCGAGAGCTGGTGGACGAATACCTGTCTACCTTGGGCTTGACTTCCATATCCGAAGGCATCGCCACCATGCCCGCGCTGATGGCGACGTTTCTGCGCACCATGAACCTGTCGCCTCAGTACCGGGAAAAGGCGCGGGGTTTCTGCGCGGATGAGTTGAGCAAGGCTTGGTGAATCGGGTAATCCAGCCGCAGGGACGCGGCTATTAAAAAATGAAAACTACGGATTACGAGATAATACGAGTGCTTGTTACAGCGCGCTTGTTAAGTACCTCGAAAAAATCTCTGATATTTCGCGGCGTATGAATCGATACCGTTAAGCCTGTGCAAATTCTGTCGAAAACCGGTTGGCTCATGGGCTCTTGGGGTATAAGCTTGCCATCGTTGACGCCACGGAGTATTGCGTTGGTATTTTCAATTCGTGCTCGGGCATACACCACAAAGCTATCGTGCTTTATAAATGGATGGTCTCCCGGTCTGAGAACGCAAGCGTTGTCGTAAGGTATTTCCGGTTTTATGCTGGATACCGACACCAGTAAAACACTGCTTTCAGGGGTGTCGCCGGTTGGGTGATTCGCCAGGATAACAAAAAGATGCTTGCGATTTATGTCGTGAACGGGACCAGAAGGCACGAGGATCGTTGCTTTTTTGAGCGGCAGAAACAGCTTCATAGAGCCGCAAAAATACCTTCTATTTCGATTTCATCTCGTATGCGCGAATCGAGATTACTGGCCGCTTCACTGCTAAACCCGAGGGCAACGGCAACACTTTTGTAAGTTATAGGGTTAGATGACCCGTGCGGGTCCACCCACTCCTTACAATTATCGTGCGTCCAGTCGCGAATCTCCCATTTCCCCATGGAGCCAAACGTGTCCCATATTGAAGACAGTATCTCGATATTGGCCTCAGATAGCTCATCAAGGTCATCATTTTCGAATGCCTTCCGCAGTGACAGCTCGTTATTCTCTTTATCTGAAATCCATTCTTCCCACCCGCCCGGGCATGACTCAACATCGCCATCCATGTGATTTAGCGTCATGGATAGCACAGGACCATGTGGCATGGAAACAAAGTGATCACCGGTAATAGGGAAGCCGCTACGCAGGATAGACTCCCGGTCAGCAAGGTACAGCATCTTCATGAGCTTAAGGTGCGGCATCTTTCGGTCTGGCGATTTTGCTAGGAAATACGCCGCCATTTGCGCCGCTTTTCGTTCGCTGAACATTGTGTCCACCTGAGTTTTTTGTTGTTATCGTCTTGTAGTATAGAATAATCGATTCCCACGTTGAGTGTATCAAAAATTGATGGGCGCAACTATCGGGGCACAGCTATACACGGTTAATACCTGCCATACCCGCCCGTGACGATGTGCGCAATACGCCGATCACTCAGGTCTTGCCCGACCTCGGCGGGCGGGGCCACTACCGTGATGTTCCTGTTCTCGCCGAAGCCCGTCAGCGGTATTTGAATTTCCGGCGATGGATTGGGGGTAGGGATAGGTGGCATGGCCGGAGCGGATGGCATTCGCGCCGACACATTGACGACGGGCAGGGAGGGCTTATTGTTGATGAAAGGCATCTGCTGGGGCGCTGGTGCTGCCCGATACACGTCAGCCATGGTAGGAACGTCGGATGTGTTGGCCGCTGCATCTGCTGATTTTTTTGCATCCGTCGATTGTTGCGGCGTATTGGTAGGTGGCGTCTTGGGATCAGCTTGATACACGTCAGCCATGGTAGGAACGTCGGATGTGTTGGCCGCTGCATCTGCTGATTTTTTTGCATCCGTCGATTGTTGCGGCGTATTGGTAGGTGGCGTCTTGGGATCAGCTTGATACACGTCAGCCATGGTAGGAACGTCGGATGTGTTGGCCGCTGCATCTGCTGATTTTTTTGCATCCGTCGATTGTTGCGGCGTATTGGTAGGTGGCGTCTTGGGATCAGCTTGATACACGTCGGCCATGGTTGGTACGTCGGATGCATTGGCTTTTGCGTCCGCTGCTTTTTTTTGTGCGGCCGCAGCTTGGCTGGCTTTTGCTGATTCAACCTTTCCAGCAAGCTCGCGCATGGCTGCGGCTCCTTCATTGGCGTATGTCTTGGCGGATGTGCCATTTGCATCTACCGAGTTTTTTCCATCAAGGAACAGCTTGTTTGCCCCGCCAGCGCCTTTAAGGTGGGCTGCTTTGGCGTAAGCTGCGATCATTTCGGGACTGGAGTTTTTTGATATGGCTCCAGCATCAATCCCCCTAGCAATATTTTTATTTGTAAATGATATAAACGCTTTGTCTTGGAGCTGTTTGTCGGCCAAGAACGCTTCTTGTCCACCCGCTATTGTCCAGTTTGAATTATCGGCTAGAAACCGTTTATGACCGCCGCCTTTCCACCACTCAGCAGAAGACATGCTGTTTCTGGCCGCGTGCATCTTTTTTTCATCAATCAACCCTTCTTCGGCCAAGGCCTCGGCTCCAAATTGATATTGCCCAGAGAAACCAAACTGATTCACCGCTCTTTGGTCACCACCGCTTTCACTTTTCATGGTGTTGGCGGCAAACGCCCTGGTCTGGGAATCTGAAAGTCCGGTTATGGTATCTCCTCCAGCATCCATCTTTAAGGCGGCATCGACATCATTAAACCGCAGTTGACTAACTTTTTTCCTGCCTTCGTAGGCTGCATCCTTACCCCAATCCACGGTTCTGTCCATGAACTCTTTGGTGCCTTCAACCGCATTGACAACACCCTCCGTAATATCTGCGGTAATTTTCTTTACATCAATGCCGAATTTGTCCTTGAGCAAATTGCTGAAGGAGTCAAAGGTTTTTCCCGCTTGCTCGGTGATGCCGTCCCAAGCGTTTTTAACACTACCGAAAACCTCCTTGATACGCTCGACAGCGCCGCCGAAGTTCTCTTTGAACCAGGTTGAAACGCCATCGGTTACCGTTGTCCATACGCCTTTAAGGTTTTCAACTGAACTTGTCCATGTAGATGTGATTTGGTCGCCTATCGCGGACCAACTGAAGGTAGACAACCAACCGCCGATCATGCCGCCCACTTGGTCGCCAATCATGCTGCCGACTACAGCTCCAAGCGGGCCGCCGATCATGCCTATAGCACCGCCGATCATGCCGCCAACAGCAGACCCGCCAGCCTTGAAGTTATCCTCCCGCTTTTGTTCCGGGGTCTTCTCAGGATCGTTTTCGTTGGCGTAGATATCGGACGCCGCCATGCCAAGACCCGCCAGCGCGCCGATGATCGGAATGCGTTTAAGCAAGCCTTTACCCAGCGACTTGACGCCAAACTTGCTCGCTGACTTGGCAACGGAGGGCGCGCCCTTGGTGGACTTAGCCGCAGTTCCGGCTGATGCGTCCACTGCATCGCTTGTGCTGACGCCGATAGCCCTTTTAAGCCTTTCTACGCCGGGAATTTTATTGATGACATTGCCCGCAACTTTTGCCGCGCCGCGCGCCATGCCGCCAGCGGCTCTCAGGGCTCCACCGGCAACAGCGGTTCCGGCCCCGCCCAGTAAACGGCCAGCCAGGCCTATGCCGGGTATTTTGCTCAGCAGTCCGCCGATCAGTCTAAACAAACCGCCGCCGTTGCCGCCGCCTTCCGCAATCGGCTTGTCTTCTATCGCCTTCAGGCTTTTCTTTGCGGCTTTGTTGAATGCCGAGTCTTCGCTGCGAAGTCCCTGCAGCGCGCCAAAGATTTTCCTGAACCAGCCTTCCTTGGACTTATCCTTGCCTTCGCCGATGCCGGTTATGCTCTTGAATCCGCGCCCTAGCGGTTCGGCGACTTCGCCGAGAGCCTTCAGGGTGGGATCAACATCGCCCATGCCCTGGACGCTGTTCCGCGCGGTATCGGTGACGCGTTCGGCCAGCTTGGCGAGTAGCGCGCGGTCTTTTGGGGTTTCCTTTGGCTCGCGAGGATTACTTCCGCCGTCGCCATTGTTTTGCGCGGCAAACCGACCGCTTTTATCGCGCCGTGGTTTTGTGGATACCGACGGTTGCAGTTGCGGCCACACATCATATTTTTTATTGGGCTTCGCGTCGGCGGGCTGGTTGATGACGACAGAAACGCCTTTCGTATCGCTTCGACCTTTCGGCTCGGCGGCGGGCTGTTTCCGAATAAAGCGGCCATCGTCACCCCGCGCGCGCGGTTCCGCTATATGCGTCAGGTTGCTTTGCTGTCGTGACAGCTTGTTTGCCGCCGCTTCGGTTGCCGAAGGTTTTACCCCGGTGAAGGCCGCGCGTATCGCGCTCACATCCGCCCGAATGCGTTCAAGCAGCGCTATTTCCTTGCCAAGATCAATTTTGTCGCCAATCAGAAAGCCAGCTGCGTCGTGGTTTAGTTTGCTCATAGTTAGGGCGCCATGAATGTATCGAGCTGAGAAAATGACATTTGAATCTCCTGCAGGGCGTCTTCCCTACGCGATAGACTGAATTCTATGTTGGCGGGCCGGTAAAGCCCAGTGTCGGTATACGCCCCGGATGCAGGCTTGATGAACGCATGGGTAATCACGATCTTAATGGCGTACTGCTCCGGCAGCCCCACGGTTCCGTCCAGCGCAACAGCGGCCATGCAGTGCGCCTGAAACCAGTTTTTCAGCGTCCCCGCCTGATCGTCCATCGTGGTAATGCGCAGCTCGACCGGTTCGCCCGATTGCACGCTGTCCAGCACCGACGATCCCACCCGGCGTTTTTCCCCGGTGATGGTGAACGGCGCGTATTCGATGTCGGTAACGAACAGGTTGAAGTTGGAAATACTGCCCTTGAGCCTGCTGGACACGTCAATCAGGAACAGGTTTTTCTTGGCGAACCGGGTTGACTGCGCTTCCTGGTAAATTTGCCGGGCTTCGGCCATGCTGATGCCGCCGAATAGCGGGTTGGGGTTGCCGTCAAAACCCCGAATGCTGATAGCCCCAGGTGCTTGGCTGTTCACGGACGATAGTCCGTTTACGGCTGAATAGGTGGTGACGCCCATCGCATCCAGCACATTGCCTGAATTGGTCCCGCCGCCCAGCAATCCGCCGTAACCGCTTGCCCCCATTGTCGCATCCATGCGCTTCACCACTGCCGGCGTGTATTTGTTCGCCAACTGCGCCACCGCGGTAGATGCCATGCCGCGCGCTTGCGCGGCCATCGCAGCAGTGGCGGGATTCATGCCGGTAAATGCGTTAATCTGCGCGTTAAGACTCGATAGCGCGCCGCCGATGCCGGTACTCTGGGCCAGCGACGATGCAATTTCGTTAAAAAGGCTCATGATCGTTACAGCGTTTTATCCAGGAGTTTCGTCATCAACTCGGGAATCGTTACTTCGTCGAACACCTGAATAAAAGTGGCTGGAAGATCAATTTTGCGGCCCGCCTGCGGCTTGATGGATGCCGTGTAAAATACATGCCAGTCCTGACTTGACGCACGACCCAGCACGAATAGTTTAACGCTGGCATTTCGGATGTTTGCAGTTACCGAAAATCCGTCTTCTTCGGTTTTAACGAAGGCATCAATGCCCGTCACCCTGGCTTCACGACAAAACTCGTTCGCACCGTTGCGCAATACGAACAGCGCATGATCCCGTTGCTCGTTAAACACCTTGCGGCGTTCTGATTCCCGTATTGCGGCCTCATCCTGGGCGGATGCAAGTTCTTCAATGCCGGTTACTACTCGGACAATATCTGCTTTCCAATTCATAAATACCTCGTGGATCTATTCCTGATTGTTTGGCGGTTCATTTGCATTGGGCGCTTTGACGATCGCCGAATACTGTTTTGCCAGATCTTCATCGACCAGCAGCGTTTTCGACAGAAATGCCTCCATCATTTCCTGATCCGCGCCCATGTCCTTAAACCCCTGCATCGTCTGCACCAGCATCATGCCGGCGTTCATCGCGTCGCTACGCGTCTTTTGCTGTTCAGCCGCCAGCGCCGATATGGAACCGTAAAAATTGATGGTCCACGGGCGCTCATGCTCGCCAAACACCATGCCGTAACGTTTCAGCGTGTGGATGTCGATGATGCCGTTGTAGAGTTCAGCCAGGGCGTTGCGCATGGTGCGCGCGTTTTCAGCCGCCTGCGCGGACACGCGGAAAAAGCCGCCTTCGCCCAGCCCGCCAGACAACTGGTCGGCAAAGCCCAGCATGGCGAGATCGGTTCCCAGCGCCCCGGCCATCATCTTGGCGTGCAGCAATACGTCGTCGACGCTGATGCTGGCCGTGCGGTTTGTGCCACCGCCATTGGCCGGCGCCAGACTGGTCATCTGTTTTTCGTTGAAGACCGGGATAATGTGCCGGATGCGCTCCATGATCGGCATGCCATCGCGCACCGCCCGTTCCGCGCGCTCCTTGGAGGCTTGCAACATTGATTTCAGCGACGAAACAAAGCGCTCTTGCTGGGCGCGCGTCATGGACTCCAGGTTCGGCATCAGGATTTGCTCGTCGATGGAATCAATCCAGCGCTGACCAACCAGCCCGAGTAGTGAGGCGATGAGGTTGTCGTATGAGGGCTCTGCGTTGTAGAGCATGGAGCCGCCGACCATAGACGGCATGACCGGCAGATTGTCCACATCGTCCTCGGTCAACGCCAGCCGGAGGGACTTTTCAACCACGCCGTACTGCGGCACCCATTGAGTGCGCGGCATTTTCAGGCGCGCCAGTTGCGATATATCCAGGCGCTCGAAGTTGCGCTCCCCGACATAGACCGCAAACCCGACTGTCCTACTGGCGCGCTCGAACGGCTGGACGAGGGGAGGGCGCACCATTTCATCGGTATAAATATCGACGACGCCGCTCGAGTTCGTGTAGATGCGTGCGTAGGCATCGCCGAAGGCCGCTCCGGTGTACGCCATGGTAAAGGCGATGCGGTTCAGCAGCGGGGTTAGATCCTTAGAAATTTCCTCGACGATTTTCCCCTTGCGCTGGTCCGCGCCGATTTTCGGGTTTTTCTCGATGAATACGGTGTTGCCGCTGGTCTCATGCCCGCCTAGCGCGGATGTCACCTGAAGCTTGAGCGCCGAAGATACCAGCGGGTCTCCCTCCATCTCGCTCCACTTCTGGTAGATGACCTGACGCGTTCTGGCTTGACGCTTGCCGGAAGTAAGCAGGGATGCAACCGTCGTTGCACCTGCGCCATACATCCAGGTATCGGCCTGTGTGATTTCCTTTGCCGGAGACAAAAACGACGCGGCAAAGCGGCGCGCCGACATGCCGAAGCTCATCAGCTTGGTTTTAAGGTTTTCGGCCATGTGCGCGCATTTGTTTGGTCATGCGCTATTTTGTCAATTGAGTGGCTGGAGGCTTTCCTGTGTTTTCCGGTTTGTTGGGAGGTGGAATCGTCCGTCACCCGACAGACGCAAGTGGTTAAGCCAGTCGTTGTTGGGGAGTGAAAGACGCGCTGTAAGCAGCGCCGTGCCTGAGTAGCCACGATAGCCACGAGATATTTTGGCTCATTTTATCCAATCAAAAATACTGGTTTTATATAGTAAAATCACTACATAATTTACTTTGGGTGTCTAGGCCGCATAGCAATAGGTAAAAATATGAAAATCGATGAAAATGACCTGTATCTGACAACGAAAAAAATACGGCCGATAGGCGATTTCAAATATGCCGCGAAAGTCCAGGCTTTGTATGTGATGCAGGGTGGTGAGAGACAGAGAATATCGCATGAGTTTGGCGAGGTATTTGGGCAAACAGATTCAGAGGCAAGAGCAAAGATGACCGCTTTTGTAAAAGAATGGGCAACGTCGCAACAGTAAAAACACCCAACCTAACATTCTAAAGGTACAGGCCAGAAGCGGCTTGTCACTCAATTGGATACATTCCGCCGGTTTGGCTTAACCACCGCAATATAGCGCGAACATAAGACAATTTGGTACGGACTGTCTATTCTGCGCTGAGCGAACGGCTGGCCGGGTATGCCGCGCCGCCCGCTACCCCCGCACGATAGGCAGCTCGCTCCAGCGCGTAGTATACGCTGGCGATTTCAGCCGGTTGCACCACGGTAAGCGTATGATTAGTTCTTAGTCAAAGATTACTCTCAAACCTTACAGCGCGGTTGCACTTTAACGCATTGCCGCTATCATACAATCCATGAACAGCTATCAACCAAAACGGCGTGGAAAGTACACGTTTTATGAATTCTTCGCGGGTGGCGGCATGGCGCGGGCCGGCCTGGGGCCGGAGTGGACATGTCTTTTCGCCAACGACTTCGATTATAAAAAAAGCCGTAGCTATGAGCTGAATTGGGGCGCGGGCGCGCTTAAAACCGCCGATGTCAAAACCCTCGCGGCGACCGACATGCCCAGCGCGGCTGATTTGGCGTGGGCACGACTGCAAACGCGGCGCGCGCGCTCCCAAGGAAAACGCCGACTATTGGGCCAATAAAATCTCACGAAACCGGGCGCGCGACGCCGGAGCGCTGGACGCGCTGAAGACGATGGGCTGGGAGGCGCTGGTGATCTGGGAGTGCCAGCTTAAAAACCGCGACGCGCTGGATGCGCAAATCAGGGCGTTTCTTGGGATTTAGGTTAGGTTTATCAGTGCGGGCGGGTAAGCGCCGATGAGTTTACCTGTCGAATTTGCCGCAAGTCTATTCGCCCGCCGCTTGTGTGTTCGATCCGGTCACGATGGCAATTTCCTCCACGACCGCCTGAATCGCGGATTTCAACCCATCGCGCTTTTGCGTGAGTACCTCCAGCATCCTCGGAGCCGCCGTCTTGATGCCGGGCGGAATAGCCACCTGCGCCTTGGCCAACTTTTGCTGAAACTTCATGCGTCCGGCGTTGAGCTTCTGCACGATTTCGGCGATGGCCGCAACCTGGTCGCTTTGGTTCTTGATCGGCGTAACCGCGCCGTTGATGAGTACCTGGAATACGTCGCCCGTCGCGTTGATGCGCATTACCACAGTTTGAGAATCATCGAAGGTGAAAGTCATTTCCCGGTAGTTGATACCTGACGTCCGCTTGATTTTGCCGTCAACGTCCTGCTGCGCGACATTGGCGCCGGCGCGCGAGAAATACTTCATCGCGGCCTTTGCCGCCTTGTCCTTTACCGATAAGTCCGCGAATGAAAATAAGTGTTGGATGCTCATCTGTTTTTCCCTATGCTGCTGAAACTGTATCCGAACCGGATGCCACATGCCCGCAGCTAGCCTCATCTCCGGCGCGGCATACCGGCAGTCCGCCCGCGCGGACTTTGGAAGATCCTTGAACCATAACCGGCGCCGCATGCTGATACTGTCCGTGCGGCGCAACCGTCGCCCCGACAACCGCGATCGGCGCGCCGTTTACTCGCACCTTTGGTGCCAGCGCCCCGGTAATCACACCGCCGGCGCTGTCCACGTTTACGCGTGCTATACCGGCCATTACCCTAAGTCCACTGTTTCGCCGTTGATTTTCATCGCGCCGCCCGCCGTTAACGACATATCGCCCCGCGCCTCCCAGGATATTGACCCCTGCGCGCTGCCCTTGATATCACCCTTGGCCTGCACCGACACATCCTTTTCGCAGATCACCGTTACATTGCCCCCCGCCTTGATGATCGTATCCTTGTCGCTTTCAAGAGCAATATTGAGGTGATGCCAGCGCCGCGTCTCCTTGTCGTTGCCGACGCGCGGGTTACGGTAGCCGGTGATTAACGGATAGCGCGAATCGCCGCCGATGAAATCAACCCATACGGTATCGCCGGAAAGTATCTCGACCTCGGTTGCAATCTTACCATCGGATTGTGCCGATCTATCGCCCAGCGAATATTCTATTTCAGCCTCCAGCGGCGTATCGCCGCCATCGCTGATGCCGGGTATCTTTACCATACAGGTACGGGTATCCGGGTCGTAACTGTGCACGACTGCCGGTTGCCGGCCAATGAGCGCTCCTTTTTCCACTTACCCCTCCAGACTCGATAACCACAATTTGCTGTATTGATTGCTGCCGCTGCCATCCGTGCCGGACTGATACACATGGGCGGCGGTCACGACCGCCAGCGGCGCGCCGCCCACAACGTCGATTAAATCGCCCGCTGCAATCGCCGGGGTGAAACCTACCTGGGCAATTTTTCTTTTGACCAAGCAGCGCGTCATATTGCGCAGTTGCTGGATATTTTTTCCCGGCACGAAACGCGCCGTCCGAGCCTTGTCCCTATTGCCGAAAATAATTTGACCCGCATCGTCGACAGAATAAAAACAGGGTATCTCGGGGCGCTCGGAAAACCCGCTGCCAACATCTTCCGCAGACTCGCTTCTGATGGACATGACCGTCTTTTGGGTAAACAGGTCCGCCAGCCGGAAATACCGGAGCTTACCGCTCTTCCAGCGCACAATTCCGCCCGCTTCCTGTAGGGCCAGCGCGATGGGGAAGGTAGGCGGTTGGCCTATTGGGCATACGAAGCGTGGCACCGGAAAGTCGGCGTCAACTGCCTTTATCGTCGCGCCGCAGGCCCGGTAGATTTGCGATAGCGTGGCGCGTTCCTTGATGATCGCCGTCGAACGGACAAACGAAACCGCGTGGCAGCAATCCAGCACGCCGATCAGCTTGACCGCGCCCATGTCGTGACCGCCCTGGTAATAGCCGCCAGCCGAATAGGGGTCGTTTATGATGCGGTAGGCGTCGCCGTCCTTGCCCGCATAAAATCTTTTCCCCTCCGCCAACTGCCTGCGCATGTCCGCGTCTACTCTAATCTCGGCTTCGACGGTGGATGGTATCGGCGTGGCGTCCGAGCGTAGTATGACCGACTTGATCAGGTCTCCGCGCACAGGCTTGCCGTTTTCCAGCGTGACATTCATACCGTGATGACCGTATAGCAGAACGCCTGCCCAGGAAGATTCTGCTCGGCCAGGGCGATATCCCCGGAGATTTCCGACGACATTCGTCCAAAAGTCTCCAGCCCCATCGCCCTTGACGCTTCCTGATGGATGGCGCACTCGCGCTCGACGTACAGAAGGAACAGCGGACGAATTACCGCCCACTCCGAATCGCTCAGATCGGTATCGGCGGTAATTTCAGCGCCGGTGTTCCCACATTCCAGCACCCCATACCCTGCATACATGCGCGTCGCGGCCAGCGCTTGCCTCAGCACCGTTTCCGGGTCGATAACAATGCCGATAGGGCGCTCATCTTTGGAAAATCTAGCCGACAGCGCGGAAATAGAAGCCATGACGCGTGTTAACGGTAATCTGTCGAATTACCGGCCATGTCGTCGCCGAAATAGTGGAAGAACAGCGTTCCGGAAAAGGTCAGCACCTGCGAACGGTTCTCCCAGTCACGATCCGGGGCGTCCAGCTGAATAAAACAATCGCGAATCGACTTCGCCTTGATGTACTTCATGGGCGTGCCTTCGTAGATCTTCGCGTCGAAAACACCCTGGTTTTTGGTAATCAGACCAACCAGCAACTGATTGACGGAACCGGCGCGCGTTTCCATGATCGAGATTGGGCCTTGTCCGGCAAACTTCACCTGTTGCGGCTGATAGGCCATGCCCCCGAGAACGGTCGGAACCTCGATCTCGCCCTGTGGCGTCAGTTCCGGCCACGGCGCTTGCTTCACCAGCAAATAAGTCCCCTCAAAACCGGCGATCTCGAACGCGAAATCGCTGGATATGGCCTTCAATCCGATCGCCTTGGTTAGATCGAAGAAACCCTTCATGTAACTGGATAATGAAATCGCCATAACAAAAGCCCTTATGCATGCTGCGTAAGGGCTTAGTTTTGAACAATGGTAGCGTGGTTTTTGCTTGGTTTTCCGGTTTTATATGGGGCGGACTCCGCCGCACAGCAGCGCCTTGCGGTTCACATCTTCCCACTGTGCTTTGTACTTCGCGGCGAGGCTGGGCGAGCCTCGAATATAGATCGCGTTTTCGGCGTTGGCCTTGTCGGCGGACTCGGAGTAATTGAAGCTGCCGGTTTCCACGGATGTCATGTCCACCACGAGAAACTTGTGATGCATGATCTTATGCCGGTGGTCGATTGCGCAACCGATGCCCGATCTCACAAGCTCGGCTTGCACGGCGCCATGCGCCTGGGTTTTATCCAGCACAACCGCGATCTTGACGCCGCGCTTTTGCGCTCCCAGCAAAGCCCCGACAATATCGTCCTGGGTAAACTGGTACGCGGCCATGTAGATCGATACCTGCGCGTCGGCGATGGCCTGCAACACAATGTCCTTGGCCGACGGTTCGCCGCGCGAGAAGCCTACGAGCACTGGCGGCACGGCGTCATCCGCCGATGCGGACTTCACCCCCATGGCCATGCCAAACAGCATAAAGGACAATACCACAATCGATATCGTTTTGTATTTATTCATCTTTACTGCCTCACTCAGCGTTTATGGCAGAATCAATGCCGTAACCGGTTAAAAACACGGCGTAGGCCGTTACGGGCGTAAGCTCGGGGCTGCTCGATAAAAACCCGAATAGCGCGCCCGAAAATGTAATGGCGGTTGCCGCCGTCGCGCGCCGGTTGTATTTCAGGTAATAGTCGAGCAGCGATGCCGTGGTTTGTTCGCGCAGCCAGCGTTTACACCAGTGCGCAATGAGGCCGGAGGCCCCAATCAACGTGAAAAATAGAATGCTCATGATGTACCCGCTTAGGAAGAAGTTCCATCCAGGAACAGAAGACGCTCGGAATCCCGTCTTTTCACAAGCCCGTTAAGTACCTTGCCACCGGATTTATTCCAGCGCGGAAACTGGTCGGCAGCGCCAATGTAGTTTCCGGCATTCAGCAACTTGAGCAGCGTTGAATCACCCAACCCACCCTTGCCGTAGCCCACGTTGTACGCAAAGCTGACCAATGCGCCGAATTGGTCGTCACTGACATCAACCTTGATCAGCGTGGCAATGTGATCGGAGAACTCGGCCAAGTCTTCGTCCAGGACAGCATTGGCCTGATCTTCGTCGCTGATGCTGTGCAACCGGTAGGCCTTTGCCTTGTTTTCAGCACCCTTGAGAAATTTACCGGTAGCCGGATCACGCATCGCGTGACCCCAGCCCTCAGTCCAGATGCCAATCGGGTCCATTTTGGGCTGTAGCCCGACATGACTCAGATCGCCGTCATGCAGGGACTCGAATTTTTTAATGATAGCGACGGCAGCGTCGCATACCTGTCTGTGTTTGGTCATATGCCCACCTGATGTAGTTATCAGGGGGTAGTTTTGAGTGTGGGGTAGGGCGGTTTTTGCGCTGTTTTCCGGTTTTGAATGGTATGCGTGCAATATCGGGCTACCTTAGTTTTTGATAGTTGGGGGAGCGTATAAGGTTCACGATTGACAGGAAGAACCGCATGTTAAAAAATTTTAACCAAAACGGTTGAAATTGTTGTGCGGATAGGTATAATCGCGTCTCAGGATCATGATTGATCCGTAATGTGTAACAAACTAAAGGGGAGATTGAAAAAATGAGGCTTACTGACTTTGGAAGAGCTGTCAGAAAGGCCAGACTGGATGCCCATGAAACCTTGTCCACCATGGCTGAAAGTCTCGAAGTATCACCGGCCTTTCTTAGTGCCATGGAAACCGGAAGAAAAAAAATTCCCGAAGAGTGGGTAAAAAAAACCACCCAGTTTTTTGAAGAGCGCGGCGTTATGGTTAAAGATTTAGGGGTTTACGCGGATATGGCAAACAAAAGCGTGTCGCTGGAAGGATGCGACCCGCAGCAGCAGATGTTAATCGCCGGTTTTGCCAGATCGAGTTTTGACGCGGAAACTCTTGCTAAACTTGCGGATTTGTTGGGAGCGAAGAAAGAAGAGGATTAATGGAGAGTTATCAACTTCGAGGTTATTTAGTTCAACCGATTAGCATTGTAAATGTCAGAAAAGAAGCAATAAGACTGAGGGGGAAATTTGATCTGCCTGACGCCAGACCAGCAGGACGTCATCAAGGCGCTGGTCAAATCCCGCGTCGCCGAACTTCCGCAAGACAAACACGCCAAGGCCGCCATCAAGTGCTGGTCGTCGATCAAGTCCAAGTTCGGATGCAGTTACAAAGAGGTTCCCGCCGAGTCGTTTACCGATGTTTGCTCGCTGGTTGCGCGGCTGCCGCTGGAAGGTGAGTTTATTCCCGCTCAGGAAGCAACCCCGGACGCATCCCTCAAACAATCCCTATTCGAGCATTACTGCAATGCCAGCCCGCAAGACCAAATGGCGATTGAGTTGATACTGCTGCCAAACGAAACCCTATGGGCGCATTGCAGGGATATCGAGTTGGGATCAATCAGGCGCGTGCAGTATGCCGCTGCGCGCATACTCCAGACAATAGGGGAGCGGTTACTGGGTAGGGTTCTCCCTTCGGCTGCCGGACGTAATCACTACCTGCTGACCATCGAAAACGGCCAGAGCAACATCCAGCCGCTAACGCGCGAGCTGGTGGACGAATACCTGTCCACCTTGGGCCTGACCTCGATATCCGAAGGCATCGCCACCATGCCCGCGCTGATGGCGACGTTTTTGCGCACCATGAACCTGTCGCCTCAGTACCGAGAAAAGGCGCGGCGCTTCTGCGTGGAGGAGTTGAGCAAGGCTTGGTGAACCGGGTAATCCAGCCGCAGGGACGCGGCTCAAAATCTGAACTTGATACCCGCAGCCTGTAAGATGCTGTTTGCTGTATGACGGGATTTGCAGGCGTGGTTTACCGTAACATTCACGCCATTTGGACATTGCCAGATTTCGTGCGATCCTTTTCCAGAGCGTATCAGTTTGCAACCGGCTTGGAGCAGCAGCGCTTTAACCTGCTTCTCGTAGCCATTCATGCATGGGAAAGATGCTGGGTAAACGTCAGGTCTGTTGCGGGTTTTGAGCGTAGATTGGGCCGGTTAAGCGACAGCAGCTCGGGAACCAAATCTGTAATCTCGCGCTTGAGTTCCTCAAAGTCGCTGGATTCTACGACCAGCCCCTTTACATCCGGACTTGTCGCAACATAAACATGCGCTTCATCGTCATAAAAAACAATAATTTTAACCAGCAGCGGGATGCCGAGTGATGCAAGAAATGTGGACAGAGGCCAGCCGAGGCGGTACATGGTGGTTACTCCAGAATGACTGAGGCGGCTATGTTACGGCTAATTATTCTGCTGCACTCTGCAATTACTGTCAATCTATGGAGCGGTTTTAAAATCCCACTCCTTATTAGGATCGCCGTGGTCGATGATCTGGTTGAACTTGCCCAGCGTGTCCGGTTGATGCTGGCAGCTTCCTTTCGCGCAACTGCGGTATCCGTCCACCGCGATCTGTTTTGTGCGGTTGCGCTGGCCGTTTAGCGTCGCTACTTTATGTTCCAGCGCCTCAATGCGCCGGTCAAGCGCATGCTTTTCCTGCCGATGCGCTTCCTTGATTTTGAGAATATCCTCGCCCATGCGCGTTATCTCCGCGCGCAGATTGGTAAAAAGCGCCGCCTCGGCTTCGTCCTTGCGCTTCTCTGTGATCTCGGTCGAGTACTGCCGGAACATGCGGCGCACCGACCAGAATAAAAAACCGGTTACGGTGATGCCGCCCGCGCCGCCGGCCAGCATTGTTTCGACATTGTTCATTTCCATTATCGTTACCGTTTACTCATCACCTTCGCCAGTATGCCCACCGACTTGACCACGTCATTCAGCCGGTTAACGACCGCCACCTGTATTTTCATCTCGGCGTCGCGATTTTTCCTATAGTCGGTAAATGCCTTGGACTCAAAGAAGTGGGATGCCTGGTTGCTCGTGAGCCGCAACGCCTCATGCAGCGGTGTCGAAGAGAATAGACTGACGCTGATCGCCAGATTCGTCAGGTTTTCCGCCCATTCCGCGCGCGAACGTTGAGAGGCAGGAATATAGGCGAAATCGGGCGGGCGGTAACAGGCCGCCCTCCTTCGGCAGTACCACGATGCCGCCGTCGTCGCCGAACTCGATGCGCATCAGGTGATGCAGCGTCGCCTTGCCCTCCATGAATATCGCGCTCAACGCGATGAAGTCACTTTCCGGGAACGCCGCCATGATCCGCATGCGCTCCAGCAGCCATTCATCGGTAAACTCATCGTTGATTTCCTCCGAGTCGCGCACCAGTTGCGCGGCCATGGCGCCCAACAGCCAATGCGCTCTTGCAGAAAGACCCGGTATTTCCCCTTCCAGGCGTTCGATGACCTCGGCGGACCAGCCGGTCAGATGCCGGATGGACCAGTTATCGCCGGACAGCTCACCGGCCGGCAGCGGTTTTCCATCGCCGGTGATATCGACTTCGCCATCCAGGTAATCGGAATAATGCGCCGCAGCGCCGACTGAAAAATCAGGGCCGTCATCGGCTACCGCGGCAATATAGTGGCAAACCGCCAATAGGCGCTCCTGAACCGTCCATAAGGCGGGATCGATGCCGTTGGCGCTGTCCGTGGCGCGCCGCAGGAACTGCGTTATGTTGGATTGCTCGTGCGCGATAGGCATTCCGGCCAGCGCGATGCTATCCATAATGGACAGCTCCTTGAGCTGTACCGTGAGGCGTTTTGTTCTGAGTGGCGGTATGTAAATCATGTGTTTCTCACATAAATTAACGGGTTTTTTTCCGGTCGTTTCGATCCCACGCGGTCAGCGTGCACAGCGTCATGGGTACGGATAGCTCGACATAATTGCCGCTTGATGAAATGGGCGAGCTTATGGGGTAGCCGATTGACTCGATTACCAGCGGCGCATAGGTCCGCCCCTTATACGTCACGCCGATCATGGTCGGTGCGTGCGAGGGCAGTAACGCATCCAGCGCGCTTTGTTCCCCGCTTGCCGCCTTCAGGCTACCGACGATAGCGCCGTCTTTCGATAGCTCTTGCGGAAGCGCCCAATCCCAAAGCTGATCAACTGGAGCCTCAACTTCCGAAATAGCATCCCGCCATGCCCGAAATAGCGCGGTGACCGATATTTTTACCGGCGGCATGCCGGTAAAAACCTGTGTGGAATTCAGCTTGGTGATGCCGGTTCTGCCGTCGAATTGCTTAAGAAAGGCGTTGGATTTCTGTTGCGCTCCCGACACATCGATGCCGGTTGCATTGGCAGCTTTTCCAAGCATTACATCCATAATGGGCTGCAAGGCTCCGGATTGCAGCATGGCCAGTAGAGCCGGAGCCTTTGACTCAGGCCCGGCCTGCTCGAACGGGCTTTGCCAGTTAAGCGTAGCCTCCAGATTCGAATCCGTCAGCGGCGCTTTTACCTCCGCGCCGGAGCCCATACGCGCGCCGCTTCGATCAACCTCAAAAAAACTGGCGATCAGGTGCGGCGATAATTCGCCCCACAGCGATGACAGCGCGCCAAGGACCATCCATTAAACCTTCATCCCAAATTGCCCACGGACGCGCACCGACTTCATCCGGTGCATCTGCGCCGTGGAAGAGTGGCTTTTCATCAGCATTTTGCGCACGGCCACTTTTTGCTTGGCCGATAAATGCACGGTTCCTGAGATGCGCTTGTGTATGCGCACCTTTTTACCGCCGCGAATGGCTACCTTGTTTCTGTAGACGGCATCCAGCGCCGGTTCCTGGCTGACGCCGAACACGAAGCTGTTCAGGTCATCGGAAGCCGCGTCATCGCCATCCGGCAAGGCGCTGGTGACCAGATCCCGGATGCGGTCAGCGGCATCGTCGTCCCAATCGTTCAGCAGCGCGCCGATGTCTTCTTCGTCGGCCCCCTTCGAGGCGAGATAATCCCACGCCGCGTTCAGGGCCATATCCAGCAGATCGGCCTCATCATCAGTGATGTCGCCGTCCTTATTGATATCGGCGATGCCCACGATCAACGCCATCAGGCGATTCGCGGAGGTTTCCCCGGAATCCAGGTCATCGGTTTCGCACCACTGCTGTATGGCTGCCGCCGTTTTTAACGCCACGTCGTTCAACGTGTACTGGTCCGCGCCTTCCAGCTCGGGCGTGTCCGCCGAGTCGACGGTTTTTTCTTCCTTGCAACTGTCCAGCGTTTTGCTGCGCGCCATGGCGCTGCGTAAAATTTCAGTCAAGCTCATGAGTATTACCTGCTTAATGTCTGGGTTACATAGCTCTGGCGGTTTGTTCCGTCATAATGCAGCCAGTATGCATAGTCCATTGTGTCGTAAGGGCGCGCCGCGTTCGGCTGAACCGTAAAACGGAACGCGGAACCGCCCATGGCCGGATCGCTCGACGGGGTAATCCATTTTGCGCCCTGAGCCCCCTCGAACAGATTTTGAAGAAAGTCGGTCATGCGCTTGATGCATACGTCCATCGGCAGTTGCAGCACATCCTTTGCGTAGCGCGTCACGGCATCGTCGATGCTGGTGGACATTTCAACCACGGAAATCAGTTTTTTGAGGACGTTTTCAACCGGAGCGCAGGTCAAGGAGTCTCTGAACACATAGCGCCCACCGCCGGTGTATGTTTCAAAAATCACCGGGTTGATCCTGGCTTTTGCCAGCGCGCTAAGTTCCTGATCGCCAGGGGTGACGACCTGTACCAGCCCGGTGCGCTGTACCGGCCATTCGCGCCCGGCGATAGGGTAGTTTTTAGACGCGAACCCCTTGGAATTGGCCTGCGCGTTACGCAGGCACGACAACGCGATATTAAGCGCCGAGGTTCCAATATAGCCTTTACCGTTCACTCCGGTCGGATCGTCGCTTTTTAGCGGCGCCCAGTACACATGTATCAAGTGAGCCGTTTCAACGGCTTCCAGATTAAGCTGTTCCTTAAACGTAATCGCTTCCTCCACCGTTAAATTTCCGGGTATGTCGAGGCGGAACTGCTTATTGGTGTCGAACGATAATTGAGCCAGCGCCGCAATCAGTCCGATTGATTGCGTGCCGCCCGATGCGATGTAGGCATAACCCAATTGCGTGCGCTGCAGTTTATCACGCGCATTATGGTAGTCTTGAGTGCTGTACGCCTTGCCCCCTTCATCGAAACACATCAGCAAGTCCGACTTAACCCATTTCTCCTTGCCCGCCGCGTCGTATCCATAGGCATTCGAGGTGATGGCGATCGCGGTGGTTGCGCCAACTTCGATTTCCACCGCGTCGGTTATCCCGGACACGACATCCGGCAAAAACGCTGAATTCCCGAAATCATCGCGGGCGGCGGGATCTAGCGATCCACGGAACTCATAGAGCAATATGTCGGCAGAATCGAATATTCTCAGCGTTATCTTGCTATTCTCGGTCAGCACCCCGCCAGAGCGAGATTCATCGGCATGAAACGCCAGTTTAATGCCGTCGTTATGGCACTCCAGATGCTTGATGGCGAGCAGGTAGGGCGGCGCCGGATCGATGGCGGATACCGAAAACGCCGGGGCATCGGGAGCGGAATCGGGCAGCGTGACCACAGCCCATTTGATAACCGCCGCATTCGTTATCAGGCGCTGCACTATGGCGTTGTAAGCGCCACGGTTCACCGCCTCCCATACCTGAACCCACGCTTCGTTCAGCGCGGACAGGCGAATCGACTCGCCGCTGCCCAGCTTTTTGCCGATGTTCCCGCTATTGACGGCAAACGGCTTGTCGATGCGTCCACGGGTGGCGCGCATGGCGACGGCGAAGGTCTGGTCCGCGTTGTCCAGCGTTGGGAGTTCCGACTCGTCCCTCAGCGGGTTGAGCTGGACTCCCGATTCCGAACCCAATTGACGAGTAAAAGCCACTCCGGTCATGGGTTATGCTCCTTGCTTGGAATTGGGATCGGATGCGTTATGCGTGGACGCATCCGCCCCGGAATTCGCTGGTTTTTTGGCTCGACTCTTTGTTTCGGTTGCATCCGCGCCGGCTGCGCCGTCCGCGGCCGGGTCCGCATGCCCCTCCTCGATGGTCACGATTTTCTGGTAACCGTTGAGCGCCGCGATTTGCTCGATGCTGGATACCGCGCGATGAAACGCATCCTCATTGCGTATGGTGGCGAACGTTCTCTTCGACGCGGGCAAATAGACCCCGATTTCCGGCAGCGCGATAGCGCGTTGCAGGTGGCTTTCAATCGTTACATCCAGCGGGTAACCAGCTCCTTCAAACGCTTCTTTCAACGCGTCGTTTGCGCTTTTTTCACCGGATACCGGCGCGCCAATTTCAATGATTCTTGACATGATCGCCTCGATATTAGGTCAGGTTGTAGACGTCGATCATCGCGCAGCCCATGGAAGACGGGCAGTGCGGATTGACTGAGGTAAAGTTGCGCGCGTAGAACGCGGCCCCGGTTTTCATGTCGGAATTGACCGCCAACGGTATAACCTGGGGCGCCACGGCGTCGCCCAGCACAAACGGGTTGCGCGTGACGTCGGTTGCGCGTCCGATGCACAAAACCTGAGCGGTTTGCGTGCCATTGACGATCGCTTCCTTCACGCCCTTGGGCGCGTAATACACATCGAAACGGCCAAACAGACGCCCAACGCGGTAAATGCCCGGACGAGCGGGTAGCCCTGACGGCACGAAAATGTCGCTCGGCATCGACAACAGCATGGACGCCATGAACTTACCCACGTACAAGTGGGTGATACCGTGGTTCATGGTGTCGTTCGCCATTTGCTGATCGGCGACGCCCAGCGGGGTGGCGAAGTCCTGTAGGATTTGAGAGCGGGTCTTTTGCAGGCTTTCGCCGCCATTATTGGTCGCCCAATTGAAATCGAATTGCGTGTGGTTGTTGACCGCCAAGCGCCGCGCCATGGCCAGCACCTTGTAATGGCGCTCGTTGGCGAATTGCTGCTGAATGCCGATCACGCTTTCGCCGTAAGGGTCCAGCCCCAATTCGTTCGACATCTGGGTACGGCTGTCGATGGTCTGTTGCGTGAACACGCGCCAGGGGCTGGCGTGCAGCTTGAAAATGTTGACCGCCGTTATAATCCGCGGCGTCAGCTCAGGGCTCCGTTCATAGTCGATAAAGCCTTCGACAATGACCGATACATCGCTGGTGTTGGGGATAGCTGGCGTGGTCGCCAGCGTCACCACGCCGGTATCGGAATTAATGGTTCCCGATATGGCGTAGCTGGTTCCCGCAACGATCGCGGTACCGCTGATGGGCGAATTGCCGCTACCGGTGTTATCGACTTCGCGCGCGGCCACCTTGCCGTTCACGTAGACGATAGTTGTGCCGCGCAACAGCTTTGGCGCTACCGCCGTGTCGCTTTGATCGCAATGCTCATCGTCTGTTTGGATTGTCGTCAGTTTCGCGGTAGCCGCGCCCTGACTGTTGATATCCAGTTTATGAATCCGCGACGAGGTGATAAAGACTTCGCCGCTGGCGATCCCATCCAGAATGGCGTTTTCGAGATAGCCGCCGTAGGTGCTGCCGGCCTGATGTTGCATGATCGCCAGACGCGCTTCATTCGAACCGATGTCCGCCGGCAGGTAATGCGCGAACGGGATCGCCTCCGCCATTATCGAAAGAATGGCGACAACGGCGCGATTGGGCTGCAGGCTCAGCTCGTCCATGTGGTTGCTGTTCGCCGAGTCCAGCGCCGGAAGCTGATTTATTCGGCGCGCCTCATTCGTGGTTCCGTAAGCGGCATGTATCGCCTGCTCCAGAATGTCAGCCGGAACCGAGCAGCCGTGCGCTGTTTCATAGTTATTGATGCCATCGAGAATGGCTCGGGTAACGACATCGCTCCCCTTCTCGCCGACTTCATCGTAAACCGCTTGCAGGTTGTCGGGAACCTTGATTCCTGTGTTTTGGTTGGTGACATTAGACAGGAAGTCGTAGGTTGCCGCAGAGTCGAATGTTCCCTGCTGGTTAAAAGCGTTTTCCCGCAACCCCTGGGTGAACGCATCCACCTCGGCGGTTGATTTACGGGAGTATTGGTGCTTGATTTTATTGGGCATATCGATCTCGCCAAAAGTTATCAGACTGTGTTCGGCGACGCGCCGAGGTTCAGGTGATAGTTTTGGGTGAGGGTAGGGCGGTTTTTGCGCTGTTTTCCGGTTTTGGTGGGGGCGGGGTGCGGGGTGGTTATTTTTTGCGGGCGCAAAAAAGCCCGCGTGGGGCGGGCTTAAGTTGAGTTAGCGATAAGCTTGTCAGGTGGCGATGATATTGGGCTTCATGCGTGGTTTTTCGCGCAAGTCCGGTGGAATGATGGGTTGGGCATCGATCGAATTCACTTATTTTCAAAGTCACTGCTATCCGAAGAAATTCCAATTAGCCGTGCCATTTTCGTTGTAGATACCCCACTTGTATAAGGAAGCACATCAAGTCGTACTGATAAGTCGTTTAGAAGTTGGGATCGCAGAGCGCTGATTTGGCGGTTGCTTGGAATAAAGTATCTATGCGGTCGAATGATGGGAATTATCTCGTCGGAGGAATTCGTCTTGATAAATAACTCGTCTACAAGGCCTGTCTCTTGTACATGGGCGACCCTTGTGTTGCATTTTTCGTAAGCACGATGACTGCCCTTTCTAATCCGAACCAAGATATCGGCGTCTACACCGACAACCAATACATCCACAGCCAGTTTGCATGCGTTTAGATAGTTGAGATGCCCTTGATGAAAAAGATCAAAGACTCCGCTTGTGTAACCTATAATTGCTCCTGTCCTGCGCTCATCTAGCCGACATAAGAGCGATGCAACATCCTCTGCGAGATGGGGGGTCATTGCGCTCTCAGCAAAAATGTCGAAGCAATTGCTGCATCAGAGAGACGATAGGTTCCCACATAAACAGAAAGGGGCGCAGCCGTGGTACGAAGCTTGGCAATGAGAGGGGTTAATGTTCTGGAGATCGCATCATCTCGAGATAGGCCACCACTACCGAGTCCAAATATTGGTAGAAAAAAGGAAGAATACTGTTGTACGTTGCAATGTTTGATAACAAAATCGATTACTTCTCGGTTCGCAGATTCCTCTACGATATTTAATCCTGAGTCACGTTTTTCAAGTGTGATTGCATGAACTATGGATTTGATGCCGCGACGTTTGGCATTAAATGGGGGAGAGACTATGCATTGCCCCAATCTGTATGGTCCCTTGTGATGCTGATTCGATTTCCATTGGATGGTGTGATTAAGCAGATGGTCGGCGCTTAGTGTTCCATCGCTGTTATATGAAGCGGCAAGTCGCCTAATTCTTCCTGAAACAGAAGTGCCGTTAATACTTCCAAGATGTAGATCTCTATTCTCTGAGGTAATGACCACATCAATGTTTGACATTGCCAATACCGACCCGCAGTAGCAATAAACTTGCGCCTGCCCAATTGAGATAGGACCACTGAGCGATTTTGTGTCTACAAGTGATTCCCGTTGTTGCGTTGAATGCCTTTGCGATATAGATCCAAACAAAAAGGATAACAAGAGAAAAATCGAACCTGATGCGATAGATGGAAGTGGGCCGGTGCATCCTGGATTGTCCAAGGGCGCAATGAGACCTTCAACGGCTTGTTGCCAAAATGGGGTGATGAAGGCTCCGCCACTGATGAGCAGTGCTGTTATCGCAAGCTTCGAGTAGACCGTATGCGGCCGCGTCAGGCGCTTGAGTGCAATATCTAGCGCCAAGCCAAGAATAAATGGCACGATCCTCATCATGATGCCCAACAACGTAAAAGTGAGGGGCTGCGCGCTTTTGCGCAGCCCCTCTCGACTGAAGGGTTGGGCATCGGGTTCACGTAAACGTTGCCTTTGCTTCGGCTTCGAATTGGCGATTGTCAAAGCCATCGAGTTCGAGACCAAATGCGTGGATGAACGGGCGCAACTTCTTGTCTGCCTTTTGAACATTAGCGCGCAGGCTTCGAATTTCCTTAAGCAGCGATGCCCTCGTTTCTGCTTGGGGAAGTTTCTCTGCGTTGTCTATCAATATGCGATGGATAAGTGTGTTGCGTGAAGCGAGAGCAACTTCCAAGGCTTTTTCGATACCGTCGCTTACGTTGGCCTTTTTCTTCAGCATGGCAATTAGCTGGCCTGCCGTTTTCTTGTCTTGGTTCTCCAAAATTAGAGCAACCTTTTGAGGGTCGAGAGTTATGCTATCGAGTCTGGCAAGATGAAAGAGCAGAAGCGTTAGGCCGTACTCGAAAGTCTGGCAATCCATCAATGCGTTGCCAGCTTCGATGAATAATGGTTCTAGTAGAGCCTTCTTCCGCGTATCAAATTCGCTCATCGTTCGCGCCTCAGTATCAAGATGACCAACGCAAAGTTGAGCGGTACGCGCAAAAACTGTGGTAAGTAGGCTGATCGTCAAGCGCGTCCGCTTCGAACGCTTCGTTAGGCCGTGGCACAACAAACGAGACTGAGTCTAGCGCCGAAGTGGGTGCTTTTTTTGTTAATCCAAGACAGAAAACAAGGCAGAATCCAGCGTAGATCATAAATCTCTCAAGCATAGTGACTGGTCAAAATGTATCTATTACTATCGCTCGAAGGACTGCAAACAATATCAATGTAATTAATAATGCCTGCACATCTACACATGAAGAAAAAAAACCAAAAGGCAAAAGAGTTAATAATATAGTTAAAGTTACAGTTATACCGGAATACAAGATTAACTTGAAAAGAATATTGCGCTCAATTAACTTCTTTTGCTCTGTCGAGTAGTTGCTGTAATTCTTGTCTTCACATTTTACAATGAAAATAATTGTTTTCCATAAATCCACAAACCAAAATGATGCCCACCATGCGAAAACCAAGGTAATTGCAGTGTACAAGGATAGCTTTAGGTGGCTTGGTATATTTTGGTCTTGTATTTTTATAATGGAAAAAAATGCTATCGATGCAATAATTATTATTATGGCCAGATTATAATGCCTCCATCCCCAGTAAACCTGCCTGCGATAAAACTTTAGTTCTTTCTGGTTGGTTATGGGGTCATCAAAATGCAGTGAATTGGTCAAGCAATCGCCGCATTTAAATAGTAGCATTAATGCTAGAAATAAATAAACAAGAGTGATCAATAAAGGTGAGGTTAGAGGGGTGGTAGCCAAAATTATGGCTATAGCTGCAATACTAAACCCGGAAATTACGGAAGCATTTTGAACGGAGCTAGATACTGCTTGTCGGCTGGGCGACTCAAAAACAATCTCCGCTAAGTGAGGTCCCCAAAGAAACTTCATGTAATTTTTGATTGTATTATCGTGAGACATAGATCTTTCCTTGGTCTTCATTGCTAAACAGCTCATTTGAATGATGGCCTGTTGCGACTAAAGTAAATTATACACCTTTATTTAGAGTAAAAAGAGTGCCGTCCTTTATTTAGCTCTTGGTTTCTTGTCGATTCTGCAAATTTGACGTTGTAGGTGAGCAAGTCACCCTTGCTCCACTTGTCCATTTCGTATCCAGCAGCCTTTAAGCGCCCAAACTCGTCGGAGCTTAGGGATAGACGGTCAGGCCCCACATACGAAAGAATTTGTGTCGGCTCGAAATGCATATGCTTGAAAGCGTATTGCGCGCCCGTGAGGCGCAGCACAAGCTTCTTATAGCGCTGATCGTTTCTGTACCAGTCAATCAGTTGGTCAAATGTTAAAAGGTCGATCCCAGTTTCATCAATGAGTCCTCTAAAGTGTTTCTTCCGTTCCACGCTTAGGTTTTTGTCTTCGGATCGGCCAATGATGAGTTGGAAGTGAAACTCGATGGGGTTCCGCCTCATGTTTATTGGTTGTAGCAACGGGTCAAGGCGACGAATTACTTCGGCTTTGTTTTCATCAAGGTAGTGTTTCCAACTTCTTACCTGATTCAACGCTGCATTGAACTCTGCTGAAGTATTCGTTTTCTTAACGTCACTGGTAAAGATGCGCTTATCCGGAGACTCCAATTCGACAAGGGTTACTCTCCAAACGTCAGAACTTTTTGTGATGTAGACGTAGTCTGTAGTCAGTTCAGTACCAAGTGGGAACTTGGACACTACAGATTGAAAATGGAGATGGTGGTTCAAGCGGTTCGGAATCGGAATCAGCTCTGTGTGTTGCTCAAGAAAGTCCTGTACAACCTGCTCCTTCTGGCGTCCCGGGGAGGGGGGCTCACAAAGGATTTGTTTGAATTTTTCGATCAGGGCTTCATCTATAGTTTGCATTCGTGCAAATCCCTAAGGGGCATAACGAAAAATTCGCCCACCTATATGACGCAAAACTTTGCCTCATATCGGCGGCTATTGTGATTATTGCGGTAAACGGTTGAAGCGGCTGTCCCTGCACGGCTTATGTTTCCTGATTGCTCACCGGCATTATAGCCCTGCGCCGTGCATCGGCGTAACTGTAAAAATTGACAGGTTGACAGTGGTAATCTTCCGGTAGCCGCGTCCCTGTCAAATACATTGTCAATTACTGACTGGTGGTTATAATAACCACCAGGGACAGCAAGCAAGTCATCAAGCGCCTGGAGTCGGAAGGCTGGTATCTGGATAGAGTCAGAGGTTCGCACCATCAATTCAAGCATCCGACAAATCCGGGCCGGGTGACTGTAAAGCACCCTGACAGCGACATCCCTGCCGGTGCGCTACGCAGCATCGAGAAACAGGCGGGGTGGAAATAGGAGTTTATTATGCGCTTTCCCGTGGTATTGCATACCGATGACGGCGTGCGTTTTGGCGTTACCGTTCCCGATCTTCCCGGATGTTTTTCGGCGGGCGACACCTTCGACGACGCCCTGAACAGTGTGGCGGAAGCTATTGACCTGCACCTTGAAGGCATGACCGACGACGATGAGGAAATTCCGGTTCCGCGACCGATCGCCGAGCATAGGCTAAACCCTGACTTCGAGGGCGGCGTATGGGCCTTGGTCGACGTAGATACCGCGCGTTTCGATGGGCGTTCCGAAAAAATTAATATCACCCTGCCGCGCCGACTGCTGGCGAAGATTGACGATTACGCCCGCGCCCATCACTCTACCCGGAGTGGATTTCTGGCGGATGCCGCCCGTTTAGCGATGGGTAAGTGAGTCCAAAATCAACCGCTTTTAATCAGCGCCTCAAGAAACGGGTCTATGGTGACGCATTCGGTCATATTGCCCTCGGCGTCTTCAAGCATCACGGTGTTGGTGGGTAGTTCCAGACCGCCGAACCGGCTTTCCTGCATGGCCCAGGACGCCACGCAGACATAGTCATCGCCGGTCAGCGCCTGATTGATTTTTTCCAGCCACTCCAGATCTACAAAATCATCAATGCCGGGTACTTCGTACTTGAGCATGATCGACTTCAGCGCCCACCAGTACGGACCGAAATAGCGGTAATGCTGCGGCCTTTTCTTGATGATTTTGCCCAGATTGGTGACATATTTCTTGACGAACTCAGCCGAGCTTTTATTGCTGTTCAGCGCTTCGAACAGGGCGTCTTGTAAATCGTCTTTGCTGTAGAGTCTCATGCTTAAAATCTCGCGTATTGGATCAAGTCGCCTTCTTCGATATCGAAGCCCGAATCCCGCTTGACGGCGCTGATTTCATATTCCTTAGCCGCCCAGGTTTTACCCAGCGATCGGACGACAAATCCATTCAGTTCATCGCCAACGGCTATTTTGTCGGCAGGAACTTTCAGCTTTTCCGGAGCGTCCCTGTTGGTCTCGATCACCGGCGCGTCCTGATCGTTGAGTATAACGGAAACGATATCGTCGAGCTTATGGGAGGAGGGCATATACCACCATGCGCCGCTGAACTTTGTCGATATATCGGCGGCGAATTGCGCGCCATAGGCGCTTTTCAGCCGCTCCTTGGCGGCGTACAGCAATCCTTGCTTGCCATTCGAGTCCTGCAACAGCAGCAGCGAGAAGGCCGGCCAATTGCTCCGCTTAATGTAGACCGATTCGGTGTTGTACAGGGCGGTGATGCCTTTTTCCGAGAGCTTTAGCGCAATACCCTCTGGAATCTCTTTGTAGTCCGGGCTGGATTTAATCGCTTCGGCGGCTTTCTGGTTGGCCTCGTCCTGGCGTCTCCGGGACTCGGCTTCGTAGGCCGCAATCTTGTCCGCCATGAATGTTCGCACCCAATCCATTATCTCCTGTACATTGTCGCCTGGTATCTTTGCAGTATATTCGCGCCAATTATTGGCTACGAACCACTTGTTGCGCTCGATGAACTGGTATTCATCCATGCCCCTGGATTGAACGTCGGCCTCAAAAATGGCTTGCGCCTGACGCAACACGTCTTCCTGCGTCGCCATTTCTGCATATTGCTGAATGGCGGCATTCCAATCCTCGCCGAACAGGGTTTCCATAATCGGGCCGCCGTAGTCCGTGCCATAAACAGTGATGTTGCGGTAGTAATCCTTGACCACTTGGCGCTTAATGGCCTCGCTGCCGCCATCCGGCCAGACGAAGCGGGCATCCACCAGGGAACGATAACTGGAGCTTTCCCTGGTCAGTGTTACCGTGCCGTCCCCCAGATCGGCGATATAGTATTCCCTATAGGCCAGTTTGATTTGATCCTTGAACTTGTCGTAGGTGGCAAACCCCAACCCGATGACATCCTTCAGCGTTAGGTTATTGGCGAGTTTGTTCGCCAAGTCCCATTCCTCAATCGTCATGGATACCGGCTTCAGCTCGTAGTTGTGCAGATCGTTCAGACTGATGGGCCGCGAGCTGTAATTTTCTCTCTTGGGCTTGAAGGTGATGGTGCGCGCCGATGCGTCAATGGCTTCAACCAGATTTAGGCCTTTGGTCAATTTGCGGTCACGGTCGTACTTCGCGTCTTTAATGTCGAACACCATGCCCGGCTTTATTATCCGGCCATCGTTGGTAACCAGCACCGATTCCGGATTGTCGACAGCGCCCGCATCAAAGGGTAGTTCGCCTGCTGCCGCCTTGGCTTTCAGGAATACGGTTTTTTGTTTCACTGTCGCCGATGCGCTTTCCTCGATAGCCAGATAACGGGCGTCCAGGGTATCGAGCTTTTTTTGCTGCAGGGACTGCTTGCGCCTACTATCGGAGCGGTCTTTACGGGCTTCCTCGCCATCATCTTCCTCAAGCGCGGCAATGCGCGCCGCCAGTTTCGCCAGCTCCGCTTCTATCTTGGTCTTTTCGTCCGATTTCCAGCCATCCAGCAATGCGAGTTTGCGCCGCGCCTCTATGAGCTGGTTCAGGTTGATGACCATGGCTTTGTCGGATTTAGCCCGTTTTGCGGCTTCGCGCTTGGCTTTTGCTTCCTCCATGCGCGCCTTGGCCTCTTCCGGGTTATCGGACAGCAGCACCATGACATCCTCCGCCGACAGGTGGCCGTCGCCCTTGGATTCCATGTTCGATTCGGTGCCGCGCAGCACATCGTTAATCCAGTTGCCTTTCTTATTGATCAGGTTCAGGCGGAACAGATCGAACGATCCTTTCCCTATGTAGTAGTAGATATTGACCGTCGCCGCAGTGTTGCCTTGCCGGACGCCGCGGCCATTGCGCTGCTGCATGCTGGCCGGAACCCAGGGGAACGTCAGGTGATGAATCGCCGTCGTGCCTTTTTGCAGGTTGACGCCGACCTCCGCTTTCTTGTTGGCGATAACAATCTTGATCTTGCCGGCGTTGTAGCTGTCTGAAATGCGCTGTAGCTTTTCGCCGGAGGCATCCGTGGCGTTGATAATGCCGATGTTCTCCAGCGTAATGGGCAGGTGATGCACGATGACCCGGGCCAGCTTCCGGTGCTGGGTTTTTTCCTCGATGAAAATTAGCTGCTTTCCGCCAACATCCAGTTCCTTTTTCAGGTTCTTCAGCAGTTCGGCATATTTTGGCGTGATCGGGTGCGCCACTTCATCTTCCGGGATGCCGACCTTCTGCATGGCGGCCACCATGTCCTCTTCGCCGGCGTCGGTCATGACCACCACCAGTTTGCCGTCTTTTTCGGTGAGCGTGTACTCTAACGGCACCGTCATGACCACATCTCTTTCCTTGTCGGCGTCGTACTCCTTGCGCTGTACCGTTTTCGGCATCATCGCCAGCGCTTTTTCCAGCGCTTCCTTGTGCGCGGGCGCGAAGATGAAGGTGATCTGCTTGTAATACATGTCCAGATCGGTGGTGGTTCTGTCCATGTCGCGGATGATAGAGAACAGCGGTCGTACCGTTTCACGCTCCTCTTTCTTGGGAGACGATGCCGTCTTGGCCTCGGCGCGCAGCGCCACATAGATACCCTGCTGTTCCTCGGATAGCTCAACGGTTGATTGGGTTTCTTCGATGCCGGGGAGGGGAAGGTTTACGTCCTCGGCATTTTTAATAATCGCGTACTTGTGGAACAGCGAACGCAGGCCATCCAGATTCTGGAAGCCGACCATCGCGTCGACGTTACCCACGTCTCCGGAAACCTTGAGCTTCTCGATCTGTTGCACATCGGCGAACACGCGCACGAAATCATCGGGTGTGTAGACGCCAAACTGCTCGAATTCCTCTGCCGGAATCAGGAATGACAACATGTTGTAGATTTCAAGCGGGCTGTTGGTAACCGGGGTGGCCGTCAGCAACACAACGCCGCGCCCGCCGTTCATTTCGCGGATATGCGCCAGTTTCAACGACAGGTCGATGGCGCGTTGCGATGGGTCGGGCGTTGGCAGATAAGCGATGCGGCTCGCTTCCTTGCCCGGCTTGAAGGCGTTTTTATAAAAATGCGCCTCATCGGGCATGACGGTATCAAACCCCATGTCCTCGAAATACGGGTATGCGTCCTGTTTGCGCGTGCCTTCGTCGGAGTATTTCTGCTCCATGCGGTCTTGATTCTGCGCGTCGGCATATGACAGCTTGCCCGGATTTGCGGACATCAGCTTGTCGGCATCCCCGGCGCTCATCAGCTCCCGCGACAGCATTTCTTCGGTGTATTTCTTTTTGGTCTGCTGCTTGACCGGTATCATGCCGAAGCGGGAATGCGACATGATCACCAGCGACAAGTCGGACTGCGGAATGCTGTGCATTTTCGCCCAGATGGTTTCCGCGTCGTCCTTGGTCAAGACATCCTGGTATATGGGTTCTCCGTTGAGCAGCTTCGGATTGCCTTGTTCGTCGACAATCGCCTCACGTTGCGCAGTGCCATCCTTGTTTGTTTTCGGCGACATGCCGACAACCAGCATGCGTGAGGTATCCTTATAGAACGCCTTGTGTTCGTGATACCAGTTTGCCAACACCGAGTCAGGAACAACAATGCAGGTGCGCTTGGAACGCCCCATCTGCTCGTTGTAGGCTTGCAGCGCCAGGGAGGTAAAGGTTTTTCCCAGGCCCACGTCGAAACCAAGAATCCCTTTTCCTTCACGCGACAGTCGGCGAATGGCTTCATTCTGGTAGGTATGCGGCTTAATTCTGTCGCCCAGATTGGTCAGCCCCAGGTCGCTACAGGAGTAGCTGAAATCGACATAGCCGTTAAACTTTTCATTGTACTGATTGGTCAGGTCTTCGCTGTTCGGGTGCGACTTCATGAAGGCGTCGAATTGATCCTCCAGCGCCTTGATGGCGTCCTTGTAATCCGAGACCTTGACGCCGCCCATTACCGGCTTTTCGTTCAGGTAATTGACGATTTGCGGTATCAGTCCGCCACCGGTTCCCCGGGAAACGAATTCACCACGTTCTTCGTCGTACTGAATCGTAACCTTAAACCCATTGGCATGCAGGAATTCAATCACGTAGTTTTTCTGATCGAACCACTTTTGCCTCATGCGGAAGGTAATGTCTTCGGTCGGCGTTTTGCGGCGCTTGGCGTCGATGCTTTCGATCTGGCGCTTGTATTGCTCGATAATGCGCGGATCTTTCTCCGATAGCATCGCTTCGCGCATTGCCCGGAGTTTGGGGAATACATCGCCCGAGCAATATTGATCGAATGGGTAGATGAAACCATCGGGCGACACGGCCAGCCCCGGTATTTTGGTGATGTCGCCCAGGTCTTCCATCATGGCTTCTCCGTCGTACATCGACAGCACCGTACTGAGTTCTACCGGGTCCTGGTTCTGCTCAAACAGATAGGTGACGATCGATACCGGATCGGCGGAATTAAATTCCGCTGTTTCCTGGCGAATGGTCCCGGTTTCCAGTAGCGGCGAGAAGTTACCCGCCTCATCCACCGAGTTGATGAACAATCCTAAACGCTTCGATTCCTTGCCGGCCACGGTCAGGCCGGTAACGCTGTTGGGGTGTCCGTATTTAACGATCTCATGCAGGATCAATTCTTTCAGTTCGGCCAGATCACTTGCGTCATCGCTGCCGCTGTTCAGGTACGACTCGATCCTGGCGCCGATTACCGCGCCGCGAAATGCCCGCCATTGGTTGTCATCCGACTGCAAGCGAGAAAAATTTAGCGCGTCCTTGACATGTTGCGGCACGAGGTTGGGAAACGCATCGCATGCCGCTTCGATATTTCCCCAGCCCAACGACAGGATGCCGGAATCCGATTGCATGATGGACTCCAGCGCGTCCAACGAGTCAACGCCGTAAATAGTCGTATCCAGCTCGGTTTTGCTTTCGGTGTAGGCTATCTTTACCCACGCGCCGCCCTGCATTTCGTAATCAATGCCATTGATCTCCTTGCGGTCGCCGTCTATGTAGTTGCGGACAATCGGTTCGGCGCTATCCAGCATCTCCCAATCAATGCGAGAGTGGAATTTAACCGCAAGCGCGCGCTTTAGCGCCTCATCGGTCATGTTTTCGCCGGCGATAACCTTGTCCGAGTCGCGGAACTTGGTCGGGTCTTTGGGTACGAACTCGCCCTTGATGTAGCGCTTTCCTTCGCCTTGCCAGTAGCGGCCCTCGATGAACTCCGCCCAAACCACGTTGGCCGCGGTCAATGTGTCGAACGGCAGGTTATCCACTTGCGCGAGAAAATCGGCGCCATGCTTGCGCATCACCAGCACGTCGACCACGACATCGGTGCCTTGCTTCGAAAACGTCTTGGATGGCAGCTTGTGACCGCCCAGGAATTCGGCTTTCTTGCTGATGGCAATACGAAACTTCTCCCAAGCCTTGCCCTTTGCCTGAATGATATTCACCGGCACAACCAGGCAGATGAGTCCGCCCGGCCTAACCTTGTCAATCACGCGCTGCACGAAATAGCGCTCGATCAGCTTTTCGGATTTGTAGGGCGGGTCATCGTGCGCGCTCGGGCCTCGGGCGTTGCCAAAGGGTACGTTTCCGATCACGGCGTCAAAGCTGTTATCGGGCGATGACGCGGCCAGATACTCGAATGACTGGTTAGATACCACGTCCCCAGGGTTCAAGATCTGCGCAACAGTGGCGCTGGTCTGGTCGATCTCGGTACCTGTGGCAATGACGCCGCTGGGCTTGGTAGCCAGAAATACACCGGCGCCGGTGGCCGGTTCCAGAGCGTTGCCATTTTCAAAGCCATTGGCTTTAAGCGCGTCCCACACCCCTTCGGCAACATGGGGCGGGGTGTAATACTCGTGCTGGGAGTTGATCGTCAACCCACCCTTGCCGGAATATTGCTTGAGCAGCGCTATTTCATCGTCGGTCAGCGTCGCAGGGTTTCTGCCGGCGCGAATCTGGTCGGTTATGGCCGACACCTGCGCGTTGATCTTTTCACGGGTCTTGACGCCACTTGCTTGCAGGCCGAATTGAACGGTCTCCACGGGGGCGTCATGGGCTTCCTGAATTGGTTCAGGTTGCTGGGGCGCTGTATCTGGCTCCAAAGCCAGAGCTTGATTCTGTTGTCCGCCCAGCTCCATGCGAATCTTGCCAAGCCGGGTAGTAAGCCCAAGGCGCTTCATGGCGTCCATTGCCGAATCACCCAGCCCAGCAATTTCCTTGCGTACTTTTCCCAGCTCGGTGGTCAGCTTCAGTTGCTCAATTGGGTTGGTAACGGCATCCAAGACGGGGCAGGGCGGGGCGGCGGCATCAAGCGCGCTCCTTCTTGTGGCGATTGCGCCGAAAAGCTTTTCTAATAGTGACATCGCCAGCGCTCCCTTATGCCGTGGCCGCCATCATGGCGGCGGTGTAGGCATTCACAGCCCGGTTGAACAATTCCATGAACTCCGCGTTGTCCTGATTGCGCTCGAATGTGGCGGCCATCTGTTCGCCGAGTTCGGGAGAAAGGATATCGGCTACGGTCCCATCTATGACGGAGTGAAGCAGGGCTAAGTCTGCTACCAGCTGCGGGTCAGTAGCAATAGCGGGCTGCGTATCTCCAGATTGGGTAGAAAACAGGACGTCAACCATTTCGATGGCATCATCATCGGAATAGACCGCCTCCACGCCGGATGGGAAGACAACGCGCTGATCTCCGGTCGCACCAACGAACACCATCGCCTTGCCATCATTGCCAATGTCGATGCGGCCAACGATCTCTCCGCCCTTCTTGACCTCGCCCACATAGCCGTCTGAGTCGATATCCTGGTCTGTGCCGGAAAACACGCCCCAGTCAACACTGGCTCCGTTGCGTTTGGCCGCTTGATCCATTTCCCTGGCGGTAACAAATGGTGAATAATCCGGCTTTTTCAGGTATTCGGACAGCCATTCCTTGAATTCATCGGTTGCGTTGGCGAATAGGTAGGCGGCGTCGACGGAGCCCGTTTTTCCTCCATCGGCATTCACGTTTTCTCCGCCGCTCTCGCTGGTCAGCTCGATAACGGGTATTTCTGGCGCTGGCTTGGTGGTTTCGTCTCCGGGGTTATCTCCAGAATCATTTTCATCAACTACTTCAGGCGGCTCACCTTCAATAAACAGGTTGAATACCATATGCCCACCACCTACAGCTGAATCCAGCGTATTGGTTATGTCTTCTTCATCGGTGGAAGTTTCAACTTCAAATGTATCGCCAATTTCGTTTTCATCAACAATGAAATCACCGTTGAAATCTGCTGATCCTTCTTCTACAGTGCCATCAAGTTGGTCGCTCGCTAAGCGGGAAGGATACGTTCCCCCGCCGCATGAAGTAGTGACAAGAAGCGGGTCGGAGAAATTCGGCCCGTTTTCTTTTGTGCTATCAAACGTTGCATCGGTATCATGAACGCTATGATCCCAGTGGAATTTACCTTTTTCATCTTCCTTAACGATAAAGCGAACGGCGATGTCCGTACCCTCAAGATTCGCAAGAGATCGCATGTAGTGGTAGGCTATAACACTTCTTTCAATTTCTGGCGCATAGCTGGGTTTGGTATCCAGTTTCTTTCCGATACGAATAAGTTCTTCTAGCGCGGCAACGAGTTTCAACTTGCGTGGGTCTCCGCTCAGGCTTAGCGTTTTATTCATACCGCTTTTGCGAATCTCAACGTCCCCATCCAGAGCGGGGCATGAAACCCACTTTCCAAGCATAGATTCGAAGACCGCTCGCGCCGCCACTCTTAACTCTTTTTTTCCCTCGGGCGTATCGGGGAAATCTCCAATCTCGTTACCAGCTAAGACGATTTTATTTTCAGGTACTTCCGCGCCAACAAGATCAAGCGCAGGCCTTAGCCCACCAAAAGCAGACGCCGCTACGGTAGCCTCAAACGGCTTCCCAGCAACCGCGTTATGCAGGTCGCGCAGTTCTGCCGCAGACATTTTCAGCATCGGCGTCGCTTCTTCCGAGCCATAGGCTTCACGCATCAATTGCTCTGCTTCCGAGATACTGCGCGCATCGCCGTTATCCTTTGCTGCAATCAATGCTAGCATTGCCTCGTTCATCTTGGTAACGATGATCTCTTCCGGGGATAGCTTGGAATATCCATCCTTTAAAACTGCGACGGCAGTGTCTGGCGTTTGTTGACCATCATGTTGCGGCCGCGCTTCCGATAAGGGCGCTTCAGTTACAGGTTCATTGATGTATCCGACATCAATGTCGGATACATCCTGATGATCTGTACCTTCCTGCGCTTCTGGTGTTGGCGATTCCACGGCATTGGTTGTAGGTGGAAGTGCTTCACGGTACGTAACCACAACACCCTCTGAAGGCGTTGATTTCATCGCCCGGTCTTCGGCCTCAACCTTCGCTACCTCAAGCTCATGCAGCTTGGTTTTCAGCTCGGCCTCCAGGCCGACGATTTCAGTTTTAATATCTTCTATGGACTGCATGCGCTCGGCGCGTTGGGCATTGGCCTTGCCGAACAACGCGCTATTTTTCTCGACCAGTCGCATGATGCGCTTACCTACCTCCTTAACGTCCAAGTCCTGGCCTTTTTCGGGCGCCACCACGATGGTGATGTCCTTCTTGTTAAGCAGCCACTTCCATGAAATCAGCTCGTCGGTAGGCGCGATCTTTCTCGGCGTTACATCCGGGTTGTGCAGAAAAACGCTTACCGTTTGCCCGTCGCTCAGTTCGTAGATGACGGCGACATTGGCGACGCCGCGCTGCGTGAACGGATCGCTGATCTGCATCGCGGTTACCTTTACCGCTTGTCCGTAACGATCCATCACCCGCTGCAGCACTGCCATCTTGCGTTCCAGTGACGCATAGGGCGTAACCAGCGCATCGAACGCTGCCAGTCCATCGGCATCCTCAACAATGTCCGTCATGCTGACCGCATCGAAAATAAGCGCGCCATCCACGGAGCGGCGGATGTCGTACAGCACTTTATCGAGCGATGCATCAATGGGCATGGCGTTGCCATCCCAGTAAATTTTCTGGTTCATGGTTTCAAGTCCGGCAAAGGGGAGAAATTCAGGGCGTAGCGGTCGGCTGGTATTGCCGTTTTTAAGCCACCAGCGAAGTTGTTCCAGAGTGGCTGGGATCATGTTTTGCAGGCCTTTCCAGCCGCGCTCATAGCTGTCGAGATACGCCTTGCGCGCACTGTATTCGTCGGGGTAACACAGCATTACTTTATGCTCGTCGAAGCGACCATTGATGAACTGGTTGATGACGTAGGCCATTTCAGAGTAGGGGTAAAAACCGATGAACACGTCAACCGGGTCGCCGTCAGCACCCTTGGTTCCAGAGAAATAGCCGTAGTGTCCGGCGAGACGCGTAGCCCAGCGCTTTCCGGTTTTGGCGTCGATTCCAGTGCGATAGGTGCCGCGCGGCTGCTCTATGGCAATCTTGAACCCGGCAATTTCAACTCGCCCAACCTTGTAGTTACCGGCAGTGCATTGGGCATCGCTGGGCGAGGGCAGGGGGTTATTACCGAACGCGCCTTCGTGGGCGGCGTTTTCGATGTGAAGAAGCGCATCAGCGCTATTGACAGGCGTATTTGCTGAGTCTACAGTTTTTCCTGTAGCAGGGTTAAGGCGAGCTGTGTCATCCTTGGCGTCAAACTTGGTAGTGTCCGTCCTCGTACCAAGACTGCTGCGACCTTTTTCAAAGGAGGTATTGACATTAGACACTAATGAGTCTAATGTTTTTTCGTCGCCGCTCGGGGGAATAGCAGAATCCGGTCTCCCGTTCGCCATGTCTGCCGCTGAAGTATCGGCATGGGTGGCGGCATATCCCTTGATATACGCGGTCAACAACCAATGTCCATTGCGTTGATCGTAATCAACCTGCACAGCTGCCCTCTCACCAGCGTTTCCAGTCAAGTGAATCTTTTTGCCGTGTCGTTGATGAACGTGTAGCGATGAGATAAAACCTTGCAGGTCGCGCAGGACTTCGGGATGCCACCTAAGTATTTTGGCAATGCCGGTTCCTTTCGATCTCGCATCATCTGTCGTTTTTCCCCAGACCAGATCAATATCGCCTATTTCCGGGTGATAGAGCGCAGCCACTGCGATTCCCTTTTGCTCTTTAATTAAGTGGGCAATAGCGGCTTTGGCGTTGTGTTTGAATTGCGTGTAGATCGGCGTGTCGGTAGTCATACCGAAAAGAATATGACGACGACAATGGGGAGCTTTGCGCGGTTTTCCGCTAATTGATGCCCGGTTACAGGCTTATATCTGAGATGATTACCAAGCCGACTGCCCAACCATGTGTAGATCGTCGCGCCGGTTCATGACATAGCGCATGGCGTAAGGCGGGATGTTGATGACGGTCTCGATGCCGACGATCTCGTAGGCCAGTCGGATAAACTCACCCAGCAGCAGGTACACCACATCATGTTTTTTTAGCTGAAGATCTGCGGCGTCATCCTCGGGGACGATCAGAAATCGGTATTCCTCGGTATCGCCGTTGTTTGCGTCCTGTCTGGACATCATCGGGCTGGGCTGGAACGATTCCACCGTCATTGAGTAGCCGTTCGCGATCCACTCCCATGAAATATCTTCCTCATCCTCGGTATCAAGGACGCCGATGCCGCCGAGCGTGGGGATTCCTCCCATCTGTGGGTCGGGGCGATTCACCGCCTTTCTGAATATCTGGCAGTTATAGGCATTCGGGTGATGTTTGATCACCTTGCGCGTCATCTTGTTGATAGCCGTTGGCACATTGCTCAGCATCGGGTATCCGTTTTATTTGTCTGCCTGCGCTTGCGTGCGCATCAGCTGGATCATTGATTCAATTTGCCGCTCATCCTTGATACCCATCGCGCGCATATTTACTCGAATAGCTTCCTCTGGATCTGGCGACCGCTTCACCTGCCTCGACCGCGCGGAGAGATTCTTCGGCTTCGTGGCGTTATTGACCGCCTTTCGTATGGCGTTAAGCTCTTTTGCCGATTTCCTTTTTTCCTGGTTGGCGGCAACTTTTTCTGCTTCGCTTTGCGCCTGCCGCACGGCTGCCTTGGCGTTGTCAGCAGCCTTGCCTTTTTTCAGTAGCCTGGTTAAAAACGCAAGCGTTGCGCCGCCGCTGCGGATGTCGGCCATGACGCGCAGGACATGCTTGCAGCCCACGCCATAAAGATTGGGATTTCTTATTTTCGGATATCCGGTTTCAGCGCGGCCAGCATTGAAGCCACCAATGGTGGTGATATACCGAAACCAGTAGCGGTGCCGTTCGCAATCGCAATCGAATTTAAGCGGGGCAAGGCGCAGGCGCTGAGCGGACTTGCGCGCACCACCGGCTCCGGAGGATGCCTCAGCCATGTAGTTGAGAAATTGAACCGTGACATGATGGCGCGTCACCTTGGAGTTGGGGCCGGAGTTGGTGATATAGCGCACGGTTCCGTTAGTTGCGCTGACGGGAACCGCCATGTGTATTTCTTCCGTCGATGCCATGCGATCAGCGTGCAAGGAAAGCTCAATTACTTGCTTGGCGGTGATACCCTTGGTGAAGTTTGCCTGCGCGGTTTGAATATTTCTCCTGAACGCGGTGAGGTCATCGGATGTTATCGTCCTTAACTTTCCACCCAGCGTGGTGAAGAGAACCTTGTGCGCGTCCCAGTTTCCTGTCAGCACCTCATTCTGATTCAGGATGATGCTGTGCTTTTCTTTGGCTGCGGCAGAGCGTTGCGCGGCATCATCAGCCAATCGTCCTTTGGCTTCTCCCGCAGATCCCTTTAGCTTACCTAGCCATGAGGTATCTACCATTTCAACTTGCCCATGTCGGCGCGAAATTTTCGCGATAATCGGCAATCGATTCGAAGCCGGTACGGCGCTTGATAGCCGCCAATTGCGTTTCAGTCGGAAGCGTCAGCATTTTTTGCGGTATGGGTTGATTCGCGGTGTCGATCCCGGCAGCGGCCATTACCGCCAGGAATTCGTCGCGCCGACCATATACCCGCTCCGATACCAGCGTGGCGTCCAAAGCCTCATCCGGCTTGGTGTGATAGAACACTGCGGTGTCCCATGGCCGCGTGCGCTCCGAGAACGTTCTTATTTCGCGGTAAAACGACTTTGCGGCGGTTGTCTGGTTGTCGATCATATGGATACGATTTTCCCCGACAGCAAATCGTTAAGCGCATTCACTTTATCGAACATTTCCAACGCCCCTTCAACGGAATCCGCGCGACAGCTTGCATACCAGGCCGTCGCCAGCGCCGCCATCTGTGCGCAGGTGATGCTCTCGGATATGCGATAGCGTGGTCCGGAGGCATCCATTCCATCCTTTTCAATGGCGTTGGAAGGGTTAACGCGCTGCGTTTTCTCGGAAAACACGAGTCGCGGGCTTTTGTTGTCGGAAGCCATGCCGGCCTGCAGCAAGAAGAAAGCGGCAATGGCGTCATGTAGGTGGTCATCACTGAACAGGGCGTCTCGGTCGACGGTTTTGTCGTTGGTGATTACCACGCAGCCCTCGCGCCGATCCTTTCTATAATCGGCCTCGACACTGATGGCCAACACGCCGGTATGGGTGTTGTAGGCGGAGAACAGCGTGCAGGGCCGCGACGAATAACCGACAAACGTGGCTTGAATGGGCGTCATGCTCATGGCTCCACATCCATTGCGGTGCGATTGGTCTGGATGACAACCGGGTAACCTGATGGATCACCGGCATCGCCCGCCGCTCCCTTGCCGTCGCTTACCTCGCCATCCTTGGGCGCATCGAACAGCGGGATGGTGGTGTGCAGATTCAGGTCGAGGGCCAGAATGCTCAGGTTTTTAGCCTCAACCTTGATATTGCTGGCCGGTGTATCGCTGGTTTCCAGCATCACCGGCCAATCCATGACCTGCCCCGCGAATTCATAGGCGGCATTGAACGCGCGATTCGACGGCGAGTCGATGAACAAATCGAACTGCGCGGCGATGGATTTGGCCGTAGGGTCGTCGGCGGCGATCACCACCACCTGGGCGCGAATGTCTCCGGCGATAGTGCGTATCTTGAACGCGCGTTCCTTGGTATCCGAGGGAATCGTCAACCACTGGGCGTCAACCACCTGACGGGTAAAATCGCGGGCGGTAGGGGTGTAATCCTTGTCAACCGCGACCAACACCACCGGCAGCTTGCGCGGCTGGGTAGGCGCGTTGTCGTTATCGTTGCGCTGCCATAGCCCCAGCATTTCCTCTACCGAGTCGATCATGCGTCCAGGCACAAACGCGATGCTCTTGGCCAACCCTCGGGTGCAAAATTCGCGCATGGGCATCGTGGTGACGCTCAACTGCGCGTAAAACGCGCCCATATACTCGCCAAAACCTGCTTTTACTGGCTGGAACATACTGGTTTATCCTCCAATGCCGAAACGGTTTAATAATCTGTCGTAGGCGCGCTCCATCTGCCCTGATTCGTCGCCCTTGGGCTCGACAAAGCGGGGTAGGCGCGCGTTGCGAAATGAGGCGATGTCGGAAATGATGCGTTGCGCGGGAGCGCGAGAAACCGACAGCGGGAGAATGGGAACGCTATCGAGCGCCGCCTCGTCTCGACCCACAGCCAGCATGGACATCAACTCCTCGTTCTCCTGGCGAAGATGGTCCACCGACTGCAGGGCCAACTCATGCGCCTTGGACACGCTGTCGAGCAGGCGCAGGCAGCCGGTCATCTGGTCTTTGTATTCGGCCACGATAATGCTGTCGAACACGGCATCGCGTTCAGCGACCGAAACAGAATCCAGCGCCACGCTGTAGCCGCGGTTGTTGTTGAAATTGGGCTCGAACACATAATCGAATCCACAGAATTCCGGCTTTATCTGGTCAATTGCCGAGGAGAATCCTCCGAACTTGCTGGCATAGGCCTTCTGCGCCAGTTGTCCGGCGTCGGTATTGAGAAATTCGGCCTTGTGTTCAATGGTGCCATCGGGCAGGGCGCGCAGGTGGGTGGTTACGAAAGCAGGGTCCAGCCGCACGACATTGCCGCCGACGATGACGGTTTCCGGTGGGTTCAGGCCAAAGCGCGCGCGGAACAGGTGCCCGTAGAAACCCGGCATGTCGCGGTTCTTGACGCGCTCCTGAGTCTCGTCGCTGTTGATGGCCGCCGCCAGCTTGCGCAGGTTGAAGTTTCGTTCCTTTCCCCGGTGCTTGCGTCCGCGATCGCCCAGGTTGTAAACGATTAAAGGGGTTTCCATGGCATGGCTGGGTATTTTGTGATGATGCAGTCAAAATACCTGATGCGAAAGGGGCGAAACGGGCGAGTTTCCGCTTTATTGATGGGTTACAGCTGGCAGTGTGCTACGACAACGCGCTAGCTGAAACCATCAACGGCTTGTACAAATCCGAAGTTATTCACCGGCGGGTACCCAGTAAAACCAAGGAGTCATTGGAATTGGCGACCTTCGATGGGCTGTTCACGAGTGTTAATTTCACGTTCCTTGAGCGATGACCCCGCATTCTAGTCCGGATTTCCAGGCACGATTGAATTTACCTACGCTAAGATGTTTTATGACGTTCTGCTGTAGTTTGGCGCGCTCACCACGGAGCGGTGCGTTAAGATCAATACTTAGTCTGTCCGCTTCCAGAAAAATTATCAGAAGATTGTTTGCCATGTAAACCGTCATTCCGTAGGCTTGACTTAACTCGACATCAGACATTTTTCCAGGGGGCTTTGTTGTTGCTTTAGTTACGCCAATTTTAGGTTTCTGTTCGACAATTGTTTCAACCCATGACAATACATCATCAAGCATGACCTTGTGGAACAGATAATTCGGAGAAACTTCCAGTACGGGGATAGATCGCTCGTGCAGGTGATCCCGAATCAGCTTGCAACGCTCGAAAAACTCCTTTAAACGCGCCTGAGCGTCGCCGGTAGCGTATTGGATAACGTCGCGTTCATCGTATGTAAGGGTGCTGAACTCATGCTTGGGATTAATCCCTACGGATAAGGCTACGGCCTGTTGTACGGTAAGTTTTTTTGTTGGAAGATATTCCCGCAATCCAATTGCGAGAAACGATGGGTCGTCATTGAGTCCTGCGGCCTTCAAACTGAAGCGTGCGAGTTTTTCTTTCCGATCGTTCAGTGAATAAATGGTTCGCCTTAAAATATCGTGCATAGATTTTCCTACTATCCTCATGTTTTCTCTAAACCAAATCCGCAAACATCTCTTCAGCCTCTGCCAGAGCCGAAGCCACCACGCCGGCAGAATTGACACCGTCTCCCTCGCGCGCCATGTAAACCGCGTCCTCCAGAAACGCGAACGACTTCGCGTCGATGATGTCCGGCGACTTGATGCCATTGGCGCGCATCACTTCCTTTTTCTCCATGACATAGCGCAGCCCACCGGCTTCCGCGAAGTGGTAGGGCAGGCGGGAACCCTGTAGCAGAATCTTTTCCTTCAGCCGCTTGTCTATCTCCATTCGGAACGATACGCGCCCGGATTTGATGGCATCGCGGAAGCGGACCATGGCGCAGGCCCGGCGATTGTAAAACCGGTCCTTGTACTCCTTCTTGAAGCATGGACTGCCCCAGTTGATCTTTACCACTGGGACGCCGGAGGCCTCAATCAGTTTGTTGACCGTGGCGCCGACGCCGCCGTTGTCGACCAGCAGCGTAGCGTTCGACAGTTTGCCAACCAGATTTACCAAGTCACCCGCGAAAATAATCTCGTTTTTGCTGTTGGTGCAGTAGGGTATTTCAATGTATTCGACGCGCCTTGCGTCCGGCCCGAAATCGCCATATCCGATTACCTTGGCGATGACTGCAACTGAATCGTCGCGGTATTCGCCCATGCCCACGTCGCCCAACACCAGTATGCCGTAAGGCTCGTCATCGCCGATGATGCTGCCACGGTTAAACGCTTTTTCAAGATCCACGCGCGTCAGCAGAATGCTACCTGAATCCTCGGCAAACTGACCAAGCACGCGAATACGGTATTCTATGGACTTCCGCCCACCGGTTTCATCGGCGCGATCCTTCAGCCATTGCCGCGTAACGAATGGCGACCGCTCGGAACTGAAGCGCAGCGCCGTCCATGAGCCGCCATTGGCCTTGGAAAGGTTGTTGTGTGACTCATAAAAACGCCCGGCATTCTTGACTCCCTGAGACGCCATCAGCGTTCTGTTTCCGGGCTGGGTCTGGGTGCCATCAATCACATCGAAGTGATCATCCGACACGCCGGCGGCTTCGTCGATGATAATGAGCTGCCAATACCGGTGCTTGCCGGCCACGCCAATCGACTGACCTTGTTGCATGGCGACCTGGGCAATAAACCACTGATCCTCGAACCCCTTGACCACCACGCGCGTCTTGTTGATTTCGTAATAGTCGTTGATCCAGGCATACGGCCCGCTGGCGATGGCAAGATAAACGTCGTTCATCTCCTTCCATACGCCATCGGACACCTGATTGATTCGCGGCGCGCCGATGTAGGTGTTCGAACCTATCTCGATCTTTCCTTCGTAAACCGCAACGGGGTGACAGAGCAGGTGCCATAGGGCAATTCGCCCAAAACCAGCCGTTTTTCCTGTCGATGTGCCTGATACGACCGATACCTTGGCGTTGGCCGGGGTGATGGCATGCAGGAGGTCTTCCTGGTCCTGAGACGGCGACATGCCACATACGCTGACAGCAAAACGCAGGGGATCGGCGTGGTACTTGTCTACAAAGTCGAGGTAACGCGGATCATGGAAGATCAGTGTCTTCGGCATCAATCACGATCCCGCGCTCGATCAGCACCGCGCGCTGCCGTTCATGGGCAGCGGCCATTCGGGCGACGAACTGCGTTTCTATCATCGCCAGGGTTTCTTGATCCAGTTTCATAGTCGCATTGACTTCCACCTTGTCGCGCCATTGCTGGGGCTGCCGGTTCTTCAGCCAGAAGGATTGCGCGCGCGATTCTGGCGGTAGTTGCTTCTCCATGGTGATGATCTTGGTTCCGCCGCAGCCATCGCTGACGGCGCGGTCTTCCTTGATAAAATGAGCGCCGGTTGCCGATTTGTAGAGCGCTTCCGCAACGGCTGCATCGGCTACGCCTTTACCCATCGCTATGGACTCCGAAAATTCGGGGTACTCTATCTTCCATAGATTGATCGTCGATTCGGAAACTTCGAAGAACTCGGCCATTTCCGCATCGGTCATGCCAAGCAGGCAAAGTTTATATGCTTGCTCCGCATACTCGTCACGGTACAGGGTAGGGCGACCAATCCCACGCTCACTCCCAGGCTTGGGCTCATCGCTTCCAAGCTTGGGTTGATGCTGATTTGCTTTTCCAAGCTTGGTTTCTGTATTTCCAAGCTTGGATTTTTTCTTGATACAGGCAGCAGGTCTTGTTGTGGCTGGTTTCTTGGGTTGTTGTGGCGCTACCGATCCTTTGGCCCAACCTTCGGCCTTTGATCGTTGACGCACGGCTTCATCGCTCACCGGCAAGCTGAGTTCCTCAATCAGCCACGAGAATCCCTTTCTCGGGTCTTCCTGCCATCTGGATCTGACATTAAGCCACTCCCCCGGGGTTAGTTTAGGTTTTGCTGCCATGACGAGTTGAACATGTCCGTTTGCTTGGTGGCTATACACTCAATGCGGAACCTGCGCATAACCTCTTCGGCATACCGGGTAATATCCGATATGTCGCCGATAGCCGTTATCAGTTTGGCGCCGCCACGCATCTCGTCCTCGAACGTGGGGTTCAACTCACTGAACCGGAGTATCGCTTGCTCTGCGTCATGGCCAGCGGCCACCATTGCGACAATGCAGCGCTCCATATTCGAAAACTTGTCATGCAATTTTCGCAGGGTTTCCAAGTCACGCCGCCGCGTGTTTTCCCAAGCATCCATGAGCCAAGCGGAAGTGGCCCGCTCTTGAGTCATTCGTGCGTCCGTCTCCCAATCATCGGCCGCGCCGAGCAGATAATCGGCGGAAACCTCATAAACCTTGGCGGCGCGCCTGATCAGCAGGAACGGAATTGAATTGGTGTCGGACGAATTTTCAATTTTTGCGAGCTTCGATGAGTTTCCATACCCCAAGCGTCTGGCCGCCTCGCTTTGCGTCAGATTGCATAGCTCGCGAGCCGCTCGCATGCGTTCACCGAAGGTTCGAACCAACTCGCGACGCTCTTCCTTTATCGTTGCTCCGTGGTATGAAACCGCCTTCCTGAGCTGCGGTTTTTTATGGTTGCGATTGATAACGCCGGTTATCGTACCCTGATTAACCGGTCCTGAAGCTTCTGGAATCGCCGTGTCATTCATATTTCAGCCTTACTCGGGTTAGTTTTTATCCATGTAACACCTGCTGCATTAGATTTCTATAGGCGTCGGTTGGCGTCCATCCTGAAATATTGAACTCCCGATACCTGCACCAATAAACGTCGCCGATCCGCTTTATGCGGGGCTTGAAGCAGCGCCGTAAAACCTGTCGTGTTTTTCTATTCATCTGATCCTCCCAAAATCACACCAACGATACTTATCAAGCACCGGCCTGTATCGGTACCGCGGAAATAATCCGATCACGTTATCCGGATTATGATGGTATTCCTGCTGCCTACGCTCCGCTACCTTGCAAATACCCTCCGGCATGAACAGGTACTTGCATTCGGAGCATTTCAACCAAACGGGCGCCTGACCTACCACAACCGCGCATCGGTATTCGCTTGCTCGACATCCCGCCGCGTCTGCTCCGTCAACTCGCGCTCCGTAACCCCGTACTCCGCCGCAAACCGAACAGGCCCCAGCGCATGAAACCCGCCGTCCCCGGTATGGTGATAGGGACAAAGCGGTATCGTGTCGAAGTCGCTGGCCCGTTGCCCCATGCCCGCATCTGCCCGCGGGTGATGCACTTGCGCCGGCGTCACCCCCAAACCAAGCCGCCGGCATATCGCGCATCCCAGCGCCGCTACTTGCGCCATGTAGCGTTTTTCGGCGGCTGTGCTCATCAATCAAACCCCATCAACTCATTCACAACACGGTCAACTTCCGCTTCACTGCGATAACCGGCGTGCTGTAGCACATGCTTCCAGACGACATTCCGCACTGCGCGGTAAACCAGATCGAACCGGTCAGCGTCCATGCCGGAATACGACAGGCTTTCGGCTTCCAGGCGCACCTCGCTGTTGATGCAGTACACCGGCTTGCAAAACCCGGCCAATATGGTCATATCCTTCCGAAACCGGTTGAATTCCTTCTCGACAACAATGCCCTTGTATTTCAGTTCACCCGGCTCCCACACATCGAATGCCAGCTTGAACAGCGCGAACATCTTCTTGTGAAACCGGTAGTTCCTTGGGCGCTTGATCTCAACGGAAACCGGGTGGCCGACCTTTAGCGACCTGAACAGTTCCGCAGCTTCATCGCCGTGCGGTATCAGCGCACCTGAGGGTGATTTGATGGCGAAAACGCGCATCAGGCCGCAACCGTATTCAGGCGCAGTGATCTACCTTCCATCCGCACAATCTTCGCGTCAAACCCAACCAGTCGATCAAACATGCGCTCACCGATCAGCTCATAAATTCCCGATAAATCCAGGTTCGATACGATGATCGTTGGCATGCAGTTTCTGCTGCGGGTATCGGCAATGCTGGTCAAAACCATGCGTTCAAAATCAGATCCCATTTGCACCCCAATTTCGTCCATAATCAGCAACTCAGGGTCACCGAATCGACCGTATACATCGTATTCTGTTAACCCATTGCTGCCGCGCTTCCATGTTGATTTCACCAGGGTTACCGCCTCCAGCGCCGTGCAGTACATTGCAGAGTGGCCTTGAGCAATCAGCTCGTTGGCTATGGCGCAAACCAGATGTGTTTTCCCGGTTCCGACATCACCCCAGACAACCATCCCTGACCCCGTCTCAAGGCGGGCGCGAAAACCAGAAATAAATTCACGAGCTTGCGCATAGGCTGGAGCTTGAGTTCTCTTGCAGTCCATCATGCGCGCACCGGAGAATCTTCGCGGTAACGCGGATCGCCTCAGCATTTCGGTGATATGGCGCTGCCGGTTCGCTTTACGTTCATCAGCGAGCGTTTGCGCAGCTTTTCTGCTGATTTCAGCGACTTGCATCATCAACTCTTCAGCGCTCATCGCTGGCGCCGGTTTGTCCAATTCCGGCATATTTTTCAGCAAATCCTGAATTGATTTGCATCGGGTTTTTTCCTGACTCATTGACTTTCCTCGTTCGAGACCTCGCCCAGTCATCCGTAATTGCATTGCGGAATGCCGCGTCCCAGTCTGCGTATCGGTAGTTTTTTGCCTTGCATTTGTTCACGAATGAATCGACATGGGCAGCTATCGGCTCGGTGTAACCCTGACGTGCATACCACGACAACACGGCTTCGGAAGGCTCGAAATTTTCATTGATCGCCGTTACCAAATTTTTTTTCGCGCGCGTCCGCTCCGGAGGAGCGGATACTCTCTTTTCTTTTATTACTGGTGTTGGTATTGGTGTTGGTATTGGTATAGCCGTTGCAGGTAGTGAACCTGCAACGGCCTGTTCGCGTTTCAGGTGCGTTTCAGGTTCATCAGACGATAAATCCTCACAGTTCTCGCCGAATAAACGCTGCAACTCCTTCATGGATATATCCCAGGCGGGAACAACTCCGACTTCGCGCAGGGCGGAAAACATTTCAGATCTGCGCTCTCTGTGCCTGGACATTCTGTCGCGCTCATGGGCCGAGCGAATCTCGTGTTCAGATTGTTTTTCGCGCATAGACGCTATTTCGGAATCCGCTCGCTTATTAACCCATCCACCATCTGTTTTAGTAAAAAACTCCTCTATCACAACTGAAACCGCTTCCCGTTGCGCGTCGGTAGACGCAAGCACGAGTCTGAACAGTTTCCTTTCATCAAGTGGTAGCGGCTTTTCAGTCGTGTAATAAACATCCATCAGCCGTCGATAGGCGCAGTCTTCGTCCCACGTCAAATGCCGCGTGGAACTGATGTAGTCGCCGATGTGGAATGGAAAATAGTTCATTTGTTACCTGAATTTCTCAACTGAAACGAACGGAAACAAGACATAAACAAACCTGCAACGACCTGAAACAAACCTGAAACGTTACAGGTGCGTTGCAGGTAAAATCGACACGCCCTCCAAAGTGCCACGCGAGCAGCCATGACCACGCAGAACAGCGCGATAAACACCACGCCTGCCGGGAGTATCAGCAGGCCGGTGAGGATCTTGGCGGTTGTCGGATTAATGGTTTCCCCCTTGCGCACGTTTAACGAGAACCTCAAGACAGGCTCTGCCAATTTCAGAAATGAGTTCGTTATCAATCCGTAAATCAGGGTCACGCAAGCGGCTGACGATGGATTTAAATTCGAGTTCATTAGGTGCTGCTTTCTCCAGAAAGCTATCCATTCCCACCAGGGGCGCCATGCCCATCTGCAGACACTGGAACGGTAGATCGGGCGCGTCCTGCGTCAGGATTGCGGACAGCGCCCAGCGCGCCATGCGGTCAAAGAAGCCGTCGGCATGGCCTGACCCGGAATAACGCATCAGCGCGGGCCCTGCGCACTTCATGGCGATATAGGCATCCTCTGGGCTATGGCGCGCTAGTTCGACGATTTCGTTGAACCAGATTTCTCCGATTCCGTGGTGTTCGTGCCAGCTGTTGACCGGACTTTGCACTATCCAGTTGATTAATCTCCCCTCTGTGTCGCGCTTGGTAAAGCTCAGATCGTCTCGGCTGCGTATACGACGCGATGGAGGCAGTGCGGGGTGTTGGGCTACGGAGCGGCGGAGGCGCTTTTTTATTTGGGTTGGCGACAATTGCGCTTCCATCGCCTCGAAGGCGTCGATGTAACGCAGTTTGAATTGCAGCGCTTTCTCGCCGGTGAATCCCATTGCCAGTAGGGTGAAGCCGCGTTTGGTTATTTCGTAGGCGGGGTCTTTGCGGGTTCCACCGCTGGCTGGCACGACAACGTCGATTACTGTCTCGTTAAAAGTAACGGCACAGTCGTCGGGCGATAACTGAGTTATCAGTGAACGGATTTTTTTGAGTACGTTGTCGTGCGTCTTGGTGAAATATTGAGCGACAGCAATTGACGTAGTGACGGCTTTTCCATCGTGCAGACGGATTTCGGGCGTGACTTGGGTAATGGTATTCATGGTGGGCTCCTGTACGGTTAAGTAACCGCCGACCGAAGCGACCAAACTCAGGGCGGCGGATGACGTAGGGGGTTGGTCGACCGGGTACAGGAACCGGCAGGCCTCGCGGCCTCCCCATACGCCACCCACCATAATCGTGAGGGCATAAAAAAAGCCACGAACCTGTCGGCGCGTAACTTCTGCGCCTGCAACTACCGGGCGACCAAACCCGTATCGCCCATGAGGGGCGATAGCCAATAGCAAACCACGGAAGCAGGCGCTTGTCAAATGTTGTAGACTGCGAGTCAGATAAACGGAGAACTGACCCAGGTGAATAACCATCCCACCACGCTGTACTTTCAGAATGATGTGCTGATTAAACGCGTTTATCTCAAGCTGGAATGGTGCATTGAGGCGCTGAATAATCCCGTCCGCCGAGAAATTCAGCCGGATGGCCGGATTCGATACTGGGTCTATGTGCCTGAACTTGGCAAATACTTGCGCGTAGTCACGCTGAGTGACGGCGTAACTTTGCATAACGCTTTTCCTGACAGGAGATTCAACCCATGAAACTAAGTTACGATGCTGAAACCGATTCGCTCTATATCCATATTTCTGATTCACAGGCAGCGGATTCTGACGAAGTAGCCGATGATGTGGTATTGGACTTTTCCACTGATGGCACTTTGGTGGGTATTGATATACAACATGCCAGCCAGAAAACGGATATTCAATCCATTGTGGTATCGAATCTTCCGCTACGCGAATTACAGGCGGCTTGAACGACGCGCTCAAGGAATTGCTGCCAGAGCATGCGGCATAGTTCCGAATTGCCGGCGCGTCAATAGTCATTCTTGCTCCATAGACAGCAGTGGATCGCGCCTCAGCGCATCATCCAGAGCGATTTTTGTACGCGACAAAACATTTCTTAGGGCGGCTATCTCGCTGTTTGCATCAAGACGCCTTGCAGCGCTGTGTGCGGCCTGCCTAATGGTGTACACGTCAGCATCCGGACTCAGACCCAACGCAGTAGCCAGCTCAGTATGGGCGCGTACGCCGATGGCATCTTCCCGTCTGATCTCGTCGATTAACTTCAGGCGGTTTTTCTCGTGGCTGTCGCGCAAATCCTGCAATCTGGATTCAAGAATGGCTTGTTCTTGCTTCAGGTTTGATTCAGCCCTATCTCTGTCGGATAGGGCTGCGGCAACACGCTCGCCAAATTTGCGTTGTATTTCCCTGTTTGCTCGATACGTTGATCCTGATCTCAGCCGTAAATCAGTTGCTGATCGATCGCAACCGTCGAGCACAAGTTTCATCCATGCTGCGTGTGGCAAGCTTTCTTTATGCTGGAGTGTCGGCTTGCGCAGACTCCGCCAGCCGGTCTCAGTGCGCACAATCAGCCCGCATCCGGGCGGTATGTCGTCGCGAGACACTAATCCTTGCGGCACAGCGAAATAAACCCCGCTGGCATATTTGAGATACGACTGCCATTTTCCGGCAGTAATATCTCGCCTGAAGTCAGATAACGTTACCTTGATCTCGTATGCCAGGGGCAGGAATTTTGAGTACGATTTATCAAGCGTAAACAGGTCGGGGCGCGGCGATCCTGCGGGGCCGAGCTGCATGTCCGTCCAAACAAGACGATTTGTTGTGCCGCGTAGATGCGCTGCCAAATCGTCGATGAGCTGGTTGTGGGTGTGATTGATGGTCATTCGCACAACCCATAAGCTGATGCACACTCACTTACATCAATATGCGACTCAAACAGACCGTATTGCTTTCCGCCTCGGGTAGTGCGCGCATAGTCGACAACCGATTCAATACAGTTAGTGGCATGCACATGCTGATCATTGCCTTTATCGGTATGCAATTCCTTGTTGAAAAATGTCGCAAAGCCGCGCTTGCTGACAGCGCAAACAAGACGCTCCCACTCCGCAATGCGCTGTATGTGCCCTGGGAAACGCGCGGCTATTTGTGCGATTTCGTTTTTGTTGGCGTTAATGCAGGGCATACAGCCGACGCGGCTCATGCCTTGTTTATAGAGGGTATTGGGGATTAGTCTTCGCTCTCGCAGATAGTCGAAAACCTGTTGTGCTGTCCAATCAACAAGCGGGCGATAGGCGTATAAGCGTGGGTTCAGGCGCTCGAACAATTTTGCATTGCGCCGATTGAGCGATTCATCGCGTCGGACTCCTTGCCAGCTCACTACGCGATGACCCGCGTCTACTAAGTCCATTTGGAAGTTGACCAGCAAATCACGCTTCAACTCTTGCGTGCAAAACTGAGCTTTCCTGGAAGGAAAGCGTCCTTTCCACATACACAGATCGAGATAAGGGTTTCCTGTGGGGTGCAATGCTTCCAGCGCGCGACGCTTGCTCTTATTGCTCCACCGCAACTTGCGCCCCCGGTCATCGCGACCGGTGCGCTGGTCGCGAGCAATAAACAGACGCTTCCGTGCGATCTGCCGCTCGAAATTCGCTTTCAGGCGCACAATTTTTATATCGAGGGCGGCCTCAAGATAATCAAGATGCTCATAAACAGCATCATGTTCGTTTCCGGTGTCGGCGAAACATGGAATCACTCGGGATTTCGGGTATCGATTCAGCGCCAAGAACAGAGTTGCGTCTGAGTCTTTACCTCCGGAAACGGAAACTACGTGTAGTACGCTCATAACGCCGTAACCTCAACCTCAACGCGCGCGGGGCTTCCAAATCGCTTGCTTTTAATCACATCGACCACCTGCACATCATCGCGCCACACAACGCCATTCATCCCGTCCAGCAACGCTTTTTCGATATTGTCGATGTCGGGTTTTTTTGTCGGGTAAATCTCACCGAGAAGACACGATTTTTTCTTTTTAGCGCTCCAACTTTCTGGCACTGAGAAAAACGCGCGAAATGTCAGGATGACGGCGCCTGTAAATAGGCGCTCTATATCGTTTTTGTGGGAAAACTCATCAACGCCTGACACAGTGAATGGAAAGGCGTCGCTCATAGCCTGGCTCGCAATAATTTTTACCAGATTCTCGTAACGCGCTGTTTTATCCGGCGTGTAATGACGCCCGGATTTAGTTGAGCGCGCCCTACCCTTTGCTGTGGGTTCGCCCGGCACAGTGAATGCAATGGTTTTGTTTTGTGGCGTCGTCATGATGCAGCCCTGATAAATTCAGCCGCCAGCTCTGGGTGAATCGCGTTGCCATATCCCTTGAGCCGCATCATGCGCGCTTCGCTCGTCGCGTTGGCATACCCCGGTGCGCTCGGATCGCTGCTTGGCACCACTCCACGGGGTAGCCCATTAACCAGCGGGAAAACGCCGGGTTCAATTGGGCGGAACTTGCCGTCTCGGCATTCGATCCAATGCCAGTCACTTGCTGAGTCAACGGAACCCCCGTGTCGTGCGGACGTGGCGGCTTCACTCCGCGCCTCTCGTCCGTTACGGTCGGAGTCGCCCACGACGCCAGGAACACGGTTTTCCGGGAGCTGTCGTTGTTCCCCGCCGCATTGTTGCCGTTCTGTGCCGGTGTTCCCGCCATTGGGGTCGGCCACGGGGCTAACTGCGCCTGTCTCGGTAACTGATCCACCCTGTTCCGTATCGACCCGTCCGGATTCGTCGCTGCTGTCGCCATCCCGGCGGTATCCTTCCAGTCTCTCGCAGAAGGGGTACACCATCCCGACAGATGCACCTGGTCTTCCAGTCTGCTCTTGTTGTCTATGGCTCGATCCGGAGAACCGATACCGTTGTTCGTTGTTACTCGCGGCGTAGCCCATGAAGCCAGTGTCGCTGCCTGTTGCAACGATTGGCCGCCCTGACGATTCGGGCATTCCTGTGATCCGGTATTGTCGTTTGCTCTCGGCGTTGGCCACGAACCATAGTCGCTGACGGATATGCGCCGCGCCGATGCTCGCAGCAGGCAAACCGACCGCCCCGACGGCGTAACCGATTCCTTCCAGATCATCTTGAACAAGATCAAGCCACCCATGTTTAATCGCTGATTCAACTTGCTCACCAAACACGACTGGAGGGCGACGCTGCTCAATGAGGTGAAACCAGGCCGGCCATAGGTGCCGCTCGTCAGCAACCCCTTTTCTTTTGCCTGCCGCGCTGAACGGTTGGCATGGACAACTTCCTGTCCAGACCGGTCTATCATCCGGCCATCCGGCGAGTCTAAGCGCATAGCTCCAGCCACCGATCCCGGCAAAGAAGTGACATTGGGTATATCCCACAAGGTCGTCTGGTTTGACATATTCAATACTGCTCTCATCAACGTCTCCCGGAGCGATCTGGCCGTCTGCTATCAATTCTCGCAGCCAAGCGGCGGCGTTTTTGTCGATTTCGTTGTAATAGGCAGTCATGCGAAATCACCAATAACCGGATCATCAGGATCAATTACATACGGCTGATAACGGGGTAATGGCGCCAACAGATACGTTGACGTACCTGAAAGCCATACGGCAGAATCCTGCGGCGCATTCGCGACACAGCTCTCCTTCAACTTGTATTTCCGCTCCGCAACCGCAGCAAATGGGCGATATCGGTCTGGTGATGTCGTTGTTCCGCATAAAATCTATCGCTTGATCGCCTGCAACAAAATGCCGCAGGCCTGCATCAGCGCAAACAACATAGGCTCAAGCGCTTTGCGCTCTTCGGCGTCAAAATGCCCGTCTTTTGCGGCATGCGACCCATGGCCCAGCACAGCAGATACTTTCTCAACCAACGACAGAAACAATGCGATCGCTTCAGCCGGTGACCGGGGCTCCAGCACTTCGAAATCCATCGGCACTTGCCCAACCATCTGGGTCAGGTAAAAAACGGCTCTTTTTGCTTGCGCGAGCATGATGACTTCGAGCACCACGCCGAAAGATGGGGGAAGGGCATCGTGATCAGGGTTCAGGCCATTGGCCAGATTGGTTCCGTTCATCCCCATTGATTCGGCGATAGAGCGAATGCCGCCAGGGAACTCCTTTGCGTCGGCCTGCAACGCGAGGAATAGGGCGCGGTGTGTCTGTTTAGCAATTCTTCTCACAACGAACTCCGTTTTGTAGTCGTATTATCTGGGTGCGCTTCCGGTGGGATACTGCGCACCATGGAAAAATGGCGAGGGTTCATGACCGTGCGTATAGAATTGAGTTTCCACACAACAACGCTTTGCATGGGAGGAACCCTCTATGGAAATAGTCAAATGTCCACACTGCGAAAAATTCATTCAATCGCTCGTAATCAACAAGCTGGACGCCGAATATCGGCAACCCGGTGTTCGCAACACGGATAAAATCCAGTGCGCAGTGTATTCATGCCCCTTGTGCGCCAAAGCCATATCCATACAGGAAGATCCCATCGCATCAAAAAAAAGCATCGTTACAGCGATCACCAGCCTGCTACGCGGTCATTGACCTTTTCAAACGCAGCACACAACCGCTCAATCACTTCTTCAACGGGTAGGTATTCCAGCTTTTGTTTGCCGCTTTCATCAGCGCTCAGGGCGACAGAGGTTTGCACTACATGGTTGGTAACGAATTGGTATATCAAGCCCACATGGTTTTTTTTGGTATTGGATCTATCCGTTTCGGCGTCGATAGCAAGCGTTTTTTCCATGAATTTATCCATGATTTCATCACTTGCTTCGAAAGACGTACCGCTATTCCCTTGGGATTTATCGCTCATGCGTCTTCCTCATCATTCTTTTTCCCATGGAGCTTAAAAAATGAACCAAATACTGCTTTTGATCGAAATACCTGAATGGCATGAAGGCTACGATTACAGACGTCTTGATACGTTCCAGCGCAACCTAAAATCAAAGTTGGAATCGGCTCCAGAAGGCTATCAAGCCATATCCGATAGTGCCTACTTGCTACCCGCCAAGAGCGGGCTGCTCTTTCTATCTCACATCGTCGATTGTGCTGATAGAGCAGGCTACGCTTACAGGGCGCTCTACCTAAATGACGATCAGTCCTGGATAAGCTGAAGCAGTCTTCAATCACGAGCTTAATCGCCTTAATCATTGGAGTACCTGTATGCACTGAAGCCTAAAATTCAAAAAAAGCCCTACCGGAAGAGGGCAAGCTGCGAACGTCGTCGTTACTCGCCACGGGCGCGGGCGCATGAGCAGGAGGAACGGTTTACTGGTGGCATTCTTCTGCCTGTTTTGGATAGACCTGCTCAAGCGTCCATCCTTTCAGTGCGGATATTTCTCTGGCCTTTTTCAGGCTAGGGAATCGCTCTCGTCGACGCCATGAAGCCGCTGCTCGCTCAGATATCCCGAACTCGTGCGCCGCCGCCGCGTCTCCGGTTTTCTCGATGTATGTAATCAGGTTCATGTGAATAGATTATTACACCAAAAGTGTAATAGTCAAGCGTGAATTCCACGAATAGTTGATTTACACGAGTTGTGTATGCGGGCTTAATTGAGCAATGAAAAAAGAAATTGGATTACGCATCAAAGCCGCGAGAGAAGCTGCAGGGCTGAAACTCCAACAACTGTCTGATCTGACGGGAGGGCAGTTGTCGGTATCAAGGATTTCAAATTTTGAGCAAGGACTGCGCGAGCCGGATGCGCAAACTGTCATGCTGCTGGCGACCAAACTAGGAAAAACACCATGCTTCCTGATGTTTGGCAGTCAGTCGAGCAATGAGATCAGCGCTCCAGTACCAGACATGTACAGGACATCCACCACATATCAGATAGTGGATCAATATAGCGCCGCACCCCCTGAAACTCAGACGGCAGTTGATTTGTTGCTAGCACCGTTGAGTGAGCGAAAATTGCTCAGCGGAACACCAGTTGAATCAGTGATGACAGCCTTGGAGGGGTTGGCGATGGACGGTTTGCAGACTATAAAAAATGGAGGCGAAAAGCCGACCACGTCTGATCTGGTCAAACGGAAGATTGGTTGATTAGACCCACTATTTTAGTGGGTGGTTTTGCGGTTGTAACCTGTCAAAGTTGACAGGTTTTGTTAATGTATTTTTCAGGCGGGTACAGATCGGTTACAGTTCTGGACGAAATGAGTAATGTCGATACCTCAAATGAATGAGAAAGGGCTTCTACCTGTCGGTGTACATTCGTGCACACTTGATGAGGCTGAATCAGTCTTGTGCTGGAATGATCACCGCGCAAGCCTATGGTGCAAACTTGGCGATGTGCTGAATGAATTCAGAGCCCAAAGTTTTCCGCGCGCCCCATTGTTTGTAGACGGTAGCTATGTTACCGATAAGCCGATACCATCCGATGTAGAGCTATTAATAGACCTGCGTAGCGCTGATGATCTGATTGCCGGAAAGGTGGTGCTATATTGTCAGCGTAATCATCTTCGCCTTCGCACTGATATGCTTGTAGATTTTTATCCGGTATTGCAAGGAGGTAATGACTTCGCGTCATTTTTTCAGTATGTTGGTGAAAAAACCGCGTGTACGAAAGGCCTTGAAGCAAAGGATAAAAAAGGTATTTTGAGGATAGATTCATGGTGAATAATTACGCATTGATCCATCATCGCGCAGCCATGATACATGAGCAAATGGCGGAGGCATGGCGTCTTCTGCAGGGGCAGATGACCCACGATGAGTTTTTTGCGGCTGAAAATCCTTATTACAAGTTACTTGACCAGCTTTATGCTGAGGAATATCCACTGGCGCGACTGCTTGAAAACTCAGATTTGGTTTTTCATGCAGAAGGCCCGGACACTAAAGGTTATCTGCCAAGCATACATGCTATAAACTGGCTGGTTGGTGGAGCAGAAAAGCAACTAAGATTGCTTGCAAAGGCAATTTTTGATCTCACAGAAAGTAGCGCCAATCATCTAGCAAAGAATCTTGATATTAGGCTCACAGGCTTTGCTCCGGGGAGTATTTATGCGGGAGTTAAGCTGCAGCCAGGTGATGGTGATGTGTTTTTCGATGGCGATCAAGAGCCCGTTTTTGTAACAGTCCGATCAGCCATTAGGCAACTATCTATAATTCCAGGTTTTGTGGACGATGAAGGCTTGAATGCGGGTATCTATGAGGCCATGCCCGATCCCGCCGCTCGGGATGCCGGACTTACGGCCGCATACCGCTTATCGCCAACAGGCCGGTTGGGAATACATACGGTAGAGCTTTTTGTACCCGGACAGAAACCATCTGAACTATCACAACGCGAGCGCGTTGTTATTCATGATGCCCTGAAAAAACCCAAACTTCATTCCAAAAAACATGGAACGTTTACTGGTGAATTTCGTGAGGTTGACCTTGATAAGACAAGATTCCATTTACGCAACATCTCTGGGGTAGGTACTTTGCGGTGTGTATTTCCGGAAGTTACCGCTGAAGCAGTGCGTCCGCTACTTGGTTCAACAGTAGAGGTAACGGGTGAGTACGAAATGGATGGGCGAGGAAGACCTAGATTTATGCTCGTTTCGTCATTTAAGCGGATTGAAACTGCAAAACAGGAAGAAATGTCACTATAGCGCTACCTGTTGCCCATAACAAAATCAGCCCGCTTCGGCGGGCTTTTTATTGCCCGCAACCTGCTACGAGCGGGTTTTTTTGTGCCTGTCGGTTGGCGCGAGGGGATTATAAAAATATTTACACGTAATGTGTTGACATAAATTACACGGTAAGTGTAATATTTCACCCGACGCAGCCACCCACCCAACCGGGCGGCGCTCTTTAACAGCGAGTCCCACGGACTCATCGGAGGATAAAAGGCGTATTTCGCCCAAGGCCTGACGCGCCCTTGAACCGAAGCGCGGAGCAAACGAACGCCCTTGATAGCAAAAGGGCGCTTTCTTGAGCAGGTTACAGCGCGTAAAGCGCAGGGCAAACAGTGGGCCTGCTCAACAAAGCGGTGGACGGAAGAATGCCGGCACCAAAAAACACGCGAGGACGACATGACACAAAAAACCTGGACGTACACAGAGATAACCGAGGAGGCCGAGCGGCAGATCAAAATCGCCGTTGATCTGGCAGAAAAATCCAAAAGCGGTGCTGATGCGGCTTGCCATCGCGCAATAGCAACCGGCGTAAACAACTTCTGGATCGCCTTGGTCGGTGACGATTGTGATCGTGCGGATGAAGCCAGATTCCTCCGGCTCGTCTACCAAATGCCGCAACCGGCAAAAGAAACCGATGCGACAGCGTAATTCTGCTGCCTTGGTTACAAGGCGCTTTCCTGACCATTTTGTTGATGTCACCAGAATGGTCGGTAAAGCGAATGCGATACACCGTGTCCTCGCGCACGGAAAAAAGACGCGAGTCAGTCCTGGTTACACCTCCGCTTGCGCAATAGCGGTTGGCTGTATGTATCGCATCCTAAGCGCGCCGGGTAAGAGCGCGCACCCAATGCTTTCTTGATCCGGTTGCCGTTCGCTGCCGTATAGGCAGCTTAGAAAGGAAACACTGAAATCAAAGCGACGGTAGCCGGATCAACAAAGCAGTCGGTAGCTGATTACCGTTACAGCCGCAACGATGGCCGAAAGATTCGCGACGGCGGGAGAGAACGCACTTTTTAAACACAACTTTTGGAAATACAAATGACCAATGAAAATGAAAAATCTGAAATCGATCCGTTTCTTCAGGACGCAATTGATACTTTGCGCGACAGGGAGCTGATCGTCGGCGACTTCGATCCTGAGACCCAGGTACTGGCTGCGGCAGATCCGAACGCTGAAGAAGAAATCGAAGAAGCGCTGCAAACGCACGATCCAGATTAATCCAGAGCTCCAGGTATAGCGCCTTCTCACGAGGGCGCTTCCTTTATCCGAAAGCGCCGTAAAACGCTGGATAAATGAAGTTTACGTAGGGTAGGTAGTGCACACAAGAAAACCGAGTGTTATCGGAATCATGGCAACCGGCTGGGGACGTTAGATACACGAATCCCGTCAATCCAGGTTGTCCGTTACCGGATCGCATACCGGTACTAATTCGCAGCAGGAGTAATCATGAACCAGAGCATTAATCAGAGACACGCGCTTATCGCGTATGCCATGCACTGCAAATATCGATCATGTATGTCGCTACGGTGGGCGCGCCGACGTTTAACAACAGGCATCGTAATAAAAAAACTTCGTGAGCTGGCAATTTTGATGCTGATCCTCGCGTTAATCGGTATTTCAGGGCGGATTGATAGCGAAGATGCCGAGTTGGTGGCAAACGCTGACGTTTCCGCACTCAGCAGGGTAGGTGACCAATGATAAACATAGTCGAATGCAAATTAAACAACGATGTGGTTCTGGTGCACTGCGATTACGAGCGCGGATATGGACCTACGCAATCAGAGCCGGGAGCGCCGGAAAGCGTCGTTATCGACAAGGTCTTCTATCAAGGCAAGGATGTCACGGAAATAATTCTCGAATGTGCATTCCGCGAGCTGGAGCAGCAGATTATTGCAATGGCTCGGGAAGAAAGGCGGCAGCGGCTGGAGATGAGGAGGGCGGCATGACTGAGATAACTGTTAGAGCGAGTTCATGGGCTGGTCTGTTTGACTGCGCTATGAAGTGGGAGGGCGTTCATCTTCTTGGAATGAAAAATACAATCGGCCTGCGCGCCGCGCTGGGAACCGCTATCCATGCTGGGACCGCTGTTTTCGATCAGGCGCGTATCTCCGGCGACTCGCTAACCATAGATGATGCAGCCGGCGTGCTGGTTGATAAGTTGCGCGACCCGGAAAACGAATACGACCCAGCGCGAGATGACCTGTCAGTAAAGGACGCGGAGCGCATCGGTATCAGTCTGCTATCGAAATACTGCGCCGAGGTTGCGCCAAATTACGACTACGTGTCGGTTGAGATGGAAACGAAGCCGCTGGTAATCGATTGCGGCTCGGATATCCATGTCAGGCTGACCGGGACACTGGATCGGGCGCGCGTGCATAAACACAAAGACGGCGCTATCGGCATAACCGATCTGAAGAGCGGATCGAACGCGGTGCAGAAAAAGGCGGCAGTCACCAAGGGCCATGGCGCGCAGATCGGAACCTACGAACTGCTGTTCGAACACAGCACGGGAACAGAAATATCGGCTCCGGGTGAAATCATCGGCCTGAAAACGAAAGGTACGCCGGAAATAGGCTACGGAGAAATCAACAACGCAAAGCGCGTAATGGTCGGGACCGAAGATCAACCGGGATTGATTGAGTTCGCCGCAGACATGTTCAGGACGGGCAGGTTTTACCCGAACCCCAAGTCATTACTTTGTAGTGAGAAATACTGCGCACGCTACAAAAGCTGCCCATTTAAAGAGGAATAAAACCATGAATGCACAAGTACAAAATTTATCCGATATGAAATCCGGCCAAGGAAAGCATCGTCCGGTTTCCGAAATGAAGCCCAAGGAGCAGGTAGCCTACCTGCTGAACAGCAAAAAGGCGGAAATAGCCAAGATGCTGCCGCAGCACCTGAATATTGAGCGGCTTCTGAAAGTAGCTCAGATTGCCGCCACAACGACGCCAGCCCTTGCAAAGTGCGACGTACCCAGCCTGATCGGCGCTATCGACCAGTGCGCACAGATGGGGCTGGAGCCCAATACAGTGCTGGGTCATGCATATCTGGTTCCGTTCAATACCAAGCGCAAGGATCCACAGGGCAATGAGCGCTGGGTGAATTCTGTCCAGGTCATTATCGGTTACAAGGGACTGATCGATCTGGCGCGCCGTTCTGGACAGATTGTCAGCATTGCCGCTCACGAGGTATGCGAGAAAGACCACTTTGAAATGGTTTATGGATTGGATGAAAAGCTGGAGCATAAACCGGCTCTCGGTGAGCGGGGAGAAATCATTGGTTTCTATGCCGTTGCCAAACTCAAGGACGGCGGACACTCGTTTGAATTCATGAGCCGCCAACAAATTGAAAGTATCCGCGACAGCAGCCAAAGCGCATATAAGGACGAATGGAAGAACGGAAAAAAGACGGGTGAAAAAGTAAAAGCCAACTCGCCTTGGTGGGATCATTTTACAGAAATGGGGCGCAAGACGGTTATTCGCCGACTGTCAAAATACCTGCCGCTTTCCATTGAGTTCCAGACCGCTGCTGCACTGGACAGCATGGCAGACGCAGGTAAGGATCAAGGTCTCGATGCGATAGACGGCGATTACAACCTGGTTCCTGATGACGCGCCGATTTACGAAGACGAAAACATCGACACGGAAACCGGCGAAGTAACCAGCCTGGAACACAAGCAAGGCGAAACACTGCCAAAGAATTTCACTAAAAATGTAGAACCGGAGCCTGATCCGGTGCAACAAACTCGCCAGCAAAGCACGTCACGCCAAGAGCGCCATCAGCAAAAACTGGACTCAGAGCAGCGCGCGCCGTCAGAAAAACTCACGCCATGGCTCGACTACATCAACGGATCCAGCGCAGAAGCGGATATTGCCGAGGCCGAGCGCGAACTGAATAACGCGCAAACCGAACAACCGGGCCAATTCACCGAATCCGAATGGGCGCAACTCAACGCGGCGATAGCGGCAAAGAAGTCGCCGAAACAGCAGGCCGGCCAGCGCCGTCGCGGAAACATCGGGAGCATTGAATAATGAAAATCCAAAGTATCAGCATCACCGACTTTCTCGCCGTGCGGTCGGTAAATATATCGGCACGCGTACCGGTAACGGTGATCGCTGGAAACAACGAAGCCGGCAAAAGCAGTATCCGCGACGCAATCGCATTGGCGCTGACCGGCGAGCTGTGCCGGGTCAGCAAGAAGAGCGAATCGCATGAGCTCATCAACCATGGATCAACCGACAAGCGCGCTGAAATTTGCATAGAAACGAATGTTGGCACGTTTTCGGCGTCGATAACGCCGCGGCAAATAAAGATTGGCGTCGGCGAATATGCGTCAGAGCGGCTGACCTATTTGCTCGCTACAAGCCGATTTGCTCGGCTCGATACAAACAGTCGCCGCGCACTCCTGTTTGATTTAATGGGGGTATCGGCCAAACCGGAATTCGTAAAAACCAAGCTACTGGAAAGAGGCTGTGATGCAACAAAAACAGAAATCATACTCCCGATGCTACGCTCTGGATTCGATGCCGCAAATAAGGAAGCGGCGCAACGTGCGCGAGATGAAAAAGCGGCATGGAAGGCGATAACCGGCGAAGTGTACGGCGAGAAAAAAGCGGATGGTTGGCAGGTGTCAAAACCTGAATTTGACGAAGCAGCGATTGTTGATCTGGAAAAGCAAATTGATTTTATTAATCGCGAACGCCTGCCGATCGCTCAGCAAACGCTGGGCGCGCTAAATCAGTCATGGCAGCAGCATCAAGACAGCCTACAGCGCCGCGCCGAGCTGGAACAGAAGGCCGGCATGATTGAACGTCTGCAGCGCAAACTCGGAATAGATCAAACCGATCTGGAGCGCGAGCGCGCCTTAATCGAGGATATGCGTGGACGCATCAAAAGCCACACGCCAACCATGTACGGTTGCCCGGAGTGCGGCGCAGCACTGTATTTTCAGGTTGATAGGCTGGAACCATATCCAGAACTACCGGAAGTTGAAAACCCGGTTACCGAGTCCGGCATAGCGACGCACGAAAAATCCTACGCACTACTGGAGTCCTGCGTAAACAACGGCAAGCGCGCCATTGAAGAAGCCAAGAAGGCGAAGGCGCAGCTGGAGGAGATCAACTCAACGCTCGGCGATGCGCCCGCGCCGGGGCAGATCGACGCCGCCCGTGAGTCGGCAGAAAAACTGCAGGCCGAACAGCAGGAAAAAAGACGTGCGCTGGACGCATTGAAATCAGCCAAAACCGCTGCAGAACAGGCGGACGTAAATACAAAAAAAGCGCTGGTCGCACATAACAGCGTGTCGGACTGGTCGAAGATCGCCGACGCCCTGGCGCCCGACGGCATACCTGGCGACATGCTGAAAGCGGCGCTCGAACCGATTAACGAGCGGCTTGCGTACTCGGCCAATATCGCCGAATGGAAGCGCATCAATATCGGTCCGGATATGGAAATCTACGCTGCCGAAGAAGGCGAGCAGCCCATCGACTACAGGTTGTTATCGGTATCCGCAAAGTGGCGCGCTGACGCAATGATCGCCGAGGCTATCAGTCATTTGTCCGGGTTGAAATTCATCGTGCTGGACGGTTTCGACGTGCTGAGCCTGAAGGGTCGTGAAGACCTGTTTTGCTGGCTGGAAGAGTTGGCATTGCAGGGAGAAATTGAAACGGCAATCGTGCTGGGAACTCTCAAATCCGCACCGAATTTACCGAGTCGCGTGAATCAATCGTACTGGATTGAGGGCGGTGTTATCGAAAACCAAAAAATGCAGGAGGCCGCATGACCGCTCACGAAAGGGAGCCGTCTCATGAAAATGAGCCGTGGTACGTGGCTGAAACTGAACCAGGATACATAACCGGCCCAGGCTGTAAGCTCATAGCTAACTTCATGCTGTATGCAACAAGTGAAAGCGATGAACAGTCAATTCTCAATATGCGCCGAGCTGTAGCTTGCGTCAACGCATGCGCCGGATTACCGCAAGATGCGCTTGATGGAGGATGGACGGCGGCAGGTGCGAGTACATATGCGGCAAAGCTTGAAAAACAGCGCGATCGGTTGCTTGCTGCGCTAAAACAGACACAATCAGACATAGTAGAGAATGATTGCGTTATGGCAGATACCGCCATATTTATTGATTCCGTAATAGCCGAAATCGATAGAGTTACATTATGACCATTCATAGCGAATTCAATGCTTGCATGCATCGTGAATACTGCATAAATCTTGAAAAACATTATGTCTATTATAAGGCCGCAGCACTGAAAATAATGCCCAGGTTTATTCCTGATCGCATCCGCGTTTTAAAAGATAAGTTCGGAGATTTCCCGTTCCGTGGCGCTGGCGTTGCCGCTGGCGAGCACGACTGTATGGTAAATAAATGGGGTGCTGTGAGTGTAACGGCGCGTGACGGCAAGCGCCTCGGACTTAAGCTCGACGAATTCGAGCCTATTTCGTTTAGAGAAAATCCAGCATATGCGCAAGAAATTGCGGAGAGTGCATCATGAGTAATAGCCTAAATTACAATCCTGAAGACCCTGACAAAATGATGCTTCCCGCAGGGCTTACATGCGGAGATTGCGCACACATTAGTCGCTGCAAATTTATTTTTGGGCATGTTGATACAGATATTAATTGCGACTGGTCTCCGTCGCGGTTTGTTTTTAAAAAACAAGATGAGGTTAGCGCATGACCGCCCATTCCCGCTACTGGTCAATAGACAAAATCCAGATAAACAGCAGACGCAATTACAGCGAGCGCCGCAAATTGCGGCGGCAGAGGGGGATTAGATGATCAGAAAAGTTATGGTTAGCGTGTACGAATGTGAAAACGGGCGAAATGTTCTCACAGGACAATATGAGGCCATATTTCATCAATTTGGCACCAATTACGAAGAGTTTGAGGGCGGGGCAGGGAATTTTACCACCGCAATTATTGAGCGACAGGACGGAACCATAGGTAATATTCCTGTTGAGCATATACGGTTTTTCGACAAACCGGAGTGCGGATAGATACAAATGACCGCAATTGACCACCTAACAGAAAAACTGCGCCAGTCGAAAGCAGAAACCGCTGCAATTAAAAAACAGCTTGATGACATGCGCATTAAGCACGACACGCAATTAATGATGCTCAGTGCGTTGCCGTATGACGAAACCCGCGCCCTGGTATTGCGCGATAGTGATAAATCTGTGCGTTGGGATATGGACTGTGGCATTCCAATACCCATTTTGTGGGCGCGCACAATGACGTTTTTTTATCGGCGTGAAATGGAGTTTGCGCAATCGCGGTCAGCCGGTAACGGGTTTGCGCTGGAGCAGAGAAGCAGGGGTAGAAATGCAACTATTACTGGAGGTGCGGAATGAAAACTTTACAGAAAGAGCCAACGCGTGAAGTACTGCAATCCATATTGAGAAGTGTCATGCTCCCCGCCGATCTAAGCGCTGACGCTATTTATAGCGCCGTTTACCATGCGCTACCGGAGGTTGAGCAGAAGCCGGTAGCATTCGCGAGAGTAGTCGGCGCTCCGATAATTCTTAACGCAGATCACCTGGATGACGAAGATATAGCGGAAATCAAGGATCATCCGAACTATGAAAATCTATATACGCATCCAGCACCGCTGCGCGAACTTACGGACGGGGAGATTTTCAGAATATGGTGCTCGGAAGTTGGGGCCATGCGAGCAAATGAGTGCTTATATGGATTCGCCCGCGCCATACTCGCAAAAGCAAGGAGTAATTAGTCATGAACATACCTGAACACTTCCACGCGCATGCTGGTGAACTTATAGCCATTGAGCAAGAGGCTGCGATTAAACGTAATTATTGGGCTGTTGCATTGGGCATCAAACCAAAAATCGACGGAAACAGTTACTGTTTTTTGTGGGGTGACGATCTGCAATCAGGAGTTTGCGGTTTTGGGGATACACCTATTGCTGCCATGCACGATTTTGACCGGGCAATGTACGCAAAAGCAAGGGGTGAGTGATGGCAATAAATACAATACCAAAAATAACCGATCCAATGGGTAAATGCTGGGATCAGCCGTCGTTGCAAAACATCATTATTGACGATACGCATGCGCTCATGAGTAATGATGATCTAAATCGTTTGAGTGAATACAGCTCATCAATACCCAGCGGGGTTTACCCCGGAAAAATGTGGCGCGCAAAATGGCGTGATACTTGGCTGCTCCGGTGGTACGGGGAAAGCGACGTTCCAGGAATGTGTTCAAATAATCAACGGGAAATATTGATTGTATGACGAAAATAGAACGACCAATCATTTTTTCAGGCGGCATGGTTCGAGCCATTCTTGACGGTAGAAAAACGCAAACACGGCGGGTTATAAAAAACCAGCCCGACGTACAAGGATGGATCGATAAACCTATTACCTATAACTCATCTTTTGGTACGTGGCGTTATCCGTGTGGAGCTGGCGGTAATTGGAAGTGTCCCTATGGGCGTAAGGATGATTGGCTGTGGGTACGTGAAACACACGCAATTGTTCCTAGCATGGCATATGCTCGTAGCGCCGGTGTGCCGATAACAATTAACCATAACGATGTCGACTATGCGGCAATTTACCAAGCATCGTTTGATCGCGGTGCGGGAGGTATTCGTTGGCACCCCTCTATTCATATGCCGCGCTGGGCCAGCCGTATAGTGCTGGAGATTACTGGTGTGAGGGTCGAGCGGTTGCAGGGTATTAGCACAGAAGATGTCCTAGCAGAAGGAATTAACCGAATTACACATGGGCGCGAAGGTGATTTTTATCACGCTACGCATACTACGCCGCACCCGAACAACAAGTGCTACGCAGAGGATGCCTATAAAGAATTATGGGAATCAATCAACGGCCCCGGCTCATGGGATAAAAATCCGTGGGTATGGGTTATCGAATTCAAAAGGATCGATCCATGAACACAGGAAAAACAATGATAGACAGAAAAGCAATTTATTCAGCAATTAATGACGAGCGCGTATACCAAAATAGAAAGTGGGGAACTATTGAACAACATCCGCACGAAGTCGGGTCTTGGTTACTCATTATGCGCCAACTGCTGAGCGACGCAGAACGCGCCTACATGAGCCAGAGCGGAGATACCGGAGCACTCGACGAGTTACGCAAGGTAGTTGCTGTTGGCGTTGCATGCATGGAACAGCATGGGGTGGTTCCTCGTAGCCCGATGGCTTTTGTGGCGCAAAGCGGGAATTTCACAGTGCATCAATCGGAAAAAGAGATAAAGCAATGACAATCGAAAAAATGCTTGTGCAATTATCAAAATGGGAAAATCTTAAGGCAAACGTAGATCACGAGATCGCTGTGCAGAAAAAGCGGATTCACAACGAGCTGGTCATGCAGATATTCCACCCGATGCGGTACTGGTGGGAAACAGCGGGGCATCAGCTTTATCGGAGGTAGTATGAGCAGAGGCAGCACGCAGCCGCGATTAATCAGGCAAGCCCGCGCCCCGGCTTATGTGGACATGTCTGAACCTGAGTTTAACAAGAAGGTGCGCCCATATCTGACAAAGATTCAGGAGGATGGCGGCCGCTCGGTGGCCTACGACAGACTTGAGATTGACGCGTGGGTAGATCAATATAAAGCGGCGAACGGAAAGCCTGGGGAAAAAATGGAGCAAGTAAAATGGCAAAACCAACACCAGGCCTTAGAAAAAGGAGTGGAATTTGGCATATTGAAAAAACAATCTGCGGCGTCAGGATTTTCGAAAGCTGCCACAGCAGTGATCTCGCAGAGGCGGAGCGGCTCCTTGAGGAAGTCACGCGACGGGTAAGGAGCACAATTCTGTATGGCGAGCGCGAGCCTCACACGGTAGACGAGGCATGCGAGCGGTATGTAAAGGAAAACAAAGATGCGAGGGGCATAGAGCGGCAGATAATTGCACTGAGCCATATCGTCAAATGCTTTGGCAATATGCAATTATCTGCGGTGAGAGCTGAAATTTTCGATGATTATATTAAGTCAAGGGATGTATCTCCATCAACCATAAAGAGGGAAATAGGCGCGTTTCGCGCCGTGTTATCCGATGCTGCCACCGCATGGAGGGATGCAAGCGGGCACTACTGGCTTGAGAAAATACCCACGCTGCCGATTATGAAGCTAGACCCAAGAAAGCCGCGCCCGATAACGCAGGCCGAACAGGTAAGGTTGTTCAAGGAGCTGCCTGCTTACCTTGCGAATATGGCAACATTCGCAGTACACACTGGATGCAGGGATCAGGAAATATGCGGGTTGAGATGGGAGTGGGAATTTACAGTATCCGGCAGTGATCGTATCGTGTTTGTTATACCCGGATCGGTAACAAAGAACGGATACGATAAGATGGTGCCGCTAAACGCAACTGCGGCCTCATCGGTAAACACGCAGCGCGGTAGGTCAAGCGAGTGGGTATTTACCCTGGAAGGTAATAGAATTTCACGGATGAATAATCGCGCGTGGAAAAGCGCACGCGCAAAGGTTAGCTTGGATGATGTGCGCGTACATGATTTGCGCCATACATTTGCCAGGAGACTACGTAGCGCTGACGTTTCACAGGAGGATATTGCTGATCTGCTTGGGCATAGACACGGAACTGTCACCCAGCATTACAGTAAAGCGACAATTGACAGGCTTATGTCATGCGTCGATAGACTGATAAACGATGATGGAGGAACTGAAATGGTTCTCCTGAGAAAAGTGGGTTAATCTATGAAACCGGCAAATTTCCGGCAGTCTGTTTTTGTAAAATAGATAAGTATTTGTTTTTATGGTCGGGGTGAGAGGAATCGAACCTCCGGCCCCTGCCTCCCGAAGGCAGTGCTCTACCAGGCTGAGCTACACCCCGCAGCCAACTGTATTATTATCTCATAACTTGGCGTTAGCATCGACAACTATTTTTAGTGACGGACCACACCGTAGTAGTTGGCTAGTACCGGCATTTTCTGCTTTTTCGATACTAAACTAATGCGGTGATGCGCAACTTTAAGGGGTTGGCATGTTATAGTTTGGCTATGTTGTAATAATGGATCCAGATTGGAGAAGGTAGTCGCCGGACCGCGGCAAACAAGAAAAATAGGCCTCTTAAAATATGTTGGAAGAATATAAAAAACACATAACAGAGCGTACCGCGCTAGGCGTGGCGCCACAGCCGTTGACCGCTGCGCAAGTTGCAGCGTTGGTCGAGGTATTGAAAGCTAATGCGCCGTCATACGACGGATTCGATCAACAGGCGCTGCTCGATCTGTTGATACATCGAATACCCGCCGGCGTCGATGAGGCCGCTGCTCTCAAAGCGGAGTTTCTGGCTGCTGTCGCCATGGGGCAGACTGTTTCTCCATTGGTTTCTCCGGAAACCGCAACCGAATTGCTCGGCACCATGCAGGGCGGCTACAATGTCGCACCACTGATTGCGTTGCTGGATAGTGAAAAGCTCGGCGCGATTGCCGCTCAGGGCTTGAGTCATACACTGCTGGTTTTCGACGCGCTTCATGATGTGGTTGAAAAAGTCTGTGAAGGCAATGCGCATGCGCAGACTGTACTGCAGTCCTGGGCCGATGCCGAGTGGTTTACTCGACGGCCTAAATTGGCGGAAAAACTGACGGTAACTGTCTTCAAAGTCGCCGGCGAAACCAATACCGACGACTTATCCCCGGCCCAGGATGCCTGGTCGCGCCCGGATATCCCGTTGCATGCGCAATCGATGTTGAAAGTACCGCGCGATGGCATCACCGATGCCGGTGCGCAAATCAGGGCGCTGAAGGATAAAGGCTTTCCAGTTGCCTATGTCGGCGATGTGGTTGGCACCGGGTCGTCTCGCAAATCAGCCACCAATTCCGTGCTATGGCACACCGGCGCAGATATTCCGTTCGTACCCAACAAACGCGCCGGAGGAGTTTGCATCGGCGGCAAAATCGCGCCGATATTTTTCAATACGCTGGAGGATTCCGGCGCGCTGCCGATAGAGTGCGATGTAGCCGCTTTGCAGATGGGTGATATTATTGATATCTATCCTTATGAAGGCATTATTCGCCGCCATGATTCCAATCAGGAGATTTGCCGGTTTTCACTGAAAACCGGCATTATTCCTGACGAAGTACGCGCCGGTGGACGCATCGCTCTGATTATCGGGCGTGGCTTGACCGACCGCGCGCGCGCGGCGTTGAGTTTGGGACCATCTACGGTATTTGTGCGTCCGCAAGCTGAGGCCGAAGCACTCGGAATAGGCTATACGCTGGCGCAAAAAATAGTGGGCAAGGCATGTGGCGTCGAAGGCGTGCATCCCGGGGCTTATTGTGAGCCTCGCATGACCACGGTGGGCTCGCAGGACACTACCGGGCCGATGACACGTGACGAGTTGAAAGATCTGGCCTGCCTCGGTTTTTCCGCCGACCTGGTAATGCAGTCATTCTGTCATACTTCAGCCTACCCCAAACCGGTGGATGTAAAAACGCATCACACTCTGCCCGCATTCATCATGGATCGCGGAGGGGTATCCTTGCGTCCGGGCGACGGTATTATTCATTCATGGCTGAATCGTATGCTTTTGCCTGATACTGTTGGCACCGGAGGTGATTCGCATACGCGCTTCCCTCTCGGCATCTCCTTTCCTGCCGGGTCGGGACTGGTGGCATTTGCCGCTGCGACCGGGGTAATGCCGCTGGATATGCCGGAGTCGGTGCTGGTGCGCTTCACCGGCAGTATGCAGCCGGGCATCACCTTGCGCGATCTGGTACACGCCATACCTTATGCAGCGTTGCAGCGGGGCTTGCTGACGGTAGAGAAAAAAGCAAAAACAAACGTTTTCTCCGGACGCATACTCGAAATCGAGGGTTTACCTGATTTGAAAGTCGAGCAGGCTTTCGAATTGGCCGACGCGTCCGCCGAGCGTTCCGCTGCCGCCTGCACGATCAAGCTGAATAAAGCGCCGGTAGAAGAATATCTGCGCTCGAATATCGTGTTATTGCGCTGGATGATAGCCGAAGGCTATGGCGATGCGCGTACCTTGCAGCGGCGTATTGCCGCGATGTCGGCCTGGCTGGAAAATCCGGTGTTGTTGGAGGCCGATGAAAACGCCGAGTACGCTGAGATTCTGGAAATCGATCTGGATCAGATACGCGAACCGTTGCTGTGTTGTCCAAACGATCCCGACGATGTCAAACCTCTCTCCGCAGTGGCGGGTACAGCCATTGACGAAGTGTTTTTGGGCTCCTGCATGACCAATATCGGTCATTTCCGGGCGGCTGGGCGTTTATTGGAGAAATTCGGTAAGGCTATACCCAGTCATTTATGGGTCGCGCCTCCAACGCGTATGGATCAGGCGCAATTGATCGAAGAAGGGGTTTACAGCAGCTTCGGCAAGGCCGGAGCGCGTACGGAAATGCCCGGTTGTTCGTTGTGCATGGGAAATCAGGCGCGCGTAGCCGATAACGCAGTGGTGGTATCGACCTCGACGCGAAATTTCCCGAACCGTCTTGGTGCCGGAGCCTCGGTATTTCTGGCGTCGGCCGAACTGGCGGCGATTTGCTCGATATTGGGCAGAATACCCGATGTTGCTGCCTACATGAGTTATGTCCAGGATTTAGCCGATGCGGCAGAGAGCACTTACCGCTATTTAAACTTCGATAAAATGTCGGAGTTTGTCGCGCGCGCAGCCGAGGCGGCTTAGATCGTACCGTGAGCCGTGTCAACATTTTCGACCTGGCGGAACAGGTGTTGCAAGTTGCAGAAATCGACGCCAAACTGGATTTGACGCTACAGGCTGCCTCCTGTTTACAGACCGGCGGCCTTACCCTTGATAGGCGCAATCCGTTACCGATTAACCGTGTTGTCTTACCGCAGCGTCCGGAACTGGTCGACCCTCGGTACTTAGCTCGGCGCCGGCTCAATACCTTGGCAGGTCGCATAGCGTTGCTGCATGCTGTGGCGCATATCGAGTTTATTGCTATCCTGCTCGCGTGGGATCATGTCTATCGATTTAGCGGCATGCCGGAAGCGTACTACCTTGATTGGGCCGGTGTGGCGATTGAGGAAGCGCGCCATTTTTCGATGATCAGAGCAAGATTGCGAAGCCTGGACGCCGATTACGGCGATCTTCCGGCGCATGGCGGCTTATGGAGCATCGCGGTGGAAACCTTCGGCGATGTACTCGCTCGCATGGCTTTGGTGCCGCGCTTCATGGAAGCCCGTGGACTGGATGTTACTCCGGCCATGATAGCACGCTTAAACGCTGTGGGCGACGAAGCCAGTGTCGAAATTCTGCGCGTTATTCTGCGGGAAGAGGTAGGACATGTCGCGCTCGGATCGAAATGGTTCGCCTATGTTTGCGGGGAGCGCGATCTGCCGTTGGAGGCAAGCTATTTTAATCTGCTCGGGCGTTACATGAAAGGAGCGCCGCGTGGCCCGTACAATGCCGAGTTACGCTTACAGGCAGGATTTAGCCAGAGTGAGTTGGATACCTTGGCGGGTTTGCAATAGATTAAAGATGCATCGTAAATATGCAGAGTGAATTTTCCTGATATGGCCGCAGCCGCTGGAAGCGAGACAATCCCGTCGAGACACGCGTAAGCGTGCCGGTGCATCCGCAAATCCGCCCATCAGGTTCGGCTGCGGCTATCCGGGCTGCAAGCGTTCTGGACAGACTCACTTCGCTTCCTCTTACTCATCTGTGGTCTTGATGGCTAATTCGCCTAAGGTTTGACAGACCCACTGCGAACGGATAAACGGAGAAGCATTAGCTGAATAGTTACAAAAATTGTAACTATTCAGACTGATCAGTCTGATCGGCCTTGTACGGAGAAAAACTCTCCGCGTCATACCGGCAGGAAATGCCGGTATCCAGTTGACAGGAATGTTACTCTGATACCAGCCGTGGCGTTTGGGTTGCTGCATTCCCTGCCGGAACGACGCGTTTTTTAATTCAACGCGATAACTGAATAGTTACCATATTTTGAACCAATGAGAGACAACATGTCGGAATCACAATCAGATCACAAGGCCAAAGCCGAAACTACGAATAGTAATCAATCCAACTGGGAGCGTGCGGTGTTGGAAAAATTGGTGTTCGCCGCCGTTGGCGAGCAGCGTCGCGCCCGTTATTGGGGGATTTTTTTTAAATCGCTGTTCGCAGTCTATCTGGGAGTGAGTCTTTGGTTGATTGCCGGTCCTTTCGATCGCGAGAGCGCATCAGGCGGCAATAAACATACCGCAGTTATTGATGTAACCGGTGTCATTGCCGGCGATACCGAGTCCAGTGCCGACAATATTATCGCCGGTTTGCGCGATGCTGCGGACAGCAAGAACGTTAAAGGCATTATTCTTCATCTCAATACGCCGGGCGGCAGTCCGGTGCAGGCGGGTTATGTGTACGATGAAATCCGGCGTGTCAAGAAGGAAAAGCCCGATCTGCCAATTTTAGCTGTCGTATCGGATATGTGCGCATCAGGAGGGTATTACATAGCCGCAGCAGCGGACAAAATTTATGTGCATCCCTCCAGCGTGGTCGGCTCCATTGGCGTGATCATGAACGGGTTCGGTTTTGTCGATACCATCAAAATGCTCGGTGCGGAAAGGCGTTTGATAACAGGCGGCGCGCACAAGGCCTTGCTGGACCCTTTCGGGCCGGTCGATGCCGTAGAGAAAGAACGGATCCAGCAGCTGGTCGACCAGATACATCTGCAATTTATTGATGCGGTGAAACAGGGGCGCGGCAACCGCCTGAAAGAAACGCCGGACATGTTTTCCGGCATGGTCTGGGCCGGTTCGGAAGCTATCGCTCTGGGTTTGGCCGATGATGTGGGCGATATCCGTCATGTCGCCAAGGATATTATCGGGGCGGAAGATAGAGTTAACTACACGCCGCAGGAGCAATTGCTGGACCGGCTTTCGCATCAGTTGGGAAGCAGCTTCGGACATTCCATTAGCGGTTTTCTGGAATCGGTTAAATTTCAATAGCCAGGTTTGTTTGCAACTGTAATTTGTGTATTCTGCCACGGAAAAGGAATAGGGGGGCGTATGAATTTTTCCAGGATGCGCGTCAGACAGCAGTTGCTGCTTGGCTTCGGTTTTGTTTTGTGCTTATTGGTGATAGTGGGCGGATTTTCCATTTTAACCCTGCGCCATCTCAACGAACTCGAAGTCGATCTGGTCAAGCGCCGCTATCTTCAACTGGATTATGCGTTTACTTTGCGGTTGAAGCTCGAAAGCGAATCAAAGTTTGCCAGGAGTGCATTATTATTGACAAACATGGATGATATTGCGAAGGAGTTTAACAATCTCGCACAGGCGAGAGATATCTCCCTGGAAATTATGGGCAGACTGGGGGGATTGATGCGCTCGGCGGAGGGACGCCAGTTATTCAACAAGCTGACGGAAACTCATACCAGCTATGATTCCAAGCTCGATATTTTTACACTGTGGGCTAAAAACCCTGCAAAACGGGAAGATGCACAACGTTTTTTACTCGAAAAACTGAGTCCGACTCAGCTCGCCTATGAGAAAGATCTGGATGAACTCAAGGATTTTTTGAATATGCGCGTAGGCCAGAATAGCACGGAGGCGTTGGACGCTATGTCGTTCGGCTACACAGCCGTGTCGACGCTGGTCGTCATCGGCATTTTGTTGGGTATAGCTGTCAGCGGCTGGATAGCGCGGATGCTGCTCGGAAAACTGGGCGGAGAGCCTGCGGAAGTTGTGAAGATTACAGAAAATATCGCCCAGGGTAATTTGTCAAACCCGATTGCGTTGAAGGCCGGGGATAAAACCAGTCTGCTGGCGTCGATTAAAAGGATGCAGGATGATCTGCTGGGCATCGTAGCTGAAGTGCAGCAGGGTGTAGCTTCGGCAGTTCAAGGCAGTTTTACTCATCGTACCGACGTGTCGGGGCGCAGAGGTTTTGACAGGGATATTTGTTTGTCCCTGAATACGCTCAACGAACAGTTATTACATAAATTAGGCGGCAACCCCGATGAGGCGGTTCGTATCGCCTCGTGTATTGCCGCGGGCGATTTGAGCGTCGATGTGAGCATTGCCGACGGCGGCGGCGACAGTATCCTGGCGGCAATGGCGCGCATGAAAGCCAGTTTGCAAAGCATTATAGATGAGGTGCGCGATGTCGTTGGTGCTGTCGCCAATGGTGATTTCAGCGCGCGCATGGATGAAACAAGCAAACAGGGCTATGCGAAAACCCTGGCCGAATTACTGAACCGCTTGAGCCTGACCGCCTACGAAGGATTGAGCGATATTTCGCGTGTTGCCACCGCATTGGGGAGCGGCAATTTGTCGCAACGTATCGAAAAAAACTACCCGGGATTATTCGGACAAGCCGCCGACGGTATCAATGTAACGCATGATTATTTGTCCACGATGATAGGCGATATAGTGAGTTCCGTGGCAACCATTCATTCTTCCGCGACTGAAATAGCCGGCGGCAACATGGATTTGTCGCAACGTACCGAGCAGCAGGCGGCGAGCTTGCAGGAAACGGCATCCAGCATGGAGCAGTTGGCTGCGACCGTTAAACAAAATGCCGATAATGCGCGCATGGCCAATCAGCTGGCCATGGATACTTCCGCTATCGCCCTCAAAGGCGGTGAAGCGGTCGGTGATGTCGTTAATACCATGAGTTCTATCCAGGAAAGCTCGCGCAAAGTTGTCGATATTATCGGCGTCATAGACGGCCTGGCTTTCCAGACTAATATTTTGGCATTGAATGCCGCTGTGGAAGCGGCGCGTGCCGGCGAACAAGGTCGAGGTTTTGCAGTGGTTGCCAGTGAAGTGCGTAGTCTGGCGCAGCGTTCCGCCTCCGCCGCCAAGGAAATCAAGCAACTGATATCGGATTCGGTGGAAAAAGTCGACAGCGGCAGTCATCAAGTCGAGCAGGCAGGCGAAACCATGAATGAGATAGTCATTTCGGTACGCCGCGTAACCGATATTATGGCGGAGATTTCGGCGGCCTCATCGGAGCAAAGCGCCGGAATTGACCAGGTAAACCGCGCCATTTCGCAAATGGATGCTGTGACGCAACAAAATGCCGCACTGGTAGAGGAATCTGCGGCGGCAGCCGAGTCCATGGAAGATCAGGCTCGCCATTTACGCGATTTGACGTCGGTATTCCGCCTGCATTAAATCAGCTATCGAGCGTTTCGCATGACCAGGTTTTTTGATATTGTTGATGAAAAAGTATTGCATAGTGGTTTTTTTAACCTGTTGCGATTGCGCGTAAGGCATGAGTTGTTTGGCGGCGGCGTGAGCCCGGTGTTGTCGCGTGAATTCTATCAGCGCAGCAATGGCGTTGCCGTGGTGCTTTATGATCCGGAACGTGACGCAGTTGTATTGCTGGAGCAATTCAGAGTCGGCGCGTTGAAGTCGGGGGGAAATCCCTGGCTGCTGGAAATAGTCGCCGGCGGTATAGAAGAAGGCGAATCGATTGAGGAAGTGGCGATGCGCGAGTCCCGGGAGGAAGCAGGGTGCTTTATCAGAAAGTTGATACGCATAGGCCGGTTTTATACCAGCCCCGGAGGCTCGTCCGAACAAATTACCTTGTTTTGCGGCCTGATCGATACTCACGGCGTCGGTGGCGTGCACGGATTAGCCGAAGAGCATGAGGATATTAAAGTCAGCGTGGTTGGTTTTGCCGAAGCGATGGCGTTGATGCAGCAAGGGTCGATAGACTCGGCGATACCGATTATCGGCTTGCAATGGCTGGCGCTTAATCGTGAAGCCGTGCAGTTCGCGGAGTAGTTTCCCAGGTCATGTTAGCCCGACGCATCCAAGTTGATTGGCGGGGCATTGCGTTAGGCCGACATATTGCGTAGTATCTTGGCTTGGGCGGCTTCTACGGCGTATTGTCGGAAAATCTGACTGGGTTTTTTGCATGCGCGCTGGCCCGTAGAGACTAAATCAAGTAAGAAAACTAATGCAGAGAACACAATACATAAAAACAATGCCGCTGGCAGTAATGACGGCGCTGGTGTTGACAGCGGCAGGATGCTCTAAAACTGTAGTGCCTAAAAATCCTGCGTCGGAAGAAGCTGCTATTCGGATGGAAACGTCGCGGCGCGAGTACCGAGAATGCCGTGATGCGCCTGGGCAGCCTTCCTGCGCAGCGCTCGAGCGGCTTTATGATAAGGACCGCAAGGCCTACGAAGATAGTCTGAAATAAGCTAATAGTTCAGGGTATTGCCTCATGCTTGTGGGGGTTCATCGTTGACCTCCTGTTGTTCGGATTGTAATCATCAAGGCAGATGACAGCCGTATTAAATCACACACATTCTGCGCTCCATGCGCGTATGCCCGTAACTTGCGAACATTGCAATTTGGGCCGGATCTGCATCCCCAAAGGACTGACCCGTGAGGAAATCGAGTCGCTTGGAACCCTGGTCAGACGTAACAATACCCTTCCGAAGGGGGCCGCCTTATACCATGCGGGCAGCCCTTTCAGGGGGGTTATCGCCATCAGGTCGGGTAGCTCCAAACTGGTCGCGCTCGATAAAAATGGCAACGAGTATGTAGTCGATTTCGTGCTGCCTGGAGAACTGCTGGGATTCGACGGCTTTTCTACGGAGCGTTATCGTTGCACTGCGATCGCACTCGAAAACGTCAATTATTGCGAGCTGCCGACACAGCAGCTTGAAGTGCTCGCCAGGGATACGCCGAGTCTGGCACAAGTATTGTTGCAGCGTTCCGGCTATCAGTTCGACGCAAGCGTCGAAAAAATGGTGTTGAGCCGGAAAAGCGCGGATGAACGCGTGGCGAGTTTCATCATACATATTTCCGAGCGGCTTAGATTGCGTGGGTATGCGTCGACCGAGTTTCGTTTAAGCATGTCGCGCGAGGAAATAGGAAACTATTTGGGTATCACCCACGAAACGGTGAGCCGGTTATTACACCAGTTTCAGGCTCAAGGCTTGATAAACGTGAAGTCCAAGCAGTTAACGCTGCTCGACCGCGCGGGTTTGTATCGGTATTGTTCGGAAGAGTAGATCGCGATGACGGGGAGCATATCCCCGTCATCGCGTAAATGCAGATTATTTCTTATTGAAATAGGCGGATTGGGTTGGATCAACTGCAATGGCTTTGCTGGCCATTTCATATTTGCCGTGCTCGCTGCTTTTTACCAGACCCAATACGACAATGGCAGCCAGAACAACGCCGCCAACATAGAACCAGAAATAATCTTTTTCTTTTTCTTGCGTTCCGCTCATAGTAGCTCTCCTAAATATAATAGTTTACAGATCCCGCTGATCTGGGCCAGCGTGTGTTTACTGTAAGTTTTTTTCCCTGTTAAAAATGTGATCTGGATCAAAAAGCTTGTAGAAAGCAAGAGGGGGACGTGATCTTCCTCGTGTTTTCGGAGGGATATAGGCGCTGATTCGATTTTCTGGTGCTTTTTTGTTGAAATAGATAATTTGATGTAATAGAATAATCCTGCCTTGAGAGCGACGCCTTTCCGGGCGCCGTCCCTCAGGTAACGTAGCGTAATGCGACTATGCTTCCGGTGGGCGGTCATCAGTGGTCGTACCACCTTGATTATTTAGTGTTTCACTTCATGAGGTGGCTAAGATGGAAAAAGAGAATGACAACTTTTGGTTCTACATCGCAGGCGTCATTGTTGTGGCAATAGGATTGGTGTTTATGCTGAAAAGCAGGGAAATGGAAAGCGTACCGACGAGTGCGTTTGCTGAAACCAAGGCGCAGGTTGATAAACAGATCAGTAGCGCCAAGAAATAAAAAAAGAAGCTGCCTGTTCAGCGCATAGACTGAATAGAGCCGCTCGCGGATAGCAGAGGAAACAAGAAAGAGCTGCCAGGAGGAGAGTAAAGCGAACTGAGGCCGGGTGCAGGATTAAAACTATAAAAAAGATCAATTCTGCATCGGGCACCTTTCGTCAGGAAACAGGCGCTTTGCGCCACACCTCATCGGGTCGATAATCACGTACCCATGACGCAACCGCATCCGCAGGCATCGGCCGCGCGATGCCATAACCCTGGGCCAGATCGCAGCCCATGTCCAACAATACCATACCATGTTCGCAGGTTTCCACGCCTTCGGCGACGACTTCGCGCTTGAATGCCCGGGCCAATGCGATGACGCCGTTGACGATGGCGTGATCCTCAGGATCGTCGATCATGTCGCGTACGAAACTCTGATCGATCTTGACGCTGTCTACCGGCAGGCGGCGCAGGTAAGTCAGCGACGAATAGCCGGTGCCGAAATCGTCCAGCGCGAAGCCGACCCCCAGCTCCCTGCGGCACAGCGCGATGACTTCGCTGACGCGTCCCAGATCGTTCAGCACGCTGCTTTCCACTACTTCCAGCTGCAGCCGGCGCGCCGGGATGACGGGGTGCTGGGCCAGCAGCGCGTGCAGCGTGATAAAAAAATCCGGATCCTGCAGGTGGCGCGGCGCAATATTGACGCTGACTTCGATTTCCAGGCCGATGCCGCGCCAGCTATCCAGCTGCGCCAATGCGGTATCGATCACCCAGTTGCCGAGCACAATCTCGAACGCGCTGCCTTCCACAGCCGGCAGAAAAGCCGCCGGCGCTACGATGCCGCGCTCGGGATGATTCCATCGTATCAAGGCTTCCATGCCGACCACCTCGCCGCTGGACATGTTGACTTTGGGCTGATAGAACAGGCAGAACTCCTTGCGCACAAAAGCGGCTTCGATCTGCTCCAGTTGCCGGCTTTGGCGCTGCATCTGTTGCGCCTGCTCGCTATCGAACAGGCAATAGCGGTTGCGTCCGGAGGTCTTGGCCAGATACATGGCCTGATCGGCATGGCGCAGCAAGGTATCGGGGTCGGCGTCGTCGCGGGGGTATAGCGTTACGCCGGTGCTGGCGGCGACATTGACCGCCTGGCCGCCGATCAAATACGGTTGCGCGATGGCCTGGTGGATACGCACCAGCACCTGTTCGCATTCGTCGAACGACTGCAGATCGTTAATCAGCAACGCGAATTCGTCGCCGCCGAGGCGCGACAGCGTATCCTCTCCGCGCAGACTGCTCTGAATGCGGTTGGCGACCTCGATCAGCAGTTGATCGCCGGCGTCATGACCGAGCGAGTCGTTCACCTGCTTGAAGCCGTCCAGGTCGAGATAACACACCGCGAGCAGCGCCGACTCGCGCCGGCTGTAAGAAATGGCCTGATTGAAGTGCTTGGCGAACAGCACGCGGTTGGGCAGTTGGGTCAGCGCATCGTAGTGGGCCATCAGTTCGAGCGCCTGCTGCTGCTGCTTGGTTTGGGTGATATCGGAAAACAGCGCGACATAGTGCAGCACGATGCCATGATCGTCGCGCAGGGCCGAAATGGTCAGGCGTTCGGCATAGAGATCGCCGTTTTTCTTGCGGTTCCAGAGTTCGCCCTGCCAGTGTCCGGTTTCGTTCAAGGTGCCCCACAGCGCGGTGTAAAATTCGGGGGGTTGCTTGCCGGAGCGAAGAAAATGCGGCGTTTGTCCGATAGCCTCGTCGCGTGTATAGCCGGTGATAGTGCAAAAGGCCGGATTGACGTCGATGATGCGGTTTTGGACATCGGTGATAATGATGCCTTCATGGGTTTCGTTGAAAACCCGATCGGACAAGGTCAGCTTTTCTTCGGCTTGTTTGTGTTCGGTAATATCGTAAAACCAGCCGAGAAACTCGCTTTTTCCCTGGTAACGTATAGACAGGTAGGATGCCAGCACCCATTTGGTCCCGGCTCCCGGTACGCTCAACTCGGTCAGACGATTGAAAATGTTTTCGCGCGCTTTCAGTATTTTCAGCACACTCTCGTAATCGTCCGGATTTTTATAAAAGGTGGTCGGGTTGATACCAATGGCGCGACCGGCAGAGACATTGATCAATTCCTCGTAGCGCCGGTTCGCAAACAGGATCTTGCGACCGTCAGTGCTGGTGATGCGTACCGAAATAGGGCTGGTTTCCAGCATAAAGCGGAAACGCTTCTCCGATTCTCTAAGCTCCCAGTTGGCGGCCCTGTATGCTCCTGTCTGCTTTTGTACGCGATGTTCCAGTTCGATTGCCTGCTGTCGAATATCAATCATGACATTCCGGCGTTCGCGATTGATCAGCATCACCAGCAATGAAGTGCAAACGAGCGCCGCAGTAAATATTTGCAACAGCGTGAGCGACATGATCGGCGCTGCAATTGCGAACGGGCCGTGACCATGGGTGGTTCCGGCAACGGCTACTCCGGTCAATATTGCGTTGAGCAAATTGACTGCGCTGTAATCGAAGCGGAAGGCTCCCCAGAGCAGCAGCGGCAGCAGCAAAAATACCAGTGGGTAGCTTGGAAGCGAAAATGTATCGAAAAATGCGATATAGCTCAGCGTAACCGTCAACAGCGATAAAAAACCGAATTCCGCCAGAAACCGGGTTTTTTTCCATACATTCCAATTGATGATTTTCCAACCGGCGATTACCGGCATTATTATCAAGGCGCCGCCTATGTCTCCTATGAACCAGGTTAAAGCGGCCTGTAGCGCTATGTCGGGGTTAATGGCACCGGACCAGGTAAATGCGCTTACACCTATGGCGGCGTTCGCCAGACTGCCCAGCGCGGCGCCGGGTAGAACATTCAGGAAGCTGCGCACGGTAGTGATGGGCCGGCCGGCTGCCAGATAGCGGAAAATAATGCCCTCAAGGATATTGCCGCCCGCTTCAGCAAAGGGCGCCAGCCACCCGGTATGCGTTTCCAGCAGAACGCCGCTCAGCAACTGGCCGATGAAAATCCCCGGAAGCACTCGATAGCCGAGGGCCAGCGTCAATCCCATCACCAGTCCTGCGGGAAGCCAGAACGGTGATATCGTGCCGCCGATAGCGCCAAGCTCCAGGCATATTTTAGCCATGGCCAAATAACTGCCGGCAACGATGATCCATAGAGCTGGTAAGCGTATCTGCGCTTTAAGCCCGGTTATGTTCATTGATTCGATAAGATGCAAATCCGCCGCCGCTTCATTCCGGCGAGCCATTTGAGACAAGCTTTAGGCCGGGAGGCAGCATTTCTCCAAGCGCCCGATTTTCATCGGATAGGTCGATAGGCTGCAGATTGTTGACCATGGCCAGCCAGTTTTCCGGCATTTTTGCGCGTGTCAGTTTATCCGCGACCAATGCGCGCGTTTGTTGATCAATGTCCCGGCTGCGGTCGCCGCTCATTCGCGCGATCAGGGTGGCGGAAAAGGCGGCCTGCCGGTTTCGTTTCCAATCCTGTTCCAATAGCAGATGCAGCCACTCCTGACCGGTGGACGCGCTTACCACTGTGTGGCAACTGCCGTACAAGGGTATTCTATTGCCTATGCGCCCCAATGCCCACCAAGCGGCTGCGGCTTCCGCGGCTTTTTCCAGCCTTTGCGCGAGCCAGCCTCCCAGTTCCGTTTTTTGAGGGATAGCAATCCGTTCCAAAGAGCCTGCCAGCCGCACCATGTCTTCAAAGGCTTTTTGCGCGCCGCTTGCCTGCAGGTTTTTTCTTTTGGCATTTTCAGGATTGATAAAACCGGTTATGGAAGAATAAATACGCTCCTGCGCCTGTTGATTCAAACCACCGGCGATACGCCGCCATAACGTCCACCATTCGGCCCAGTTTCGCGTTTCCTTGGTATATTGTATGCCTTGAGCGTAGATATCGAGCAGGCATATGATACGCGATGGGTCAGTAGGGTCACCATAGCCGGGCCTAAGACAGTATCCGGCGAGGTTAAGCCAAAGCCGTTCGTGTACCGCTGAACGCTTGCGTTGAGACAGCCCCAGCATCAGTTCGTCGAACAATCTGCGCAACAAACCGATGTTCCAGGTATCTCGGGCGCCCAGAATATTTTCCAGATCCTGGCGCAGGTTTTTTATTTTACGCGAGTCTACTTCCCTGCTTTTTTTTTCAAAAGTCGGACGGATTAAAGCCAGCGCTTCATCCAGGCCGGGGTGAGACGCCGTTTGAAGCCGGCTGTCTGAAACCGGTTGCGCGCCACGCAGTTCAAACGCCATGTTCCAGCGCCGCTCTGGCTCATCCAGCGATAAACAGCCGACTTCCATGGTTCCTATTTCCGTCAGGCAAGAGACCAGCTTGACGGGCGCATCGGTACGCCCGCTTTCAGTTTCAAGGTTAAACGCCAGTAGCAGCGGCGGAAGCGGGAGAAAACGCTCGTGATTCAAATCCACCAGGCTGCCGGCTGTAACCGCCAGTTCTTCCGTGGTGGAAAAAATTTGAAAGCTGACCGTTTGCCCCAATGTCAGACTGAAGGTTTTGCTTTCCAGCGGAATTTCGGTTTCGGTTTCCGTTCCTTTAGGCAGCAAACAGATTCCAGGATTTTCTTGGTCGCGTTCGGCCGGTAGCTGCAGAAAATAACTGCGAGCGGAACCGCCTCCCACTTTGTGAATGGCGACGCCGCGCCGGGACAGCCCATAGGCAACCGCGCCGCGGGCAACTGCGGTGCCGGTATCCTGATTGACGAGTTCGATCGGCGCCACGCCACGCCATTGCGTCAGTTGATCCAGAATTCTACGCGTAGTGTATGGACTGTTAAACAGGCCGCCGTTGAACAGAACGGCGTCGGGTATGCCGCGATCGGAGTTATCCGCGGAGCAGCCGTGTAGCGATAGAAAAGCGGAAATATGCCGGGTAATGGCCGGGTCGCTGCAGTAGGGCAAACCCAGTCCGGTTACGCCGCTGCGTTTTTGCTGGATGCCGGCTCCAAGCGCAACAAACGGCAGAAAACCATCAAGTATCTGTGTTTTCACCTCGTCGCGATCGAGCGTGACGGAGCGTGCGCCGCCGATGATTTGCGCTCCCGAACCCAGCAGGGTAAGCGTCAAGGTTTCCGGGGCATCGGCAGAGAGAATTTTCTCCTTGGCCAAACGGCATTGATGGGTCAATTGTCCGAATTCGGCGGCGGAGAGCCGTTGAACTCCGCCTGTTAATTGTTGTTCGGCATGATGCGCCATCATCAGGTCAATATTATCGCCGCCCAGCATCAGATGATTGCTGACTGCAATACGTTTGAGCTCCGGAGCTTGATCTCCCTGCGTAACGCTGATCAGGGTCAGATCCGTGGTACCGCCCCCGACATCAATAACCAGAAGCAGGGATACATTCGCCAGATGCGATTTCAGGGTGTCTCTATGTTGCCACAGCCATGCATAACAGGCCGCCAGTGGTTCCTCAATCAAATGAATGCGCGTTAATCCTGCGTCGTTTGAGGCATTGAGAGTGAGCTTGCGCGCGGTTTCATCGAAAGATGCGGGTACGGTCAGTACGATGTCCTGATTTTCCAGCGGAAAAAGCGGACGTTGGTGGTTCCATGTGTCGCGAACGTAGCTCAGATAGCCTGCGCTGGCTTCTACCGGTGAGATGCGTGCGGCATCTTCGACGGCATCCCATGGCAGTATCGGTGCGTGACGGTCGATCAGGCTGTGTGACAACCAGCTTTTAGCGCTGCTGACCAGCCTTCCTTGCGATTTGGCGCCGAGTAGGCGCGCCAACTCGCCATGCACCGGCGATCCGGGTTCGTATTCCCGTTGCCATGGCAACAGCAGATCGGTTGCCGCCAGCTCGTCTATGGCAGGGTGGTAGCGTAGAGAAGGCAGCAGAGAGCGGGCTTCCACTTTGCCCGGCGCTATCAACTGAGGTATATGAAACAATTCCAGTTCGGGCTGTGTTCGCCGGGCTTGAATCAGATCGGTAAAAGCGACTGCGGTATGGGTGGTTCCGAGGTCGATGCCGATCAGATAGCGCGGCGATTCGGCATTGCTCATGTCAAGATCTTATCTTTGCGTATTGTCGGTACCGCCGGCGCGTACATCAAACTCCACCTTCCAGCGTTCGTCGCTGTTGGCGGCAACGGCTTCGAGCTGTAATGTTCCTACGTCGGTAATATGCGCCGCGAGGTGTACGGGAACGATTTCGCCCGGATTGCGCTCGCCGGGAGGAAGCTGAATTTCTATTTCGTTGAGCTCTTCGAGTTCGTGCTCCTGCCATTGATCGAGACGGATTCCGGGGATGTCGCCATGGCGGGTGGTCGAGTGCATGAAGCGAAAACGCACCGGCTCGCCGACCACCAATCCGAGGGTATCGGAGGACAGTTCGACGCTGCTGCCTTCTTCCATGCCGAAAGGAGCAATACACAGCGCTTCCATTGGGACAGGAAAACCGGGGATGGCCGGCATCGCGCTTTCGATGCCGACGTAATAAGAGGCCGCCGTTCCGCCGCGTATGCGCAGGCCGTGGCCCCGGCGTACCAGTCCGAAATAGGCTGCGCCCTTGGCTACGGCCAGATCGAGATCGATCCCGCTCAAAACGCGCGCTGGCGGCGCTTGCTCCTTGGACAGCCAGCCATTGAGCACAGCCAGCAGTCTTTGCGTTAATGAAGCGGATTTGAATACGCCTCCGTTCAGCAGCAGCGCGGTCGGGTGGAGAAAGCCTGTTTGGCCGCCCTGTTCTCCGGCCTGATATTGATGGCTCAGAAACGCAGCCAGGTGGGCGGTAATTCTGGCGTCACGCGCATACGGCAGTCCCAGGCCGGTCAGGCCGGCGCGCGTCTGCGGGGCCGGGTGTTCGGTAATGGCTATCTGCGGGAAAAAACCTTCCAGCAAGGTCTGATTGATTTCCTGACGCGTCAAGGTAGTGCGTATGGTGCCGCCTATCAGGGAAGAGCCGCGTCCCGGAACCACCACCGCGGCTTCCTGTAACTCGTCATCGCTCATCAGCGACTCCTTGGCGTCGCGGCTGCTATGCGTCAAGGCCTGGATTTGCCAGGCGTCGAGTTTTTTGCCTTCCTGCTCCAGCTTGAGTTTCAACGACCAAGCCAGGGCAAGATCCATGTTGTCTCCGCCGAGCAGGATATGCTGTCCGATTGCGATGCGGTTCAGCGCCAGATTGCCTTCATCCGAGCTGACTGCAATCAGCGAAAGATCGGTCGTTCCTCCGCCGACATCGACTACCAGTATGACATCGCCCGGTTTAACCTGTTCGCGCCAGCTTCCGCCGCTGTCCTGCAGCCAGTTGTAAACCGCCGACTGCGGTTCTTCGAGCAATACAGCCTGCTGTATTCCGGCCGCCCTGGCCGCTTCCAGGGTCAGTTCGCGCGCAGCCGGATCGAATGACGCAGGCACCGTCAGTACGACGCTCTGATCTCTCAACGGGTATTCCGGGTTCTTATGATCCCAGGCGTTTTTGATGTGTTCCAGATAATGTATGGACGCTTGTAACGGTGATATACGTTCGACCTCGGGCGGCGCTTGCGCGGGGAGTATTGTCGAGCGGCAATCCACGCCGCTATGGCAAAGCCAGCTTTTCGCGCTGGCGACCAGACGGATAGGGGTGCGGGCGCCCAGTTGTCTGGCAATTTCGCCGCTTATCGCCGCAGGGTGCTCATTCCATGGCAGCGCCAGATCGGATGCCTTGAGTTCGTCGAGGTGCGCCCGGTAGATGAATGAAGGCAGTTGCGTCAGCTCGTCGATCGAGCCGGGCTGCGCCAGCTGCGGGATATTCAATACCTCGACGGTCTGAGTTTCATCCGCTGTTTGCGGCAGCCGCAGGTAGGCGCAAACGCTGTTGGTCGTACCGAGGTCGATGCCGAGCGAAAATATGCGGCTCACAGCTCAACCTCTGCTGCGGCGATGATGTGCGGGTCATGTCCGGCTGTGAGATGAGGCAATTCGCAACGCGTGGCGCGGTATCCCCTATGCACCAGGGTGCCGGTAAACGGCGCATGGCCCACCACGTTACCTATCAGGCGCGTACTGGAAGCGTCGAAGCCTGGGGGCAGGGTGATGGAACTGCCTTCGCTCTGTTCGTATACCGGCCGGATATCGAAGTGCTTGCGCACGATTTTTACACAGCCGTCATGTACTACCCGCGCCGCGGCGCCGATTTCCTGGTCGCTGTAGACGGCGACATTTTCCTGGAGAAAATCGACGAAACGGGCTTCCTGTTGCAGCAGCGCCAGCAGTTGCAGCGCCGAGCCGGCTGCAATCTCGGGAGCTTGAACCGGCTTTTCCGGTATGCTGCTTCCGTTCGAAGCGGACGGCGTTTCGCTGACAGGCGCGGCAGTGGCGGATAGCTCCGGCATTGAATCCGTTGTATTTTTTCTCCTGAGGAAAGTCAGCAGCGCCAGTATCAGCAGCAAAATCAGCAGGAAAAACAGACCGGCCACCGTCATTGCCAATGCCGCGTGTATGGCGTCGAAGGTGGTAGGAATCAGGTTCAGATCGATTTTCATCATGACGTATTACCTGGGTTGGTTGTTTTGATTATCGATTTGTTTGGAAGCGGCTTCCGCCGCTTTTACCGCCTGTGCCGACATCACGAATTTCAGCACGTTGCGCGCGCCCTGCGTACGTTTTTGGCGTAGATAGCGGTTGCTGATTTCGTCGGGTACTTTTTCGGCGTCAAAAGTCTTTTTTATCGGTATCAACTGTTCCTCGCAGCGGCGCAGGATGGTATCGGTTACCGCGCGCGGATCGGTTTCCGTCGGAAATCCCGCCATGAGCTGTTGATTCAGGCATTTTTGATAGTTTAACGCCTCGGTCTGAATTTGCTGCTGGGTTTTTTCGGAAAGCGTCGATTCGCTCCAGCTATCCGCCGTCGCGGCGTCCGCTTTGTTTTCCGCTACGGCCTGACCGCCGGCGATAATCAGGATTGACATCAGTAAAACAGGGCGAAAGATCATTTTTAAACTACCTCGGTTTTTGTAACACGAATTCCAGTCGTGGTGGGGATCAGGTCGCTCATTGCGGCGGATCAGCCGGAGAGCTTTTGATGGCGGCCGGTTTCGAGGCCGCTTCCGCAGCCTGGGCTGCTTGCACGGAGCGCACAAATCTCATCACATTGCGTTTTGCGTAGCTGCGTTTTTTTTCCAGATAACGGCTGCTGATATCGTCAGGCACTTTTTCGGCGTCAAAAGTCGCTTTTATCGGTTTCAGGCGCTCTTCGCAACGGCCCAGGATCATGTCGGTGACGGTGCTCTCATCCGTTTCCGCCGGAATTTCACCCATGAGTTGCTGGTGCAGACATTGCTGGTAGTCGAAGGAGTCAGCCTGGATTTTTTTCAGCGTTTGTTCGGAAAGGGTGGATTCGGTCCATGTGCCTCTGGCTCCCTTGTCGGGAACGGATTGGCAGCCGAAAAGAAACAAGGCACAGCATAGCGAGGCCGTTAGACGCGCGTTCATTGTATGAATACCTCGAATGTGAGAGATAAAAGAATTCTAACCGATCGTGGCGCAAGCGTCGCCCCCCTTGGCATGCAAATGCTAGCGCCACACCCGGTTTTCCTCACCCAGCCCGCTACGAGCCCGACGGACTGCAATGCAGCGCAGTCCGTCTCAGGCGGTGCGTAGCACGCTTCGCAAAATTTCGCCTTCGCTCCGGCGGGGAAGTGGCTTAGGCATTCGCTCCGCGATTTGCACGGTAACGCAAAGTAGGGATGTATGCCGCTCTTTCGTTCAAGTCTATTCCTGTGCGGGCGGCGGGCCAACCGCCGCATTGCCTGATGCATCGAAAAAGTGAGTTTCGATCTGGTGTCCGGCTTCGCGGTATTCCTTGTAGCGTTGCCGCCCGAGGCGGAGGATACGCGGGTCTTCGTTCAGCACCACAATTGCGCGCTCGAATGCGTCTACATGGCCGTTATGATCGAGTTTCATGTTGACCAACAGTTCGCTGTAACCCGGCGGCGGCCGGGTCTGCACTCCGATCAGGATGGAAACGCCGTCCGTCGCGGTTCCGTCCTCGGCTAAAACGGCGTGCGGAATGAAGCTGCCCTGGCGGAATGTCCACAACATGTCGTCCAGCGCGCGCGCCTCGTCGAGGTCGGCTGCCAGAACATAGATATGGATGCGCGTGCGCCAGGCTTTTTCCACGATGCGGCAGGCCAGCAGCCGGCGCTGGCGCGGGTCGCCGGACGCCAGTTTGTAAAAATCGATACGGGTCATGATTTGCAACCCTGATCCGGGGTGTTTTTTTGAAAGGGTAGGGTCATGCTGTTGATCTGAATAGTTTCAGGAGGTCTGGTTATTGTTTTTGGTGAGTGGTTGAAAATTCATAAGCGGAGCGGTCTGGTTGAGGCAAGCCAGTCGAGACATGCGGAAGCGTGTCGGTAAAATAACCACGCTGCAAATCCGTCGCCGGAAGCTCTCTGCGCCCATTCTTAGGCGCAGGAGGCTCGCCTGACCCGCCTGGCTTCCTCATCATCGTTGCTGCTGGAATGGATATGAAAACAGTGGCGCTGGTCTGCGGCATGGGCTGTCTTTCATCGGGTTTAGATGAGGGGGCGGGCTGCGCCCGCCGTTATTCGACCTGATCGATAAGATACTGGCTCAACAGCGGAACCGGCCTGCCGGTCGCGCCTTTTTCCTTGCCGGTTTTCCATGCGGTGCCGGCTATGTCGACATGCGCCCATTTGAACTCCTTGGCGAAATTGGACAGGAAGCGGCCTGCGGTGATGGTCCCCCCGTCCGGTCCGCCGATATTGGCGAGGTCGGCAAAGTTGGACTTCAACTGCTCCTGGTATTCCTCCCAGATCGGCAATCTCCATACCCGGTCGCAGGCGTGTTCCCCCGCTTCTGTTAACTGACGGCAAAGGTCATCGTCATTGCCCATGATGCCGCTGGGGTGGCGTCCAAGCGCGACGATGCAGGCGCCGGTCAGCGTGGCGACGTCGATTACCGCAGCCGGTTCGTAGCGTTTGGCGTAGGTGAGCACGTCGCAGAGCAGCAAGCGGCCTTCGGCGTCGGTATTGAGGATTTCTATCGTCAGGCCGGACAGGCTGGTGACGATATCTCCGGGTTTGTTGGCGTTGCCGTCCGGCAGATTTTCGGACGAGGGGACCAGACCGATGACATTGAGAGGCAGCTCCAGCTCCGCGGCGACGGCAAGCGCGCCAATCACGCTTGCTCCGCCGCACATGTCGTATTTCATTTCATCCATATTTGCGGACGGTTTGATGGAAATGCCGCCAGCATCGAAGGTCAGTCCTTTTCCTATCAATACATGGGGGCCGGTTTTGTCGGCAGCGCCATAATATTCCATTACGATCAGTCGCGGCGGTTGTCTGCTGCCGCGTGAAACCGACAGAAACGAGCCCATGCCAAGCTGTTCGATGTCGGCTTCATCAAGGATTTTTACCTTGAGTTTTTTATGGCCTTTCCCTACCTTTTGCGCCTGTTCGGCAAGGTAGGCGGGCGTGCAGATGTTGCCGGGCAGGTTGCTTAAATCTTTGGCCAGCTTCATGCCGGCGGCAATGGCCTCGCCCTGTTTAATGCCTTTGGCCGCTGCCGCTTCGTCCTTGATGCCGCTGACCAGCAAACGTATTTTGGACAGACGGTTTTCGGGAGATGTATTTTCCGGCGTGGTTTTGAGCTGATCGAAGCGGTAGTTTCCGGCTTCGAATATTTCGATGGTCTGGCGTATTTTCCAGCTGATACAGGCGTCAGGCACATCGATTTCGTGTAAAGTGCTCACCGCTTGTTTGGCGTGGGAGGCCTTAAGCGCATGGATGGCTTCGCCGAGCAGCTTGCGATAACTTGTCCGGTTCAGCTCTTCCTTTTTGCCCAGCCCGACCAGCAGGATGCGCTGTATCTGTTCGTCCGGAAGGTGATTGATCAATAAGGTGTCGCCGATTTTGCCTTCGACGCTGTCGCGCTTGAGTATCCGGCTCAGCAACCCACTGAGTTTTTCGTCGAGCTGAGCAGCGCTCGTCCCCAGTTTGCGTTTATGGTAAAAACCGGCAATCAGGCAATCGGTGTCCAGGGCACCCCAGTTTTCCAGCAGTTTGATAGAGTAGTCCATGTTATTATCCTTCAGTCTTTCTTGGCTCGGGCGGTTGCAGTCATGCCTCCATCCGCCGTGTACGCAATTTTGGTGTCATAAACGTTAAGCTTAGTATGAAACACTCTTCATTGAAACCTTTACCTGTGCGCCGCTCGGGTTGGCTGCAGGTGATCGACCGCACCATAGCAAGCGAGGTGGCGCGCACCATGCTGACGGTGCTGCTGGTGCTGATGACGATTATCGTCAGTCGCAAGTTTCTGAGCATACTGGCCAAGGCCATAGAAGGGCAGATCGCCGGCGAAACGCTGTTCAAGCTGCTGGGTCTGAAAATGCTGGCCGCTGCCATTACCTTGCTGCCGCCTTCGTTGTTTCTGGCCGTGCTGCTGGTATTCGGGCGCCTGTATCGCGATCAGGAAATGTCGGGATGGTCTTCCGCCGGCGTGGGCTTGTCGCGACTGTATCGCGCGATCGCCTTTTTTGTTGTGCCGCTGTTTTTTCTTAGCGCCTTGCTTGCCTTTTATGTAATGCCCTGGGCGGAGAGAAATTCGCAAAGCCTGATGGAAAAGGATTCGCAAACTTCCGATGTGCGCAGTATCAAACCGGGGCGTTTCAACGAGTTCAGTAAAGGTGATGTGGTTTTGTACGCGGAGTCCTTGTCCGATGACGATCAAACCATGAGCAAGCTTTTTGCGCAAAGCCGCAGCGGCGATCAATTTGGCGTGGTGATTGCCGAAAGCGGCTATTTGAAGGAAAACAATCTGGGCGAGCACTTCGTCGTGATGCAGCATGGGAGGCGTTATCAGGGAACGCCTGGGCAGGCCGATTTTGTTATCAGCGATTTCGAAGATTATGCAGTGCGCATTGATGAGGGCAGTAATCAGGAAGAGGAATTGCATCGGGAAGGCAAGGCGACCGCAGAACTGCTGGTTTCCAAAAGTCCGCGCGAATGGGCGGAACTGCAACGCCGGGTGGCGGTGCCGGCGGGAACATTGTTGCTGGCGCTGCTTGCTGTGCCGCTTGCCAAGGTTGCGCCCAGAGGTGGTGTCTACGGAAGCGTATTCAAGGCATTTCTGATTTTCGTGGTGTATGAAAATCTGCAGCGCATTTCACAGGGCTTGATGACAACCGGCAAACTCCCTCTGTGGTTTTGTTTTGCCGGGGTTTACTCCATCGTAGTGTCGATTATTGTGTTTTATATCGTAAGACTCTATGGCATACGTTGGGTGCTACAGCTATTGCACGAAAAATTAATGGGTAAAAAGGCTAAGGCATACGTAGGATGAGCGTATTAGACAGATATATTGGGTTTGAGGTGATCAAGGGCGTGTTTATCGCCATTCTGGTGCTGTTGGCGTTATTGAATTTTTTTACCTTTACCGATGAACTGGGCGAGATCGGTCATGGCGATTATGGCTTTTTTGAGATTTTTAAATATCTGGCGTTAACTACGCCGCGAGGGTTTTACGACCTGCTTCCGTCCGCAGCGCTGTTGGGGGCATTGTCCAGCCTGGGCGCGCTGGCCAATAATCGAGAACTGGTCGCGATTCAGGCAGCAGGCGGTTCAAAGCTTGGCATCGTGCTGGCTGTAATCAAAGCAGGCGTGTTGCTGGCGATTTTTACTGCGCTGGTTGGCGAATACGTTTCTCCCGTGAGCGAGCGCGCTGCACAGATTCTAAGGTCGAGTTCGCTGCATGAGCAGGTTGCGTCATTGACAAAATATGGGTTTTGGGTTAGGGACGGCAATATTTTTATCAATATCAGAAAAACCCATCAGCATGTGATGCTGAACGATATCAGTATTTACGAGGTTGAAAGCAATAAATTACTCAAGCGCGCGTCGCATGCCGACAAGGCGGTTTACGATAAGGGCACCTGGTATTTGGAAAGCATCAAAAGCAGTTATTTTGGCGGGCCGCGCGTTGTCATCGATCGAGCCGATAGCACGCGTTGGGATACGATCGTCGCTCCTGATCTGTTAAGCCTGTTTGCCGTCAAACCTGAGCATCTTTCAGCTGCCGAACTTCTGAAATACATGGATTATATGGAGGACAACGCACAGCAGTCGTTGAGCGTCGAGCTGGCGTTCTGGGAGCGTATGGTCAACCCGTTCGTAACGATAGCGATGCTGCTCGTTGCTGTGCCTTTCGTGCTGTCTGTCGGGCGGGATAGCACCATGGGGCAGCGTATCGTAGTCGGTGTGGTATTCGGGCTCGGATTCTATCTGTTTAACCGCATGGTGGGCCATTTGGGTCTGGTTTATGAGGTCAATCCGGTTTTTACCGCAACATTGCCGACTTTAACGGTTCTTGCCGGAGCTATCTACGGGTTGCTTCGTTTGCGGTAGCCTCTCTATCCTCACCAGTTTCGTTCCGGATACGATGTCATGCCAGCACTGCGCCTGCCGGTCGAATAGCGCCCACAGGAAGCCTAAACCGAATGCGCTCGCCGAGAGTAACGCTGCGATGAAACGGATGGCGCTTTGGAACCAGCCGACCTGAGAACCGTCGCTGCCGATCAGGCGTATTTTCCAGGCTTTCATACCCAGCGTTTGTCCTCCGTGAGTCCAGCAATATCCGAAAAAAAGGAAGCACAGCAGTAATAGCCCGATATGGTACAGCCGTGCATGCGTATCAAACGGCGTTTGTTTGTGCAGTATTGTCATTAACAGGCCTGTTGCCGCGAAAAGAATCGCGCACAGCAGCACTGCGTCGTAAAGCAGGGCCCCTAGGCGTAGGAGTAGCAGGCCGGCATGGGTAGTCTTGCTATCCTTCATTTCTTTATTTAAGTGTTTCTGGATCGGGGTGCGGTCGAGTAATGATCGTATTCGGGGCCGGCCATATCGCTCTACCACACCCCCGATATCCTAATACGGCGGGCCTTTCGCAAGGCGCAACCGGATTATTTGGTTAGTTGGCCGTCCGGTTCTGAAACATGTAGCTTCGCGCCAAAGAACATGGATAGATAGACCAGTCCGCTGACCAGTATCAGCGACAAAATCACCGGAGGGCGAATAAGCGGAAGAAACATCAGTAAACCAAACAGAACCAGGAAAGTACTGCTGTGTATCGGGTAATCTATGAATGTATCGGTTTTGAATTTGAACATAAACAGCTCCTCCTAAATATTTATTGTGTGTCCCTGACGGATACGCGACGCGACAGGATTGCTCAGAGCGTTTGACATGTGTTCCGCGTGTTTCGGCGCCACTCCGTCAGGAGTCAAAATAGTAGCATGCTTGATAACCTCATTTCTAAGGGTTTCATCGTAATATCCGTGATTTTTATGTGGGTAGCGACTGAATGGGGTTGAGCGACGCATTTAAAACAGATTGTGCGAGAGCTCTTCATAAGGTGTGAATTTTCTGGTATAATTAAAAAATTAGTACAGTTGCTTGGTCAAGGTTTGCTTTCCTTCACGGGGAAAGGCTGGTGACGAAATAGGAGCTGTAACCTACGGAATGGACGTTGATGAGACTTGTGGAAGTAATTATGGGCCTTGCGCCCTTTTTTTGTGGCTGGTTTTAGGTGTTTTCATGAGGATACCCGAGCGTTTGAGACACATGATTGAACCGGTCGTGGACGGACTCGGTTACGAACTGGTGAGCATAGAATTCGATTCCGGGCAGCGGATACTGAGGGTTTATATCGATAAGGAAGAAGGTATTCTGGTTGATGACTGCTCCAGGGTGAGTCATCAGTTGAGTGGAGTACTCGATGTAGAGGACCCCATTCCCGGAAACTACCATCTCGAAGTTTCTTCGCCCGGCATGGATAGACCGCTTTCGAAGCCCGAACACTTTGCGCGATTTCAAGGCTGCCTGGTCAGGCTGCAGATGCTGCGTGCTGTCGATGGACGACCGCGCCGGTTGAAGGCGCGCATAGTGGGCGTTTCCGGCGGCGCCGAAGTTACATTGCAGGATGGGGAGGATCTGTTCAGCATCCCGTTCGATTTGATTGAGAAGGCACGGCTGGTGCCCGAGTTTGAAAAAATTTCAAAGGAATAAGAGTAATGGCGAATAAAGAAATTTTGCTGGTTGTCGATGTCGTATCCAACGAAAAGGACATCGAGAAGGATGTGATTTTCTCAGCCATTGAAGACGCGTTGAAAATGGCTACCTTGAAGCGTTACGAAGAGCCGATCGATGTGCGCGTTTCGATCGACCGTAAAACCGGCGATTATGAAACTTATCGCCGTTGGTTGGTGGTCGAGCCGAATGACGACTATGATTATGGAATCGAGTTTCCTGAAACGCAGATGTTTCTCGACGATGCGTTGAAAATTGATCCGTCCGCCAGGCTTGGCGCCTATGTAGAGCAGCCTGTGGAGTCGGTGGGATTCGGGCGTATTGCAGCCCAGACCGCAAAACAGGTGATAGTGCAGCGAGTGCGTGAAGCCGAGCGCAGAAAGGTTGCCGATGCTTTCCGGGATCGTATCGGTCAGCTGGTTACCGGTGTGGTCAAGCGTATCGAGCGGGGCAATGTCTATCTTGATTTGGGCGGCAATGCCGAGGCGGTTATTCCCCGCGAGGAAATGATACCGCGCGAGGCGGTAAGAACCGGAGACCGGGTGCGTGGTTACCTAAAGGATGTGAAGCCCGACGCCAAGGGTCCGCAGTTGCATGTATCGCGCACGGCGCCGGAACTTTTAATTGCGCTGTTCCGTCTCGAGGTGCCTGAAATCAACGAAAATGTTATCGAAATAATGGGCGCCGCGCGCGACCCAGGGGCGAGAGCCAAGATCGCGGTTAAAACCAATGACAGCCGTCTTGACCCGGTGGGCGCCTGCGTAGGCATGCGCGGCTCACGAGTACAGGCCGTTTCCAATGAACTTGCCGGCGAGCGTGTCGATATCATACTGTGGAATGAAAACGACGCGCAGTATGTGATCAACGCGATGTCGCCGGCTGAAATCGTATCGATAGTCGTGGATGAAGATAAGCACAGCATGGACGTTGCCGTCGCCGATGAAAATCTTTCTCAGGCTATCGGGCGGGGCGGGCAAAATGTGCGTCTGGCTTCGGAACTGACCGGCTGGGAGCTTAATGTCATGAGCGCCACCATGGCCGATCAAAAAAATGAAGCGGAAGCGCTGACGTTGATGCAGTCTTTTGTCGATCAGTTGGGCGTAGGCGAAGACGTTGCCGAAATTTTGATTCGAGAAGGTTTTTCCAGCGTCGAGGAACTGGCGTATGTCCCTGCGAAGGAGTTGCTTGATATTGAAGAGTTCGACGAAGACATTGTCGAAGAGCTGCGCAACCGCGCGCGCGATGCCCTGCTTATCAAGGCAATAGCGCGCGAAGAGCGTATGGAGCCTGCGGAACCCAGCGATGAATTGCTGAATCTGGAAGGGATGGACGAAAATTTGGCGCGTCTTTTGGCCGAAAAGGGTATACGTACGCTGGACGATCTGGCCGAGCAATCTGTTGATGAGCTTTTGGAAATCCATGACATAGGCTCGGAAAAAGCGGCGAATCTGATTATGAAGGCGAGAGCCTCCTGGTTTGCCGAAGGCTAGGAATTACCGAGGGTGGGATAGTTATGAGTGATGTAACAGTAAGACAGTTGGCTGAAGTGGTAGGGATTCCCCTTGACCGCTTGCTCGCACAAATGGGTGATGCAGGGTTGAGCGCGACTGCCCCGGGCGATGTTCTGAACGATGCTGAAAAGATGAAATTGTTAAGTTTTCTTCGTCAGAGTCATGGAAAGGAATATGCGGATGCGGCGGAGCCCAAGCGCGTGACCTTGCAACGCAGAACCGTCAGCGAGCTTAAGCAGGGCAAGATGCCTGGCAAAGCCAGCAAGACAGTGAGCGTGGAAGTGCGAAAAAAACGCACTTACGTCAAGCGCAGCGAACTCCCCGAAGTCGAGGAGCGGTTGCCGGAGCCTGAAAAGGCGCGGCTAGTCGCATCGGCGGAGGAACTCCATCACGGGCAGGAACCGAAGCCGCAACAGGTGGAGGAAGAACTCGTGGTGAGCGCCGTTGCCGCTGCTCAGGAGCGAGTTGCAGAGCAGGAAACAGCCGAGCCTACTCCCGCCGTTGCTGCGACCCCGATAGTTGAGCCGGAGGAAGAAGCTGCGCTTCCAGTTTCCGTAGAACCTGAACAGGTTGAAGCGGCGGAGGCTAAAGTTGTTTCGAAGGCGCCGCCTGATGCCGAAGCCAGGGCTGCGCCGCAGAAACCGGCCGAAAGACGGCCTGAAAAAGCTGCAGAACGTCCGCGCCCGCCTTCTGCACCGGCAGCTGCCGCGCCGCGTAGCGAGCAGCGCCCGCCCCGCCGCCCCGTACCCGCGGCGGCGGCGGCGGCGCTCCCTGCTAGCTTTCCACCCGATGTGGCGGCAGGAAGAGCGCAGGAAGATGCTCGACGCGCGAAACGAAAAACGGGGGCAACAGGTGATCGCGAAGGTCGCCGCGATGATGACAAGCGGTCTGAATTCAGTCTGGATGACCGCAGGTCAGGAAAAGGAAAGAAGGCCAAAATGCGTGGTCCGGTGGTGATGCCGGAGCAGAAGCATGGTTTCGAAAGACCTACTGCGCCACAGATTCACGATGTCAATGTGCCTGAGCTGATAACTGTTTCCGAACTGGCTGCCCGCATGTCGGTCAAGGCAGGCGAAGTCATCAAGACGCTGATGAAAATGGGGGTCATGGCCACTATTAATCAAATGCTGGATCAGGAAACGGCTATTCTGGTTGTCGATGAAATGGGACACAGGGCTATTGCCCAGGCTGCGGATCATCTTGAAGCGGAGATGGTTGCCACCATGGCTCTGGAAGAATCAGCCGAGCAGCAGCCGCGTGCGCCGGTTGTTACCATTATGGGGCATGTCGATCACGGCAAGACTTCGCTGTTGGATTACATTCGCAAGAGCCGGGTCGCGGCCGGCGAAGCAGGCGGTATTACCCAGCACATCGGCGCGTACCAGGTCAAGACCGACCATGGCGCTGTGACGTTTTTGGATACGCCCGGTCATGCCGCTTTTACCGCCATGCGCGCACGCGGCGCGAAAGTGACGGATATCGTTGTGCTGGTGGTCGCGGCGGACGATGGGGTGATGCCGCAAACGCGCGAAGCCGTCGAGCATTCGCGCGCCGCCGGCGTTCCTATCGTGGTCGCCATCAATAAGGTTGATAAGGCCGATGCCGATCCTGACCGGGTCAAACAGGAGCTGGTGGTATTGAAAGTAGTGCCGGAGGAATGGGGCGGTGACACGCAATTCGTCAATGTTTCGGCCAAAACCGGCTCCGGCATAGATAATCTGCTGGATGCAATCCTGCTGCAGGCTGAAATTCTGGAGTTGCAGACTGCGTTTAAAACCCCGGCCTCCGGCGTTGTGCTGGAGTCACGGCTGGATAAAGGGAAAGGGCCGGTGGCGGACGTACTGGTTCAGCGCGGCACCCTTAAAAAGGGCGACTTTATACTTTGCGGTCAGGAATTCGGCCGTATCAGGGCGATGTTCAACGAGAACGGCAAGCCGCTCAAGGAAGCCGGGCCGTCGATGCCGGTTGAAATACTGGGTCTGTCGGCTGCGCCCAATGCAGGGGATGATTTTATTATCGTCGCCGATGAACGCAAGGCGCGTGAAATCGCGCTGCATCGCGAGGAAAAGTCCCGTACCAGCAAGCTGGCGGCGCAACAGGCAACCAAGCTGGAGGATGTGTTCTCGCGCATGGAAAGCGGTGAATCCGCCGACTTGAACGTTATCCTCAAAACAGATGTACAAGGCAGTCTTGAAGCGCTGCGCGGCGCGATGGTCGACTTATCCACGGACAAGGTGAAAGTAAAGGTTATCGCCGGGGCCGTAGGCGGAATCAACGAGTCGGACGCCAATCTGGCCCTGGCTTCCAGCGCCATTCTGATCGGATTCAATGTGCGCGCCGACGCCAGCGCGCGCAAGCTGATTGAGGAGCGCGGCGTCGACCTGCATTATTACAGCGTAATTTACGAAGCTCTCGATGAAATCAAAAAATCTATCAACGGCATGCTGGAGCCTGAATACAAGGAGCAGATTGTCGGCATAGCCGAGGTGCGCGATGTGTTCCGTTCACCGAAATTTGGCGCCATCGCCGGATGCATGGTTACCGAAGGTTTTGTCAAGCGTAATCTTCCCATCCGCGTGCTGCGTGAAAACGTGGTTATCTATGAAGGCCAGCTGGAGTCATTGCGCCGCTTCAAGGATGACGTCGGCGAGGTCAAAATGGGTATGGAGTGCGGTATCGGCGTTAAAAACTACAATGACGTCAAGCCGGGCGACCAAATTGAGGTATTCGAAAAAGTGTTGGTCGCACATCAGTAATCCGCCCGCTTTATCGGAACAAGAGGTTATCTGAAATGCCAAGAGAGTTTACCCGTAGTGATCGTGTTTCTTCGCAAATCCAGCGCGAACTGTCGGAGTTGCTGCGGGTGAATGCGCGCGATCCTGAATTGGGCATGGTGACGCTGAGTTCGATTGAGGTAACCCGCGACATGTCGGTCGCGAAGGCTTATGTGAGTTTTCTGGGGGCAAGCCTGGATACGAAAAAATGCGTTGCCCGTTTGAACGAAGCGGTTCCGTTTTATCGGCACGAGCTGAGTAAACGCATGCGGCTAAGGGTTATGCCCGAGTTACGCTTTATTTTCGACGAATCGCTACAGCGTGGCTTGCGTATTCAAAGCTTGCTGAGTGGCTTGAATGAGACTGCCGGGAAACTCGATTAGATTTTTGTTTGTGAAAATATTGAAAAAAGCAGGGAAGAACAACGCGTGATAAATGGCGTGGTATTGCTCGACAAGCCGCCCGGATTAAGCTCGAACAGCGCAGTTCAGCGTGTCAAAAGGCTACTGGGTGCAAAAAAGGCGGGGCATACGGGTAGCCTTGATCCGATAGCTACCGGTTTGTTGCCGGTTTGTCTGGGGGAGGCTACCAAACTGGCGGCGTTTCTACTGGATGACGACAAACGTTATGAAACACGCGTGCGTCTGGGCATAACGACGGCCAGCGCGGATATCGAAGGCGAGGTGCTGGAGACGCGTGATGTGCCTGAGTTGAATGAAGAAAAAATCGAGGCTGTCCTTGCGCAATTTCGCGGCGCGATATCGCAGATTCCGCCGATGTATTCAGCTCTTAAGCATCAGGGGCAGCGCTTGTACGAACTTGCCAGAAAAGGTGTGGAGGTAGAGCGCGCGCCGCGAAATATCCGTATCCATGAGCTGTTGCTGAGGGGATACGGGGCCGACTATCTCGATCTTGAGGCGCACTGCTCCAAGGGAACCTATATACGCAGCCTTGCCGCTGATATTGGAGAGGCTCTGGGCTGCGGGGGGCATGTCGAATTATTACGTAGAACCGCTGTCGGCGCGCTGACTTTACAGCAGGGCGCCGTCTCGCTGGATCAGATGCAGCGTTGCCCTGATGATGCGCGTTTGCCCCTGGTTCACCCTTCGGAACTGATGGTCCAGGGTTTAATATTTCTGGAAGTCGATGGCGAGCAGGCCGTGCGGCTGAGCAGGGGGCAGACTGTTATCGTATCTTCTGATACCGACCGCGAAGGGATTCGTAAAGTGGTTTGCGGCGATGCGTTTTTGGGCATGGCGGAATTGAAAGCCGATGGCGGTCTGGTTCCGCGCCGCTGGTTCAGCGTTCCGATATCTCGTGTGTCGCCCGTGGCGATGTAGGGGCGGCATGGACACGATGGGCAGGTTTACGTAAATCGCCGCGCAATTTTTTTAAGCTAACGGGATAAGCCTTGTGTTTGTCCCGTTGTAACTATTCAGCATACCCGTTGGAGAGGAAGTGAGGTGAATCAGGCCAGACCTTCTGCGCCCATGGATGGGCGCAGAGAGCATCCAGGGACGGACTTGCAGCGTGTCTCGACTGTGGCTTGCCTCACTTCAGACTGGCTTCGGTCAGGACTCAAAAGCACTTGCTGAATAGTTACGTCCCGTTTTCCATATCTGGTAGATAGGTGATTTTGAATATGTACGCTATTCTGGCGCTTGAGGATGGAACGCTGTTTCGTGGCACCTCTATCGGTGTTGAAGGTGAATCCGTGGGCGAGGTGGTTTTTAACACTTCGATGACCGGTTACCAGGAAATTCTTACCGATCCTTCGTATGCGAAACAAATTGTCACCTTGACGTATCCGCATATAGGCAATACCGGCATAACCCCTCAGGACAATGAATCGGAGTCGGTGTTTGCCGGGGGTTTGGTGGTGAGGGATGTACCGCGTCTGGCCAGTAACTGGCGTAAACAGGGAACGCTCGAAACCTTCCTGAAAGAGCGGGGCGTTGTGGGTATTGCCGGAATCGATACCCGTAAGCTGACCCGGTTGCTTCGCGATAGCGGTGCGCAACGGGCCTGTCTGATGACCGGGAATGCGATTGATACCGAGCATGCGCTGACGCTGGCTCGTGGATTTCCAGGTCTACAGGGTATGGACCTTGCTGGGGAAGTGACGACTTCCAAAGCCTATGCCTGGAGTGAAGGAGAGTGGCGGCTGGATTCAGGGTACGGTCATGCATTGTGTCAGAACTACCATGTCGTTGCCTACGATTTCGGCATAAAGCGCAATATACTCCGCATGCTGGCCGAGCGCGGCTGCCGTGTGAGCGTCGTTACCGCACGTACTACCGCAGCCGCAGTGCTGGCCTTGAAGCCGGATGGCGTGTTTCTGTCCAACGGTCCCGGCGATCCGGAGCCGTGCGATTACGCCATTACGGCCATTCGTGAGTTATTGGCGGCGCATATCCCGATTTTTGGTATCTGTCTGGGACACCAGCTACTGGCTTTGGCAAGCGGCGCCGCGACCTTTAAAATGAAGTTCGGTCATCACGGAGCCAACCATCCGGTACAGGAGCTGTCAAGCGGACGCGTTATGATTACCAGCCAGAACCATAGTTTCGCTGTGGATGAGACGGTCCTGCCCGCTACTCTGCGCCCCACGCACCGCTCATTGTTCGATGGCACGCTGCAAGGCCTGGAGCGCACGGATTGCCAGGCATTCAGCTTCCAGGGGCACCCGGAAGCCAGTCCCGGTCCGCACGATCTGTCGTCGTTGTTTGATCGCTTTGTCGTATCCATGGCTAACAGCCGTTAATTGCCGAATACTTTCAACATGCCAAAAAGAACAGATATCAAGTCCATTTTGCTGCTGGGAGCAGGCCCCATCATTATTGGTCAAGCCTGCGAGTTCGATTATTCGGGCGCTCAGGCCTGCAAGGCGCTGAAGCAGGAAGGTTATCGCGTCATACTGGTCAATTCCAATCCCGCGACCATCATGACCGATCCGGAAATGGCGGATGCGACCTATATCGAGGCGGTGGACTGGCAGACGGTTGCCCGCATCATTGAAAAAGAGCGTCCCGATGCGCTGCTGCCGACCATGGGCGGACAAACTGCGCTGAATTGCGCGCTGGATCTCGATCGCGAGGGCGTGCTCGAACGTTTTGGCGTCGAGCTGATAGGCGCCAGCAAGGAGGCGATCGACAAAGCCGAGGACCGCCTGAAGTTCAAGGATGCCATGACCAAAATAGGTTTGGGCTCCGCGCGCTCAAGCATTGCCCATACTCTGCAAGAAGCGCTGGCCGTTCTCGACGACGTCGGCTACCCGGCAATTATTCGCCCATCGTTCACGCTGGGGGGCAGCGGTGGCGGCATTGCATACAACCGTCAGGAGTTTGTCGAAATCTGCGAGCGAGGCCTGGAGCTTTCGCCGACGCATGAACTGTTGATCGAAGAGTCCATACTGGGGTGGAAAGAATACGAAATGGAGGTGGTGCGTGATCGCAACGACAATTGCATCATCATCTGTTCGATAGAGAACTTCGACCCGATGGGCGTGCATACCGGCGACTCCATAACCGTCGCACCGGCGCAAACGCTGACCGATAAGGAATATCAGATCATGCGCGACGCTTCGCTGGCGGTACTGCGCGAAATCGGCGTCGAAACCGGCGGATCGAACGTTCAGTTCGCGGTGAATCCGGATGACGGTCGCCTGATCGTGATCGAGATGAACCCGCGCGTATCGCGATCTTCGGCGCTGGCGTCCAAGGCAACCGGTTTTCCAATTGCGAAGGTGGCCGCAAAACTGGCAGTCGGGTACACGCTGGACGAACTGAAAAACGAAATTACCGGCAGCGCTACGCCGGCCTCGTTCGAACCCAGTATCGATTATGTCGTCACCAAAATACCGCGGTTTACCTTTGAAAAGTTCCCGCAGGCCGATGATCGTCTGACGACGCAGATGAAGTCGGTCGGAGAAGCGATGGCGATCGGCCGCACGTTTCAGGAATCGCTGCAAAAGGCTTTGCGCAGCCTGGAAACCGGGGTGGACGGGTTGTCGCCGCGCATCAACAAACAGGGCGAAGATGCAGATGAAATACTGAGACGCGAATTGCGTCACCCGGGACCGGAACGTATTTTGTATGTGGCGGACGCATTCCGCGCGGGTTGGCCGCTCGAACAGGTGCATGAACAAAGCCGTATCGATCCGTGGTTCCTGGCGCAGATCGAGGACTTGATCGCTGACGAAACCGCCTTGTCGCGGCGTACTCTGGCTACGCTGACGCGCGACGAATTATTCGTGCTGAAGCGCAAGGGCTTTGCCGATACGCGGCTGGCGCGTTTGCTGGGCAGCGCGGAAGCCGAAGTGCGCGCCGTGCGCAACAAGCTGGGCGTGCGTCCGGTGTACAAACGTATCGATTCCTGCGCCGCGGAGTTTTCTTCCAGCACTGCCTATCTGTATTCCACCTACGAGGAGGAATGCGAAGCCGACCCGACCGGGCGAAAAAAAATCATGGTGCTCGGCGGCGGCCCGAATCGCATAGGGCAGGGTATCGAGTTCGATTATTGCTGCGTGCATGCGGCGATGGCCTTGCGCGAAGACGGTTTCGAAACCATCATGGTCAATTGCAACCCCGAAACGGTTTCGACGGATTTCGATACTTCCGACCGCTTGTATTTCGAGCCGCTGACGCTGGAAGATGTACTGGAAATTGTCGATCTGGAAAAGCCGGTCGGCATCATCGTGCAATATGGCGGGCAGACGCCGTTGAAGTTGGCGCGCGCGTTGGAAGCCGCGGGCGCTCCAATTATCGGCACGTCTCCCGACTCCATCGACCTTGCGGAAGACCGCGAACGCTTCCAGCAACTGGTCGAGCGGCTTAATCTGAAACAGCCGCCCAACCGTACCGCGCGCTCGGCGGAAGATGCGATACGTTCGGCCAATGAGATCGGCTATCCGCTTGTGGTCAGGCCTTCCTATGTTTTGGGCGGCCGCGCGATGGAAATCGTGTTCAATGACGAAGACTTGCGGCGTTACATGCGCGAAGCGGTAAGTGTTTCCAACGATTCTCCTGTGCTGCTGGACCGTTTTCTCGACGATGCGATCGAGATGGATGTCGATGCCGTTTGCGACGGCAAACGCGTATTGATCGGCGGTGTGATGCAGCATATCGAGCAGGCCGGGGTGCATTCGGGTGATTCCGCCTGTTCGATACCGCCTTATGATTTATCATCCGAACTGCAGGAGCAATTGAGGGGGCAGGTCAGACAGCTGGCCGAGGCGCTTGGAGTTGTCGGATTGATGAATACCCAGTTCGCGATCAAAAGAAACGAAATCTACATACTCGAAGTGAATCCGCGAGCGTCGCGCACGGTGCCGTTCGTTTCCAAGGCGACTGGATACCCGCTGGCAAAGATTGCCGCGCGTTGCATGGCGGGCATCAGTCTGGACGATCAAGGCGTTATCGAAGAGATAGTTCCGGCCTATTTTTCGGTTAAGGAGGCGGTATTTCCGTTTATCAAGTTTCCCGGCGTCGATCCTCTGCTGGGCCCCGAGATGAAGTCTACCGGCGAAGTCATGGGGGTGGGCACTACTTTCGGCGAAGCCTATGCAAAAGCGCAGAGGGCGGCCAGTGTAAAACTGGCGCATCAGGGGCTGGTATTTCTCAGCGTGCGCGATGCGGATAAAGCAGGCGTTGTCGGGGTGGCTCGCGATTTAGTCAAGCTGGGATTCACTCTGGCGGCGACCGGAGGCACTTCCAGGGTACTTGGGTCGGAGGGTATTCCTTGCGCCAAGGTCTTGAAGGTGCACGAAGGCCGACCCCATATCGTGGATATGATCAAGAATGGCGAGGTTCATTTCATCATTAATACGACGGAAGGGAAAAAGGCAATTGCCGATTCGTTTACAATTCGTCGTCAGGCGTTGCAGAATCAGGTTACCTACACCACCACCTTGTCCGGCGCGCGCGCAACCTGCCGCGCGCTCGAAGAGCTGAATGCCGAGAGCGTGAACCGGTTGCAGGATTTGCATCAAAAAGTGTAACTATTCAGTGTCAGAGTGATTTTTTATGAAGAAAGTACCCATAACGGTTCGCGGCGCGGAAAAGCTGCGCGAGGAACTGATTAATCTGAAGTCCGTAGTGCGTCCCCGCATAATCGATGCGATCTCAGAAGCCCGGGCGCACGGCGACCTTAAGGAAAATGCCGAGTATCATGCCGCGCGAGAACAACAGGGTTTCACCGAAGGGCGCATCAAGGAAATCGAGAGCAAGCTTTCCAATTGCCAGATTATCGATGTCACCGCTCTGCGTGCTGACGACAAGGTGGTATTCGGCGCCACGGTCGAACTGGAAGATTTGGACAGCGAACAGGTTGTGACGTATCAGATCGTCGGCGAAGACGAAGCCGACATCAAGGAAGGACGCATTTCAATCACTTCGCCCATTGCCAGAGCGCTGATCGGAAAGCGCGTGGAGGATGTCGCCACCGTTCAAGCTCCTGGCGGCGTGCGGGAATATGAGATACGCTTGGTACAATATATTTGATTATGTTATAAAAGTCGCAACGCAGCCGTGAGTCCTGCTACAGGTGTGTGAGTCTTGATGTACCCCGTTGTTGTATACTCAGGCGCAGATCAGTGTCCTCCACGATCACCCCAGCCCTCTCCAAGGGGAGAGGGTGCATGGAAACGTTACGTTTTTCCGTCCATCCTTCGGCAAACTCAGGCCGAATGGAAAAGTCTTGGTCTTAACGGCATGGCGGGCGAGGAGCGGAGCGGCTTACCGTGCCTTTGTGGTTTGGGGCGCAGGGCGATAGATGGTAACAATGTGGCCTATGGCTTGCACCAGCGAGGCCTCCAGTTCCGAACAGATCATCTGCGTCATTTCCGCACGCTGGTCTCGATCAGCAGCATTCACGCGTACCTTTATCAATTCGTGATGATCCAGCGCGAGGCTGATTTCGTTGAGCACGGCAGGCGTGATCCCGGCATTACCGGTAATGACGACCGGTTTCAGATGATGCGAGCGGGCGCGTAATTCTTTCCTTTGTTCCGGATGCAAGTGTCCTCCTGTTTTTTTGGGGTATATTGGGTTAAATCATGGCGCGTAGCGGTAGTAGTCAGCGTTGGCTGGCGGAACATTTTTCCGATGAATATGTAAAGCGAGCGCAGGAACAGGGTTATCGTTCGAGGGCCATATTCAAACTCGAAGAGATCCAGATCCGCGACCGGCTGATCAAGCCAGGTATGAGTATAGTCGACCTGGGAGCCGCACCCGGCGGGTGGTCGCAATATGCAGCCCGGCAAATCGGTAAAAACGGTAGGATTATAGCTTTGGATATATTGCCGATGGAAGCTATTCCCGGCGTCACCTTCATACAGGGCGATTTTCAGGATGACGCCGTACTCGATCAATTAAATACCTCGCTTGCCGGACAGCGTGTGGACTTGATTTTGTCGGATATGGCCCCCAATATGTCAGGAATGCGCGCAGTCGATCAGGCTCGTGCGATGTATCTGGCGGAAATCGCTTTCGATATGGCGCAACAAAACTTGAAGCAAGGCGGCAGCTTTGTGGTAAAACTATTCATGGGAGCAGGATGCGACGAGTTTCAGCGTGCCGTGAAAGCCGGATTTGCCCAGACTGCCGTGCGTAAACCCAAAGCTTCCCGTGATCGCAGCCGCGAGCTGTACCTTGTTGCCAGAGGGCTTAAACGTGAAGGATGATTCTTTTATGGGAACCAGGAGGGCAGGATGTGGTCGAACTGTATGTATAACAATAATATAAACCAATGCGAGATGTGATGTATTGAGTTTTTACATCTAACGTATTGATTAATATAAAAATAACAGGCCGGCATTACCAGCAGGCAAGGGTGGGCAACGTGAACGATATGTTAAAAAATATTATTTTATGGGTGGTTATCGCCGTCGTATTGATGTCGGTGTTCAATAACTTTGGCTCTCGGAAGACAGCAGATGCGTCCATGTCCTATTCCCAGTTTATTTCTGCTGTGAATGAAGGACAGATTAAACAGGTTACGATAGACGGCCAGGTAATACGCGGGATGATGAGCTCCGGCGAGAAGTTTACTTCCTACAGTCCTGAAGATCCGCATATGGTCGACGATTTGCTCAAGAACCACGTGGAAATCAAGGCTCAGCCGCCGGAGCAGCAGTCGCTGTTCATGCAGGTCTTTATCTCCTGGTTTCCGATGCTGCTGTTGATTGCCGTATGGGTTTTCTTTATGCGGCAAATGCAGGGCGGCGGCGGCGGGCGCGGCGCGATGTCGTTCGGCAAGAGCAAAGCGCGTCTATTGGAAGAAGATCAGGTTAAAGTTACGTTTGCCGATGTCGCAGGTGTCGAAGAAGCCAAGGAAGAAGTTTCCGAAATGGTCGATTTTCTCAAGGACCCCGGCAAGTTCCAGAAGCTGGGCGGGAAAATACCGCGCGGTGCGTTGATGGTTGGGCCTCCGGGTACGGGTAAGACGTTGCTGGCCCGAGCGATTGCAGGCGAAGCGAAAGTGCCTTTCTTTACCATTTCCGGCTCCGACTTTGTCGAAATGTTCGTCGGCGTAGGCGCATCGCGTGTCCGGGACATGTTTGAACAGGCTAAAAAGCATGCGCCTTGCATCATATTCATTGATGAAATCGATGCCGTCGGCAGGCACAGAGGCGCCGGTCTGGGTGGCGGTCATGACGAGCGCGAACAGACATTGAACCAGCTGCTGGTTGAAATGGACGGTTTCGAAGGAAACGAAGGCGTAATCGTTATCGCTGCAACCAACAGACCCGATGTGCTTGATCCTGCCTTGCTGCGTCCGGGCCGCTTCGATCGTCAAGTGGTCGTCGGTTTGCCGGATATCCGCGGCAGAGAGCAGATTCTGGCGGTCCACGCCAAACGCGTTCCTGTAGCGGACGATGTGGAGGTCAAATATATCGCACGCGGCACACCCGGGTTTTCCGGCGCCGATCTGGCCAATCTGGTTAACGAGGCTGCGTTGTTTGCCGCGCGCAAGAACAAGCATCTGGTCAACATGGAAGACTTTGAAAAGGCCAAGGATAAAATACTGATGGGCACGGAGCGCCGCTCCATGGTAATGACCGAAGAGGAAAAACATTTGACCGCGTATCATGAAGCGGGACACGCCATCGTCGGACGTCTGGTACCTGAGCATGACCCGGTTTACAAGGTCAGCATTATGCCCCGTGGACGCGCGCTGGGTATTACCATGTTTTTACCTGAGCGCGACCAGTACAGCGCCAGCAAGCAAAAGCTGGAAAGCCAGATATCCAGTCTTTTTGGCGGACGTATCGCCGAAGAAATGATAGTCGGCAAGGAACGCGTGACGACCGGCGCATCAAACGATATCGAGCGTGCAACCAACCTGGCGCGCAATATGGTGACGCGTTGGGGACTTTCCGAGCGCCTGGGTCCGCTTGCTTACAGCGAGGAAGAGGGCGAAGTTTTTCTGGGGCGTTCCGTAACCAAGCATAAATCCGTATCCGAGGAAACCGCGCATTTGATAGACGAAGAAATTCGTTTTGTAATCGATCGCAACTACGAACGCGCTGATCGTCTGCTGCATGATAATCTCGACAAGCTGCATGTGATGGCTGATGCGCTTATGAAGTATGAAACAATAGATCATTATCAAATAGACGATATCATGGAAGGCAAATCGCCGCGTCCGCCTCAAAACTGGGACGAAGGCACCCCTACGGAAAACGATAATGGACCGGCTGCCCCATCCGAAAGCGTTGGCAAGGATGAAACAACCGGTTTCGGAAATCCGGCTACCCAACATTGATTCCGCTTTTTGCCGGCCCCTTCCTTCCTGCTGGAAGGAAGGGGCTTTTTAGTGTCGCGTGCGGGGATCGGCTATAATTGTCACCCTGTGAGTTTTGCTTTAAGGTTTCGAGGTTATCATTGAAGAAAAGGTTTTTTGGAACGGACGGTATTCGCGGTCGCGTAGGCGAGTATCCGATTACACCGGATTTTTTTCTTAAACTGGGATGGGCTGCCGGACGGGTTTTGGCGGGAGAAGGCGCGCATAATAGCGTACTGGTCGGCAAAGACACCCGGATTTCCGGCTATATGTTCGAATCCGCGCTGGAAGCAGGATTATCCGCAGCAGGTATTAATACGCAGTTGCTGGGGCCTATGCCTACGCCCGCAGTTGCTTATCTTACGCGGACGCTGAGGGCGCAGGCCGGTATCATTATCAGCGCATCGCATAACCCGCATTACGATAACGGAATCAAGTTTTTTTCGCGCGAGGGCGGCAAGCTGCCGGACGATCTCGAGCATAAAATAGAGCAGTACATTGATCAACCGATGACGACGGTGGAGTCGGAACGTATCGGCAAAGCTTCGCGTATTAACGATGCTGCAGGGCGTTATATCGAATTTTGTAAATCGACCGTGCCCCCAAGAATAGACCTGAGCGGCATGAAGATCGTGATCGATTGCGCTCACGGCGCGACCTATCATATCGCGCCTCATGTATTTGAAGAATTGGGTGCTCTGGTAAACTGTATAGGCGTTCAGCCGAACGGCTTGAACATTAATACCGGCGTAGGCGCAACCAACACTGCGGCGCTGGCTGAAACCGTCAAATCGATCGGGGCGGATTGCGGGATAGCGCTGGATGGCGACGGCGACAGGGTGGTCATGGTAGATCACCTCGGTGATGTTGTTGATGGCGATGAACTGTTGTTCATCATCGCCCGCTCCCGCTTGGGCGGAGGGGTGGCGTTGGGGCCGGTTGTCGGTACGCAAATGACCAATCTCGGGATGGAGCATGCGCTGGGTTGCCTAGGGTTGACACTGAAGCGCGCGCGCGTCGGCGACCGTTATGTGGTGGAGATGATGCACGCTCACGGCAGCTTGCTGGGCGGAGAAGGTTCCGGACATATTATTTGCCGCGACAGAACCACGACCGGAGACGGCATTGTTGGCGCACTGCAGGTTATTGCCGAAATGGTACAAACGGGCAGGAGTCTGCACGAATTAAAACAGGGTATGGAAAAGTATCCTCAAATACTGCTTAATGTAAAAATAAACGGACGTGTGGATATTGACAAGGTAGAAGCGGTCAATGCCGTGAAGGCCGAAGTAGAACGGGAACTGAACGGAAGCGGGCGGGTTTTGTTACGATCATCAGGAACTGAACCGTTGATTCGCGTCATGGTAGAGGCCAGAAATGCGGATTTGGCGCACGCCATGGCGCACAGAATCGCCGAAACTGTGAGTAATTCGGTGACGCAGGCTCAAACGGTTTGTTGATGGCCGCTGACCTGATGCGCCTTTCCGGTCGCAAGCCCGGAATTAGCTGAATAATGTCAGGCCAGAGCCCTGACCAAAAAGAATAAAAGGAGAAATAGGATGTCTAAAGCTCAAAATTTACAGGATCCCTTTTTGAATGCCCTACGTAAGGAGCATGTTCCCGTATCGATTTATCTGGTAAACGGCATCAAACTTCAGGGGAAAGTCGATTCCTTCGACCAATATGTCATCATGTTGAAAAATACCGTGAGTCAGATGGTTTATAAACATGCTATTTCTACCATCGTACCGGCGCGCCAGGTGCGCATGCCGGGTATGAATGAAGATGGCGAGGAAACGGTTTGAGCCGGTATTCAGCAGCGAAGCACGCCGGATCAAGGGAGAACACAGCTGTTGTTTGACAGACCTGGAAGCGGCGAACGGGCGGTTTTGGTGCATCCGAATACTCATTCCGGCAGCGAAGACCTGGATGAGTTGCGGGATTTGGCGCTTTCCGCCGGCGCCGAGCCGGTGGCGTCGCTGCCGGTGCGCGAAGGCAGGCCGGATCCCCGCTACTTCATCGGTACCGGGAAACTGGATGAACTCGAAGCGGTTATAGCGCAAACCGGAGCGGAGCTGGTATTGTTCAACCATGCATTGACCCCCAGCCAGGAAAGAAATCTGGAAAAGGCGTTGTCGGTCCGCGTAGTGGACAGAACCGGTCTCATTCTGGATATTTTTGCGCAACGCGCACAGACCTTCGAAGGTAAATTACAAGTCGAGCTGGCTCAATTACGCCATCTGGCGACTCGCCTGGTACGCGGATGGACGCATCTTGAGCGGCAAAAGGGGGGGATAGGCCTGCGCGGGCCGGGTGAAACGCAGCTGGAAACCGACAAGCGCTTGCTGGCGAATCGCATACGCCAAATTCAGAAGCGCCTGGAAAAGGTAGAGCAACAGCGTAATCAGGGACGGGCGGCAAGAAGAAAGGCCGATGTGCCGGTGGTCGGTTTGGTGGGGTATACCAATGCAGGGAAATCGACACTGTTCAATGCGTTGACGCAAGCAGGCGTTCTCGCTGCGGATCAGCTGTTTGCCACGCTGGACCCCACCTTGCGCAAGCTTCAGGTGGCACCCAACCACGTAGCCGTTCTGGCCGATACCGTGGGTTTTATCCGCCAGTTGCCCCATGAGCTGGTCGCCGCATTCAAATCGACGCTGAAGGAAGTCAGCGATGCCGATTTATTGTTGCACATCATAGATGCCGGCGATGAGCGCATGAGTGATACCATTATCGAAGTGGAATCCGTGCTGGAAGAAATCGGCGCGGACAACGTTCCCCGCATCCAGGTTTACAATAAACTGGATTTACAGGAGGGGCGCTCCGCTTCGGTGGAACGCAATGAACAGGGACTGGTTGATCGCGTGTGGGTTTCCGCCGTCCATGGCGACGGTCTGGATTTGCTGCTCGGCGCGCTGGATGAGCGTTTGTTTGGAGCCAGCCGTCACTTTTCAATCCGAATCGCCCCTGCCGAGGCAGTCTGGCGCGCGCGCCTGTTCCAGTACGCGCAGGTATTGCATGAAAATAATCTGGAAGGCGGCGGCTGGGAGATGGAGGTTGTCGTCCCGGCGCGGGCATTGGGTTTTCTAGCCGAAGCGGGGTTGACGCTTGAGCTGAAGGGGCTCATTCAAAAATAGTGTAGTTTTGTGTCGCAATCGAGTTTCCCGGATAATTCACGCAATAGCCATGAGCGTTGTGAATACCTTAGCTGGTTTGATGTCCGCATTTATTTCTTAACGAGGAGTTAATTTATGTCCTGGAATGAACCGGGCAGTAACAAAAAAGATCCGTGGGGTGGGCGGGATCCGCAACAGACCCCCCCTGACCTGGATGAGCTGATGCGCTCCATGCAGGAGCGTTTGGGAAAAATATTTTCCGGTGGCGGCAGTTCCGGAAGCAAGTTCCCATCAAGCGCGCCCGGAGGCTGGCTGCTGCTGCTTGCTGTGCCGCTGCTGGTTTGGGGCCTGACCGGCGTTTACATTGTCGACGAAGGCAACCGCGGCGTGGTGACGCGTTTCGGAAAATACGTGGAAACGACTCAACCCGGTCCGCATTGGCACATACCTTCGCCAGTAGAAAGCGTAATCAACGTTAATGTCGAGCAGCAGCGCTTCATTGAAGTAGGTTACCGTTCCGGCGGGCGTCAGCAATCGCTGGGGCCGGTGCCGAAGGAAGCACTGATGCTGACCCAGGACGAAAATATAGTCGATATCCGCCTGGCTGTGCAGTACCAGATCAAGGATGCCAGAAACTACCTTTTCAAACTGCTCGACCCCGATGCGACTTTGAAACAGGTAACCGAAAGCGCTGAGCGCGGCATTATCGGTAAAAGCACCATGGATTTTGTGCTGACGGAAGGGCGTAGCGGGATAGCCGAGGAAATCAAAAGCGAGATCCAGCAGATACTGGATCAATATCAGGCCGGTATACGCGTGACTACCGTCAACTTCGTCGACGCCCAGCCGCCGGAAGAAGTTCAGAGCGCTTTTGAAGATGCCATCAAAGCGCGCGAAGACGAACAGCGTTTAAAGAACGAAGCCGAAGCTTATGCCAACGAAGTTGTGCCGAAAGCGCGCGGCGCCGCGGCGCGTCTGATACAGGAATCCGAAGCGTACAAGCTGAAACTGATCGCCAAGGCGCAAGGTGAAGCCGGACGCTTCAAGCAACTGTTGGCCGAGTTCGAAAAAGCGCCAGACGTGACGCGCGAACGCTTGTATCTGGATTCCATGGAGTCGGTCCTCGAAAAATCCAACACTATGCTGGTGGATGTGAAGGGCGGAAATAATGTGCTTTATCTACCCATGGACAAAGTCAGAAAGAACCTCATTCCCGCCGTAACGGAATCCGCGCGCGAAACTGAACGCGAGCTGTCATCCCCGCAGCAAAATGCGCTGGAGCCGCTTTCCGACGTAGCCAATACTGCCGCCGCGCGCGCCGCCAATTTACGTGGACGTGAGTCGAGGACACAATGATGCTGAATAACAAACCGATACTGATTGGGATAATTGCCGTCGTTTCGTTGCTGTCGATGTCGGTATTTACCGTAGGCGAGACGCAGAGGGCGGTGAAGTTTCGCTTGGGCGAAGTGGTGGAAACCGATTATGCTCCCGGTCTTTATTTTAAAATTCCATTAATCAACAATGTTAAAAAGTTCGATGCGCGCGTGTTGACGCTGGAATCCAAACCCGAGCGTTTCCTGACATCCGAGAAGAAAAACGTCATTGTCGATTCGTTTGCCAAATGGCGGATCAAGGATGTTTCGAAGTTTTACACTACGGTCGCGGGCGATGTCGTACAGGCCAATATCCGTTTGGATCAGATCGTCAAGGACGCGATGCGCGGCGAATTCAGCAAGCGCACCATACGTGAACTGGTTTCATCGGAGCGCGGACAGGTGCGCGACATACTGTTGAAGTCGGTCAAGCCGGCAGCGGATGAAATGGGCGTCGATATAGTCGATATTCGCGTCATGCGCGTTGACCTGCCCAGCGAAGTCAGCTCGTCGGTTTACAGACGCATGGAAGCCGAGCGCGCGCGCGTGGCGCGAGATTTCCGTTCGCGCGGTGCTGAAATGGCCGAACGCATACGCGCCGACGCCGATCGCCAGCGCGAAGTGACTTTGGGCGACGCCTATCGCGATGCCGAGCTGAAGCGTGGTGAAGGCGATGCCACTGCGGCTGAAATTTATGCCCAGGCTTATGGAAAGAACAAGGAGTTTTTTGATTTCTATCGCAGCTTGACGGCTTACCGGCAGGTATTCAGAGGCGATGGCGATACCATCGTGCTGGACCCGGACTCCGATTTCTTCAAGTATTTCAAGAAAGCGCATTAAGCTCAGCAATGAGTTCATCAGTAACCCGTTCATTTCCGCGCCGCAGGTGCGAGAATGAGCGGGTTATGTCCGCTTGGACATGCACTATAGACTTTTAATTTCATCATGTTGTCTGAAGAATATTGGCTGTTGCCGGAAGGCATAGAAGAAATACTGCCGGCCGAAGCCAAGCCCCTGGAGCGGTTGCGTAGAGATATACTCGATCTTTTTGAGCGCTGGGGCTACGATCTGGTCATACCGCCATTCGTGGAGTTCATGGAGTCTTTATTGACCGGGGCAGGCCACGATCTCGATCTTCAAACCTTCAAGATAATCGATCAAATCAGCGGACGGTTGATGGGCGTGCGTGCGGATATGACTCCGCAGGTTGCGCGCATAGACGCCAGAAATTCGCGCGGCGACACGCCCACCCGTTTTTGCTATAGCGGCACCGTATTGCATACGCAATCTGATTGCCTGCATGGTTCCAGAAGTCCCTGGCAGATCGGCGCCGAGCTTTACGGGTCTGCCGGTTGCGGCGGCGATGCCGAAATCATCCGTCTGGCGCTGGAAATGTTTTCGGTGGCGGGAATCCCCAAGGTTTACCTGGATTTGGGGCATGTCGGCATTTACCGCGGTCTGGCGAAACAGGCGGGTTTGCACGAGGCTCAAGAGGCGGGTCTGTTCGGTATATTGCAGCGCAAGGCGACGCCGGAGCTCAGGCAGTTCGTCGCCGAACAGCGTATCGATTCCGTGGTTGCGGCGATGTTGATAGCGCTGACGGAGTTAAACGGCGGATCGGAAACGATCGTTCAGGCGCGCAAAATCTTCACCGCCGCCGATGCAGGCGTGCGGCAGGCTTTGGATGATCTGGAAGCGACAGCCGAGTGCGTTCGGCAGGCCTATCCGCATACGCCCATACACTTCGATCTTGCCGAACTGCGCGGCTACCACTATCAGACCGGCGTTGTGTTTGCGGTATTCGTATCCGGCTACGGGCGCGAAGTTGCGCGTGGCGGGCGTTATGATGAAATCGGCAAGGTTTTTGGGCGTGCGCGGCCCGCTACCGGTTTCAGCGCCGATCTCAAAGTGATGGCGCGGTTATCCGAACGCTCTGGAATAGCGCCGGAAAGAATTTATGCGCCGCTTGCACAAGGCGACACCGGGCTGAGCGCCGAGATTCGGCAATTGCGTCAACAGGGGCGCGTTGTGATAGAGGGGCTCACCGATAATGCATGCGAAGCAACGGATCTCGCTTGCAGTCTCCGTCTGGTTAAAGCAACCATGGAAACCGGCTGGGAACTTGTTTCCGTAACCTGACACGCTGCTGCAGGCAAGCGCTGCCTACGGCTAAGCTGTGCGGCGCGCTTCCAAACGATGAGACACTTTGGAGTGACTATGGGAAAAAATGTTGTTGTAATCGGCACTCAATGGGGTGACGAAGGTAAGGGCAAGCTGGTCGATCTGTTGACGGAAAAGGCGGATGCCGTTGTTCGCTTCCAGGGTGGACACAATGCCGGCCATACGCTGGTTATCAACGGAACCAAAACAGTGCTGCATCTAATTCCTTCAGGCATCCTGCGCGAAGGGGTGCGTTGCGCCATCGGCAACGGCGTCGTACTCTGTCCCGATGCGCTGATGGAAGAAATCAAAGTATTGGAACAGGCAGGAGTGCCGGTGCGCGACCGTATGCTGATCAGCGAATCCTGCGCGTTGATTCTGCCGGTGCATGTTGCGCTGGATCGCGCGCGCGAACTTGCGCGCGGCAGCAAGGCGATAGGCACCACCGGACGCGGTATCGGCCCGGCTTATGAAGACAAGGTGGCGCGCAGAGGCTTGCGCGCCGGCGATTTGCTCAACCCTGCCGGGTTTGCCGAGCGTCTGCGCGAATTGCTGGAATATCACAATTTTGTGTTGACTCAATACTACCGGGCGGAAGCCTTGAATTTCGAGTCGATGCTGGAACATATGCTGAGCGTCGGCGAGCAGATCAAACCGATGCTGGGCGACGTATCGGAAATGCTTTATGCCTGTCAGGACAACGGCGGCAACCTGTTATTCGAAGGCGCGCAGGGCGCGATGCTGGATATCGATCACGGCACCTATCCGTTTGTGACGTCCTCGAACACCACGGCGGGCGGCGCTGCCAGCGGCACCGGGCTCGGGCCGTTGGATTTCGATTATGTGCTAGGTATCACCAAGGCTTATTCGACGCGCGTGGGTAATGGCCCGTTTCCCACCGAACTGGATGATGATGTAGGACGGCGCTTGTCCGAGCGCGGCGTCGAGTTTGGCGCGACCACCGGAAGAGCGCGGCGCTGCGGATGGTTCGATGCGGTTTTGATGCGCAAATCGGCGCGCCTTAACAGCCTGAGCGGCATTTGCCTGACCAAGCTCGATGTGCTCGACGGATTGGAAACAGTAGGCATTTGTACCGGCTATACCCTGGACGGCGTCGTCACCGATAAAGTTCCCGCCGGCGCCGAAAAGTATGCGCAGTGCCGTCCGGTTATCGAAGAGCTGCCGGGCTGGACGGAAAACACGCTCGGCATCACCCGTTATGATGATTTGCCGGACAACGCCAAACGCTACATACGCAGAATAGAGGAACTGGTCGGCGTATCGATCGATATTCTGTCAACCGGCCCGGACCGGGAAGAAACCATCGTGCTGAGGCATCCTTTTCTTCTGTAGGATGTGTTGCGCGGTAGCGGATAAATGGACAATAGCATGTGTTGGGATGTTCCCGAGGTCGCTTCGCCTTGCGCCGTGACTTTTCGCGATGCGCTGGAACGTCAGGCGCAGTTGACCAAACCTCCGGGGTCGCTGGGCCTGCTGGAAGAGCTGGCTGTGCGTCTGGCCGCGATGCAGGGCAGGGTACGTCCGGCGCTTGACCAGGTTACGATCAGCCTGTTTGCCGCCGATCACGGCGTAGCCGATGAAGGCGTTTCCGCCTTTCCGCAATCGGTAACCCGCAAAATGCTGCGCAACTTCATCTGCGGCGGCGCCGCGATCAGCGTGCTCGCGCGCCGGATCGGCGCAGGCCTTGAGGTGGTCGATGTCGGCGTAATCGAACATGAAAATGAATCGCCCGACAACGCCGACATCGTTTCCGCGCGTGCCGGAAACGGCACCGCCAATTTCACGCTACGACCGGCCATGACCGATGAGCAGCTGGTCAGAGCATTGACGGCAGGCTCCGAGGCGGTTGCGCGGGCGAGGATGGCGGGTGCACAGTTGTTCATAGGCGGCGAAATGGGCATAGCCAATACCACGTCCGCCAGCGCGTTGGCCTGTGCGTTGCTGCATGCCGATCCCCGAGTTTTGACCGGTCCCGGAACCGGTTTGAATGCGGAGAGAGTCCGGCATAAACGCACTGTGATCGAGGCTGGACTCATGCGCCATGACGGACATGGCGGTAATCCTCTGGAAATCCTGCGTTGTCTGGGCGGCTTTGAAATTGCAGCGCTGAGCGCCGCTTACTTGCACGCCGCCTCTTCTTCGATACCGGTATTGGTAGACGGGTTTATTGCCGGTGTCGCCGCATTGCTCGCCGTTCGCTTGCAACCGGCATGCGCCGACTGGCTGTTTTTTGCGCATCGCTCGGCGGAGCCGGGTCATATCGTGGTATTGGAAGCCTTGCAGGCCCGGCCGATACTCGACATGGACATGAGGCTGGGGGAGGGCAGCGGCGCAGCTCTGGCGGTGCCGCTGTTGCGGTCGGCCTGTGCGATACACAACGACATGGCGACATTCAGCGAAGCCGGCATTTCGAGCGCATGAATCCTGCCGTAATCGACCTGTTGCGCCACGGCGAGGTGGACGGCGCTTTATGTATGGGCGGTGAATGCGATGCGCCGCTCAATGCGCGCGGCTGGGCGCAGATGCGCGCAGTGTTGCCGGCGGACGGCTCTGCGCCGCCCTGGAACGGCATTATCAGCTCGCCGCTGCTGCGTTGCGCCGAGTTTGCGCGCGAAGTCGCGGGTAAGCATAATTTGCCTCTGGAATTTGATGTGCGCTTTCGAGAACTCGGTTTCGGGGCTTGGGAAGGCCGGAGCTGGGAATCGCTCTACAAAGATGAAGGCGAGCGTCTGCTGGCCTTTCAGCGCAACCCAACCGAAAATCCCGCGCCGGGCGGCGAAGATTACCCCGATTTCGAGCGCCGCATCGCCGATGCCTGGAATGAATTGCTGGATATCGCTAGCGAACGGCACTGGCTGCTGCTGGCCCATGGCGGCGTCATACGCGTGCTACTGCGGCTGCTCCTGGAAATCCCCCCCGCCAATCTGTTCCGAATCGACGTGCCTCACGCCAGCCTGTCGCGTTTACAACATGATTACGGCGTTACGCGGCTGATATTCCATGGCGGCAAATTGTGAGCGCTTAGTGTGTTGTAGTTATTTACAATATGTATCGCTCTGCGTCAGTGCCTTGCAAATGGCCTTCTGGCGCCCCGTAAACCGCCGCCCGGCTTGTTGCGTCACCCGGATCGTGGCAGCCGGTACGCGAGCCGGGAATATCGCCGGCATTTAGAGGTGATGAAGAGGGAACAGAGTATGAACCGCAAAGGGAATTGCTGGGACAACGGTGTGCCACGAAGGCGCAAAGAAGGACAAAGTCCTTACCTGCAGCTATGCTGCATGAGAGATGAGGGTAGGCCCCTCGAAGTCTGATTACAGGACCCGGCTTCAAACCACCACGAGCTGCTGTGATCAAAAGTCACGGTGGTGAGCGTCGTTGGAAAAGCCACGATTAACGTGTCAGGTATGGATTAAGCAGATGAACGCAAGTGAATAGCCGATGACATGTCGAAAAGCAAACCAACCAACATCAAAACCGGATAGAGTTGTTGATCCGGGACAAACCCAGACAATACCTGTTTATGGACTGGGTGGCGTTCGGCGTAGAGGCTGCATGAGCTTAATTCAGGCTCTTGTGTGGAACGTGGGAACCTGCTGGCTGAATGCCAAGGGAAGAGAAGTGGCTGTTTTCAGCAGCTTTGCAAGTACCGATGTCAGCCAGAGGGGCGGAGCAACTCGTAGTAGTGATGAAAGCGCTGTAATGGCGGTGGAGCGAAGGGGTTGCGTTATTCAGCCAAGTGCTGCCGCCAACCACTAAAGGGAGGAGCGGTAAACCTTGGCAAAGGTCATTTGAACTATCCAAACATGCCGTATGGGATGCCTATTTGGCGGTGAAAGCTAATAAATAAAGGAGCTGCCGGCATTGATGGGCAAACCATGGAGGATTTTGAGTCTGATTTAAAGAACAAGCGGCGGTTACCCTGTGCGGACTTGAACTCTGTCAGGAGAAGACCAGGATAGTGTACTGCAAGGACTCAAGCCGGAACGATGAGTATCCGAATCAGAGCTTTGATTTTCTGGGGTATACATTCAGACCCCGAAGCGCCCGCGATGGAAACGGCAAATTCTTTGTGAGCTTCTCACCGGCTGTTAGGCGTAAGGCGTTGAAAGCCATGAGGGTAAAGCGCAAGAGACATCCGTTGATAAAAGCGGGGGTACAGTCAGAGCATTGTAGATTTGGCGAAGGCCATTAATCCGATTATTCAGGGATGGATAACTTATGACGGAAAGTTCAGGAAATCGGCTATGTCTGCTATTTATAGCGACATCAACGAAAAGCTATTGAGCTGGGCGAGGCGGAAATTCAAATCGCTACAGCGCCGGAAATGGCGTGCCAGCCAATGGTTACGAGAGCTATATCGACAATATCCGACATTATTTGCTCACTGGCGAGTTTGGAGCTGGGTGGCTGAATAACAAGAGCCGTATGAATCGAGAGATTCACGTACGGTTCCGTGAGCAACTGAAGGGGGCGGTTCCTTTCGGTTGACTCGACCGCCGACCGAACGTTTTTTTCGCAGCTTGAAGCATGAGCAGCTCAACTACGAAAAATTCAAGGCCCAACGGAGGAGGCAAAACAGAGTGTGATTGATTATTTGGCTTTTTATAATGGCCGCCGATCACACTCAACATTGGGTTATCAGTCCCAGTCCCCTCTCAAATTCGAGAAAGAATATTATAGAAACGCTGCCTGAACAGGCGTCCGGAGTTTGTTGACCATTACATATGCGCCGAGCGCGCTGTTACGGCATGATATGCGATCAAGATCGTTTGTTAATGTTGTTGTACTTTTTGGGTAAGCAAATCGGCTTAACCGTCGTGGAACGAACTCTTCCAGCACCACTCAGGTGGAATAGATGTGTAAGATGATACTCCATCCGAAGGGGTTCCGGCGCTGCGTTTTTCGAGAAGCGAGCGCCGCCATTCTGTTCTTCGGCATACTTGCCCAACAACCGGCGCTGCATCAGACAGGGCAGGCGGCGCTGAGTCAATTGGCGGACAGAGGCTACAATATTCCCTCGGAGAACGATCCGGTGCGCGTTTTTCCGGCGCTGACCGATGGAAATTTCAGCGGCGGCCACGCCGGAGGTTGGCGGCCGGGCAGTATTTATCTGCGTTCGTATCCTCGGGGCAATTTCGACAGCAGCGTTTATCTGCGTCATGAATTACTCCATGAAGCGAGTCATCGCAGTTGTGCGGGACGGTTGCCGTTATGGGCCGAAGAAGCCGCTGCGATGTATTTCAGCGGCGAACTGGCGCACAAGGTTGCAACCGATGCGCCGAGCGAGCAGGATAGGGAGCTTCTGCACGCTGTGGTACGGCGCGGCGCGAATCTGGGGCATTCCGAAAGAGAGACGCTGGGCCGGTTGCTGATGCAGACAGGCTGGCCTGAATCCGCGTGCGCGGTTTCCGCCAGGCTGGCCGCGTTGCTGGGCGCGCCCTTCGATGCAAGTGGAAGCAGCGCCTTTCTGTTGATGAGTTTGTCGAGCGGGCGCATATTGGAAATATCCGGCGACCGTAAAACCCGCTATCCTCCCGGCTCCCTGCTGAAGATTCCTTATGCCGCCGCGTTAAAACAGGCCGACCCTGTCTCGTTGGGAGCGGAGCTGGTAACCAGCAACACCGATAAACTGCTGGGGCGTCAGGATCAACTGGATATCGATCGTCTGCGTTTGCTGCTTTCTCCGCTCAAAAGTCAGGGGGCGATAGATATTCATTCCGTGACAGCGCCCGATGTTGCGGGCTTCGGAAACTCTCGCCCCAACCATTCATCCTCCGGCGAGGGGCTTGCTTCGCTTGAGCGGACAGCGAGCACTCCCATACGTGCTTATCTGGGAGAACGCAACGCTGATGGAATTTTTCCAATTGAAGGCACACTGAATGAATTGGCGCTGGTATTGCGTATTTCGCTGCTGTCAAAACCGTTCTACTTTTCAGGACTCAATCAAAACGGCGTATCGCCCGATTCGACTTTGGCCGCGCAGAGCGCGCCGGATAAGCGCTTATTGCAACAGCTTCATGCCTTGAGCAAAACAGGAACGGTTTCAGACACGAACGGCAATCCGCTGCTGGGTCATTTACTGGTGGTCTGGCCGGCGGAGCACCCGGTTTATCTGGCCCTGTTCCGGCAACGTGGCGTTCCCGGCGCCGCGTTGCTGCAACGAGCCGCGCAGCAGCTGGCTCAATGGCGGCAGACGCACCCTGTGCGTTACTCCAGCGCTAAAGTCAGATTGTTAACGCTGACGCCGCGCAGCAGCTGGGAGGCGCAACAGGATTGCCCTGCCTTGACTGCCTTTAACTCGCGCTTCAGCCTGTGCGGACAGTTCCGTATAGTTTCCAGCGCGAAAAGCAGCCGTTCAGAGCGCTGGGTCAGCGGCATATTGAAAGAGCAGTCTGCCGGCGGCCCGGTGATTCTGGAAACCGACAGTGAAAGTTACGCCGACGCGGTGCTGGCGGCGGAGGCGCAGGAGCTTAAAGGCGCTGCCCGCGCCGCGCTGCGCGCAATCATTGTCTGGAACGGCAGCCATGGCGCACATCGGCACAGCGATTCCGCATCGCTATGCGATACCACGCACTGCATGGTATTCATGGGCAATGCTGTTCCCACAAAGCCGGAGCAACAACTTTCCGTTACCACCGACCCGCGCTTGCTGCGTTATCTGGACCGTCTGGCTGGCGAAGCGAAACTGGATTGGCTGTCTTTTGCCTACGGCGGCGATGAGCGTTGGCAGCGCCGTCTGGATGGCGGGGAGCTGGCAGTCCGGCTCGCTGAGCCGACGGTATTGGATGTTCGCAGGGAGCGGCGCAAGGATGGCGCGGTGTTAATCCACCTGCTCTATCCCGAAAACGAAGAGGTGCTTGGTTGCGAAATTTTCCGCAACGCCTTCAAGCTGCCGTCATGCCCCGACGCCATTGAGCATCTTGTATCGGAAAATGCCTGGATTTTCAGCGGTGCCGGAGCCGGTCACGGCCAAGGCATGGCTGTTGAGCGTGCAAAAGCCTTGGCGGAAGCGGGATGGAGCGCGGAAGATATATTACGGGATGCTTACGGCAAAGATTAATGGGGCTTGGATGCCGCCAGGGTACGCCAAAGACCTTGTTACCCGTTCTGGTGCGACAACGGCAACTCAATTACCAAGTCAATGCGGTTTTGCGGAACATCAGCGAACAGGATTTAAAGCCGTATGCGTTTCACTTCAGCAGCATTCCGTATATGATAAACGCATCTTTTTATCGCCGAAGTCAGCAAGGTTCCCTGCAAGGCGTATTTAATGAAGTACGGTTTACGCGTTCTCGCCTAACCGTTCATGGCGCAAGCGTCGCTCCCTATCATGCAAAACGCTCGCACCATGAACGGTTTCCCTCACCCTGCCTCTCCCGGAGCGCATAGGTATCTAGACAAGTTCTCTCTCCTGTGGGAGAGGGCTAGGGTGAGGCTAAAAGCGTTTGAGTTATCAAAAACTTTGATGCAGGCAACAAGCGCTTTACACCCTCACCCCCGGAGAGGGGGTGAGGTGTTCGCTTCACGATTTACACGGTAACGATATCAAAGTATTGTCTTTACCTGATCGTTGCTTTGCACTCTACTATAGACTTATTACCGCATCCGCCGTTGTTTTCATGGTGTAAATGCCTATTAAAGCGATAACAAGGCCGAGTTTAATGCGACAGTGGAAAAAAGCCACACGCATTACGTGCGGAATAAAATCCCCGCACGTTTTCAAAGGCGCATGAGCGCAGGTTTATACGCTTGCTGTTTGCGGTGGGATACGCAACACCTGACCCGGATAAATCTTATCCGGATGCTTCAGCATCGGCTTGTTGGCTTCAAAAATGGCAGTGTAGCCGTTGGCGTTGCCATAATGTTTTTTTGCGATTGCGGACAAGGTCTCTCCGCCAGCCACTGTGTGGAATACCGCTTCGCCTGTTGCAGCACCATTGTTGCCTGCGATGTATAGTTTGTCGTTTATCGAGTCGATTCCTTCGACGTTTCCGCACGCGAGTATGACTTTTTCGCACGTTTCCTGATCGGGTACGCTGCCGGAGACCTCTGCGCTATGCGCCGCCTTCTCTACCGCAACATGCAGCTCGGTTACCGGCAATTGCAGTGACTGGACATGAGCGGTAATCGCCGCGCTTGCGGAGCGATTTGCCGATTCCTGATCTTCGCTGGAAGCGCCGCCGAGGAGTTTTTCCCCCGCATCTTTTATAAAACTGAACAATCCCATGGATGCTCCTGCTAGGTAATGAGTCGAATGACTCTGGAGCCGTTAACATAAATCTATTTTTGGGAAAGTTCAACAGCTTGGTATATCAATGGCTTTCGAAGAATACATGCAATTTAGCGATTAAATAACATCATCCAGCAGCGGAACAAAAATGGCTGGTTCGATGACCTCATCTTCAAAACCGGTCTCGGTGCGGGTAATCTTGTGCAGCATCTGGTCTCTGCCGTCGCCTATGGGAATGATGAGTCTGCCGCCTATCGCCAACTGGTCGATCAAGCCCTGGGGCGCTCGCGTCGGCGCGGCTGCGACCAGTATGCCGTCGTAGGGCGCATACTCGGCCCAACCTTCGTTGCCGTCGGTATGCTGTAAGCGGATGTTGCGCAAACGCAGGTTTTGCAGGCAGCGTCGGGCGCGCTGCTGGAGCGGGTAGATGCGTTCCACGCTGTAAACCTTGCCGACCAGTTGCGCCAATATGGCGGTCTGATAACCGGACCCGGTGCCGACTTCGAGAACTTTTTCGACATTGCGGTTTTCGAGCAGCAGCTGGGTCATGCGCGCGACGCTGTAGGGCTGCGAAATGGTCTGGTTGAAACCGATCGGCAGCGGCATGTCTTCATAAGCGCGGCCTGCAAACGCCTCTTCCACAAAAAGGTGGCGCGGCGTTTGCAGCATGACTTCCAGTACCCTTTCCATGTGGACGCCTTGTTCGCGTATGCGTCCTATCATGCGTTCCCGCGTGCGGCGGGAGGTCATGCCTATGCCTTCGTGACTCAGTGTCAAAGATTCCCTCCTGACGGCAGCCAATCAGCAAGGGCCGCCAGCCCGTCATGGCGGGTCAGATCTATTTGTAAAGGCGTCACCGAAACGAAGTTGTGGCGAATTGCATAAAAGTCGGTGCCTGGCCCGGCATCCTGTTCCGGTCCGGCGCTGCCCACCCAGAAAATTTCGCGTCCCCTGGGGTCGGTCGAGCGGATGACCGATTCGGCCTTGTGACGCTGTCCCAGCCGCGTGGACTGAAATCCGCGTATTGCGTCAAGCGGGACGTCGGGAACGTTGACATTCAGGATAGTATCGTCCGGCAGCGGGTTTGCTAGCAGGTGCTCAAGCAGGCGCGTGGCCACTCGCGCCGCCGTTTCGAAATGCTGCGGATGGGTGCCGTCCAGTGAAACCGCCATTGCCGGCAACCCCAAAAAGCGGCCTTCGGTTGCCGCCGCCACCGTACCTGAATAGATGACGTCATCGCCCAGGTTCGCACCGTGATTGATGCCGGCGAATACCATATCCGGTTCCTGCTCAAGCAGGCCGGTAATGGCCAGATGTACGCAGTCGGTGGGCGTGCCGTCGACCTTGAAAAAACCGTTGCTCGCAACGCTTACGTGCAAGGGTCTGTCCAGCGTAAGCGAGTTGCTCGCGCCGCTGCGATTGCGCTCCGGCGCTACTACGGTAACTTTGGCTCGCTCTTTCAATGCTGCGGACAGCGCGATCAGGCCGGGAGCCGAATAGCCGTCGTCGTTGCTAAGTAATATATGCATGGGTCCAACCAAAAAAACGTGGTTAAGTTTAACACTAATCCGCCCGCTACCGTGCAAATCGCGAAGCGAACACCGGCTCTCCTTTCTGTCTTGGGTATAGGTATCTACACAAGTCGGATAAATTGCGATGATATGTAGTATGCATCAGATTTTTTAAAGCTTGAACCTCGGCTGAAGAGGCGGTACGAAAACCTGGTCAGCGCGTATGGCAATTGCACGCATGAGCCGGCAGCGGACATGAAAGCGCTGTTTGCTGGTACGCGCCGTGCTTCGCATGCGCAGGCATTGTGGCGGTTTCCGTCAAATAAACAAGAAACACCCTTGAGTTTGGCGAGGCCGTTGCCGGCGTTGTCTCAGCAAAACGTGGAGACAGAATGCGACGCCCATGCGTTGTGTGTTCACGATGGGTCGCGGATCAACTACAACACGCACACGATAAGGAAGGATCGCAAACAACCGACACACGGCACAGATGTCGGTTATGAATTGCAAAGTACGCTACTGGCGAGTGATCAGAGCGGCGCGCCGCTGGCGGCCCCGGTTCAGAACGGGGTCACCGATGAAGGGGTGTGGCAAACGCGAGTGCCGGATTGACAGGGCGACGGTCAGACGCATCCGGATGAACTTTAGTCGATAACTTCAACCGGGTGGAAATGCAGAATCCTGCCCGACGGAAGGAGAAAGTATGGTAGCTTTCGGCGCTTGGCTGTCGTCGGTGCGAGGATAGTCGCGCGTGTAGTGCAGCCCGCGGCTTTCTTTCCGGCCCAGCGCGGAGCGGATAATCAGCTCCGCAACGGTTGCCAGGTTGCGCAATTCCAGCAAGTCGCCGGTTACGCGGAAATTGCCGTAGTATTCGGCTATTTCCGATTGCAGCATGTCGATGCGATGTTTGGCCCGCTCCAGCCGCTTGGAGGTGCGGACGATGCCGACATAATCCCACATGAAGCGACGGATTTCATCCCAGTTATGCGATACGACCACTTCCTCGTCCGAATCGCTGACGCGCGATTCGTCCCAATCAGGTAAAGCCGGAGGCATGGGCGCTTGATCGATTTCCCGTAGAATATCCTCTGCCGCCAGACGTGCAAAAACCAGGCATTCCAGCAGCGAATTGCTGGCCAGGCGGTTTGCGCCGTGCAGTCCGGTGGAGGCGACTTCGCCTATCGCGTACAAACCGGGAATATCTGTTCTGGCGTTGATATCGACCAATACGCCGCCACAGGTAAAGTGGGCTGCGGGTACCACCGGGATTGGGCTGCGCGTAATGTCCATGCCCAGTTCGAGACAATGCGCGTAAATCATCGGGAAATGTTGGCGGATGAACTCAGCAGGTTTGAAGCTGATATCCAGATAGACGCAGTCAATGCCGAGCCGTTTCATTTCATGGTCGATAGCCCGTGCGACGATATCGCGCGGAGCCAGTTCCGCACGAGAATCGAAGCGGCTCATGAACTCGCTGCCGTCGGGCAGCAGTAGTTTGGCGCCTTCGCCGCGCAAGGCCTCAGAAATGAGAAAAGAACGCACCTGGGTATGATAAAGACAGGTCGGATGGAATTGCATGAACTCCATGTTGGCGATGCGCGCGCCGGCGCGCCAGGCGAGTGCGATGCCGTCACCGGTGGAAATGTCCGGATTGCTGGTGTACAGGTAGACCTTGCTGGCACCCCCGGTCGCCAGCACCACGATGCGCGCCCGCAAGGTTTTTACACGGTTGTCCAGGGTATGCAATGCATAAGCGCCGAGTACGCGTTGCCCCGGCATGCCCCGTTTACGTTCCGTAATCAGGTCGATCACATTATGGTATTCGAGGATTCTGATGTTGTGATGATTGCGGACATGTTTTTCCAGCGATGTTTCCAGGGCCGCGCCTGTGGCGTCGTCCGCGTGCACCACGCGTCTGTGAGTATGTCCGCCTTCACGGGTCAGATGAAGATGAGTCTGTCCTTCGTCGGTATGAAATTCGGTAAACGGCACGCCGTGCGCGAGCAGCCAGTCTATGCAGTCTTTTCCCTGCGACACCACGAAACGCACGACTTCGGGGTTGCATAATCCCGCTCCGGCATCCAGCGTATCCCTGATGTGCGATTCCCAGGAGTCTTTTTTATCGAGCACCGCGGAAATGCCGCCTTGTGCGTAGAGGGTGTTGGTTTCGCGTAGCGCAACCTTGGTTACAACGCAGACGCGGGTGTGATCGGCCAGGCGCAGGGCAAGACTGAGTCCGGCGCCGCCGCTGCCGATGACAAGAACATCGGTATCGAGCATATGGGATGACATGGCAAAATATTTCTTTATGATTCAGGTAACACTATGTTCATAATATCCTACTGGAAAACGTGCCTGCATTGTAAGCATCCGCTTAAAAGGCGATAATTAAAATTGAAAGGTAACTATTCAGTGAGAGCTTAGGATTCATGACCGAAGCGGTCGGGTTGAGGCAAGCCAGTTGTGACGCGCGGAAGCGCGTCGGATTATTACCCGAGCTTCGCAGCAAGTCCTTCCCCCTTCGGCTATGCTCAGGACAGGCCCAGGAAGCTCATTAGGCCCATTATAGTCGTAGAAGGTCTCTCCTGACTTGCCTTACCTCGTTTCCAGCGGGTATGCTGAATAGTTGAGATGTAAAGTAACAATTCAGCAACCGGCTTTGGAGTATAACTGTTGAAGCATGCATTTCTTCGTGGAAGCTCATCTATGGCTTCCTCGTCCAGGACGGCCCCACCAAGCCATGCGGGCGGAATCTTTTGCTTAGTCATGCTTGTTGGTGCCGGATAGTTAGCAAAAATAATATGGTGAGTATGTGCGCGTTACTTCGATTTTACCGTATCAACGATTAGGCTGGATTTGTGGCAAGCTCTGTTGAAGTAACCGATGAGGCGTTGGTGCAACGCGTACAGGCAGGAGATAAAAAAGCCTTCGATCTGCTGGTGCTTAAGTACCAAAACCGGGTAATACACCTGGTTAACCGCTATTTACGCGATCAGAGCGAAGCGCAGGACGTAGCTCAGGACGCTTTCATCAAGGCGTACCGGGCAATAGGTTCGTTCCGCGGCGAAAGTGCTTTTTATACATGGATATACAGGATCGCGATCAATACGGCAAAGAATCACATCGTAAGCCGGTCGCGCAGACCTTCCGAAGAAGATATTGATCCTGATGTTGCGGAACAATTCGAGGGCGTCGATAGTCTCAGGGATATAGATACCCCTGATGCGATACTGCTCAGCGAGGAAATGGCGGTCATCATACAGAACGCGCTCGACGATCTTCCATCCGAGTTGCGTACTGCAATTTCTCTGCGAGAGTTTGACGGATTGAGCTACGAAGAAATCGCCGAAGCGATGTCTTGTCCGGTTGGTACGGTGAGATCCCGCATATTCAGGGCGCGAGAATTTATTGAGAAAAGATTGGAAAGTGTCGAGGTAAGGCCATGAACACTACAAATCAGGAATTAAAATTGAAGCTGTCCTTACTGCTGGATAATGAGCTTTCATCCGCGGAACGCCATGGACTGCTTGATCGTGTGAACGATGAGCCGCAATTGCGTCAGGCATGGGCCAGATATAACCTGATAGGCGAGGTAATACGCTCGGAGAAGGGAGTATTCGCTGGGGACGATTTCGCCCGCCGGGTCAGCCGGGCTGTTGCGCAGGAGCCGCCTGCGGTCGCGGTATTTCCGGGAAGATCGGCGCGGTCATCGCCGGAACCGTCGCGGAAGGCGCGCGTTATCAACGCGAGAAGCGGGCTGGCGTGGGCCGCCGCGCTGGCGGGTTTTGCCGTCGTAATAGGGTATTCCGGGAGCACTCCCGACCTGAGCCGCATTGATTTGGCGCTGCAGCAGAAGGATGCAACCCTCGATCAGTCTCAGGAGGCCGTGGCCGATGCCCGCTTCAATGATTATTTGATGACGCATAACGAGGTTTCTTCTCAGGTCGGCTCGACAAGCATGCTGCCGCATGCGCGTCTGGTCAGTAGTCCGGGACGATAAGCCGATGTTGGGTGTGTGTAACCGTATTGCCGTTATGCTTCAGCTATTGAGCTTGTGCGCACTTCTACTGTTAACGCCCCCGGTTTACGCTGCGAATGAGCCGGACGCTCAAGTCTGGCTGGCAGAAATGCGTTTTGCGATGAGCCATCTCAATTATCGCGGCACAGTGACTTATTCCAGAAATAATCAAATTGAAATATTACGTGTTTATCACGGCGTCGTCGACGGTGTGGAACATGAGCGCATCCTGTCGGTCAACTCGCCGATGCGTGAAGTGATACGCGAACAAGGTAAAGTGACCTGTTACTTTCCAGAGTCGCGGTCGCTGTCTACCAAGGAAAGTGGCAGGGAACGGCCGTTTCTGCGTGATTTGCCGGAAGACTTGAACGGGCTGGCGCGTTACTACGTCATTAAACCGGGCGAAGCCGGGGTTGTCGCACAAAGATCCGCTCATCTGATTGCCATCGACCCGCGCGATGCTTATCGTTATAAACGTGCGCTATGGGTTGACGATGAAACGCGCCTTCCTCTCAAATACGAGCTTATTGATGAAAACGGCAACGTGATAGAACAAATGCTGTTCAGTGACCTGAGTCTGGAAAAGAAACTTCCAGCTTCGGATTTGGCGGCATCGACACATCCCGATGCGAGCTGGACGGTTAAACATAACGAAAACCTGCCTGCCGATAAGCTACGCTGGACTTTGAGCAATGTACCGGAGGGGTTCGGGTTGACGTCGTACACTCGCCTGAAGCGTGGCGGCAGCGAACATGAAATCGACCACATACTGCTGAGCGATGGGCTTTCGTCAGTTTCCGTTTATACGGAGGAGCTTCCCGGTGAAGGCCTCTCCACGCATCGGCGTAAGATGGGCGCAATCAGCCTTTATGCGCGTCAAATAGGTAATTATCAGATAACGGTTTTAGGCGAAGTGCCGTTTAAAACCGTAAAAGCCATAGGTGATGGGATACACGCGCCATGATCGAAGAAGAAGTATGCGTTACCTCAGTGAAAGACGATGTTGCCTGGGTTGAAAAAACCAGCGTGTCGCCATGCGGGTCCTGCCGGGAAGCTTGCGCCGGCAGCATTGCCGGAAAACTGTTTGCGCGGCGTAAATTGAGTTTTTCCGTGCATGCCGATCCACAGTTGAATATTGGCGACCGCATTGTGGTCGGTTTGCCGGACAGCGCCTTGGTACGCGCTTCGTTTCTGGTTTACCTGCTGCCGTTGATGGGATTTTTCATCGGCGCATTTTTGGTCGGAGAGCTGGCGGCAAGACTGAATTTGCCTGCGCATGATCTTTTAAGTCTATCGGGCGGCTTGCTAGGAATTGTTTTTTGCCTGATACTAATCCGTTTTTCGGGGTTTTTTGAAGGCGCAATGTATCGGCCCGTCATTCTGCGTAAGCTTTCCTGAGCTGTTTTTTACGAAAGTCTTGAAATGCTCCCTGTTGGGGAGTAAGCGGTTGTGTGTTTGCCTGTTTTTATCTTCCATTTTTATTTGTTTGGAGCGCTCTGATGCTGAATAGGATGCTTGCGGCTTTATTTTGGGCTGCCGGTCTGGTTTTTTTCTGTGTAAATGTCGGGGCGTCCGAGTTGCCGGATTTTACCGGGTTGGTGGAAAACAACAACGCGGCGGTGGTGAATATCAGCACCACGCAAAAATTGGCTGCGGGCAATGCGCAGCAGCAGTTGCCTGAAGGATTTGATATTCCTGAAGGATCACCGCTAGATGAGTTTTTCAAGCATTACTTCGGGGAAGGCGGTCCGGGCGGCATGCCGGGCATGCCCGGCGGATCCGACGGCGAGCCGGGCGAGGCGAAATCGCTGGGATCCGGGTTCATCATTTCGCAGGACGGTTATGTGATAACCAATCATCATGTGGTCAAGGATGCCGATGAAATCGTCGTCAAATTGCAGGATCGCCGCGAGCTGGTCGCAAAAGTCATAGGATCCGATAAGCGTAGCGATATTGCACTGATCAAAATCGACGCCACCGATCTGCCCACGGTAAAAATGGGTTCCTCGGAAAACCTGAAAGTAGGCGAATGGGTATTGGCGATCGGCTCTCCGTTCGGTTTCGAGCATTCGGTGACTGCGGGTATCGTCAGCGCCAAAGGGCGCAATTTACCGAGCGATAATTACGTGCCGTTTATTCAGACCGATGTTGCGATCAATCCCGGCAACTCGGGCGGGCCGTTGTTCAACATGCAGGGGCAGGTCGTCGGCGTCAACTCGCAGATTTACAGCCGCACGGGCGGGTTCATGGGGCTTTCGTTCGCAATACCGATAGATGTCGCGATGAAGGTAGCCGATCAGCTCAAATCCGGCGGGCGGGTGGCGCGCGGCTGGCTGGGCGTACAGATCCAGGATGTAACGCGTGAGCTGGCGGAATCGTTCGGTATGAAAAAACCGCAAGGTTCTCTGGTATCCAAAGTGTTGCCCAAGAGCCCGGCAGAGGAAGCCGGAATACAGGTCGGCGACGTTATTACCGAGTTCAACGGTCAGGAAATCACCACGTCCTCTACTTTACCGCCTATGGTAGGCATGGCGAAAATTGGCGAAAGCTTCAAGGTCAAGCTGATACGTCAGGGCCACGTCAAGGAAGTGACTGTAAAAGTAGGCGCGTTGCCCGACGAAGACGAGCCGGTCATTGCCGGTACCGAACCGGGAGCTTCGCCGGTAAATCAGCGCACCGGCATCAGCGTCGCGAATTTGACGCCGGAACTGAGAAAACAGTTTGACGTTTCTGCCAACGGCGTACTGGTACAGGAAGCAAAACCTGGTCCTGCATACGATGCCGGCATACGCCGCGGCGATGTCATCCTGCGCGTACAGGATCAGCTGATACGCGACACCAAACATTTCGAAGAACTGATCAGGTCGCTGCCGAAAGGTAAATCCGTGGCGGTACTGGTTCAGCGGCGCGGCGGTTCCTTGTTCCTGGCGATGAAATTAAAAGATTGATGCAGTGACGCAGTGACTGATCTTAAACGCATACGAAACTTAACCATCCTCTCCCATATCAATGATGGTTGTTAAGGTTTCCGGGTAGATCACGCAGTGCTTGGGTTGGCAATAAAGTAACAGTTAATCAATTAGATGACGTTTCTTTATTGCCGGCATGCGCCACCTTTGGCCCTAATGTTTAATTGGAGCAGCGGAAATGGTGTATATATTTGTGTACGAGGCGTGGTCAAAAGCGAATAGTGGAAAGGAGTGATCTTGCCCAGTTTCAGCAGACGCTTTGCTAGGTACGTCTGCCTAACCGGTCATGGCGCAAGCGTCGCCCCTCGTATCATGCAAAGGCATGCGCCCGCCGCGCGGGTTTCCCTCACCCCGCTTCTCCCGGCAGGGATAGGGGGTTAGGTGTTCGCTTCGCGATTTACATAGCTTTCGGGCCGTAGTGCAGCTCCAATTAGCGCCGGGAAGTCGCTGTTCCGGACGTAGACGGAATGTTCTTGGATTCCGGGTTACAACCAACTCCCGCAAACTACTCTGTTTTTAGAGAAAGTGCCGCCTGTGCCGCTGATTTACGCCCAGCTGTGCTGCCCGATGAAAGTGGAGTATGAGCCGACCTGATGTGTATTCGCTGTCTATGGCTTTGCTCAGGGACAGGAAGTTACCCCTCGTTTTTGCTGATCGGCCGGTCCCGCGGCCTGATTGCTGCTTACTTCAGGCCCCCGGAAGTACCTGCTTGATGACCTTGTGCAGATTTTCACCCCCTATGGGTTTAATCAGCCATCCGGTGGCTCCCAATTGTTTTGCTTCTTCGCGCTTGGTTTGCTGACTTTCGGTTGTGAGCACCAAAATGGGTGTAAAGCGGAAACCGGGGAGGGAACGCGTCTGACGGATTAGCTCGATGCCGTCCATTTTCGGCATGTTGATATCGGTAATGATCAGGTCGGGTTTCGGGCTGTTTTTTAGTTTGTCGAGCGCGATTTCGCCGTCGGCTGCCGATACGACCTCGAAGCCGATGAGTTCGAGGGTGCTCTGCAAACTCATCAGCATGGTGGCCGAATCATCTACTATCATGATAGTTTTAGTCATTTTTCCATATCCTTTTGTTGTACAAGAGCCGATTTTAACCAGGCCATTAAAACTTTATCCTCCGGCCAATAGCTGATGTCGACTTTTGCCGCCATCAATACTTGCAAATTAGCGGGATGGAGATGGTTGCACCTGGAAAGCTCCACTTTCCCTTTGGGATGTGCCTGCAGCCATTCGAGCAGAGATTCCGCTTCCTCCACACCAACGATATCGTGCAATCGCGCCACGTTTTCCTGATATTCAATCGTCATTTAATGAGTTCCTTGAAATTCAGCACCATCAGCACCGATCCATCGCCCAGCAACGCCGAACCGGCATACCCGGGGAGGCCGCCAAGAATGCCGGTCAACGGTTTGAGTATGATGTCCACGGTTTGACGAAAATCATCGACGATGACGCCGATCAGATCGTTGTTCAAGCGCACGACCAGGATCGCCATCTCATTGTCCTGATTGAGCTGTTGCGGTTCGTCCAGAGCCAAAAGATCATTGAGTGCTACGAGTGGAACGATACGTCCGCGCAAGACCGTGGTCAATCGCCGTTTGATGGTATGAACGGCAGCACATGATACTCTGACCGTTTCTACTACATTCTCTATCGGTACACCGAAAATCCGCTGGTTGGACTCAATGATCATGACATGAGTGATCGCCATGGACAGCGGCAAGGACAGGCGGATGCGGGTGCCGTAGCCCTTTTCACTGTCTAAAGAAACGATGCCGCTCACCTTCTCCACGGCGCTCCGCACCACATCCATACCGACGCCGCGGCCCGATAGATCTGACACCACCTCTACTGTAGAAAAACCGGCAGCAAACACCAGATTCACGGCTTCCTTATCAGTGATACGTTCCAGGGCGGCTTCGTCGATGAGGCCTTTTTCGTAAGCTTTGCGTTTGATGATGTCCGGATCTATACCTTTGCCGTCATCGGAAATTTCGATCAGTACCCGGTCCGTTTCCTGACTGGCGTGTATGCTCAGGCATCCGGCTGCCGGTTTGCCGGCGGCGCGGCGCGAATCCGGCAATTCGATGCCGTGATCCAGACTATTGCGCACGATATGAATCAACGGATCGGCCAAGGCTTCGATAATATTTTTATCCGCTTCGGTATCCTCGCCCTCCAGCACCAGATTGACCTCCTTACCCAGTTTTCTGGATGTATCGCGTACCAGGCGCGGGAAACGCTGGAAAATAAAGGAAACCGGCATCATACGTATCTGCATGATGGCATTCTGCATTTCTTCTGCGATGCGGTTGACCACAGCGTACTGGGCCTTGATCTCGCGCGAAAGTTCGCGCAACCCATATTGCGTCTCGGCGCGGCTGGCGAGATAAGGCAGACTGTTTTTGGCCACGACCATTTCGCCGATCAGGTTCATCAATCGGTCAATTTTGACCTGGTCTACCTTGACTGTCTTGATGCTGCTGATGCTGTCCTCGGCGCGGCGGCCAAACTTGATCGCTGCTTCCGGATGGGGCGCGGATGGCTCCGCCGCCTGAGCGCCCGCTTGCAACGTAACTTCTGCGCGCCGTTCAGCCGTCTTCAGCGCCTGCGCTTCGGGCAGGTGTTCATCCAGCCAGGCCAGCAGCGGACCTGCTTTCGTCACGCTCAAGGCTTGCTCCAGCGCAGCGTCCAAACCGGCCAGCAGTCCGGTTTTACCGATGGCTCGAAGGCAAGCCGCCAGCGCTGCCGCAATCGATTTCAAGCGGCCCGGCAGTAATGCGTCGCTATCCGGCAAGCCCAGTATTTCGCGCTGGGTTTGAACGATGGTACGGAAACTTCGGGCATGGGATTCAGCTTCCAAAACCGCTTCGCCGTTTTCGTTGCCGCAGGGTTGAAGCAATGCAGTCGCGGGTACGGCAACAATGCAGACTTGTTCGGGAATGTAACGGAACAGTTCATGCAGAATGGCGGGGCCGGCGGTTGTCAGCGCCCGGAAAACGAGCTTGCAGCGGTAGGCATCCAATTCCGCCAACGGCGGCCATGCCTGCCGCGCCGCGATGTTGCCCCAAGCAGTTTCAGGAATCTGTTGCATCAGAAACAACGGGTCTTCGCCTTTGAAGAAGCAATCTTCCTCCGGCGTATACTCCAGCCACGTCAACGGCGCTCCCGCCAGCACATCGCGGTAAAGCTGCATGCGCAGGTTTTCAGGTATTTCACTCAAATCAACGGAAGACGATGAGTTGGATGGTTGCTGGCAATCCAGCCCGATTGGAGCGCTGTTTGCCGCAATCGACCCCGATTCCGTGGGTTTCGCTTCATCGCTATCGCCCGTCAGCTGGCGTAATGATTGGGCCAGACGCGCCGAGTTATCGGCGTGTGCGGCATTGATGCCCCCGGTTGCTTCAATTTCGTCCAGCAGCATGCCGACGAAATCCATCCCATCAAGCAACCGGTCAGCCAGGGTACGGGAATAGGCAACACGCGCATCGCGCACCCTGTCCAGCAAGTCTTCACCTGCATGCAGTACACGGGTCATTTCCGGGAACTCGAACAAACCGCTGCTGCCTTTTAGTGTATGCACCAGACGAAAAAGTTCTTTAATCAGCTCGGCGCTTGTCGGGTCGGTTTCGAGCTGCAACAGTTTTTCGCCGATAGCCGGCAACAAGTCGCGCGCTTCGGAAATAAATTGTTCGAGTAAAGGATTCATGTTTCTGCCTCCCCCAACAACAGTCTGGCGTGAGACAACAGTTCTTCCGGCTTAACCGGTTTAACCAGATAAAGGTTGGCGCCCACGCTTAAGGCGCGGATCCGGTCTCTGGCTCCCGCTTCCGTGGAGACCATCATCGCAGGCGCCTGCGGCAGATCGTGGCTGCGCAGCTCTTCGAGAAAGCCATAACCGTCCAGCTTGGGCATGTTGACATCGACGATATAAAGGTCGAATTGCATTTGCAAGGTCTTTTCCAGCGCTTCGATACCGTTTACCGCCTCATCTACCGTATAACCGGAAGATTCAAGAATATTGCGGTGATACAAGCGTACCGTGGCGGCATCGTCGACAACGAGTATGCGCTTCATGCATCCTCCAGGGGTTTTTGGTACACGATGGCTTCGGGAAATTTGCGTACCCGAAACAACGAGGACGTCCGGCTCATCGATTCCGAATGGCCGAGACACACAAAACCGCCCGGATTCAGCGCATCAAAAAAAGTATCGGCTGCCTGACGGCGAGACAGTTCGTCAAAATAAATCAGCAGGTTGCGGCAAAACACAATATCGAAACCGCGGTAAGCTCGTACATCGGCCAAGTTCATCAGATTGACGCGAGTGAATTCCACCGATTGGTTGATATCGTCATTGATCTGGTAATTACCGGCGGACATCGTGAAGTATTTATCCAGCAGATGCGGCGGCAGGTGCTGCACCGAACGGGGCGAGTAATGTCCGAGCTGCGCCCGGCTGATAATATTCGTGTCGATATCCGAAGAAATAATTTCCACATCCCAATCATGGATGCCTGGCCAGTATTCCAGCAGGTAAATCACGATGGAATAGGCCTCTTCGCCCGATGAAGAAGGGATAGACCAGATCCGAATAGGAAACCGGTTGTCTTTTTTGTGCTGGGTGATTTCCTTCAGCAGGGAAGTGACCATGCATTGGAACTGATACTCTTCCCGGAAGAAATAGGTCTCATTGACCGTCATCAGATTGACCAGGGCCTGAAGCTCTACACCGGAAGTCTCTAGGCGCAGCATGATAAAATAACCGCGAAAACTTTTGGAATCGGTCGCCGCAATGCGCTCCATCAGACGTTTGTCGACAAAGTAACGCTTGGAATCCTCGAAATGGATGCCGGTTTTACGATAAAAATATTCGCGGAATGTCCGGAAATCCTCATCGCTGATGGACATTTTCGCCGTAGCGGCATCAGTTTTCATTGAGGCGCTTCAAGGCCAGGTTGGTCACGAATGTGATATAGGGTTCATCAGGGAATCGTAACGGGAGACGTTCCAGCGCATGCCTGGAAATTTCTGAGCCTAGTTCGCTGAGCAGATCAAGGGCGGTGGCGCAGACATTGACATGCGCGTCGCGCTCAATCACCGCCACCAGCCAGGCTTCGACCCTGGGATGGCGTAGCGATTCAAGTATATTCACCGCAAAAATTCGCACATCCGGGTCGGCGTCGGAGAGCAGTTCATCCATGATGGGCGCAACTTCCTCCGGTAAGGCCTTCATCGACTCGATGGCCTCGTTGCGCAAGGCCGCGTCTTCACTGCGCAGGCATTCCACCAGCCCGGCGACGGCTTGCCTGTCGCCCAAACGCGTCAGCGCGCTCAGGATTGCGTCGCGCACATTGGGACTGGGCTCAGATTTCAGGCGCGCCGCCAAAATTGTTGAGGCCCCCGGAAACTCCGCCAGATCACGCGCAGCCCAACGCCGGGCAGTGGTGTCGCCGCTCTCCAGCGCTATGGTCAAACCGTCGAAATCACGCGGCCACTGCCGTTTCTCTTCTTCTGTTACTTGCAGTGTTTGCTGTTTTACTATGGGCATATATCGTCCAGCCGGTCTATCCGGCCCAGGTAATAATTTGGTTGGCAATTTTTTCCGCGCTCAATACGATCGATGCGCCGCCGCGTTTGATCAACTCTGCCGGCATGCCGAATACCACCGCGGTTTCCTCCGATTCGGCGATCGTGCGCCCGCCTCGTTTTTTGATCTCGGTAAAAGCATCCGCGCCGTCATAACCCATGCCGGTCAGCATCACCGCTATGATGCGCGCCGGGTCGCAATGCTCCAGAGCCGAGCGCCCCAGCAGTTCCACCGAAGGGTGCCAAAGAAAATCCTTGCTTTCCGGCTTGGCCAATACCATGACTCCGCTTCCGCCGCGTTGCGTCAGCACCAGATCGGCGCCGCCCTTGGCGATGTAAATGGTGCCGGCTTTGATGAGCACCGGGCGAGAGGCTTCGACCACCTGCAATACGCATAATTCGTTCATACGCGCGGCGAAAGGCAAAGTAAAACTGGAGGGCATGTGTTGGGCCACCAGCACCGGCCACGGAAAATCCGCCGGCAGCAAAGGCAGAATATCCTCCAGTGTGCGTGGCCCGCCGGTGGAGACACCGATGATGACCACACCCTCACTACTCATATCACGGCGCACATTGGCCGGACGCGCAGCCGTTTGCTGCGAACGTTCCTCGCGGATGCGTGAAACAAGCCCTCTGCTGGTCTTGAGTCTGGCTCTTGCGGCAGCTCGAACCTTGTTTATCAATTCGCTCCGAATAACATCAATGGTGAGCGAAATGGTTCCCTCCGGTTTGGCCACATAGTCCACGGCCCCTAGAGCCAGCGCCTCAAAAGTTGCCAACGCGCCTTTTTCCGTCAGCGACGACACCATGACCACCGCCACCGGCCGTTGCGCCATGATCAACGACAATGCGGTAAGGCCGTCCATTTCCGGCATGTTGATGTCCAAAGTCACCACATCCGGTTTGAACAGCAGATTTTCTTCGACCGCCTCCTTGCCGTTGCGCGCCAAGCGTATTTCGAAACCGCCCTCTGCTTCGAACAGTGTGGTCAGTTGGCGGCGCATCAACGCCGAATCGTCGACTATAAGCAGCTTGATCATGGTTGTTGGTAGTTTAATTAATCTTGCCGTGTTGGCGGCTTGATCATCATCGCAGGAGCGGGCTTTAGCCCGCTCCTGCGATGATTGTGAGACGAGATTGAATTTCGTCCCGTTTGTTAGCTCGTTTTTACCCCGCCAGCGCCGCCAAACCTTGCATATCCTGGCCTTCCATCAATCGCGAAGGATCGATCAACTGGATGATACGCTTCTGCTTTTCCAGATTGGCCACGCGCGCGATCAGGCGAGCCTGCTCCCCGGAAAGGTGAGGCGAGGCTTCAATCGTATCCTTGCGGATTTTCAGCACCTCGGTGACGGAATCGACGATGAAACCGGTACGCACATTGTCGAACAGATAGACCATGATGCGCTGCTGCTCATTGCGTTCCACCGTTTCCAGGCCCAAACGCAGACGCTGGTCGATCACCGGCAGCACAGCGCCGCGCAGGTTGATCACTCCCTCGACGAAAGCGGGCGCTTTGGGCACATGGGTCAGTTCGTCGGGTACGCGTACAATTTCCTGCACGCTCTCGATCGGCACACCGAATTCCTCCTTGCCCAAACGGAACACCACCATTTGCTCGTCGTCCTCGACGAGATCGTCCTGCTGGTTGCCGGTTGCATACACGGCATTGTCGTCTTGCATTTTTTCCACGGTACTCAAAGCCTCCTTGATTGCCGAATGGCGGAATATATTGCCGGCGGAAATGATCGATACCAGGCGCTTGCCTCCGTCCAGCCGGCAAATTTGGGTGATCTCTGACAGTTCGCCGTCGCGCGCCAGCAGGCCGGGCATGGCGTCAACCTGTGTTTTCGGCACGCGCAGCACTTCGTTGACGCTGTCCATGACCACGCCTACCGAGATCGCGCCCAGCGTAACCACCACGATACGGCTGCGCTCGTCGGCATCCTGCGGCAGCAGCGCGAACATGCGGCGCAAACTGACCAGCGGCAGCAGCCGGTTTCTGAGCGTCATCACGCCCAGCACATGCGATTCGGCGTGAGGCACATGCATGATGTGCTCAGGCATCTGCACGATTTCCTGCACGTCGTCGATGGTTATAGCGTATTCCTGTCCTGCTACGGCAAAACTCACCAGTTGCAGTTCGTCGCCCGATTTTTCTGCCTCGTTCGCCGTATCACCATAACGGCCGCCGCTCTCGGCACGGCGGGAAAGCGCGGAGATTTCGGCGAATTCGCTGGCGATCAGTTTGCCGAAGTCGAGCACCATGATCATCGCATGTCCGCCGGCGTCCTTCAGCAGACCGGCCAGCAGTTCGGTATTGACAGTGCCGCGGATCGCGCTGACATCTTCGATTTTGCCAATCTCGACGCCGACTACGCTGGCGACGTGATCCACCACAAAACCGAGCGGTTGCCCCAAGTCTATGACCACGGCGCGCGTGGCATCGTCATCGTCCCGTTCGGGAAAGCCGAAAATGCGCCGTAAGGAAATGATCGGCAACACCTTGCCGCGCAGGTTGGCGAGACCGTCCAGCGTGAGTGGGGCCAGCGGCACGCGCACCACGTCGGGTACGCGAATGATTTCCTGTACCGGCGCCATATCCACGGCAAATACCTCATCGTCGACAATAAACGTGACAAACTGGCGGACGTTGGACTCTTGCGCCTGGAGAGCATCGCTCTCCGAGCTCGCGCTGTTCTCGGGCTGTTCCAGAGTTTCTGCAGTCATACTTTATGTCCCAGGGATGGATGAGGTTCAGGCGCTCTGCAATTCGTCGGCGAGAGAAGCAATTTCTTCGATGGCTGCGGCCAGTTCTTCCGCGCCCTTGGACTGTTGGGTGGCGGCGGCGGCGGCTTCTGTGGCGGCTTTGTCGGCTTCCTGCGCGGCTGCTGCAATCTGATCGACACCGGTTTTTACTTGTCCGAGCGCGGCGGCGATTTCGTTGGCGGCGATGAGGATTTCCTGTGTGCTTTTTTCCACGCCGGCGACATCGATTTCGATATTCACCAGCGCAACGGTGCTGGCCTTGGCCTTTTCCACTTCGCTCTGCGCCGCGACGACGATTTCATTCAGGTCGCGCCCGACCACGCCGATTTGGTCCTGTACCGCCTTGACCAGGTCCTTGATGCGGTCGGCGTTTTCGGCGGAATCGTGCGCCAGATTGCGAATATCTGTGGCGACTACCACGAAACCCTTGCCGAATTCACCGGCGCGCGCAGCTTCGATGGAGCCGTTGACGGCGAGCATATTGGTCTGGATCGACACGGTGGCGATGGCGTCGACGATCTTGTCGATGCGGCGCGATACCAGTTCCAGATCCTTGACCTGCTTGATGCTGTCGCGCGATGCGACTGCTGAATCGCTGATGCCCTTGATCAAGGCATCGACAGATGTCTTGTTGGTGTCGAGCAGGCCTCTTATTACATTGACTTTTTCAAGACAGACTGCGGCGCGCGCCTGCCCGACTTCCAGGCCTTTTTCGATCTGCGCCAACGCGGAGGCGGATTCTTCGGTGGCGGCGGCCTGCACCTGCGCGCCTTTGCGTATCTGTTCGATGGCGGCCATGATCTGGGTGCCGGAACGGTTGATTTCCTGCACGGCTGAAGACAGTTCTTCGGCGGCTGAGGCGACTTCTTCTGCGCTCTTGGCGACATCGGTGGAGTTTTTCAGCTCGTCGGCCAGTTCCGACAGGCTTTGCGCCAACTGTTCGCATTCGGCCAGCGCCTGCGCCTGTTCGGCAACTGTCTTTCCGGATTCTTCGGCGGCGCTGGATTGCTCCTCGGCGGCGGAAGCTATGTTTTCGGCAGCTTGTAGCGCCTGCTGCGATGCGGTATTGGATTGCTGCGCGCCGGTAGCGATTTCGCGCACGGCGTCGGTTACCACAATCGCGTCGAGACGGATCTGCTCCAGTTGTGCGGAAATGGTTTTGCCGTTTTCGATTTCGGCTTCAACAGTTTTGGCCGAGGTATTGATACCTTCGGCAATCACCTTGACTTCCTGCTGGATTTGTCCGACCAGATCCTGAATCTGTTTCGCGCTTTTCTCCGAAGTTTCCGCCAGCGTGCGCACTTCGTCGGCCACCACGGCAAAACCCTTGCCGTGCTGGCCGGCGCGCGCCGCTTCGATGGCGGCATTCAATGCCAGCAGGTTGGTCTGGTCGGCAATGCGTCCGACCGCCTTGACGATATCGCCGATGTTGGCGGCCTGCTTTTCCAGCTCGACGACCATGGCCACGGATGCGATCTGACGTTGCGCTGCAACATCAACGTTGGTGATCAGGCTGGCGACTTCGGCGCTGGTTTTGGCTACCAGCGTCTGGCAGGCATCCATCTTGGTCTGGCTGATGTCCGCGTTTTGCAGCTGACGGGTAACGGCGGCTGCGACCTGTCCCAGCGCGGTTACCGATTCCTGTGCGGAGCCGGACGCTTCTTCCGCGCCGGTGGCGATCTGATCGGAAGCGCGCTTCAGCTCTTCGGCGGCGGAAGCGGCTTCGTTCACGCCTGCGGACAACTGGCCGGTGGCGGCGGCGATACGCTCTGCCGCTTGCTGCTGCTTGGCCAGGGTACGCGCTTTCTTACGCTGAACTTCCGCATCCCTGGCAGCTGAAGCGCGAACTTCAGTCGGCACGTCACGGTTTACGTTTACTGATTTTTTGATGATTGCCATAGGAATCTCCTTTGAGGAATATAGGCTTTAGTAGCCGTCAAATCGCGTTGGACTGTAAACCTTAGGGTTGAATCGTTCCAGCTTGGTGCCTGCCATCGCCCGAGTGCCGGCGCGGGACAACGATGAACACAGTCAGGTTACGGGTGTCGAGTTGGGGGGAAGGCTGCAAAGCACCTAATGCAGATGAAGCGCCGATAAAATTCTTCGATTGCCTCAGGATGAACGGCAAGCAATTGTTTTGGCAGGTTGTGAGTGTGTCGAACCTTTAATGGAAACGTCTTATTCCGTGTTTCTCTAAGAACTTGCTTAAGGACCCGCTTGTGTTGGTGGAAGGATAGGCAAAAAATCGCTTGCTTGCTCATGCGCGGTCTCGGTTCTAAAAACATTTGTTATACAAACAATGTTGAAATTTAAACCGATAAGGTTTGCAAATATTAAAAAATAATATGATTTAGTAGTCAATGATTTTCTAACGGCGGGCTGACGGATAACCTGGTTCACCGGAAGAAACAACTAGCCTTTACAGCATTGGGAGAGCGGACGTTTTCTGGCTGGAATGGAAACGGTTGCGCCATGGTCAACCTTGTCCAGGCTGGTTCCACTATCCCATGACATGTCAATCAACGTCCAAAAAATTGCCAAACAGTCGCTTCGTGTCCTGGGGCCAGGACAACGTAGAAGGTTGGGAAAGTCCTACAGCAAGTCGATCGATTGCGCTATAATCTTCTGTTGTAGTATGCGGAACGAATACAGGTAGTTTTCGCTTTGTGTACATGGCGGTGTGCATAGCCCCAAAACATCATACTAAAATTCTTAATGAATTCTTCAAACCTCAAGTACATACGAAACTTTTCCATCATCGCCCATATCGATCATGGCAAATCGACGCTGGCCGATCGCTTCATTCAGCTGTGCGGTGGTCTAAGCGACCGGGAAATGGCCAATCAGGTGCTCGATTCCATGGATATCGAGCGCGAGCGCGGCATTACCATCAAGGCGCAGAGCGTTACCCTGGATTACAAGGCGCGAGACGGGCAAGTCTATATGCTCAATTTCATCGACACGCCGGGGCATGTCGATTTTTCCTATGAAGTGTCGCGTTCGCTGGCGGCCTGCGAAGGCGCTCTGCTGGTGGTGGATGCGGCGCAGGGCGTGGAAGCGCAGAGCGTCGCCAACTGCTACACCGCCATCGAGCAGGGTCTGGAAGTGCTGCCGGTACTGAACAAAATCGATCTGCCTTCCGCCGATCCCGAAAAAGTCATCAAGGAGATCGAGGAAATTATCGGCATACCGGCCGAGGATGCGGTGCGCATCAGCGCCAAGACCGGGTTGAACGTCACAGATGTGCTGGAGCAGCTGGTCGAGCGCATTCCGCCGCCGCAAGGCGACGCCAATGCGCCGCTGCAGGCGCTGATCATCGATTCCTGGTTCGATAACTATCTGGGCGTGGTTTCGCTGGTGCGCGTAGTCAACGGAGTCATGTCGCGCAAACAGAAAATTATGCTGCTATCTACCGGAAAAAGCCATACCATCGATCAAGTCGGCGTTTTTACGCCGAAAAAGGTCGACAAGAACAGCCTGGGGCCGGGCGAAGTCGGTTTCATGGTGGCGTCGATCAAGGATATTTTCGGCGCGCCGGTCGGCGATACGATTACCGCTACCGACTGCCCGACGACGGATGCCTTGCCGGGATTTCAGCAGGTGCAGCCGCGCGTGTTTGCCGGTTTGTTCCCGGTAGAATCGGATGATTATGAAAATCTGCGCGAAGCGCTCAGCAAACTGCGCCTGAACGACGCTGCCCTGCAATACGAACCGGAATCGTCGCAGGCGCTGGGCTTCGGCTTCCGCATCGGTTTCCTCGGCATGCTGCACATGGAAATTATTCAGGAGCGCCTGGAGCGCGAGTACGACCTGGATCTTATTACTTCGGCGCCGACTGTTGTTTATGAAGTGGTTACCAGCGGCGGCGAAACCATCAAAATTCATAATCCGGCCGATTTGCCCGCACCCAGCGAAATCGCCGATATTCTCGAACCGATTATCCTGGCCAATATTCTGGTGCCTCAGGATTATCTCGGTGCGGTGATTACCTTGTGCATAGAAAAACGCGGCGTGCAGCAGAAACTGCAATATATGGGAAACCAGGTCGCGTTGGGGTTCGAGCTGCCGCTCAGCGAGGTGGTGCTGGACTTCTTCGACCGGCTCAAATCGGTCAGCCGCGGTTTTGCGTCGTTCGATTACGAGTTTGTCCGTTTTCAGTCAGCGCCGCTGGTCAAGCTCGATATTCTGATTAACGGCGACAAGGTCGACGCATTGTCTTTGATCGTGCACCGGGATATCAGTTTGACGCGCGGACGCGATCTGGTCGAGCGCATGAAGGACTTGATACCGAAACAAATGTACGAAGTGGCGATCCAGGCTGCGATAGGCGCAAAAATCATAGCGCGTTCGACAGTCAAGGCCATGCGCAAGAACGTGCTGGCCAAATGTTATGGCGGCGATATTACCCGTAAGAAAAAACTGCTGGAAAAACAGAAGGCCGGAAAAAAACGCATGAAACAGGTCGGCAAGATAGATATTCCGCAGGAAGCATTCCTGGCGGTGCTGCGCGTTGCAAAAGACTCATAAGGATTTAGTATGAATGTAGATTTCTCCTTGGTTCTGGTGCTGGGCAGCATAGGCACGGGCTTGATCTGGGGCGGTTACCTGTTCTGGTCAAAATTGCGCGGGCCGGATTCCCACCCGGTGCAGGAGCCAGTCATCGTTGAATATGCGCGTTCTTTTTTTCCGGTCATATTCATCGTATTGCTGTTGCGCTCGTTTCTGGTCGAGCCGTTCAGAATACCTTCCGGTTCGATGATGCCTACCTTGCTGATCGGCGATTTTATCCTGGTCAACAAATTTACTTATGGTATCAGGCTGCCGGTGCTGCATGACAAGGTAATAGAGCTGAACGAGCCGAAGCGCGGCGATATCGTGGTGTTCCGTTTTCCGAAAGACCCATCGGTAGATTACATCAAGCGCGTGATAGGGCTGCCGGGAGACCGCATCGGGTATCATGACAAGCAATTGTTTATTAACGGCGAACGCGTGGAAGCTACGCCGCTGGGCGTTTATCAGGGTAAAGGCAAGGGTGAAACCATGAGCGGCGCATTGACCTTGTCCGAAGATTTGGGTAACGTCAGCCATGATATCCTGATTCGGCAGGAACAGCCTTCGGTACAAGGCGATTTTACCGTGCCGGAAGGGCGTTATTTCGTGATGGGCGATAATCGCGACAACAGTAACGATAGCCGTTATTGGGGGACCGTGCCGGAAGAAAATCTGGTTGGCAGGGCTTTTTTCATTTGGATGAGCTGGGATCTGGATAATGGCGGCGTTGCCTGGAATCGGCTGGGTACGCTGGTGAAATAGGCGGTAAATCGAGCAAGGGAGCACATAGGGATGGGACGTATAGGTTTTTTTGGGGTATTCGCGCTGATCGGAATTTTCGCGGCAGTAGCGGTCAAGGTGGTTCCCGTCTATATCGAACATTTCCATGCCAAAGCCGTGCTGATGCAGCTGTCGTCGGAGCTGGCCAGAGGCGAAAAATCCGAAGAGGAAATTATCGGTTTATTGCAACAGCGCTGGCAACTTGAGCAAGTCGACGATATTGCGCGCGAAGATATAATGATTCAGTCCCAGCCGGATGGTCGCCATCAGATACGGATAGCTTATGACGTCGTAGTGCCGCTCGTGGGCAACCTGTCGGCCCTGATTTTTTTTGACGACAGCACCGAGACCGGACAACCTTGATCCTGGCACCGGACAAACTCGCAAAAAAGTTGGGGCTTTATTTCAATAATCCCGAACTGCTGAAGCGCGCGTTGACGCATCGCAGCGCCGATATCAAACATAACGAGCGCCTGGAATTTCTCGGAGATTCGATACTGGGGTTTGTCGTTGCCGAGCGCCTATACGAAAAGTTTCCCGATGCGGATGAAGGCGTTCTCAGCCGTTTCCGTTCTTCCCTGGTCAATCAAAGCTCTCTGGCGGCGATAGCGCGTGCGCTGCAGCTGGGCGACTATTTGATCATGGGTTCCGGCGAACTGAAGAGCGGCGGCTATCGCCGCGACTCCGCGCTATCCGACGCTATGGAAGCGATCATGGGCGCTTTGGTGCTCGATCAAGGCATGGAAGCCTGCCGGACATGGATACTTCAGCTATTTCACGATGCCATCGAGCGGCTGTCGCTGGAAAATCGCAACAAGGACCCGAAGACACGCTTGCAGGAAATCATGCAGGCGCGCGGATTGCCATTGCCTGAATACACCCTGCTGTCTCAAAAAGGGCAACCGCATGATCAGCTTTTTCGTATCGCGTGCAAGATCGCATTATTGAACGATGTTGTAACCGGCGAAGGCAGTTCGCGCAAAAAAGCAGAGCAGGAGGCCGCCGAGTTGTTATTGGCGCGGCTTAGCACCGAATTGAGAATCAAATAATGATAAAAAAAACCGGTTATGTCGCTTTGATAGGGTTGCCGAATGCAGGCAAATCCACCTTGCTCAATCATTTGATAGGGCAAAAAATCAGCATCACATCGCGCCGGCCGCAAACCACGCGCCATCGCATACACGGTATTAAAACCACGGAGCACGGCCAGGCTATTTTTGTCGATACGCCGGGCATGCACGACAGCGAAAAGCGTGCGATGAACCGCTATTTAAACCGTACGGCGGATTCGGCGCTGCAAGGCGTCGATGTGGCGGTTTGGCTGGTCGACCAGTGGAGCTGGCAAGCCGAGTACGACTGGATGCTGGCAAAAATCAAACAGGCCGACTGCCCGGTAATTCTGGCCGTCAACAAGATAGACCAGTGCGAAGACAAGGACAGGCTATTGCCCTTTCTGGAAAAAGCGTCCGCGCAATTCGACTTTGCCGCCATTGTTCCTATTTCCGCGTTGCGCCAAATCAATCTCGATGCGCTCGAAGCGCAAATCATGGCGCTGTTGCCGGAAAGCGAACCCATTTATCCGGACGATCAGATTACCGATCGTTCCGAACGCTTCATGGCGGCTGAAATTATCCGCGAAAAGCTGATACGCAGTCTAGGCCAGGAAGTACCGCATGCCATCACCATCGAAATCGAGCAGTTCAAGCAGGAGGGCAATCTGGTGCGTATTCACGCTATCATCTGGGTGGAGCGCGAGGGCCAGAAACAGATTGTAATCGGCACCGATGGCGAAGTAATGAAAAAAGTCGGCCAGCGCGCTCGTGAAGATATAGAAAAATTGATAAACAGCAAGGTTTATCTCAACCTGTGGGTTAAAGTGAAAAAAGGCTGGTCCGATAACGAGCGCGCGCTGTTAAGCCTGGGGTACAACGATTGAACAGGGTAGGGGGGCTCTTTCTTTCTTCAGTCGTAAAGTGGGTTCGTTCGTCCTGAGTTAAGTGGAGGAGCGAAAGAGGCTCCGGTCGAATGAAAATGTTTCAAGTCAATCGGTGTTGGATGCTCATCAAAGCGTGCGGTTTTCTGTTGGAAAATATCTCATTAACTCCTGCCTGGCTGATACACCGGCGCGCCTGGCGCGAAACGAGCCTGATCATGGATGTCTTCACACGCGATTATGGCCTGGTCAGCGTGCTGGCCAAGGGCGCATTGCGTGGAAAAAGGACGCAGGCCGGATTATTGCAGCCATTTCTGCCGTTCAACGTTTTCTGGCGCGGACGCACCGATTTACCGGTTCTGAATGCCGTCGAGCCACGCGGAAAAGCCATGCAATTATCCGGCCGAGCGCTCTATTGCGGTTTTTATCTCAACGAGTTACTCTATTATTTGTTGCACAGGCACGATCCACATCCCGGCGTGTTTGAACTGTACGAATCGACATTGGCGACGCTGCAAAGCGATCAGCGGATAGAAAAACTACTGCGCGGATTCGAGCTCAGCCTGCTGGAACAAATGGGGTATGGCTTGGAGCTCGAACATGAAGCGGACAGCTATACGCCACTGGAATCCGGGCGCCATTACCATTTTATAGTCGAACACGGCGCGCGTCCGGCGGTTCGGCCCGACGCGCAAACCTATAGCGGCTCCACCTTGCTGGCTCTTGCGGCCGGCGCCGTTTCCGGCGCAGACCAGCAGGCCGAAGCCAAACGCCTTATGCGGCAAATCATTAACCACTACCTCGCCGGACGGACATTAAAAAGCCGCGACCTGTTCAAATATGCTTATGGAAAGCCTGGCTCATGACTGAATCCAAACCACGGCGGCTCGGCGTCAACATCGACCACGTAGCCACCATACGTCAGGCGCGCGGCACGCGCTACCCCGATGTAATCCAGGCTGCATTACTGGCTGAAGAGGCCGGCGCCGACGGTATCACCGCGCATTTGCGCGAAGACCGCCGCCACATGCAGGATATCGACATCGAGCGGCTGTTGGATATGATACAGACGCGCCTGAATCTGGAAATGGCCGTAACCGACGAAATGGTCGCGATTGCCGCGCGCATCAAGCCGCCGGCATGCTGCCTGGTGCCGGAGCGGCGCGAAGAGCTGACCACGGAAGGCGGACTGGACGTCATAGGCAGCTTTGCGCGCATACGACGCGCCTGCCACCAGCTGGGGGAGGCCGGTATTGAAGTATCCTTGTTCATCGATGCCGACCCCGCCCAAATAGAAGCCGCAGGGCGTAGCGGCGCGCCCGTTATCGAGTTACATACCGGGCATTACGCCGACGCCGCCACCACTGTTACGCAGGCACAGGAATTGACCCGGTTACGACAGGCCGCTCAGCAGGCGGAAGCGCTGGGCTTGCAGGTAAACGCAGGGCATGGCCTGCATTACCACAATGTTGCCGAAATCTGCCAAATTCCTCAAATCGTCGAACTAAACATCGGACATGCCATCATTGCGCGCGCGATCTTTACCGGACTGAAATCGGCGGTGCGCGATATGAAAGCGTTGTTGAAATGAAGTTTTGACGTGTAACAAGTCAACTTTCGTTGCCAGCCTCCGTTGTGGGTGATGGCGATTAAAAACAATGATTTATTGATTTGTGTATATACCCATGCCCCGTAGGAGCGGGCTTCAGCCCGCGATCGGTCTGCAATGCGCTGACTAAAGGTCACTCCTGCAAAAATACTCACTGGAGGCTATAATTGCGCGACAGATTTATGAGCAAGCTTTTCATGCACAAGTTCTGCTGACTGAGCAATGACGCTCTGACTAAATTTTACGAGTTTGCGTTTCCGGGCAATCTTTCAGGTGGATACGCCAGCCACTCCAGTTTGAACAAGCCCTTGCCGTCCGGGGAAAGTTTATTCAGCAGCCAGGGACCGGCAGCTTCGAGTTGTTGATCGAGTTGCCAGGGCGGGTTGATAATGATTAGTCCGCTTCCGTTCAGGCGTAACGGCTGATATTGATCGTGTATGGTCAGCTCGGTACATAAGATGGGCGCAATGCCGCTACGCGCCAGTTGGCGATGAAACCAGTCCAGCGCGGCTTTGTCCTGTATCGGATACCACACCGCATAAATGCCGGTAGACCAGCGTTTATAGGCCTGTTTCAGTGCTTCCAGCAGGCGTTCGCGTTCGTCCTTCAACTCGAAGGCGGGATCGATAAGCACAACGCCTCTACGCTCTCTGGGAGGAAGCAGGGCTTTGAGCGCTTGATAGCCGTCCATTGCGTGTACTTTTACCGCGCTGTCTTTTGCGAACAGGGTTTTCAATGCGCCCGCCTCGGTGTTGTGCAGATCGCATACATCCATGCGGTCGCCGGCGCGCATGAAAAAACGTGTCAGGCAGGGAGAGCCGGGGTAGGTATTGAGCGCGCCTTGCGGGTTGATGTGGCGAACCACTTCGAAATAACCTTGCGCCTCGTCAGGTATGTCCTTTTCCTGCCATATTCGTCCGATACCGCTTTCATATTCGCGGTTTTTACGCGCCATGCCGGAATTCAGGTCGTAGCACCCGCTGCCACCATGCGTATCCAGGTAATAAAAGGGCTTGTTTTTGCGGAGCTGGGATTGTATGAGCAGGCTCAGCACCAAGTGCTTGAATACGTCGGCAAAATTGCCGGCGTGAAAGCCGTGGCGATAGCTGAGCATGGGGATTTCTGAGTGGGGTAAACAAAAAGGCCAAACCGATAATCGTGTATGGCCTCATGATGCGCGCTAACCGCTTATTTTTATTATTATAACTTGTATATGGTAGCGGGGACAGGATTTGAACCTATGACCTTCGGGTTATGAGCCCGACGAGCTACCAGACTGCTCCACCCCGCGTTAGTCCGTCTATTATGCAGATGTGTAGGTAATATGTCAAGTATTCATGTCATTTTCTTGTAACATGACGCTGATGCATTGCTTCGATCAGTCAAGTAGTCACTAAAGCCATGTGATCAAGCGGGCGAATTACAAATGGACAGTTTTTAGAAGCTGTTCACGATTTTTGCTAACAAGTTGTAAAATAGCAGAGTGAGAAAAAATACCCAAGCGATATCAGTTAAAGAAGCCTTTGAGCAAATCCAACCTTTGCGGTGATACCTCAACGCCGGATGGTTGAACGCTCTTTCGCCTGGTTGGAAAAATGCCGGCGTTTATGGAAAAACTGCGAGCGCGAGCTCAATACCAGCTTGCAGTTTATCCATTTGGCCTTCCTGGCGTTACTACTGAAAAGATTATGTGAACAGCTTCTAAGAGCCGCATGCCGCATGCCTCATGCCGTAATCGGGATGATTAGATGTGCGCGATCGCGCGTTAATGCTTACAATACGAAGGAAACATATCGAGTGTGCCATTTGTCAAATTATTGATGATCCACAAGATATGATTACCATTCGGCAGGAATTGCGCCACCGTTGCACTGAAGTGATTTCTATCGCACTTGATCCAGTGCGGGACTAACCGTCTGCCGAGTTATCGCCAGTCGATGCCATTGCTGCTTTTCTAGGTAAAGGTGCCGCAGCGGAACGCCTGTTGATGGATCGTTGCATCGAGCATGAAGCATGAGCGGCTTTTACTCGATACTTCTGCATTGTTGGTTTTGCACGATAACGAGCCAGATGTTGAGCGAGTCACCATCAGGCGTTTATGCGGCGAGCGGCGATCCGCCTGAGCAAGTACGCTCAGGCGGGGGATCTGTGACTTTTTAGTCTGCCAGATTTTGCAGCAAGCCGTTCAGTTTATGCACGAAGCTGGCCGGGTCGTCCAGTTGCCCGCCTTCGCTCAGCACCGCCTGATCGAACAGGATATGCGCCAGATCGTCGAAGCGGCTGTCGTTGCTTTCGTCGCGCAGCTTTAACACGATAGGGTGCTTGGGGTTGATTTCCAGTATCGGTTTGCCGCCTGCCGCGAATTGGCCTGCCGACTTCATGATGCGTTCCATGGTGCGGCTCATGCCGTAATGCTCGGTGACCAGGCAGGCGGGCGAATCGGTGAGACGGTGGCTGAGTTTGACATCGCCAGCTTTGTCGTTGAGGGTTTTCTTGATTTTTTCGATCAGCCCCTCGAAATCCTTGGCGACATTTTCTACTTCCTGTTTTTCTTCTTCCGTTTCCAGATCGCCCAGATCCAGTTCGCCTCTGGCGACGGATTGCAGATGCTTGCCGTCGTATTCGGACAGGTGCGATACCAGCCATTCGTCGACGCGTTCGTGCAGCAGGATGACTTCGATGCCCTTTTTCTTGAAGATTTCCAGATGCGGGCTATTTTTGGCCGCAGCCAGATTTTCTGCAGTGACATACCAGATTTTATCCTGGCCTTCCTTCATGCGTCCGATATAGTCGTCGAAGGAAACATCCTGTACATCCGAGGCGCTGTGCGTCGAGTTGAAACGCATCAGTTTGGCAATGCGCTCCTTGTTGGCAAAGTCTTCGATCGGACCTTCCTTGATGACCTGGCCGAATTGCTTCCACAGTGCGGCGTATTTTTCCGAATCGTTTTTGGCGAGGTCTTCGAACAGCCCCAGCACTTTTTTCACAGCGCCGGCGCGAATTTTGTCCAGCAGTTTGTTTTCCTGCAGGATTTCACGCGAGACGTTGAGCGGCAGCGAGTCGGAATCGATCACGCCGCGGATGAAGCGCAGATAGCGCGGCATCAGTTTTTCGGTATCGTCCATGATGAAGACTTTGCGCACATAGAGCTTGATGCCGTGCTTGGTCTCCCGGTCCCATAGGTCGAACGGCGCATGAGCCGGCACGTACAGCAGCAGGGTAAATTCGTTGGTGCCTTCGACGCGGCTATGTACGCGCGCCAGCGGTTCCTGGAAGTCGTGCGAAACGTGCTTGTAGAATTCGTTATAAGCTTCGTCGGTTATCTCGTCGCGCGATTTGGTCCACAACGCGGAAGCGCTGTTGATGGTTTCGTATTCTTCGGGCTGAGCGTCCGCATCTTCGCCGTGATGTTCTTTCTTCATCTCGATAGGCAGCGAGATATGGTTGGAGAACTTCTGTACCGTGGTGCGCAGTCGCCAGCTTTCCAGGAAATCGTCCTCGCCGTCGCGCAGATGCAGGATGACGCGGGTGCCGCGCTGCGGTTTTTCTATCGATTCCAGCGTGTAATCGCCTTCGCCCTGCGATTCCCAGCGCACGCCTTCGGAATGCGCCGCGCCCGCGCGGCGCGTTTCCAGCACCACGCGGTCGGCGACGATGAAAGACGAATAAAAACCGACGCCGAACTGGCCGATCAGCTGGCTGTCTTTCGCTTCGTCGCCGGTGAGTGCTTCGAAGAACTGGCGCGTGCCGGAGCGCGCTATGGTGCCGATGTTCTGTTGCACTTCCTCGCGGCTCATGCCGATGCCGTTGTCGGTAATGGTCAGCGTGCGCGCATCCTTGTCGAGTTCGATGCGGATCTTCAGCTCGCTGTCGTCTTCGTACAGCGCTTCATGGCTCAGTGCGCTGAAGCGCAGCTTGTCGGCGGCGTCCGATGCATTGGAAATCAGTTCGCGCAGGAAGATTTCCTTGTTGCTGTATAGCGAATGGATCATCAGCTGAAGCAGCTGTTTGACTTCGGCTTCGAAGCCCAATGTTACTTTCTGTTCTGCAATTGTCATGTTTTAGCTAACCCTGGATGGTGGAACAAGTTGTTTATTAACTCTGTACGCGTCATTCGATGGGGGCTGTTATTGTTTTTTTCAAGAGTCGGCCGTTTAATCACGCCATGTTCTTCGCAATCGCCAGGATTTCTTCGACATCCAGCACCAAATCGTTTTGCTCGAACAGGCGCGCTATGCAGGCGCGGTGCAGCGCCAGTTTCAGTGTGCCGAAACCGATGGCGCCCCAGACGATTTTGCCGTGCTTTTCTGCGCCTCGATCCAGCACGTCGGTTCCACCTATCCCGAGCTGCGGAGTGGCGTTGGCGTCCATGATTACTTCCAGATTCGTATTGTTTTGCCAGTGCTCGGCGTCAAGCAGCGCAATGCCCGCCGCGCCAGTTGCAAAGACAATTTGCGCATCCCGGATGGCGGTCGCGCGCGCTTCGTTGTCTATTGCTTCAACCGGCGTCAGTTTGACGCCGAAACGGCTTTGCATCGCTGCGCAGGCATCCGTTGCATGGGCCAGACTGCGCGAGGTGACGCTGACATCTGCGCCCTCCCTGGCTAGCATGACGGCGGCGCGCTGCCCGACGGGACCGGTGCCTGCCAGCACTACCGCCTTTTTTGCCGCTAGATTGCCGCTTTTAAAGCTTCCGATCAGCTTTGCCACGCCGGCTGCGGCAGTGGTATTGCTGCCGTTGCTGTCGATCATCACTGAAACGCGGAAGTCGGCGAAAAACGTGTTTTTTACCGCCTTCAACAGATGCTCCCCGGCGATCAAATCGCTGCCGCCGATGAAAATCGCGGTGTTTTTTTTGTCTTTGGGCGCGCGCGTGAAAATGGCGCCTTCGACCAGTTTTCCTACGGTTTCCGGGGATAGTCCGGCATGACCGATAACGTGATCGGCTCCGCCATCGTAAGCCACGACTGTGTCGAAAGCCGATGTGTGAATATCTGTGTCAAACTGGAATAAAAGTTTTTTCATGAATCCTTACTGTAGTGAAGTTTGTAATTGCCCTGATCGGGACTCACCGGCACATTATTACATTGTATCCCAGTTTTTCCGGGCGTAAATCAGGACACTTGGAAGTGTAGAGTAATGAAGGGCAGGAAAGAGTGTCCATACACAATCATTCGCTGCCTGTCGCCAGGATAAATCATTGAAAAAAATGGGCGTATATTTTAAGTAAACAGGCATGGCCGCGCTGTTATACTTGCCTATTGGTTTTTACATATTGAGAAGCGGGAATTGAAACGTATGATTGAGGATACGTCGCTTGAGGTATTTTTGAATGAGCTGGCCAGCAAGACCCCTACGCCGGGTGGCGGCAGCGCCGCCGCCATCATGGGCGGCATGGGGGCGGCGCTGGTCGCGATGGTCTGTAACCTGACCATAAACAAAAAAGCTTATGAAGCAGTAGACGCAGAAATGAGGGATATTCTGCAGCGGGCGGAAGTTTTGCGCGAGCAATTGACGGGCATGATGCGGCAGGATATCGAAGCATTTGACCGTGTAATGTCGGCTTATGGGTTACCCAGGGAGACTGAAGCGGAGAAGGCTGTGCGTAGTCAGGCTATCCAGTCGGCGCTCAAGGACGCAACCGAAGTACCGCTCGCTTGCGCCCGCGCCAGTGCCGAGATAATCGCGCTGAGCCGCGTAGTTGCGGAAAAAGGCAACAAGAATGTAGTGAGCGACGCCGGAGTGGCGGTTGTAGCGGCTTATGCGGCGCTGAAATCGTCTGCGCTCAGTGTCCGTGTCAATACCGGAGCCTTAAGCGACGTATCGTTTGCGACGCAAAGCATAACCGAACTGGACGTGATCCTGGACGGCGCCGATACCGCCATGCGGGAAATCTACCAGGAGGTTGTGCATCGCCTATAGTCACATGCCGGCATCGCTGGACCCGCATAATCCGTATCAGCCGTTTCCGGATATCCGGATGGCGCTGGCGGAGCCGAACGGATTATTGGCCGTAGGCGGGTGTTTGTCTCCGGTTCGCTTGCTCAATGCGTACCGCCATGGCATATTCCCATGGTATGGGAATGATGACCCGATATTGTGGTGGTCGCCTGATCCGCGCTGGGTGATTCACCCTGAAGATTACAAGCCGGCTCGGAGTTTGGCCAAACAAATGCGTCGCGGGGACTTCAGCTTCAGTCATGATCGCGCTTTCGAGCATGTGTTGCAAGGCTGCGCTGCGCCGAGGCCGGGCGTTGCGGGAACCTGGATTACTCCGGAAATGCAGGCTGCCTACCAGGAGCTGTATCGCAAGGGTTTCGCGCATTCATTCGAGGCCTGGCAGGGCGGGAAGCTGATGGGCGGACTTTATGGGGTGACGCTAGGGCGGGCTTTTTTTGGCGAGTCCATGTTTCATCGCGTCAGCAATGCATCCAAGGCCGTTTTTGCTTATGCCATGACTTGCCTTGCCGCTTGGGGCTATAAACTGGTGGATTGCCAGGTTTATAGCGCTCACTTGGAATCGCTGGGCGCAGAGGCAATTTCCCGCACCGATTTTGCCGGGAAATTATATGTTGCTTGCAGGCACGAGCCTTTGGCCAGCGCTTGGGAGCAGGAGAGTGGAGCATGAAGCGTGTGGAGTTGTATCTGGCTGGAGAGCAGCCCTGTTCTTACTTGCCCGACCTGCGCGCGCGCATGGCGCTGGTTTCTCCCGAAACGCCGATGAATACTACCTTGTATTCCCAACTTGCACACCAGGGATTCCGGCGTAGTGGCGATGCTGTTTATATTCCTTTTTGCGATGAATGTGAGGCTTGCATACCTGTTCGCCTGCCTGTGAACAGCTTTAAGCCGAATCGAGCGCAGTCGCGAGTCTGGCGGCGTAATTCCGACCTTGTAGCGCTGGTCAAGCCGCTGAATTTTCAGCATGAGCAGCGCCATTTGCTGTTCAACTACCTGCGGGCGCGTCATGATGAAACAGCGGAAGACAGCGTAGCTTCCAGCTACGAAGACTTTCTTCAGGCCGATTGGGTGAACGGGCGCCTGGTTGAGTTCCGGCTCGAAGAGAAGTTGCTGGCGGTTGCGGTCGTCGACTATCTGGCTGACGGACTTTCCGCTGTTTACACCTTCTACGATATCGATGCAGCCGAAGCACGCAGCCTGGGAATCTACGCGGTTTTATGGCAGATCGAAGAAGCTCGTCGATTGGACCTGGCATGGCTCTATCTTGGTTTTTGGGTCGAGCATTGCCGGAAAATGACCTATAAAAACAGCTATCGGCCTATCGATGCGTTATTGAACGGTGAGTGGCGGCGTTTTGAAAAAGGCGAGAAGATAGCCTCGACTCTGATACAATGAAACAAATTGTAACTATTCAGCGAGCGCTTTTTCGGCATGACCGAAGCGCTCGCTGAATAGTTACAAACAATCAATGGTTCCGGTCAAACCCTGGCAGGTTTGTACCGAATCGCCCAACAACAGTTCAGAGAAAGGTGCATGTCAAAAGAAGATCAAATTGAAATGGAAGGAAAGGTAATCGATACCTTGCCGAACACCATGTTTAGAGTGGAACTGGATAACGGTCATATTGTCACGGCCCATATTTCCGGAAAAATGCGCAAGCACTACATTCGTATTCTAACCGGCGACCGCGTTAAAGTGGAAATGACGCCTTACGACCTTAGTAAAGGCCGCATCACTTTCCGCCAGCGCTGACCACGGTCTTCAAAGTATGTCGTGCGCCGAATGGCGCGCTACCGAACCGGCGCCCGGGGCTCGAATGTCCCTCGAAAAGTATTTCCGGCTGGCTCAATATGCATATCAGGGTCTCGGGAGACAAGCGTTTGCAATAGCGCATGCAGTACAGCCCTGAACTCTTCAACCGTAACGAGAAGTTGCGGCGCAAAATTTAAGTGCGAATGGATGGCGTTTGATGCACGGGATGCCAAGACACTCGAAGATGACATTGACAAAATCCTGACCGGTTTTGGCTCAGATTATTGAAAAATGGCATTTAAGTATGCTGATAATATCATGAATTATGGTTTCTCAGATATTGATATCGGTAAATTGATTCAGATTTCCGTAGCCCCTGTTTTTTTGCTGGCTGGTATAGGGGCAATTATTTCCATTCTTTCCGCACGGATAACGAGGATAATAGATGTCGCGCGCCAGCTGGATCAGCGGTTGGACGGTGTTGATGAAGTTCACCATAACCATCTAAATGAAGAACTAAGGGCATTGTCTTATCGTTCAAAAGTAGCTGGTTGGTCCATTACGCTGTGCGTCATTTCAGAGTTGTTTATTTGCATTCTAATTGCGCTTCATTTTATTGGCGGATTGTTTCAGTACAGCGTATCTTTAGCCGTTGCGATATTGTTTGTCATTTCCATGCTGTTTCTTGTTGCAGGGCTGATTTTTTTTCTACATGAGATATTTATCTCAACAATGTCAATTCGCATGATTATGGAAAAAATATATTTCCGCCATCAAAAATAATGGCGCAGATTTCAATTAATTTTGTCAAAATCAGCAATTCGGTGAAATCATGAACGCATCCGGTCAACTCAGCGGTTCGAATCGCCGCTTTACCTTTTCCTGCGCAAATCTGGCGAACACTAGCTTCGAAGTGGTGCGCTTCGAAGGCGAAGAAGCCTTATCTTCGCTTTACCGCTTTGAGCTGCTGCTCGCTGTAGCGGATCACGGCGATCTGGACGAAAGCCGGATTATAGGGCGGCCCGCGCTGTTTACCCTCAACGACGGCGTAGCAGGCGGCATGACCACCGCTTATCACGGTCTGGTGCAGGATTTCAGCTATGCGTATCAGGCAACAACCGGCTGGACTATCTATCGCGCGGTTCTGGTACCCAAAATGTGGCGCTTGACGGCCTACCATTTAAGCGAGGTTTATCTCAATAAAAATCCTAATGAAATATTTAAACTGATTTTGGATAATGCCGGGTTTAGCTCAAATGATTTCGAGTGGCGATTACCTCGTGACAGGCAAAGTTTTCTAATCAATTATATTTGCCAATATCAGGAAAGCTATTACGAATTTATCGAGCGCTGGGCCGACCGTTTGGGCGACTATTGGTGGTATGAAGAAAACGAAGGCAGTGAAAAAATCGTTTTCACCCATTCGCTCATGGCGCACAAGAACGAGGCGCTTCAACTGCATTATCTGCCTATCGGCAATCATGCCGGCGCGAACGAAATCCGCCGTTTGCAAAGTCTGGAGTGTGAAACCCGCTGTTTACCGGAACGGGTCACTGTAATGGATTATTTTCATGAGAAATCATCTCTGGGCATCAAGGCGACGCAAACGGTTGATCCTGAAGGTATCGGTGAAGTGTTTCTGTACGGACAAAACCTGAGAAGCAATGAAGTGGCAAGCAAAGTGGCGCAATTGCACGCTGAAACCCTCCGCTGCCGAGCCAAACAATATTCGGGCAGCAGTGACGCAACCGGCTTGCGGTGCGGGCATCTGCTGGAGGTGACCGGGCATCCGCGCAGCAGTTTTAACCGCCGCTATCTGCTGACGCGCGTCCGGCATTGCGGTTCGCAGGCAATTGCGCTGCTGGAGCTGGGTTTGACTGTCCCCGCGTCAGCGCAAGAGAAAACGGCGAGTGTAGACTTTTATCGGGCGGACATCAATGCGATACCGTCTGATGTTCAGTTCCGCTCCGAAATGCGGCGTCCATGGCCCAAAATAGAGGGCACGCTGACTGCATTTATCGATGCCGAAGGCGACGGCGAATACGCTGAATTGAATGAAAGCGGCGAATACAAGGTACAGATGCCCTTTGTTGTCACTGATAAATATGCGGGGAAATGCTCAGCCTGGATCAGAAAATCTTCTGAATATGCCGGCTTTGGCGGGCAAGGCATGCACTTTCCATTGAGAAAGGGCGCCGAGGTATTGCTGTCATTTATCAATGGCGATCCGGATCAGCCTGTTATTATAGGAGCCGTTCCAAACTCTGTCGCCGGCAATGTTGTTAATAACGACAACCGGACGCAGTCAAAGCTGCAAAGCTCTGCGGGTAACTATATTATTATGGAGGATAAAGCGTTACTTGCGAATCTATTTATGGGGTCACCTATGTTCGCATCGTCGTTGACTTTGGGTGCTCCATTAGGGATATGCGCTAACACAGCGGGTCTTATTTCGCTTGCCAGCGCCGGAAATGTTTTAATCGATACAGCATCTGCTGTTGATATAAAAGCCGCTGTGGGCATTAAGCTTTCTGCGCCAACTGATATAACTCTGAGTTCTGCAGGACCTGTGATTACTACAGCTGCAAGCAAAACTGAATTGTTTCTTGGAGAGGAGTTTCAGTTGGTTGGAGATACAAACAAAATTATAAGAGGGCAGTCTAACACTGTGACTATAGGCAATAAGCTAGACTTAGCAGCGAGCGTCAAGTTTGATATAAACGCTTCATCATCAACAACAATGACTGTTGGGACGAAGCTTGACACATTTCTTGGGGCTAAGTTTGAGTGGACTACAGCCGCAGCTTTTAAAATGACTACGGGTGTAACTTTTGATAATAAACTTGGTCCAAATATTGAAAATAAATATGTTAATTTTAAAAATACTGCAATGGCGGTTAAGAAAGAAGATGTTGAAGTCAATGTAAAAGAAGTGGTGGTTGACAGTGTGCAAGCTCAAATTCAAAGTTTAGAGGCACAAATTCAAGAAGTCACGACAGAGCTGCTGGACGCACAATGTAGAATAAGTTCTCTTGAATTTGAATTACAAGAATCATCAATGTCTATGCGGAGCAGTACTACTGTAATAAATAGAGGTACTTTTACTATGAACGATGGAATTCAAATGAATATGTAGAAGATCAAATTAAAGCGCAAGATCTCGGTTTATCCGAAATCATGTCAGAACTAAAAACGATAGAGGCGACGGCAGCATACGTTGGAGCTAGACTTGATGAAGTAATAGCGGAAATAAAAAAAGCCAACAGCAAGGTTGTAACTGCAAAAATCGCTGTTGAAAGCGCTATTAAAATATTCACGCCGCCGTAATATGGCCTGAAACGCTCGGTGCTTCATATGGTGTAATTGCGGAATAATACATGTGATGCGCTTAATTGAAAGCGAAAGAGAATCGCATCTAGCATTATAGGTCTAATCTGGTTTAGCAAAGCTTCCGAAATATGCTCCTGAATCCGTGATGGTTAGAGTCAACAGCGTGATTTTACAAGAAATTCACGTTCATTATGGGTGAGGCAAAAAGCGCCGCATCCATATGAATTCTATGGCTATTCAGAAAATAAACCACGGATTCAGGATGCTATAAATATCACAGTATTATTATGAATAGCTGCCTAATACATGTTCAATTACACAGCATTGTACAGTTAATTAAGTCGATTAAACTTTAGCTAAATATGGGTTCCAGGGTCGTGAAAACCCGTTTTTAAAGGAAAAAAATGGTCTGAGCGGAAACAAGAAGGTAAGATAACCGACTCGAAATTAGCGCCGAAGACTATAGCGTTATCTATCCCATAACAGAACCTAATCACCATTTTTAATGTGCAATTTTTTCTTTACGGCGGTCAGACCCAGTCATCAAGCGCTTTCCCGCAACGTCAAACATGCTTAAAACATGGTCGTTGCTATTTTTCCGTTTCGCGGGCATACCCACCTGCGATATCAAGCTTTCAAGCGCTAAATATAAGAAAATGCAGGTAAAGTTTAAACCACACACCGAAATAGTTGGTTATGGCTATTCTCAAGGGCATCATGGAGAAATTTTCCAGGGCGTTACACTGCAAGGCGGTAAAAAGCGCCCGCAGCCTGTTTTGGTGACCTTGCCGTGTCCAAGGTATCGCTCCACGGCGGTTTATCATGGACTGCCGCAACAATCCCTGCAAATATTGCCTTCCAATAAAACAAAAGCATTGCGGGCGGCACTACATACGCTGGCTTTGCTTGGCGTCTCCCGCTTGGGCGGCTGGTTATCTATCGATAGCAACATACCGGTAGGGCGTGGTTTGGGATCGTCCAGCGCCGATGTTATAGCGGCTATTCGTGCGGTTGCCAATGCGTTTGGTAAAACCTTGCCGCCGCAAACCATCGCACGTTTGGCGGTGCAAGCCGAAGCAGCTTCCGATTCGTTGATGTTTGACGACGCCTGTGTACTGTTTGCGCAACGCGAAGGCGTTGCCGTCGAGCGGTTTTCAGCACCATTGCCGCCGATGGATATACTCAGCATTCAGTATATCTCAGAAAGTGCAAGTATCGACACGATTGCATTGCCGCTTCCCGAATACTCCACTCAGGAGGCCGTTGAGTTCGCCGCATTGTTGAATCGGTTAAGACAGTGCGTACTCGAACGCGACCCAGGGCAAGTCGCTGCGGTAGCCAGTGCCAGCGCACGTATTAACCAGCTTTTTTTGCACAAGCCGCATCTGGAGGAAATAGAGTGCATCGGCAGATCTTACGGCGCATTAGGCGTTCAGGTTGCGCATAGCGGTAGCGTGATCGGCCTATTGTTCAGTAAAGGCGATAGAGAAGGGGCCATATCTGCGCGATACGAATTGGGCGCATATCTGGGAAGTGCCGTTGAGTTGCGTCTATTCGATTGATGCTAGAGGGTGTCGAGGGTGTAAGAGTTTTTGTGTAAACGGGGTCGTCATCGGGGTTTTGATCTTTATTTAATTACGCAGCATCCAAAATTTATAGATCAGAATATCCGTCGTCTTTCTGATGTACATTTTCATCATCGCCGCCATTTCAAGTCTAAAGTTCAGACTGTTTGCCGCTGGGAAGGTGTTAACGATGAGCCTGAAATAGCCCTAACTGATGATGATGCGCAAAAACAAAAAAAGCCCTATGATCCTGAATTGTTTCAGTTCTATCGCTCTTCTGTCGATCACACGTATAAAGCAGAATTGCCTTACAAGAAGTTTGCAATTCTTGCGGCGGCTGTTGTTTGCTCTTTGACTCTTTTTTATTTTGCGCTTAACCCTTTTTTCAAGAATGCAGAAGCTGCACCAGAAAAGTCTAAGCCCGTTTCTCGTGTAACGCCTGTATCTTCTCCTGCTAATCCCGGCGCTTCGTCTTTGAGTCCACCTAAGCAGGTAGAACCTTCTGGCCGTGTTTCCGGTGTCGTTAGCGGGCCGACCGGTTCTTATGCTTTGCTTCATACCGGACAGCGTTCTTTTCATGTCCCGATAACGTTCTGCAAACGTGAATCTGGTCGTTATGTGTGTGATTATGGTGGAAAGCGCTTCGATGAGCTTTATTCGGAACCTGATCAAGATAGTAAAAAGAAGGGTATTATTGACGGTCTTTCTGGTTAAACCTTCAACGTTACACTATTTAAAGAAGCAGACTTGCCGGGACGCGCTCGCGCGGCACGGCGAGTCTGCTGTATGTTACCGGTTTTCTTTACCATGCCAAACGCGCAAAATAACTGCGTTACCGTTTGCTTTTACTCTGTACCTGACTACATAAGCGCTTCTTCCAAATTCCGCGTAGACTTCCCATGTTTTTGGGTTTTCGTAGATTATTTTTCCTGATTCCGGGAATTGTTCGATTATTTTTGTTGCTTCGATAATCGCCTTACGCGCCTTCTTTGCTGTAGGGCTGCTTTTTTCCTCGAGGAAATTTACTAAACGCGCCAAGTCATCAAGGGCTTCATGGCTCCAAATTACTTGGGGCATGGCGCATCTTCTCCAGCGTTGCAACGCTCCAGCCAGTTGATTACGCGTGCATTATCAATTCCGCCATTATTCAGGCAGTTCTGATACCTGCGCTCATCCTCTATTTTTTCCTGTTCCATTGCTACATAGCGGCTGATAGCGGTTTTGATGACATCCTCAAATTTCTGGTGTGAAAGCGCTGCTATGCTGTTCAGATCGGACGTGGTTTTGTCGTCTATCTCTATGGAAATAGTGTTCATGGTGCAGCCTCCGCTTTGACGTGGCCGGCCACGCTGGCCGGGGCGCTGTTTGTTTGTGTAACTGTTTTCTGTTTGGTTTTTTTCGACATACTGCCGTTACTGGCCGGTTTTTTCAATATCTCGATTTCCCGCGCCGCTGCTTCGAGTCGGGCCTGACAAGCCTGCTCTGCGATTCTGGCTATCTCCGTTTCCTTGTTCGCTTTTATTGTGCGATCCTGCTCCTGATCTATCCGCGCCCACATTTCGTTGAGCTGTACTGCTAGCCCCTCGGCTTTGCCTGTCGCGGTCGCCGCCTCGACTTTCAGCCCTTCAACTTGGTCTCTCAATATCTGGTGCTCTGTTTCCTGCTGTTTGATCTGTACGGCCATTGCGTCTGTTTTCCCGGCGCCGACTGCAAGCGCTTCTTTTAGCGACTCGATCACTGCCTTTTGCTCTTCGATTTCCAAGGAAAGCCTGTTATTTTCCTCGGTCAGCTCGTCGCGTTCGCTTTTTACCTGGGCAATTTCCATATCCAGATCAGCGCGATTGCCGCGCACTTGACGCGCGATCTCCTCCATAACGGCCAGTTGCACATCAGCCGCCAGTGTTGTGCTTGTCGGTATAGCAGGTGCTTTGCCTTCGTTCCACTCTTTCAGATGAGCCTGAATCGTTCCAAGGCTACCGCTCCCCAGCCGTTCACGTATTCCACGCAGGGTAGGGCGCCCACCTTCCGCTACGATCTGCTCCGCAATCGCTGCTACCCGCTCAAAGCTGATGCCTGAACGTCCTGGTCTTAACTCTAAAACTGCGTTCATAATATCCTCCACATGATACGATTAATTTATGTATATCATATCTGATACGATACGGTATATCAAGTAATGATATGATATATTGATACGATTTTACATTCTCACCAAATGCGCGCGGCGCTGGTAGAATATTCATCGCCTTGATCGGGCAGGGTGCTTAAAGGTACAGCAGTACGACCGGGATCAACACGACGAGTTTTTTATCAGTGATGTCATTCAAAATGGTGGAGAAATTTTAAATGAATAAGTTTGCATTAATGTTTGCTGTTGTCGCTGACCGAAAACTGACCCAGTTAGAGGTGGTTTGCTGATTCAAAAGTGACCCAGGTGTTCTACTTGGCCTGTCCAATTTTTGGGCAGGAGATAAAGGTGATCACTATGGAAATGATAGGCAAGATTCGACGGATGTATTTACGCGACAAGATGTCGCTACACGAGATCGCTAGACGCACGAGTTTATCGCGCAACACGATACGCAAATGGCTAAGGGCGGAAGAGAAAGCAGTACCGCCGAAATACCGCAGGATAAAGGCGGACTGCAAGCTCAGCGCGTTTCACCCCACACTGGAACAAGCCCTCAAAGCGGATTCCCATCGCCCCAAACAGAATCGGCGCACCGCCAAAAATCTGTTTGCACAAATCAAGACGGATGGTTACACGGGCGGTTACAGCCAGGTGACTGCGTTCATTCGCAACTGGCGTGCTGACTCAGGCAAGAAGCCCCACGCCTTTGTGCCGTTGAAATTTGAGTTTGGCGAAGCCTTCCAGTTTGACTGGAGCGAAGAAGGGTTGGTAATTGGAGGCATTTACCGGCGCATACAGGTATCGCACCTGAAGCTGTGCGCCAGTCGGGCATTCTGGCTGGTGGCGTATCCGGGCCAAGGGCACGAGATGCTATTCGATGCCCATACGCGCTCCTTTGCGGCGCTGGGTGGCATTCCTCGCCGTGGCATTTACGACAACATGAAGACTGCCGTTGATCGCGTCAACAAAGGTAAGGGACGCGTGGTCAATGCGCGCTTTGCCGTGATGTGCGCGCACTACCTGTTCGATGCCGATTTCTGCAACGTGGCATCCGGCTGGGAGAAAGGCGTTGTCGAGAAGAACGTACAGGACAGTCGGCGGCGCATCTGGCTGGAAGCGCAGAACCAGCGGTTCGGTTCATTCGTCGAACTCAATGTGTGGCTGGGTGATCGCTGCCGGGCATTATGGGGCGAGCTGCACCATCCCGAGTACAAGGAGCTTAGCGTAGCCGACATGCTGGAGCAGGAGCGCGCGCACATGATGCCCATGCCGGTTCAATTTGATGGGTATGTTGAAAATCCGGCTCGTGTATCGAGCACGTGCCTGATCAATGTACAGCGCAACCACTACTCCGTGCCATGCGAGCTGGCGGGCAAGATGGTCAGCGTCCGGCTCTATCCCAATCAAGTCATCGTTGTGTCGGGTGACGCGTTTGTCGCCTGCCACGAGCGCCTGACAGAACGCGGACATGTTCGCTACGACTGGCAACACTACATCACGCTGATCGAACGCAAACCGGGAGCGCTGCGCAATGGCGCCCCGTTCGCAGACATGCCTGTACCACTCAGACAGCTCAGGCAGGGGCTGATGCGCGATCCGGGCGGAGATCGCTGCATGGCGCAGGTGCTGGCCGCCGTACCACGGGCGGGGCTTGAAGCCGTTATTGTTGCGGTGGAACTGGTCATCGAATCCGGCGTGCTGAGTGTGGAACACGTACTCAACGTACTGGGACGGCTGAATGCGCCGCCCCTTCCACCGAATGTGGAAACGAGTTTGCAGCTCAAGGATGTGCCGCTGGCCAATACCAGCCGATATGATGAACTGAGGCATGACGCTGATGTCACTGCCGGATGTAAATTGATACAGCGTGCCGATTGAAAACTGATACACCGAATTGAGAAGATCGGCTGCATTTGGAACGCAGCCGTGATCACTGACGAGGTGTATGTGGAAATTGAATTATTGAGAAAACACGGCTTGAGTTTACGCAAGATTGCCGAAGAGACCGGATGCGCGGTCAACACGGTACGCCGTCATCTTGCAAGCGATAGCCTGCCCCGATACGAACGCAAAAAGCAGCGCCCTACCAAGCTTTCGCCATTTGAAGCGTATTTACAGGAACGGCAGGCTGCGGCGCAACCGGCCTGGATACCGGCGACGGTGTTGTATCGAGAGATAGCCGCATTGGGTTATAGCGGCGGACAAAGTCAGCTACGTGCCTACCTGCATAGCCTCAAGCCCACATGCGCGGCAGAGCCGGTGGTGCGCTTTGAGACGGTGCCGGGCGAGCAGATGCAGGTCGATTGGGTCGAATTTCGTAAAGGCAGTAACCCGCTCTACGCCTTCTGCGCAACGCTGGGCTACAGTCGAGCCAGCTTTGTCGAGTTCGTCACGGACATGAAAGTGGAGACGCTGATCGCGTGCCATAACCATGCGTTCGACTCTTTTGGCGGTATTCCGCAACGGGCTCTTTACGACAACATGAAGACGGTGGTGTTGGAGCGCGACGCATCGGGTGAAGGTGAGCATCGTTTCCACGCTGGATTTCTCGATTATGCGCGGCATTGCGGTTTCGTTATAAAACTGTGTCGCCCTTATCGCGCCAGGACCAAGGGTAAAGTCGAGCGTTTCAACGGCTATCTGCGCCGCTCTTTTTATGTTCCGCTGGTGGCACAGCTCAAGCAGTCCGGGCTGACGCTGGACGTGGTCACTGCCAATGCTGAAGTGCGACGCTGGCTAAAAGACGTAGCCAATGAACGCATACATGGCACCACGCAAGTGCGTCCCTCGGAGCGCCTGGGAGAGGAACGCCTGCAAGAACTGCCCGCTCCCTGGCGCGGAGATATCCGCGCGGCGCGCCCGCAATCTGAGGCGGTGGTAACGGCGGCAGATCGTCCGGTCGTTGTTATCGAACGGATAGCGCAGGAAACGCCATTACAACACCCGCTCGCGGTCTATGACGGGCTTCTGGAGGCTATCCAGAGTGAAAGGGAGGTGGCGGCATGAACCTGCAACACGAAAGAATACAAACCCTGTGTGAATCGCTGAATCTGCCGTTCATAGCGCAGGGTTACCCGGCTGCCGCTCAGCAGGCCGCGCAACAGGAAAGCGCATATAGCGACTTTCTGGAAGACATGCTCAAAATGGAAGCAGCGGGGCGAACGGTAAGAAAACAGAGTCTATTTACACGCCTTGCCGGTTTCCCGGCGATCAAAACTCTGGAGGCGTTCGACTATGCCTTTGCCCCCGGAGTCAAACGCAGCCAGATTGACGAACTGGCAGGGCTGGGTTTTGTCGAGCGTAACGAGAATGTCGTGCTTATCGGCCCGTCCGGTGTCGGTAAAACCCATTTGGCGATTGCCTTGGGATACAAAGCGGCGCAGGCTGGCGTTAAGACCCGCTTTACCACGGCAGCCGATTTATTGCTGACGCTGGTGGCTGCGCATACCCAGAATCAGTTGAAGGCCGTCATGCATCGGGCGATCAACGCTTACCACCTGTTGATTATTGACGAAATCGGCTACCTGCCGATGAATCGGGAACAGGCCAACCTGTTCTTTCAGGTCATCGCGGCGCGCTATGAAAAAAGCAGCCTGATTGTAACCAGCAACTTGCCGTTCGGACAGTGGGACGCGACCTTTGCTCAGGACGCAACGCTGACTGCCGCTCTGCTGGATCGCTTGCTTCATCACGCCCATATCGTGCCGATTGCCGGCGACAGTTACCGGTTAAAACATCAACGGGCAGCCGGTATGGTCAAGGCTAAATGTAACGACCCGCAATCGAAAACACATGAACCCGCAATCAGCGCATCGGCAAACCCAGATTAAGTGAGAATGAAAATAGCGCTCGACCCACATTATTTGAGAATGAGCCCGCAATCAACCGCACCGACCTGCAATCAACCGCGACCAACCCACATTATTTGAGAATGACCGCTGCACCCAAAAACGGCAGGCGGCGCTCAAATTCCTCCCTGACGCCAGTCAAGAAAACGAGGGTTTTCCTTACTGTTTCCGGCAACCATACAGATCATCGTAAAACAGCCCAAAACCAGTAAATAAATTCGGTAAGGAATACAACTTTAATTTATACTTCCTTCACACGAGTTTATTTACAACTCAGCCATGCCGCCCCGCCCTTTTTTCCATCACCGACGCATGAGTAGTGTAATGCTTATTGGTTATGCCAGGATTTCTACTGATGATCAGAACCTTGACCTGCAGCACGACGCGCTCACGCAGGCCGGCTGTTCCAAACAGTATGAAGACAAGGAAAGTGGGGCCAAGGCGGAGCGCCCCGGTCTGCTGACCGCTCTGGATGTGCTGCGTGACGGCGACACGCTGGTGGTCTGGCGGTTGGATCGGCTGGGGCGCTCCCTCAAAGACCTGATTGCCTTGGTCGAGAAGCTTGAGAAGCGCGGGGTTGCACTCAAAAGCCTGCAGGAAAATATCGACACCGGCAGTAGCGGCGGTAAACTGGTGTTTCATCTGTTTGGCGCGCTGGCTGAATTCGAGCGCAACCTGATCCGCGAACGCACCCAGGCAGGACTGTCAGCCGCCAGGGCGAGAGGACGAACCGGCGGACGTCCTAAGGCGCTGGATTCCAATAAGCGGCAACTCGCCATTCGCCTTTACCATGAACGCCAGCACAGTATTGATGAGCTCTGCCGGATGATGGGCATCTCAAAACCAACGCTGTATAGCTATTTGGCGGAAGCCGATGCCGACGCCATTCACGCGGCATAAGCAAATACCCATTGATTCCCTGCTGCAATTGCGGCAGCGGCTTGATCGTTTACCCCGCAAGAGTTCCGAGCGCGCGAATCAAATCGCTGCTGTCGCCACACTGTACGGTGTTTCGATTGCGACGGTCTACCGGGCATTAACCGAATTCAACAGACCACACGCAGCGCACCGTGCCGACCACGGTAAGCCGCGCATACTGCAAGCGTCTGAACTGGAGCGCTACTGCGAGTTGGTTGCCGCACTTAAATTGCGCACGACGAATAAGAACGGTCGGCATCTGTCCACCCGGCGTGCTATTGGGCTGTTAGAGGACTACGGCGTTGAGACCGCATTGGGTTTGGTGCGAGCACCCAAAGGACTACTGACACGCACGACTGTAAACCGGTACCTGTCCTTGTGGCATCTGGATCAGCCACGCCTGACGCGCGAGCCTGCCGCCGTGCGTTTCCAGGCCGAATGCAGCAACGATTGTTGGCAGTTCGATATGTCGCCTTCCGATCTCAAGCATATCGACAAGCCTGAATGGGTTGATCCTTCGAAGGGCCAGCCGACGCTCATGCTGTTTAGCGTGGTGGATGACCGTAGCGGCGTGAACTATCAGGAATACCGCTGCGTCTATGGTGAGGATGCAGAATCCGCTTTGCGCTTCCTGTTCAACGCAATGGCGCCGAAAGCCGATGCGGCGTTTCCCTTTCAAGGGATGCCAAAAATGATTTATTTAGACAATGGCCCGGTCGCCAAGAGCCGGGTATTCCAGAACGTCATGCTGGCACTGGGCATTGAGTGGCAAACGCATATGCCGGCAGGGAAAGACGGCAGGCGTACCACGGCTCGATCAAAAGGCAAAGTTGAGCGCGCCTTTCGCACCCTCAAGGAAGCCTATGAGACGCTGTATCACTTCCACAAGCCGGAAACCGAGCGGCAGGCCAACGAGTGGCTGTTGCGTCATCTGATCCATATCCATAATGCGCGCCGGCATCGCTCCGAACCCCACACGCTGATGGACGACTGGCTGAAGAATCTGCCGTCGGAAGGCGTGCGCGAGATGTGCGCCTGGGAACAGTTCTGCCGTTTCGCCCGCGAGCCGGAACGGCGCAAGGTCGGCATCGACGCCCGCCTCAGCGTTGGCGGCACCGAGTATGAAGTAGAGCCAGACATGGCGGGCGAGCGTGTGGTGTTACTGTGGGGCTTGTTCGACGACGAGCTGTATGTCGAGTTCAAAGGTGAACGCTTCGGCCCTTATCATCCCGTGTCCGGCCCGATCCCGCTACACCGGTACCGCAGCTTCAAACGGGGCAAAGCAGATGAACGCGCCGATCATATCCGCGCCCTGGCCGATCAGCTGGGTCTGCCTATCGCCGCACTGTCTGGCAACGATGTGAGACTTTCACCGCCGACGGCAGCTGCGGCAGCGCCGATACCGAAACAGCCTTTTAATGCCGAAGCACATGAGTATCACTTTCCCAGCGTCATTGCGGCCAAACTCGCCATCGCTGACGATCTCGCGCAACCGTTGGCGAAGCTACCACCAGAAGATCGGTCATTTATCGACCAGGTGCTGAGCGAAACGCTCGTGCGCCGTATCGTGCTGGAGCGCGTGCGCGATTACTTTCGACGCAACAAGAAAAAGGGAGACAAACCATGCGGGTTGACGTGATGAAACATTACGGCCTGACGGTGCCATTGAATCAGGCAGGCTACTACGAAACCAGTCATAACCAGCAGTTAATGAGCGATATTCGCGGCGCTATCCTCGATGGTCGGCTGGTGGCTTTGTCCGGCGTGATCGGCATCGGCAAGACCGTCATGCTGGAGCGTATTCGGCAGGCGCTGGAAGAGGAAAAGCACGTCATCGTGTCGCAGTCCTTTGCCATCGACAAGCGCGCCATCAAACTATCGACCCTGGTTACGGCGCTGTTCTACGACCTGTCTGGCGATAAACAAATGCGTGTGCCGACCGACATCGAGACCCGTGACAGGCAGTTGCACGAACTGATAAAAAAACGAAAACGCCCCGTCGCCCTGTTCATTGATGAAGCACACGACCTGAACACCTACACTTTGACCAGCTTGAAACGCCTGATTGAGCTTGCGCGGAGTGGCGGTGGCGGCGGTCGACTGTCGGTGGTACTCGCCGGCCACCCCAAACTGAGGAACGATCTACGTCGGCCCACGATGGAGGAAATTGGTCACCGCACCACACTCTTCTCCCTGGACGGCATCACCGGCAGCCAGCGCGAATATATCTATTGGCTGCTTGAAACGTGCACTGAAGGCCAGGTAGAAGCGGAGTCCATCCTATCTGAAGACGCGATCTACCTACTGTCCAGCAAGTTGCGCACGCCGTTACAGATAGAGGACTACCTGACTCAAGCCTTGACTGCAGGTTACCAAACCGGCGAAAGGCCTGTCTCCGTTGAGATCGTCAATACCGTATTGACGCGTCATTCAGACGATATTGAAGCGACACTGACGCGCAACGGCTACCGTATCAAGGATCTGGCGGAGCAGTTCGACGTCAAGCCGGCAGAAATCAGGGCGCTGTTCACCCAGACACTCGATCCAGTACGCACGAGTGAGTTGCGTGAAAAGATGTTGAAGGCAGGGCTGCCAATATGATGGATAATCGCACGCCGAATGATGTTAAAAAAACCCTCGTTTTCTTGACTGGCGTCAGGGAGGAATTTGAGCGCCGCCTGCCGTTTTTGGGTGCAGCGGTCATTCTCAAATAATGTGGGTTGGTCGCGGTTGATTGCAGGTCGGTGCGGTTGATTGCGGGCTCATTCTCAAATAATGTGGGTCGAGCGCTATTTTCATTCTCACTTAATCTGGGTTTGCCGATGCGCTGATTGCGGGTTCATGTGTTTTCGATTGCGGGTCGTTACAGCTAAAGGTGAGCCGACAACGATAGTGCCAGCGCGATAATGAATTAGGGGAGGTGTATCAGATTTAAATCGGCATTTCTTCAAAAACTGTATCAATTTTAAATCGGCATTGACAGCTGAAGCTCAACTTAATGCGGAGGAGATTGATCATGCGTTGTGATGTCACTGCTGAACTCAAGGATTTGCGGCTACATGGAATGGCCGGCGCATGGACGGACCTGATCGCACAAGGGGCAGCATCGACCGATTCGTCGAAATGGCTGATCGAACACCTGCTGCAAGCCGAAGCAACGGACCGGCACATGCGCTCAGTGAGAAACCAATTGAATGCGGCCAGGTTTCCGGTACATCGCGACCTGGCCAGATTCGACTTCGCCGCCTCCAAGGCTGATCGGCCGCTGGTAGAGCAATTGGCAACGCTATCATTCACCGAGACAGCGCAGAACGTGGTGCTTATCGGCGGGCCCGGGACAGGCAAGACGCATTTGGCGACCGCCATCGCGGTGTCGGGTATCACCACGCAGAGTAAGCGGGTGCGATTCTATTCGACGGTCGATCTGGTCAATGCACTCGAACGCGAGAAACAGGATGGCCGTGCCGGGCGAATCGCCGCATCGTTGATGCGCATGGATGTGCTCATACTCGACGAGCTTGGCTATCTGCCGTTCAGCCAAACGGGAGGAGCCTTGCTGTTTCACCTGCTCTCGAAACTGTATGAGCACACCAGTGTGATCATCACGACGAACCTGAGCTTCTCGGAATGGTCGGGTGTATTCGGTGATGCCAAGATGACGACGGCGTTGCTGGATCGGCTGACGCATCACTGCCACATTGTTGAAACCGGGAATGAGTCATACCGGTTTCAGCACAGCAGCATGGCCGCGAAGGCCCGCATCAAATCGAGAGAGCAAACACGAAGAGGAGGCAAAAACGCAGCAGTAGAAGAGCCGTTCTAACCAGGCACGCGCGGGGAGTTCACTACGGTCTCCAAACTTCGTGAACTTCCCGCGCATCTAAAAACTTCAAATCAACAATCTGGTAGACTTATCCACAGTTGCTGCAACACAAAACAGCAACAGGTCCTGGGTCAAAATTCAATCAGCACTCTGGGGCATTATTCAATCAGCGTTAACACCTTAGCGCTGGGCGTGGGATTTTGAAGGAATCCTGTAAATCCAATGACAAGGCGTCTAGTCATGTGTGGCGAGAAGTCCCATCTTCGAGCCAATCGGAGATGTCCGGTCAGGTTTCGCTAGAAATGGTGGCATGCTTTTGTTGGATTTTTATATAAATACTTGTATAATATTTTTTTATGAAAGACGCAATTTTTCTTGGTAGTGCCAAAGCCGATCTTCGCGCGTTTCCCGAAGACGCTAGACGAACTAGCGGTATTGAGTTGTTTCAAGTGCAAATGGGTCTTGATCCTTCCGACTGGAAGCCAATGCCGAGCATTGGCCCAGGTGTTCGTGAAATTCGTGTGCGTGAGTCCGGCATATTCAGGATCATATATTTGGCGTCCCGCCCGGAAGGTGTCTATGTTCTGCATTGCTTCCAAAAGAAAACACAACAAACTTCTCGTCAGGATATCGAACTGGCAAAAACTCGTTTTAAGCAGATTGGAGTTGAAAAATGACTGAAGTAGTGAAATCAGGTGAAAACCTGTTCCTTGCCTTGGGTTTTTCGCCCTATGAGGCGGAAATTTTGCAATTTCGCGCAGATTTAATGGCTCGGTTGCGTTTGTGGATTAACGAACAGCAATTGACTCAGACCGAAGCCGCCGAGCTATTGGGCGTATCCCAAGCTCGGGTTTCCGATCTGGTGCGTGGACATTGGAAGAAGTTTAGCATTGACATGTTGTTGACACTTGCAGGCAAAGCGGGCATTAAGTTCAAAATTACATTGGATCAGGCGGCCTAGGAATTTATGACTAACCGCTTACCATTGACCGATGAAACCGGCGAAGTCCGCCAGCTTACGGCTGAGGATGTGAAACACTTCAGGCCGGCATCAGACGTGTTGCTGGAAATTATGGGGGCGGCGCTGGCCTTAGAAATGTTGCAGCCTAAAAAATTGGCCGTCCCGATGTCAGAGACATCAAAATAGTCAAGCAGAGTACGCCTAGATGACTAAAAGTTGGCCGCATAACCTGTAAAGCTTTCGTAGAAAATAACCTTATTTTTTGGGGTATAAGGCGTTGCTGGTCGCGGGTCATACGGGGCGAGCCTCCGCGAGCACCGTGGCCCGGAAGTTGTCGGGCAATGCGTTGGGCGTCAGCACGTCCACCGGCATGTCGAGCAACTTGCCGAGTTCGTGGCGGATTGCGCCGATGTCGAATAAGGTCGTGTCCGGCGTCGGATCAATCAAGATGTCCAAGTCACTGCTATCGGTGTCCTGGCCGCGCAGGACAGAGCCGAACACCCGAGCATTGCGGGCGCGGTGAGACTCGACCACATGCCGGATCGCAGCACGGTTCGAGGCCAAGGCTTCAGAGGGCTTCATGTCTTCTTCTCCCATAACAAAATCCGGTTTTACACCAAAATAACGGAGTCCGGTTCAGACGCCCTAAACACACTCAAATCCGGATACCCATTTTTTGCTGTCCCAACTTGGGACAGCCGTTTTAATGGTAAGGGTAGCGTTTTTTATTTAAGCATTCCGTCATAGTTCCTCATGCTGTAGCCTCCGCTTTGACGTGGACGTGTAATCGGTGACAAGCCGCGCCACATATGGGGCTACCATGCTCATTGTGTAGATTCAGCTTTGACATGACTGGTCTCGTTGGCCGGGTCGTTGTTTGCATGTGTGACTGTTTTTTGTTTGGCTTTTTTTGACATACCGCCGTTAGCACTGGCCGGTTTTTTCAATGTCTCGATTTCCCGCGCCGCTGCTTCGAGTCGGGCCTGACAAGCCTGCTCTGCGATTCTGGCTATCTCCGTTCCTTGTTCGCTTTTATTGTGCGCTCCTGCTCCTGATCTATCCGCGCCCACATTTCGTTGAGCTGTACTGCTAGTCCCTCGGCTTTGCCTGTCGCGGTCGCTGCCTCGACTTTCAGCGCTTCAACTTGGTCTCTCAATATCTGGTGTTCTGTTTCCTGCTGTTTGATCTGTACGGCCATTGCGTCTGTTTTCCCGGCGCCGACTGCAAGCGCTTTTGTTAGCGACTCGATCACTGCCTTTTGCTCTTCGATTTCCAAGGAAAGCCTGTTATTTTCCTCGGTCAGCTCGTCGCGTTCGCTTTTTACCTGGGCAATTTCCATATCCAGATCAGCGCGATTGCTGCGCACTTGCCGCGCGATCTCCTCCATAACGGCCAGTTGCACATCAGCCGCCAGTGTTGTGCTTGTCGGTATAGCAGGCGTTTTGCTTTCGTTCCACTCTTTTAAATGAGCCTGAATCGTTCCAAGGCTACCGCTCCCCAGTCGTTCACGTATTCCGCGCAGGGTAGGGCGTCCACCTTCCGCTACGATCTGTTCTGCAATTGCCACAACCCGCTCAAAGCTGACGCCTGCACGTCCGGGCCTTAACTCTATAACTGCGTTCATAATACCCTCTACATGATATGAATAATTTATGTATATCATATCTGATACGATACGGTATATCAAGTAATGATATGATATATTGATACGATTTTACATTCTCACCAAATGCGCGCGGCGCTGGTAGAATATTCATCGCCTTGATCGGGCAGGGTGCTTAAAGGTACAGCAGTACGACCGGGATCAACACGACGAGTTTTTTATCAGTGATGTCATTCAAAATGGTGGAGAAATTTTAAATGAATAAGTTTGCATTAATGTTTGCAGCCGTACTGTTATTTTCATGTATCGGTGTCGCACAAGCCAGCCAAACCGATACAGTTAAAACGATGGAAGAACTATTGAACGATGGCTTTGAGGTTAAATCTTCAAACATGCCTGCAATGACTACTGCGTTTATTCTGTTTTTACAAAAGAAAGAATTGCTTTTTATGTGTTCATTCCTTCTTAATAAAAATTCTATAAATATGGATCCTTGTGTGCAGGTAAAACAAACGGTCGGTGCACCCAGCGCATCCAGCGCCATTGAGCAAAAGCTCGACCAAAAGCGCAAGTCTGCTAATATACTTGACTTGCCAGATCAACCGCGCAAGCCATGAAATATGCATCGGAACACATGAAAAAAGCCCATGAAGCTGCCGAGTATGACAAGTGGTTCCGCGAGCAGGTCGAGCTTGCCATCAAGGAAGCGGATGCGCCGGATGCAGTCTGGATTTCACACGAAGAAGTTAAAAAGGATATGGCGATACAGCTCGCCTCGCTTCTGGCGCGCATTGAGAGCCACTCTTCCGGCTCCTTTTGATCTTGATTGAGTTATCCACAGACGCCGGTGTTTAATTGCAGAGACTAATTGAAAAATCTAATTGATAGATTTTTGGGGTATATAGAGAAGGGGGGCCGATGATTTACAGTCGGGGGGACCGATGATCGACAGTTGGGGGACTGATGATCGACAGTCGGGGGGGGGCGATGATCGACAGTCGATGGGACCGATGATCGAACAGTTGGGGGGACCGATGATCTACAGCCGGGGGGACCGATGATCGACAGTTGGGGGGACTGATGATCGAGACAGTCGGGGGGACCGATGATCGAGCTATAAATACGGCATTTTTCATGATAGTCACAACACCCTGTTTGAAAGTGCTGGCGAAGCCAGACCGGTATGCGGCGGCTGTCGCATAGAGGCGCATAGGATGAAGGTATATTTCATCCGGCTCGCCAGCGCTGTTCCTTCGTGCTCGTCGGAGCATCAACGCGCCGTAACGCTTTCGACTTCGAGCTTGAATAGAATAGACTGAGGTAGGGCGCTGGAGAAATACCGCTCTGTGGTGGAATTACCACCCTCTAACCAGCCGCTTTTTTCTGTTTGCGTATCTTTTGATTTTGACTGTTAGCCGTTCGAATCGCTGCAACATTCGATACGCCCATGATCCGGTTATCTGATCTTGCTCGGCTTTCAGCGCAAGAAATCGATCGATAACCAGCTTATACTTGTTGAGCCAGTCCGGTGTGATATTGACTTTAAGCCGTTTGTTCCTTAAAACTCCATCGCGTGTAAATTCCCAGCCGCGCCACCCTGGATAGTTTATTTTTTTGGAGTCGTAATACCACAAAAGGCGCGTCGCCATGAGCGGTGCGCCTTTACTGTCCCAGTTCTGTACACTGCGTTCTGTTACGCCGCACAGCTCTGCGGTTTTCTCTAGGCTAATACCCAGCTTGATGCGTAGCTTGTAAAAATCGGATTTTTTACGCTTTCGCTTAGCCATGCTCTTTGCTTCCTATAGGTTTTTCGGAAGCGCGATTTTATCAACCTAGCTACTTCGCATAATGTATATTATGTTAAATAATGTAACCGATTGGCTATGGGCCGTCATCTGTCATACCCTGACGATACCCGTTTCCATATGTCCGTTCCCGTATAAATCTATCCAGCGGAAACCGGGAGCAATGGGGTCGAGTGCGAATTGAGCGCTTTTAGGGAGAAACTGCGCGCACGTCGATGGGCAGGCGAGAAAACGGATTCCGCGATAATGGATATCCAGTTCCTGGTGTACGTGTCCGAAGACGACTGCCTTGATTTGATCGAAAGAAGCCAGGCAGTTCAGCAGATTATCGGCATTGTCGATACGCATGGTATCCAGCCACGGGCTTGCTACGGAGACGGCGGCATGATGCATGAAAATCAGGCATGGCGTATTGGGAAACTCGTGCAGCCATTCGCCGATATGGAGCAGATCCGATTCCTTGATACTTCCTCCTGGCGAATCGGGAAGCGTAGTATCCAACAAGATGACATGCCACCCTGCCCTGCGTATCCGTTGTGGACAAGGAAGAGATGCCCGCATACGCGGAGCATCGTCATGATTTCCGGGTAAACAGCAAAACTCCAGCCCGGTTCGCTGCAAAATTAAACCTAGGCGATCGTAACTGGCAGCGCTGCCGTCCTGCGACAGATCACCGGTTGCGATCAGCAGGCCGTCCGGCAACGCATATTCCCTCAGAACATTAAGAACGCTGCACAGGCTTTGATCGGTGTTTGTTCCATAAGTGAGCGTATCGGGGTCGGCGCACAGATGAAAGTCGCTGGCCTGCAGTACGCGTAAAACGGGTGGCGTGTTCACTGGCTCAGCGCTTTAATCAATATAGCGGAATTGCGCCGGTAATCATAGGTGCTTTGCTTTTGCCGAGGCAAGACATCCACGGCGGCAAGGCTGAAACCCATTTCACGAAACCAATGCAATGCCTGCGTGGTAAGAACAAACAATATGCCGATACCGAGTACGCTTGCCTTCAGTTCGAGATAGCGCAACAGACGCTCACCTTGCGTTTCACTGCGATAATCGGGATGTATGGCAAGACACGCCAGTTCGGCCATGTTGTCTTCCGGGAAAAGATGCAGCGCTGCGCAACCGATGATACTGCCGTCGCGCTCTATTACGCTAAAGTTGCCAATGTCGTATTCCAGATCTTTTTGTGAACGTTTCAGCAGGATGCCGGTTTCCTCCAGCGGACGAATGAGTTCCAGCATTCCCTGCAGATCATCGATATGCGCGGCGCGCATTTCTTCGAACGGCGAAGCACTGATCAACATTCCCTGCCCGTCGCGGGTAAACAGCTCCAGTAAAATGGCGCCATCCACGCTCCGGTTCAATAAATGCACGCGCTTTACGCCGGCTTCTATTGCTTCCACAGCCAGTTTGAGATGGTTAACGACGCCTTCCGGCAGCATTTCCTGTTTGAGCAATAAACGCTCAGCCTCCATAACCGTCAATTCACGGATGGCGCCGCTGCCTTGTTTTTTGTAAACCTGATCGGAAAGCAGCAACAGTTTATCGGCATTCAGCGCGATAGCCGTCTGTTTGGCTACGTCCTCCGCGCGTAAATTGAAAATTTCGCCGGTGGATGAATAGCCAAGCGGTGACAACAACACCATATCGCCGCAATCGAGTTTTTCGCATATGGCCGCATCATCGATTTTACGTACGCTTCCGGTATACTGGTAATCGATACCGTCAATCACGCCCAATGGCCGCGCCATTACCACATTGCCCGATGACACACGCACACGCACTCCCGCCATCGGAGTGTTGATGAGGCTTAGCGACAGCATCGCTTCAATTTCGACGCGCACCGTACCGGCAGCTTCCTTGACACATTCCAGCGCGTCGGCGTCGGTGACGCGCAAATTTTTATAATAGCGCTGTGGAATTCCCCGCAAAGCCATGCGCGCCTCGATTTGAGGGCGTATGCCATGAACCAGCACCAGACGTATCCCCAAGCTGTTCAATAACGCAAGATCGTTGACCAACCCTGAAAACGAAGCGTCGGCAATAACTTCGCCGCCAAAAACTACAACTACGGTCTTGCCGCGATGAGCGTGAATATAGGGAGATGAGTGACGGAAACTGCTGACAAATCCAGCAGCATTAAAACCAGATGAAAACATGGATTATCTCTAACCGAAGTATGAATTGATGCGCTATGCAGCTACGTCGCGGACAACACAAAAAGCATTTCACCCAAGGAGCAAAAGCGCCAGAATTTTCTTGAACTGGTTTTTCATCGCACTTCAATACAAAATCTATGAATTAACTGCTGTAATATGTTTATCGCCGGTTGAATCTGGGCTACTTCAAGAAATTCATCCGCCTGATGCGCTTGCGCTATGTTTCCAGGCCCAAGAATAATTGTTTCAAGACCGGTCCGGGCTAATAAAGGCGCTTCGGTACCGAAAGAAACCGATGCGGAATCTTGTCCGGTATAATACTCGCAGGCTTTTACAATATCGGCATCTTGAGATGTTTCGAAAGGTGGAAGTCCGTCGAATAACGGACGGGTTTCAATTCGCAATCCGGGGAAATCTCCCAGTAGCGAATCCAGCCGCGCATTCATCCGTTCGCGCAACTCGTTCAGGTCCATGCCCGGCAACGGGCGGATATCGATTTGCAGTTCGCAATGACCGCAGATTCTGTTGGGGTTATCGCCGCCCTTTAATACGCCGAGATTCAACGTAGGCGTTTCGACCTGGAATGCCGGATTACGGTATTGAGTTTGCAATTCCGCTCGCCACGCCAGCAGTTCGCCAATGACGCGATACATGCCTTCAATAGCGTTTGCGCCTAGAGCCGGGTCGCTGGAATGTCCGGATTGACCATGGATATGTATGCTTTCCATCATCACGCCTTTATGCGTGCGTATCGGCTTGAGTCCTGTCGGCTCTCCGATTACGGCGTAACGCCCCAGCCTCATGTTTTCGCCTAGCAGATGTTTGGCGCCGGACATCGATATTTCTTCGTCCGCAGTGGCCAGTACGGTCAAGGGTCGCCGCAACTTCGCCGCATCGATCCCTTGCGCGGCGTTAAGCGCGATGGCGAGAAAAGATTTCATATCGCAACTACCCAAACCGTAAATACGGTTCTCGGCCTCCTCTCCTGCGAAAGGGCTCTTGCTCCATTTGCCTTCGTCAAACGGCACGGTATCGGTATGTCCTGACAGCACCAGTCCTTCTCCGCTGCCTGTACCGCCACCGAGCGTCGCAATCATGTTGCGTTTACCCGGTGCTACCGTTTGCTGGCTGACTCGGAATCCAGCCGCCGAATACCAGTCGGATAACAAGTCGATCACCGCTGCGTTGGACATGTCCAACGCAGCATCGGCAGAGCTGATAGACGGCGTGGCTATCAATTCGCGTATCGATCTGATTAATGGCGGTAGCTTCGTTGTTTTCACTGTTCAGGACGAAAAGAGTGCGCCGCGTGCGCTATTTTTGTTGTACCGGCGCAGCTTCGACCGCGACAGCCGGCGTCAATTCGACCGCCAATAACTCAGCCTCTTCCGAGCCTACGTTTTCAATACGCATCCAGCGCCCGCTTTCCCAGAAAACACCGGTCGGTCCATAAACATGGGCCTCAGCACCCTCTTCAATTTTGACTTGTCCCTTCACCACATAGCGAGGCCCGGGGACTTCGTGTATATATAGCGGCGAATTAAAGCCGGGGGGCAGATTAATGCGCACGACGCGGGTTTTAAGTTTGTTGGAATGCAACTCCAACTCATGCTCAAGCAAGTTTTGTGTCGGAGCCCCGGGTGGGGAGAACTCTGCCGCAAAAGCCGCGTGCCTAAACAGGGCGAACGATACAATAATCAACTTGGCAATTTTGTCTATCACTTATGGATTACCATGAAATTAATGAGTAACTACTAAAGGGATACCACTATTCAGCATGGTCACAGCTATTGTTTCTGCACTACTTCTTCAACAATGGGTATGTGGGCCCTGCTCTGCAGCCACATAACGCCTAGAATATCCACAATTCCAACCCACAGACGGTTCCAGGTCCCGTATTTCGATACGCCGGCAAGCCGGGCGCGGTGATTGACCTCAACCGATACAACGCGGCCACCGGCTCTTTGCGCCAGTGCAGGTAAAAAACGATGCATATGATCGAAATACGGCAACAACAGAAACAGCTCTTTCGAAAATACTTTCAGCCCGCATCCGGTATCAGGGGTATTGTCGCCCAGTAACTTCGCACGCACGGCGTTGGCGATACGCGAGGAAATACGCCGCCACTCCGTGTCCTGCCGTTTTTTGCGATAACCGACCACCATTGCCAGCGCATGCTCCTTTTGAAGGGTTTCCAGCGCATTCAGCAACGCGCGAATATCAGCAGGATCATTTTGGCCGTCTCCATCCAATGTGGCGATGACGCCGCCCTTTGCATGACGGATACCCGTCAACAGCGCCGTACTTTGTCCATAGCCCCGGCGATGTTTAAGCACTCTTAACTGAGGTATATGTCTTGCAAGATCGATCAATCTTACATAACTATCATCGGTACTCCCATCGTCCACGTAGATGACTTCAAAGTCCAGAAAACCATCTAGGGTTTTGCAAATTTCTTCCAGCAATGGTTTCAGATTTTCGGCTTCATTATGTACGGGAACAACAACGGAAAGATTCATGAACGTATCTCTTGAAATACAACGTAAAAGTTTTATCTTGTGCACACGACCGGGGAATATTCAACCGAAGCCATCCCCTGTTTCGCAAAAACCTCCCCGATGAGGACCGGCTCCTCTCCTGACGCACGCAATGAATCCAGCGCCAAGGCGACATTTTCCGGCGCTACGCAAATAATCATGCCGATGCCGCAATTGAAGGTTTTCAACATTTCGTTATCGCTGATATTCCCGGCCTTCTGCAGCCAGGAAAATACGGGAGAGCTTAGCCAGGCGGAAGTGTCTATGCGTGCATGATGTCCATCGCGCAATACGCGCGGAAGATTTTCGGTAATACCACCGCCGGTGATATGGGCCAAGGCCCGCACCTCGAGCTTATCAAACAGCGTCAATAGTGATTTTACATAGATACGGGTGGGTTCCAGCAACCATTCCGCCAGCTTTTTCCCCTCAACCTCACTATTCAATGTTGCGCCTGAGTGCACCATAACTTTCCTTATCAGAGAAAAGCCATTGGAATGAGGTCCTGAGGAAGCCAAGCCGATCAGCGCATCACCTGTTTGCACGCGACCGCCGTCGATGATCGACTCCTTTTCGACTACACCGACACAAAATCCCGCCAAATCATACTCGCCTGCGCCATACATCCCCGGCATCTCAGCCGTTTCGCCGCCAACCAGCGCACAACCGGCCAATTCACAGCCCTTACCTATGCCGGCAACCACCGCCACCGCGACATCGACATTCAACTGCGCGCTCGCGTAATAATCGAGGAAAAATAACGGTTCGGCTCCTTGTACGACAATATCGTTTACGCACATCGCGACGAGGTCGATACCCACGCCTTCATGCCGTTCCGCTTCAATCGCCAGTTTCAGCTTGGTGCCTACGCCATCGGTGCCTGCCACCAGCACTGGATGACGGTACTTTTCGGTGGGAAGCTCGAATAATGAACCGAACCCTCCCAGTCCAGCCAATACCCCCGGTCGCCGCGTGCGCGCGGCGATAGGCTTGATTCTTTCGACCAGCGCGCTTCCTGCGTCAATATCGACGCCCGCGCTCTTATAACTCAAGCCATCCCGGGCCGAATGACCGGTCAGGTTTTTTTGTGGTAATTTCTCCGGCACGAAGCGCTCCTGATTGTTGCAATGCGGTAAGGATAAAAAAGGACGGCTCAAATGCCCGAGTTACCCAATATCACCAGAATATCGTTCAGAATACCGGTTATGCTTGGATGCTTAACTTCAAACTCGGTAAGCGCTTCGCTTACTTCCGACAACAGTGCATGCGGAGCCTCGGCTTCCGTGCGCTCTTCCTGACTGTCCTCAATGGTATCCAGCAATGCCAGCAGCCGTTGCTTATCATCATGCGCGCTGTTTTCAATTTGATCGATCTCCTGACGCAATGCATCCAGCGCCCGCGAAATTTCAGACTTGCTCATGATTTTCTCCATCATCTGACTAAATATTAGGGGATGTAGTATAAACCTAAAAACGACGCCTGTTTTTTCACCTGACTATCCGGCCAACAGGTTTTCGAGTCTATCCAATTGTTCTACCGTTCCCAACGCCAAAAGTTGATCGCCCACCTGTACCACGGTACTGCTATCCGGGTTGGGTATTACTTCGTTTTCTCTGACCAGAACCAGCACATTGGCGCCTGTTTCCCGAAGCAGCGTCAAAGAGGATATGCATTTACCCCGCAAAGGAGAAGCGGCTCCTACCGTAATGCTTTCCAGACTGAATTTTTCTTCCCCTTTCTTCATTACATTATCGAAAAAATCGACACAGGCAGGGCTGAGAATCAGATGAGCCAGCCTGCGTCCGCCTATGGCGTAAGGACTAATGGCGCGGTCAGCGCCCGCACGTATGATTTTTGGGATGCTGAATTCATCCAGCGCGCGCGATACGATGTACAGTTTGGGGTTCAGTGCGCGTGCCGATAGAACTATATACAGATTGCTGGCGTCATCGCCGGTGGTGGCAATTAAGCCGCGTGCACTGGACACGCCGGCCATTTCCAATACGCTATCATGCGTTGCATCACCGGCAATCAACAGATAGCCCTGTTGACTCGCCAGTTGCAGCGATTCCGAATTGCTGTCGACGACGACAAACGGCATTTTTGCTTCGTGCAGTTCCATTGCTGCTTGACGCCCTACCCTGCCAAGACCGGCAATAATTATGTGATCCTTGAGCTTTTTGATTTCATGCTGCATACGCCGCTCTCCCCACGGGTCGATCAAGCGGCTGCTCAGCAGGTTTTCTATGATGACCGTGAAACTGTAAAAAAGACTCCCAATACCCGTCAGGGCAATGAAAATGGTAAATATCTTGCCGCTGGCATCAAGCGCTATGATTTCACCGTAACCTATCGTAGAAATAGTGGTAATAGTCATGAACAGACTATCCAGCCATGAAGCGCCTTGCGTTTTCCCCAACCACTTGTAACCCAGCGTCCCGACAACCGTTACCATAACAACCAGCGCCAATGGAATCAGCAGCTTTGCCCGTTGGTAACGCGACGATTCGAAAAGCCTTCCTGATAAAGGTTTCATAGCCGTAACTATTCAGCTCAACCGAGAGTGATGTTGCTTGAGGAACTGTAGCAAAATAGGTATGCGTCCGAATGACCGCAAACAAGCCCCCACCGATGGATACACAGCATAGTTGATAGTCCGCAACGCTTCAACGCGTCTCGGCTGCTTTACCCCGTTTCCGGATGCTTCAGCCATGAACTTCCAAACGTCCAGCCAATGTTACGATCCAAGTATCAAAAAAGTACGAAATTCTCGGGCCTTGAATAAACCAATACTGTTCGGACGGCATGCGTTATTCGCCGCTTCGGTTCTGCGTTCGCCTCCTGGACGGACTATTGAGTATACTTTAACTAACCCATCCAGAGTTTTTCCAGCTGATAAAATTCTCTGGTTTGAGGTTTCATTACATGGATAATTACCTCGCCAAGATCGACCAGTACCCAGTCGCCACTGGCCTTACCCTCCAAACTCAACGTTCGCACGCCAATTTCCCGAGCCTTGTCCACTATCCTGTCAGCCAGAGAACATACATGACGCTCTGATGTGCCGCTCGCAATCACCATATAATCCGTTATGCTGGTTTTATTTCGGACGTCCAGCACCTTGATGTCAGCGCCTTTCCCTGCGTCGAGCGAAGATAGTACATCCGCCAGAAAATCACAGCCATTAAACGCGTCACGACCATTTCGAATAACGACAGCAGCCTGCCCCACTTTTTCCACTTCCGGTAACCGTTATTCTTTTTTATTGGAAACGTGCACATCAGCATTTACTCGTAACTGATCTACCCAGCCATCAAAATCATCCTGCGCCGTTTTTTTCTGAAGATACTCGGAAGCCATCTCCAGCTCCTTGGGGTCGATCTTATTCAGATCGCCGTCCTTGACGGCTATTAACCGAAATATGATCTGGTCGCCGTTATTGAGAGCGGCTTGTACCGGCTCCGCATCCGATAAACTCCTTGGCGCCTTGAATACCGCAGCAATCAGCTCTGACGGCAGATTGTTGCCGGTGCGCAGCAAATTCTGGGATTGCTGTAATATATACCCGCCTGACTTCGCCAACGCCGACAAACTTGCTCCCTGTTTTGCCTGTTCAAAGAGTTCATTGCTTTTCTTCCTCGTTTGTTCCCGCTTTTTCTGCTCGCTTAGTCGCTTAATTATATCCGGGCTCACAGTAGCCAAATCGAGCGTTGCCGACGGTATATGCGTTTTCACTCGCAATACGGCTACACGCTCGGCCCCCAATTCGATTGCTTCGCTGTTTTTACCGTTCAGCACGTCATCGCTAAAGGCGGCATCGCGCACCGCTGCTTCGGAGGTAATTCCATTCCCTGCCTCATTATGCGTAAATGGCGCCGTTTCCTGTATTTTCAGATTCAGAGCGGCGGCGGCTGCCTCAAGGCTATCCGGATGTTCAAAAGCCTGTTCGGTCAATGTTTGTCCGATTTCGTAAAAACGATTTTCCGCCGCGCTACGCTGGGCAGTTTTCAGTAGTTCCGGGCGCATTTCCTGGAATGAACGCAATTCATCGCGATCGATTTCCGTTACGCGTATTAAATGATAGCCGAATGCCGTTCTAACCGGAGCTGAAACCTGCCCCTTGGCAAGCTTGAAAGCCGCGTCTGAAAAACTGCGATCCATGGCGTCACGGCTCATTATTCCCAAGTCCCCGCCTTTTGCCGAAGAAACTTTGTCATCGGAGGATGTACTTGCCAGACGCGAGAAATCTTCACCCTTAATAATGCGCTGATATATCTCGCCGGCTTTATCTTTCGCCTTCCTGTCTTCTTCCGGATTTACCGCTGCATCAGCTGCAATAAGAATATGGCTTACACGGCGACGTTCGTTGTTGGCAACATGATTTTTCTGCTCTTCATATAAGCCCTTCAGATCATCTTCGCTTACCTGACTAGCACTCGCTACATCATCAAGCGAAACGCTGAGATATTGTATGGCAACTTTTTCCGGGGTAACGAATTCCGCTTCATGCTCATGATAGAACGCCGTTATTTCATCGCTGCCTACGTTTTCTATGTTTCTCTGCAATGCAATGGTCAAATATTCAATGCTCCGGCTTTGATTACGCAAGCGATAAAATTCTTCCAACTGCCTGTGCGTAGTAAAAGCTGTTTCAGTTATTCCGCGTTGAACTTGCTCCTGGATCAATGCGTTGCGTATTTGCTCTGCAAACTGTGCAGGCGTCGAGCCTTGAGCTCGCAATACCTGTTTGTATTTTTCCTTATCGAATTGAGCATCGGTTTGGAAATACGGTAAGCCCTGTACAAAAGCACGGATATCCTCGTCGCCGACAACCATCAGGTTATCGCTGGTGAACTTTGCTACCAGGGTGTCCGCAATCAGCTTGTTTAATGCCTCCTGCCTGATCTGGGTTTCGTCGTACTGCCCCAATCCGGCGATACTGGATAGCATACCTTCGTAAGCGCGATTAACGTCCCGTTCGAATATTTCATGTCCGCTAACTTGGGCGACAGGAGTTTCTTTCCCCCCCTCGAAGTAGTTTTCTATACCCCAAAGCGTGAAAGGAATGCCTACCAGAATCAACATGGCCCAGGCAAAGACCCCTTGAGCTTTGTCACGTATCGCTTGCAACATGAAGCACCAACCCGAAAATCAATATAGCGTACAAAAAAAAACCCCGCGAAATAAATCGCGGGGTTTCGGTTCTTGGCGGAGCGGACGGGGCTCGAACCCGCGACCCCCGGCGTGACAGGCCGGTATTCTGACCAACTGAACTACCGCTCCAATTTTGGTGGGTGCTGTAGGGATCGAACCTACGACCCTCGCCTTGTAAGGGCGATGCTCTCCCAGCTGAGCTAAGCACCCAGTATCTCTTTACTGAATATCCGATTAGTCTACAGCATCTTTTAGGACTTTACCAGCTTTAAATGAAGGAATTTTTGCTGCCTTAATAGTAATGGCTTCCCCACTCTGAGGATTGCGACCCTGACGTTCCGCTCTTTCCTTCACGGAAAATGAACCAAATCCCACTAGTGAAACTGTATCCCCTGTCTTTAATGCATCCGTAACGACGGTAACGAATGCATCCAGTGCACGCCCCGCATCCACTTTGGAGATATCCGCTACACTGGCGATTTGATCGACGAGTTCCGCTTTGTTCATGATTTCCTCTATTTGATTCAGTACTGAGTAAACGACGGATGAATACCAGCCGCCGGTTTTAACCGTTGCTGGTGTAATCAACGCGCACCTTGTATCATGCCCCTGGTGGCATTACGAGTAAATGTATCAGTTCCGCGAAAGCAGTGTCAAGAAACGTGCACTGCCGGCGTATGTCTCTAGATAACTGATTTTCTTTGCCTCAATGCGCAGTTCTTTTGCCGGATTTGACTTGAGGTTTCGTCGGCTTGCCTATTTCCGCCTCAACAACAGCCGGGATAACCTCAAGCGGTTCGGGCATGCGTTGCAAAGCCGTCGCAAAAACCTCGTCTATCCACTTTACAGGGATAATTTTCAGATCCTTTTTCACATTAGCCGGAATTTCGGCAAGATCTTTTTCATTTTCTTGCGGAATCAACACAGTATGAATCCCTCCGCGCCGCGCTGCCAGTAACTTTTCCTTGAGTCCGCCGATGGGCAATACCTCTCCACGCAAGGTAATTTCGCCGGTCATCGCCACATCCGAACGCACCGGGATGCGTGTCAATGAGGAGACCAACGCGGTACACATTCCTATTCCCGCGCTGGGACCGTCTTTGGGCGTAGCGCCTTCCGGCACATGAATGTGTACATCATGCTTTTGATAAAACTCGGGGTCGATACCCAGCATTTCCGCTCTTGCACGTGCGACAGTCATGGCGGTGCGTATCGACTCCTGCATGACTTCGCCCAGTTTGCCGGTATATGTCTGCTTACCGGTGCCGGCAATAACAACTGCTTCTATCGTTAGTAACTCACCGCCGACTTCAGTCCATGCCAGACCTGTAACCTGCCCGACCTGATCGCTTTCTTCCGCGCGGCCAAAGCGGTAGCGTTGAACGCCGAGATAGGTATCGAGGTTTTGCGGAGTAATGGTTGTTTTGCGCGTACTTGGCTTCAGCAACAGATTTTTTACAACCTTGCGGCATATCTTGGATAAGTCGCGCTCCAATCCGCGCACGCCAGCTTCGCGCGTATAATAACGAATAATATCGCGTACAGCCGCCTCACTGATGCTGATTTCCTTTTCCTTCAGTCCGTTATCCCTGATTTGTTTCGGAATCAGATACTTCATTGCAATGCCGATTTTTTCATCTTCGGTATAACCCGCTATGCGTATCACTTCCATGCGATCCAGCAAGGGAGCAGGAATATCCATGGTGTTTGCCGTAGCGACAAACATCACGTCGGAAAGATCGAAGTCGACCTCAAGATAGTGGTCGCTGAAGGTATGGTTTTGCTCCGGGTCCAGAACCTCCAGTAAGGCTGATGACGGATCGCCACGAAAATCCATCGCCATTTTATCAATTTCGTCCAGCAGGAACATCGGATTTCTGGTTTTCACTTTAGCCAGATTCTGCAGGATTTTTCCAGGCATGGAACCGATGTAGGTTCTCCGATGCCCGCGAATTTCAGCTTCGTCGCGTACACCGCCCAGAGCCATGCGCAGGTATTTTCTATTGGTCGCCTTGGCTATGGATTTACCCAGCGAGGTTTTACCTACGCCCGGTGGTCCCACCAGACATAGGATAGGGCCTTTTATCTTGCGGACTCGCTGTTGCACGGCAAGATATTCCAGTATGCGTTCCTTGACTTTTTCAAGACCGAAATGATCGGACTCAAGTATGGCTTCGGCGTTTTTCAGGTCATGATTGACGCGGGTTTTCTTTTTCCATGGAACGTTAATCATCCAGTCCAGATAATTGCGCACTACGGTAGCTTCCGCCGACATCGGCGACATCAGTTTCAGCTTGTTCAGTTCAGCGACGGCTTTGCTGTGAGCCGCTTCAGGCATTCCGGCTTTCTCAATCCGGTTTGCCAGTTCTTCCATTTCATTGGGAACGTCATCGAGTTCGCCAAGCTCCTTTTGTATCGCCTTCATTTGCTCATTAAGGTAATACTCGCGCTGGTTTTTTTCCATTTGCTGCTTGACGCGGCCGCGGATGCGCTTTTCCATTTCAAGAATATCGACCTCGGTTTCCATCAGGGTCATCAAGCGTTCCAGACGAGCCGCAATATTGCCGGTTTCGAGCACAGCCTGCTTATCTTCAACCTTGATGGTCATATGTGCAGCGATGGTATCGGCCAAACGACTGGGATCATCGATACCCGACAGCGAATTCAGCACTTCTGGCGGTATGCGTTTGTTGAGTTTGACATATTGATCGAAAGCGCTGATCGCGGTTCTGACCAGTACGTCCAGCTCTTGCTCGTTAACGCTCAGTTCATCGGTCAGGAGTTCCGTATACGCAAGAAAATGGTTCTCCTGCTGTTCGTAACGAGTTACACGCGCGCGCACGCTACCTTCCACCAGCACTTTGACAGTACCGTCGGGCAATTTCAGCAACTGCAGGATATTCGACAGTGTTCCGACGTCGAATAAATCCGCATGCTCAGGATCGTCGACCTCGGGATCCTTTTGCGCGACCAGCATAATCTGCCTGTTATCGCGCATGGCGATATCCAGGGCCTCTATGGATTTATTGCGCCCTACGAAAAGCGGTATCACCATGTAGGGGTAAACTACTACATCGCGCAACGGTAAAACCGGCGCTGCACGACCGTCTAATGCGTCTGGCCTATCCAAATCTTTTTCCATTACTGACTCTCTCTACGTTGCTGTTATCACAGATATAGGCATGGCTAAACAGAAAATCAAGGCCGATGTGCAATCAAATAACAGAGTATCCATTCACAGTATGTTGATAAAGATAAGGCGAACCAAATCCGGTAAAACCGTTTGCGGCGCAGTTTGAATCTACCGCGACATGCTTCCTTACTACTACCGGATTGCATCGGTCATGATTTAAAGACGCTCGCTGGATGTCACCAAATGGATTGACGCTTAGCTCGAAGCCGCTTGCTTCTCTTCACTTCGATAAACCAGGTACGGTTCGTTTATCCCCTCGATTACTTTTTCGTCGATAACAACCTTGGAGATATTTTCAGCAGACGGAAGCTCGTACATGGTGTCCAGCAATGCGTACTCGACTATCGTTCTTAGTCCTCGCGCGCCGGTTTTACGATCCATGGCCTTGCGGGCGATGGCCTGCAGGGCGTCATCGCGTATTTCGAGCTCGCACCCTTCCATTTCGAATAATTTTTTGTATTGTTTGACCAGAGCATTTTTAGGTTTGACGAGTATCTCCACCAAACCGGCAACATCAAGCTCGTCCAGCGTTGCAACAACCGGTAATCTGCCAACGAATTCGGGAATCAATCCGTATTTGATAAGATCTTCCGCTTCGACTCCGGCCAGCAGTTTACCTATGTTTTTCCTGTCGTCCTTGCTCTTTACTTCAGCGGAAAACCCGATACCGCCTTTTTCCGAGCGCGCCTGGATCACCTTGTCCAGACCCGCAAACGCGCCGCCGCAAATAAACAGCATGTTTGCGGTATTGACCTGGAGGAACTCCTGCTGCGGATGCTTGCGCCCGCCCTGAGGCGGTACCGAAGCAACTGTTCCTTCGATCAGTTTCAGCAGCGCTTGTTGAACACCCTCCCCCGAAACGTCGCGCGTAATGGAAGGGTTGTCGGATTTACGAGATATTTTGTCGATCTCGTCGATATAAACGATTCCGGACTCGGCCTTTTCGACATCGTAATCGCATTTTTGCAGTATTTTCTGCAGTATGTTTTCAACATCTTCGCCGACATACCCCGCTTCGGTCAAGGTAGTAGCGTCTGCGATGGTAAACGGTACGTCGAGCAGGCGCGCAAGCGTTTCAGCCAGCAAGGTTTTACCCGACCCTGTCGGCCCTACTAAAAGTATATTGCTTTTTGCCAGCTCGACATCATTGCTCTTTTTGCCCTGCACGCGCAGGCGTTTGTAATGATTGTAAACGGCCACTGCGAGAATACGCTTTGCCTTATCCTGGCCGATCACATATTCATCCAGAACCTGCTTGATTTCCTTGGGCTTGGGTAAGCTATCAGCCGACGCGGCTTCCTGCTCCTCCAGTTCCTCGCGGATTATATCGTTACAAAGCTCTACGCATTCGTTGCAAACATAAACCGACGGACCGGCAATCAGCTTGCGAACTTCATTCTGGCTCTTGCCGCAAAACGAGCAGTACAACAGCTTGCCTTTTGTAGTTTTACGTTTTACATCGTCACTCATGATCTACCTCGATTGTCAAAACGTAACTCAAAACCGTGGCGGCGGGAATATCCCGCGCCACCGGCGACTTTAAGTTTATGTTATGCGGCATCTGTTTCATTGCGTTTTGTTAATACTTTATCGACGATGCCATATTGAACCGCATCGTCCCCTCCCATGAAATTGTCTCTATCGGTATCCTGGCGAATTTTTTCCAGCGGTTGCCCGGTATGCTGAACCAGAATATTGTTAAGCCGTTCCCTGACCGCCAGAATTTCGCGCGCATGAATGTCAATATCGCTCGCCTGTCCCTGAAAACCGCCCAAGGGCTGATGAATCATCACTCGCGAATGGGGCAGGCAGTAACGTTTTCCATGCTCGCCGCCCGCCAGCAGTAAAGCGCCCATACTGGCTGCCTGTCCGATGCACAAGGTACTGACGTCAGGCTTGATAAACTGCATCGTGTCGTAGATTGCCATGCCGGCGGTCACCGCGCCGCCAGGTGAATTAATATAAAGATAAATGTCCTTATCCGGATTTTCGGACTCGAGAAATAATAATTGGGCGACGACCAGATTGGCCATGTGGTCTTCGACTTGTCCTACCAGAAAAATGACCCGCTCTTTCAACAGGCGCGAATATATATCGTAGGCGCGTTCGCCTCTGGCGGACTGCTCGATAACCATCGGTACCAGACCGCCGGCATTACGGATAGACTCGGCCTTGTTACTGTAACTCATCATATTTAATGCTCCTAAACCAGAATCAGGCCATTTGCCGTGCAGGTTCCACCAGTGTTTGAAAATCTACAGACTCTTCTTTGACCGTTGCCTTGGACAATATCAGGTCTACCACCTGATCTTCAAGTACCATTTCTTCAATATGGCGCAATTGATCCGGATTATTGTAATACCAGTTTACGACCTGCTCCGGGCTTTCATAGCTGCTCGCTGCATCCTCGACGGACGTACGCACTCGTCCGGCATCCACTTTCAACTTCTCGTTTTCCACTACCTGATTGATTACAAACCCCAGCAGTACGCGTTTGCGCGCAAAAGGCTCAACCTGTTCTTTCAGCTCAGGGGACACAGCTTCTTTCCGTTTATTATTACGCTGTGAGGCATTATCGTTTGGCGTAAGCATCGCTTCAATTTCCTGCTCCACCAGCGCTTGCGGCAATGGAATGTGGCTATGCGACTCGCTCAATGCGCTCATCATGGCGTCTTTGGTTTTTTTCCTTAGCGCGCGATGCATTTCTCGCTCCAGGTTGTCTTTAACCATGCAGCGAAAAACATTGATATCGTTTTCGGCGCCAAACGCCGTGAAAAAGTCGGCATCCAACTCTGCCAATACCGGAGCTGAAACCTTGATAACTTCGACGGTAAACGAAGCGTTTTTTCCTGCCAGATCCGCTTTGCCGTAATCTTCCGGAAAAGCAAGATCGAAACTGCGCGTCTCGCCAGCCGACGCACCCAGCAGATGGTCTTCGAAACCCGGTATGAAGCGTCCGGAACCCAGTTCCAGTGGCATGTTTTCAACCTTGCCCCCGGTTAAATCCTGTTCACCGGCACGACCTTCCATGCTGATAAGCAACTGGTCGCCGTTTTGCGCCTGACGCTCCACTTCATTCCATGTTTTGCGCTGTTCTCGCAGCTTTAAAACCATGACGTCTACATCGCTTTCGGTTACTTCCGAAACATAATGCGGCAAAGTCAATGACTCCAGCGCCGTCACGGCAACTTCCGGCATAACTTCGAAGCTGGCTATATATCGCAGGTCGCTGTCTTCCTGCAGGTTTTCCGGTTCGATTTCCGGTGCTGCGGCAGGTTTCAGCTTTTCGCGCAGGACGGCTTCACGGAAACTGGACTGTATAACGTCTTCCAGCACCTCGAAGCGCACACTGGCGCCATAGCGCTGACGAATCACGCTTTCGGGTACTTTCCCGGGCCTGAAACCGTCAATTTTCGCTTGCCGGCTCAGCGACTTCAGCCGCTTGGCTACCTGCTCCCTGATTTGATTTTCTGGCACCTGAACAGTCAGTTTACGACCTAACTCAGACACGGCTTCGACGGAGACCTGCATTTTATAAACCTTAACAAAACATATGGAATCTAAAAAACCAAGACAGCACACAGCTTGCCGGAGGCTGTCTTTGCGCCTCCGGACATGCTCGTATGCGAAATGGATGGGGTTGGTGCGAATGGAGAGACTCGAACTCTCAAGGGTTCCCCCACTGGAACCTAAATCCAGCGCGTCTACCAGTTTCGCCACATTCGCTTGAGAACTAGGATTTGATTATACTCAAATCGCCGGGCATTTGAAAACAGCATCCGCGCTGTTTTCAAAGATTCACGCAAAGTAGTTTTAATCCCGCGTCAGTACGGGAAAAATTGCTGGCGATTTAGCTCATTCGCCGCGTTTCGCGGAGTCGAGCGCCTGTTGCAGTTGCTCCTCGTCTTCATGACTCAGCGAAGTCTTGATAATACGCCCGCCGACGCCCTTCAATTCTTCCAGCACCTTGTCTGGAGTAATTTTTCTGGCCAGAATGAATAAAGCCGAGGCGCCTGGTTTTAATGACTGGCTCAAATCCTTCATAAACTGGTCGTTGATTCCTACATCGGAGAGCGCTCCGGCCACCGCTCCGGATGCCGCGCCTACAGTTACGCCCAATAGCGGGTTTAGGAACAGCAAACCGATCAACAGTCCCCAAAAACCGCCGCCGGTAGCGCCGATCGCTGTCAGATTGGTGGCCTGATTCAGCTTGATGGTACCGTCCGTCTTTTTTATTGCAACCACAGCATCTTCGAGATCAATCAAGTATTCGCGCTGCAGACGCAGCAGCGAAAGCCTGACTTCTTCCGCCTTATATGCATCGTCGTATCCAATTACGATCAGTTCACTCATGTTTATCTCCTGTAGCTAAGGTTGTCCGAAAGACGCATATACATTTGTTTATCGCATTGTACAGTGCTTCGCTATGGATACAAGGTCCGGACAAGGGCAGCGGGTGGATAGCGGTAACCGTAAACGTTAGGGCATAATAGCATCTCGTTAACCTGGACCTGACCAGCGGAGAAGAGTATGCCTTTTTTAAAATTAAACACCAACATCAGTCTGAGCGAACAGCAAACGCAGCAACTGCTCGGCGAGCTTTCCAGGCTTATTGCCAAAGAAACCGGCAAACCGGAAAGCTATGTCATGCTGGAAGTCGCCGGAGGACTTTCCATGCTGTTCGGCGGCAGTGATGAGCCGCTGGCCTATCTCGAATGCAAGAGCATAGGTTTGAGTCCCGCACAAGCCAAATCTCTATCGGCCTCGCTGCCGCAACTGCTGGAGGAGAACCTGAAGCTGTCGCGCGATAGAATTTATATCGAGTTCAGCAATGCACCGGGCAATTTTTGGGGATGGAACGGTTCGACGTTCGGTTAGGAAAACATGAGTGCACTTGCCTTGACGGGAAAAGCGGCGCGTCTCCTTTTCCTTTTTTCGACGCCATTTATCTATTTTGCGTCATGCTTGCTGGTGGCCGCTGCGCTGGCATACCCGCTATACAAATTACATATTATCCCGCTCGATTTTCACGGGCATGTTTCGCGCGGCGCCTATTTGTTACTGGTTTTAGGTATCTATCCCATAGGACGCTGGCTCGGCATTGGCCGTGCAGAACTAGGCCTGAGTTTTTCAGCAAGCCAGTCCTTGAGACGCCTGAGCAGCGGCTTCGGCTGGGGAGTACTGATGCTGGGCGTGCATACTCTGTTTCTGATTATACTCGACATACGGCATATCGACCCGGAGCGGCTCGGCTTGAAAACACTGCTGGATGCAGCCTGGAAAGCGGCTTTGGTCGGACTGATCCTGGGTATTGCGGAAGAATTGCTGTTCAGGGGTTTTTTGCTGGGCGCTCTCAGAAATAAGGGTGGATGGGTCATTGCCGGAATTACCAGCTCCTTCTATTATTCAGGACTGCATTTCCTCAGTACCGATTTGAGACCGGGAGCCGAAGAAGCGCAATGGTTTTCCGGTTTCATATTGCTGGATAGTGGACTTAAACATCTTGTCGGCACACAACTGGATGACTTTATGGCGCTATTCGTCTGCGGATTGTTTTTGAGTGCTATACGTATCAGGCAACCGGAACAAGGCCTGGCGTTCACTATCGGCATTCATACAGGCTGGATTTTTGTCATAAAAATCGTCAAGTCGTTTACCACTTTGACGGTTCCTTCCCCGTTTGCATGGCTGGTCAGCAGTTTCGATGGCATTATCGGATGGTTTTCCATCGTATGGATCAGCTTGCTGATTGCTTTTTTGCTAACCCGCACAAGACACCCCCCCAGGTAAACTGATTTAGCCCGGCAATAGCGGCATTACCCAGGCGGGCGACTATTCGTATTCATGTTGCCGCTCCGCGCTTCCGAATGCCGAGCGGCGTAAGCAACACGGTTGCGTCCGCCATTCTTCGCTTCATATAAACGCTTATCGGCTGCAGCCAGCATCTTCTCAATGCTGTCAACCGCCGTGTCGTCGCTCAACCCCATACTCATGGTAACCAGCAAACCGGGGTGAAGATCGCGCCAGGTGTGTTTTTCTATACAGCTCCGCAGCGCTTCGCAACGATTCGCCGCATGTTGCAACGAACAGCCGGCAAAGGCAATGACAAATTCCTCTCCTCCGTAACGCGCCGCTATGTCGTTCTGGCGGAGATTCTGTTGTAGCAACGTAGCGACCCGGCGCAATACTTCGTCACCGATTGCATGGGAAAAATTATCGTTGATGGACTTGAAATGATCAAGGTCACCAACCATAACGCAAAAAGGGGCGTCATTTTGCAACGACTGCAGGAATAAAAAAGCGGCCTGCTCATCGAAATGGCGACGATTGTATAAATAGGTCAGCGGATCACGAATACTCAACTCCTTCAACTGCTCCGATTGAAATCGTAATTGATCGGAAGTCAACTGCAACGCTTCATGGGTTTGCGCCAATTCAATGCTCATGCGATTGAAAGCGGCAGCCAGCACGCCCATTTCATCTTTGGAACGCACCTCTACCCGCTGGCGCAGAGCGTCTCCGGGACTCATCGAACGAATCGCTGCCGTCAATTCGCGTACTGTCGCGCTAAGACGATTACCAGTCAGCACCCCCAGCACGATAGCCAGCCCGCCAGCGACGGCCATTCCGCCGATTAACGCTTCGCGCATAATTTTCAGATAGACCTCATCGCGGATATTCAACTGCGGCGTGCCGACAGGCGGTATCGCCAGCACCTCCACCCTCCCGTTGGCGCTGATCGGCCGCCCCGTCAAGCGGAGACGTTCATCGACCAAGTCACCATTAAGGTAATGTCCGGCGCCATGCAGTACTCGTCCCTGCAAATCGATGAGCAAAAACATGAATGGCGGTGTACGATCCGATGTTATTGTATTCTCGGGTTGGCTGCCATCTCCATCAGCCAGTGGAGTCCCGCTCGATCCGCGAATGGCGTTGTCTGCTGAACCGGCCTCCGGGAATCCCTGGAGGAAATGCACGCGCCTTGCGAAAGCAGGAAAAGGCTCGACATGCTGCCCCTTTTCCCATGAGCCGTAGCGGTTCAAGTAGGCCACTACATCCTGCTGAAAGTCCTGGAATGCAAGTTCTAGAGTTACAGAGAGAAAATCCCGCTTTAGCTTCAAGTAGGCTATTCCCCCCACCGAAACCGCCGTAATCAAGCTGATAAACAGCATATTCACAATCAGCCTGGTGCGTAACGGCATTTAGGTAATCACGCTCGGACCGGACATGCCGGAACGTTGATGCACCTGGCTAAGCGACTCGGCAATTGCAATCAGGTCGCTCAGATAGACCTGTGTTTCCTGATCGTGCAGGGAGGCGCGACGCTCGTAACGCTCGATATAAATTCGCAACGTAGCGCCCTCAGTACCTGTTCCGGATAGACGGAATACTATTCTGGAACCGTTTTCAAAAATAACCCGAATGCCCTGATGCTCCGTAACCGAGCCGTCAATTGGATCTTTGTATTTGAAATCATCGGCCAATACAACGCGGTAAATGCCGAATTCGGCACCGGGCAGTTGCGCCAGCTGAGAGCGAAGGTGCGCCATGATATCTTCCGCTTTGGCGCTTTCGATACTCTCATAATCATGGCGAGTGTAGTAATCGCGGCCAAAATTGGACCAATGTTCGCGCAGGATATCCGAAACAGGTTTCTTTTTGATGGCCAGCAGGTTCAACCAGAACAGCACCGCCCACAAGCCGTCTTTTTCGCGAATATGGTCCGAGCCGGCTCCAAAACTTTCCTCGCCGCATACGGTAATTTTGCGCGCATCCAGCAGGTTTCCGAAAAACTTCCACCCGGTCGGCGTTTCATAGCTATCGATGCCGACGGCGCGCGCGACACGATCCACCGCCTGACTGGTAGGCATAGAACGAGCAACGCCGCATAAACCCGATCTATAACCCGGCAACAGGGAAAGATTCGCAGCAATAACAGCCAGACTGTCGCTTGGCGTTACAAAGAAACGAGAGCCCATTACCATGTTTCTATCGCCATCGCCGTCGGAAGCCGCACCCAGCGCGGGAGCGTTCGGCCGCTGCATGATTTCGACCAATTGACGAGCGTGAATCAGATTGGGATCCGGGTGGCCGCCGCCAAAATCCTCAAGCGGTATCGCATTGATAACCGAACCATGAGGCGCGCCTAGACGGTCCTCCAGAATACGGCGGGCGTAAGGGCCGGTTACTGCATGCATCGCATCGAAACAGATCGTCAGTGCGCCTGAACGCAGCGCTGAGCCTATTAGTTTGAAATCGAAAAGATGAGACATCAGGTCGGCATAATCGGCTACCGAGTCGATAATTTCAACGGTAGTGGGACCGATTTGCCGGCTACCCAGGGTATCGATGTCTATCGGAGAGATGTCGGCTATACGGTAAGCTGTCAATTTTTTACTGCACTCGAATACCGAATTGGTAAATGTTTCGGTAGCCGGTCCTCCGTTGGCAAGATTGAACTTGATACCGAAATCTTCTTCGGGGCCGCCTGGATTATGGCTGGCGGACAAAATGAAACCGCCATCCGCTTTGTATTTGCGTATGACGCAGGAAGCAGCCGGCGTCGATAGTAAACCGTTCTGACCGACGAGCAGGCGCTCTATCCCGGAAGCAACAGCCATGCGTATAATTATCTGTAAGGCCTCCCGGTTGAAATAGCGTCCGTCGCCGCCCAGAACCAGGACCTTTCCCGATACATCGCCGATAGTGTCGAAAACCGACTGAACGAAGTTCTCCAAATAACCCGGCTGCTGGAACTGACGTACTTTTTTTCGCAGACCGGAGGTACCCGGCTTCTGATCAGTAAAAGCGGTGGTCTGATGCAAATCTATTTTCATGGCTGGATATATAACACGCATTTCAAGTAAAACAAAAACAGCGCCCTCGGGGAGCCATCACCCTAAATTTTTCAGATATCGAAAACTATATTTTTTACATAACCAAACTAGTAGCAACAAGTGTGACGCCATCACGGCAGGAATCCGTTCTTCTCAATCAGGCACGCACAGTACCTTGGGAAGATGCCCCCCAGCCGGCCCCTGACTCAACCCGACCGCTTCGGCCATCGCGCTAAGACACTCACTGTATAGTTACCTTCTTTCTTATTTTACCGAATAACCCCGTGTTCTGCTTTGAACTTTCGTATCACTGCTATTTTTACCTTGTGATTGTTTGTATGATAACAGCCATGACAACTGCAAACGCATATGCATCTTTATAGCGCGATACCGTCAAACCGCCCAGTCGGTCGTCGCGAAATCATGCCGCTGATTACCGCAATAACCATGTTCTGCCTTATTTTCCTATCCATTTCAGGGCAGTTCGCTCTTGCGGGTAGTTACACCGGCAACGATTTCAAAAAAGACTGTATCCAATACGAACACATGCAAAAGATGACCGGTGATTTCTCTGCCCGGGATGCGGGCTTTTGTTTAGGCTATTTCAGTGCCGTGCTGGAAAATGCAACCGGTTTCTGCCTGCCTCAGGATGCAAGGAAGCGGGACATACATAAAAAAATGGCGCAGTTTCTGACCAAAGCAACAGAGCTGCTTGATCTCGATGCCTCGGAAGTTATTCTGATCGGCTTGAAAGAGAACTTCCCATGCCACAGCAAATAAACATGAAACGCCCTCTTGCTCTTGGAAAGGTATTTCTCACCGCGGCAGGCATGGCAAGTATATGCATGATTTCATTCAGCAATACCGCACATGCGGTTAATGGCATAACACTAAAAAGTAAATGTCAATATCTTCATTCTCAAAATCAGCCTGAAGATTTGGGTTCGACTCCCGAGTATAACATCGGACTATGCACCGGCTATATCATGGGAACAGCAGCGGCCCTCAAGCTCCCATGCTCACAAACGGAGGCTCCGTCAGAGGTGAGCGAAGAGGTTCTGAGTTATCTCGATCGTCACGCTGAAAGGCTGACGCAGCACGCCGGCTCGCTGATCATGGAGGCGTTAAAAGATTCGCCTCTATGTAAACCGGCTACGCCGCAACTCCGCTCCAGACCGACAAAGAAGCATTGATTACTCGTTTGTAGCGCTTCAGCATCCACAGTGGAAAGGAAGACCGATTAGTCAGACGAGACCTGACTTTTAGCGCGGTTAATATAACCGATGCCTTGCTGCGTATCTCGACTGCCTTGCCTCACACTTACGACTGCTTCGCGCTTGACTCACAAGCGCTAGCTGAACAGTGAACCTTTATCCATTTGAAAAAACCCGCAATCACGGGGCGCGCTCATGCCGTTATTTTGCCTGGGGCGCAGCTTGCCTGTTTTCGTTCGCCGGCACCGCGTTCGATTGCTCATGGGGAGTTGATACCGGCTGCGATGCTCCATTTTCAGGGGTGATTTTTTCAATCGCCTGCCCCATGCAATCCATAATATAATCGGTTACCTGCATCGCCGCAGCCTGCGACTCTTTCACGCCGCCAAACAAATCCTTGTATTGGTCGACAGCCTTCTGGGCATCACCGGGAGAATTGACGCTGACAAACTTCGCATAAGCTTCGAGTACCTGCTGCCTCGGCGGATGTCCAGGAAGGGCCGAAACATTTTCCGCGATTTCACTCACGATACAATCGGCGACGTGCGCCGGATCCAGTTTATAGTCCTTGAGATCGGAGTCTTCCGCCAGTTTGGCAGTCAACGCTTGCCTTAAGTCCAGCTGTTCCTTGCTCTCGCTACAAGCGGCAAGAACGACAGACAGTAGTACAGCGATGTAAATGTTATTCATATTTTTCTCATTATTATTAGGGATGCTTCGGGCGGTTCGCTGAAAACATCAGTCACACAAAAGGCAGCATCTAACGGCTATGGTTCAAGTAATAAGCTTTTCAACCGCAAAGCTTGTTGCAGCGCGGCGTCAATATCCTCGGATAATACATTGAAGTGGCCCATTTTTCGCCCGGGTCTCGCACTTTTCTTTCCATACAATTGCAAGTGCACGTTGTCTGCATTCAGTAACTGCGCCCATGGCGGAGCTTTTGCCTGCCAGATATCGCCCAGCAAGTTTACCATCACCACCGGACTCAGCAATCGGGTGCTCGCTGGCGTCAATCCGCATAATGCGCGCACCTGCTGATCGAACTGGCTGCTAAGCGTTGCGTTCAACGTATAGTGTCCACTATTATGCGGCCTGGGTGCAATTTCGTTGATTACCAGAGTGTCATCCGACAGCACGAAAAACTCGACGGCCAAAACACCAATATAATCCATGGCTTCCGCCAGTTTTTGCGCCATGGCTTTGGCCGTGCCGGCTATGGATGCATTGATGCGCGCAGGCGCGATGCTGATATCAAGAATACCGTCCGCATGGCGGTTTTCCGCGACAGGAAAACATACGCTATGCTGCGATCCCACACGCGTCAGAATAACCGAAATTTCAGTCTGCAAATCGAGCTTGCGCTCAAGTACGCAAGGTTTGCTCTGCATTTGCGCAAATGCCGCACGTACTTCGGCAACAGAATTGACGCCAATTTGACCTTTTCCATCGTAGCCTAAACGGGCGATTTTCAGTATGCCAGGCAAATAAAAGGACAAATCCTGATCTAAATCCGCGACCGAATCGACGACAAGAAACGGCGCGGTTTGCAATCCTGCCTGATTGATATAGCGCTTTTCGATAATACGGTCCTGCGCAATCGAAACACAGGCGGAGGAAGGCGCAACACGCACTTGCTCCTCCAGAAAACGCAGCGTTTCACCCGGCACATTTTCGAATTCGGTGGTAACCGCCGCGCAGGTTTCCGCGAGCGAGCGCAAGGCGACGCTATCGTCGTAAGCCGCCCGTATATGAACATCCGCCAACGCTCCGGCAGGGCTATCCTCATCGGGGTCCAACACCGTGACGCGATATCCCATGGAGCGTGCAGACAGCGTAAACATGCGGCCCAACTGTCCTCCTCCCAACATTCCCAACATGGCGTCTGGTACAATAGGCAGCATTAGCGCCATGTCATGTCTCCTCGGGGAGGTCAATTTTAAGCACTTCTTGCTCCTGGGCCTTACGAAAAGCCTGCAGCTTAATATTCAGCGCTTCATCGGTTGTTGCCAACAAGGCGATGGCAAACAAGGCGGCATTGACCGCGCCGGCCTCGCCTATGGCGAAGGTTGCTACGGGAACGCCTTTCGGCATTTGCACGATGGAATACAAGGAGTCCTGTCCCTGTAGATAGCGTCCGGGCACCGGTACACCCAGGATAGGCACCGTAGTCTTTGCCGCCAGCATGCCGGGTAGGTGCGCCGCGCCGCCTGCACCGGCTATAATAGCCTGCAAGCCGCGCGAATATGCCTGTTCAGCATATTCGAATAACCGGTCCGGCGTTCTATGCGCAGAAACGACATGTGATTCGAAGGTCACGCCAAAACTTCTTAATTGACGTGCTGCATGCTGCATGACATCCCAGTCGCTTTTGCTGCCCATAACCAAGCCTATCTGTACTTTACTATCCATAAGGCAACTCACCCGCCTTGAAAAACCGGTGATTTTACCCTACCGTTCACACATACGCATTACAAACTTGTTGAGGAATGGCTTTGCTGCAACTATTGATTGCCGTCATCGTACTGGGGTTGCTGTTTTACGGAGTCGCCAAACTGCTTGGAGGTAATCAGAATCTGTCACGCAGCACGGTATTATGGTCGATTATCGCCATAGCAATCGTTTTATTGGCGCTGACAGGACGACTGGGTTGGTTAGTGCCGTTAACCGGCGCAATCGCCGCATTGCTTGTAAGAAGCGCGCAGACCCTTGCTCCGCTACTCCCGCTGCTGGAAAAAATTTGGCGCGAACACCGCCGCAAACCGGAAGCGGAAACAACGGGCGCTACAGGAGGGGGCAACGGCATGACGCGAGTCGAAGCATTGGCTGTCCTTGGTCTTTCCGAGGGGGCGACACATGAAGAAATCATTGCCGCGCATCGCAGACTGATGCAGAAGGTGCACCCGGACCGCGGAGGGTCCGACTATCTGGCCAGCCAGTTAAACAAAGCCAGAAATATCCTTCTTCAATAGATGCGAATAGGGGCGAAAGAGTGCCGCCCCTTAATCTTTATTCAGACAGCTTCAGCTATAACCCGGCAATCGAGTACCGGAAAATCTTCGGACAGATCGTTACCAAAGCTTTGCATGGTATCGTCATCTTCTTCGTGAAACCAGTTCAGCGTTACCCGGTTATTTTTGCATGCCGACTCGTTCAGCATGCCGAACATGGCATAAAGCTTTTTAACGCTGGCACTGTTAAAATAGCTCAGTCGAAAATTGGCAACTATATCTGCGTCGTCGGTCGCCTTCAAATACTCATCCAGCGCAGCCAGCAGCGGATCCCAGAAAATATTGGCATTTTCAGGAAACGCCTCACCTCTCATACTCAATACATGCTTGTCAAACTCAAAGTCAACTTCAGGTAACTCACCTGCCGCGGCATGATAAATATTCATAAAAACTTCCACCTAAATTAAATAACAACTCTTAGATAAAACCAGGATAAGTCACCTTCGTGTTCCGGTACATCGAACATGGCGTATTGCAATGGCGCAGACGAATCACGTGCCAAGGTCAGGAAGCCCAGTCCTGCGCCTTTGCTGATTGTGTCGTCTGAGCTGTCGTTCTTCATTTGTTCGCGGTAAGCAGCCCGGATTTCTTCGGAATTCATACGCGCAATCGAATCAAGCTTCTCGGAAATACGCGCCTGATACTTGTTTTCAATAATATTTCCGCAAACGATAAAAAACTGATCATCAATGGTGCCTACTGAAACCGAGCCGATGCGCTGTCCGGGAGAGTCGGGGAGCTCCTGCGAATACTGCAGCGCATTCTGCATGGTCTCGATAAAGCTTGAAAACAGTTTTCTGGAAGTAGAGCCTTTGGCATCCATATAGCTCAAACGGCCTCTCAAGGTATCTCCCATGGTTGATATAACCGCTTGAGAAACGTCGCCGCGATAATAAAACAACACGCTGGCTTTGCTCGCAGCTTGCTCAAAGGAACTGAATTGATCGATTTGCATTATGGATAATCTCTATAGATTGAAAATAGTTCATTGCATCAGGTTATATAAACGCTGATTTATTACTTTTCAGGCCAACATGCCCGGTAAAGTCACGCAGGATTTATTTGTCAGTGTTCAGCAAAACTCGATGAATCCGGCCTTTTCCTTACAAGCGGATGTCTCAGGCCCGGAAACCGAAAAAGCAAACGTCGTCCCTGCGACGCTGCGTACCTTGCCATGCGTAGAATGCTTGCAGTACCGCGTCACGTTGTGACGGCATTGCCTTATGGTGGTTTTGCTTTATAAGATCGGAAAGCCGCCGCTTGCCAAAAGCAATTCTTTTGTCCTGGCCTATCTGATCGATAACGCCATCCGTCGTTAGATAAATGCAGCGGCCTCCAGGCAGATCGATTTCGCGATTGGTCCAGGTATTGTCCATGGGGGTTTCTATATAGCCTACCCCTTTACGGTCGCCCTCTATACTTTGTACTTCAGATGCCCCTTCATCCATGAAAAAAATCGGGGTCTTGGCGCCGGCATAAGTCATTTTCCCTGGCTCAATCCAGCAGAAGGCAGTGTCCATACCATCATCGGACTGTCCTTCCCCTTCTAGGCCGCCATCCATTTCCCATTCGTGTTTTTTCAATTGGCGTAACGCAACTTTAAGCTTCTTATTCATTACCGCCAGCAATGTTGCCGGATCGCGACGATCGTGCTCGCGTAGTATGTGCCCCAGAAAAGAAGCAACAATCAATGTCATGAATGCGCCCGGCACACCGTGACCAGTGCAATCTATCAAGGCAAGAAAAAAACCGTCTTCGAACTTTTCGCAGAAATAGTAATCTCCGCCCACTTTGTCGCGCGGTTCCCAGTGCATGAAATAATCGTCCAGAACAGACGCCATATCTTCATCCGATGGACGCAGGAACGAACGCTGAATGGTGCTGGCATAATGGATGCTATCCATGATGACGCGGTTCTTTTCGGCCTGAAGCTCTACTACCAGCTTGATCAGATCTTCGCCGGTTCCAACGCCCATGTATTTGCCATCGTCATCGGTGATGATAAAACCATCGTTCAGATTGCTGCGGCCGTTGCCAACCATTTTATGGCTTAACTCTTCTATACTGGTGTGCTGGTTTACCACTATAGGCTCAGCATTCATGAAGGTATGGCAGGATTTTTTAGCGAACAGATCGTGCGCAAAAGGCCGGGCCATTCCGGTGGTAAACACATTGCGATTAATTAATCCCAACGGACGGCCGTCTTCAACAACCGGCAGACAAACCGCATCGGAAGAAAGCCCGTGCAGCAAACCATGCACATGGCTGTTGCTGTGTTGAGGTGAAAGTACCGGAATTTCCCGCAATAAATTGCGGGCTACATGTCCTGAAGACTCAAATTGCTTGGGTTTGGTTTCTACATTTATTTCTGCATGCGTACTCATTTCGTAGCCTCCATGATAAAGACCGAATAGGGGTTAAAAGCCCTCTGCTTGCAGAGTCACGCTTTCCATATTGACTACTCTAGCGCTATTTTATGTCATCTTAATGACAGTAGAGTTAGGGTTTTCTGATGCAGTTTATGATGAAACTGTTACCGCGATGACTAATCGACCCGAATAGCCGGTATACACGCACCGTTTCTGGCTAAGGTCGGCACACACGCTTTTATCGGTGAGTGCAAGTAACGAACGCAACCACACGAAACAAGTGTCTGACCCGCGCTACAGTTATTACTCAACGTAGCACGCTGATGAAAACGTAGCCGGCAGTCTGTCGAGACCGTTTGCAGTTCTGATGGCGGCAGTCGAGCCTTCGGGACGTGTTTGGTGTGTGGTGAGAAATTATCGGCACGCTCCGCTTGTCTCGACAGGCTTGCATTACTTCCGATGCCTTCGGTCAATGCTGTATAAAACTCTCGCTGAATAGTTAAGTTCTACAGTTATAATGTCCGAAGCCGTTCCGGGTATTGACTGATTCACAATTCATCACCAACCCCGCTTACAATACCGGTCGTGGGCCGGTCAATATACTCAGCGCACGCCCATGTCGAATATTAGAGCAGCCATTATGGAAAGTATTAACCACCTGAATCTTGCTTCGCTGCTTGATACCCTGATCAGCCTGACAACCGCATTTTTGCTGGGCGGGCTGATAGGTCTGGAGCGCCAGTTCCGGCAGCGTACGGCCGGACTACGCACCAATGTGCTGGTAGCGATAGGCGCATCACTGTTTGTCGATATCGCCAATCGCGTCAATGGCCCCGCTGGGTCCGTACATATTATCGCCTATGTCGTATCCGGCATCGGTTTTCTGGGGGCAGGAGCGATACTCCGCGAGGAAGGCGGCGTGCGCGGTCTAAATACCGCGGCAACACTTTGGTGCTCAGCAGCAGTAGGCGCGGCAGCAGGTGCGGACCTGATAATTGAGGCCGTGCTCGGCATGTTGTTCATCGTCACCGCAAACACGCTGCTACGCCCCGTGGTCAACAGCATCAATAGCCAGCCACTGAGTGTTGTGGAAACAGAGGCTACTTATACTGTCTATGCCATAGCAGATCGTAAACTTAAAAAGCAGGGCGCGGCTTCGCTACGATCGACATTGGAGATGGCCAACTATCAGGTGAATAACCTCGCCGTTCTCCCCTTCGGTCTGGATGAAATTAAAATTGAAGCAACGCTATTTTCAAGCTCGCTTAACGGGGAGGAACTTAGCAAGTTTACTCAGCAATTGTCTGAACAGACATGGGTGCATCAGGCATACTGGTCTGCCAGTCCGCACCCTTAATGATAAAAATTGAGATACAAATTATGTCGATTACGCAACGTTTCGGTTTACTGACGTTTATTGCCGCCCTCGGTCTTATCGGATTGGCAAGTTTCAGTCTCCATCAGATGGAGCGTATATTCGCGGTTGCTAATTTTGCAGATACGAACAGTCTTCCCAGCGTACTGGTGCTGGACGATGCCTATAGGGAGGCCATGACCATTGAAGGGTTGTTATGGCAACATATCGCTATGACCGACACCGACAAAATGGCAGTGATAGAACAAAAGTTGAATCTCTCTACCTTGGCTCTGTTGAGCGCACTCGAAAAATATGAAAAAGATGGATTGATCGTAAACGAACGCGATCACGCGCTATTAATAGCCGACTATGCAGCGCAATCGGCCCTCAACTCCCTGCGTACCAGCGTGGTCTATCTTTCGAAATCCAAAAAAAAGGACGCGGCGCTCAAATTGATGCTGGACGGTCAGGGTACGTTCTCGAATCTGAGCGATGCAATGCAGGCGCATCGCATACTGAATTACGACCTTGGAAAGCACTCCGCCGGAGAGGCCGAGTCGACGTTGCAATATGCCTTGCGTTTTCATATGGTTATTACAGGGCTGGTTATCGTTTTCGTAGTGCTTGTTGGCGTGATACTTTTTACATCGCTGCCGAGCGGCAGTAATGCTCCATAGTTTTGATGCCGCCTGTGATTTTGATTTATCACAGAGTATTGTTGTATCAATTCTCTTTCCTGACTGTAATGGCCAACAAAAACCGGACACCTGTTCAGGCGGCGTTTCTATAAAATTCCCGCTCGAATTCGAGCGGGGACCGATAGCCCAATGTTGAGTGTGTCGGCGGCCATTATAAGAAGCCAAATAATCGATCACACTCGGTTTTGCCGCTGCTTGGGGTGTAATGGCAAGGTCTATCACATCGTTTAAAGCAGCCAAGCGGGTTCATATCCACATCTACTCCGACAGGGAGCCGAGCATCACACGGGCGCAGGCCGAGTCTATCTTGACTGAGGTTTTCGGCCAGCGGTCGGTACAGTTCCACCGCGACCGGATTTTCGTTTGCCCTATCGAGCAAGAAAGGCCCGTCAAGCTGGTTTCCCCCAGGGTGGTCATGGTTCGGCACGCTGGGCGATGAAGACACCGAGCGGCGCTTGAAGCTACTACAGGAAGCATACCCAGACCGGCGTGCGCTGGGGAGGTAATGTCTGATTGCACATGAAAGCCTGCCCGTCGGCACCGGGTAGGCTTTTCCTATACCCTGAAAACGGCACCGGGTTGGATGGGTAGCATTATCGTAACTGGAAACCTAATGATTGTGGTTTTGAATCCGGAAAAAATTGGCCGCAACACCTACCGCACATTTGGGGAGGTCAGATCAAAAAAGTATGGCCGGGATTGTGGTAGCCTAATGGGCAACTACGTTGCCCATTAGGCGGGGTATTGGCGCAAATAATAGTACAGATAACTATTCTCATTTACATAAGACTTCTTTACAGGTAGACGCCGCCGACAGAACAAGCGGCTCTGTTACTGTGTAACGGCTTTGGTCTGGTCTTTATGACACTGACAAAAATATTTTTAGTGGTGAATTTCTGGAGAGCGTAGCCCCGTCATTTTAAAGCAAGCGCTAAAACAACATAAGACGTTGATTTATTGGTGCCCCGAGCGCGATTCGAACGCACGACCTTCCCCTTAGGAGGGGGACGCTCTATCCTGCTGAGCTACCGGGGCTTATGGGGTTAATGATAATGACAACGACGCCGCTGTCATTACGTTGCCAGCAACCAAATAGCTTTTTGATTTTTGTCATTGCCATTTTGGGCCTGTTCATTGCAAAATAATAACATGGCACAAATAACATATCCATTCTCTGCTGGCCACTAGATATTGGAAGAAACGGTATCTATCAATGGATTGCCGATTTATTATGCCGCCCTTCGGCTCTGCGTCAAAATATTTGCGCGTTGTCATGATGGCTCTTTCGCTCAAGCATCGTCGGCAGAACAATGGGCCGACCTGATTGCGCAGGCAACAAAAGCAGTCATCGACAGCGCTTATCAAACTCAAAGAGAAACGCGGAAGCGATAGATTTGATCTGTCGAAAAAAGTAGCGCCATTATGTCAGGCTCGCCATAACTCGCGTAACTGATATTTTTGGAGCCCCGGAAAGGAATTGAACCCTCAACCTTCTCATTACAAGTGAGTTGCTCTACCGATTGAGCTACCGGGGCATCAGTATGAACTCTGCGTATCCTTGCAGAATACTGTGCACGTTCAGATTCTCTATTCAAACAAATAACAGAGCACATGTCAAGCCTGCTGTGATAGCCAATGAGCGGAGCTTCAATCGCTCATTGACATTGGCAAGTATAATTATCATACTAAACGATTGGACAATCAACCATCCAACCGCGACGGGCGGAGGATCAGCCTGGGATTTTAAACAGCCGAACCCCCGATCCCGCCCCAAACATTCAAGAGCGCTTAATGCAGGAATTCCAGAGAATAGCCCGTCTTCCGCCTTACGTTTTCAATATCGTCAATGAGCTCAAAGCCAAGGAGCGCTCACACGGAGTTGACATCATAGACTTCGGCATGGGCAACCCGGACCGGCCTACCCCGCAGCATATTGTCGACAAACTGGTCGAAGTCGCGCAGAAAGGTACGGCGCACAGATACTCCGTTTCCAAAGGCATACCGCGTCTGCGTAAAGCCATTTGCAACTGGTATCAGCACCGTTACGGCATAGAAATCGACCCGGAAACGCAGGCCATCGCCACCATAGGCTCCAAGGAAGGGCTGGCGCATCTGGCGCTGGCGACAGTAGGTCCGGGCGACACGGTGCTGGTGCCTAATCCGGCCTATCCCATACACCCCTACGGTATCGTGCTGGCCGGAGCCGACGTGCGCCATGTGCCGATGAAAGATGGCGTAGATTTTTTTGAAGAGCTGGAAAAAGCAATCAAGACCTCCTGGCCAACCCCCAAGATGCTGATATTGAACTTTCCGGGTAACCCGACCACGCAATGCGTGGAACTGGAGTTCTTCGAGAAAGTAGTGGAAATGGCCCGCGAATATAAAATCTGGGTCGTGCACGATCTGGCATATGCGGATCTGGTGTTTGACGGCTACGTAGCCCCTTCCATTCTACAGGTGCCGGGCGCAACCGATGTCGCAGTTGAATTTTTTACGCTGTCGAAAAGCTACAATATGCCCGGATGGCGCGTCGGCTTCATGTGCGGCAATCGCGAACTGGTTTCAGCGCTGGCGCGCATCAAGTCCTATCTGGACTACGGCACCTTTACGCCGATCCAGGTCGCCGCCATCGCCGCGTTGGAAGGGCCGCAGGATTGCGTTGCGGAAATACGCGAAATGTACAAACAGCGCCGCGATGCGCTGTGCAAGGGGCTGATTTCAGCGGGCTGGGACGTCACGCCCCCCAAAGCCACCATGTTCGTATGGGCGAAGATTCCTGAGCAGTATGCCGACATGGGTTCGCTGGAGTTTTCCAAGAAAATCCTGCTCGACGCCCAGGTGGCGGTATCGCCAGGCATCGGTTTCGGTGAGTTCGGCGACGATCATGTCCGATTCAGCCTGATCGAAAACGAGCATCGCACCCGGCAGGCGATACGCGGCATACGTAATATGTTCCGTAAGGATCATGCCGTATAATCCGGACATCGATTATATAAGCGCATAAGGAATTACCGTGACTCCTGTAAAAATTGGATTGCTGGGCCTGGGCACTGTCGGCGGCGGCACCGTTAACGTATTGCGCCGCAATGCGGAAGAAATCTGCCGCAGAGCCGGCCGGGAAATCATCGTCAGCAAAGCGTCGGCGCGCGATCTAAGCCGCGCGCGTATCTGCGACACCAGCGGCATTGAGCTGGTGCAAGACCCGTTCGACATCGTCAACGACCCTGAAATCCAGATCGTGGTCGAGTTGATCGGCGGCGACGGCATCGCGCGCGAGCTGGTGCTGCAAGCGCTGGAAAACGGCAAACATGTGGTAACCGCCAACAAGGCGCTGATTGCGCTGCATGGCAATTCGATTTTCGCCAAAGCCAGCGAAAAAGGCGTGATGGTGGCGTTCGAACCGGCTGTCGCCGGCGGCATTCCGATCATCAAGGCGGTGCGCGAAGGCCTGGCGGGCAACCGCATCGAATGGCTGGCAGGCATTATAAACGGCACCTGCAATTACATCCTGACGGAAATGCTCGACAAGCGCCGCGATTTCCATGATGTCCTGCAGGAGGCGCAAACGCTGGGTTACGCGGAATCCGACCCGACCTTCGATGTCGAAGGCATAGACGCAGCGCATAAACTGACGATACTTGCGTCCATAGCGTTCGGCATACCGCTGCAATTCGATAAGGTGTATATTGAAGGTATCGCCCGCATAACCCGCATAGACGTGGCTTACGCCGAAGAACTCGGCTACCGCATCAAACTGCTCGGCATAGCCCGGCGCACGAAAGAAGGCGTGGAGTTGCGCGTACACCCTACCCTCATCCCGCATCGGCGCCTGATCGCCAATGTCGACGGCGTCATGAACGCCGTCGTCGTCAAGGGCGATGCGGCAGGACCCACGCTGTATTACGGCGCAGGCGCAGGCGCGGAACCGACCGCGTCCTCGGTGGTAGCCGATCTGGTCGATGTCGTCAGAACCTTGACCGGCGACCCGGAAAACCGCGTCCCGCACCTGGCATTCCAGCCCGGGGCTATCAGCGCTATTCCGATCCTGCCGATAGATGCGGTTCACACTGCCTATTACCTGCGCCTGAGCGCAGAAGACAGACCGGGAGTGCTGGCGGATGTTACGCGCATCCTGGCGGGTCATAACATCAGCATCGAAGCCATCATCCAGAAGGAAGCTTTAACGGAAGAAACTTTTGTGCCGGTCATCCTGCTCACCCAGCAAGTATTGGAACGCGAACTCAATGCGGCGATCCGTGAAATTGAAGCATTGGATTGCATCAACCGCCCGGTAAAACGCATACGGGTGGAAACGCTTGGATAATAATCAACGGTAATCCTCAACATGTCCGATCAAAATAGATATACCGGCCTGATAGAACGCTATCGCGACCGTTTGCCGGTCAGCGCCGAAACCCCCATCATCAGCCTTTGCGAAGGTAATACGCCATTGATCCGGTTACAAAACATCCCGCGCCTGCTGGGTAAATCGGTTGCGATTTATGTAAAGTACGAAGGCTTGAACCCCACCGGCTCGTTCAAGGATCGCGGCATGACCATGGCGGTCACCAAGGCGATGGAGGCCGGCAGCCGCGCCATTATCTGCGCATCCACCGGCAACACCAGCGCCGCGGCGGCTGCTTATGCCGCCCGTGCCGGCATTACCGCGTTCGTACTGATACCGGACGGCAAGATTGCGATGGGCAAACTGGCGCAAGCCATGATGTACGGTTCGACGGTGATACAGATCAAGGGCAATTTCGACGACGGCATGCGTTTGGTAAAAGAAGTAGCCGAACATGCGCCTGTCACCATCGTCAACTCCATCAACCCGTTCCGCCTGCAGGGCCAGAAAACCGCTGCGTTCGAAATCGTCGACGCGCTGGGGAAAGCGCCTGACTACCATTGCCTGCCGGTCGGCAACGCCGGAAATATTACTGCGCACTGGATCGGTTATTGCGAATATAGCCATTGCGGCAACGGTCCCGTTACACAAGCATGCGCGCTGTGTGGAGGCAACTGCGCTTTTGTCAGCGGCGGCGCGGTTTGCGGCAACCGGCCGCGCATGGTCGGGTATCAGGCCAGCGGCTCCGCGCCGTTTTTGCGCGGCCATATGGTAGACAATCCTGAAACTGTGGCTACCGCGATACGCATCGGCCACCCGCAAAGCTGGAACGCCGCCTGGGAAGTGATGCGCGAATCGGACGGCTGGTTCGACGAATTCGGCGACAGCGAGATCCTCGCCGCTCAGAAACTGCTGGCCGAACAGGAAGGCATATTCTGCGAACCCGCTTCGGCCACATCGCTGGCCGGCGCAATGCAGGATATCGCCAGCGGCAAGATAGCGGAGGGCTCCAGCGTGGTCTGTACCTTGACCGGCAACGGGCTGAAAGACCCGGACACCGCCATTTCGCAATGTCTGGTAGCGCCGATCACCATAGAAGCAAAACTGGATGCTGTCAAAGCAGCCATTCTAGGTACACTGTAATCGAGCCGTTTACGGGAAGCACGGCGTTGCTCGCGCATCCGTCCGCTTGCAGAAAGATACAGCGCCGCGCCTGCCTGTTGCCGGATCAGGCCGAGCAAAATCGCCCTGACCTCCTCGCTCTCCCGCCATTGCTGCAACGTATTTACCATACACGTGGCGTTGAAAGCGCGGAAGCGCTGGATCGCTCCCTTGCGCGCCTGCCTTCGCCCTGGCTATTGAGCGGGATGGAACAGATGGTAGACCAACTGGCCGCCGCATTCAGAAACCGTGAACATATCCTGATCGTAGCCGATTTTGACGCCGACGGCGCAACCAGTTGCGCCGTGGCATTACTGGGCCTGACCCTTCTGGGAGCAAACCGGGTTTCCTATCTGGTGCCGAACCGCTTCGAATACGGTTACGGCCTGACGCCGGAAATTGTCGAAGTCGCCGCGCACTCCAATCCGCAGGTGCTGATCACGGTAGATAACGGTATTTCCAGTCTGGAAGGCGTGAAAACCGCGCGTAGCCATGGCATGCGGGTATTAATCACCGATCACCATCTGCCGGGCGCCGAACTGCCCGATGCGGACGCCATCGTGAACCCTAATCTTCCCGGCGACCGTTTTCCGAGCCGCTCGCTGGCCGGAGTCGGCGTGATGTTCTATGTACTGCTGGCTCTGCGCGCGCGCTTGCGCGAACTTGGCTGGTTTCAGGAAACCGGCAGAACCGAAGCCAACCTCGGACAACTGCTGGACCTGGTGGCGCTGGGTACCGTGGCCGACGTAGTGCCGCTGGACAACGTCAACCGCATTCTGGTGCACCAAGGCATACAGCGCATCCGCAGTGGGCAGGCGCGCCCCGGCATTCTGGCGCTGTTAACTGTCGCCGGACGCAACCCGCGCAACATTACCGCCACCGATCTTGGCTTTTGCGTTGCGCCGCGTCTGAACGCCGCCGGCAGGCTGGAAGACATGGCGCTGGGCATCGAATGCCTGATGAGCCAGAATGAGCAGGCTGCGCAAACCATGGCGGCTGGGCTCGATAAGCTGAACCGCGAGCGGCGCGAAATAGAAGACCAGATGAAACAGGACGCGCTTGAGGTGCTGGCACAACTGGAAAACGCCGGCGGCGCAGCGCAAACCGTGAAAGCAGCGTACTGTTTTTTCGATCAATCCTGGCATCAGGGCGTCATCGGCATTCTGGCTTCGCGCATGAAAGATCGTTTGCACCGCCCGGTTATCGCCTTTGCGCCAGCCGTTGACGAAGGCCAAATCAAGGGATCGGCGCGCTCCATACCCGGCCTGCACATACGCGACCTGCTCAGCGAAATTGCGACCGAACGCCCGGAACTGCTGTCTCGTTTCGGCGGTCACGCCATGGCGGCCGGTTTGACGCTGGATAGGCAAAACCTGGCGTTGTTTTCGCAATGCCTGGAAGAAAAAGCGGCGCAACACCTGGAGGGAGTCGATCTCGACAACGTATTGCACAGCGATGGCGAACTGGCTGTCAGCGAATTGCAACTCAGCTCGGCGGAGTACCTGCAAAATGCGGGGCCTTGGGGACAAGGCTTTCCCGAACCGCTGTTCGACGGCGAATTCGAAGTCGCCCAGGCGCGCATCGTCGGACAAAAACATCTTAAATTAACGCTATGCCCGGTCGGCGCGATGCATCGGATTGATGCCATCGCCTTTTTTGTCGAACAGCCGGAAAGCTGGCTGGGATGCAGCCGGCTCAAAGTCGCCTATCGTCTCGATATCAACGAGTATCGCAACAACCGCACGGTGCAGTTGCGAGTGGAGTATATGGAAAAAAACCAGGCCGAATAGCCGCAAGCAGACAACGAATACGGGATACACCGATAAATCGGTATACCCTTAACCTAAACACAGGAAAGACATGCCATTTACCCAACTCGGCCTGCGCGCCGAAATTCTTCGCGCCGTATCGGAACAAGGTTACGAAAACCCGACCCCCATTCAAGCCCAAGCCATACCGCTGATACTGGAAGGCAAAGACCTTTTAGCCGGTGCGCAAACCGGTACCGGCAAGACAGCCGGATTCACTCTGCCGTTACTGCAACGCTTGAGCGAAACGCCCGCAGCGAACGGCGGTCCTCGTTATATTCGCGCGCTGGTGCTGGTACCCACTCGCGAATTGGCGGCGCAAGTATTCGAAAGCGTGAATACTTACGGAAAATACCTGCCCGGCATACGCCCGGCGGTGATTTTCGGCGGGGTCGGGATGGTGCCGCAGATCGATCATCTGCGGCGTGGTGTCGACATACTGGTGGCGACGCCGGGGCGCCTGCTTGATCACGTACGGCAAAGAACCATGGATTTGTCGCGAGTGGAATTCTTTGTACTGGATGAAGCGGACCGCATGCTGGACATGGGTTTCATACACGACGTGCGCAAGGTCATGGCGCTATTGCCGCAACAGCGCCAAAGCCTGCTGTTCTCGGCGACCTTTTCCGACGAAATACGCACCTTGGCCGGACAGCTTTTAAAGCAACCATCCGAAGTTTCAGTCGCCCGCCGCAACACCACTGCGGAAAATGTACAGCAATGTGTTTATCCGGTTGAAAAAGACCGCAAACGCGAATTGCTGTCCTGGCTGGTAGGCAGCGGCAACTGGAAACAGGTTCTGGTTTTTACGCGCACCAAGCACGGCGCGGACCGATTGGGCCGTCAACTTGAACGCGACGGCATAGAAACGGCGGTACTGCACGGCAACAAGAGCCAGGGCGCGCGCACCAAAGCCCTCGACGGCTTCAAGCAAGGCAAGGTTGCGGTGCTGGTAGCGACCGATATCGCCGCTCGCGGCATCGATATCGACGAACTACCGCACGTAGTCAACTTCGAACTGCCCAATGTGCCGGAAGATTATGTGCATCGCATCGGCCGCACCGGGCGCGCCGGCGCCAGCGGCGAAGCGATTTCGCTGGTATGTCACGAAGAAGTCAAACTGCTGGCGGCAATTGAAAAATTGATCAAGAGAGAAATTACGAGGGTGACCGCCCCGGGGTTCGAGGCAACATTCAGTTTCGATCCGCGCCTTGCGCCAAAAACACCGCCTAAAACGGCCCAAGTGCCGCGCCCCGGCGCAAAACCCGGATATCCGCCGCCGCACAGCAGCGTTGGCCAACGACCGGGTGAAGCAACACAACAGCGTCCGGCATCGGGAGATAGAAACCACGGCGGCAATGCAAATCGTCCGCGTGTGAATAGTCCCCGCCCTGCGCGCGGGCGTTAGGAAGCATGTATAGCTAGCTCGCACTATCAACGCTTCGGGCCGGGCTAAATTCCCGGCCGACCTCGAAAGTAACCGGCAACCAACTACGCGGATGTAGAGGGAAAAACGCAAAGACAGTAAGCGTCTAGCGGCACCACCTATCGCTACGAAGCGGGTTGCGTTTTAATAGCCTCAAGCGGAAACGGCAGCAGCTCGTCAATACGGTTGTTGAGCCAGACAGGCAGTTTTTCCAGTCATTGCACCGGATTGAGTCCATTGAGTTTGGCTGTACCAAGCAAAATCTGAATCGCGGCGCGCGTTGACCGCTTGCTCGGAACCGGCGAACAGCCAGTTCTTTTTGCCGATGGCAATGGGACGAAAACTGTTTTCCACCGGATTGTTGTCGATCGGCAGATGGCCGCTGTCGGCATAGCCAATCAGGGCAGGCCAGCGTTTGACTGCGTAATCCAGCTCTTTGGCTGATCCGCCGCCGCTGTGGCGGGTGGGTACACGGGTTTCTATTATCAGCCAGTCCTGCAGGGCTGTCAGTTCGGGTTTGCTTTTTTCTGGTGCAGTTGCCGGTGTACTGCAATGCTCAGGGTTTTGTCACCGCCTCGATTGCGTACAGTCTGGCAATACGCAGCAAGGCTTCCAGCACCATCGGGCTATCATTGACTTTATGCAGATCGAGAATATCCGGCGCTGCCCGATACAGCCGAGTTCGATTCAGGACGGCGCTCCATCGCGTTCAACGGCGAACAGGAGTTTGTATAACCGCCATAGCCGTCGACCATGAGGCCGACCTACCTGTTTGCCCAGGAAGTTGCGCGCATGCTTACCGCTATGTCCTGATTGATAGTTGAAGACGATAATGCGATGCCCCGGTTCCAGGTCATTGTTGCGATAGGCCCACAGGGTAGCTGCGGGCTTAAAGCTCCTCGTTGCAAGCGCTCTTGCATGCCTAGTTCCCTGCAACCGTCATTTTTTCGAGCAGTACCGAACCACTCCAGATACCGCCGCGTTTATCGACATCGTTGCCGACAGCAACCACGTTCAGGAACATGTCGCGTAAATTCCCGGCAATGGTGATTTCTTCGACCGCATATTGGATGACACCATTTTCCACCCAGAACCCGGCAGCGCCGCGCGAGTAGTCTCCAGTAACAAGATTGATGCCCTGCCCCATTAATTCGGTCACCAGTAAACCGGTGTTCATCGTCTTAAGCAGTCCGGCCAAATCAAGATTGCCTGGGTCAATAGTCAGGTTATGCACGCCGCCCGCATTACCGGTGGTAGTCATGCCTAATTTTCGCGCCGAATAGGTATTCAGTACGTAGGATTCCAATATGCCGTCTTTTATCAGATCGTGCGCGCGAGTCCGAACGCCTTCACCGTCATATGCCGCGCTACCCAGAGCGCCAGGTATATAGGGTTGCTCGTGTATATGTAAAAAATCCGGAAAGACAGTCTTCCCGAGACTATCCAGCAAAAAAGAGGACTTACGATAGAGATTGCCGCCGCGTATAGCGGCAATAAAATGCCCGAAAAAACCTCCGGCAACATCAGCGGCAAACACGACCGGGCATTGCCGTGTCGTCAGCGAACGCGCGCCCAGTCTCTGCACCGTACGCTCTGCGGCTTTGATGCCGACAGCTTCGGCCGGCTCCAGTCCCTCTTGAGTACGCGCCACTGTCCACCAATCGTCGCGCTGCATGCTGTCCCCGCGCTGCCCGATGACGGAACAGGACAAACTATGCCGGCTACTGGCATACCCGTGCAAAAAACCCAGGCTATTGCCCAATACGCGATACCCGGAATAAGTGCTGATGCTGGCGCCTTCCGAATTGGTAATCGCGGCGTCATGGTTCAATGCCGCCTGTTCGCACGCCAAGGCATGTCGAATACCTTCTTCCGGAGTCAGTGACCAGGGGTGGTAAAGCGACAAATCAGGAAACTGCGTCGCCAGAAGACCGGCTTCCGGTAAACCGGCGAATTCATCCTCAGCTGCGTAGCGGGCAATCCGGCAGGCCGCAGTCACCGATTCGCGTAGCGCCTGGGGTCCCAGGTCAGTGGTACTGGCAGAACCCTTGCGCTGTCCGAAATAAACAGTAATACCCAAGCCCTGACTACGATGATGTTCTATGGTTTCCACTTCGCCCAGTCTTACGCCGACGGAAAGTCCACGGTCCTGGCTCAAACCGGCTTCCGCAGCCGTAGCGCCTTGCGCTGCCGCTTCATTCAGGACAAAAGCGGCCAGATTTTCCAATCGTGCGGTATCAAAATCGTTATCCCCTAGCAAATCAGGCTGAAACACATTTACCTCTAACTTGAACTATTACAAAAAAATATGGCGCAGGGGTAAACCCCTGCGCCCGGAAGACTTGCCTATCAGATGCCAGCTCAAGACGCGGAGGCGAGCACCAGCTTCACTATACCGTAAACTGTCAGTACGAACACCACTGTGGCCACAACGCCGACCGCGATATATACTTTCGCCGATCCGGCTTGAAAGTCTCTCGCACGATTTTTCTGGCTTTGCACACCGAACGCTGCCGCCAAAACGCTATTTACTACTTGTAACAAACCGGGTTTTTCCGGTTTCCCGGAATCTGGCGCTGTCGTCACAGTTCATCCTCCACTATTTGTTGCCCGCTGCAGCTTTATTTTTTTTGTTCTGATAAAATTTAACGCCGAAAGCTATGACTACAACCAGCAATAACAACAATACCACTTCGTGTGTTCTGCTGAGCGCTTCCATGCCTTCTTCGTCGGTATTGAATGCATAGGGACGCAAATAAGTCGTCAAAAAATAGGGCACTACCATCACTACAACGGAAATAGCAAAAGAAACAATAATTTTATCCGCTACCCGATTATCGCTAAAGCTGATCTTATCCAGAAACAGCTTCATGATCAGATAGCCCGGCAGGAAAATCACCATAACGGCAATCAGCACGCGCTCCAGATAATAAAAAACAGAAGTCGTGGTAAAAACGGAGAACAACAGCACGATGAGAGCAAGCACGCCGCCCATGCGTATCCATAGTTTCCTGTCGTCTTCATCGAATGTCAAAAAATCATCCAGGTATTTCAGATAATTGTTCATTTAAATCCCCCTTTTTCAAAGTAATTATTATTGGAACGATTCCCTGTTAAGTCACCCCGCACCTTTATGCGAGGATTGTTTATTTATTATTTTTAACAACTATTCAGCTAACCAGGTTGGCGGCTGGGGTAAGGCTGTCGAGACACGCTGTAACTCCGTCCCTGGAAGCTCTCTGCGTCCATCCATGGTAGCAGCAGGTCTCTCGCCAACCTTACCACTGAGCATAGTTACTTATTTTTTTCTGAAAAAATAGAATCCTTCCATACCGCCCTGCAGAGTCATGCTATCCGCGGTTTTTTCGTAAACGACAAACTCTTCCTTCTTGCCCGGGCGGCCGGGATTATCGGCCAGTATCCTACCATTAACAATCGCATAATTGAATTGTTGAGTGTCTTCGCGTCCGAAGTGACGGTTAAACCCTGAAGTCACAATAACACCATTGGGACGGAACTCCCATACCCTGTTTTCAGCTATTTTCGGCTTGGTCAAGCTCGGAGAGACGGACTCCAGCGTCCATGATCCCGCCACTTCGCTTATATCCTTTAGTTGTACTTCTGCAACCGCGAGCCCGGGCAGGAAAGCGGCCGTCAGCAGCAAAACCTTCCGCAAGGAATTTTTTTTGATTTTGTTATTCATTTTTACACCTCAAACACATATAAATGTAGCATCAGTATTGCCCCAACGCCATAAACAATACATTGCATAAGAAACAGTTCCACGATTTTCCGGTTCGCTGCCGCCCATCGAAAGGCTATCTGCAAGCGAGGATTTTGACACTCCAGCGTCGCCAAGGCAAGAAAAGGCCACAGATTATCGCGGATTTGACGCGGACGATTTGACGCTGACCACAAGCACTCCGGCCAATACCAGCAAAAATCCGGCAATCTGCAATAAATCGAGTGTTTCGTCAAGGATAAAATATGCCAATATACAGGTCGAAACAGGACCTATGCTACCCAACATGGCGCTACGGCTGGCCCCGATGCGCTTCAGCCCGTGCGCAAGCAGCCAGGATGGAAAAACCGTCGAAACCAAAGCCATAATCAAAGCCAGTCCATATACGGGCGCGGCGAAGCCCGGCAACCCCGGTTCCTTGTCGAAAGCAAATTGCGCCAGAGAAGCGATACTTGCCGTAATCATCGCCCAGGCGGTAAAACGCGTAGCGCCGAAACGGACGATCAAGCGGCCGCTGCCCATCAGATAAACCGCATAACTAACGGCGCTGATAAAAACCAGCACGACTCCCAAAATACGTTCCTGCTGCATGGAGTAATCAAGCACAATCTGTTGAAAAAACACCGCTCCGATGCCGATATAACTTAATATCAGGGCCACGCCCTCCCTGCCCGAAATACGGCGGCGCAAAAAAATCGCCGACAATACGATAACGAGCGTGGGATACAGGAACAGAATCATACGCTCCAGACCTGCGCTGATGTACTGCAATCCCAGAAAATCCAGATAGCTGGCCAGATAATACCCCAGCAACCCGAGACCGAACATGTGCAGATACTCGCCAAAGCGCGGTTTATCGCCGCCGCCGCCGCTTTGCGGCGCAAACAGCATCAGCACAAAAAACGGCAGCGAAAAAGCCATGCGTAATGCCAGAAGGCTGACAGCGTCCACGTCATAATCATAAGCAAGCTTGACGAGTACTGCCTTAACGGAAAAACCTATAGCCGCCAGACACACGAAGATGCCGCCTGCCAGCGACGAGCATAGGGCGGCGCCCTGTTGTTGCTGATTGTTCATAAAGTCCCCGGTTGTACGGACCTTACGACAGAAGATGGAACAGACTGCGGAAGATCCGCAGTGTTAGAAAAAAACGAGCTAAACCACGGCGGTCGGGTTGTTACGGCCCAGCCACCACAGTCGTGAAAGGAAAATGGAATTATTTACAGTGTTTATGTTCATGTGCTAACCATATCACAATTTTTTAGGCGTAACAAACCGAGACATGCGCCCATAATTTTGCTTTTAAATCCACAGAACCTGTGGATAACTCTGTGCGAAACGTGTTGCCGCAACCGCTATCACCGGGTTAAAGAGCTTAATAGTGGGACGCGAAGCATTTTTCCACGACGGTTAGACCGATTCACTTATACCAATGCCACCCAGTGTGACGCTTTGTGAGCGGGTATTATCGTTATTTTTCAATCTTTTTTCCGGAACTCCACTCTTGAAGCAAGGTAAAGGCGATGGCCAGCAACGTCGGACCGAGAAAAACGCCGATCAAACCGAAGGCGATCACACCGCCCATAACCCCTAGAAATACCAGAATGAACGGCAGACGGCTTCCCTTACTGATAAAGTAAGGTTTTAGAATATTATCGACCCCGCTCACTACCCCGCAGCCCCAGAGCGCGATAAAAACAGCCCATCCCGTTTCGTTGCGTTCCAACAGCCAGATCGCGGCAGGCATCCAGATGAAAGGCGGGCCGGCCGGAATGATAGACAGAAGACTGGTCAGAACCCCTAACAGCAAGGCACCGGGAATGGCGGCGACCCAAAACCCGATGCCAGCAAGAAACCCTTGCGCCAGCGCAGTGCCGATAATACCGTAAACAACGCTCTTGATCGTATTTTCTGCGATACGCATCAAGCCCAGCGCCTGCTTTCCACCGATACGGGCGGATAAAGCTTCCAGTCTTGCGGATAATGACTCACCGTCTCTGTACAAAAAAAATGCAATAAACACACTGAGGCTCAAATATACAATGCCACCACCCAGATTCGCCGCGCTATGTAACGCCCAATCGCGCAATGGAAGCAGGTATCGCATCAGTTTTTCGGTCAGGATGACGCCGCTACCCTCCATCGCCTGCCATTGGCCGTACATATGCACGCCGACAACCGGCAGCCTTATTAGCCACGCTGGAGGACGGGGCAAGCCTTCGCTGAGAACATGACGCACCATTTCGACGAGCGCTGTAATATTATCGGCCAGGCTGGTCCCGAGAAGCACCAGCGGCACTATCATCACGACCGCGATCAGCAGCACCATGAGCCCGCTCGCTACCGTCTTTCCGCCGGCAACAGAGCGGACCACCCATTGGTAGACCGGCCATGTGGAAAACGACAGGATTACGGCCCAGAGTATGGCCGAAAGAAAGGGGCGCAACACGGCAAAACAGCCTGCAATCAAAACCGCGATCATGGCAATACCGATAAAACGATCGATGCGGTTTCCGTTCAACACCACTATTATCTCCTGCAGGTTGAACCCCCTAAACAGGGGAGATAATGCATATACTGACGGATCTTCGTTCACTTTTCCAGCGCATATGGTTACCATGAAACATGGTGCTCCACCTTCCGGCAGAGCCGCCAAGCGCTTGGTCAGAAATAGCGGTTAATCCGAAAAAAATGGCGAACTGACAGGACAATCGCACCATGCCTCAGAAAAAAAAATTATCGGGCCTCTCTGACAAGGAAGCCCGATATCGTCTTCATCTAGATGGCCCCAACACCCTTCCGGATGCGGACAGGCGCAATGCCTTACGCATTTTACGCGATGTATTGTCCGAGCCCATGTTTCTCATGCTGCTGGCGACTGCCGGGATTTATCTGCTGCTGGGCGATAAACTGGAAGGCTGCGTAATGATGCTGATGAATGCGATCAGCGTTGGACTGGTTGTGGTGCAGGAGCGCCGCAGCGAAAAGGTGCTGGAAAGCCTGCGCCGCCTCAGTCAGCCCACGGCACGCGTTATTCGCGAAGGGAAACCGGCAACACTACCATCCGGCCAGATCGTGTACGGAGACATCCTGGCGCTTGATGAAGGAAACCACATCGTGGCCGATGCCATTTTACTGGATAGCCACGCGCTGTACGTTGATGAGTCGATGCTGACAGGGGAATCCGTTCCCGTACAAAAACAACTGGGAGACCCAGTTTATTCCGGTTGCCTGATCGTACGCGGTCATGCCCAGGCGGAAGTCATCGCAACCGGAATACGTTCGCGCCTGGGGCAAATCGGCAAAGCCGTGACAATCGCGCGAACGGAACCAACTCCCATGCAGCGCGCAACCGGGCATGCGGTGCGGCATATGGCTATAGCGGGTATTGCGCTCAGCATACTGGCGGGCGCGCTTTATGCCGTGCTGCGACAGGATTGGCTGGGAGGCAGCCTGGCCGGGCTTAGTCTGGCCATGGCGCTGATGCCGGAAGAGTTCCCAATGGTACTGACCGTATTTATGGCCATGGGAGCGTGGCGTCTCAGTCGGGTAGGCGTATTGACGCGCCGTTCCGCAGCAATAGAAACGCTGGGAGCAACGACAGCGCTGTGCGTGGACAAAACAGGAACTTTGACCGAAAACCGCATGACCGTGGCTCGCCTATGGTGTGACGGTATTACACAGGATACGACCCAACCTCATGAAGCGTCTTTTATCCGCTTGGCCGAATATGCCGCGCTGGCCAGTCGGCCAACATCGTTTGACCCTATGGATCGGGCAGCACATGAGTTAGCGCAACGCGCGGGAATCGTCCTGCGTCCTCATTGGCGTCTATTACGGGAATACGAATTAAATCCAAGCCTGCTGGCCATGTCGCAAGTGTGGAGCCGCCAAGAAGACTGCTTCACCGTCGCAGCGAAAGGCGCTCCCGAGGCGGTGATTGATTTGTGTCATTTGCCTCCTGAAACCGCAGATTTTGTTCTTGCCGGAGTACGTCAACTGGCTGACGAAGGTTTGCGGGTACTCGGCGTGGCCGAGGCGTTTACAAACGAACTAACTGATAATCAACATGACTTTTCCTTTCGTTTCGTCGGCTTGATCGGCTTTCATGACCCACTGCGCATTGACGTTGCGCCCGCGGTGGAAGAATGCAGGCAAGCAGGCATTCGCGTGATCATGATTACCGGAGACTATGCCAATACCGCGCAAGTCATCGCCCGGGCGGCCGGACTGGACGCAAACCGCGTACTCGCAGGAAAGGAACTGGAAACGCTGAGCGCAACAGAACTGCAAAAGGCGATAAAGGACGTCAGGGTATTTGCCCGCGTGCAACCGGAGCAGAAACTCAAACTGGTGGAAGCTCTTCAGGGCAGCGGCGAAATAGTCGCCATGACCGGAGACGGGGTAAACGATGCGCCGGCGCTCAAGGCCGCTCATATCGGTGTGGCAATGGGACAACATGGATCCGATGTGGCGAGGGAAGCCGCTGCGCTGGTGCTACTGAAAGACGACTTCGGCTCTCTGGTGGCGGCAGTGCGCATGGGCCGCCGCATCCATGACAATTTATTGAAAGCCATGAGCTACATCATTTCGATTCATGTGCCAATCGCAGGGCTGGCGCTGTTGCCGATACTGACCGGGTGGCCCATGCTGTTATTACCCGTGGAAATTGTTTTTCTCGAATTGGTAATAGACCCGGTATGCGCCACGGTATTCGAGGCAGAAAACGCGGAGCCGGGCTTGATGAAACGCCCACCGCACTCCCCCTCGGAACCGTTATTCAACCGCCGCTTGGTATTAATGGCACTAGGACGCGGCGTACTGTTGCTGCTAACCATCGGCATTTACTACGGGGTCACGTTGCAACAGACCGGCGAAGAAGCTGCGCGAAGTCTGACGTTTTCTGCATTGGTGATTGCCAATCTGATGCTGGTATTATCGGTGCGCGCCAAACACCGCCCGCTGTGGGCGGGGATAACGCGCCCCCTCATTGTGATTATTTTTTTAACGTTCGCATTGTTGGGAGCGGCATTGACCGTACCCATTTTCCGCGAAATTTTCAGATTTTCTCTCGTGCCCCCTGATTTGATGGCGCAGGCTGCCGCCGTTGGCGCAGGGCCGATACTGCTACTTGAGTTGTTCAAACGGCGCCCCAAACAAACGAAAACACCAACCCCGCCGAGGAGAATCTGAAAATGATTCAGCAATCTGCCTCTAAGCGGTCATGGCGCAAGCGTTTTGCATAACCGGGGGCGACGCGCTTGCGTCATGACCGGTTTCCCTCACCCCGCCTCTCCCGGATGGAGATGAGGGCCGGTATTAGCCGCGCTATTTGCACGATAACGAAAGCGTACGAAAATATTACTTTTAAAACGTATTATTACGTGAAAATCCCTATCACAAACAGAGTCACCCTATTATCTTCAACGTATATAAACATTCCAGACGCGCAACTCGTCGCATCCTTCCTGACTGTCGCCGGTTACCTTGAACCACACCCGCCCGGAAGTGATGGGAGCTACCAGCTTGCCCTTGATCAGCCAGCGACCGCTTCTTTGCTGCTCGACATGCGCCGGAATTTTGGTATTGTTTACCCATACGTTAACTGTTGAGGGATCGGTATTGTCCGATGCAAACAGCGTAAATTCGTCCACCGACGCCACAGAACTCTCGGCTGCGGGGCTTTCATCGAAAAACTGCGGCGGGGTGCAATGCAAAATCGGTCCGCCGTGGTGACTAACCGCTTCAGCCTGAGCCGCCCCGGCCGCCATCCAAAAAAGCACAATCATCAATAATTTTTGCATAAACTTCCTGCTCTCTTTAATCAATTAATAACTTTGTGTCCACGTTGACGCATGCAGTTGCTTAATGCGTTCCTGTAGTCCGTTTCCGCGCCAGAACCGGAAGCAGCAGCGCCCACGCCGCCCGAAGCCGCTCCTATTACCGCACCGGCAACAGGATTGCCGATTACGGCGCTGACCGCCGCTCCAGCGACTCTGGTCAGACCGCCGGCAACGGCGCTATTGGAAGAGCTCGCTTCCGGATCGCCAGCTTGCTTTGCCAATACTGCGCACTCATGTTCGTCCTGAGTGATCCGGGCTGCATTCGGATCGTTGTAGGGATCGACAACCGGTTTCCAGACGTTGTTGCTCGTATTTGCGCATCCGTCACATCCAATGAGCACGATCATGAGCGCAAAAAACACAGCATATCTTTTCCCGATCACTTGCTGCCCCACGAATCAGCGGTAACCGCGTATCAAAAAACTATAGCTTCGCCGCGTGCCAAACGCGGAAGATTTCCGCCCAACCCCATCGCATGTTTCATGACCATTTTCTTGGCGGGCGTGACGTGCTCGGCCAGCCCCAGACCTATATTACGCAGCAGACGCAAGGGCTGATTGCTGTTGCCGAATACGCGATAGAATAAATCCATCGCGGTCATCATGACCAGATTATCGTGACGGCGCATTTTTTCATACGACTTCAGCACCGCAGCGGAACCGACATCCCTGCCTTCGCGTTGCGCACCGACCAGCACCTGAGCCAATGCCGCAGCATCCAGCAGTCCGATATTGACGCCTTGCCCCGCCAGCGGATGGATCATATGCGCCGCATCGCCAATCAAGGCTACTCCTTCCTTGGTGTAATGAAGCGCATGTTGACGTTTCAATGGAAAACTTCCGCGCGCGCTGATGCATTTAATTTCACCCAGCTCCTTCGGGAAAGCGGCGCGTGCCGCCTGCAATAAATCATCATCGGACAATTGTTTGAGGCGCTTAACTTCTTCCGGCGTCTGATACCAGACCAGCGAAGCATGCGGCCCGTCCAATGGCAGGAAAGCCAGCGGACCGCTCGGCTCGAAGCGTTGCCAGGTTATATCCTGCTGATCGTATGCGGTTTCCACGGTCAGCACCAGCGCATGCTGTTCATAGTCCCAGGCGCTGACGCCCATGCCTGCCGCCTGCCGCGCGCGCGATGAGCCTCCGTCCGCAGCCACCAGTAAACGCGAGACGATTTCCCGCCCGTCATCCATGCGCAGGCTGGATTGCTTGGCGCTGTAAGTAATATCGGCGATTTTAACCGGACACAAAAATTCGATATTATCGAAGGCGGCAAGGCGTTCCTGCAAAGCCAGCTGGACTACGCGATTCTCGACGATGTACCCCAGCAACTGTTCGTTAATTTCATCGCTGCGAAATTCGACGTAACCTTGATTCTCCCAAACGCGCATGCGCCGGAACGGACAGCTGCGACGGCTGGCGATTCCGGGCCAGGCGCCCACGGTTCTGATAATACTGGCCGAGGCTATGCTAACCGCCGAAACCCTCAGGTCGTGGGACTGAGATGAATCGAACGGCGGCGGCGGAGTCTCTTCCAGTACGACGGCCTTAAGGCCGCTGTTGCCGAGGCTGCAACCCAGCGCCGCCCCGACCATCCCGCCTCCGACTATGGCGACATCATAATATTCACGCATTACTTACTCTCCGGCCATACGGCACTTGGCTTTAAAAACATGCGGACAACGTAAAACGCTGATTTATGGACCGCACTCCCAGGCAAAGCAACGAGCTATCGGGTATTTCATCAGCCGCTATCGGAAAGCGGAAAAGCCGGAACATAGGCCTATGAAATTAATACCGCCCACTAAAAACCCAGGAAGTTTTATAATTTTACCGCGCAAAGTCACTCAATACTTGAAAAATTCGCTCAAATTCCATATATTCCTACGGCTTTGCTTATAGCTTTCACGCGCAGCCAAATGCAGGATGCAGGCGAACGATGCATCCGACATAGCGGCGCCCGCAAGATTGCCCAGTATACTGATACAAGTGCGCGGATAACAGACAGCGCTGCAATCGAGCCACACGGCCCGAGCGCAACACCGAGGCACGAATACCGAAAGAGGTCTAACGATGAGTCACAATACTCTACCTGCCAAACAGGGACTTTACGATCCCCGCAATGAGCATGACGCCTGCGGCGTGGGCTTTATCGCGCACATCAAGGGCCGTAAAAACCATCAGATTATCCAGCAGGGCTTGGAACTTCTAAAAAACCTCACCCATCGCGGCGCGGTGGGGGCAGACCCTCTGGCCGGCGACGGCGCGGGCATATTGATCCAGATTCCAGATGAGTTTCTGCGCGCATCGTGCGAGCCGCTGAACATTACGCTTCCGCCTGTCGGCGAGTACGGCGTCGGCATGGTTTTTTTGCCGCAAGACTCGGCTCATCGTGAAAGCTGCCGGAAAATCCTTGAAGATTTTATCAACGCCGAAGGCCAGACCGTGCTTGGATGGCGCGATGTGCCGGTCGACAACACCGGACTGGGTGAGTCGGTAAAACTGGCGGAGCCCCTCATCAAACAGGTGTTCATCGGCCGTGGAGCGAACTGCCAGAATCAGGATAGTTTCGAACGCAAGCTGTTCGTGATACGCAAACAGGCTGAAAACACGGTTCAACAGCTTGGCGAGGAGCACTGTAAAGCATTTTACCTGCCGTCCTGCTCGTCGCGTACACTGGTTTACAAAGGCATGCTGCTGGCCGACCAGGTAGGGCTGTTTTACCGAGATTTGCAGGACTCGCGCATGATTTCCGCGCTGGCGCTGGTGCATCAACGTTTCTCGACCAATACCTTTCCCACCTGGGATCTGGCGCATCCTTTCCGCATGATTGCCCACAACGGCGAAATCAATACCGTCCGCGGTAACGTGAACTGGATGGCCGCGCGCCGGTCGTCCATGACCTCAGCTCTCCTCGGAACCGATCTTGACAAAGTCTGGCCGCTGATCAACGCCGAACAATCCGATTCCGCCTGTTTCGACAATGCGCTCGAGCTGCTGGTGACCGGCGGCTATTCGCTGGTGCATGCGATGATGCTGCTGATTCCGGAAGCCTGGGCCGGCAATCCGATGATGGATGAAAAGCGCCGCGCATTTTATGAGTACCACTCCGCATTGATGGAGCCGTGGGATGGCCCGGCCGCCGTTGCTTTCACCGACGGACGTCAGATCGGCGCAACGCTGGACCGCAACGGCCTGAGGCCGGCGCGCTACCTGATTACCGATGACGACCATGTGGTGATGGCGTCGGAAATGGGCGTATTGCCGATCCCTCAACACAAAATCATCAAAAAATGGCGTTTGCAGCCGGGCAAGATGTTTTTGATCGACCTGGAAAAGGGGCAGATTGTCGACGACGACACCATCAAGAACGAACTGGCCGGCCGCGCGCCTTATCAGCAATGGGTGGACGCGGCGCAAATCCGGCTGGAAAACCTGCCGCATGAAGTTTCGGCGATGGCTCCTGACGCGCAAACCCTGCTCGATCGTCAACAGGCGTTTGGTTATACGCAGGAAGACATCAAGTTCTGCCTGCAGCCGATGGCGGAAACCGGCATGGAACCGATCGGCTCCATGGGCATAGACGCCGCGCTCGCCGTGCTGTCCAACCGTTCGCGCCTGCTCTACGATTATTTCAAACAGGGCTTCGCCCAGGTCACCAATCCGGCAATCGACCCGATACGCGAAGAACTGGTCATGTCGCTGGTATCCCACATCGGTCCGCGCCCCAATCTGCTGGGACTGGCCGATGGCGGCAGCCATAAGCGTCTGGAAGTCCATCAGCCGATACTGAGCAATGAAGACCTGGAAAAAATCCGCCGCATAGAAGCGCGCACCGAAGGCGCATTCCAGACCAAAACCATCAGCTTCTGCTATGCCGCTGATCTTGGCGCCAACGGCATGGAACAGGCACTGGCGCAATTATGCGCCAGTGCGGAAAAAGCGGTGCACTCCGGCAACAACATCCTGGTGCTGTCGGATCGCGCCGTCGATGTCGATCATATCGGCATCCCTGCGCTGCTGGCGACATCGGCTGTCCACATTCACCTGATACGCGCGGGGCTGCGCACCAAGGTCGGACTGGTTATCGAAACCGGAGAGGCGCGCGAAGTGCATCATTTCGCGCTACTGGCCGGCTATGGTGCCGAGGCCGTCAACCCTTATCTCGCTTTCGATACATTATCGAGTCTGAGAGAATACTTGCCGGGGCGGCCGTCCGCATACGAAGTACACAAACAGTACATCAAGGCTATCGATAAGGCTCTGCTCAAAGTCATGTCCAAGATGGGTATTTCCACCTACCAATCCTATTGCGGCGCACAGATTTTCAACGCCGTCGGACTCAGCGAAGCTTTTCTGGACAACTATTTCACCGGTACCGGCACTACTACCGGAGGCGCCGGGATACAGGAAATCGCCGAGGAAACCGTGCGCCGTCATCGGGCAGCTTTCGGTAATGCGCCGCTGTATCGCAAGGCGCTGGACGCCGGCGGCGAGTACGCCTACCGAGTGCGCGGCGAGGACCATATCTGGACTCCGGAAACCATCACCAAACTCCAGCACGCAACACGCACCAATAATGCGTCGACCTATGCCGAGTATGCGTGTCTGATCAACGAGCAAAACGAGCATTTGCTGACCTTGCGCGGCCTGATGGAGTTTCAGTTCGCCAAAACAACGCCGGTGCCGCTGGACGAAGTCGAACCGGCCAAGGAAATCGTCAAGCGCTTCGCCACCGGCGCTATGTCGTTCGGCTCGATTTCCTGGGAGGCGCATACCACGCTGGCGATTGCGATGAACCGCATCGGGGGCAAATCCAATACCGGCGAAGGCGGTGAACTGCCGGAACGTTTCCTGCCTTTGGCAAACGGCGACTCCATGCGCTCCGCGATCAAGCAGGTTGCTTCGGGCCGTTTTGGCGTCACAGCCGAATATCTGGTCAACGCCGACGATATCCAGATCAAGATTTCGCAAGGCGCAAAGCCCGGAGAAGGCGGACAACTCCCCGGTCACAAAGTGGATGCGACCATAGCCAAAGTACGCCATTCAACGCCAGGCGTCGGCTTGATTTCTCCGCCGCCGCACCATGACATCTACTCGATCGAAGATTTGGCGCAATTGATCCACGACCTGAAAAACGTCAATCCCAAGGCGCGCATCAGCGTCAAGCTGGTATCGGAAGTCGGTGTCGGCACGGTTGCCGCCGGCGTTGCGAAAGCCCATGCCGATCATGTCACCATTTCCGGCTACGACGGCGGCACCGGCGCAAGCCCGATTACATCGATCAAGCACGCCGGCCTGCCCTGGGAAATCGGTCTGGCCGAAACCCATCAGACCCTCGTGCTGAATAAGCTGCGCGGCCGCATCTGCGTACAGGCCGACGGCGGCATACGCACCGGACGCGACGTCGCCATCGCATTATTGCTCGGTGCGGATGAAGTGGGATTCGCCACCGCGCCGCTGATCGTCGAAGGCTGCATCATGATGCGCAAATGCCATCTGAACACCTGTCCGGTCGGCGTGGCGACACAGGACCCTGAACTGCGCAAGCGCTTTACCGGCCAGCCCGAGCATGTCGTCAATTTCTTCTTCTTCGTCGCCGAAGAATTGAGACAACTGATGGCGCAACTGGGTTGCCGCACCGTCAGCGAGATGATAGGCCGTTCCGACCTGCTGGATATGCGCCGCGCGATCTCGCACTGGAAGGCGTCGAAGATCGATCTCAGCCGTATCCTGCACAAGCCAGAAGCGGCTCCGGGCATAGCAATCCGCAATGTCGAGCAGCAGGATCACGGACTGGACAAGGCGCTCGATCTGCAACTGATAGCACAGGCGCAGCCTGCCCTCGAAAAAGCGCAGCCGGTACGGATCGAAACTGAAATCCACAACTATAACCGTACTTTCGGCGCAATGCTGTCCGGTGAAGTCGCCAAACGCCATGGACACAAGGGCTTACCGGAAGACACCATCGCCATAAAGGTGCGCGGCACTGCCGGACAAAGCTTCGGCGCATTTCTGGCGGCAGGCGTCAGCGTTGAACTGCGCGGCGAAGGCAACGATTATGTCGGCAAGGGCTTGTCGGGCGGGCGCATCGCCATCTTCCCGCCGGAAGACTGCCCGATTAAAGCGGAAGAAAACATCATAGCCGGCAATACCGCGCTGTACGGGGCGATCAGCGGCGAATGCTATCTGCGCGGCGTCGCCGGCGAACGTTTCGCTGTGCGCAACTCCGGCGCAATCGCCGTGGTTGAAGGCGTCGGCGATCACGGCTGTGAATATATGACCGGCGGCTGCGTCGTGGTGCTGGGTCATACCGGGCGCAATTTCGCCGCCGGCATGTCCGGTGGTGTCGCCTACGTGCTGGACGAAAGCGCCGATTTCGACAAGCGCTGCAATCTCGCGATGGTCGAACTGGAAACGCTGGCGCAGGCAACGGATGGCAATCTTGCCACGGCGGAAGGCAACCTCGCTGAAACGCAGGATCTGGAGGAACTGATGCGAAACATGTCCGGCAACGATACGCAACGCCTGAGAGCCCTGATCCAGCGACACTACCACTATACCGGCAGCGAGCGCGCCAAAACGATACTGGACAGCTGGTCGAGCTACGCGCCGCATTTCCGCAAGGTCATGCCTGTCGATTACAAAAAAGCGCTGTTAAACGCGCGTTCAGCCGCCGTATCGCAAAACAGTACGGCGCAACATTGACACCCTCCCGGAAAGACTAGAGGTATAGAACATGGGTAAACCTACCGGCTTCATGGAAATATCGCGCCAGGATCGGGGCTATGCTCCGGTTACGGATCGCATCAAGAACTTCAAGGAGTTTGCGATAGCGCTGAGCGACGAAGCCTTGCAAAAGCAAGGCGCGCGCTGCATGGATTGCGGCATACCGTATTGCCATCAGGGCTGCCCGATCAACAATATCATTCCTGACTGGAACGATCTGGTCTATCGGGGCGACTGGCACGCGGCGATTGAAGTCCTGCACAGCACCAACAACTTCCCGGAATTTACCGGGCGTATCTGTCCTGCGCCGTGCGAGGCGGCCTGTACACTGAACCTGACCGACGAACCGGTCACCATCAAAAGCATCGAATGCGCGATTATAGACCGCGCCTGGACCGAAGGCTGGATCGAACCGCAGATCGCGGAGCACCGAAGCGGGAAACGCGTCGCGATCGTCGGCTCCGGCCCCGCCGGTCTGGCGGCCGCACAACAACTGGCAAGAGCCGGGCACGGGGTAGTCGTTTACGAAAAATCAAACAGAATCGGCGGCTTGCTGCGTTACGGCATACCGGATTTTAAACTGGAGAAATACGTCATCGACCGCCGCATTGCCCAAATGCAGGCGGAAGGTGTGATCTTCCGCCCCAACACCCATGTCGGCGTCAATATGGCTCCGAAACAATTGACTGTAGACTTCGACGCCGTCGTTCTGGCCGGCGGTTCAGAAAAACCGCGCGACTTGGACATACCGGGCCGTGAATTGCAAGGCGTTCATTTCGCCATGGAATTCCTGCCGCAGCAAAACAAGCGCGTAGCAGGCGACCGCATTGCTTCGGCAGCTATTTCGGCTGAGGGCAAGCATGTTGTTGTCATCGGCGGCGGCGATACCGGTTCCGACTGCATCGGCACATCGCTGCGCCAGGGCGCCGCCTCGGTCACCCAACTGGAAATCCTGCCCAAACCGCCTGCAAAAGAAAATAAGGCCACGACCTGGCCGAACTGGCCGAACAAATTCAGAACATCCACTTCCCAGGAAGAGGGTTGCGCGCGCGACTGGTCGGTAACCACCCTATCCTTCAGCGGCGAAAACGGTCAGGTAAGCGCCGTGCAATGCGCGCGCGTAGAATGGAAACAGCAGGATGGACGCTGGGTCATGGAAACTCTGCCTGGGAGCGAGTTTACGCTGAAAGCCGATCTGGTCTTCCTGGCGATGGGCTTTCTGCACCCGGTACAGGAAGGACTGCTGGCTGAACTGGGCGTAGCGCTGGATGAGCGCGGTAATGTAAAGGCCGACACCCATAATTATAAAACTTCAGTAGACAAGGTATTCAGCGCCGGCGACATGCGCCGCGGGCAATCGCTGGTGGTATGGGCGATCCGGGAAGGACGCCAGGCCGCTCGCGCGGTGGATGAATTCCTGATGGGAAGCAGCGAGTTGCCGGGTTAGATTTTTTGTAACTATTCAGCGCTCCGATTTTCCGTTCGTCCTGAGCTTATCGAAGGATGAATGGAAAATCCTACTACATTGATAGTTAATCCATTCATGGTTAGACAAGGGCTCTTCAGCGGCACTACGCTCACGAACGGATGACTTAACGGCTACAAGATAAAATATCATGGGACGCTGAATAGTTACGATTTTTGTAACTATTCAGCGAGTGCTTTTGAGGCCTGACCGAAGCCATCGGAAGTGAGGCAAGCCAGTCGAGACACGCGGGGGAGAATAACCACGCTGCAAGTCCGTCTGGAAGCTCTCTGCGCCCATCCGTGGGCGCAGAAGGTCTCGCCTGACTCCAACTCACTTCCCTCTCCAGCGCTTGGAGGGAGTTTGACGTCCAGAGAGTTGATAGCGGCTCAACAGTCATATCAAGCCACCTGCGACGGTCACAATGATGCCAACTACCAGTTCTAACTCAGGAAACGCATTCGATGGGCGAGCAGACTACCTGAGGCTCAACAATTCCCAGCTATCGCCGGAACATGTCGCCCAGAAGATCATTGAACATTATTCAATTCCATGATCATATGGCAACTCCTTCGTTCCTGGGACCGTAAGCTGGTCACGGACTGAAAAAATATGAGGCACGATCTGTTCAATTTTTGCCGATTAGACAGATCGTGCCGAAATGTCCCATGCTTACTCAAGCTTCTCAACTTAAGCAAATATTCAGCACAAATATAGTGGGCTATGATAAAATATGGCTATTACTCAATTGATATATTAGGATATTTTAAGTGACTTCCTGAGCTCGATACTATAATTATCTGTTTTATCGAGTACCTGCCGATCTGATGAACTCCTGGAAAATTCCCGACTCAAACCTGCTGCGGCCATTCGCCAACGCATACTCAGTTTCCCCGTATTGTTGACCGCCATGCTGGACGTTATCAAGACAGACCGACTGACCTTGAGAAATTTCAGACAGGGAGATGCAATCGATCTGCTTGCATATCTGCACCAACCTAGGGTGAGCTGTTTCTTTTCTCTCAAGCTTGAAGATCTTGGCGCTGCAGAAGCAGAAGTGGAAACGCGTGGCAGAAGCGATGAGCAAATTGCCGTGTGCTTGCGAAGCACTGGTAATTTGATCGGTGACGTGTTCTGCATACTCGAACATCCCGACACTTATGCCGTGGGGTGGAATTTCAACGCGGATTTTGGAGGCGCTGGATTTGCCTCTGAGGCCGCGCGGGCTCTCTTTGAGTATCTGTTCTCGGTGAAACACGCCCGACGTCTCTACGCCTATGTGGAGGAAGACAACATCGCTTCGCAGCGCCTGTGCGAAAGATTGGGGATGAGGAGAGAGGGACTGTTCAAAGAGTTCATATCCTTCAAAAAGGATAACGAAGGCGTCCCGATATTCGAGAACACGATGCAGTACGCCATTCTGCAAAAAGAGTGGGTAGCGCATAACGATTACCCGGATAAACTGGACACGGCTCGCAGGAGAGGCGCCCTTGCCTCCGAAGCGTTTGGTTGATCGTCGTGAACCCCGACTAGGAGCCTGTCCGAGAATAGAAACGTAAAATTTATTCGAAGGCGATGAGACATATATGGTCGCCCCGGTTTTGCCAAGCGTTCATTTGATCAAGGCGGTTTCAGATAAAGATTGCTGCCATATATTCGGACTTAATCGAGGCCGTCGCCTCTGTCCCTGATGGAATGCGCTGACCGAATCCTCAACAAAATGGCGCACTCAAACGTGCCTTGTCTCATTCAGGTTTATTCGGTCACGGTCTGACCTGTCTTGCCATCATAACAATGATTGCCTGTGCAATCGGTGGAGTTAACCCTCTTCTTTAAGCTTAATTTATCTAAAATCAATCCGTTCTATTACACAGCGACTGCCGCCACGGAGTAATCTGGCTGAAATTCGCTTTCGTGTGCCAGCAGCGCCCAAACAATGCGGGCATTCTTGTTGGCCAGCGCCACCGTTGCGATATTCTTGTTTCGCCTGTCCACTATCCGAGTGGGCCAGCCATTGGCTTGCTCAAGCCTGTGCTCCGAGACCCTTATCACGGCGCGCGCGCCGTGGATCAACAACGTTCGGAGGTAGGTGTCGCCACGCTTGCTGATGCCAAGCAGGGTTTGTTTTCCTCCGCTGGAATTTTGACGAGGAACAAGACCCAGCCACGCCGCCAGTTGTCGGCCATTCTCGAAGTTTTTGGCGTCGCCAATCGAGGCCACCAAGGCGCTCGCTGTGATCGGGCCTATGCCGGGGATTTTCTCCAATTTCTTGCTGGCATCATTCCCTCTGTGCCACACCTGTATCTGGGCATCCAGTTCATCAACTTGCCGGTCAAGCTCCTTGAGATGCGTTCCCAAGCGCTCTATCAGCTGACGAAAGGCATCCGGCAATTCATTATCGCCGTCTTCCAGAATTTCCGGCAGTCGTCTGGCGATATAGCCAATACCCTTGGGTATAACAATTCCGTATTCGGCCAATAGTCCTCGAATCTGATTGGCCTGTGCCGTTCGCGCCTTGACGAAACCCTGGCGTGCCCGGTGCAAACCGAGAACCGCTTGCTGCTCACCCTCTTTGATAGGAACGAAGCGCATGTTTGGTCTGCTCACCGCCTCACAAATCGCCTCGGCATCCGCAACATCATTTTTGTTCGTCTTCACATAAGGCTTGATGAATTGTGGAGCCATTAACTTGACCGTGTGTCCATGCTCCTTGAGCTTTCTGGCCCAGTAATGTGCACTTCCGCAGGCTTCCATTCCGATTAAACACGACGGAAGGTTGGCAAAAAACGGCAGCAATTGCGCACGTTTCAGCTGTTTTTTCAAACTCGCCTTACCTCGTTCATCAACGCCATGCACCTGGAATACATTTTTTGCCAGATCAATGCCTACTGTAGTAATGTTCATGGTCGTCGCCCTTTCTGTTTTGTGGACTAAACGAACGCCCACTTTGGCACATGCGATGCCGTTTAGGGAGGGGCGACCATTCCATTAAAATGAGCCCTTTTGTCCAATGCCGAAATGACTGCGTCAGGCGCGGCGCAGCTTACATCAGGTATCGACACCCTCAAACACGAGACGAAACGAACGGCAAAGCCCCGCGCTATTCTTTTAAACTGTTGTACAGCTGTGGCACAGCAGACTTTGAGCAGCTTGGCGGCCGCTGCCTGTGTCGGTGTACTCGTACAATCCGCCTTTCTCAATTACATCGCCGAAGACAGCGAAGCGCGGGCGGACGACTTCATCAACCGTGTTGACCAGAAATTCAGCGCACTGACGAACGCCCCGGTATCGGGTATTGGCCGCTTGCGGTATGAACTGGCGGCAGATTTGTGGAGGTTTCCCACTACTTGGCCGGTACGTCTCATTTTTATCTTCCCCGGTCCAACGGAGTTGAGATCGTCCGCGTACTGCATAGCGCCTGCGATCTGAGCGCGGACTTTTTCGCCGAAGAAGATGATGATTGACGGCTTAGCGTACGATTTTTCCGTTTCGTGAGCTGCCCCCGCTTAAGTCCTGTTGATATAACGGGAATTTTGAATCAAATAGTTAGCATTATGCCGTCAAAGTCAGCCCCAGACTTGATCCGGGGGCATGACGACATCCTGTCGACAAGGCCGATGCTCGATCCGGCGACCCCATCCTCAATATGACATTAACTTGACTTTCAGGCTCATAACCCTTAGAAAGTGAGTGTGTTTTCTACTTTGGAGTTAATGTTTCCTTGAACGACATCCCGCTAAGCGTGCTCTTCGGCACGCTTGTTTTCCTGCTCATGGTTTCCGCCTTTTTCTCGGGTGCGGAAACCGCGCTGATGACGCTTAATCGCTACCGTCTTTTGCACCTGGTAAAAAAAGGCCATGCAGGTGCGTTACGCGCGCAGAAACTGCTTAAAAGACCCGACCGCTTTATCGGCGTTGTGCTGCTGGGCAACAATTTTGCCAATGTCCTGATCTCTTCAATGACCACGGTGATTACACTGCGTCTCGATGGCGGAGAGAGCGGACTGGCAATAGCGGCGGGCATCGTTACCCTGCTGATTTTGATCTTCTCTGAAGTGGCGCCGAAAACGCTGGCGGCCATGCATCCCGACCGGCTCGCGTTCGGCTCATCCATCATCATCCTGCCGCTGCTGAAACTGTGCTACCCCATCGTATGGATAGTCAACGCCATAGCCAACCTGCTGTTGAGAATCATCGGTTTCAACGCGAGCGGAGAGACCTATAGCGCGCTGAGCAAGGAAGAACTGCGTACCGTGGTTGCCGAAGCCGGAGCAATGATCCCGGATCGCTATCAAAACATGCTGCTCAGCGTACTCGATCTCGAATCGGCCTCGGTTGAGGACATCATGGTGCCGCGCAATGAAATCATCGGCATAGATCTCGACGACCCGCTGGACGTGATCATAGATCAGATCACCAACAGCCGGCACACGCGTCTCCCGGTGTTTCGCAAGGATATCGACAAGGTTTTTGGCGTTCTGCATTTACGCAAGGCCCTGATATGCATGGGACAGCAGCGGCTCAGCAAGGAATCCCTGATCCAATCCCTGATAAAGCCCTATTTTGTAACCGAAAACATGCCGTTACATCAGCTGCTGATCAATTTCAGGCGCGACGAAGTGCGTATCGGGCTGGTCGTGGACGAGTATGGCGATGTGCAGGGCCTGGTGACGGTGGAAGATCTGATGCGGGAAATCATCGGCGAGATTACCACCAACTCGCTGGAAGTGCGCAAACAAAGCGACGATAGTTATCTGGTCGACGCCAGCGTCGGCCTGCGCGAACTGAACCGGGCAACCGGCTGGGGACTACCGACTGAAGGGCCCAAGACTCTGAACGGCTTGCTAACCGATTACCTCGAAACCATACCGGAAGCCGGAACCAGCATCAAGCTGTTCGGTCATCAACTGGAAATTACGGCAATGGACAAAAAAGCCATACGCGAGGTGCGGGTGTATCCGAACAAGCCGGAATCATGAAATCCGCTTTAACTTTACACCGCCGCCAGCGCCTCCTGCAAACTCTTGACCGCGATCAATTCCAGTCCGTCTATCCTGCCCTTGGGCGCGTTTTTCAACGGAACGACGGCATGGCGGAAACCGTGTTTGGCGGCTTCGCGCAAGCGTTCCTCGCCGTTCGGCACCGGCCTGACTTCGCCGCTCAGGCCCAGCTCGCCGAACACACACCAGTCTTTCGGCAGCGGGCGTTCACGGTAGCTGGACAATACCGCCAGCGCAACGGCAAGGTCGCCCGCCGTTTCCGTTAAACGCAGACCGCCTACCATGTTGATAAACACATCCTGGTTGAAAATACCTATGCCGCCATGTTTATGCAGTATCGCCAGCAGCATCGCCAGCCGGTTCTGTTCCATGCCGACCGCAATGCGGCGCGGCGCGGCCAGCGGCGATTCGTTGACCAGCGCCTGCACTTCCACCAGCATCGAACGGCTGCCTTCGCGCATCACCATCACCACGCTGCCGACCATATCGTCTTCGTAGCGCGACAGAAAGATGGCGGACGGATTACGCACTTCCTTCAGGCCGGTTTCGGTCATCGCAAACACGCCAAGTTCGTTGACAGCCCCGAAACGGTTCTTGAACGCGCGGATAATGCGGTAACGATTGCCGGGATCGCCCTCGAAGTACAGCACGGTGTCCACCATATGCTCCAGCACGCGCGGCCCCGCCAAAGCGCCCTCCTTGGTCACATGCCCGACCAGAAAGATGATGGTGCCGGTTTGTTTGGCGAGACGCACCAGATGCGCGGCGCATTCGCGCACCTGCGCCACCGAACCGGGAGCCGATTGCATCTGGCCGCTGTAGACGGTTTGTATCGAATCCACCACAAGCAAACCGGGGCGGTGCTGCTGCACCACCTGAATAATATTTTCCAGACTGGTTTCGGCCAGAATCTGCACGCCCTGCCCGTCCAGACCGAGACGGCTGGCGCGCAGACTGACCTGCTGCATCGACTCTTCGCCGGTAATATACAGCGGGCGCTGCTGCCCGCGCAGACCGCACAGTGTCTGCAGCAACAGGGTAGACTTGCCGATACCGGGATCGCCGCCGATCAATACCGCCGAACCCGGCACCAGACCGCCGCCGAGCACGCGATCCAGCTCTTCCATGCCGCTGGACGAGCGCGTGATATTTTCCGCCTTGACCGAAGCCAGATCGACCGGCTGACCGTTGCTACCGCCCTCCCCTGCATAGCCGCTATGGCGCAACCCGGTCGAGCGCAGCTCTACGCTTTCCATCAGCGTATTCCAGAGTCCACAGCCCTGGCACTGTCCGGCCCACTTGTTCTGAACGTGACCGCATTCGGCGCAGCGGTATACCGATTTGCTGTCCTTGCGGCTCATGTCAAATCAGCGGTTTATGCGCGAGCAGCAATCGGTTGATTCCGTCGTGAAAACGATGCTCCACCGGATTAAATCCGGCAGCGTTAAACGCATCCAGCGCGGGCTGCAAGCGCATGACATGATCCGGAGACTCATCGCTGAACAGATGCACGATCCATTTTTCCAGCAGGTCGGCGCGATTCATTTTCATCAGCATGTCGAAATACGCCTCGATCTCCTGCTGTATCAATTTCGTATGTTCGATCGTATCGTCCAGCGCGTAGCGGTCGCCGTTAATGAAAACGCCGCCCGGCTTCAGCACCCGGAAGATTTCGGGATAAACCAGCGCGCGATAGTCCTGCGGAAAATTGTGCAGGGTATAGGCGGAAACGATCGCATCCAGACTGGCGCTTGCGCACTGCCGCAATGCGCCCAGAGCATCGATCTCCTCCAGACTCAATTGCCCCTTATCCAGCCATGCGCTCAAGTGTTCGCGCGCCTGATTCAACATGGTCGGTTCATTGTCGACCGAGCGCAGTTGTAGGCCCGGATTCTGCGCCAGAACGGAAAGCGTGGTAATGCCGGTACCGCACCCCAGCTCCATAACCTGCTGCGTCTGCCCGGCCTTGTTTACCCTGCTCGCCAGAGTCTCCCCTACTCTACGGCTCATATCGACGGATGCAGGACAGATCAGCTTGAGCATTTCGTATTCCGCGCCAATTTGTCCTGAGAACTGACGCTCCAGGGAAGTTTGTGGTTCATTCATGCCGGCACCTTGATTTTTCAAAAAAGAACGGCACATACTATCAACGAACCATCAACCACGCTACCGGATACCATCATGAGAATCCTGCTGTTCCTGTTGACCAATGCAGCCGTATTGCTGCTGATCAGTATTATCTTTCATTTCCTCGGCCTGGGTTCGCTGCTGCGCCAGAACGGCGTGTCGCTGAACCTGGACAGCCTGCTCCTGATGTCTGCGGTGATGGGCATGTCGGGCTCCTTTATCTCGCTGATGCTGTCAAAATGGATGGCCAAACGCTCAATGGGCGTTTTCGTGATCGAACAGCCTTCGAACAGCACCGAACAATGGCTGGTACAAACCGTGCATAATCTGGCAGGCAACGCCGGCATAGGCATGCCGGAGGTCGGTATTTTCGACTCTCCCGATCCGAATGCGTTTGCAACCGGCATGAGCAAGAACAATGCGCTGGTCGCCGTCAGCACCGGCCTGCTGCGCAATATGAGCAGCGACGAGGTCGAAGCGGTATTGGGGCATGAAATCAGCCATGTAGCCAACGGCGATATGGTCACACTGGGCTTGATTCAGGGCGTCGTCAACACCTTTGTCTATTTCTTCGCCACCATCGCCGGGCATGTGATCGACCGCGTGGTGTTCCGCTCCAACGACGATAAAGGCGGCTATGGTCCGGCCTATTATATTACGCAAATGGTTGCGCAAATTGTACTCTCGATCCTGGCGACCATGATCGTGATGTGGTTTTCGCGCTGGCGCGAATTCCGCGCCGATGCGGGCGGCGCCCATCTGGCTGGTCGCGGCAAGATGATCTCGGCGCTGCAGGCATTGCAGCGCGCTCACGACCCGCAGGAGCTGCCCGGTGAAATGGCGGCATTCGGCATAAATGGCGGCGGCGTGTCCCGCTTTTTCATGAGCCATCCACCGCTGGAAGAACGTATCGCGGCATTAGAGCAGGGACGCTGAGATGAATACAGCTCAAGGCTGCTATTGCCGATTGCATCACACCAGTCTGCTGGCATTCAGCGGCGAAGACGCCGGTAAATTCCTGCAAGGGCAAAGCACTTGCGACATACTGGCCTTGCAACAGGGACAATCCACGCTCGGAGCTTTTTGCAGCGCTAAAGGACGCGTCATCGCCGTATTTCAGGCTTTACGTCTGGGCGACGATTTTTTTCTGTCCGTGAACAGCACGCTTGCCGAACGTCTGCGCCAACATCTGAGCCGTTATATATTGCGTGCCAAAGTCAGTATCAGCGATGTCAGCGCAGACTATACGCTGTTCGGCGTCATCGGCGATACCCCCCCAGAAGTACCCATAGCCGTCGCCGGCATGGTTATGACTTTTTCGGTTAATGCGCCCGCACTCAACCTATATGCGGCGCCGATAGCGCAGACGGAGGAATTGCTTGCCGAGTTCAAGCAGCAGTCGCTAAGATTGGTTGATGAAATGCTGTGGAGCAGTGAAGTCCTGCGCCACGGACTGCCCGACATAGAAGAAGGCACTACGGAAGCTTTCATTCCGCAAATGCTGAACCTGGATTTGCTGAACGGCATCGGCTTCAAGAAAGGCTGTTATACCGGTCAGGAAATCGTCGCACGCACGCATTACCTCGGGCAATGCAAACGCCGGATGTTCAGACTGACGGCGACGTCCATACCCAAGCCTTACAGGGCCGGCTCCACGATCAGACATCTGAACGGGTCGGACGACAGTCTAGGCACGGTCGTCTCGGCGTCCGTTCCGGAACAACAGAGACAGGAACTGCTGGCGGTCATCAATCTTTCCGATATAAACAGCTTGCCGGTTGGATTGACGCTGGAAGCGCTGCCTTATACAGTAGAAGCTGGGAAAGAAAGCTGATATTCAGTATCCAGGATTACCGCCTGCCCAACGCATCTCGCGATTATGGGCAGGGGTGATCGCCAGTAGCAATGGGGGCCGGTTATGAACCTGTTGAAACGAAAGCAGTTCCGCCTTGTTTTGATGCTGTGTTTTGGTTTTGCGTTCTGTAATCCCGCATGGCCGCGCGGCGGCGGTCATTTCGGCGGCGGATACGGCGGCCACTATGCCGGGAGAGGAGGCTATTTCCATGGCGGCTATTATCGCGGCGGAATGTACAGAGGCGGCGTACGCGGTTATCCCTATTACGGTTATGGTGTCTACGGAGGAACGGGCTGGGGCTGGCCTTATTACGGCGCGTACTACTATCCGTATACTTACTACAACTACCCTCCCGCGATTATCAGCGTACCGCCCAGTCCCCCGGTCTATATAGAACAGCCCAAACCTAAAACCGGTGCACTGCCGGCTCCCCAGTATTGGAGCTACTGCGCCGAAAAACAGAGGTACTGGCCTTATATCAGGGAATGCCCGTCGGGATGGCAAAAGGTCGCGGCAGTACCTCCGCAACAGCAACCGGGATACTGGTACCATTGCGACGATCCGCAAGGCTATTACCCTTATGTCAAGGAGTGTGTGGCGGGATGGACGAAAGTCATACCGGCTCATGAAGCGAACACGGCGATTACACCTCAAACGCGTTAATGGAGATCCATGACATGACCGATTCACTGAAGCGCATTATCCTGACTGCTCCCTTGATTTTAACGGCCTGCGCTACCGTTCCGTCCGGCCCGACGATACTCGCCTTGCCGGGAACAGGCAAAAATTTCGAACAATTCAATGGCGACGATACCGTGTGCCGACATTTTGCACTGCTACAGGCGCAAGGCGCCTCTCCAAGACAGGCTGCCGCCTCCAGCGGTTTAACCGGCAACGATAACGATATCGGCCCGGTCGCACCCCGGGAAACGGGCAATACCGATACATCAAGCGCAGCGCGCCAGAATAATTACGATATAGCCTACATTCACTGCATGTATGCGAAAGGCCACCGCGTCCCGGTGCAAGGCCACCTAATCTACGAAGACAAGCAGGAAGCGTATGCGCCGCCTCCTCCGCCCGTCGAAAATACACAATAAGCTACAGAGAGGGGAGCGCTATTTCTCGCTCGCCATTCATGGAGTAACTGCTCTAGTTTTTCTACTAAATTAGGCAAGCAACAGCACATCAAAACGATTGCTTACTTACTTGCTTTCAACTTAATTGAGTGCGCCGCCGATGACTTCATCGGCCTTGCTATTCCCCCTCACCGCTTCATGATACATATCGAAAGCCCGCGCTGGCGCTATCGAAGCGCGGCCCGCGCGGGCGACGCGCCATACCTGGTACAAACGAAATTCTCCGCCGGCCTGTATTCTGGCGATACGCACTATGCGGTCCGGGTAACGCTGGGTTTCCTTGATACTGCTCCAGTAGCTGTCTTCTTTCGGCTGGATTTTTGCGTCGGCCAGATAAGTCTGATCGGCCTCCTGCCCTTCGGCCAATGAGGGAATGCCGTCTTCGACGACCACGAAGCGGCTGGCAGTCTCGCAGCATTGCGTGTCGGCCGGACGTTTGACATGCACTTCGCTCACCACGACATCGCCAGGTTTGAGCGCTTGCGTCAAATCCAGCGGCTCGCTGCCTTTGCCGGTGATGCGGCGAAATGAGCGTTCGACCTGCAGGCCCGACGTAACGGCATCGACCGATGCATAGGGCAGATCAACGGTTATCGTGGAAGTCGCCACTTCATCGGGTTTGAGTCCCGGCAGTCTAATTTCGCTCAAATCCGCGTCATCGTCGATTTGCGTGAACGTGGAAAGATAGCCGCCGGGAATGCGGCCCAGCGAGCCAAGCTGCGCGCCGTCCTTCGTTATTGCAATCAGTTTGCGCGCGGCAGCCTTGTTATCCTGCGCCAACGCGGCCGCTTCCCGGCTGATCAGGTCGCGCGTGTTGAAAATAACCTGCGCGGTATCGTAGGTCGAAACCCAATAGCCGTTTTTCTGCGTTTGCAATAACTGCTTTTTAAGTTTCAATTCCAGCGCCGGCGGCAAAGCCTGAAGACCGTTCAGCGTACCCATCCCGGCGGACATCAGACTGGGCAAGCCAAAACCGAAACCCAGCTGCTCGGATAAAGCGACCTGGTTGCCTGCCGGCTGGACCGGCTGCTCAGTTCCTATCTGATCCAGACTGTTTTGCAGACGCAAAATCAAATCCGATTTAAGCTTGAATCTGTCCTTGAACTGTTGGTTGAAACTGTGCCAGTCCTGGGCTTCGTAGGCTTTGACGATGCGCAGCGCATCAATCAGATCGCTGGCCGGCGCGGTTGCCGATCCCGCGACCTGCTTGACAAAATCGGCCTGCTGCTGCCAGGGCCTGTCATAAAGCTCACCGACATCGGCCAGCCCCGCCAGCACAAAACCGCCGGTTAGAGCGGAAATATCGGCGTTCTGGCCCAATTGCTGTGCGAGCCACTCCATGCCCTTGCCATAAGAGACGGCTGCGCCTTCAACGTTCAAATCACTGGCAAACTTAAGCGCCTTCAGCGCAATCAACGTGACCGGCAGGCTGGCGTCCGCTTCGCCGGGCCACAGACTGAAACCTCCTGAGCTTTTTTGATTGCGTATAATTTTACGCAAGCCAATTGCTGCGTTTTGTTGCGCCCGTTCCAGCGTTTTTGCGAGCGGGCCGAGCTGATCCGGCTTGACATCGGCGCGGGCCAGCAAATCCATCAACACCAGATTCGGTATCGTGCTGTGCGCCAATTGCTCGGTGCAGCCGTAAGGGTATTGAACCAGCATCTCCGCGGCTTGCAGCGCGGCCCCGAGCAGCCCGGAGTTGATTTGTACCCTGACTTTTCTGACGGACGCATCGGATGGAAATTCCGTCTTGAGGGTATCCCTGCTCTGCACGCCTGCATACACCTGTTCCATCGCAGCGGGCCGGAGCGGTATTTCGAACTCTTCCGCACCGCCGATACGTATCTTTTTCTCGGAAGCGGCCAGTTCCACCTGCAATCCGGCCTTGCCTTGCCGATTCTGGGCGGCAATCCGGAGAGGCCAGCGATATTCATCATTGGCTTTCAGCTCCGATTGAATGGACGTGCCGCCGCTGATCAATTGCAACGGCGCTGTGAAAAGCAATTTTCCGGCCAATTTAACCGGATGGGCTACATGGCTGATTAGTTTTACGATTAAATCGGTTTCATCGCCTTCACGCAGGAACTGCGGTCCAACCAGATCCACAGAAACGTCGGCCACGGTACGGAAACCGCCGGTGGTTTCGCCCAGCCGTCCTTCCCTGTCGCCGGCAATCGCGGTGACCAGCCATTCAGTCACATTCGCGGGCATATTGACATCGACGCTTGCCCAGCCCTTGGCGTCGGTGACAACGTGCGGGAACCAGCCTGCGGTATCGCGCATGGCCTTCTTGGCCAGCTTGCTCTGGCTTTTCAGTGCACTCAGGGCGAAATTGGGCTTGCGCAGCAGATCGGCGTAGCCGTAGCCTTGCAGCTCGTCGGAATAGAAGGTCGAAAGATTGATGCGTTGCAGCGGATAAAAGAAATCGAAGACGCCGGGACGGAACTCGGCTTGTACCGCATACACTGCGCGATCGACGATGGATACTGAAAGTTCGGTGTTGGCGGCGGGGCTCCCGTCGGCGCGCTTGACCTCCAGCTTGATCCGCGTCGGCTTCAGCGGTTCCGTTTCGGATTTTTCAGGCAATATGTTGATATTCAGCCGCTTGTCCCACGGAACGATGCGGAAGCCGAGCGTTTGTTCGCGGTATTTTCCGCCTGAAACCGGTACCGTCACCGTATGATAAAAACCGGTGCCGTATTCAGGCTGGGCGCTGACCTCAAACCAGCGGCTACGACCTTGCGCTTGCACGCTACGGCTGTCGAAAATACGCGTACCGGCCACGGTTTCCCAAATAGAGCCGCTTTCCCCCTTACCCCAGTCTTTCGGCAACAGCGCGAATACTTTGGCGTGTTCGCCGGGACTGAGTATAGTGCTGGATGTGTACAGCTCCAGTTCCTGGTTATCCGCAACTGCTTCGCCGCTGTTGCCCGCAACAATCAGCGTTGCCGGCTGGGAGTCAGCAGCATGATGCAGCTTTCTGCCGTCCAGTGTTTCCAGTGTCGCTATCGCGCTCAAACGCCCGTGAGCGTTCAGCGCCGGAATCGCCAGTTCCTGCCGTCCTTGCGCGTCGGTGGTAAAGGACAGCTTGACCAGACTTTGTCTGGCCGCGCCCGGCTGCTCCAGCAATACATCAATCACTCCTCCGGCTTGCGCCGCCGGTCTGCCATCGGCATAGCTCGACTGGATTTGCAGCTTCAAGTCCTGCTCGCCCACTGCCGCGATGGTTTTATTGAAGCGCACGGCGGGCTGGGCTTCGGACAGGGTGGCATAAATATTGTCGGTCAGTATCGCCTGGCTTCCCGCGCTATCCTGGGCGCGCACCATCAGCGTATATATCCATTCCTGGTCGGGCTTGTCCTTATCGCCGCCGGGAACGGTAAACTCAAACCCGGCGTCGCCGTTTTCCGCCAAACCCGGCGCGCTGTCCCAGGCGCTGCCCGGATTATCGGCTTGCTGGCGCTCCTCAATCGAACTGTACACACGCTGCGGCTGGATGAGCTGCGTAGCGGATTTGACGCTGCCGGAATAATCGCTGCCGGCAGTCAGCCCGGCGCCGGCCTCGTCGACAAACTGTGGCGCTTCGAATTTTTTACGGTACAAAAAAACCTCGAACCTGGCGTTCTGCGGCGCGCCGCCGCTGTAACGCTTGGCCCTGAATTTCAGTTTGAAAGGCTGGCCCGGCGTTACGACGGGGCTATGCTCGATCAGTTCCAGATAAAAGCTGGGTTTGACGTAATCGCGAACGCGGAATTCACCGCCATACGGCTTGTGGTCGATATCGGCCAGCAAGCGGTACAGGCCTGGCGTTTGCGCTTCGTCCAGATCGAAACTGCCGGAAAAAGAACCGAATTCGCTGAGCTTCGACTGCCCCTGCAAACCGGTGGCGTTGCCGTCTGCGCGGATTAAGGAAATATCGGCCTGTCCCGATTGAAATGACGGAATAGACAGTTGCCCATCGTTCATTTTGCGGACGATGCCCTTGTAGTAAAAGGTTTCGCCCGGTTTGAAAATTGGCCGGTCGGTGACGACAAAAACCGCATCGTCCTTGCTTTGCGCGGGCAAAAAGTCGGTGCTGGTCAACGCGGTACGCGGGCTATCGGAACCCGGCGCATCGACGCGCACCACCAGTTTGCCGTCCAGCAAGCCATCGGGGTTGTTAAAACGTAACTCGCCCGCGGCATCTGTAGTTGCCGGCAACATAACCCAGCGCTCGCGAGCGTCGCGATAACTGACGCGTGCACCGGATACCGGCTGCAACGCGCGCGTGATGACGCGCACCAACAGCTGTTCGCTCGATTGTTTGACCTGAACCGCCAGGCTGCTGACCTGGATCAGACATTGCGCCTCGGTTTTACCCTGTACCGCCTGCAGCAGATAGATACCGTCCGGCAACGGATCGAGGGTGATCTTGCGCACTTTATAGTTTTGCTCGCTCCAGCTGTCCTGATTGAACCACCAGCCCAGATCGTGCGCGTTAACGCCATTGTTCTGCAAATCCAGATAGGATTCCTTTATGGTTTGAAAGCCGGCAGGCGGAGCGACCAGGATTTGCTGCGGCACTGAAACCAGGGGTTTTTGCGCAACATTGATAATAGCCTTGTTGAACGAGGTTCCCTGCAACGATTTACGGAAATCGGGATCGAGCATGCCGCGAAATAAACGCAGCGGCGATTCGGCGGCATTAACGCCCTTGGCAAAGTAGTGTCCCGGATTGAGTTCGCTGACCGGCTCCTCATAACTGCGGCTCAGGTTCAACTGACCGTCCAGAAAGCTTTCCAGGTTTTTCGGCTTCAGCACGCGTACCAGCATCGGCTGATCGGTGACGGTGTAATCAAGGCGGACTTGCGGCGGTTCGCCCGCAGCGAAACTGTGCTCGGCTGTCAGGTAGAAAGGACTGCCGGCAAAGGCGTCGGCCGCCCCAAAAAGCGGTAACACAGTGAGTATGAATAGCGCAGTTACGTGTTTGCTGGGGGTCGCCATCGCCTTGAATACCCGGAACCACTGAGCTTTTTCGTCGAAAATCCCTATTTTTTTCATGGCTTCACTCTCTATGCGCCCCTCAATAATCAAACCGCGCCCCCGGCCCGCAAAACGCTGTGTCAGTAGCCTTGAAACACGTATCCCGGTTTTCGTGACACAGAGCTGTTATGCGCTCCCGGCGCAAGCCTTATTTTGTTATTTCGCAAGACCCACAGGGTAATTCGGATGCTGGGGATTAACAATCAACCGCTGCAGGCGGGAGTCAACCATCAAGTCCATCGCCTCCAGAGGAATGACGCCCAACAGCGGCTCATTGTCCAGCACAACCGCCTCGGTCACATAGCTGCGATTCTCGAACGCTATCTCGACAGGGGCAATCTTGGGAACCTTGCGCTGATGTCCATCCGCAAGAGTAACCATCTGCTGCATGACCTCGCCAATGTCAAAGCCAAGCTGCAGCGCGATCTCTTCCGTCACGCACATAAACGTTGCGCCGGTATCGACCAGAGCGCTCACTTGCACGCTTTGCCGGCTAAACAGGTTGGTCAGTTTGATGCTCGCATAGGTTAATCCCATTTTATGGGCCTCCGAAATCCGTCAACACGGACGAACACTACTCCACTACAAGATTTTGCAGATAAGCACGGAAGCTTTCCTTCAACTCGGGATGTTTCAGCGCCTGTTCCACGGTAGCCACCAGATAACCCAGCTTGGAGCCGCAATCGTAGCGTTTGCCATAAAACTCATAGGAAAGTACGGCCTGCTCATGAAGCAGTAATTCAATCGCATCGGTCAACTGAATTTCACCGCCCGCACCCTTGCCAACCTGATCCAGCTTTTCAAAAATCGCAGGCGTCAGGATGTAGCGTCCGATTACGCCAAGATTCGATGGCGCATTCTCCGGTTTCGGTTTTTCCACTATCGCTTCGAGACGCCCCAAACCCGGCTGAATCAGATTCGATTTAACGATACCATAGCTTTGCGTATCGGAGGGATCAATGCGTTCTACGCCCAATACCGAACATTGCCATTCGTTGTAAACTTTTATCATCTGACTCAAACAGCCGCTGGCGCCATCATCCACCAGATCGTCGGCCAGTATCACCGCAAACGGTTCATCGCCGATGACAGGCTTTGCGCAACTCACGGCATGTCCCAGGCCGAGTGCTTCCGCCTGACGGATATGCACCACGCTGACATGCGACGGTACGATATTCTGCACAATTTTGAGCGTCTCTTCCTTGCCGCGCAACGCCAGTTCGTTTTCCAGTTCATACGCCTTGTCGAAATGATCTGAAATGGCGCGCTTGCTGCGACCGGTAATGAATACCATTACCTCTACCCCGGCCGCTACGGCTTCTTCAACAGCATATTGAATCAATGGCTTATCTACGATCGGCAGCATCTCTTTCGGATTGGCCTTGGTTGCAGGCAAAAACCGGGTACCTAGCCCCGCTACTGGGAATACAGCCTTTTTAATGGTCTTTTTCATATAACTTGCGTTATTTATTTAAAAACTGATTATTAAACAACAGGCTCCCGAAGGAGCCTGTTACATTCACGAAACGGCATTAAGCGGATACAAGCCTATTTTACAACAGGCGCGGGTACAGCGGGTACTGCCGGCGCAACCGCAGGTACGGACGCCGCCGGTCTGGGTATAGCGGGTACAGCGAGCCCAGGCGCGGTTACAGTGATGTTGTCGCGGTTTTTGGTGATAATACCGGCTTTCACGCCTTTGACCCTGGCAAGATCGTCCACCGACTTGAATGGGCCGTTTTTCTCTCTATCCTTTACAATGGCTTCGGCTTTGCTTTTACCTACGCCCTTGAGACCGGCTGCAATCTGATCGGCTGTTGCAGTATTGATGTCAACAGCATCCGCCCAGACTGTCCAAGGTGCAATAGACAAAATAATTCCCAGTATAGCGCATTTAAATTTATTCATCTTTAACTCCGCTGATAAGGTTGGCCCGAAAAGAAGGCGACCATAGGTTAGAACAAATGATCACTGTTTTTCAACGGTTTTCTGTTTTCTATCTTTTATTGACGCCGAATGCCTGTGGTTATTCATAACAACAATAACACATATATTTGGCATAAATCTTCATGGCCGGATTAAAATATGGCGCGCAATTAAATTAATGGAAATAACGGCTCGTTGCGCGGCTTTAAAAACCGTCAGTGTATCAGCCTCACATGCATTACCGCACCGGCGTTCACATATTAGACTTTCGCTCGGATTTTTTTATGTCTACGTCTTTCGTCGCATCGGCACTGATGATCAGAACTGAAACTTCGCTTAAACTGGTACCTTAATTTTCCAGCGCCTACTGATGACTACATCCTATTTTACCGGAGGTTTACACCTCGACACCCATAAGACAGAATCGAGCGGAGTCGCGCCGCTTGTCGCATCGATACCGGAAACATTGATTTTTCCACTGTTCATGCGTAACGGCCAGGACGCGCAGGCAGTCGTTGAGGCCGGTCAGCATGTACTTAAAGGTCAAATTCTGGCGCGCGATCCGGAAAACCTGACGCCGCCGGTTCACGCTTCGAGCTCGGGCATCATCGCGGCAATTGAAACGCGCGCGCTACCGCATCCGTCCGGACTCTCCGGGCGCTGCATCGTACTGAACACCGACGGACTGGATCAGGCTCGGGAAGCATCCTCAATCGGTGAAAACTACTCGGACTATCCGTTGGAAACGCTGTTGCGGCATATACACGAAGCGGGTATTGTCGGCATGGGCGGCGCCGGTTTTCCGACCGACATCAAGCTGCGCGGCGGCGGAGCTTGCGCTATCGACACGCTGATTCTGAACGGTGCGGAATGCGAGCCCTATATCACCTGTGACGACATGCTGATGCGGTATCATCCTGAAGAGGTACTTGGCGGCGCGCGCATACTGATGCACATTCTGGGTCTGTCCGGCAACTGCCTGCTCGGCATCGAAAACGACATGCCCGAGGCCATCGCCAGCCTGGAACACACGCTGCAAAGCGAGACATATTCCGGCATCGCCATTGCGCCGTTAGCGGCCATCTATCCTACCGGCGGTGAAAAACAGCTGATCAAGGCGCTTACCGGCCGTGAAGTGCCTTCGGGCGGTATACCGGCAAACGTCGGCGTAGTTTGCCAGAACGTCGCTACCGCCGCCGCAATCTACCGCGCCATCGTTCATGGGGAAGTACTGACTTCCCGCATCGTCACCGTCACCGGTGTTGGCGTCTCACAACCCGCAAATCTGGTGGTGCGTATCGGCACTCCGATCAGCGACCTGGTGAAGCAATGCGGCGGCTACACCCAACGCGCCGAACGCCTGATACTGGGAGGACCGATGATGGGTTGGGCGCTGCCCAGCGACGAACTGCCGATCACGCGCTCGGCTAACTGTGTACTGGTGCAGGACATGGCAACGATACCGCATCACAATGCATCGGCGCTGCCCTGTATCCGTTGTGGCGAATGCGCGCAAGCCTGCCCGGTCAGCCTGCTGCCGCAACAAATGCATTGGTACTGTCGCTCGGAAAATCTGCCGCGCATCGAAGAATACCGGGTCATGGACTGTATAGAATGCGGTTGCTGCAACTATGTCTGCCCCAGCCATATTCCGCTGGTGCAATATTTCCGCGCAGCCAAAAGTCTGCTGTTCACTCAGGCGAAAGAACGCAGCAAAGCCGAGCATGCGCGTATACGCTTCGAAGCGCGGCAGGCCAGACAGCAACACGAAAAACGTTTGCGAGAAGAAAGTACGCGCCGCAAACGGGAAATGCTGGAAAAAGCCAATAAGTCGCAGCCCGAAGCAAGCAGCTGACAGTCAATAAGCAGGGCTCGACTGAAGAGAACTACGCAACAGGGTTCTTAGCTCACTCTACAGGGCTTTACGAAAAGCGCCGATCGCGTCTGCAACATCGTTGCCGAAGCGCTCCAGGGTGCGGTTCATCGCGGCAACCGTGGCGCGATAACCTGACCCGGCCGGCGGTTCGGCATAATGTGCGTCATGCGCGGCCAGCTGCTTGCCCTCCCCGTCCAAAATGACCCAATGCGCATTAAGCACGCTATCGCCATCGACACTGCGATCGAAGCGGATAATTTTTACCGTCACCTGATAGTCTATGCCCGCAGCGCGTTTCCACGGATACAGCGCCACCCTGTTTCCGGGCAATTGTGTCCTCAGATTTTCAGCCAGCACCTGGGCGACATTATCCTTGAGCGATCCCGCCCAGCGGTCGAACTCTGCCAGCTGCAGTTCATTCCGGCCGCTGCGCGTTACAATTTGCGGACGATCCAGATATTCAGGCAAGTCGACAGGCCCCACGCCAACAAAAACTTCCGTTTTCGCCGACACCGTCCTTGGCGCCGCCGAGGCGCTGTCGGCAAGTACGTAGTAATGCGGCTCAGGGCTGCTGCAACCGACCAGCAGCAACAGGAGAGTTAATACGGATGGTGTCAGTAATCTGCATGTCATGGTTTGGCTCCACTCCCCGCCTTGCCATTGAGCAAGGCTTCAGGATGTCGTTCGAGATAGTCGGTCAACGCACGGATGGAGCGCGCCGAAGCCGAAAGTTCTTCCAGCGCATTGCTGATATCGACCGACATCGGCGCGCCCGGTTCCATTTGTTCCAGCACCCTGGCAGTTGACCCCAGCGTTTTTTCCAGGCTGGCGCTCAACGTCGCGATTTGTTTATCGGTGGTTTGCGCCAGATGGCGCATGTCCGCCAATGCCAGGTTCAACGAATGCGTTGCCTCCTTCAAATCGGCGGAATTGATCAGTTTGTTACTGCCCTTGACCGTACCGAGTAATTCCTTCCCTATTTTGTCGAGCGGCAGTTTCTTCAGATTGGCAATGATCTCGCCAACGTTTTTCATCAGCTCATCGGTCATTGATGGTAAGGTCGGTATCTCGGGATACTTCCCGCCGTAAATAATGCTCTTGCGCGGCTCGTCCGGGTAAAAGTCGACATCGACAAACAGTTGCCCGGTTATCAGGCTGCCGGTTTTGAGCCGCGCGCGCAGCCCGTGCTGAACCAGTTTTTCTATGCCCGGATGCCGTCCGGCGGCAAGCTCTGCCGCATGCGCTTCATTGTATAGCTTTACTGCTTCGGCCGCACCCAATGGGATCAAACGCTCGGGATCGACTTCCACCTTAACGGGAATCCTGACCTTGTTGGTGGCGAAATTCACCTCTAACTGTACATCGGTTACCGTGCCGATGCGGATGCCCTTGATCTCTACCGGTGCCCCGATGTTCAAACCTCGCACGGAATCGTCGAAATAGAGCAGAAAGGGTCTTCGTACTGTATAAGACCCTTCGGCAATGCTTGCAAAATCCTTGTGCAGCCTGAAGCGGGTGTCGGCGGCGCTGGGCGGGATATCAGAGTCGTTCAGGCCGGGTGTTTCGAAAGTGATACCACCGCTCAGCAACGATACCAGCGATCCGACCTTCAGGTTGACGCCCTGAGCACCCATCGACAGATCGATGGCGTTGACTTGCCAGAAATGCGAGCTGTCTTTTATGAGACGCTCGAAAGGGGCGTTGATAAATATTTCGATCTGCACGCTCTGCCGGTCTTCAGTCAACCTTACGTCGACAGTCTGACCGACCAGAATGTCGCGAAAATAGACCGGCGTGCCATAACCCAGCGGACCCGCGCTATCCGCCGAAAGCAGGAATGAGCGCCCGGGAGTGTCGGCGCTGACGTGAGGCGGCTGATCCAGCCCCCTGAATTTGCGCATCGATTCACCGCCGCTGCCGAATTCAACGCCGATGTAATTGCCGGCAAGCAACGTATCCAGACCGGATACACCATTCAGACCGAACTGCGGCTTGACCACCCAGAAAACAGCATTTTCTCTGAGGTGGCCGGCAACGTGTTTGTCCATTTTCGCGGTGACCAGAACCTGATTCAGGTCTTCGCTAAGCTCTACGCTTTCGACGGTGCCGACTTCGACGTTTTTATACTTGATCTTGCTTTTACCCGCTTCCAGACCGGACGCTTCCTTGAATGCGATAGTGATGGTCGGCCCCTGGGCGCTGAGCGTCTTGTACGCCAGCCAGACACCGATCGCCAGCGCTATCAGCGGAATGACCCACACCAGCGCAAGACCTCTGGTTTTTTCCACCAGAGCTTCTCCGGTTTGCAGAAGCGGCTTGCTTGCCATTGCGGTTTTGTTCGGTTCTTTTGAAGCTGGGGACATGCTTATTCCTTTTCCTTACATGGGCAGAGTTTCGAGGTTATCCTGGCGCGGATGCGGGTAGAAGCGCATCGCGGCGAACACGGTGATTATCTCGACGCAGGCGATCACTTCTTCCTTGACGCCGCTGAGTAGGGTGTCCGGGTTCGTCGAGGTCAGGCATTACCACGGTCATGGTCGACAACAGGTTGGCAGAGATATCGATGAGATAGGCGCAGCACCCGAAAGCGCGTTCAGCCCGTTCGGTTTGCGCGGAACAGGCTGGCGCAGGCAGGAAGCAGGAACAAGGTCGAGGCCACCGCGTTTGCGCACGCGCAATACCGCGCGACAATAGATGCGCAACGCTTTTTCCTCTTTCCACAGCCGGGGTTTGCGATACGGTTGATCATAGCCTCTGCAGGCGATGAGCGATTCTGCAGTTTCCTGGACGCTGTTCTGCATGGAAGACGGGATAAGGATTTATTCCACGATTATTTCACACCCAGCCAATCGCGAGGTTTTAAAAAGCTGGTATACAGGTTGTCTTCCGGCGTACCGGGTTCCGGTCTCCAGTTATAGCGCCAGTGCGCAACCGGAGGCAGCGACATCAATATGGATTCGGTGCGCCCGCCGGATTGCAGACCGAACAGTGTGCCGCGGTCATATACCAGATTGAACTCCACATAACGCCCGCGGCGATAAAGCTGAAACTCGCGTTCACGCTCGCCATAGGGCTGATGCTTGCGCGCATTGACGATAGGACGATAGGCGCGAATATAATGATCGCCGACGCTGCGTAAAAACGCGAAGCTGTGCTCGAAACCCCATTCGTTCAGATCGTCGAAAAACAACCCGCCGACGCCGCGCGTCTCATTGCGATGCTTGAGAAAGAAGTATTCGTCGCACCACTTTTTAAAACGCGGATAGACTTCATCGCCGAACGGCTGGCAGGCGGCGCGTGCGGTTTTATGCCAGGCGATGGCGTCTTCTTCGTAAGGATAATAAGGCGTCAGGTCGAAACCGCCGCCGAACCACCAGATCGGCGCTTCGCCTTCCTTCTCCGCCAGGAAAAATCGCACATTGGCATGCGAAGTAGGCACATAAGGATTGCGGGGGTGGATTACCAGCGAAACGCCTACCGCCTGGAATGAACGTCCCGCAAGATCCGGACGATGCGCGGTTGCCGACAACGGCATATTGCTGCCTATGACGTGCGAAAAATTAACGCCGCCCTGTTCGAAGGTTTCGCCGCCGCTGAGCACGCGAGTGCGTCCGCCCCCTATGCCGCTTTCATATTGCCAGACATCTTCGATGAAACGGGCGGAGCTTTCTTCGCCTTCCAGTCCCGCGCATATTTCATCCTGCAGATTCATCAGGTATTGCTTAACAAGATCAAGATCAACGTTGCTCATAAGTTTTGACCGTCGTTTTGTTTATTGTTGGTTTAAGGCGCATCTTCCACTCTCTGGCAATGCTGTCGGGCAGCACATTTCCTTAACGTTCTTATATCAGGTATCTACACGAAATATTGCAGTGTGCAGCTGCCCGGCGACGCGTGGTTTTGACTCTGGAAAACCGCTGGGGAGAATAGGCTGGAATATAAGGCCGCGTCAATGCCGCGCTGAACCCGACAAAGGCCGGTTTTGCGGATATTTTCGCAAACCATCATAATAAACCATTGATTTAAAAATCATCAATACAATTGTTTCAGATAGCTCCATGTTTCCCTCGCGCCAGTTGTTGTCGAAAAAAAGCCCAATCGAAACTGGGACCCGGATCGGTTTTGCGCGCTGGCGCGATCTCGCTATGCCCCACGATCCGATCGGCGCAGACACCGGGATAAGTGTCGGCCAGCGCGCCAATAGCGGTGACAAGGCTGTCGTACTGCGCGGGGTCATAGTCCGCGGTTTCCGTGCCTTCCAATTCGATGCCGATGGAAAAATCATTGCAGTTTTCACGGCCCTTATAGCAAGAGATGCCGGCATGCCATGCGCGCTTATGAAAAGGAACGTACTGAGTGATGCTGCCGTCGCGCCGGATAAGCAGATGGGCGGACACTCTCAGTGACTGGATGCCATGAAAATACGGATGGGCATCACCCGGCAAAGTATTGTTGAATAATCGATCGATCCAGGGACCTCCGAATTCGCCGGGCGGCAGGCTGATGCAATGAATTACGATCAGCGAAATATCGGTTTCATCCGGCCTCACGTTGCTGTTAGGCGATTCTGCTTGCAGGGCGTGCTCCAGCAAGCCGTTTTTGATAATTTTCATAAGGGAAATTTGACTTTGTCGGGGGATGGTACTTTCGTATGCCCAGGAAAGACTATATGATGCGGAATTCTAACCCTCAACCGAGAAATTTACATGCAAATCGCACCGCAGAAAGTGGTTCTTATCCACTATACATTGACCGATGAAGCGGGCGAAGTGCTCGATAGTTCAGAAGGCAATGATCCACTGGCCTTCATTCAGGGGGCAGGCAATATCATCTCCGGACTGGAGCGCGCCCTGGAAGGCAAAACCGCAGGCGAACGTTTAAACGTACGCGTTGAACCGGAAGACGCTTACGGCGTGCGCGACGACGAACTGATTCAAAGCGTGCCAAGCACGGCATTCGAAGGAGTCGAAAATATAGAGCCGGGCATGCAGTTTCATGCGGAAACGCAGGAAGGGCTGCAAATGGTGACCGTACTGGCGGTGGAGGGCGATGAGGTCGTGCTTGATGGAAATCACCCGCTGGCGGGCATCCCGCTGCATTTCGATGTCGAAATCGTCGAGGTGCGCGACGCCAGCGAGGCTGAACTGGAACATGGCCATGTGCATGGTCCGGGCGGTCATCATCACTAATCGATAAGCCCCTTTATTAATGGGAACATTCATTTTCCATTGTTGGCTGCTGAGGTAAGTGGTGACTCCCGTCGAGTCTTCCGCGGAGTGATCGTTCCAGCAAAACACAAGGAAAACAGTTCGGTAGGATACCTTGGGCCAGTCTCTTCCGAGACTGGCCCAATACTGAAAAGCCCTACTTCCCGGCGTTTGTCAAAGTATCCACCATAAACGACACCGGTTTTAAGCGAGCAGACTCACTAGCAGGATGAGTGAAGGAGTTGCCGCTCCGAAGCGCATCGAACTTCAGACCCTCAAGATGACTTGCCTGTGTATTTAACCATCATACATACATCCAGCCTGAACACCTCAGAACAGCAGTCGATACTGGAGGCAGTACCAGGCGATCTCGAATGCTGGGGAGATCATCACCGCCTCCATCATGCCGCCCCTGTCGCAACCGAGCTTCTGACCGGGCTACGCCAACGCTACGCCTTTGATCTGAATCCGCTGCCGTTGTCGTTCGATCCCGCCCGGGTTGGCTTGATTATCAGCGATATGGACTCCACGCTGATCGATATCGAATGCATTGATGAATTGGCCGGCCAGATTGGCGTCAAAGCGCGGGTGGCCGAAATTACAGAACGCGCCATGCGTGGTGAACTGGTTTTTGCCGACGCTCTGAGGGAGCGTGTTGCATTGCTGGCCGGTTGCCCGGTTCAGGCATTGCAAACCGTGTATGACCAGCGTTTGCATCTGAACCCAGGAGCGGAAGCATTAATAACTCAGGCGCGACAGCAAAATGTCAAAACGGCTTTGGTGTCAGGCGGATTTACCTTTTTCACATCTCGAATTCAGGAAATGCTGGCAATGGATGCCGCGCGCGCTAATGACCTGGAAATTCAGGCAGACCGGCTAACAGGGCGTTTATCAGGGCCTGTTTGCGGCCCCGAGCAAAAAACCGCTTTCCTGCAGGAACTATTGACACGTTATGATCTGGAACCGCGGCAAGCCATAGCCATCGGCGATGGCGCCAACGATCTGGGTATGCTGGGCATGGCCGGGCTAGGCGTGGCTTATCACGCCAAACCTCGTGTGCAGCAAGCGGCCGATGTGGTGATAAACCATGGAGGACTCGATAATGTGGCTGCATTTTTTCGTACCGGCAGATAAGATTGGCGGGCATGGCCAAGTGTGGACCTAATAAGCACAGCCCGTACTGAAAATGCGTATCAGGATGCGTATTGGATGCAATACGCCCTGGCATTGGCGCACAAAGCGGAAGAGAGCGGAGAAGTACCGGTCGGAGCAGTGCTGACCAAGGATGACCGGCTTGTCGCCGAAGGCTGGAATCAGCCAATCCTTGCACGTGATCCTAGCGCACATGCAGAAATGGTGACGTTGCGCAATGCCGGCCTTGCGTTGAATAACTACCGCTTGGTCAACACGACTCTTTACGTTACCCTTGAGCCTTGCGTGATGTGCATGGGAGCCATAGCCCATGCACGAGTCGAACGCCTGGTGTTTGGCTGCAGCGATCCGCATCGAGGCGCCGTTTGCAGCGTTCTGCATCTGGCCGATGCCGATTTTTTAAATCACCGCGTTGCCTGGCAAGGCGGAGTTCTGGCCGAACCCTGTTCGGCGCTGCTCAAATCATTTTTTAAACGCCGGCGTTAATTAAGCTGAGATCATGCACCGCCTTCGAGCGCACGACCTTTATTCACATCAGGTCGTGCTCGCGATGCAGCCGAGCCGGCTGCCGTTGTTTGCTTCTCATCGGTCAGCCATACCAGCAGGTCGTAGTGTCTGCAAATATTTTCGACATAATGCACCGTTAAATGTCCTCTGGCGCGCTCCCTGGGAGATGCCGCCGCTTTACCCCCCATTTGCGGCAGCACTGCTTTCACGCTTTCCCAGGCATTGGGGTCACGGCCCTGGCGGCCGGCTATCTTGCGCGCGCGCTCGATATGGTTATAACCGATATTGTAAGCCGCCAGCGCCAGCCAAATGCGATCCTGTCCATGGACAGGGGACGGAAGCCCTTCCAGAATTTCGTGGAGATATTCGGCGCCGCCGTGGATGCTTTGGCTTACGTTAAAACGGTCCGTCACATTGAGCTCACGCGCGGTGTTTCCAGTCAACATCATCATGCCCTGCACGCCTTCGGCGGAAACTGCATGCGCATCCCACTGTGACTCCTGATAAGCGATTGCAGCCAGCAAACGCCAGTCTATATCGAATTTTCGTCCGGCATTTTGAAACAGTGCGCGATAACGCGGCAACCTTTGCCGAACATGCGACCTCAGCGCCGCGTCTACCGATGCATCGGTAGCCATCCAGACAGCATCATGTTTTTTAGTGAGCCGGGCCAGCGTGCCGTCCTGTCGGATAGCATCGAAAAATGAGGATACTTCGTTGTAAAGGCTGTTATCTTCGCTTTGCGAGAAAGCCCAGCCTAAATCTTGCGGCTCCCCTTGCTCGAATGCAACTTCAATGTTGGGAAAATAGCGTTGCATACGCGCAATCTGATCGGATGGTACGACGGTATAGTCCAACAGGCCGTCATTAACCATGCGCAGGCGGTTTTTAAGGTCGTAGGACTCGCTGCCCAATACCCAATCCTTCGCCGTGACCGGAACGTCGCGAAAAACCGCACCGTTCTGGGTTTCTTGTCCGGCTTCGGCGCGAAAAACCACTTTTTCGGTAATTTGCCGGAAAGCGGGAGAAAATCGCAGTGTACGCCGCCGCTCTTCCGTAATCGGTATTGCTGTCGCGATAAAGTCGGCTTCATGGTTAGTCAGCATGCGTATCAGATCATGACGCGAGTTGCCCTGTATATAACGCAATTTGACGCCCAGCCTGGATGCGAAACGTTGGGCCAGTTCGAAATCGAGGCTTTCCTGCAGTACCGCAGTATCGCTATCGGTAGGCGCAGGGCCTTGAATCGCCAACACCAGTTCCCCAGATCGCCGGATTCTCTCCAGCTGGCTCTCGCCATTGACCTCCTGACCTGGCGAATGCGCGTTGACAACCAACCCAGGCAAGGCCAGCAACACGATAGGCAGTATCGTTACTTTGAATCGGTATCTTAAACCCTTGCTGGTTATCTCAGGAATGCGCGTGATTATCTTAACTATTTTGCTATTTGCAAAAAGGCTAGAAGGCATGATTTTTTTAGAATTCATGACTTTTCCTCTTAATTTTTTAACAACCGGAGCGTATACTAACATGCCGTTTCCGGAGAGGTACCGAAGCGGTCATAACGGCGCCGACTCGAAATCGGATGGTCGGGGAAACCCGGCACAAGGGTTCGAATCCCTTCCTCTCCGCCACTATTCACCCCGTAAATAGTTGTTTCTACTTACATTACTTTCACTGCGAAAGCTTTCTTTCTTCTTTTTTTTCGTGCAAAAGTTCGGGAAGTTTTGTTTCTCAAGCGCCTCATACCCCAAAATATGCTCACTGCCCTTTTTTAGGCTGTTTTATTCTATAGTCCGCTAATACCATGCGCGTAGGGTTATATAAGACAACGATGCATTCCTAGCTATATAAGGCTGTTATGTCAATGGGTTATAAGCGATCTTCGCAGGATTAATTCATCCTTTTTAGTCAACAAGCCATTTCTCTATCAGCACATGCTTTGGGAAAATTCAAAAAACAGGTCGCGCCGGGTGCAGGATTCATCTCCTGCACCCCGTCTAAAGCGTTGTAAACTGCGTTGGAGCACAAAGCTCCAGCCTTCGGCTTGCGCCGTCATACCACTGTTATTTATCGATAAATAGTTCTGTATCGCGGTATGCGGCGTTTCTGCCAGCTGCGAACCGGCAAAAGATGCCCGCAAGGAACGCCCTGCATCCCTCACCGCGCGGAAATTTTCGTTTATACTCCCGTCCGACGGGGACTGCGGACTATATCATTGTGAGAGAATTGACTTGACGGACTCTTGCGATAAAACACAAGCAATACAAGGCTGGTTTGGTCCCTCACCCTGATTGATAGATCCGGTATTGCCCCATAACAGCGCAAGAACCAGGGTGTCCGCATGACTCCTTTTTTTGTTGTTTGATGTTTTTGAAACAGACGGTTACCGGGTATGAGTGAGAATAAGTGAGCAAATTACGCGACAGGCTTCAGGAAGAAATAAATAAAAGGGGCTGGACAACCAGTGACCTGGAAAAGGCTTCCAGAGTACCCAGCACTATTACCGACAGATTTCTGAGCGGGAAACAGGGCGACCCGCTCGGAGATGCCGTTGAAAGATGGGCCTACGGACTTGGTATAACCGAAACATCGTTGCGCGGATTCGATGACCCCGAATCCACGTCTGAAAGCGCCGCGCCGCCGTTTGATTTTAACGCATACGAAGTCGCCCGGCTGGGGCGCTACCGCAATGCCGTCGCGAAAACACAGGCTGCGGTTGACTTGCTGCTGCTGCCCGATGCCGAGCGTAATTTGCTGCGAGAGGATACCTTGGCCGCAATTATTCTTTTGGAAGCTGAAGCTGCACTGGAGCGTGGAAGTAATCAGTAAGCCATGCCATATAGATGCAAGGCAACTAGCAGCGAGTGTTTTGCATTATGACTGAAGCAGTCGTAAGCGAGACAGGCATGACGGTAGAGACAAACTGCGCAGTGCATCCATCCGCGCCTTAGACTGTCGCGTCAACTTTCCATGGATACAGAAGCAGACGGCAAGCGCCCTGATTGCAATAATTGCACTCACTATTACATTACCTATGACGCCAATTTCCGATATGGCTGCCGTGCTTTTGGATTCAAAAGCCGGCAACTGCCGGCTGTCGAAGTCATTGAGGCATCAGGGGAGCAGTGTCACTGCTTCCAGAAAAAAAAGCACGCCAGGAGATAAACGGCACGCGCTTCTTCGACTGAAATATCCTGTAGGAACAGGCAGGATAGCTAAGTAACTACTATTGTTTGCTGCAATGGCTCTGCCTGGAACCGGCGCAACCTCATTGAGGCTGGACGGCCATGAAGCGCCCGAATGCACGACTACCGTTTCCGGTCGGAACAGTAACCGTAACAGTCAAGGTATCGGCATCCAGCACCATCACGTTATTGGAAAACCAGTTCGCAATATAGACGTGCTTACCATCCGGGTGTGTAGCAATACCTTCCGGATATTCGCCCACTTTCAATGTTTGCAGCAAGCGGTAATCCTGTTCGTCAAATACCGAAACCGTGTTGTCGCCCTGATTGGTAACAAACAGGCGTCCGCGTGCGACGGCAATCGCATAAGGCCGTTCGCCCACTTTTAAAGATTGCACGATTTGCCAGGACTCGATATCCAGCACAGAGACATCGTTGCTTTCGACGTTGGCCGCGTATAATAACCTATCGTCAGCCGACAGCTCTATCCCGAACGGATGCTTGCCGAGTCTGACCGTGCGCAATACTTGACGGCTGCTCAAGTCGATTTCCGACACGCTGTCGTCGTCACGGTTCGCCACGTAAAGGCGGCTTCCGTCTCGGTTCAACACCAGTCCGGCAGGCGAATTACCCACGGCAATACGGCCTATGGCCCGCATCGCCCGGACATCCAGCACAAGAACCGCGCGTTCATACCAGTCCGCCACATAACAATATTTACCGTCGTTATCGGCGGCAATACCCACCGGGGCCGCTCCCAAAGGAATGGTCGCCAGCATGATTCTGGTAGCACCGTCGATGACGGTTACGCTTTTGCCGTCAGGGTTGCTGACGCAAACCCGGCTGCCATTGGCGCTGACCGCCACGCCGGCAGGAGCCGCTTGCGGTGGGAAAGCCAGCGTGTCGATAACGCGATTGCCGTCGGTTTCGATCACTGACAAGCTGTTTCCGGTTTGATTGGTGATCCAGGCGAATGGCGCAGCTTGCAAAGCCCCGGACATAAAAAAGACGGCAATGACTGCCGCCTTATTTAACCACTTTCGATGTGGAGTAGGCAGCATGGCTTATTTCTTTTCAGCAACCTGTTTGAGATTTGCCAGCCCTTCCTTGTACATCTGCGTTACCGCATGAATGGCTGCTTCGTCGCTCTGCTCGGGCGGCGGATTATTGTTCATGAAACTGCGATAGAAAGCGCCGTTCCACTCCACTTTCGAACCCGCTCCGGCTGCCTCCACCATAATAGTGGATGTATAGGTCGCTACCGGCAATACCGCTGGATCGACTTCGGTAATCTTGTAACCCAGAGTCTTCTTGTCCACCTCGTACTTTTTCAGCTCTTCCTTGACGACTCCGCCTTTTTTCAGCGTCAGTTCGCGCGTGGCGCCGACTTCGTTGCCGCCTGTTTCGGTAGTGCTTGCAACCGGCGGCAACCATACTTCCGGTTTTGCAAAATTGCCGACGATGGCCCAAACGGCATCGGGCGTAGCATTTATTTCTATGGATTCGACGACTTTATGACGCACCGGACCATGCGCGTGAGCAACGCCCGCCAACGCGAAAACAAACCCCGTCAAAAGTACCTGCAATTTTTTCATTTATCCTCCAGATGGATGGCTGTGAATATATTCGACTTTCTCTATATCAAACTTGGGCAGTATACAAGACTAAGACGAACAGGTTAACCGATAATTTCCTGCTCCCATAGTCTCAAGTCACTCAAAATGCTGCGCTGCGTTTCACTGAGTTCAGGCCTGGCCTCCAGCTTTTCCAAGCTGTTGCGATAGTGGGTCAGGCGCGACTGGCCTCCGGCAGCGGCGCTCAGCAGCCGCTTTTTTCGAAATACCTCCCAGCGCCCCAGCTCGGCCGCCGACAAAGACTCCGGGTAGTTTCTGGCGCGATAACGAAACAGCATTTCCGGCAAACGGGCATCTTGAAAGTCAAAGCGGCTGTCCGCCAGTTGCTGCGGCGTCATCCGGCGAAGTCGCGTCATGATTTTACGATCGGAGTCGCTGAAAAATCCGCCAACGTACAACTGGGTATCGGGATCGCTCGTTATGTCCGGGGGCAGATCAGGGGCGCTTGAAAACACGCGGTCCAATTTCTCAAGCAAAGCGGGCGCGGCGGCCTGCAAGGTCAGGCAATGCTTCCGGCATTGTTCGAGACTAACTCCCAAGCGTTCGCTGTCTTGCGGACGCATCACCGACAATGGCGCGACTACCGGTGCTTTATTGATATGCACGGTTTTCAGCGGAATACGTAGTTCGCCCTCGCCTCTTTCGGAGGACGGCGTATACAAGCGCAGTCTCAAGGCGTCGCTGTCAAGCGCCAACCAGCTTTCAGGGTCCGTCGATAAATCGCAAACGATGACGCCGTTCGGATTGGCCGGATGCTGCGCCAGTGCAACCACCACCGCCAACCGCTGCTGCTCGGCAGTATACTTACCGGAAACATGGATCAGCGGCTGATACTCGCCCACACGCAACAGGGATGCAACCTCGCGTTTACCGCGATTACGCCAGACGAAGTCGTAAAGTCGCGGTTGCGCAGTTTTGATCAAACGCGCCAGATCTATCGTCGCTTTCACATCGACCAGCGCATCGTGCGCGCCTTCGTGCATGATGCCGTTGGCGGCAGTGAGATCTTCCAGACGGAAACTCACTCTGCCGCTATCGTCGCGAGGCCAGAGTATCCCCTCAGGCCGTAGCGCCGCCATGAGTCGGGCTACATCTATCATATCCCAGCGCGAATTGCCGTTACGCCACTCTCGCTCGTAGGGATCAAAGAAATTGCGGTACAGGCCGTAGCGGGTAACCTCGTCGTCGAATCGCAAAGTGTTATATCCCAGACCGCAGGTGCCGGGCATGCCGAGCTCTTCGTGTATCCTGCCGATAAAGTCGGCCTCCCTCAAACCGAGTTTATCCGCGCGTTGCGGCGTAATGCCGGTAATCAAACAGGCTTCCGGCTCCGGCAGCGCATCGCGCGGCGGGCGGCAATAAATCAGCAGCGATTCGCCGATGACGTTCAGCTCCCGATCGGTACGAAGTCCGGCAAATTGCACCGGCCGGTCATTGCGCGGATCGGCGCCGAAGGTCTCGTAATCGTGCCAGTAAAGCGTAGTTTCGGCCACGCTCTAGCCGTGATCGGCTTGAGCCGCGCGCGCAGCCTGCTCTTCTTCGAGTTTTTTGCGTTTGTCGCATTTCTCGACACAAACACAATCCGCAGCTCCCGGCCCGCCGCAACTGCCGCGAATCGCGCGGCGGCCAAAAATGACGCCGATGGCCATGATAAAAATAACAACGGCTATCGCCACGAACGTAACAAGAAAAGTAGCCATGATAACTATCTCGTATCAATACAAAGCGTCATCTTACACCGTGCGTCAGGCAGCGGGAATAACTCCTACCTACGCATGCGGTGACAAATCGGCGGCATAGCCTGATAATAACCGCTTAATGACGCAACTTTCGGGAACAGCTAACCGCATGTGGTTTAAAAATCTCTCGCTACTCCGCTTCAACACACCTTTTACCTTGACCTGCGCGCAGCTGGAAGAGCATTTGCAGTCGGCGCGCTTCCGCCAGTGCAGCAGCCTGGAACCGATGAGCTACGGCTGGAAAGCGCCGGTCGGCGACGACGACGCGCCGCTGGTTCATGCCGCCAACGGGTTTTTCATGATTTCCGCCGTCAAGGAAGAAAAAATACTGCCTGCATCGGTGGTCAACGACTTGCTGGCCGAACGCGCCCAGGAACTGGAACTCCAGCGCGGCACGCCGGTACGCCGCAAAGAGCGCGATGCCCTGCGCGACGACATCATCCACGAACTGTTGCCGCGCGCGTTCAGCCATCGCATCAAAACCTGGGCCTATCTCGACCCGGTGGGCGGCTGGCTGATCGTCGACAGTTCCAGCTGCAAGAAAACCGAAGAACTGGCCTCGCTGCTGCGCCGCTCCATCGGCACGCTGGCGGTCAGCCCACCGGCTACCCAGCAGCGTATAGCCGATGTGCTGACGCGCTGGTTGTCGGAAAGTGAAGCGCCATCCGACATTGCCATCGAAAACGAATGCGAACTGCGCTCTCCTGACGAGGAAGGCGGCATTGTGCGCTGCAGCAAGCAGGACTTGAGCGCTCCAGAAATACAAAACCATCTGCAAGCAGGCAAGGAAGTGGTAAAACTGGCGCTAAGCTGGTCCGAGCGCTTGAGCTTCGTACTCGACGAAGAGCTCGGAATACGCCGCCTGCGTTTTCTCGACTGCATACAGGAAGAGGCCGAAGCCGCCGACGCGCAGGATGAGATCGAACGTTTTGACGTGGATTTTTCCATCATGACGCTGGAGCTTTCCACGTTCCTGCCGCGTTTACTGGAACTGTTCGGCGGCGAAGTAGCGGCGGCGTAACAATCCCCGGACGACGTCCGGGCGCGTTACCGTTCGTTTAAGGTTTTTCCGTTCGCTCGGAGCCCTTCGGCTACGCTCAGGAGAGCCTTGTCGGAGAGGACTGTGAAATAACAGATTAATAGTTACTCCGCTCATGACTCAACAGTCTCGTCATGAGCGGTTTAGCGAAAGGCATCGCGTCCGGAAGTAATTCATTATGACTTTGAGTAATAATACGGTTTCACGTACTCAGCTATGCACTCATTTAAAAAAAGTACACCCAACACAGCATAAGCACACGCCAAGCGGCTAATTATAGCTTAATAAAAATCAGCTTGCTGTGCGCCCTTACCAGAGCACAGTAATCCGATGGAGAGGAGCCTAGATAGACCGCCGCTAAGGCCAGGGTGGCCGCGGTAAGCTTCCGGGGACGGAACTTTTGCCTCGATTGCGGTACGACGTGTTGAAAAAAGCTCGAGTGAAACCTGTGGCAAGGCCGTCTATGACATGAATGCCATAGACGGCCTCCTGATGGATTTCCGGCGTATATTGACAGACCTACTTCAGTTCCAAAGCCGGCAATGATCTGGATTTCCACGCCGCAACGACAACCAGAGCCGTAGCAGTAATAAATCCGACGGTTATAAGCGTAAAGCTTATTCCGGCCATCAACGGAAAATGCGGCTCGACAGGAATCGCCGTCGCCAGGTCGGGCTTGGGCGCCAGGCCTCTTTTCAGAAAAGCCAATGGATTAAAAAATGCGCCGAAACAACAGGCACCAACCACCCAGAGCGGCGGATTGACGGCAAACTGCCTGAACAGCAGGAAAAATATGAATAAAAATTGCGACATCATCAGATAATCGACATGAGCCCTGATAATATCCGCTCTTTCATAAATGTATCCAGCCAGAACGCCTTGCGGAAAAAACAAGGTGACGCCCAGCACCCAGGCGATAATCAGTGCAATCGCCAGACAGAAACCGGCAAACGCCAGCAGCAACATATTGCTCTTTGACTTTTGCGCTGATGAAATGTCATTGTTTATCATATTTACCCTCATTAAGATATGGAAATCTGCTCGACTTGATGCCTAGGCCGGAGGTTTTGATGAAGCTACCTTTCGCCGGTTTTCAGCATCAAAAACATCCGCTACGAAACGTTAAATCGGAGTGTATTCCATGTTAAGCGCGCCTTGCTTGTATGAACCTGCTGCGGCAGACAGCGTCAAGTTTGCCGCGTTGTGGAACATGCATGACGGAAAGACGATTTTTACCGAACCGTTGTACACTGGATTACGATTGGCCGCCGGGGCGCTTCAGAAACATCACAAACGCACGCGCAACCGTCAGAGCGGTTGCGCGCCTGTAATTTTCTTCGACCATGGGCTAGGCCAAATCCATGCCAGCCTTAATGCCGGCCGAATGTAGATGTGTCCGTCGCGGATAAACAGCTCGTCGCCATCGACATCGATTTTGGGGTAGCGGTGAACGGGCAACCCGGCAAAGCCTAATCGGTGACGGCGCGACGGCCATCCGGAATTCCGGCTTCGGCCAGTAAAAACGTGCCGGCGCAAGTCGTACAATAACGGGAAACCCGGCCCTGCCTGTACGATTAAGACCGGCGGTAACCCGCAGCGTGTCGGGCAGCTGGGGATCAACGGCTAAGGCTGATGCCCCAAACGCACTTCGATCTTCGGATGTTTGGCAACCAGATTTTTCAGGCTTTTCAGGTTTTTCAGGTTGCGCTCATGGTCTTCCGTATAAGTACCGGGTTCCACAGCATGCTCCCAGCCCCACCGGGTATGGCTGACATCGCCGGTCAGCAGTACCGGACCAAGAGTGGTTCTTACCAGATAGGCGGTGCTGCCGGGCGTATGCCCCGGAACGCTGATGGCGAATACCGAACCGTCGGCAAATATATCGACTATGCCTTCAAACTGATGTTGCGGGTCAGCCTGAAATGACCATTCCTGCAGCGGCGGCTTAAGATTGAAGAAGCGATCGACGGTGCCTTGCAGCAACATATTCTGCAGATTGCTTTCAGCGGATTCATTTGCGCCCATATACAAGTGCGCATCGACCGGAATATCGGGCATACCTGAAATATGATCGAGGTGCAGATGGGTAAAAAACACTCCGGACAATCTGCCGTCCAATCCTTGCAGGATATCAGCGGTGCTTTTATTCAGACGTATGCCTTGAAGCGGCATCACTAGACGTATCAACCAGCCAACACCCGCTTTTCCTGGGTCATCCAGCAATTTTCTGGATACACCGGTGTCGATCAGGTAATTACCGCGTTGCGGATGTTTCAGCAGATGCGCATAGATCTGTATCGGTTCGGCATGGTCTTTCAGTCCGGCTTGTATAGCCTCGGGACTGTTGATATTCAACAAGCCGGAAAGTGGAACCGACCAATCAGCACTGTTAATGGTTTCAAGCTGAATCGGCCCTGGTTGATCGATCACGCTTTCCATTTCGGCACTGCTGGACGTTCTGCCCAGCTGCGATGTTTCAACTGTATGGCTGGTTGGCGTACAGCCCTGCAATAACAAGATGATAAAACAGGGCAAAGCAGGCGAAAGCTTGAGTTTGGTTTTCATAGTATGCTCCGGAGTTTTGGCTATACTTACACATCCATATATCACCGATCAATTGGCTAAATATGGATGCATCCATCCATAATCGGATAGCCTTAATTATTGAAGCAAGTTGCATATGCATTTAAGATGGGACGATCTGAAACTTTTTTTAACCGTGTACGAACAAGGCAGCCTAAGCGGCGCAGCTCGCCTGTTGAAACTGGGACAGCCGACGCTGAGCAGACGAATTGCCGAGCTTGAGGAAACCGTAGGCGAAGCCCTGTTTCACCGGCAAAATTCCGGCGTCAGCCTGACAGTGACAGGGCAAAAACTGTTGCCGGCGGTGCAGAACATGGCCGAATGGGCCAATGAAGCAAACCTCGGAATACAAAAACAACGCTTTTTGCCGGAAGGAAAAGTGCGAATAGCGGCGCCGCCCGGCATCGCATATGAACTGATCGCCCCCTGGGCGGCAAAAATACGCCGCGACCATCCGCAAATACAAATCGAAGCCCTGTCCGGAGTCGAAACCTTGAATTTAGGCCGTGGAGAAGCGGATTTGTCGCTACGTACGGAAAAACCCACCGATGCCGACCTGCTGTGTGTCGATGAAATTTCCAGTGCCGTTCGCGTCTTCGCCAGTAAATCCTATGCAGCGCAACACCCCGCGGTCTCTCGTCCAGCCGATTTGGATTGGATATGCTGGGCCGCTCCTTACGACAACCTGCTGACCAATCGGGCATTAAGAGCGTTGATACCCAATTTCAAGCCCGCGTTTACTTCCGACGATTTTATTGTACAGATAGCCGCTTGCAAGGCAGGTGTGGGCGCCATGTTACTGCCGCAGCTTTTACGGGGTTACGCGGATTTTCGTGAATTGCAGGAATTGAACATCGACCTGGATTCGGATGCGCCAGGCAATTTATATCTCGTTTGCCATAAGCGCCACCATCAACTGCCCAAAGTGCAATGGGTGATCAACTTTATTTCCAGGGAGTTCGACAGCATGCGTAATGGATAGATTTCTTCGGAATAACAAGCCATTCGGTTCAAAACTGGCTAATGCCTGGGGTGATTGCTCATAACCGTATAAGCGGCAATATCGAGTGCAAAAATATCGGCCAGTTGCAACATCCGCTCGCGTATCCAGCCGCGCCGATGTTCGAAATCCTGGCCGGAATGCGCATCGTAACCGCACAAAAACGCCCGCCGCACGCAACGCGCGACGCAGTGATACCAGTGAGTGTCTTCCAGAGAAACAAGGGTATGTCGGGGATTGGTCATGACGTGGACTCCGGTTTTAAACGGCGAGGAGAGGGAAAATCATAGCGTAAGATCGTGTTGACGTAAATATTAAATGGGTGTCCTTTTTTTCGGTTCCTTAGCAATTAGGAAGGCTGATATTAACGTTATCCAATCGCGTACTTCCATTTGGCACCTCAATTCAAGGTTTGGCATAGTCATATTGAAAACTAGTTTGAATTCAGCGGCGAGCGTCAGCGAAGTCCGCTGGAATGATTGGTTGGACGAAGCCGCTACGCGGAGAAACAGCCCATCCCCAGCAAGTTCGCATTCCAGTGCACGCTCAAAAAGATGAAAATGCAACCTCATCCCCGGCTCGGGGTTTTTTACTCATGAGGACGTATCGTAATGAAACCACATTTCCCCAGAGATTTCGAACAAAACTATCAAACCCTTCTCAAGCGACTTAAACTCAATGGCTTGCAACCCAAAACGATCGAAGCTTATTCTCGCGCCGTGCGTCGGGCGGGTGAGCGTTTCGCGTTTCAAATTGACGCATTGACCGAACAGCAGTTAACCGATTATTTCGCCGAACTGCTGGCATCCCACTCATGGAGTACCGTCAAACTCGACCTTTATGGCCTCAGGTTTTACTATGAGCATGTGCTGCACCAACCCTGGGTTGCGCCCGATCTGATCAAGCCGCCCAGATCGCAGCAGTTGCCTGATATTGTGACGGTCGAGCAAGCCCAACAAATCTTCGCGGCCACGCGCGTACTCAGTTACCGCGTGTTTTTTTATACCCTTTACAGCATGGGGTTACGGCTCGGCGAAGGACTGCGGCTGCAAGTCGGCGATATCGACGCGACGCGCCAGCGTGTGCATATCCGCGATGCCAAGGGCAACAAGGATCGTTTCGTGCCGCTACCCGTCGCCACTCTGCGGGTACTGCGCCGCTTCTGGCAAGTCCATCGCAACCCGATATTGTTATTCCCCAACCGGCTGGGCGGTCTGAAGCAGGCCCATCGTGCCGTCACGCCCCTCGACCGTGGCGGTGTGCAAAACACCTTGCGTATCGTAACGCAGGCCTGCGGGATTAAAAAAAACTCACGCCGCACAGCCTGCGCCACAGCTACGCAACCCACCTGATCGAAGCGGGTGTCGATCTGCTCGAAGTGCAGCAGATTCTCGGCCACCACTCCATACTCACCACCACGCGCTACACCCGCCTCACCCACCGCACCCAGGACAATGCCAAAGCACGCATCGACGCGCTGATGGATCGGATCGCAATCGGCTGGGGGAAAGTCAAATGATCCGGCTGGCCGATATCATTCAGACTTTCGAAGCCGAGTTTTTGCAACAATACACCGGCCAACTCCTGGCGGTCCAACGCAACGCACTCTCCGCGATCAGGAACTGCCGCAGCGCCATAAGCCCAAAAATGCAGGCTGAATGCAGCGACTGCGCACATCAAATCCGGGTGCCGCACTCCTGCGGACACCGCAGTTGCCCGCATTGTCAGGCGCACGAATCGCAGCGCTGGATCGAACGACAGGTCGAAAAATTAGTGCCGGGCGACTATTTTCTGATCACATTCACCCTGCCGGCAGAACTGCGCCCGCTTGCCTTGAACAACCAGCAGGCCATATACCCACTGATCCTGCAATGTGCCTGGGACACGATACATAGCTTCAGCCAAAACGACAAAGCGCTGCAAGGCACCCCCGGGGCTGTCGCCGTATTGCATACCCACTCACGCGCACTGGATTACCACCCGCACACGCATCTGGTCGTACCCGCCGCAGCGATTGACAGCAAACGGCGGTTATGGCGCACCAAAAAAGCGAAGTACCTGTTCGACCACAAAGCCCTCGCCAAAGTATTTCGCGCCAAAATGCTGGATGGCATCCGACAAGCCGGGCTGGGCTTACCCAGGCGTTATCCGGAAAAATGGGTGGTTGATTGCAAAAACGTCGGCACGGGCGAAAAGGCATTGGTTTATCTGGGGCGTTATCTGTACCGTGGCGTGATACCGGAAAAGAACATCCTCCGCTGCGAAAACGACCAGGTGACGTACCGCTATCAAAACAGCAAAACCAAAAAGATAGAGCGCAGAACGGTCAGCGGTGTCGCGTTCTTACGCATGATACTGCAACACGTTCTACCCAAAGGCTTCCGCCGCGCCCGCAACTTCGGCTTTTTACATCCCAACAGCAAACGGCAGATCAAACTGCTGCAATTGCTCTTGAATCGGATACCCGATCCGGTATGGGTGGAGCCGAAAAAACGCCCGACGCTATGCTGCCCTTGTTGTGGCGGGGAAATGAAGATCGTGCGCACCGGCATCAAACCGGGATACGACCGCTTCACAATGGCGGAGGGAGCAGGATAGCGGGCAGCAACAGCGGAGATGAACATGTAATCGCACCCACCCACCCGCGCGTCCCGTTACCGGCTCTGACTTCAGGCGCTGAAGGACGCGGCTGGCCTGAAAATGGTCTAAACCGGGAGAATTCCACAGGGAAAGCTCGGTTCAATAAAAGCGTTGCTGCAACGGCAATGATGAAAAGGATAGAAAGGGCGCGAATGATGACCGAGCGCCCTCGAAAACCGAACTGCCCCAAAAGCTATTTCCATAGGAACCTCGTATCAACCGGGCTCGTCCAACAAACGGTTCAGATTGTGGCTCGCTTCGCGATCACAATCTAACCTTACTCGTTAGAACTTCGGAGGGAACCAATAACGCTGAATCTCGCAATAAACAGAAAAAAGCCGGAAGCAATTTTTTACGCTGAATGTTTATGCAAGCACCGAACAAAATTAGGCATGAACTTCGACAAAAGAGCTTGAAGAATGAGGTACTGGAATATTCAGACCTTCACTTTTAAGCTCCTCAATGTGCAACTCGATTGCTTCCTGAATAAGTTGCAATGCTTCTTGTGAAGACTCGCCTACAGCTATGCAGCCAGGAAGGTCAGGGACATAGGCACCAAAACTGGTTGGCCCTTCTTCAATAACAACCATATAATGCATACACAACCCCCTATTGTTTAAGTCCGGCTTGTTTCAAGACACTGAGAAGTGTTCCTGGCGGAACATCAATGCTGAGCTTACCGGCCACTGTAACCGTACCGGCTTTGGACGGATGGTGAAACTGGCGATGACTACCTTTTTGCCGTATCTGCCACCAGCCATCTGACTCGATAAGAGCGATAAGATCTTTAACTTTCATGTTGCCAATGTAGCATAGATTTTCCTTAAAACTCAACGGCTGGTTACTGGCACACCACCAAGCTATTGCCGGAAGAAATACATATAAGATTTTGGTGTTAAAGGAAAAAGTCTAACGTAATGGAATGGACGCCCACTTCCCCAACCGGCATCAAAGTGCCAAAGTGTCGGTTGCACAAACCACCAACAGAAAGGAGCCTTGCCATGAAGATTACGACAATCGGTATTGATTTGGCAAAGGAAGTTTTTCAGGTTTACGGAGTGGATACGCATGGCAGGAGGCTGCTGTGCAAGCAGATCAAGCGCAAGGATATGGCGAAGTTTTTTGCGAACCTCGATCCGTGCCTGATCGGCATGAAAGCCTGCGGCGGCGCGCATGATTGGGCGCGTAAGCTCACCGGCTACGGGCATACGGTCAAACTGATGGCCCCGCAGTTTGTAAAGCCGTATGTTAAAACCAATAAAAACGACCGGGCCGACGCTGAAGCCATCTGCGAAGCGGTGGCCCGTCCGAACCTGCGCTTTGTTCCGGTAAAAACCGTAGAGCAGCAGGGCATCCTGTCGGTACACCGTGCCAGACAGGGATTTGTTCATGCGCGTACTGCGCAAGGCAATCAGCTGCGCGGATTGCTGTCGGAATTCGGAATCGTCATACCCAACGGCATCAGCGCGGTTTTCAGGCGGATGCCGGAGATTCTTGAAGATGCCGGGAATGGTTTGCCCGATGTCATGCGGCAACTGCTTGAGCGCTTGTTTCTCAATTTAAAAGAGATGGACCGTCAGGTAGAAGAGCTGGAGCAACAGATTCGCCTCTGGCACCGGGAAAATGAAGCCAGCCGCAAACGGGAAGCGATACCCGGCATCGGGCCGATCACTGCCAGTGCGCTAGTCGCCACGATAGGCCAGGCGCGAGAATTCAAGGATGGCCGGCAACTGGCTGCGTAGCTGGGACTGGTGCCCAAACAGAACTCCAGCGGCGGCAAATCCACGCTGCTCGGCATCAGCAAACGCGGCGACAGCTATCTGCGCACCTTGCTGATTCATGGCGCCCGCTCGGTAGTCCGATTAGCCGCAAACCAGGCGCGACCGGATAACTGGCTGCTGGGATTGATCGGCAGGCGGCATAAAAATGTGGCGGCAGTGGCGTTGGCGAACAAAAATGCGCGGATAATCTGGGCGCTGTTAGCCAAAGACAGACTATTCCAGTCCGATTACGCGCCTGCGGCAAAAGCCGCCGGCGTGTAATCGGCCCGGACGAAATAACAGGACGAACCAATAACTGGAAACAGGAACGAGTAAAAGGAGCAACGTCGCAGATTGCGCAGGCAATCAGAAAATGATGGCGAGACAGGTCAGACCGTGAGTGGGAAAAGTCCGGTCAACTTTGCGGGCCTCGAGCCCGATAACGTGATAGGGGCCTCACTCAGCGGATTCCATCAGGGACAGAAGCATCAGCTTCAAGCAAAGTCCGGATGTATGACAGCAATCTTCACCTTCTCAAAATCATTGGCTGAAATGTCTGGCAAAATGTGGGCGTCCATGTATAAAGTTGAGCGGCGCGCGCAAAAACGGTGGTAAGTAGGCCGGTTGTCAAGCGCGTCCGCCTCGAACGCTCGGTTAGCGGTTTTTTGGCCAGCGACTCGGATTGCGAGCATTATGTAACACAGCTAACACATGTACGAGATCACCCCGCACAGCATAAAACAAACCATAAGGGAACCGGGGAAGGAGGGCGCGGCGAACACTGGGAATTACCTCAGCATAAAGCAGCGGTGCTTGCTCTAGCCGTTTTAGCTGCAACTCCATTGCGGCAATGAACTCTTCACCGAGGCCGGGACTCTGCAATTCGTACCACTCTTGAGCTTTGCCAGTTTCACGCAATGCTCGTGTAGAGAATTTCAGGCGGTACGCCATGAGCCATCTTTAAGGCTTGATTTCACCTGATCCCAAGAATAACCTGCTTCCGGGCTTGCCTCGAACTCCGCCAAGCGTGCTTCGAGTTGAACCTTAAGTGCAGGCGAAATTTCCACGGCTTCGGGAACCGCCGCAACGCTGTCCCAGATAAGCTCAACGAGACGAATGCGTTCCTGCACCGGAAGCTCAAGAATATCGGCAATAGAGATATTGTTCATATGGTCATTGTACCATTTTTCTAAAACACGCTAATCGGGATAGGAAGAAGTCTCACGGCTCCTCCCCCCCCACAACACCGGACATACGGGTCACGTATCCGGCGTTTCGATGATCGACAATTCTGCCATGCTTTAGCGCGTAACGCATAAAGATGGCAGCCGCATGTTGCTGAACGTTTTCGCCGGCAGCGCAAGATTCAACGCCGGTGTTTTCGATAGCCGCCATGGTCCGTGCGCGGATTTGCTGGTATTCCAGGCTTCCCGCACCGTTACGCCGCGTTTGCGCAACTCCCGATATCCGGCGCTCCCCCATTGTTTCCACTGGTAGCATCTCAGTCGGCGTCGTATCCACTTGTCGATCTCCCGCAGAGGGCTCAGTACTTCGGCGATGCCGAAATACGCTTTCCAACCAAGCAGGGCGGTTCTTAGCTCGGCGATGATGTCGATCAAGCGGCGGCCTCGGGTTCGACGCGTCAGGTCGCGAATCCGGTTTTTAAGTTTCGCCAGTGACGGTTCCGACACTTTGAGCCGGGCATCTCCCCGGCTTAGCGTAAACCCTAAAAATTTCCGGTTCCATGGCCTGTCCACCGCACTTTTTCGTTCATTCACTGTGAGCCGCAGTGTTTTGTCGATCCAGTGCGTCAGGCTGAGCATGAGGCGTTCACCGGCTCGCCGACTTTTGACGACGATATTACAATCATCGGCATAGCGGGCGAAACGGTGGCCGCGGCGCTCCAGTTCCCAGTCCAGTTCATCGAGCACCACGTTGGCCGGTACCGGCGATAGGGGGCCGCCTTGCGGCACGCCCTGCGTTGTCGGTACGGTAAGGGTGTCGATGCGCACGCCCGCTTTCAGGTAGGTGTTGATCAGGCGCAACAGCGCTCGATCCGGTACGTGACGTTGAAGACGGTTCATCAGCCGGTCATGGTTGACGCGGTCGAAGAAGGCCTCCAGGTCCATGTCCACCACCCAGCGGTAGCTGTCGCGGACCTGCTTCTGTATTTCGCGCACGGCCTGATGGGCCGAGCGTTCGGGACGAAAGCCGTAACTGTGACGGTGAAAGTGCGGTTCCCATTGCGCGCTGACAACTTGCGCAATGGCTTGCTGGATAAAGCGGTCCACTGCCGTTGGTATACCCAGCGGTCGGGTTTTTCCATCGGCTTTGGGTATCTCCACGCGCAATACCGGCTTGGGGCGATACACGCCTGCTACCAGTTGCGCGCGGATTTCCAGCCAGTGCTGTTTGAGGTAGACCGGGAGTTCTTCGACGGTCATGCCGTCGATTCCCGGCGCGCCTTTGTTCTGGCGGACTCGCTTGAGGGCGCGCTGCAGGTTGTCGCGTGCAAGCACGCGTTCCAGCAATCCGACAGGGTTTGCGGACTCGGATAATTCAGACTCTCCAACACCGGGTTCATCGCACGGCTGGGCCGCGCCCGGCTCAGGCCGGTTGTCAGATGCTATCCCGTTGTTCTTCATCTCGATACCCTCGTCGTTCATCGTTCGGGCCTTCGACTGGGGCCAACCAGCCTACTATGCCCTCGGCTGACTCCTGCCCGGCGGTCAGAATCGCTTGCGCGTTTCTCAGTGCGGCTTTGCCGCACACCGGGCAGGCCTCCCGCGGTAAGACACGAAACTTTCCTCGCGTAGACGCCGGATTTACAAAATACATCCCTATCGCAGATGGAGGGCTTTATGGTCACGTGCCCACTTGCCCCGAATGTATCACGCCTCATATCCGGTTTTTGTTCATCGCCCCGCGATTTCGCCTTGGACTTCCTCCAGACCCCGCCTCGCGACGACGCCCTTGCCCTTTGGCTAACCTTCGGCTCTGCGTAAACCTGGTATCGGGACTTTCACCCGACTAGTTTCGTGCCATGCACGGCACACACGTAAAGTTGAGGGGCGCGCCGCTTTTGGCGCGTCCCTTTCGAACGCCATGTTAGGGCGCAATGCCGAGTTGTTGGCACATGCGCTTGTATTCTGCCTCATACACACTATCTGTAATTCCGTGCTTTACGCGAAACGGTGTCAGTATCTTTCCCAGTTGTTCATCTGCGCTTTCAAAAAGCTGTTGGTCGGCTTGAAGCTCTTGAAGCATTTGGACTCGACCACTTCGGGTAACAAAGCTCTCTGCCTTTTCTCGAAAATAGTGATGGGCTAAATAATTTCTTCGGTTCAATGCCTCAGTTACTACGGACTCCAAATTTGGAGGTAATGCTACTTCTGACTTGAGATGCTTGAGCAGAACCCCGAGGGTTTTTTGAAACCGATTTTCCATGAATTCGTCTATGTCTTGACGAGTATATTTGTCCCTTTCAGGTAGCCGCAGTATTACCAGGGCATTCACTATTCCGTGTTCGAGAGTCTGTGCAAGATACATGGCTAGGCCGTAGTGCGCATAAACATCTCGTGTCTGTTCGTCGTCGTAGTCCATGTGTCCTGTGCGCCCTAACGAATAGAGTTGAGCGTCACCCCGCAGAATTCGAGGTCGGCCATTTATGGCGGACCTCGAATTCAAGTGGGCGCAGTCGCAAGCGCAGCGCAGCGATGTACGCTCGAACGCACGTTAGACGTGGATAACGGTGCTTCAGTAACATCGTTAAAAGCACAAGGTCTTGTTCAGTGATGTGTCTCATAGCTACCAACACCCGCCAAAACAACCCCAAAATTCTCAATACTTTTCATCGAAATGACCACGAAGCGAATCTACGCTGACGCATCAACTCATTATGCGTCAGCGCATAAATACGCTTCGTAAGTAGCATATTTTTAAGCTTTTGTAAATAGGGGAATTTGCAGTTTTCAGTACACCGACTTCAGAGAATAAAAGACGGCTTAAAACCATCAACGTTTACCGCACGGTTATCTACGCCTCTTAAGAAACATATCCCAAGTTATTGATAATATGTTTGTTTTTAAAATGCTTTTTAGGCGCCTTGTTCTGCAGCGACGAGTTTCATACCGAGCTTTTCGGCACGTTGCGCGAGTTGTCGTACGGTGCGTTCACGATAGCGCTCTTCATAATACTCCTGACCTTGATCGACGTACTCTTCACCTTTGGTCAACATCGCGTAGATCAATCGGGCCAGCTTGTGCGCCGCAGCAGTGACGGCCCTGGCTTTATCCATTCGCGCGCAGAGTCGTCGAAAGTACGCCCCCAACGCCGATTGACTCTTGCGCAGGGCGGCTGCCGCCATCCGCAATGCTTGCGCTGCCCGATTTGCACTGCGTTTGGTTTTTCCGCTCATCACTTTGCCGCCAGTGATTTTTGTGCCGGGACATAGCCCCAGCCATGAAGAAAAATGCTTGTCGGAGCGGAATCGCGACATATCGGTACCCACTTCCGAGACCACCACCAGCGCCGTGCTGACTTCAATACCGTCTATGCGGGTGAGGTCGACGCCGCACATTTTGAATAATTGTGTTCGTAAATCAAAGTGTGGTGCGTTGCGTGCACGGCTTTTTTTTTAACGGCTGCCGGTTCGCCGTCATGTCTCTGCAGACATTGTAACTGCTGCTCTATCTCCCCGTCGCACTCCGCCACCAGGGTGGCGATAAAATCGAATTGCGCCAGTGCCTGCTTGAGTGAAAACAGATGTTCCGAACGCCAGTTACCTTGCAGACTTTTGGCTATTTCGTCACTACTGGCCTGTATGCGCGCATTTTTCATCGCTGCCAGTACCTGTCCATCGCGTTCGCCGTCGACGATGGCGCGTAGAATTTTTTGGCCGGTCTCGCCGACCACATCGGAAATGACATTGGCGAGCTGGATGTTCATTTGCGTCATCGCTTTTTGCATGTGCTGTACGCAACGCGCCTGATTGCGCAGCAGCATGGCCCGTTGTCGCGTCAATGCGCGCAGCACGCACACTTCATCGGTCGGACGAAAAGCGCCGTTGAGCAATCCGTAGCTCATCAACTGCTGTAACCATTGGCAATCCAGTACATCCGATTTGCGGCCGGTTACATTTTTGACATGACGCGCATTCACCAGAAATACGGTGAAGCCGCGCGACTCCAGTAATTCGAATAAAGGAATCCAGTAAACGCCGGTCGATTCCATCGCCACCGTATCGATCCTGCACCGCGTCAGCCAATCGGCCAGGGCGTTGAGGTCGGAGGTAAAGCTGGGAAATTCGCGTACCGGCTCATCATCCCGGTCAGGCGGCACCGCTACAAAGTGAGAAGCGCTCCCGATGTCGACAGCGGCAGCGTTGGGGTAAGCGATGGTCAACGGCTCACCCGACTGGCCGGTTTTGAGTTTGAGATTGATTTTGCGATTGCCTCGGGCCATGCTTTGCTCCATGATTCGTTGAGTAAAGGTGGGCGCTGCATCGGGTACGTCGTCTAGCTCACTCTCTTAAACGGGATATCGGGTCAGCAGAAGAAAAGTGCTGACCCGATTCACCAATGTCGATGACGTCACCCAGGACCACGCTAACGTGCGGGCATAAAGCACCATTGCCATACCGGTCTTCCGCAACGCCGAAGTCAACTATGACACAATGCGCAGTATCGCAACACTGTTTCTTCGGCGCGATTTGCGGCCCGAGCCGATTAATTCGCTAACGTTAAATTGAGCGGCGCGCAGGATGACGCCGATAACAGCAGCCGACGTTAAACGCGTCCGCTCGAATGCTCGGTTGGACGAAGCCGCTACGCGGAGAAACAGCCCATCCCCAGCAAGTTCGCATTCCAGTGCACGCTCAAAAAGATGAAAATGCAACCTCATCCCCGGCTCGGGGTTTTTTACTCATGAGGACGTATCGTAATGAAACCACATTTCCCCAGAGATTTCGAACAAAACTATCAAACCCTTCTCAAGCGACTTAAACTCAATGGCTTGCAACCCAAAACGATCGAAGCTTATTCTCGCGCCGTGCGTCGGGCGGGTGAGCGTTTCGCGTTTCAAATTGACGCATTGACCGAACAGCAGTTAACCGATTATTTCGCCGAACTGCTGGCATCCCACTCATGGAGTACCGTCAAACTCGACCTTTATGGCCTCAGGTTTTACTATGAGCATGTGCTGCACCAACCCTGGGTTGCGCCCGATCTGATCAAGCCGCCCAGATCGCAGCAGTTGCCTGATATTGTGACGGTCGAGCAAGCCCAACAAATCTTCGCGGCCACGCGCGTACTCAGTTACCGCGTGTTTTTTTATACCCTTTACAGCATGGGGTTACGGCTCGGCGAAGGACTGCGGCTGCAAGTCGGCGATATCGACGCGACGCGCCAGCGTGTGCATATCCGCGATGCCAAGGGCAACAAGGATCGTTTCGTGCCGCTACCCGTCGCCACTCTGCGGGTACTGCGCCGCTTCTGGCAAGTCCATCGCAACCCGATATTGTTATTCCCCAACCGGCTGGGCGGTCTGAAGCAGGCCCATCGTGCCGTCACGCCGCTCGACCGTGGCGGTGTGCAAAACACCTTGCGTATCGTAACGCAGGCCTGCGGGATTAAAAAAAACTCACGCCGCACAGCCTGCGCCACAGCTACGCAACCCACCTGATCGAAGCGGGTGTCGATCTGCTCGAAGTGCAGCAGATTCTCGGCCACCACTCCATACTCACCACCACGCGCTACACCCGCCTCACCCACCGCACCCAGGACAATGCCAAAGCACGCATCGACGCGCTGATGGATCGGATCGCAATCGGCTGGGGGAAAGTCAAATGATCCGGCTGGCCGATATCATTCAGACTTTCGAAGCCGAGTTTTTGCAACAATACACCGGCCAACTCCTGGCGGTCCAACGCAACGCACTCTCCGCGATCAGGAACTGCCGCAGCGCCATAAGCCCAAAAATGCAGGCTGAATGCAGCGACTGCGCACATCAAATCCGGGTGCCGCACTCCTGCGGACACCGCAGTTGCCCGCATTGTCAGGCGCACGAATCGCAGCGCTGGATCGAACGACAGGTCGAAAAATTAGTGCCGGGCGACTATTTTCTGATCACATTCACCCTGCCGGCAGAACTGCGCCCGCTTGCCTTGAACAACCAGCAGGCCATATACCCACTGATCCTGCAATGTGCCTGGGACACGATACATAGCTTCAGCCAAAACGACAAAGCGCTGCAAGGCACCCCCGGGGCTGTCGCCGTATTGCATACCCACTCACGCGCACTGGATTACCACCCGCACACGCATCTGGTCGTACCCGCCGCAGCGATTGACAGCAAACGGCGGTTATGGCGCACCAAAAAAGCGAAGTACCTGTTCGACCACAAAGCCCTCGCCAAAGTATTTCGCGCCAAAATGCTGGATGGCATCCGACAAGCCGGGCTGGGCTTACCCAGGCGTTATCCGGAAAAATGGGTGGTTGATTGCAAAAACGTCGGCACGGGCGAAAAGGCATTGGTTTATCTGGGGCGTTATCTGTACCGTGGCGTGATACCGGAAAAGAACATCCTCCGCTGCGAAAACGACCAGGTGACGTACCGCTATCAAAACAGCAAAACCAAAAAGATAGAGCGCAGAACGGTCAGCGGTGTCGCGTTCTTACGCATGATACTGCAACACGTTCTACCCAAAGGCTTCCGCCGCGCCCGCAACTTCGGCTTTTTACATCCCAACAGCAAACGGCAGATCAAACTGCTGCAATTGCTCTTGAATCGGATACCCGATCCGGTATGGGTGGAGCCGAAAAAACGCCCGACGCTATGCTGCCCTTGTTGTGGCGGGGAAATGAAGATCGTGCGCACCGGCATCAAACCGGGATACGACCGCTTCACAATGGCGGAGGGAGCAGGATAGCGGGCAGCAACAGCGGAGATGAACATGTAATCGCACCCACCCACCCGCGCGTCCCGTTACCGGCTCTGACTTCAGGCGCTGAAGGACGCGGCTGGCCTGAAAATGGTCTAAACCGGGAGAATTCCACAGGGAAAGCTCGGTTCAATAAAAGCGTTGCTGCAACGGCAATGATGAAAAGGATAGAAAGGGCGCGAATGATGACCGAGCGCCCTCGAAAACCGAACTGCCCCAAAAGCTATTTCCATAGGAACCTCGTATCAACCGGGCTCGTCCAACAAACGGTTCAGATTGTGGCTCGCTTCGCGATCACAATCTAACCTTACTCGTTGTACATAACATGGAGCAACGCCAGTGCCTGATTCGCAGCAGGCCTGCCGTTATTCTTGCCTATGCGGGTATGCAGCGCTGTAACGTCCTCATGACTGACACTTGATGCTTTACGTTTTGCCCACGGGGTCAGGTAGAGGTTGAAGAACTTTTGCGCCTTCTCTGGTCTGCGATTGAATGCAGCGCGGCGCACCATGTATTCATCGAACAGCTCTTGCAGTGTCATTTCTTCGCGCTTGGCTCGCTTTACAGTTGCTACGCTCTCGCCGCCTGCAATCCGTGAAACTTTCTCCGCTGCATCGTTTCGTGCCTGCTCAATTGTCATACTGGGGAATTTCCCCAAGGTTACGCGCTCCGTCTGACCATTGACGAACCGCCGGATAAAAAACGTCTTGGCGGTCACTGTGACACGAAGCAGTAAACCCGATGCGTTCTTGTGAGTGTCTTGATAGATGATGCGCTCGCCAGCCGTGGCAAATGGGAGCGCGTCCAAACGCGGTTTTGTGAAGCTGAATTTTTTGTCCATGCGCCTAGCCTTGATCTGTGGTGCCCGTTTTCGATTATGAGAGACAACAAAAACCACGTTATATACGGGTTACAGCTAAAATACGGTGCCCGCTCGGTGCCCGTTATTTGGTAAAAAGCGGGCTATTTCGGTGTATTTCCGTTAAGGTAAGGATAGACCTTATATATTGATTTGTAAAGGTTCGTTAAGGTTTGTATAGGGGGATAATAGGGGTAGGCCAGTCATTCGTAATGAATAGGTCGCAGGTTCGATTCCTGTTTCGGGCTCCATCAGGTAGTTCCGCAGAGTCCCATATAGTACGCAAGCCCGCATTTTAGCGGGTTTTTTTATGCTTATGCGGTGCGGTCAAGTGCGGCTAGGTGCGTTTACATCCGCCATATTTGACGGTAATATCGACGGTAGCAGCACATACCGTCGGAGGTGTTACCGTCATGCCCTTATCAGATACTGCCATCCGTAGCGCAAAACCGCAAAATAAACCCTACAAGTGTTGTCGCTGACCGAAAACTGACCCATGTAGAGGTGGTTTGCTGATTCAAAAGTGACCCAGGTGTTCTACTTGCCCTGTCCAATTTTTGGGCAGGAGATAAAGGTGATCACTATGGAAATGATAGGCAAGATACGGCGGATGTATTTACGCGACAAAATGTCGCTGCATGCGATAGCAAAGCGCACGAGCTTATCGCGCAACACGATACGCAAATGGCTAAGGGCGGAAGAGAAAGCAGTACCGCCGAAATACCGCAGGATAAAGGCGGACTGCAAGCTCAGCGCGTTTCACCCCACACTGGAACAAGCCCTCAAAGCGGATTCCCATCGCCCCAAACAGAATCGGCGCACCGCCAAAAATCTGTTTGCACAAATCAAGACGGATGGTTACACGGGCGGTTACAGCCAGGTGACTGCGTTCATTCGCAACTGGCGTGCTGACTCAGGCAAGAAGCCCCACGCCTTTGTGCCGTTGAAATTTGAGTTTGGCGAAGCCTTCCAGTTTGACTGGAGCGAAGAAGGGTTGGTAATTGGAGGCATTTACCGGCGCATACAGGTATCGCACCTGAAGCTGTGCGCCAGTCGGGCATTCTGGCTGGTGGCGTATCCGGGCCAAGGGCACGAGATGCTATTCGATGCCCATACGCGCTCCTTTGCGGCGCTGGGTGGCATTCCTCGCCGTGGCATTTACGACAACATGAAGACTGCCGTTGATCGCGTCAACAAAGGTAAGGTGTCAACGCTGATTGAATAATGCCCCAGAGTGCTGATTGAATTTTGACCCAGGACCTGTTGCTGTTTTGTGTTGCAGCAACTGTGGATAAGTCTACCAGATTGTTGATTTGAAGTTTTTAGATGCGCGGGAAGTTCACGAAGTTTGGAGACCGTAGTGAACTCCCCGCGCGTGCCTGGTTAGAACGGCTCTTCTACGGCTGCGTTTTTGCCTCCTCTTCGTGTTTGCTCTCTCGATTTGATGCGGGCCTTCGCGGCCATGCTGCTGTGCTGAAACCGGTATGACTCATTCCCGGTTTCAACAATGTGGCAGTGATGCGTCAGCCGATCCAGCAACGCCGTCGTCATCTTGGCATCACCGAATACACCCGACCATTCCGAGAAGCTCAGGTTCGTCGTGATGATCACACTGGTGTGCTCATACAGTTTCGAGAGCAGGTGAAACAGCAAGGCTCCTCCCGTTTGGCTGAACGGCAGATAGCCAAGCTCGTCGAGTATGAGCACATCCATGCGCATCAACGATGCGGCGATTCGCCCGGCACGGCCATCCTGTTTCTCGCGTTCGAGTGCATTGACCAGATCGACCGTCGAATAGAATCGCGCCCGCTTACTCTGCGTGGTGATACCCGACACCGCGATGGCGGTCGCCAAATGCGTCTTGCCTGTCCCGGACCCGCCGATAAGCACCACGTTCTGCGCTGTCTCGGTGAATGATAGCGTTGCCAATTGCTCTACCAGCGGCCGATCAGCCTTGGAGGCGGCGAAGTCGAATCTGGCCAGGTCGCGATGTACCGGAAACCTGGCCGCATTCAATTGGTTTCTCACTGAGCGCATGTGCCGGTCCGTTGCTTCGGCTTGCAGCAGGTGTTCGATCAGCCATTTCGACGAATCGGTCGATGCAGACCCTTGTGCGATCAGGTCTGTCCATGCACCGGCCATGCCATGTAGCCGCAAATCCTTGAGTTCAGCAGTGACATCACAGCGCATGATCAATCTCCTCCGCATTGAGGTGAGCTTCAGCGTCATGCCTCAGCTCATCATATCGGCGGGTATTGGCCAGCGGCACATCCTTGAGCTGCAAACTCGTTTCCACATTCGGTGGAAGGGGCGGCGCATTCAGCCGTCCCAGTACGTTGAGGACGTGTTCCACACTCAACACGCCGGACTCGATGACCAGTTCCACCGCAACAATAACGGCTTCAAGCCCCGCCCGTGGTACGGCGGCCAGCACCTGCGCCATGCAGCGATCTCCGCCCGGATCGCGCATCAGCCCCTGCCTGAGCTGTCTGAGTGGTACAGGCATGTCTGCGAACGGGGCGCCATTGCGCAGCGCTCCCGGTTTGCGTTCGATCAGCGTGATGTAGTGTTGCCAGTCGTAGCGAACATGTCCGCGTTCTGTCAGGCGCTCGTGGCAGGCGACAAACGCGTCACCCGACACAACGATGACTTGATTGGGATAGAGCCGGACGCTGACCATCTTGCCCGCCAGCTCGCATGGCACGGAGTAGTGGTTGCGCTGTACATTGATCAGGCACGTGCTCGATACACGAGCCGGATTTTCAACATACCCATCAAATTGAACCGGCATGGGCATCATGTGCGCGCGCTCCTGCTCCAGCAGGTCGGCTACGCTAAGCTCCTTGTACTCGGGATGGTGCAGCTCGCCCCATAATGCCCGGCAGCGATCACCCAGCCACACATTGAGTTCGACGAATGAACCGAACCGCTGGTTCTGCGCTTCCAGCCAGATGCGCCGCCGACTGTCCTGTACGTTCTTCTCGACAACGCCTTTCTCCCAGCCGGATGCCACGTTGCAGAAATCGGCATCGAACAGGTAGTGCGCGCACATCACGGCAAAGCGCGCATTGACCACGCGTCCCTTACCTTTGTTGACGCGATCAACGGCAGTCTTCATGTTGTCGTAAATGCCACGGCGAGGAATGCCACCCAGCGCCGCAAAGGAGCGCGTATGGGCATCGAACAGCATCTCGTGCCCTTGGCCCGGATACGCCACCAGCCAGAATGCCCGACTGGCGCACAGCTTCAGGTGCGATACCTGTATGCGCCGGTAAATGCCTCCAATTACCAACCCTTCTTCGCTCCAGTCAAACTGGAAGGCTTCGCCAAACTCAAATTTCAACGGCACAAAGGCGTGGGGCTTCTTGCCTGAGTCAGCACGCCAGTTGCGAATGAACGCAGTCACCTGGCTGTAACCGCCCTCGTAGCCAGCCGTCTTGATTTGCGCAAACAAATCCTTGCCCGTGCGCCGATTGTGTTTGGGGCGATGGGAATCCGACTTGAGGGCTTGTTCCAGTATGGCGTGAAACGAACTGAGCTTGCAGTCCGCCTTTATCCTGCGGTATTTCGGCGGCACTGCCTTCTCTTCCGCTCTGAGCCATTTACGGATCGTGTTGCGCGATAAACTCGTGCGTCTAGCGATCTCGTGTAGCGACATCTTGTCGCGTAAATACATCCGTCGAATCTTGCCTATCATTTCCATAGTGATCACCTTTATCTCCTGCCCAAAAATTGGACAGGCCAAGTAGAACACCTGGGTCACTTTTGAATCAGCAAACCACCTCTAACTGGGTCAGTTTTCGGTCAGCGACAACAGATAAGGCTTCAATTGTTGTCTAATTCGCCGTTTTTGGCCGCCAGTCTCAGCCATTCGGTAACGCCCTCTTTCGCTTGGTTTATTGCGAAGACGGGTGAATTCCGGTTGTGGAGCTTCTATGCCAATAATTTGGTAAGTGCGTCGATTTGTGTGGCAAACTTCTTTGGATTATTTTTCTCCAATGCTGCGAGATTGTGGAGTTTCCAGCGGATGCCTGGCAGTTGTTCGAGGTGCTCGAATCCTAGTAACTGCCATTCGGGTTTGTTGGCGACCAATGAGAGCAGAAAGCGGCGCTCATTCGTGTCCAGTCCCTGTTGGAGTATATGTATCATTTGTTCGCGGGCATTCAGCAGTTCATGCAGTTGCACTGGTTCTGCCGTCATGCCTTTGAAGTTGCGTTCGTACTCCTGATTGATGTCGCGCAGCGCCGGGAACAGTACCTCGTGAACCGGTCTGTTATGGCTGGACAGGTAAACAACGAAAGCGCGCCGGATATCGGCAGTAATTCCTTCGTGCGCGAATAGCTGCATGATGTCGAACAGGTCGCGAAGATGCTGCCGATCCATCGCCGCAACCAGCTTGCCGCCATAGACATCTTCCAGCGATACAACCGGAATTTCCAGCTCGGCCATCAGCACATCGCGCGCTTTAGGCGTTAATGTCGCCATGCGAACCGGATGAACGGTGCCGCGCATCACAAAATTGACTTCGATTTTGACCTCAATGCCGTCGCGTCGTATTAGTAGTTTGGTTTCGCCGGTATCGGCTACGGTAGTGGGGATGTGGGTCTGGAAACCTCGGGCGGTTAGGCGCTCGGTTGCCTGCCGGATAACCTGGTTGATGCGCGCCAGGGCTTGATCGCGTGGTATGTTGTGGTTGGGAAAGACCAGGTCGAGGTCGACGGATAGGCGCGGCATGTCGCGAATGAACAAGTTGATCGCCGTGCCGCCTTTGAGCGCGAATTCACCATCAGCGAAGATAAAAGGCGCGACCTGGGTCATCAGGCGCGCGGTATCGAGGTAGATTTTGTTCATGGTTTGAGTATCAGCAGGCCATCGTCAACCCTGGATACCCAGGGCTGAGCGCTACCGGTAGGGAGTTGGGATGCATCAAGCTTTGTTACCCAGGGCAGTGAGAGCTCCCGGCCAAGTTGCAGGCACAGCCGTACAGTCTTGATACTGGTACAACGCAGCAGCAGCTCGCGCAGCACTTCTGCGCGCAAGCTGTACGTGCTTTCTGCAAGCTCGCGAGCTTCCTGTAGCGACTGGCGCACGCCGACTTCACTTAAGACTTCCAAAAGTGCGCGCTCCGGCGCTGATACTTGGGGTGCGCCGTTGCGGTTTTCGAAAGGATAGACGTGGAGCAATGCGCTGGGTCGTTCGTCGAACAAGCGCTTACGGTGGTACTCAGCCGGGAAGCGGCTTATGAACCAGTCGGGCAGGCGCGCTATTCCCCAGCCGTACAGGTACAGCGTTGTTTGTTGCGATAGATAATGGCGGATACCGTACCAATCAAGCGCCGACTTTCCGCCTACGTGCAGGCCATCTATTTTTTGCTGCAACAGAACGAGGCTGGAGTGTAGCTCCAGTGATTCGTTGGGCCGACAGTAGATGCCTCTTGCCAGCCGAGCGAGCCAGCCGGCACGAACATAGTGGACTGCGAGATCGGCTGAGATACCTAATTCGGCCAGATTTTCAGACGTCAATGGCCGCCCTGGTATCAGGTTGGTGTATAACGTGTTTAGTTTGTTTCTGTGAATCGTAGTCATACTACGATTATGATGATGTTATCAAATAAAAACCAGCGCTTTTTGCCTGTTGTGTGTGCCTTGATCTGGTTTCCGCAATCGCGTGGGTGTTCACGTCAGCCATCCACAGGGGAACCAGCCGGGGTTCCCGAAGGGTATACCCCAGAGGCTGGGGGTTCCTGTGTGTTGGGTGGCGGCGCTTTTTCTTTATCTTTATCGGCTGGTACCGATTGTCAGCGGCTAATGGCGGAAAGTCAAAACAAAGCGCCGAGGCCCGTGCTGCGGGCTTTGGTTTGGTGCGGAAGCGCCCCGTAACTCCCACGCCCCCGCATACCTCGGATCGTGCGGCTGGGATTCACGGCTTCGCCCTGAACCGCACTATGCGAACTGTCGGCAGAAACGCCGCCAACAGATCGCACCGAGTCATGCTCCCCCGCTTCCGCACATGGAAAGCCCCGGCGTGATGGTTATTTGAAAAGCTGTATCACGTCGAATCAATTCGATCTTTTGCACCTGTTTATCAAGCAGCCCGGCTTTATGGCTTCATCTGCGGCCGCGCGCAGTTATTTGCCTGTATCAAGTTTTGCTCGGTCAGCGATCTTCAGGGCGAACCCGCCTTCCCTGTCGGGGCGAGCTGTTTCCGCGCTATACGCCATCCGTGGCGCGCGCGGCGTTATCAATCCCTGATATGCGCCTGTTGTCGGCTTCCATCTCTTTCGTAGCGAGGTGGAAACGGACTGCTTGAGCAGACCGTTTCCGATTATTCCCTGCCGGATCACGTTTTGGCGTGAACCGGCTTGTTGTTCTATGGCGCTGATGTAGTGGGGAGCCATTGCCGTGTTCCTTCTCCTTTGTCCTTCGTTCTAGCCCGTCGCTCTGCTCTCGGTCCGCCTTTTTTTCGACGCATAGCGAACGGCCTTCAAGCCCGTAAGGGTTTGCTTCGCCATGATCTTCACCCGTTCGGTGCTCACCTTCGGCTACGCTCCGCGTGCGGCTTCGTTCCTGCCCTTGCTGTCTTTAATTCCGCCCGCTGGTCATGCGTCAAGGCGGCTCCGAAGAGCAGATCAACAGAACGAAGACCAAAGGAGAGAATGATGACCACGACAACGACCCACAACAGCAACGCCACCCATAGCGCGGATTTCCCCCGCACCCCCAAGGCTCACCAAAAAGCAGATGGGAACGGCGAAGATACCGCGAACGAACAAGCCGCATTTTCTGATGTGGTAAAAAGCGTCAGTATCGAAAACCTGATAAATCAGCGCGCAGCCGTTAAGGCCATGTTGCAGCAGGCGCATGAAATTATCCTGAAGGCGTCGCAGGTTGCCGCCGAAGCGCACCTGGGCTGTGTTGCTGACTTGTTTGAAACCTACAGCGGTATGAGCCAAAGCGTCGCATTTACCAAAGAGGGCGCGGTTGATCGGGCGATGAACGTTCTCGACCGTAAAGGCTGGCAGTATTTGATGGAGCAATCCGGCATGAGAACCTTTATGGATAACGCGGCGCGCAAGGAATGGGATACGAGCGTTTACGAGGGAAAAATCCCGGAGCTGACAAAGGACAACATCACGGCGACTTTTCAAAAGCTGCATGAATCGCGAGGGGATTTGTTCGACCGTGGGGTTATTAACTGTTTCCATCGCCTAAGCTGGAACTACAAAACAAACCAGCCGTTCAAATTCGGCAAGCGACTGATCATAAACCGGTTTCTTGACGGTTCCGGTCAAAGATGGGCGTATCTTTCTCACTCGACCAGCAATGAGCTGGACGACTTGCTGCGCGTATTTCATGTGCTGGACGGCAAGCCGGAGCCTGACCACAGGCAGGGGATTTATTATATGGTTGCAAATATGATCAATGACCACACGGCATGGATAGGCGACTATTTCAGTTTGAAGTGGTTCAAAAACGGCAACGCGCACTTGAATTTTACCCGGCCCGACCTGGTTGACCAGATGAACCGCATTCTTGCTAAACATTATCCCGATGCGCTGGCGGCTCAGAATTAAGGGACGAAATAATAGGAGAGAAGAGCGCGGCTTGACCGCGTTCTTCTGAAATAAAGCTTAAAAAAGCGCCAATGCCCGATTTGCTGGCCTTGGCGCGGCGCGTAAGTGCCCCGTAACTCCCACGCCCCCGCATGTCCCGGATCGTGCGGCTTATTCACGGCTTCGCCCTGAGCCGCACTATGCGAACTGTCGGCAAGAAAAGCCGCCAACAGATCGCACCGAGTCATGCTCCCCCCACTTCCGCGCCGGGATTGAGCGCCGCTGATGCGGCGTGATGTTTTGGGCGGTCGTCATAAATGGATAGGGCATCCATTTATGACTAGGACCGCTTTCATGTCAGGCCTTCGGCCTGACTGATGGGCCAAGCGCACGCGTGCCAAGGTCGTGGCTGTTGGGGTAGACGGGAATTTCCTGTTCGTTGCTCATGGCGTTATGGCGCAGTCTGTGATCTTGGGCGATTCAGGCAGGCGCGCTGCTTTTCAGGCGATGGCTTCCAGTCCGTTTTTAGCGACCAGGGACAGGAGTTTCAGCGATGCGCCTTGAGGGTGTTTCTCGCCGCGCTCCCACTGGCTCACCAGGCCGGCCGTCACGTTCAAATATCTTGCAAAGACGGCTTGGCTTGCGCGTTCCCGTTGTCGTAGTGTGCGGATTTCTTCAGGTTGCAGGGGCTTTACTGGCGTCAGGCAAAGCGCGTCAAACTGGCGTAGGGTGCGCTTGTCCATAACGCCGGCATCATGCAAGCCTTCGGCTGTTTCATGCACGGAAGCCATTAAGCGGCTACGGTATTGCTTTTTCATTGCAGATAACCTCAGTCAATGTCTTGTTTTCCAATGCGAGCTGCAGCTTGGCGTCGTCATAGCCGAGCATGGCTGCCGCCAGTTTCTTCAGCGCAATCAGTTCGTCATCGTCTATGTTGTCTTGTTCATTCTTGGCAAAGCCATGAACAAAAAACGCCAGTGATTTCATGCGGAACAGAATCAGGGTGCGAAATCCTCCAGATTTTCCTGCGCCGCTACGGGCAACACGTTGCTTGATAACTCCCCCGCCCAGGTTGGCGTCAATTAATCCCTGTTCAGCATCCATGACGGCCTTGCATAAGCTGGGATCGTCAATCCCTGCCTTTTTGGCAAAACGCGCGAAGGCTTTGTTTTTGAATATCCGCATGCCGTCCTGCTTGTGTTAATCACTGTTTTTACCAGAGATATATAGCACTTAGTGTTATAAGTTACAAGTTGGTTCCCCAGTAGAAATCTACAGACGTCATTCTTTTGGCGAACCCGCCTTTCCCCGTCGGGGCGAGCTGTTTCCGCGCTATACGCCATCCTTGGCGCGCGCGGCGCTATCAATCCCTGATATGCGCCTGTCGGCTTCCATCTCTTTCGCAGCGTGGTGGAAACGGACTGCTTGAGCAGACCGTTTCCGACTGTCCCCGGCCGGATCACGCTTTGGCGCGAACCGGCTTGTTGTTCTATGGCGCTGATGTAGTGGGGAGCCATTGCCGTGTTCCTTCTCCTTTGTCCTTCGTTCTAGCCCGTCGCTCTGCTCTCGGTCCGCCTTTTTTTCGACGCATAGCGAACGGCCTTCAAGCCCGCAAGGGTTTGCTTCGCCATGACCTTCACCCGTTCGGTGCTCACCTTCGGCTGCGCTCCGCGTGCGGCTTCGTTCCTGCCCTTGCTGTCTTTAATTCCGCCCGCTGGTCATGCGTCAAGGCGGCTCCGAAGAGCAGATCAACAGAACGAAGACCAAAGGAGAGAATGATGACCACGACAACGACCCACAACAGCAACGCCACCCACAGCGCGGATTTCCCCCGCACCCCCAAGGCTCACCAAAGAGCAAAGGGGAAAAGCGGAACTGCAATCGAAACCAGAGCGGATGTTTATACACGCGTTACCGATAAAATTCTGGCCGATCTCGAAAAAGGCGTCAGAACTTGGTTTAAGCCGTGGAGCGGCGAACATTTGGCCGGAAACATTACCCGACCGTTGCGCGCAAACGGCCTGCCCTACCGTGGCGTTAATATCCTGCTGTTGTGGGCGGCAAGCATCGAGCAGGGTTTTTCTTCTCAAGTCTGGATGACGTTTAAGCAGGCGCAGGAGCTGGGCGCGAATGTGCGCAAGGGTGAGCGCGGTTCGCTGGTAGTTTATGCCAACACGTTTACGAAAACCGAGGCCAACGAGCAGACCGGCGAAGATGAGGAAATGCAAATCCCGTTCATGAAAGGGTATACAGTTTTCAACGTCGAACAGATCGAGGGTTTGCCGGCGCATTACATGGCTAAGCCGGAACCGGCGCCGGAAACAGCGGGACAACGTGACGAACGGCTGGAGCAGTTTTTCAGGAATACCGGCGCAACTATCCGGCATGGCGGCAACCGGGCGTTTTATAACATCAGCGCCGATTTTGTGCAGATGCCGCCCTTCCCTGTTGTCGCTGACCGAAAACTGACCCATGTAGAGGTGGTTTGCTGATTCAAAAGTGACCCAGGTGTTCTACTTGCCCTGTCCAATTTTTGGGCAGGAGATAAAGGTGATCACTATGGAAATGATAGGCAAGATACGGCGGATGTATTTACGCGACAAAATGTCGCTGCATGCGATAGCAAAGCGCACGAGCTTATCGCGCAACACGATACGCAAATGGCTAAGGGCGGAAGAGAAAGCAGTACCGCCGAAATACCGCAGGATAAAGGCGGACTGCAAGCTCAGCGCGTTTCACCCCACACTGGAACAAGCCCTCAAAGCGGATTCCCATCGCCCCAAACAGAATCGGCGCACCGCCAAGAATCTGTTTGCACAAATCAGGACGGATGGTTACACGGGCGGTTACAGCCAAGTGACTGCCTTCATTCGTGACTGGCGAACTGACACAGGCAAGAAACCCCATGCCTTTGTGCCGTTGAAATTTGAGTTTGGCGAAGCCTTCCAGTTTGACTGGAGCGAAGAAGGGTTGGTAATTGGAGGCATTTACCGGCGCATACAGGTATCGCACCTGAAGCTGTGCGCCAGTTGTCAATGCCGATTTAAAATTGATACAGTTTTTGAAGAAATGCCGATTTAAATCTGATACACCTCCCCTAATTCATTATCGCGCTGGCACTATCGTTGTCGGCTCACCTTTAGCCTTGACCATACCGGCTGCCCGTTGATGTTTTAACCGGTAACTGTCGCCGGCAATCGGCACGATATGGGCGTGATGAAGCAAGCGATCCAGCAGAGCGGCAGTCAGCGTTGCGTCCTGAGCAAAGGTCGCGTCCCACTGTCCGAACGGCAAGTTGCTGGTTACAATCAGGCTGCTTTTTTCATAGCGCGCCGCGATGACCTGAAAGAACAGGTTGGCCTGTTCCCGATTCATCGGCAGGTAGCCGATTTCGTCAATAATCAACAGGCGGTAAGCGTTGATCGCCCGATGCATGACGGCCTTCAACTGATTCTGGGTATGCGCAGCCACCAGCGTCAGCAATAAATCGGCTGCCGTGGTAAAGCGGGTCTTAACGCCAGCCTGCGCCGCTTTGTATCCCAAGGCAATCGCCAAATGGGTTTTACCGACACCGGACGGGCCGATAAGCACGACATTCTCGTTACGCTCGACAAAACCCAGCCCTGCCAGTTCGTCAATCTGGCTGCGTTTGACTCCGGGGGCAAAGGCATAGTCGAACGCCTCCAGAGTTTTGATCGCCGGGAAACCGGCAAGGCGTGTAAATAGACTCTGTTTTCTTACCGTTCGCCCCGCTGCTTCCATTTTGAGCATGTCTTCCAGAAAGTCGCTATATGCGCTTTCCTGTTGCGCGGCCTGCTGAGCGGCAGCCGGGTAACCCTGCGCTATGAACGGCAGATTCAGCGATTCACACAGGGTTTGTATTCTTTCGTGTTGCAGGTTCATGCCGCCACCTCCCTTTCACTCTGGATAGCCTCCAGAAGCCCGTCATAGACCGCGAGCGGGTGTTGTAATGGCGTTTCCTGCGCTATCCGTTCGATAACAACGACCGGACGATCTGCCGCCGTTACCACCGCCTCAGATTGCGGGCGCGCCGCGCGGATATCTCCGCGCCAGGGAGCGGGCAGTTCTTGCAGGCGTTCCTCTCCCAGGCGCTCCGAGGGACGCACTTGCGTGGTGCCATGTATGCGTTCATTGGCTACGTCTTTTAGCCAGCGTCGCACTTCAGCATTGGCAGTGACCACGTCCAGCGTCAGCCCGGACTGCTTGAGCTGTGCCACCAGCGGAACATAAAAAGAGCGGCGCAGATAGCCGTTGAAACGCTCGACTTTACCCTTGGTCCTGGCGCGATAAGGGCGACACAGTTTTATAACGAAACCGCAATGCCGCGCATAATCGAGAAATCCAGCGTGGAAACGATGCTCACCTTCACCCGATGCGTCGCGCTCCAACACCACCGTCTTCATGTTGTCGTAAAGAGCCCGTTGCGGAATACCGCCAAAAGAGTCGAACGCATGGTTATGGCACGCGATCAGCGTCTCCACTTTCATGTCCGTGACGAACTCGACAAAGCTGGCTCGGCTGTAGCCCAGCGTTGCGCAGAAGGCGTAGAGCGGGTTACTGCCTTTACGAAATTCGACCCAATCGACCTGCATCTGCTCGCCCGGCACCGTCTCAAAGCGCACCACCGGCTCTGCCGCGCATGTGGGCTTGAGGCTATGCAGGTAGGCACGTAGCTGACTTTGTCCGCCGCTATAACCCAATGCGGCTATCTCTCGATACAACACCGTCGCCGGTATCCAGGCCGGTTGCGCCGCAGCCTGCCGTTCCTGTAAATACGCTTCAAATGGCGAAAGCTTGGTAGGGCGCTGCTTTTTGCGTTCGTATCGGGGCAGGCTATCGCTTGCAAGATGACGGCGTACCGTGTTGACCGCGCATCCGGTCTCTTCGGCAATCTTGCGTAAACTCAAGCCGTGTTTTCTCAATAATTCAATTTCCACATACACCTCGTCAGTGATCACGGCTGCGTTCCAAATGCAGCCGATCTTCTCAATTCGGTGTATCAGTTTTCAATCGGCACGCTGTATCAATTTACATCCGGCAGTGACATAGGTGGCAGCCGCGCAGGCTGAAGATGCGGACTTGTTGTTTGCCGCCTGCCGTGTCCAGTTCGATCAGGGCGGTCATGGTGTCGGTGAATTCGTCGGCGTGCCGCTTGTAAATCGTGCTCAGCGCTTTACCTTTATTGGTATACCCCAAGGCACCCTCAATCTAAGGGTGCCTTAACCAAGGCCTTCCATCACGGTCAATAGCATCGAAATTAAAATCTTGGAAAGAAAGTGCGAGTGCAGTCATGGCTTTACTCCTGATTAGTTTAGTGAGCCACCACCGATATGACGCCAAGCTTAAGGTGGTGGACTGGACGAGGTTGGCGTACCGGTAATCAGGAACCGGCCACCCCGAAGGGTGCCTCGCCCAGCCCACCATAATGGGCAGTGCTGAACGACGCGCACAAAAAAACCGCATGACGCGGTTGTGCGTCTGATTAATCCGGGACGCCAATCCCAGGCCGCCCATGTGGGGCGACGGGGTAAAGCCTACACCCGGAGGGATTCTGGTGTCAATCTGTCAGAATTGACAGGTATCTGCGCATTAAGCTGCTTGATAAAATATGCGAATGTCTATGCAATCACCAATATCAAGGAAACAGCAAATGCCATTCTGTAACAAGTGCGGTAGCGATGTAAGTGATTCGGCATCTTTTTGCGGTGCTTGCGGCGCACCTTTATCTACGGTTTCTGACATCACAACTCAAGCCGATATTCATGGGGATGTGACCGAGGCTGATTTGCGACTGTTTGTTGGAAGAAAATACAATTCTTATTACGCTGAAAAGTGGAAGGAAGAAGATCAACCGAAACAAAAGTCAATATGGTGGGCTAAGAGAAATTCAAAGACGCTAAATTGGTCTGCATTTTTCCTTACTTTTTTCTGGCTTGCATACAGAAAAATGTACAAACATCTTTTTATTTGTCTCGCAATCTATATTCCTGTTGTTGTTATTGTGGAATCCATCGCTGGGCATAGTGTTACATGGGTCACCATGATACCTAGCGTGATACTGTTAAGCTATGCAAATGGATGGTATAGACAGTTTTCCTATGAAAAAATAAAGAAAACAAAGTCACTTGGATTATCAAGAGACATAACGGCACTTCGCATTGAAAAAGATGGTGGGGTTAGCTTGTTATCCCCAACACTTTTTATATTGATAGGCGCTTTAACAATAGCAGTGATAGCTGCTGTATTTTACAACAATTCAACCAGCAGCAATAGAATTTATTTTTCACTCAACCAAAATGAGAGTGCGATCTCGACAAGCGGCGCAGATATTAATTCAGGCAAAGAGTTGACCACTCAAGCGTACGAATGGAACACTCAAGACGTAGACGTTGCTTCAAATGGAAACATTAAATTAGCGGTAAAACAGCTTAAATCAAACGCACCTATCACTGAAAATACGCAAGTAGCAGCCGATACAGCCTGGAAAGCTCCATGGAAATACTACGGGCAAGTGTTATGCTTTAGCGGCGAGGCAGCTTTGGTTGAGGACTATCCTCCGGGTAGTGATATATCAAAGGTGCTTGTGAGCAACCAAACGTCAGAGGTCGTAATAGAAACCAATGACGGCTCTATCGTTGATCTTTTGTCAACCAATGGATCAGGATCACTTAAAGCTCAGGAGACGACTACGGTTTGTGGCTTTCCCGTTGGGCGCTCAGAAGTAGAGAATAAGCTTGGAGGAAAATTCACTCATTTGGTACTGGTCGGTTATTTAAAAGCGGCTGCGGTAAGTACCCCATTGTCGCGTCAGGCTAAACCAGCGGAAACCGTACCTGCTGCCATGTCCACACAAGCACCAATCGCGCCAACAGCCCCCGTACCTCATGTAAACGAACCATTGCCCGGAGAGTGCAGTGAAATTCAGTCCTGTATTGAGCAAAGCCTAAAAGCTGCTCGGGATAATAACATTGACATTGTGCGCCATATCGCCTCGCGCATTGACTCCCTGCCCAAACCTGAACTGGGAAATAAAGTACAGAGTAGAAAACTCAATGCGCAAGGACTGGAAACATTCAAGGCAGGCGGCTACAACAATGCCGCAGCCTACTTCCAAATGGCTCTGAAAGAAAACCCTCGTGATGCCGAACTGGAGGCTAATCTTGGTTCAGCGCTGACCGAAGCGGGTCGCGCCGGTGAAGCGGTTACTCCGTTTTTATCTTCGCTACAGCTTGATCCACGGCGTTCATGGACGTGGGCTCCATTGGCTGAGGCGTATGTGGTAACGGGACAGCAGGATAAAGCTGTTTCCGCCTTGTTGCTTTCCTATTATTGGTCGTCTAATCGCGAAAAAATAGCCAATTTCTACAAGGAACACGCCGAAAAGGATGCCATACAAAAACCGGATAAGGCCGCTGCCTATCGCACCGCCTACAGCATAGTAAATAACGGCGGAGTTAATACGTCCAGCTACAAAATAACGGAAATGGGAGTTTCATCCCCAACGACATCGGCGAAAGATGCGCTTGGTGAGGCAAACAAACAAATCAATATTGTTTGGAATGGAACAACAAAACAAAATAGAACATTGCTTTTGCCGGAGCAACGGGAATGGTTAAAGATACGCGAACAGGAATGCCAGATTTTAGCCGCAAAAGATGAGCCTAATAACTTTGCTGCTCAAGACGCGGCTCGCATGAATTGCATGACTGCGATGACACACGAAAGAACAAGGGTGCTGAGACAAAAGATTGTTTCTATGACAGGCGGCACACACGGTTGATCTCCGATCATGGACTGCGCCGAGACAAGTTCAATAGTTGAGCGATCGGCGCACCGCAGACATCATGACGGGCGGGTACGGCAGGTATTGAAAAGTGCGCCAGGTGTTGGTTATTTGCCCCGTGGATGATTATGTACGCCCTACCCGCAAAGGATTTTTAACCGATAACGCCAACTTGCACGGCGACGTAGCCCGTGTTTCCAATGGGCTGCGCGAGACCCTGAAACAGTACGATAACGAAGTATACTATTATATTTATAGTTTCATTAAAACAACATAAACTTAAGGAGAAAGATAATGCTAACCTACCCAGACAATCCCAATAGATTGGAAAGACTGAAAAATCTCAGCGCTCAACTCACAGTAGCTGTTGAGTCTCAACAGAAGCAGAGTGAAACGTTTGAAGAGAAAGCAAATAAATTAAGAGTCAATCTAATTAAACTGAAAGAGAGGCTAGAACAGTACTTGGCCACACTCAGCCTTGAAGAAAATAAGGAGTTATGGGAAAGAGTCAAAAAATTGATTGATAAAGTCGACAGCTGGAGTAAAGATAAAGAAGTAACAATAAGTTCAGTTAAAATACTTGTACCAACATTCATCGTTACTGCTTTTGCAAGTGGTGTCGCTGGATACAGTACAACAAAAGCATTACAAAATTTGCATTTAAACAGATTTTTGGCACGACTGGCTCCCAGGCAAGCTTTTATATACAGAATGCCGGGGTATGTAAAATGGGGGTCTCGTGCTGCTGGGTTTGGCGTCGGCATTATTGTTTCATTTGCTATATTCGAGATCGTGGATGCCTTCCTTGGTGCTTCCACTAAAAAAGAACTTCAAAAAGATACTAAGGAAGCTCTCGATTCAAGGTACGAAGCAACCTATGCTAATATGCATGCAGAGGCTTCCATTGAGAGTGTAAGCGATTTTGCCTCTAAATCAGAAGCTTATAAGGAGCTGATTGATAAGGATTCTAATCTTATCAATTTTGTAATAGAAAAGATGGACAATGCTGAAAATGATTTCATAAAACATATAGAAATGAATGTAACCTCCGACAAGGTTCTAACCATTCTGAAAGAGAGGGATAAAGGTCAGTGGGTCGATTCGGAAGTGGAAGAAAATTGGACCCATCCTGAAATTTCATCAACTTAAATGTAGCGAAACCTACCGGGTCATCCAAGTCCCTCTCAGGAGCAAAAAATAGGCGACACGCTTGAACCAATAAATGGCATACCTCAGAGAAATGTTCAAATTATGCCCGCCCCGAGCGGGCTTTCTTGTGCCTGCAAAAAATAGCCGTCCCGCATACCCGCGCCCATCAAAACCGGAAAACGGCGCAAAAACCGCCCTACCCCTCGTTCAAAACTTCCCCCTGATAACTACTTCAGGTGGACATATGACCAAATACAGACAGGTGTGCGACGCTGCCGTCGCCATCATCAAAAAATACGAGTCCCTTCCCTGCATGACGGCGATCTGAGCCATATCGGCCTACAGCCCAAAATGGACCCGATTGGCATTTGGACCGAAGGCTGGGGCCACGCGATGCGTGCCCCGGATACCGGTAAATTTCTCAAGGGGGCTGAAAACAAGGCAAAGGCCAACAAGCTGCATAGCATCAACGACGAAACCCAGGCCAATGCGGTACTGACAGAAGACCTGGCGGAGTTCTCCGGTCATGTTGCTGCGCTGATCAAGGTTGATGTCAGCGACGATCAATTCGGCGCATTGGTCAGCTTTGCGTACAACGTGGGCTACGGCTCGGACGGACTTGGCGGTTCCACGCTGCTCAAACTGCTGAATGCCGGAAACTACATTGGCGCTGCGGATCAGTTCCCGCGCTGGAATAAATCCGGGGGCAAGGTGCTGAAAGGTTTGGTAAAGCGACGGCAGGACGAGCGTAATCTGTTTCTGGCCGGAACGTCTGCTTAAGCGGGTACATCATGAACATTCTATTTTTCATGTTGATTGGAACCTTCGGTCTCATTGCGCATTGGTGTAAGCGCTGGCTGCGCGAACAAACCACGGCATCGCTGCTCGACTATTACCTGAAATACAACCGGCGCGCGACGGCGGCAACCGCCATTACATTTTCGGGCGCGCTATTCGGGTTTTTATCGAGCAGCCCCGAACTTACGCCCGTAACGGCCTACGCCGTGTTTTTAACCGGTTACGGCATTGATTCTGCCATAAACGCTGAGTGAGGCAGTAAAGATGAATAAATACAAAACGATATCGATTGTGGTATTGTCCTTTATGCTGTTTGGCATGGCCATGGGGGTGAAGTCCGCATCGGCGGATGACGCCGTGCCGCCAGTGCTCGTAGGCTTCTCGCGCGGCGAACCGTCGGCCAAGGACATTGTGTTGCAGGCCATCGCCGACGCGCAGGTATCGATCTACATGGCCGCGTACCAGTTTACCCAGGACGATATTGTCGGGGCTTTGCTGGGAGCGCAAAAGCGCGGCGTCAAGATCGCGGTTGTGCTGGATAAAACCCAGGCGCATGGCGACGCGCAAGCCGAGCTTGTCCAGTCTGGCATCGGTTGCGCAATTGACCACCGGCATAAGATCATGCATCACAAGTTTCTCGTGGTGGACATGACATCCGTGGAAACCGGCAGCTTCAATTACTCCGAGTCCGCCGACAAGGCCAACGCCGAAAACGCGATCTATATTCGAGGCTCGCCCGCCCGGCCTCGCCGCGAAGTACAAAGCACAGTGGGAAGATGTGAACCGCAAGGCGCTGCCGTGCGGCGGAGTCCGCCCCATATAAAACCGGAAAACCAAGCAAAAACCACGCTACCATTGTTCAAAACTAAGCCCTTACGCAGCATGCATAAGGGCTTTTGTTATGGCGATTTCATTATCCAGTTACATGAAGGGTTTCTTCGATCTAACCAAGGCGATCGGATTGAAGGCCATATCCAGCGATTTCGCGTTCGAGATCGCCGGTTTTGAGGGGACTTATTTGCTGGTGAAGCAAGCGCCGTGGCCGGAACTGACGCCACAGGGCGAGATCGAGGTTCCGACCGTTCTCGGGGGCATGGCCTATCAGCCGCAACAGGTGAAGTTTGCCGGACAAGGCCCAATCTCGATCATGGAAACGCGCGCCGGTTCCGTCAATCAGTTGCTGGTTGGTCTGATTACCAAAAACCAGGGTGTTTTCGACGCGAAGATCTACGAAGGCACGCCCATGAAGTACATCAAGGCGAAGTCGATTCGCGATTGTTTTATTCAGCTGGACGCCCCGGATCGTGACTGGGAGAACCGTTCGCAGGTGCTGACCTTTTCCGGAACGCTGTTCTTCCACTATTTCGGCGACGACATGGCCGGTAATTCGACAGATTACCGTTAACACGCGTCATGGCTTCTATTTCCGCGCTGTCGGCTAGATTTTCCAAAGATGAGCGCCCTATCGGCATTGTTATCGACCCGGAAACGGTGCTGAGGCAAGCGCTGGCCGCGACGCGCATGTATGCAGGGTATGGGGTGCTGGAATGTGGGAACACCGGCGCTGAAATTACCGCCGATACCGATCTGAGCGATTCGGAGTGGGCGGTAATTCGTCCGCTGTTCCTTCTGTACGTCGAGCGCGAGTGCGCCATCCATCAGGAAGCGTCAAGGGCGATGGGGCTGGAGACTTTTGGACGAATGTCGTCGGAAATCTCCGGGGATATCGCCCTGGCCGAGCAGAATCTTCCTGGGCAGGCGTTCTGCTATACGGTCATCACGGTATGAATGTCACGCTGGAAAACGGCAAGCCTGTGCGCGGAGACCTGATCAAGTCGGTCATACTACGCTCGGACGCCACGCCGATACCATCCACCGTCGAAGCCGAGATTAGAGTAGACGCGGACATGCGCAGGCAGTTGGCGGAGGGGAAAAGATTTTATGCGGGCAAGGACGGCGACGCCTACCGCATCATAAACGACCCCTATTCGGCTGGCGGCTATTACCAGGGCGGTCACGACATGGGCGCGGTCAAGCTGATCGGCGTGCTGGATTGCTGCCACGCGGTTTCGTTTGTCCGTTCGACGGCGATCATCAAGGAACGCGCCACGCTATCGCAAATCTACCGGGCCTGCGGCGCGACGATAAAGGCAGTTGACGCCGACTTTCCGGTGCCACGCTTCGTATGCCCAATAGGCCAACCGCCTACCTTCCCCATCGCGCTGGCCCTACAGGAAGCGGGCGGAATTGTGCGCTGGAAGAGCGGTAAGCTCCGGTATTTCCGGCTGGCGGACCTGTTTACCCAAAAGACGGTCATGTCCATCAGAAGCGAGTCTGCGGAAGATGTTGGCAGCGGGTTTTCCGAGCGCCCCGAGATACCCTGTTTTTATTCTGTCGACGATGCGGGTCAAATTATTTTCGGCAATAGGGACAAGGCTCGGACGGCGCGTTTCGTGCCGGGAAAAAATATCCAGCAACTGCGCAATATGACGCGCTGCTTGGTCAAAAGAAAAATTGCCCAGGTAGGTTTCACCCCGGCGATTGCAGCGGGCGATTTAATCGACGTTGTGGGCGGCGCGCCGCTGGCGGTCGTGACCGCCGCCCATGTGTATCAGTCCGGCACGGATGGCAGCGGCAGCAATCAATACAGCAAATTGTGGTTATCGAGTCTGGAGGGGTAAGTGGAAAAAGGAGCGCTCATTGGCCGGCAACCGGCAGTCGTGCACAGTTACGACCCGGATACCCGTACCTGTATGGTAAAGATACCCGGCATCAGCGATGGCGGCGATACGCCGCTGGAGGCTGAAATAGAATATTCGCTGGGCGATAGATCGGCACAATCCGATGGTAAGATTGCAACCGAGGTCGAGATACTTTCCGGCGATACCGTATGGGTTGATTTCATCGGCGGCGATTCGCGCTATCCGTTAATCACCGGCTACCGTAACCCGCGCGTCGGCAACGACAAGGAGACGCGGCGCTGGCATCACCTCAATATTGCTCTTGAAAGCGACAAGGATACGATCATCAAGGCGGGGGGCAATGTAACGGTGATCTGCGAAAAGGATGTGTCGGTGCAGGCCAAGGGTGATATCAAGGGCAGCGCGCAGGGGTCAATATCCTGGGAGGCGCGGGGCGATATGTCGTTAACGGCGGGCGGCGCGATGAAAATCAACGGCGAAACAGTGGACTTAGGGTAATGGCCGGTATAGCACGCGTAAACGTGGACAGCGCCGGCGGTGTGATTACCGGGGCGCTGGCACCAAAGGTGCGAGTAAACGGCGCGCCGATCGCGGTTGTCGGGGCGACGGTTGCGCCGCACGGACAGTATCAGCATGCGGCGCCGGTTATGGTTCAAGGATCTTCCAAAGTCCGCGCGGGCGGACTGCCGGTATGCCGCGCCGGAGATGCGGCGAGTTGCGGGCATGCGGCATCCGGTTCGGATACAGTTTCAGCAGCATAGGGAAAAACAGATGAGCATCCAACACTTATTTTCATTCGCGGACTTATCGGTAAAGGACAAGGCGGCAAAGGCCGCGATGAAGTATTTCTCGCGCGCCGGCGCCAATGTCGCGCAGCAGGACGTTGACGGCAAAATCAAGCGGACGTCAGGCATCAACTACCGGGAAATGACTTTCACCTTCGACGATTCTCAAACCGTGGTGATGCGCATCAACGCGACGGGCGACGTATTCCAGGTACTCATCAACGGCGCGGTTACGCCGATCACGAACCAAAGCGACCAGGTTGCGGCAATTGCCGAAATCGTGCAGAAGCTCAACGCCGGACGCATGACGTTTCAGCAAAAGCTGGCCAAGGCGCAGGTGGCTATTCCGCCCGGCATCAAAACCGTAGCGCCCAGGATGCTGGAGGTACTCACGCAAAAGCGCTATGGGTTGAAAGCCGCGATTCAGGCGGTCGTGGAGGAAATTGCCATCGTGACCGGATCGAACACACAAGCGGCAAGCGAATAGCGCCGCCGCGCGCGCTTGCATTGAATAGGCCGGGCCAGCGGCTGGCGAGATCGGCCTGTATTTGTAGGGTGGCTGAGCGTTTGCTTTGCGACATGGTTAAACCTGTTGTTTAATCTGTTTCAGTGATAAACCTTTATCCCCGAACCCCGGACACACGCAAGCAGGTCGTAGCCGGAAGCCGATGCTATATTGATGAACACGGTCAACGCTTCTTCGATTTCTTGGGTACTGAACAGGCTGACGGCTGAGAAATATGTAATAGCCTCGTTTCGAGACATACCGCACCTTAGCTGATAGTCAATAAAACCAATTGGGTCAGACGACTCAAACCCAAAGGACACCCACGTTACTTACCCCGTCTCCACGCGATTAGGCCGGGACTGTAACGCCAGCCGGTTGTGGCCAGCGCATCAGCGCGGTATAGTCGGTCTTTAGTCCGGCTCCAGGCGCGCATTAAGCGCTTTACAAAGTAGCGCCGCAGCGGGCTGGCATACCTTCCTCGACTGTTCCAGGTCGAAAATGAGGGCTTTATGATTATTAAAGATATTATTCAACAGTTCAGGCTGATTCTGGCTGTAAATCGCGGGGCGGATGTTGTTGTAACCATTATTACCGTTATGATTGTGGTTGCTTATATCGTTTATTTTATCAGCCTCCCCGATGTCGGTTTTGTTTTGATTAAGTGACAAGATACCAATCATAGGGGTAACACGTCATGGTTATTTTTTTTACCAAGGGCAACATCGTTACCCTTTCCGCTTAGTTCCTCGTTCACAAGGTGGAACAATCCACCGCCCGTTATCCGTCTGAGGATTTCGCATCGCTTGATGCGGTTGAGTGTAGATTGAATCCAAGATCACAACAGAGCAGAAGCATATTGCCAATAAGTGTGTCCGCCTAACCATCGTGGAAATATACTCTTGTACTGCCAGCAACTCCCTTCAGGGCTGGAAAGCGAGCTAAAATAATCTTCCACGTCTGTTAGTCTTGAGCACTTATCTTCTACGATGACTAATCTGATGTTAATTCGGTTGTTTTAAAAGTGGAACTATCTACCGACGAAGCAGTCAAATAAGTCGAAGCCTGTCGACTCCCTAACCTTTAGTAGTTTTAACCCGGATAACGATTACGATGAAAACGAGTTTTTTTGTGCTTTTTCTGGCAACAAACACCTTGATAAGCACATCCGCCATTGGCAGCGAGGAACAGTATGTTAACGTTATGAACCTGCCCTACATCGAGTATTTCGTCAACAAGACGGACCACGGCGATGAGTTAACCAATCATATTAAATTCGAGCGTATTGGCGTGACTAAGTGTGTCCGCCTAACCATCGTGGAAATATACTCTTGTACTGCCAGCAACTCCCTTCAGGGCTGGAAAGCGAGCTAAAATAATCTTCCACGTCTGTTAGTCTTGAGCACTTATCAACATGGAAAACGGCAGTTGCGATGCATGGAGCGGGACGCTAATCGAATGGAAAAAGGAGAAAAAATTGTTCCACTTTAATAATCAGGATATTGAAATAAAGATGCTTAAGCCTGTAGTCCGGCAAGAGAAAAAAACCTATGACTGCGATTCGGCAAATCCTCGGAAGGAGTGAGGTTAGCCCTATTCAAATTAAATGAATTTAAGCGGTCAAAGTCGAATTTGTCCGATGACGACTGAGGCCGGTCAACTCTGCATTCCCAATGCGCGGTATATGGTGTTGCGGCTGCATCCGTAGCGCCGCATCAACTTTTTTCTGTTGCGCCCCTACCATTCTGTCGGCCTGTTTCTTCACGCAACCGGCTGCTTCAGGCGTGTGGATAAATTCGTGCGCATCAAAAGTGATAGTCCGTTTCGCCCATTAGGGGCGACTGAAAAGCCCTACACCCGGAGGATTGCGAATGTCAACCTGTCAGGGTTGACAGGTTACGGGGAAGCGAGCTGACACTACAATAAGTATCCAGCCAGAATTTTCATGGATCCAACAATGGCAACACTATCGGAAGTACATTTTTCCGCACCAAACCCTCACCCGGGAGAAAGGACGTGGCACGGACACAAGCAGTTGAAAGCACAATTCATAGCGCGGATATCCATCAAGACTACCGGATCATCGCGATTAACATACACGGCGTTTCGGGAGCATTGAAATGAGCGACAAATACATCCTGGCGAACTACGACCGGCAATATTTCGTCTTCAGGCTGACTGGACATCTGGCTTATGATCGCGTGCTGGAGGTCAGCACAGCCCTCCAGCCTCATCATAACGCCTATTACATCAAGGCGGGCAAGTACAAGCCCAACGCGTCAAGCCAGATATTTCTCGTTTTCCCCGAGACCATCAAGAGCACGGATACCTTTCGAATCTTCAATCAGAATACCGGGAAGGCCTGGACCAAACTGGGAGGAATGATCGGAGAGCAGGATTTCAACCCGGATGAAGCCGCGCGATCCCAGGTTTTCAACCTGCGGGAAATCGCCTCCGGATTAGGCCCATTATGTGAATTTGCCTTTGACGGCAACGGGCTCTATGGGATTAAGACGCAATATGACGAAGACCTGATCGGCAGGCCAAGAAATCAATACGCGTTTACCGATTCCATCGACTTTCTGGCCGGTTTCGGCGGCGGCCTTCCGCCCTCGAATGTGGGACACAGTGGCAGTCTTGAGCATTTACCCCCGCCGTTGACCGAACACGCACCGCCCCCGCCGACCTTGGAGCCCTTTGCGACCCGAGTACTGCGCCTGCCGTTTTTTATGATCAAGGACGACGAGCGGGACTCAGCCTGGAAAGCCAGGAATTCACCTTGGTATTATCTGCGAAGACAGGTGAAGTTCATCTCCAAAGAAGGGTGGTTTATTTACAATAATACCTCCACGGAACAGGAAAGGTCGTGGAAAACGACGAAAGGCTGGTCAAAAACCGACTCTCAGTCGTTCAGCATCACCACGGGCATGAGCGTATCCGCATCGGCCAGCTTTTTCGGTACCGGCGTCACTACCGAATTCAGCATGGAGCTGGGTTATTCGACGGAAAGTTCGTTTACCGAAACTTACACGGAGGAAACGGAGATCAAGATAAAGGCTCCGGCAAAGACCTCGGTGGTAATGTGGCAGGGACAGAGTACATTCACCTTATTGCGAAGCGACGGCTCCGAAGCCGGCCGGTGGGTCAGGAATGACGACGGACTTTATTTTCTCGAGTTGGCCGTCGGCGAAAGAGAGGGAAGATACCTCGTGTTAAACACCGGAGAAGAAATGACTCGGCAGCTCACCGACCAAGGCGGCGTATCGGACTTCGTACCCATTGCAAGAAGGTCGCTGTAGGCTGCAGGAGAGCGCTGATCTGTCGATGATTGTATGACAACGCCGAAACATGGGCGTCTTCTTGCCACATGGATAGAGGATTTGTGGACTTGTAGCCCGGACTCCGGAAGTCTTTCATCCGGGTTACAAGCTCATCGAAGAAACCGCCACCTTGATTACGATTGATATCAGCCATGACCTGCAGGGTGGCAATTTTCCGACCTCACAATAAGTATGTAGCCTGTCAACCTTGACAGGTTACAGCATCCTTAAGCAAACCGGAAAACACAGGGAAGCCTCCAGCCACCCAATTGACAAAATAGCGCGTGACCAAACAAATGCGCGCACATGGCCGAAAACCTTAAAACCAAGCTGGTGAGCTTCGGCATGTCGGCGCGCCGCTATGCCGCGTCGTTTTTGTCTCCGGCAAAGGAAATCACGCAGGCCGATACCTGGATGTACGGCGCCGGGGCGACGACGGTTGCCTCCCTACTCACTTCCGGCAAGCGTCAAGCCAGAACGCGTCAGGTCATCTACCAGAAGTGGAGCGAGATGGAGCGAGACCCGCTGGTATCGTCCGCCCTAAAGCTTCAGGTGACATCCGCGCTGGGCGGGCATGAGACCAGCGGCAACACCGTATTCATCGAGAAAAACCCTCGGCATAACCCGACACTTGAGTAACCCTGGACAGCAGCGCATGCCGAACGTGTGCTTAAGCGTTTCGAACGCGATATTTTCCCTGGATGCCGAAACCATCGCCACCACGTCCGGCATCGGTTATCTGGCCATGAATGCGCGCGAATTCATGCGCACCGATGTGGTAGTGCTGGCGATACGGCTCTACTCCCTGCTGGGTAAACTGGCCGATTCGCTGGCGCGACGGCTGGAAACCAGGCTGTTAAGCTGGCACCCCGCTTACCGTTGAGACTTAACCATGCCATCAAACATCCTCGCATTACCGCAACAGAGCCTTCATCACGGCGCGTCCCGAAACAAAATCGGCCTGTCCTACGGAACGTCGCGCGTATTGCGCGAACTCAACCTGGGCATCAAGCCGGGCGAATTTCTGGCGATAGTCGGGCGTAGCGGCTGCGGGAAAAGTACCCTGCTGCGTATCATTGCCCGTCTGGAACGTCCGGATAGCGGCGAGATCCTCCGCGACAACGGCGATAGCCATACACTGAACGGCGAAACGCGATTGATGTTTCAGGATGCGCGTTTACTGCCATGGCGCAAGGTAATCGACAATGTCGGCGTCGGCTTGCGCGGCAACTGGCGCGAACAGGCACGCTCCGCATTACGCCAAGTCGGGTTAAGCGAGCGCGAACAGGACTGGCCCGGCGTGTGTCCGGCGGGCAGAAACAGCGCGTCGCGCTGGCGCGCGCACTGGTAAGCCATCCCCGCTTGCTGCTGCTGGATGAGCCTTTGGGCGCGCTGGATGCGCTGACCCGCATCGAAATGCAGGCATTGATCGAAAGCCTATGGTTGAAATAAGGCTTCACTGCTGTACTGGTAACCCACGACATCGCGGAAGCCGTCGTGCTGGCCGACCGCATCGTGATGCTGGATCAGGGAAAAATTACGCTTGAGGTCGAAGTGCCGTTGCCGCGCCCGCGCGAACGCGGGCTTGCAGAGTTTGCAGCACAGGAAGGTAAAGTGTTACGCCACGTATTGGGAAACAAGCAGGACAGTGAAACAAAAAAGGGGCATAGCTGTTCAGCTTGAGCTTTTAAAGCGACAGCGATGCAGTCGGAAGCGGGTTGGCTGAATGGTTACTATCCCAACGCCAAGCGAAGCAACATCAACATAATCACCTCACCTCGGCCACCCCTTCTCCGCGCGGATCGCTGGCTGCGCTGAGCTGATTCTTTTTTTTGTCCCAAAGCACGGCCTGCATGTCGCCGTAGGGCTTGGCGGTTTGTTTGAATCGATGTCCCAGACGGCTCAGGCCTTGAACCTCCTCGTCGTTGAGTGCGCCCGGCTCATATTCAACCACATCAGGTAAATACTGATGATGATAGCGCTGGATCGAAACCCAGGACTCGGGGCCATGCCCCTGGGCGAAATCGAGCACGCCCAGCAAAACCATCGAAACGATGCGGCTGCCGCCGGGCGTTCCCAGCAACGCGATGCGATCCTGCGTTTCCAGGATGGTCGGCGTCATGCTGGACAGCATACGTTTTCCGGGCGCTATGGCATTCGCATTGCCGCCAACCAGGCCGTAAGAATTGGGACGCCCGGGCGCTACCGCAAAATCATCCATTTCATCGTTGAGCAGCACCCCGCTGCCTGCAGCGACAAAACAGGAACCGAACACGCTATTGATGCTCAGTGTGGCAGTAACCAGGTCGCCGTAACGATCGATGATGGAAAAATGAGTGGTATTGTCGCCTTGATGCGACTGCACAGCCGACGTGCTCAGCATTTCGCTAGGCAAAGCCCGGTCAAGACGTATCGAGGCGCGTAAACCGGCGGCATAATCAGGACTCAGCAAGCGCGTTAGCGGAATATGCACAAATCCGGGGTCGCCAAGATAAAGATCGCGGTCATGGTAAGCCCGGCGCTCGGCTTCGATAATCACATGTTTGCTGCCGAGCGGATCGTCCGGTAGCAGCCTGAACCCGGACAATATGTTCAGCGCTTCCAATAAAACAGCGCCGCCGCTACTGGGTGGCGCGGCGCTGATGACGCGTATGCCGCGATATTCGCCGGATACCGGGGTACGTTCCTGCACGCGGTAGTTTTGCAAATCCTTGTCCTGCCAGATACCGCCGCCATCGCGCACGCCTTGCAGCAGCATGGCTGCGGTTTGACCGCGGTAAAAACCGTCACCCCCCTGTTTTGCAATCCGTTTGAGCGTTTCCGCCAAATCCTTTTGCAGCAGACGAAAGCCAGGCGCAGGCGCTTTACCTTGATCGAGAAAGATCACGGCGGCGGCAGGCGATTGCTTGAGTTCGGCCTGATGCGCCGCCGCCGCCTTGATATAACGCTCGCCTGCTTCGAAGCCCGACTCCGCAAGCGCGATTGCCGGCGCCAGGGTTTTCTGCAGCGGCAAGCGGCCATAGTGCTTCGATAAATGCACCAGCGCGGCAGGCAACCCGGGAACGCCGGCGGCAAATGCGCCGACCAGAGAAGCCTGTGCTCTGGGTTCCCCGTATTCGTCCAGATACATATCGGGCCTGGCCTCCGACGGTGCGGTTTCTCGACCGTCCAGCATGACGGTTTTACCATCCGACGCACGACGCAACAGCCAAAACCCGCCGCCGCCTATGCCGGAGCTCTGCGGCTCAACAACCGCCAGCGCAGCGGAAACCGCTACAGCGGCGTCGAAGGCATTACCACCCTGTTCGAGAACTTCAAATCCCGCGCGCGTGGCCAACGGATGAGCGCTGGCTATCGCCGCATGTCCTGGACCTTCAGCTGCCCGGACGTTAAAAATCAGAGCCGACAGTGCCAGACTTATAATCAACTTACTCATTCAAACTCCCAAAAAGCGGCGGTAAAGATACGTAGCAGGAAATGTAAAGGTAGCGCCGTTGCGATGGTTTAAGCAACCGCCGCCCTTATTGTGCAGTCTGTCTCCACCCCGCACCAGAACTTGTAATTCCAGTACCAAACGCCGGGACATCGGCCCGCACCATAACAACAAAACACAGTGATGATATATCAACATGAATTGATGACGGCGTGTTGCGCGGCGAGCACCTGGCGGCCATCCGCCCCGAAAACTGAAACAGGTAGCATGGCATAAAACATGCAGCCGCTTCGCTGTTGGCAAACATCGGCGCATACCGGCACGGCTATTTTTTGCGCCTAATTCTTAATTTCTTAGAGAGACAGAAAAATGTCAGAAATACGTACCCCGGAACATCCCGTCGACTCCCTTTTTCTCAAGCGCTGGTCTCCGCGCGCGTTCACAGGCGAAGCGATAGACGATGCAACCCTGCTAACGCTGTTCGAGGCGGCGCGCTGGGCGCCATCAGCCTACAACGCGCAACCCTGGCGTTTCATTTATTCCAAAAACGGCTCGGAAAGCTGGCCTCAATTTTTGGAAATCCTTTTCGAATTCAATCGATCCTGGGCCAGGAATGCCTCGGCGCTGGTGATTGTGCTTTCCAAAACCAGCTTCATTCCTCCGGGAAAAACCGAGCCGCAACCGTTTCCCAGCCACAGTTTCGACACCGGAGCGGCCTGGGCCAGCCTGGCCTTACAAGCGACGCTTTCCGGATGGCCGGCTCACGGAATTGGTGGAATCGACAAAGACAAAGCCCGAACCCTTTTGGCAATTCCTGATGATTATGCGATCGAAGAAGGAATCGTCGTCGGCAAGCAAGGAGACAAATCCGGCTTGTCCGAATCCTTGCGCGAACGCGAAACCCCGAGCGCACGTAAACCGCTCGCCAGTCTGATCGCCGAAGGCCGCTTTACCTTTACCGATTAGAGTTATCCCCCGCTCTCCGCCGGAAGATTATTTCCGGCGGTAACGACATTCCTGAAAAACCAGCTAAATCATCCGCTTCAGCACGCACTGCCGATCCAGGTAGCGATGCTTCAATATGCCGGCAAGATGTAACGCAATCACCGCCAGCGCAGCATAGGCTATCACCGTGTGCACAAATCCCGGCGTAGCGCCTATGCCTTCAATGGTCGGAAACAACTTGGGCAAAACCAGACCGAACAGTTTGACAGGGCGGCCATGCAGATCGGAAACAGCCCAGCCGCTCAACGGCACAACCAGCATGAGGACGTATAAAAACCGATGTGCGTAATGTGCCAGTTCGCGCTCCCATTGCTCGAACTCGGCTGGTAATTCCGGCAATACCGATGCGCGCAGGCGAATAAAAAGGCGTAACCCCACAAACACCAATACCAGCACACCTATCGACTTGTGCAGATTCATCAGTATTGCGCGAAGCGGATCGTCCTTGGCCAAATCCACCATAACCGGGCCGGTGACGAAAAGCAGACCGAATCCTGCGGTCATGAGCCAATGCACTGCGCGCAGGGAAACCGGGTATTTGATGTCTTGAATAGTCATGGTATCGGTGTTTTGATGCTGGTTGGTGAAATACACAGCCCACGACCTGAAGAATTACCAGGATTACGGCTGCTGGGCCGCAAAAGCGGCGCAAACGCCTGTTTGCCTTCTCAGACCGCACTCAAACAAACAACAGACATAAGCAAGCCCCTGCTGGGAACTCTCTAACTACTAAAGAGACCAAGATCAGCGCCCGGCAAATCAAACGTCATGGACTTCCCTTCTCAAGCATATTCAGTGCCAAGATAGCGAAATTCAGCCGGCACAACTATCGCTCCACTCCATGGAACGAAATTTGCTCTCGATCAACATCTCTTAAACCAAAAAGGAAAGGTCTGCCGCCGCTTTGCCCGCGCAATTCTTCAGGCGGCGTACTGAGAGAAGCTCAAAAGCCGGTTTTTCACACTGCTCTCAGACATGCACGGCTGCTTCGAAACCAGCACAAAACCAGCAGCCTTGATGAAATCGCAGCATGATAAACCCGAATACCCCATCAGAACAGAAGTGGCGCGCAGCCCTTCCTCTCCTGAATGGAGACAGATGCCCCCATTAATTCTATTAAAGAATAACAATATAACCTATTATTCTTTATTGTTTAGATCATAAGCTGTTAAGGTAAATCCATAGTAAACCTAGCCGTCATCCAACAGAAAGCAGGAATTACCGGATATTTCCGCAAAAAACCGATCCGCAGCCTGAGAGCCGACCCATGCATGCGTGAGAACCCTTTGCCACCAGCCATTTTAAGAGGCGAATACCATGGAACCCACTCTCCCGGACAACCAGACAGAAACACTCCATCAGGACCAGCATGCGCCCGTGCTGACTTTCCCGGAACCGCGATCGATGACGCTTTCCATCCGCGCCAGCGCATTGGTGTTCGAAGACCCGTCTTCGCGTCAATTACTGGATCATGTCGAACGGATTGCGCCCAGCGATGCGACTGTCCTTATCATCGGTGAAACAGGCACAGGCAAGGAACTGATTGCACGACACATACATGCCCTCAGTGCGCGTCACAACAAACCATTCGGCGCATTGAACTGCGCGGCATTAACTGAATCGCTTATCGAAAGCGAACTGTTCGGCCATGAAAAAGGCGCTTTTACCGGCGCGGTAGGCGCCAAGGACGGTTGGTTCGAAACTTCCAATGGAGGCACGCTGTTTCTTGATGAGGTAGGTGATCTCCCCTTGGGCATGCAGGCCAAATTGCTGCGCGTACTGCAGGAGCGGGAGGTGGTGCGCGTCGGTGCAAGGCGCGCTACGCCCATAGACGTGCGCGTCATCGCCGCAACCAATGTAAACCTGGAAGAAGCGGTGGAGGCCGGACGTTTCCGCGCCGATTTATATTATCGATTCAATGTCGCGAACGTACAATTAATTCCATTGCGGGAACGTCCCGGCGATATTCTGCCTTTGACGCGTCACTTTATGGGGATTTACGGTAAACGCCTGGGCTACACCGAAGCGCGTCTGGCGCCTGAAGCCGAACGCACGCTATTGGATTACGATTGGCCGGGCAATATCAGGGAACTGGAAAACGCCATCCACAGAGCGCTGCTCATATGCCCCGGCGACGTATTGCGATCGAGCGACTTCAAGCTATCCGGATTAAAACCGCAAATATCCACCCCGGCAAGTTCCACATTATCGACAATATCCACATCATCACTGGAAAATGCGGTGAAAGCGCTGTGCGAACAATCGCCGCCCAAACTGTTCGAACTCATAGAGGAAACCATAATCCGCACGGCCTTCGACTATTGTGAGCAAAACCAGGTTCAAACCGCGCGCCTGCTGGACATCAGCCGTAATGTACTACGGCACCGGCTTACCATATACGGTATGTTGCTGGGCAAACAACAAATCAAGCCGCAAGAACCGGCCATAAACCTGTATACGCAACACACCGGCTTTTCAGCCCGAAACTCCGAGGAAGGTTATTGCGAGCATTACTAAAAAACCGGGTCACTCTTCAACTGCCTGTTTAGTTGGCGCGCGAGGACGAGACCGTACGCGCCGACTATCGAAGCGGCGCTACGGCCAGAACATAAAATTTACCGGTAAAAAAAGGTTGTACGGATTGACAAGATGAGCGACGATACTGCCGTGCCTCCATATCAGGGCTCGGGTAAGGCAGTCGAGACACGCGTGCATCGACTCTCAATGCTTGTAGGTAAGTAACTTGCCGGACTATGGCTCCGTACTCCCATAGAGAAGTTCTCGCGCCAGCGTAACCCAAAGTCCCGCTTAGCGCGTCACGCTGATGGTGATGAATTTTCATATTGTTTAACAGGCGCCCAGAGCGCAGCTCACGGTTGAGATTAGAACGATCAGCCGCAACGAGAAGCAAAACACATTCAATTCCACATCGATTCAGAGTAGGAGTTCGCCATGTCAGTTTGGTCTCGAATACACTGGTTCCCGGTCGCATTATCCGCTATGGCGGTTGTCGGTTTCTCGCTGACAGCTATGGCCGCCGATGAAAGCCTCCCTGCGCTGATAAAGCGCCTTCAAGACGAGAAACCGAAGTTTGCGCAGCGTCAGCAAGCCTTGCTTGCGGAACGCTACGACCTTGCCGACCGTCCGGCCAAGGGAACTTTCATGTCGCGTGGCAAGCCGGTGCAGGATGGCGTGCGCGTCAAGTTGCCGGAGGGCGTAACCTGGGAGAAACTCGCCGCCTTGACGCCGGACGAAATCAAGGAAAAGCGGCTTTGGCCGGCCGGATTTCTGCCGTTGCCGCATCCTCACCACGAAGCAGGGGGCATGGTGTTCCCCAAATTCCTGATAGAAGAAACCAGGAAGCAGACCGAGCGGGACCTGACGCGCTTCGATCTCGACTTCGACTTGCCGGACCATTTCCTTCCCGAGTTCCCGGCGCCGATTTATCTGACGACAAGACCGGATCTGGGCGACGTCTCGCAAGGCAAACTGGTGACGCTCGGCAACTTCAACGAATTGTTCAAAGACATTCTCAATCCCAAGCAGCTCGAAGGACTGCGCTTGCTGGTTACACCATTTCCTCAGCAGCAGTTCAACGCCACCGAAGACCGCCGCAGCCTGAAACCCCATCTGGGCGCAGCATGCTTCGACTGCCACGCCAACGGCCATACCAATGCTTCCACGCATACGGTCGGCGACATCCGGCCCAATGAACATCGCCACAGAATCGATACGCCATCACTGAGAGGCGTGAACATTCAGCGTCTGTTCGGTTCGCAACGAGCCCTGAAAACCGTGGAGGACTTTACCGAGTTCGAGCAACGGGCCGCCTACTTCGACGGTATTCCGGCCGACGCGGCGCGTAAAGGCACCAACATACTCGAACGCGGCAGCCAGGTGCATTTCATGGCGGAGTTTCAGGCTCTGCTCGACTTCCCGCCCGCACCCAAGCTTAACGTTTTCGGCAAACTCAACCTCGCCCAGGCCGGAGAGAGCGAGATACGCGGCCAGGAAATCTTTTTTGGCAAGGGCCAGTGCGCGGCTTGCCACACCCCGCCGTACTATACCGACAACCTGATGCATAACCTGAAGACGGAGCGGTTTTTCAAGGAAGTCATGATTAACGGCCGCAAGGCTTCGGCCGATGGCCCGATCAAAACCTTCCCGCTACGCGGCATCAAGGACTCGCCGCCCTATCTGCACGACGACCGTTTGTTGACGCTGGAAGACACCGTCGAGTTCTTCAACCTGGTATTGGAATTGAAGCTGAACACCCAGGAAAAGAAGGATCTTGTGGCTTTTCTACTCGTGCTGTAGGACACACGCGACTGTTTGCGCCGGAGGACCCAACCCATTGTTCTCCGGCGGGAACGGTCAACGATTTATGTTAACCGACGCTCAGCGAAGATTCCAATTACAAATGAATCGCTATTCGACCTTTTGCCATGCAGGTTAAAGGCATCAGCCACATCACGCTTATCGTACGCGACGTGGAACACATGGCGAAATTTTTATGCGAAGGGCTTGGCGCCGAAGCAGTCTACGATAGTGCAGGGAGTAATTTTTCCTTTTCGCGTGAAAAGTTCTTTGTGCTGGGCGGCGTCTGGTTAGCGGCAATGCAAGGGCAACCGACAGAGCGATCATACCGTCATACGGCATTCGAAGTCGATGAGGCGGAATTGCCGCTATTCGAAGCAAGACTGCGGGCGTTGGGCGTCGAGATACAAGCGTCGCGCCCCAGAGTGGACGACGAAGGTCTGTCTCTGTATTTTTATGACTTCGACAACAACTTATTCGAACTGCATGCCGGCACGCTCGAACAACGGCTTAAACGCTACGCGAAGTGAGCTCGATATCCGAAATAGCGAAAGTTCTTTGTTGGCATCCGGTAGCGCCGCTGTTGTCGCTTGAAGAGGCGGTTGCTTCCTGGCCCGAATATGCAACATCGGTCGACCTCACACTGGAAGCGGACAATTCGATCAAAATCATCGCGCCTCGCGGATTGAAGGACCTGTTCGCCATGGTAGTTCGACGCAACGCGTCAGCGTCGGCACGTACCGTCAACGCATTGCGCAAAAATGCTACACTGAACACTGGCCGAAGGTTAAAATCCTGCCAAGTTGATTCTGTCAACTAGATCCGTTACCATCTAACACGCTGATTTTTCCGTCTGTTCAAGCAATGAGCCTCTGCAAGCATATATGCCTTATGGCAGATTACAACAAGTGGATGAACGCCAAATTATACGAGGCGGCCGGCAATTTGCCCGGAACAGCGCTTGCAGAAAACAGGAAGGCCTTCTTTGGCTCCATACTCGGGACGCTGAACCACTTGGTAGTAGCGGACACTATTTGGCTCAAGCGCTTTGCAAACCATCCGGCCAAACATACGGCGCTCGAACCGGTAATCTTTACTCCAAGCCCGAAAAGCCTCGACCAGATCATGTTCGCCGACTTCTCTAGCCTCTCGCAACATCGGAAGTGGCTCGATAACATCATAACCGAGTGGTCGCATGAGCTTGCGGAATCCGATCTGGATCATGTATTACACTACGCCAACACCAAAGGCATCGCTGCCAACAAGCGTTTTTTCAGCTTGCTCATGCATTTTTTCAATCATCAGACGCATCATCGAGGACAAATTACCGCTTTGTTTTCACAAGCAGGCGTTGATGTAGGAGCCACGGATTTGCTGAATTTAATCCCGGATGAATCTGGAGCTTAGTCTCTCCTCCCCAAATCGCGCGCACTATAACCCATGCGCCTTGAACCACGCCTGTAATCGCTGCCAGCCGTCCTCGGCGCTTGCTTTGTGATAGCTGGGACGGTAGTCGGCATAAAACGCATGCGGGGCGTCGGGATAGACCTGAATTTCCGAAGCGCTGCCCGCCGTTTTCAGCGCCGCGCGCAACTGTTTCACCGTATCCAGCGGAATGCCCTGATCCTGTCCTCCGTACAAACCCAGTACCGGCGCTTTCAGCTCTCCGGCAACATCAATCGGATACCTGGGCGTCAGCGCGGTATGCTCGCCTACCAGACGCCCATACCAGGCCACGCCGGCCTTGAGCCTGGGTTGGTGCGCGGCATAGAGCCAGGTGATACGCCCACCCCAGCAAAATCCGGTAATGCCAAGCCGGCCAGGATCGCCGCCATGTTCATCCGCCCAGACCACCGCAGCATCGAGATCGGACAACACCTGTTCGTCGGGCAGCCGGGATAAAACCTGCCCCCTGATTTCGTCGATGTTCTTCAGCCTGGAAACATCTCCCTGCCGGTGAAACAGTTCCGGCGCGATGGCGAGATAGCCCAGTCTGGCCAGCCGCCGGGTAATATCCCTGATATGCTCATGCACGCCGAAAATTTCATGCGCCACCAATATCACCGGGAACGTGCCGCTTCCGGCCGGCGCGGAACGATAAGCCGGAATTTTTCCGTTCGCGGTTTCTATTTCGATTTCGCCGCTCGCCAAGCCTTCGCTACCGGTATGGATCAAGGTCTCGGAGGCCGGGGAGGATCTTACCGCCAGCGCAAAACCGGCGCTCAGCACACCGGCGATAAAACCGCGGCGGTCGATCGGAAAATCGGGAAGTATCCCCGGCGTCTCGCCGGATAAAGTCAAGTCTGTCATTGTATTTTCCTTGTTCATACTGGGAGATAAAAAGTCGAATCCCTTCATATATATATTGCAGTCATGGAGCCTGTGCGGACATACTCACGGCGTGTCTCGACAACCTTAGCTCAGTTCCAAAACGGCAGATGAATAATTACAAATAAATAGAGCCTGATCTATCGAGGCACCATTTTCAGCCCGGGTTTGTTCGATACCAGGGTAAAATCAAAAACTGCCAAGTTCGACCATAATCCAACACCCTGAGCATAGGATTTACGCCAATATAGCAATCGCATGAAGAAACGCCCCTTGACCGGCAGCAAGCGGTGGGATTGCCGTTATTGGTACCCACGAGAATTCGAACACCTCCGGTGCGGCGATTCCGCCGGAGGCTTCGAGATGCCGCCAACGTTCCGGTGCGCCCTGCAGCAGCGGAACCCGGAAGAAATGGCGCTGATGAAGTTCGGCACGGCCAAACGGAGACATATCGTACAGCCCGGCGCCGAGATACTCGGGTCTTGCGAAAATACTCAAACCCGTTTCCTCGCACAGCTCGCGCAACACGGCAGCTTCCGGTGCCTCGTTCCGTTCAATGGTTCCGGCGGGAACCTGAAGTCCAGCCTCGGGATGCAGCGGGTGAATGAACACCAGCAGCCGACCCTCCGCCACGACATAGGCAACCACCTTCTCGACAGTACGTTTCTCCATGAGAGTGCCGCTTAACGCCAAAGTCCAACGACGGCTTTTACGTCATCCGCTCCAGCACCTTGTTCGCCATCCCGATCAATTACCAATTCCATGCTCGGACTTGGATCGACTATGCGCCCTTTAATGAACGCGGGCTTAAGGTTAATCCCAGGTACGTCTTTTCTGGCTACCCAATTGAACACCTCATCAGCATTTTCTTGTTGTTTAATATTTTCATCCTCAAGCCATTGAACTTCATAGTAGATACAAACTTCGTGAAAATACTGACCGTCGTGTTCGAAAAAGTTCTCGGAACAGACCGCCGGACGCAAAACGTGGAAGCTGTCTCCGATTTCTTCGCATAATTCACGCTTGATCGCCATAAGCGAGCTTTCGTTGGTCTTGATTCTTCCTCCGGGTAAAAACCACCAGTTTTCGTCTGTCATACGGCACAAAAGAATCCTGTCGCCCCGGCGCACTATGGCGCCGGCGCGCATGTTTACCCTAAATCCGTTTAAACTGAACGTAATATCACTCATTCACTGTCCTGGCGCGCCGGAGCGGCTTCAAAATGCTGTCCACAAAAAGATCCTGCGATATGCGGCCTTGCACAACGCCCAATACGATGATGAATGCGCGAATCAGCGCCAGCACGATCAAGCAGATGAAAAGCGCGCGCACGGCATCGTTTTGATAAATTTCATCGTCAAACAGCCTGGAAACGACCGTCGCCAGATAGTTACCCAGCGTTCGCAGCGCATCGTTTTGACAAGCTTCGCCATGCAGCAGGCTGGATACGATATCGACCAGATATTTATAGAGAAAAATGGTCGCCGTTCCCAACAAACCCAATAATGCGCTGATGACGGACACGCTTATCGCCCTGTCGCGATAGTTGGGCAGCAAACGAACGACGCGCCAGACATTGATCAACATGACTGCTATCCCTGATATCAAAAAGAAACGCGACGAACGTTGAAGCCGCGCCGTTCATACCTTGTTATTCGGCCCCCACCTGAAAACTTTCGGAGGCTACGCCCTCAAACCGGCTCCCACGCAAGACGCGGTCCGCTCTGATTGGGGTTGCCTTCGATACGGATCAATTTCGCCGAGCCCTCACGCCGCGGTGAATGAATCTCACCCTCGTTGTAGACTCTTGCCGTACCGGGCGTTAATGTGGCGGAGTCGCGCAACCTGACCTTGCCGGGCGTCTCTGCTGTAGCCGGTTCGACAACCTCCCAGCCATCCATGGTGGTTACTCCTGCGATTTGAGCGTAGATGGCCCAGGAACTGCCATGGTCGTGGGGCTGCGTCCTTCTGGCCTCATGAAACACATGTCCGAGTATGGCGAAGCCCAGATCGGGGTCCTGGTAAAGCAGTTTGCGTTGCGGCTGGTCGTCGCCGAGGTATTGCTGTGCAAACGCGCTGTCTCTGGCGACTTCTTCCAGCAACGCGCGGACTGTGTCCCGCCCGGAGAGGCCGGGATCGGCGAGCAGCGTGTTGCGGACTTGTTGAGATAAGGTTTCTACGGTGTAAGTCATACTGTTTTCCATCAAATGATATGTTTGCAATTCGGCATACCGGTTTCCCTCCGGTCCGGCTGCGGCGCTTAGCATGCTTTGCGCCGCCCCGGAGCGAGAAGGCTTGAATAGCCGGGGAATGTCAGGCCGAGGACGTGGCGCGCAGCAACTCGGCTTCCGCTTGATCCGTCGTGAGCGCCGCGCAGGCGATCGATGCGCTTTTCGACACACCGCTATTGGGATTGGCCGGACGCTTGAATCCCAGGACTTCGCGCAGAGTCGTTCCGGTGTACTCGGTCTGGAAAATGCCGCGGCGTTGCAATTCGGGCACCACCAGCCTCGTGAAGTCTTCGAATCCGCTGGGCAACAGCGGCGGGACGACATTGAAGCCGTCCGCCGCGCGTTCGACAAACCATTGTTCGATAATGTCGGCCACGGTTTTGACCGAGCCGATGGCCTGTAAATGACCGCGCGATACGCGGAAACGCAGCACCAGTTCGCGGATGGAAAGATTCTCGCGCCGGGCCAGTTCCAGTTGCTGGCGGAAGCGGCCCTTGCCGTTTTCGCTTTCCTGGTAAGGCAGATCGGGCAACGGTCCGTCCACGTCGTACGAAGACAAATCGAAGCCGCCGAAATGCACGTTGCCGACATCGACCTGAAGCTGCAGCTCGCCGAACCGGTCCTGGGCCTCCTGGTCGGTCTCCGCAACCACGACCGAAAGTCCAGGGGTCAGGCGCAAGTCGTCTTCTTCGCGGCCGTATTTAGCCAGACGCCGCTTCACATCGGCATAATAGGCTTTGGCAATATCCAGCGACTGGGCCGAGCAATATTGCAATTCGGCGATTTTGGCGGCAAATTCGCGTCCTTCCTCGGAATTCCCGGCCTGTACGATGACCGGGTAGCCCTGTATCGGACGCGGAAAGTCGAGCACGCCTTTGGATGCGTAATACTTTCCATGGAAGTCCAGCGGATGGGACGCAGCCGGGTCATAGAACTGCCGGGCCTCGCGGTTAGGATGGTCGAATGCATCGTCGTCCCATGTGTCCCACAGCGCCTTGGTCACATTCAGAAACTCTTCGGCACGAATATAACGCTCCGGGTGCGGTGGAGGGTTCTGCTGCAGGCCGAAGTTTTCAGCCGTATGCTCGGGCCATTGAGCAACCACGTTCCAGGCCGCGCGTCCGCCGCTGATATGATCCAGAGACGTGAACAGACGGGCGACGTTGTACGGATAATTGAAATTGGTGTTCAGCGTGACCACCAGACCGATGTGCTTTGTGTGCGACGCAATCACCGATTGCAGGGTGAAGGGTTCGAACTGGTAGTTGTTGGGGCTCTTCCCGGTGTTGGCGGTAATTTCGCCCGACTGGCCGATAAAGTCGGCCAGGAAAAAAGCGTGGAATTTGGCGGCCTCGGCAAGCTTGGCGGCGCGGATATACCATTCCAGATTGGGACGCCCGTTGTCGGTGGAGCCTGGATGCAACCATCCTGCCGGATGATGGCCAAAGCGCTGGAAAAATGCATTAAGAACCAATTTGCGGGAATTATTGCTCACGGCTGTTGTGCTCCTTGGATTGGTGAAAAGATAAACCCGCCAGAGGCTGTCTGAGCTTGACGGGGTGCGGGACTGAAACGCGTTTAATGTCTTATTGCACGTAGCCGGTTTCCTTGGCTTTTTCCAGCAAACCGGTACGTTGCCACTGCTGATCCAGCGTGCCTGGGTTGTACTCTTTGGCGCCGCCGATTTGCTCTGCCAGCGACTGGAAGCGCGCGGCTTCTTCGATGAAGAGAATCAGCTGGGCGGTTTTGTTGATGCCTTTGCCCCAGATATTCGCGCCGCCGTTGGATTCCAGTATGCCGGTCGGAGGAGCCCAGTCGGGGTGTTGATCGAGGCGTTCGCTGATGATATCTATCACGCTGCGGGTACGGTCGAGGTGGTTTGGAATCACGCGGGTCAGTAAATGGCGTTGCGCCGCCACGTAGCGAATAGGGAAATCCTCGTGAGCCAGCGACCATGCCGCCAGGTATGGCGTATGGACGTGAACGAAGGTGTCTGCATCAAGGCGTGCTTCATGCAGCACCAGTTCGCTGCGTTCGGAAAAGCTGGAAAGCTTGATGCTGGCGCCGCCGTTATCTTTCTCCCAAGGCCTCGGGAAGTTGATGGACAGCAACAGGTCGTATCCTGGAATGCGATGCACGATATTGAACGTATAGGTAGCCGACAGCGTGCCGGTTTCCTTGAGGAAGCGAAAGGCGTTGATGGCTTCCTCCTTGGCGTTGTCGATGTAAGAGACAATTTCGACGAGTTTAGCGTCTATGGACATGGGTGAACTCCGTTATTGGATTTAGGATTTAAAGCTTCAGACCGCACGGTTTGCGGTCGACATGCAGGTAATTGCAGTTTTGGTGCCAATGACCTTGCTTAACTTAAGGTTAAGCCTGTTTACCGGGCTTTGGCGGCTTATGGCCGGCATTAACAGCTTTAAAGATCTGCAGGATCAAAACCTCTATCCTGCCTGCCGCTAATAATGTTTGCTGATCAACATCGAACAGACACCGATGTTGATTTGTCAGCATGAAGAGGCGGCTTGGAATTTATGACGAAATCCCGCTCCTTCGCTGATTGCATGCATTGATCGCTCAACTGCCCAAAAAGTCGCGCTTGCCGATGGGCACGCCGTTGTGGCGCAAAATGGCGTAGGCTGTAGTAACGTGGAAATAGAAATTGGGCAGACCGTAATTGAAGAGATAATCGCGGCCCAGCCAGGTCGCGGTATTGTCGCGCCGGGTGACTTCGATGCTTCGTTCTTCCCCGCCGGCCAATTGATCGGCATTGATCGTTTCCAGAAAGGCCACGGCATCCGCGAGGCGCGCCTTCAAGGCCGCCACGGTCACGTCTTCATGCCCCAGCACCGGCGGTTCCAGTCCTGCCAGACGGGCGGCAACCCCGCTAGCGGTGTCGGTCGCGATTTTTATCTGCCGCGAAAACGGATGCATATCGGGATACAGGCGTGCGTTCAGCAATACATCGACATCGAACTTTGCGCTTTCGGCGTGAGCGAGGCCTTTTTCGAAAAATGCACTCAGGTTGTTGAGCGTACGGATAAAGACAGGGATTGATGCCTGGTAAAAAGTTGATGGCATGTTTTTTCTCGCAAGATTGATAAAAAGCCAAGGAAACGCTGAGTAAGTTAGTTTTACACATGGTTCGACAAGCTCTCCAGCCGCATTCGCGGCGCTACGCCCATGAACGGAATCAATGTGTTGCCGTTCGTCCTGAGCTTGTCGAAAGACTTTATCAGCGTCTCCCGAGAGGGATAACGCCGCCGATGGCGATGTTATCCCTCTCGGGGAAGATTTGGACGAGGTACGACTTAAGCGGCCTTCGCCGCTTTCCGCTGTAAATGCTGATTGGGAGGGCGCTTGAACCCCAGGTTCTCGCGCAAGGTCCTGCCCTCGTACTCGGTGCGGAAGATGCCGCGCTTTTGCAACTCAGGCACGACCAGGTTAACGAAATCCTCCAGTGAGTCGGGCAGGAACGACGGCTTGAGATTGAACCCATCGGCTGCGCCGTTGACGAACCAGTCTTCGATCTGATCGGCAATATCAACCGGCGTACCCACCACGATACGGTGGCCCTGGACGATACTGAAACGCAGTATCAGTTCGCGAATACTCAGGTTTTCCCGGCGTGCGAGCGCGACGGCCTGACGCCAGCGGCCTACACCGTTGACCGGCTCGGGCAGATTTTCCGGCAGCGGGCCGTCCAGCGGATATTGGGACAAATCAATGCCAAACAGCTGCCGTCTTCCATCAAGATCGTAAGAGTCCCGGTAAGACTGGTACTTCTCCTCGGCCTCCTGGCGCGAGGAACCGATATGGTAAAACAGGCCGGGGATGACGCGCAGATCGTCCTGTTCGCGCCCGAATTTGGCAAGACGCCCTTTCACATCGTCGTAATAGGCTTTCGCTTCTTCGATGGTTTGCGCGGCGGCGTAAATCAGCTCGGCATGCCGGGCGGCGAACTCGCGTCCGGTCTCGGAGTTGCCTGCCTGGAAAAACACCGGATAACCCTGAATGGGCCTGGCGATATCGAGCAGGGTGTCCACGCCGAAATGTTTGCCGTGGTGATGAATGGGATGAACGCTGTCCGAATCGAGAAACTCGCCGGTTTCCTTGTTCGGGTGATCGAAGGCGCCGTCGTCCCAGGTGTCCCAGAGCGACTTGGCCACTTCGATGAACTCAGCCGCCCGCTCGTAGCGGCCGGCGTGATCCAACGGGCTATCGACGCCGAAGCTCTTCGCCGCGCCATCGGACAGCGAGGACACCACATTCCAGCCTATCCGGCCGCCGGTCAGATGGTCGAGAGACGCAAAGCGGCGCGCGACATTGTAAGGCTCGTTGAAATTGGTGTTCACCGTCGCCACCAGCCCGATGTGCCTGGTAACCTGCGACAAGGCTGCAGTCAGGGTAAGAGGTTCGAAGCCGCCGCCGCGCGGATGGCGTCCGATCCTGTCGATGTTATCGCCGCTGTTGCCGACGAAGTCGGCGAAAAAAGCGATATCGAACTTGCCCCGCTCCAGCAGCCGGACCGTGTTCGCCCATTCGTTAAAGTCGGGATTGCCGCCGGCTTTGGTCTCGGAACGGCGCCAGGCGTTGGCATGAGTGCCGTACTGCTGTACAAAAGTCGATAAAATCAATTGCCGTTTTTTCTTGCTCATGTTTTTCTCCTGCCGGACCATGCCGGCAATTACGAGGACACGGGATAGGTTGAATGTCCATAGGCCTGCCCCTCCCAGGCTAATCGAAGCGCCCGGGAGGGTGGCCTATTCGCCTTACGCCGCTACCGGGTAGCTTTCCAGGCGTCTGCGCGCTTCTTCCAGCGGACGCGGGTCGATCCAGGCATCAAAATCGAAATCCCGGTCGAGTATGCCGTAGACCAACTGGAAGTTCTTCTGGAGGCGGAACAGCTCCACGCGCTCGGCGGATAAATCCGGCGCGAGGGTTTGATGGAAACCGTCGCGGTAGGCCGCCTGCAATCCTTCGCGGCTGGCGCCGATTTCCTTTTGCAGCAGATCATAGACGCCGTTGAGATTGGTCTTGGCCCATTCCGCGGCGCGCAGGGTTTGATAGAGAAAGCGCACCAGCAGATCGAAATGGTTTTCGAGGAAATCTTCGTGTACGGTGATCGGGCGCGGCGTGCCGTTGTTGACGCGGAAGCGGCGCTCGGGCAGTTTGTCCAGATCGATGCCCGCCACCAGACCGTGCCGGCGCGCGCCGTCGGCGGCGGAAGCGCCTTTAACGTACAGACCATCCACTTCGCCGTTCAGCAACGGCTCCAGTCCCTCCCAGAAACCGCCAAGATTAGCGCCTCCGACGTCGCGGTTGACTTCAGGCTTGCCGTCGCCTACCTCCACCAGCTGCACATCGTCCAGGGTCAGGCCGACCGAGTTCAACGCGCCCTTGTATCCGTGCAGACTGCCATAACGGGCGATACTGCGGCCACGGCGGTTTTCGACAATGTCGATAGCCTTAAGCGCAGGCAGGGCCAGACGTTTGCCTTTCAAATCCTTCGGGGAACGAATATCGGAATCCGGGCGCACGATGATGGACTGGCCCTCATCGATCCAGGTCAGACCTATCAAGCGCGTCCTGGCGCCTTGGGCCCTGGCCGGAATCGCAAACAGATTGCCGCCTTCGCGGATCAGGTTGGTCAATCGGTGGTCGTAGTGGTTATGGCGCTGGGCTTCGTTGCCGGCCTCCTGCAGGGTGCGCAGGGTAATGCCGTCGGCCTTGAATTCATCATCCAGCCAGCCGAGCTGGTAGGCCAGACCGGTGGCGGTCGGCACTCCGCCTCTGGCGTTGCCGGCGCAACGCGTGAACCAGATTGAGTCTATGCCGGCGTCTTTGGGTTTGCTTTGAGTCGTCATTTGTTTACCTTGAGTCTGAAAGTTTGTTTTAAAGTCTGGTAACTATTCAGCTACCGTTGTATATCTCCGTAGGAGCGGGAGACTGAATAGTTATAAAATTTGTTGCATCCGCTTATTTATCCAACAGCGCACTCAGGCGGCGGCCTTGAGCTGCCCGTCCAGAAGCCGGCGCGCTTCTTCCAACGGACGCCGATCGATCCAGGCATCGAAATCGAAATCGCGATCGAGGATGCCGTGTACGAGCTGGAAGTTTTTCTGCCGGCGGAACAGTTCCACGCGTTCGGCGGACAAATCAGGCGCCAGCGTCAGGTGAAAACCGTCGCGATAGGCCGCCGCCACGCCTTCGCTGCTGGCGCGGGCCTCGCCCTGCAATATTTCCTGCACGGCGGCCAGATTGGTTTTGGCCCACTCGGCGGCGCGCAGGGTCTGGTACAGAAAACGCACCAGCAAATCGAAATGTTTTTCGATCAGATCGTCATGAACGGTGATAGGCCGCGGCGTGCCGTTATTGACGCGGAAGCGGCGCTCAGGCAGCTTGTCCAGATCGATTCCGACCACCGCGCCGTGCAGCCGCGCCGCATCCACCGAAGAAGCGCCTTTGACATAAATGGCGTCCACTTCGCCGTTAATCAGCGGCTCCAGTCCTCCCCACAGACTACCGAGATTTTCTCTGCTGTCTCCCGAGACTTGCCGCTCGCTGCCGACTTCCACCAGACGCACATCGTCCAGGGTCAGTCCGGACGAAGCCAGCGCACCCTTGTAACCGGCCAGGCTCATGCCGCGGGCGATACTGCGTCCGCGGCGATTATCGAGCAGATCCGCTGCGCGGAAGGCCGGCAGAGCCAAACGCTTGCCCTTCAGCTGTTCCGGCGAACGGATGGTCGAATCCGGACGCACGAGTATGGCCTGCGCCTCGTCGATCCAGGTCAGGCCGACCAGCCGGCTGGGAGCGCCCTGGGCCCTGGCAGGGATCGCCAGCAGGTTGCCGCCCTCTCGAACCAGGGTGGTCAATTGATGATCGTAATGGTGACGGGCCAATTCCCCGCCGACTTCCTGCAGGGTTTTGACGGCAATGCCGTCGGGTCTGAACTCATCGTCCAGCCAGCCTAATTTGTAGGCCAGACCGGTGGAGGTCGGAACCGGACAGCGGGTGAACCAAATAGTATCCACGCCTGGGTTTCCAGGCGTCCTGTTTGAACTTGCAGTCATGTGTTTGCCTTTTGTTGGGTTGAGAGAGGATAGACGAAGGCGCTTATCAGGCCACCAAAACAGTGGGGAATTCGATCAACGGCTACGCCCGAGAGAAATCTGCTCCTTTCGAAGCGCCTCGGCGGAGGAAAGGCTAGGGAAAAGACAAACAGCATATTGCCCAGTCCACCCCGCCAAAAACAAAGGAAGCGACAAAGAATTATTCATGATGCTTTCCAAATTAAGAGTTTGCATTCGGTTTTTTCGTGATGTGCATAGTCCATGCCATAGTATCCGGCAGTCTATGAAACCGGGTGACGGCTTTACCCTGTTTATCAATCGAGCCCCGAAACAGGAATAATTGCTGGCTCGTCAACAGACCTCCAGCACACTGGGTTACTGGGTAGCTGCAAGACTTGTTGGGATTTCAGCAGTGCAACAACACCCATGTTGATCAGCAAACATTTGCCCATCACCCAAAGGCGCACCTGCGGTTAACTTTCGCAGGCTAATGCCGACGGCAGCTGGCTCAGAGCCTCTGCAACTCCGCAGCCATCGGCTTTCGATTTTCTATCCCTAATAAATGGCATTGTTTGTGCTTAATTCAGTGCATACGACGCAAAGCGAAAACTCCCCATGAATGCGATTTCCATCCCCAGAAAGTTTCCGGTTGTGCTTGACGGCCTCATCGTATTGGCCGCGCCGGTAAGTTTGGTTCTACTTTGGATACTGCTCAGCAGCGCAGAATGGATTCCGGAACAATTATTGGTTTCGCCGTTGAAAGTCATTGAGGCGCTGGGCGAGCTGACTGAAAGTGGAGAACTGGCGGAACATTTGCGCAAAAGCCTGTATCGCCTGACCCTGGGATTTTTTACCGGCGCAGGCCTTGGCCTGATTTTCGGCGTATTGCAGGGACTGTTCAAAACGGTCGAAGATTATTGCGCGCCGCTTTTCAATGCGGTGCGCCAGGTGCCGTCCATCGCGTTCATTCCTATGCTGATACTGATATTCGGCATCGAGGAAACCTTCAAAATCATCATTGTCGCCAAGGCGGCATTCTTCCCGGTCGCGCTGGCGAGCTACGACAGCGTCAAATGGCTGCCGAAACAGTATTTCGAAGTGGCGAAAATCTATCAATGTCCGGTATGGCCGTTAATAAGAAACATCGTGATACCCGCCACCGTTCCGCAAATACTGACCGGCCTGCGCCTGAGCCTGAGCCGTTCGTGGATGGTACTGGTTGCCGCCGAACTGATGGCCGCCGATTCGGGCATCGGACAGATGATGGAATGGGGGCGGCAAATGTTTCGCATGGACATCGTCGTGGTTGGCGTATTTATCACCGGACTTATCGGTTTTTCATTGGATCGCGGCTTCCAGTGGGTCGAAAGCCGTCTGGTGCGCTGGAAAAAAAACTGAGACCGTATACATGGAAAGACAGTCGGACATTTCAATTCGCCGCTTTTCGGCTATCGCCAAACCAGTGAAAGGCTGGATTTTACCTGTTGCCTTACTTGTGGCATGGGAGTTGGCATCGAAGCAAAGCAACGCCTACGCCCAGGCATTCGTGCCGCTGGAAAAAATCGGCGCCAGTCTGCTCGAAGTCGTATTCAGCGGGGAGCTGTTCACCAGTTTGCTGGCCAGTCTGGGCACGGCTACTACCGGATTGCTGGTCGGCGGCGCAGCCGGGTTGTCGGTAGGTTCGCTGATGGGACTTTACCCGCCCGCCGACAAGCTGATAGGGCCGGTGTTTCATGCCGTAAGGCAGGTTCCGTTGCTCGGCTGGATTCCGCTGATAGGCCTATGGTTCGGCAACGGAAGCCTGGCCAAAACCCTGGTCGTTTGCCTGGGGGCGTTTTATCCGATGGTGTTGAACACCTATGAAGGACTGCGCAACGTCGAAAAAAACCATTTGGAAGCGGGCGAGGTTCTGGGCGTCAGCCGTTGGCAATCATACCGCTATATTTTGATACCGGGCGCATTGCCGTTCATTTTCACCGGCGTTTTCCACGCATTGGCGTTTTCCTGGATATCGACCGTAGGCAGCGAACTGCTCTTCAGCGCGGGTCCGGGACTGGGAGGGCTGATGCAGACAGCGCAAATGGCCGCCAGAATGGATATTGTGATCATCTGCGTCGCCAGTATCGGCGTCACCGGTCTATTAATGAATTTTGTCTTCACCGGGTTCAGCCGCCGGCTGCTTCGCTGGCGCGCCACCCGTTAATCACTTTGCAATTCCACATATAAAGATATTGATGAGCAATCTTATCCACCACAATTTCAACCGCTCAGGGAAGTCCGCATCCGGCGAATTGAGCATCCAGTCGCTCCACAAACAATACCGACTGGAAAGAAAAAACCTGAACGTGCTGCAGGATATTAATCTGAATATCCTTCCCGGTGAGTTTGTCAGCATCGTCGGGCCCAGCGGCTGCGGTAAATCCACCATACTGCGGCTGATCGTGGGACTCGATGCGGACTTTCAGGGCAGGATATTGCTCGACGGCAAGCCGATAAAATCCAGCAGCACGGAACGGGGCATCGTGTTTCAGGATCACCGCTTGTTCCCGTGGATGACGGTCGAGGCAAACATTGCCTTCGCCTTGATAAACAGCAATCTTTCTCCTGAAGAAAAGCGCGATATCGTCTCCCGGAATATAGAACGGGTGAACCTGGGCGGTTTCGAAAACGCCTACCCGCATCAACTGTCCGGCGGCATGGCCCAGCGCGCCGCCATTGCCCGCGCCCTGGTCAACGAACCGAAAATTCTGATGCTCGACGAGCCGCTGGGCGCGTTGGACGCATTAACCCGCTTGTATCTGCAGGCGGAATTGCAGCGCATCTGGATAGAGCAGCGCAGCACCATGATCATGGTGACCCACGATGTGGAGGAAGCGCTGTTCCTCGGCGACCGCGTGGTGGTGATGCAGGCCAACCCCGGACGCATCAAGCGCGTGGCGCCGGTGCCGCTCGACCATCCCCGCGATCGCACCTCGCCTCTTTTCCATCGCCTCAAGGACGAGATACTGGCCGATCTGATCGACGCCGAAGCAAATACTCAAAATTTCTGCTCCGCAAGACCGGCTTCGACCGGCTGCGAACGCAGATTGCGAAACTGACCATGAACAACATCAAGAACAACACCAACCCTTTGTTGCGCTGCCTGGGCATCTACCGGGAAATGCCCAAACGCTTTTGCCTGACCGTGTTCCTGTTCACCGTGCTGAACCTGAGCTTTTCCGGTCAGCAATGGCTGATAGGCCGCGCCGTCGATGACGTCCAGCGCGGCGTGGCCGTAGTAAAGCTGGCCGACGATAATACGCTCGATTTCACCGTTGCGCTGCACTGGCTGGCAATTCTGGCCGCTGTAGCCCTGGTTCGCGGCATAGTGCAATACGCCGCGAGCGTGCTGGCCCTCATCATCGGCCAGGAACTGCTTTCCACCTTGCGCGAACGCATACTCGCGCAAGTGCAACGGCTGGACCTTGGGTACCACTGGCAACACGGCATGGGCGAAATGGTGACCCGCACTACCCGCGATTCCGACAAAGTCCGCGACGCCCTGGTGAGCTTCTGGCGGCAAGTATTCGATACCGCATTGGTCATTGCCGCCTCCATCGGCTTGTTGTGCTGGTACGACATCAACCTTGGCTTGGTTCCTCTGGCCCTGATGCTGCTGGGAATTTTCATTTTCGTGGCGCAGACGGACCGGCTGGTGGTGCTGGACCGTACCGTGGGAGACGCATACGACCGCGTCAATCAGAATTTGTCCGAGGGCATCAACGGCGTGCGCGTAATCAAGGCTTTCGCAATCGAACCGGCCCGCGTCGAACAATTCAGCGAACAGGTCGGGATTTTTGCCGAACAGGCCCGCGTCGCCCTGGCTTATTCGTCTTCGCGCATTCCTTTTCCGCAACTGGTCGTCGCACTGGGGCATGTATGGGTTCTGCTCTACGGCGCGGAACTGGTGTCCATGGGTAAACTCAGCCTCGGTGAGCTGGTAACTTCCTTGCTGACGGCGACGACCCTGGTTTTCCGCGTCGAAGGCATAGGCCGCGTCATGCAGACTTTCGCCGACGCCCGCTCCTCGGCGGCGCGCATATGGGAACTGCTCGACGCGCAACCGGCCTTCGTGACCGGCGAGCGCCCCTTGCCCAGGGAGCCGCTGGGCCTGAAGCTGACCGACGTCAGCGTAGCCGCCCCCGGCGGCGGAGGCGATATTCTGCACGGCTGCTCATTGACCGTACAACCCGGCGAAGTGGTGGCTATTGTGGGCGTCACCGGTTCGGGAAAGAGCACGCTGGCCGGCCTGTTCGCGCGTCTGCTGGATGTCGATGAAGGGATGCTGGCGGTAGGTTCGGACAAGACCGGCTGGCGCGACGTGCGCCGCGTCGACCTGGGAGAATTGCGCAAGCGGGTTCATGTGGCGCCGCAGGAAAGTTTTTTGTTTTCGGACACGCTGGCCGCCAACCTGAGGCTGGCGAAGCCCGGCGCCGGCGAGGGAGAGCTGCGTGCGGCCTTGCGCCTGGCTGCGGCGGAAGAAGTGCTGGAAGGCTTGCCGCACGGCCTGGATACCCGCTTCGGCGACCGCGGCGTGACATTATCCGGCGGCCAGCGGCAACGGGTTTGTCTGGCCCGCGCGCTGCTGGGAAAACCTGACATTCTGATCCTGGACGACGCCACCAGCGCGCTCGATGCAGTGACCGAACGCTTTATCCTGAACAATATTCGCAACCTGAAGCGGGCGGACGGAAACGGCACGACCCTGATCATCATCGCCAGCAAGCTGTCCACGATACTGCTGGCCGACCGGGTGCTGATGCTGGGCAATGGACGCATCGTCGCCGAGGGTACTCATGACGATCTGGCCGACACGAACGCGGAATATCGCGACTTGTTAGGCCTGGATTAGAACCCGGGCAACCCGGATAAAGCGCAACGGTTTCAGGACGTTTGGAGACACGCTTTCCCCGTATTCAGCCACGCTGCATACGGACTACGATAACTTATCAGGCTTTGAAAATGGCTAAAAATATACGCACCAAAGTCCTCAGCGACATCGAGATGGAGGAAGTCTTCGCCAGGAAGTCGCTCAATCGCGGCATGTTCTCGCGGCTGCTGCCGCTGCTGAAACCGGTACGCAACCGTGTCATTGCAGTAATAGGCATTCAATTCCTGCTGGTGGGCGCGATTTTTTTACGCCCATTGCTGATCCGGCAATTGATCGACCGCGGCTTGCAGCTCCAGGGCGGAGCATGGCGCGTGGATTACGAATACGTGCAGTGGCTGGCGGCGGCCATGGCGTTAACCTGGGCTGCGCGGTTTCTGTTGGCCGGCCTGTCGCAATACCTGGCGGGTTCGGCGGCCATCCGCATTATCAACGACTTGCGCATTCGTGTTTTCAGCCATGTGCAAAGTCTGAGCGTCCGCTATTTCGACCGCACCAAGGCGGGCCGTATCATTTCACGCGCGGATCGCGACGTGGACAGCTTGGAACCCTTGCTGATACAGGGGCCGCCCGAACTGCTGTCGGCGCTGTTGCGCTGCCTGGTGTCGTCCGTGCTGCTGTGGATGATTTCTCCGCTGTTCTTTCTCAGTCTGGCGAGCGTCGTGCCGTTTCTGCTGGCGGGGACCTGGGCTTTCAAACAAATATCGCAGCGCAATTGGGCTATCGTGGCCGAGAACCGCAGCCGTTTCACCGCGCACCTGGTGGAAACCGTATCCGGCGTCAGGCTGCTGCAACAAACGGTGCAGGAAGAACCCAACCGCAAACACTACCGGGGACTGGTAAACGAATTCAACTGGTCGCTGGTGCGCGGTAACGTGCGCTCTGGCTGGTTCCTGCCGTTCACCGGCCTGCTCACCACCGTCGGCATGGCGCTGCTGCTGCTCACCGGCGGGCGAGGCATTGCGCTGGGCGAAATCAGCTTCGGTCAAATCACCGAAAGCCTGTTCTACGTATTCATGTTCCTCGGGCCGCTGCAGGAGTTGAACGACTTGTTCGAGCGCTACGCCACCGGAGCGGCTTCGGCGCAGCGTATTTTCCTGCTGCTAGACACCGAGGCGGAAATCGTCGATCGGGACGACGCAGTGCATCTGCCTTCCGTGCGCGGCGAAGTAACTTTCCAGGGCGTGCGCTTCGCTTACGATCCTGCGGCGCTCAAACCGGTGATCCGCGACCTGGATCTGCATGTTCATGCAGGAGAAGTACTCGCCATCGTCGGGCCGACCGGACACGGCAAAAGTACCCTGGTGCAATTGCTGACCCGCTTCTACGAGGCGCATCACGGATCGGTCAGCATAGACGGTCTGGACGTGCGCGAGTTTGCGCAGAGCAACCTGCGCCGTCACGTGGGCGTGGTGCTGCAGGACAATGTGCTGTTCAGCGGCAGCATCCTCGATAACCTGCGTCTGGCCGCACCGGATGCAAGCGACGAGGAACTGATCGCCGCAGCACGGGAATTGGGCGCGGATGAAGTTCTGGAGCGGCTGCCTCACAACTATTACACGGAAGTAGGCCCTTTGGGCGCGCACTTGAGCCACGGGCAACGGCAGCTGGTGTGCCTGGTGCGCGCCTATCTGGCCGATCCGGGCATCCTGGTGCTGGACGAGGCCACCTCGGCGGTCGACATACACACCGAGCGCCGCATCCAGAAAGCCTTGCGCAGGCTGTGCGAAGGCCGCACCGCCATCATCATCGCCCACCGCCTGGCCACCATCCGCGACGCAGACCGGATCGCTGTGATCAAGCATGGACAGATGGTGGAAATCGGCCATCACCGGACGCTGATCAAAGCCGGAGGAGAATATGCCAAGCTTTACCGGGCCTATGAAGAAAGTCTGTTCGGCGAGTATGCCCTGGCCAAAGCGAGCTGAAGCTGGCCCCCTGCCCTGCCTCGCCAAGGATATGGTTAAAAATAACCTCCCGATATGGTATCCGGGATTTTTTGTGGATGCGCCATGCTTATCCACCCTACTTGATGACGCCTGCCTGTCGCAGGGCGGATAAGCGCCGGCGCATCCGCCGGACAGTGTTCCGGCACAGATGGGCGTGGGAAATTACTGTCGACCGAATCCTAAGCGAACCAAACCCTGTTAAAACCGAATAAACCCAATGGAATATAATCATGCTCTCGATAAAAAACGCTGTTAACCACGCCCGCGTGCCGGCTCTGGTTGCAATTTTTCTTAGCCTGCTTTTACCGCATACGGCGGCTTACTCTTTTGAAAAACCCGAGGTGGTCAGGATAGCCGCTATCGCCACCAACCAGGGCGGAAAAAATGTCGTCAGCGGAGGTCAGTCGGCAGCCATAGCCGCCAATGGCTGGCTGGAAGATGAGCTGAAAAAAATCGGCGTCAAATTCGAGTGGTACCCTGTATCCGCAGCGGTCGGCGGCCCCTTGTTCAACGAGGCATTGGCCAACCGTAGCGCCGACTTTGCCAACTACGGAGATTTTCCCGCGCTGATCGCCAAGGCCGGCGGAATCGACATCAAGTTGATTGTGCCTTCAGGACACGGCACCAACTCTTACCTGATAACGGCGGCCAACTCGCCCGCCCAGTCCATCAAAGACCTGAAAGGCAAACGCATCGCGATACACAGGGGACGGCCGCTGGAGTTGGCGTTCAGCAAGCTGGTCAGTTCCAACGGTCTTAAATACAAGGATTTCAAAATCTACAACGTCAACTCCCAGGCCGGCGCTGCCGCCTTGGCCGCCGGGGATGTAGACGCGCTGTTCACCGGGAGCGATGCATTTCAGCTGCAGGACAACGGCGTCGGCAAGATCATCTGGACATCCAAGGGTACCCCCTGGAAATGGCGCGCCGAATTATTCGTGCGCAAGGAGTTTGCCGACAAATACCCGGAGGTAACGCAAATCGTCGCCAACGCCTATGTCAAAGCGTCTTATTGGGCGTCTCAAGAGGAAAACCGCAAGGAAGTAATACGTTACGCCACGCTGCTGGGTACGCCGGAAAACGTGGTTTTACGCGATTATGAAGGAGACGGGGACAACTGGAAGGACCGTTTTTCGCCGTTGTTCGATCCCCTGACCGTAGAGCATTACCGCGAAGCAGCCGAATTTACCCTGGCTGAAAAATTAATCTCCAGAAAAGTCGATGTGAAGGATTTGATCGACACCCGTTTTCTGGATACTGCGTTGAAGGAGCAGAAGCTGGAAGCATATTGGACGCCCAGAACGAAGTAGCTGAATAATTATCAGGTGCTGTGAAAAATCATATACTTAAGCAAGTTGACCTATGAACATTAGAACTGCTGCTTTATCTGACGCTCGAGCGATAGCGCAGGTGCATGTCTACTCATGGCAGCAAGCATATCGTGGCTTGGTGCCTGACTCGTTTCTGGATCGGCTTTCAATAGATAAGCGCGAAGTAGCGTGGCAAAAATCCATTGCTCGCGGCACTCCAGAATTATGGGTGGCGGAATTAGGGCAAGAGATCGTGGGCTGGGTGGCATTCGGTCCATCTCGGGACGAAGATACACCTCCCTTCACTGAAGAAGTGGAAGCAATCTATGTTTTACCAACACATTGGGCGAACGGTATTGGACGCGCGCTCTGGCTCGTGGCTCGGCGGCGTCTTATAGATAGTAAGTTTACTGCTGTTACCTTATGGGTGCTGGCAGAAAACGAACGGGCAATACGATTCTATCGCGCTGCCGGGTTTTCATCCGGTCGTTGCTCAGAAAGGGTGTTCGAGCGTAATGGAAAGGCCTTGAGGGAGGTTCGCTATGAGGCCGTGCTTGGCTAACAATAATGAATGCTGACTCCCCGGGGCCAAGCTACGATCACTTTACGAGCCGCAAGGCGGCGTTGGTGAAATATTTTCCGCAAAAGTGGCTGACTACACGGCATCGCGCCCGGACTATCCGGCGACGCTGTTCGAAACGCTCCGCGTCGCAGGCAATCTTTGCGCCGATGCCACAGTAGCCGACATCGGTTCCGGCACCGGCTTACTTACGCGCGGATTCCTTCAACGCAGGTTCAGTGTCGTTGCCGTTGAACCGAACGCATTGATGAGAAGGGCCGCGGATCAATTACTCAATCAGTTTCAGGGCTATCGAAGTGTTGACGGCTGTGCGGAATCAATGCCTCTGGGAGCATCATCTATTGACTTGATTACCGCGGCGCAGGCATTCCATTGGTTCGAGATCGACAGGGCAAAGGCCGAGTGCATGCGCGTGCTTCGTCAAGATGGACAGGTTGCGCTGATCTGGAACGACCGGGTGCAGATCGATCCACTCCATGTCGCGCTGAACGAGCTATTTGCCAGGTATGGCGGAGCCAGGCGCGCCGCACTCGTGGCTCATGAGGAGCGCCGCAATGTTCTCAAGTTTTTTGGAGCCACTGTCCCGACAGAATTTTCCTGCCCGCATGAACATTTGTTGAACGAGAACGGACTGTTGAGCCTGGTATTTTCCAGGTCATTCATACCGGATAGAGATTCGCCATCCGGTTGTGAGATTGGTCATCTGGTTAGCAAGATATTTCATGACTTTGCAACCGATGGTTTGTTGGAGGTTCGATACACGACAGTCGCAATTATTGGCCGACCACAATAATCAGGCACCTATCTTCGGGAAAACCCAGACCGGACATCAAAAAAGGATACCGAGCGTTACAAGTGCAAAAACACCTGATCACAGGACGACCTCGGGCGAGGTACTTGTCGTGAAACAATACAGATATGCCGCTGACACAGTATGTATTGAATTTCCGGGCGGCGCTGGTGAAAAAGGCGCGCCTCCGCTTTCCTCGGCTTAACATGAACTTATTGAAGAAACCGGCGATGTCGCCAGAAACTGGACTCAAGTTGGCAAGTCATTCGTCAATCCGGCGAGACAGATCAACAAGGTTCACGTCTTCGCCGCACAAGATTTGTTTTTCGCTTCAGGTTTGGCCTTGAGCGTGGGTGGCCCAGAACGCTGATGCGGAGTACTTCGCATAACTAGTTTTCGCTCGTCGTTCATTTTAATGGAATGGTCGCCCCTCCCTAAACGGCATCGCATGTGCCAAAGTGGGCGTTCGTTTAGTCCACAAAACAGAAAGGGCGACGACCATGAACATTACTACAGTAGGCATTGATCTGGCAAAAAATGTATTCCAGGTGCATGGCGTTGATGAACGAGGTAAGGCGAGTTTGAAAAAACAGCTGAAACGTGCGCAATTGCTGCCGTTTTTTGCCAACCTGTAATGGTTTAATGAACCCGGACACTTCCAAAGGCAGAATTTATACTGTCAGCAGAGGTGAGCATGAAGACAAACGAGAAAAAACACAAGCGCCCCAAATACAGTCTGGAATTTAAGCAAGATGCCGCCCAGCTGGTTCTTGAAAAAGGCTACAGCCTGAACCAGGCTGCCGATCATTTGGGCATATCATTAAGTGCCCTGGGACGCTGGGTGCGGGCGGAACGCAAGCCTTCCGGCAATGAGTCTGCGACGAAAAAGCCAGGCTTGAATCTGGGGGATCACGATGAATTGATTCGTTTGCGCAAGGAAATTGAACAATTACGCATGGAGCGTGAAATCTTAAAAAAGGCCGCAGTCTTCTTTGCGAAAGAAGCCGAATAAAGTACGGGTTTATTCAGGCGCAACAGAAGACGTATCCAGTGACCGTGCTCTGCCGAGTGATGCAGGTGAGTAGCAGTGCATATTATGAGTGGTTAAAAGCCCCGCAGGACAGTGATAAGGATCAACAAGATCAAAAGCTTGCCGAGAAAGCGAGGCAGATTTTCATCGACAATAAACAGTGCTTTGGTTCGCGTCGTTTAGCGGATCGACTGCAAAAACAAGGTTTTGTCGTTGGGCGTTTTAAAACGCGGCGCATCATGCGAGATTTAAACTTGAAGGTGCGCTATCCCAGGCGAATTAAAGTCACTACCGATAGCAACCATAACGAGGCCATTTCGCCCAACCGCTTGGACCGGCAATTCCAGGTTGGCAAGCCCAATCAAGTATGGACGACAGATATCACCTACGTGTGGACCCTAGAAGGCTGGCTTTATGTCGCGGTGGTCATCGATCTGTTTTCCCGGCAAGTCGTGGGCTGGGCGATTGATGATCACATGCGGGCCTCGCTGTGCGTCAAGGCCTTGCAAATGGCCTTCTGGCGCCGCAAACCGCCACCCGGTCTGTTGCATCACTCGGATCGTGGCAGCCAGTATGCGAGCAGGGAATATCGCCGGCATTTAGACGTGATGAAGATGGAACAGAGTATGAGCCGCAAAGGGAACTGCTGGGACAACTCGCCGACCGAACGTTTTTTTCGCAGCTTGAAGCATGAGCAGCTCAACTACGAAAAATTCAAGACCCAAGCGGCGGCAAAACTGAGTGTGATCGATTATTTGGCTTTTTATAATGGCCTTCGACCACACTCAACATTGGGCTACCAGTCCCCACTCGAATTCGAGCGGGAATTTTATAGAAACGCTGCCTGAACAGGTGTCCGGTTTTTGTTGACCATTACAACCTTCCGTCGTGTTTAATCGGAATGGAAGCCTGCGGAAGTGCACATTACTGGGCCAGAAAGCTCAAGGAGCATGGACACACGGTCAAGTTAATGGCTCCACAATTCATCAAGCCTTATGTGAAGACGAACAAAAATGATGTTGCGGATGCCGAGGCGATTTGTGAGGCGGTGAGCAGACCAAACATGCGCTTCGTTCCTATCAAAGAGGGTGAGCAGCAAGCGGTGCTCGGTTTGCACCGGGCACGCCAGGGTTTCGTCAAGGCGCGAACGGCACAGGCCAATCAGATTCGAGGACTATTGGCCGAATACGGAATTGTTATACCCAAGGGTATTGGCTATATCGCCAGACGACTGCCGGAAATTCTGGAAGACGGCGATAATGAATTGCCGGATGCCTTTCGTCAGCTGATAGAGCGCTTGGGAACGCATCTCAAGGAGCTTGACCGGCAAGTTGATGAACTGGATGCCCAGATACAGGTGTGGCACAGAGGGAATGATGCCAGCAAGAAATTGGAGAAAATCCCCGGCATAGACCCGATCACAGCGAGCGCCTTGGTGGCCTCGATTGGCGACGCCAAAAACTTCGAGAATGGCCGACAACTGGCGGCGTGGCTGGGTCTTGTTCCTCGTCAAAATTCCAGCGGAGGAAAACAAACCCTGCGTGGCATCAGCAAGCGTGGCGACACCTACCTCCGAACGTTGTTGATCCACGGCGCGCGCGCCGTGATAAGGGTCTCGGAGCACAGGCTTGAGCAAGCCAATGGCTGGCTCACTCGGATAGTGGACAGGCGAAACAAGAATATCGCAACGGTGGCGCTGGCCAACAAGAATGCCCGCATTGTTTGGGCGCTGCTGGCACACGAAAGCGAATTTCAGCCAGATTACTCCGTGGCGGCAGTCGCTGTGTAATAGAACGGATTGATTTTAGATAAATTAAGCTTAAAGAAGAGGGTTAACTCCACCGATTGCACAGGCAATCATTGTTATGATGGCAAGACAGGTCAGACCGTGACCGAATAAACCTGAATGAGACAAGGCACGTTTGAGTGCGCCATTTTGTTGAGGATTCGGTCAGCGCATTCCATCAGGGACAGAGGCGACGGCCTCGATTAAGTCCGAATATATGGCAGCAATCTTTATCTGAAACCGCCTTCATCAAATGAACGCTTGGCAAAACCGGGGCGACCATATATGTCTCATGTTGGGGTGTGAAAGGGGCGCTACAACCCGCGCCGCGCCTGAGCCGCCCATTTTAACATGAGACAATTCGCCTCATTTTGTCTCGTATTTTGAACTTTCTATAGCAGAACTGTTTATTAAAAACAACCTGTCAAAGTTAACAGTTATACCGCTCATAATTTTTAATTATACTATAAGTGTACTTTTATAACTGTTGTGGAAACGCCTTTGTGCCGTCATATAGCCCCAATCAGGGCTTTGGAGAGGAGCCAAAACAATCTTCCACGCCAGTTATTATTTGGTATATATCTTGAAAAAAATCAGCGTTTCTTTCTGATGAGATTTTCTGATATTTAATGTCACTAAATTTATTTTAACCATTATTTCAATTTTACTTGGAGTGTATCATGAGTTTTACTGCCGCAGAACGTTACAAGTTTGTAAATAAGAATTCTGGGAACTTGCTTGCCGACAACTCAGGAAGTTTGGTGTTGTTTCAAGGAGCTGATTATCCTGATCAATATTGGTACATTCTGGATTTTGGAAGCAATGGATATAAATTAATGAACGCCTTTCATCTGGGTGCAGTAATAGCAGACAGCAATGACAAGCCAGCTGTGTTCTTAGGCACGGATTATCCTGATCAATATTGGGACATAATATCAGACGGTAATGGCGCATATAAATTTAGCAATAAATCACACTCTGGATCCGTTATCGCAGATAGCAATGGAAATTTAGTAATGTTTAAAGGAAATGATTACCCTGATCAACATTGGCTTATCGTTGCTTCCAATTAATACATTGATGATGTATGTAAATACCTGCAATAAAATAAAGATTGTGTCGCCATTTATTTGCGATCAATGAAATAGTTCGTCTTTCCTATTTTCTGATACAAATTGTGGCGTCTGATGTTCAAGGCCATAAAAAACCGCCATTTCTGGCGGTTTTTTTCGCTCAGCGCAGATTAGACAGATCGAATCCTTTTGTCTGATGTTTTCAGCTCATTGACAGCTTAGCCAACATTCTTGGCCTGCATAAGCCGCTCATTCAATTCCCATAACGCGGTATGCGAGACATGGCTATAACACGCAACCCCCCGCTTAGATAACTGGAAAGCCGTGAACTTAACACGGGCGGTAACTGCCCTTGCTCGATACGGCGGAATTCTATTTGCCCATAAAAACTTTCAAGATGCTCGTATGGCAGGCAAAAGCAAGGTTGTGTACCCATAAGCGTAGTGAGCTTCTCAAGCATCTAAACCTGCTCTTCTATGGTCTGGATGTACCTGCATCCCTCGAAGACACAAAAATCCCTCTTCTGGGCAGAGACGAACGACTCCAGCTATCTTATCGTGATTCCATGCGAGCAACACCAAGTCTTCGCTCGCGACAGGCTTGCCGCCATAACCACAAAAGTTGTAAAAACTCTGGACTGCATCCAGTTCATTGGGTTTTCCTAATGTGATGACCATCTTGCGTCCTAACGAAAAATCTCACCCGCGGAGCGTGGCGGAGTCCGGTGCAGCGTCCTGTTGGGCAGGTTTGTAATACCAGCCGGATTCACCATTATTGCTGCCTGCCGATATTGGGATACAACCACAGCGCTCAATCATGTTTTTGCTGTTGGTGTTTCGCTTAGCAATAAAAATTTTGAAATCTTCATTATCAATTATCTCGCTCGCATGGCGTAAAAGGCAGATACAAGCTTCAGATGCATAACCATTCCCCCAAAACGACTCTCGAAAGTAATAACCGAAATCCCATTTCCCATCATTTTTTTGAACCCACAAACGCCAATTAATTCGTCAGATTCTGTAAGTGGCACGGATCACATGCCTGATGACTACCGGGAATGGACAATTGACTTTGGCGATAGTGGCTATGTGGCGCGTTATCGCTTCGATGGTGAGGCTGTCACTATTCTGGCGGTATGCCACCAAAAGGAGATTGGCTACTGATCGGACAGGGGCATAGCTGCGCACACGAACTCTTGGGCAGTTCTCAGTTTGAATGCTATAAGATGAGCGCAGGAACCGGCCGTATTCAGAAAATCTTCCTGGCTATTTCCTCGCTGAAATCCTCGTCCACTTGCATTCTGCTCAATCCCGCCACCACCGAGATCTACCAGCGTGGTTAATTGATCGGGTGGTGGCGTCTGTTCCTTTTTCATGCTGTTATACAACGTAGCCCGGCAGAGCTTCAGCAGCTTGGCGACCGCTGCCGGACTCTCGCGACGGTCGAGCAATTCGCTGGCGTGTTTGCGTTGCTCTTCCGAAAGCGCCGGTTTGCGGCCCAGCTTCGCGCCACGTTGTTTTGCCGCCTTCAATCCGGCCTGAAGTGCGCTCGACGATCAATGCCTGCTCGAACTCGGCCAGCGCCGCCAGTATGTGCCCGATGAGCCGACCGGATGCGCTTTCGGTGTCTATGGCTTAGGTCAGGGATAAAAAGGCCACGCCCTGCTTTTGCAGCTCGGCCAGGACCGTGACCAGGTGCGGCAACGACCGGCCAAGGCGGTCTAGCTTCCAGACCACGAGCGTATCTCCTGCCCTCACAATCTCCAGGCAGCGGGTAAGCTCTGGCCGCTTGCTCAATGCGCCGGTTGCGGTGTCGGTACAGATATACTCGCAGTCCGCTTTTTTCAGTGCGGCGATCTGCAAACCTGCTTTTTGGTCGTCGGCAGAGACGCGTGCATAGCCCTATTCCATGGCTTATTGTTGGACAAATTTAATAGACTTTCAAGTCTTTGGTTTTGTTCTGTATAAAAATACCTTCTGTTTTTAGACAAGACCAGTATTTTGTCTGATCAATGTCAGTACATTGTGCTACCTGATTAGTAAGCTGCTTCAGCAGGATTTTCCGTTCATGGTTCGACAAGCTCTCCAGCCGCATTCGCGGCGCTACGCCCGCGAACGGAAAATCGGGACACTGATCAGTTACAAAAAAACACCGGTAAAACAGACTTGTTTTACCGGTGTGGGAACAGGAAACGATATCAACCCTGCAGGTTGAGGCCGCCCCCGCTGATTTTCAGCAGGGCGGAAACGAGTGCATCCACCTCTTCACGCGTGTTGTATAGCGCCAGCGAGGGGCGCACCGTGGTTTCCAGGCCAAAGCGCCGCAGGATAGGCTGTGCGCAGTGATGGCCTGAACGCACCGCTATTCCGGCGCGATTGAGTTCCGCGCCGATATCCTCCGTCCGGTATCCTTTCAGGATGAAGGACAGCACGCTCGCCTTGTCCGGCGCTGTGCCTATCAGCGTCAAACCCGGTACGGTATTGAGCCCCTGCGTGGCGTAAACCAGCAATTCATGCTCGTAACCTCCGGCATTTTCCACGCCTATTTTTTGCAGATATTCCAACGCGGCGCCCAGCCCGACGGCATCGGCTATGTTGCCGGTCCCGGCTTCGAAACGGTTGGGCGGATGCTGATAACGCGTCTGTTCGAAGGTGACGTCTTCGATCATGTTGCCGCCGCCCTGCCAGGGCTGAGTCGCTTCCAGCAACTCGGCCTTGCCGTAAACGGCGCCAATACCGGTCGGTCCGAACACTTTGTGTCCGGAGAATACAAACCAGTCACAGTCCAGCGCTTGCACGTCGGTAGCCATGTGAGCGACGGATTGCGCGCCGTCCACCAGTACGCGCGCACCGTAACGATGCGCCATTTCGACCATGTTCTTCGCCGGGGTCACCGTTCCCAGGGCGTTGGATACCTGGGTAAAGGACACCAGCCGGGTGCGCGGCCCGAGCAGGCGTTCGTATGCTTCGAGTATGACCTGACCGTTGTCGTCGACCGGGACTACACGCAAAATCGCTCCGGTTTCGGCACATAATTGCTGCCACGGTACGATGTTGGCGTGATGCTCCAGCCAGGTAATCACGATTTCGTCGTCCTTGACGAGATTCTGCCTGCCCCAGCTTTTGGCTATCAGGTTGATGCCTTCCGTGGTGCCGCGTACGAAGATGACCTCATCCGCGGAGCCGGCATTGATAAAGCTCCTGACTGTTTCCCGTGCGCCTTCGTAGGCGTCGGTCGCCCTTGCCGCCAGTTCATGCGCGGCGCGGTGGATGTTGGAGTTCTCATGCTGGTAGAAGTATGAGAGCCGGTCTATTACCACCTGCGGCTTTTGCGTGGTTGCCGCGTTGTCGAACCAGATCAGCGGCTTGCCGTTGACGCGCTCCTGCAGGATCGGGAAGTCGCGGCGCACGGCGTACACGTCGAAAGGCGGATGCGCCGACCCCGCAATCGGTCCATAAGCATCCCTGCCCTGCGGACTGAGTTGATCGACAAAGTAGAACGCCGCCGGAGACGCCGGCTGCGCCGGCGCTGAATACGGCAGCGCATACCCTGCCGGCGCCGGCGAAGTTAAATCCAGACCATGCAACGGATCGTTCCATTCCACGCCCGGCACGTCGAATCCGACGGGAACGATAATTGCGGCCGGCTCCGCTTTGGCCGGCAGCGCCTGCGCGAACGGTGCGCCGCTTACTTCGACACCGCTGGGACGACCGAGCTGCGCATGCTCCGCCACGCTGCCTTCGCTGCCGGGAACCTGGGAAAACAGCTGATTGGCCAGTTTCGCCAGTTCACACTCGGAGTACCGTCCCTGTGTTGCGGCTTCCGGCGGCACATAGGATTCAACCGGATCCAGCTCATTGGGTCGTACGGGGAGCGCCGGAGGCAGGCCGGCGCCGCCCGTTGAGCCGATGGAACGCCCCGCCTGCAAATGCTCGGCCATGCTGCCTTCGCTGCCGGGAACCTGGGAAAACAGCTGATTGGCCAGTTGCGCCAGTTCTTCGACGGAAGGAAGTCCAGCCGGTATGGCGTGGGTCAATGCGTCTATGCCGACATTACTTGTATTCATGATATTGGCCTACATCGACATTCTCGAGTACGGCAATAGCATCTTCAGTAAGCACTGCAAGCGAGCAATACAGCGAGATCAGGTAGGACGCGATCGCTTTGTGGTTGATCCCCATGAAACGCACCGACAGTCCGAGGCTTTGCTGACCCGGCAGGTTGGGCTGGTACAGGCCCACTACGCCCTGGCGGCTTTCGCCGGTGCGCAGCAACAGAATGTTGGTTTTGCCGTTGGTGACCGCCAGTTTGTTGCTTGGAATCAGCGGGATGCCTCTCCAGGTGACGAACTGCGAACCGAACAGGCTGACGGTGGGAGGCGGTACGCCGCGCCAGGTGCATTCGCGGCCGAAGGCGGCGATAGCCGATGGATGCGCCAGGAAGAACGCGGGCTCTTTCCAGACCAGGGACAGCAGTTCGTCCAGATCGTCCGGGGTCGGTGAGCCGGCGCGGGAGCTTATACGCTGGGCGGCTGCGATATTGTTCAGCAGGCCGTATTCCTTGTTGTTGATCAGCTCGCTTTCCTGACGTTCCTTGATGGTTTCGATGGTCAGGCGCAACTGTTCCTGGATCTGGTTGTGCGGCACGCTGTAGAGGTCGGACACCCGCGTATGCACATCCAGCACCGTGTTGACGGCGCTCAACATGTACTCGCGGCCCCATTCTTCGTAATCGACAAAGGTATTGGGCAGTTCACGCTCGTCGCGCCCGGAGCAATCCACCGTGACCCTGCTTTCGTTCTTGACCCGGTTGACGCGATAGATGCCCGCTTCAACAGGCACCCAGTGCATTAAATGAGTCAGCCAGCGCGGGGTTATCGCGGCATATTGGGGAACGGTCTTGGTGGCGTTCGCCAGGGTGCGCGCGGCAACATCGCCCAACGCGGTTTGGATCTCGTGTTTGTCAGTCATCTGTTATCTCCGTGGTAGTCCTGATTGATTATGAAAAGTCCACTCTCATGAGCTGGATAAGCTTTATATCCTGGATGCCAGCTCCCCCCATCAAAAAACGCTTGTTTTGCCTGCGCTACAACAAAAAGGCCGAAAGCCCTGAAGTTAAAAGCTTTCGGCCTCCGGTTATCCAGTCAGCACAATATCTATACATACATACAGCAACACTAATGCTGCTTACATCACTATTAACAGTTTATCAAATTTTTTTAGTTATATGCTAATAATATTTAGATATAAGTCACCATGAATGCTTAGCCCCTTCCCCGTAGTTGCCAAGTGGGGCTCAACGGCCGCCTCGCGTCCGAAACAGCCGATAAAGCATCCAAATTTATGGCTCGGTTTATGCTGTTTTCCGTTGCGCACCCTATATGCCAGCGCATCGGAACGATCGCAAATTTGATTGCCATCAAAGATAAAAAAAGGAGCTCACATGATGTTATTTACGCGTTACCTTCTACTATTCGCCGTCGTAACAGGCTTGACAATTAATGCGACGGTCTGTCTGGCTCTGGAGCCGGCCATTACCGGCGTAGTGCTGCTGCATGGCAAAGGCGCAGATCCCGAAAGCCTGCAGCCGCTGGGCGAAACGTTGAAAACGGCAGGCTTCAGCATAGAAGTTCCGTTATTACCGTGGTCGGGCAGCGCTAACTACAGCCAACCCTATCAAAAAGCGGTTAAGGAAATTGCCGGTGCCATATCCCGCTTGCGCGCACAAGGCGCACGCAGGATTGTGGTAGCCGGTCATAGTTTGGGCGGAAACGCAGCGCTCCGCTGGGCGACAACGGATGAAAGGCTTGCCGCGGCGGTTCTACTTGCCCCCGCACATTTCCCCGAGGGCGACACGGCATTAAAGCTGGCAGGTGAAAGCGTGACGAAGGCCAGAGAAATCCTACGCGCCAAAAGCGCAAACCAGACGTCGGATTTTGTCGAAGTTCCCAGCGGCAAAACCCTGCTATTGCCAGCCGCAGTCTATCTTTCCTAATACGACCCCACCGGACCTGCCGCGATGTCTCTGTTTGCACCGCGGGTAAAGACCAGACATATTGCCTGGTTCGCAGCAGCGAACAACGACCCCGCAACACAAAAATTTTCTGCGCTGGTTGTTGCCCATCTGCCCGCGACGGCCCACCTGGAACGCATCGACATTGATTCGGATCATGCCAATATAACGCGGGCGGCGGCAAATTCGGTTGTCGATTGGCTAAAAGCGCTACCGGGCGATTAACCGCTGAAACGAAAAATACGGCATGCCGGCTGGGAGCGTTTACAAGAGCGGCGAGGCATTAGAAAGCTCGTCGCTCACGCTGTTGATCAGCCATGACCGCCGACCGGAATTAAATCAGTAGATAAAAATGGGTGTCCTTTTATTTTCCAAAAAAATAGCATGGAAACCGGGAACCACCGTATGCCGCTGAACTCGGTTTCATCGTATTTCATTTCCTGCACGCGGCTCGCATGAACGATATACCAGAGCGAGACATCGGTATGCCCAGCCGTAAGGCGGACGGTCGTTGTGCATGTGATCATCAGCGGCGGCTCGATATCGTGAGCCGCAGTAAACCCAAGCTCTTCCTTGAGCTCGCGCAAAACGGTATTTCTTGGATGCTCTTCCGGCTCGACGTGGCCGGTTTTTCGACCCTGAACAACTCGGCCCCAGAATCAACCCATGCCAATGCATCCGCGAGATGCTCCTGTTCCACCCCATCAAGAGGCTCAATGGCAACAAGTTCGTTTCGTATGTGCGCGCGCATCGAAAATGTAAACCGGTCAGCGTGCCACTGACAGTCAAAACCGAACCGCCAGCAGCGCACGGACATCATAATCAATGCCAAAATTATCTGTCAGCTGTAACGACAGCACAGCACCGTTTTCCAATTGCCAATCAAAGAAGTCGGAAAAATCCCGGCGAACCAGAGCGCGTATCGTCTTCGCAATAAAACCGTGCGCAACAAGAACGACGACTTGTTGCGGATAATCGGCAAGTAAATCGCACAATCCCCGCTGAACGCGAATAAAAACCGCTGCAATCGACTCGCCACCAGTCGGCGCAAGATTCCATTGTCGCGTAATGTTCTGCGACCAAAGCTCAGGATATCGCGCTCGCGCCTCAGTTTGGGTCAGTCCCTCGAATACACCCACATGACGCTCGCGAAATGCATGCATGGCTCGTAGCGAAAGAGACGAATTATCAAAGATGATTTGGGCCGTTTGTTGCGCTCGACGAAGTGGAGACACCACAACGGCATCAATATGTGCCGGCAGCCTGGATTTGAGCGCCTCCACCTGATTTATTCCACACGCCGTAAGCCCGGTATCCAGCGCACCGAGGTAACGCCCTTCGGCATTGGCTTGCGTCTCGCCGTGGCGAACTACATACAAATACATGAGTATTCATGCATTTTATGGAAACGGCAGACACTGACCGTAAGCATTACGCATCCTCTATCTGCGAAATCGTGAAAAGCGCCTTGAGAGGCAAGTCCACGCCGGCAAGCGCCTCTTTACCGCCGGTCTCTCGATCGATCACGCAGAGCGCGCTATCAGGGGCCAGGTGATCTGCCTTGAGCTTTGCCAACGCATCCATGATCGCTCCGCCACTGGAAACAATATCTTCAATGAGCACGAAACGTTTGCCGAATAGGCCTGCGCCCTCCGCGTATTTACATGTTCCGTAATCTTTCGGCTGCTTGCGGATGAAGGCGGCAGGAATCCCGGTTATCTGGCTCATCACCGTGACGATAGGTATACCGCCCATTTCAAGCCCGGCAAGCACTTCCGTACCTTGCGGCACAAGCAGCGCCATTTCCTGGGCGACAGCAAGCAAAAGCTGCGGATTGGCTTCGAACTGCTACTTGTCGAAATAGGTGCCGTTGACTTTCCCGGAGCGCAGAACGAAATACCCGTTAAGACGAGCGCATTGTTTAATTCGTTCGGGGAGGGTACTCATTCTGAATAATTTGATATCAACGTAAAATCGACATTCCCCTGTTGCGCAAGTAAATCAACATAGGCGCTTTCGATCAACTGCCGCGGGTCAATTCCAAGCTGTTCCATTAATGCCCGAGCCTCCAGGATGCCGGCATCGGCAGATTCGCAGTCCGCAAGCACCACCTCCAGTTCCATGAACTGACCCAGACCCTCCACTATGTCGATGTGAACGCGGGTTCTTCCAATCAGAAATAAAGTGCGATGCTTGCTCACTCGCCCGACTTGGCCGTAAGCCAGAGTCAGCGCATCGCGTAGCGTGTCCGGCGAACCGGTTGGAAATCGCATGTAAAACGATTCCTTCGGTCCTTGCTGGCCGGCTCGCCGATAGAAGATGAGTTCTCCACTTCCGTCTGCAAACGCCCGAAGTTTCAGACGTCCGGACTCACAACAAAAAAGGTATCGTCTTGCGGAATTTCGATCGGCCCTTCATCCGAAATGGCTCCGGCTTTAGCTGCGATGGCAACAGCGCTATCGATGCGGGCCTTGATTTCAATGTTGCGAGCCATACTCCAACCTGATAATAAATAATAATTTTACCACTTTTACGCAGCAATCTTTACTAATTAAGCGCTCAAGCTGCCAATCCTTCCAGCCAGCCCTGGGTCTGGATTTCGAACAGTCTGGCATAGAGTCCGCCGTCCCGATTGGCCAGATCTTCATGACGTCCGCGCTCGACCACTCGGCCCTCCTTCAAAACCAGTATCTGATCGGCGTTCATGACGGTGCTGAGCCGGTGGGCGATAATTACTGAACTGCGCCCGGAAACCAGCTGCTCCAACCCCTGTCGCACCAGCACTTCGGACTCCGAGTCCAGCGCGCTGGTGGCCTCGTCCAGAATGATCAGCTCCGGGTCTTTGAGTATTGCGCGGGCAATCGCGACGCGCTGTTTTTCGCCGCCGGAAAGCTTGATGCCGCGCTCGCCTACCAGCGTCTCGTAACCGTCGCTCATGCGCCGGATGAAGCTGTCGGCATGAGCGGCCGCGGCCGCGGCCTGAATAGCCTCCGCGGAGGCTCCCGGACGGGCGAAGGCGATGTTTTCACCGATGCTGTCGTTGAAAAGGGCCACATCCTGCAGCACCACGCCCATCCGGGCGCGCACCGAGCGCTGTTTGTACTCGCGCAAATCGCGGCCATTGATCAGGATACGCCCTTCGGTCGGATCGTAAAAGCGCATCAGCAGCTTCACTATCGTCGATTTGCCGCTGCCGCTGAGACCGACCAGAGCCAGGGTTTCGCCGTCCTGCAGGAAAAAAGAGACGTCGTGGACGGCTGCAGCATTCTTGCCGGGATAGGCGAAGCCGACATGCTCAAAAGCAATGGTTTCGATAGTTACAAGATCCATGGCATCGTGGCTGTCGGCCAGTTCGGTGTCCACATCCAGCAACTCCACCAGCCGTTCGGCGCTGGCTTCGATATCTCCGGCCTGATTGATTTGTCTGGCGATGGGGGCAATCGTGGTAATCAGGCTCTGCGTCAGGGTCAGAACCAGCAGGATGTCCCCGGCCGTCATCCCTCCATGCAGGGCGCTGTAAGTAGCGAGGCCCACTGAAGCACTGACGCCCACGGCGTTGACGACGTTCAATGCCAGGGTCGAACGCCATTCAACCTTGTGGAGCATGTCCCGGGTGACTTTCCACTGCTCCTGGGTTTCGTCATAGCGCTGTTTCACCGCCGGTTCGCCGCCGAAGCTGCGCACGGTGGCAATATTGCCGACCATCTCCGACAGCAAACCGGCCATGCGCCCGGCCATGGCCTGCCAGCCGCGCCGGTAGGGTTTGGCCCAGCCCACGGTCCGGTAGGAAATATAAAAATTGAGGATCAGCACCGCGCTCATCAGCCCGCCGATGATGGGCGCCCTCCATAACAGCACGCCGATGATAAAGAACATTTGCAGAATGTTCGCCAGCGTACCTTCGGTCAGCGAGAACAGCCATTGGGTAATGGACGGAATGGCACCGAAGCGATCCATAATCTCACCGGCCCGTGTTTTCTCGAAATAGTCGATGGACATGCGGGTCATGTTGTCAAACACCCGCTGACGGAAAGTGCTTACCGTTTCCAGCCAGAGATCGTCGGCCTGCTTGTCCTGCAAAGCGCCCAGCACCACCAGGGCGAAGCGCAGGAAAAAAAACAGCGCAAGCACCTGAAGAATGGTTTCAGCCGCTTCGTCGTACGCCAGACGGCCATAGGCCAGCCGGGTAATCACATCGACGATCTTCTTGTACAGATAAGGCGTGCCTGCACCGATAGCGCCTATCGCGGTCCCTGCGGCCAGTACGCCGAAAATACGTCCGCGGTATTCCGGGATGAACTGGATGACGCGCCAGATATTCTTCAGGAACTCAGCTTTTTTTGGCCGTACACGACGGAAAACCTGCGTGATCAGGACAAAACCGATAGACGCGGCAATAACCGTCCCAAGAAGCCGGGTCGCAAATATGTCGGCGACGCGCCCGTGCGCCAGAGCGGATTGCACCGCTACGACGTTCTCCCATGCCGTTTGCAAATGCGCTGCGACGGCGGCAGAAAAATTGCCCGGCTCGCCCGGCCACTGAAGGTCATGCGTGGCGGCAACGCCCAGCAGTACCCCTGCAACCGGGATAGAGACAGTAAGCAGTATGTGTTCGGAGAAAAAACGGAAAGATCGGCGGAGTATGTTCATGAATTTTGGGTGCCGTACAAATTCTGTAGACGTAGACATAACGCATCCCACAGCTGCAGCCGGACAGCACTGGAAAAGGAATCAGTTATATGCCTGTGGACGGTCACTCCGGCAGCACTGCTGTTGCCAGACCTTCAATCCGCGATAGTTAATGTTGCTATTAGGCCAAGCCAGGCCGGTTAGGCGGCAATTGAGCTCACCGAATTGCTGCGGCCAATCAACCCCAGTGTTTGCGCAACGATGGTATCGATGCGCGCGCTGATATCCGGATTGCTGAGCCGATAGTTTCCGTCCTCTTTCACAAAATCGGAATCTTTGACATACACCGTCGCCGGGATGGTGTACACGCCGAAAAAACTTAGCAGTGGACGTAATTGATGTTCCAGCACCAGGCTGTGATGATCGCTTCCTCCGGTTGCCGCCAGCACGGCTACCTTGCCTCTGAGCGACTTGGGGTCCAGCAGGTCGAAAAAATGCTTTAACAGGCCGGAGTAAGACCCTTTGTAAACCGGTGTCCCAACCACGATGACATCCGCGGCTATGAGCTTTTCATAAGCGGAGCCGATCTCGGCTGGTATGCTTTGCGGATCAAGCGCCGCGCCCAAACTGGGCGCTATGCCGGCTATGCTGACAAAACTTTTTTTGGAGAAAGCGCCAACCGCAACCTGTCCGACAATCAAATCGACCAGTACCGAGGTTCTGGACGGATCGGCTAGACTTCCCGATATTCCGACTATGCTCATTAATGTATCCCCTTCCGCTGTGATTAATTCGACCCTTCAGTAGCGCCATGCCTGATATGTACAAGGGGCGATGAGGCAAATTGATGGAACAGTTTCCGGGCACAGGGAAGCCGCCATAAACAATCTTCCGCATGGACGGATACGCCGTAGCCCGGCAATCTTACCTCAACGCCGGCGACTGAATAGTTTTCATCCGCATACAATGTCACGCATCAACCCGCCTTTAAGGGATTCGGCTTACTGTGCGATGGTAAGCACCGACAATTTTGTGACGCCGGCGCGTTCTATGCCCGCCATGGTTTTCGCCACGATGCCATAATTCACGCCTTCGTCGGCATGGAGATGCAGCGCAAGTTCGGGATCGCTAACCTTGCGCGTCTTCAACTCGGACTCGAGCCCTTCCACGCTGGTTTCCATTTTGTCGATATACACCTTGCCCTGAGCGTCTATGCTCACATCGACCGCCTTCTTTTCCTCCGGAGGGGCGGTTTCCGCCGTTTTCGGCAGATTGACATGCACGGCGTTGGTCAACAATGGCGCGGTGACTATAAATACGATCAGCAGCACCAGCATCACATCCACCAGCGGCGTGACGTTGATTTCGCTCAGTACGCCGTCGTCTTCGCTTTGGGTTTGAAAGGCCATCAGGCGTGCGCCTCCTTCGCGTAGATAGAGTCACGGTGAAGTTCGACAACCGGATTTTTACCTTGCACGACGACTTCAGGAGTATCCCCCCCTCTCTTGACGGGGCGTTTGATAATAAAGGAGGTTTTCAATGCCAGATGCACGAAATCCGTGGCGAAGTTATCGAGAAACGCCCAGATGACTTTGTTCCGGCGTAGAAAAAAGTTGTAAGCGATTACTGCGGGAACCGCTACGGCAATACCTATGGCGGTGGCAATCAGGGCTTCACCGATAGGACCCGCCACCACGTCCAGGCTGGCCGAACCGCTTTTACTGATATCCTGCAAGGCATGCATTATGCCCCACACCGTGCCGAACAAGCCGACAAAGGGCGCTGTGCTGCCTATGGTCGCCAGCACGGCCAACCCGCTTTCCAGCGACCCGCGCTCTTTCTGCATCTGCTGGCGTAATCGGCGGTCGAGCAGCTCCTGACGATCGCCGGTATGTTCCAAATCGTGGATCGTCGTCCCGACATCGGCGTCGTGCAGCGTGCTGAACCCTGCCTGAGCGACACGAGCAGCCGGTCCGAAGTATCCCGACAATTCCGACGCGGCGTAAAGATCCGAAGCGCGCCAGAAGGCTTTGTTATAAATGCGGTCGTAATGCGACACCCGCAAGTGCTGAATACCCTTGACCAGGATTAATCCCCATGTGGCTACGGAGAAAGCACCCAATGTCCAAAGTGTGCCATCAACGATGGCGGCTGTGGAAAAATTCTGCATGATGGAACCTCGACTCATTAAATTTTGAATTGAAGAAATATAACTATTCAGCACCACCGAGCGTAACGATGGAAAAGGAGCTGCGGGTAAGGTTGGCGAGACCGTCTGCGGCAAGGATGCCGCAGTCGAGCCTCCATGGATGGACACACGGCGTGTCTCGACAGACTTACCCATAGACCCAGTGCCGGTAGCTGAATAGTTACGAAAATAATGTAAAACCTATTCTTGATCCAATAGCTAACCGGACAGGTTGAAAACGATGGGAACCGTCACCCAGCCGTCGATAGGCGTATTACCCTTCAGGGCCGGAGCGAAATGCCACGAATTCCTGACTGTCTTGACGGCAGCCTGATCCAGTACGTCGTGCCCGCTGGACGTTTGCACGGTCACGTTATCCGGCCTGCCGTTGGGAAGCACATGCACTTTCAGCAAAACCCTGCCGACCCAACCTCTATCCTCGGCGATGCTGGGATAAGCCGGCGCCGGGTTATGCAGATAGCCCGCGCTCGCGCTGGGAGCCGTCACCTTTTCCGCAACAGGCGGCGCCGGCGGCGTGGCTTTTACCGGAGCGGGAGGAGGATCATTCACAGCGGCAACCGGAGCAGGCGGGGGCGGCTCTTCGCTTTCCACCTCCTTGGGCGGCGGCTTGATTTTGGGTTTTTGCGGTTTGAGCGCGACCACGTCTTTTTTCGGCGGTGGCGGCTCGACCTTCTTTTTCACTTGCGGTGGCGGCGGCGGAGGCGGCTCCACTATGGGCTTGGGCGGCTGAAGCAATGTCACCTGCACCATCGGCGGCACCTTGACCGGCGTGATAACGGCGTCATCTTCGGCGGATGTATCGTGAAACTGCTGGACAATGTAAATATGCGCCAGCAGCGTCAATACACCGATTAAAAAATAATCGCGCAAGCTCCTTTCGTCGGATTGCGCATCGCCCCTGAAATCCGCCAGCCCGAAACTGCCGGATTCCGCCGTCAGCGCCGCGCTTTCCGGCTCATAAGCAAAAAAGTTCACCGGAATATTACGGGTTGAACTTCCCGTTACCCTGGGTTCCGCTGCTCCATAACGTAGAGCTGTTAATGGTTTATTCATAGTATCCTGCAGCCTCCCCGATCAAGCATTCACGCCTGGGTTTAAGCCATGAATCGTCAGTTAAAAATCAGTCTCATCGCCATCAACATGCTTGGGTTACAGGTATTGATCTGGCGCACTATCCATGTATCAAGATTTGTGCCAAATAATTCAAAATACGCCCTGCGCTCGGCGCATAGATCGGAACCACGGCCTGGCTGGACGCGGCTCATTGCCGGTCGGGGCGACAAATGAACTACCTGCAATTCACTAGCCGCAAACAGTGTGCATCAAACAGCAGACTGCACTTCTACTGCACCCTGAGCAACACTTGACGCACTCAACAGCCACAAGAACACCCTTTTTTCATCGGGCAGGACGACACCGGTATTATTCCGCCCCGGCGAAGGCAAAACGCCCATCGGCAACCAGATCCGATAACGGTACCCGGCCAGATGGTTTGTTGGCGGATTGCAGCGGTTCAGGGAGTACGGAATTATCGGCGGGTTTGCCCACCGCGATGACAACCTCGATTTCATATTCATCGGGGATGGACAGACTGGAGCGAACGCCGTCCCGGTCAAATCCGCCGATAGCCCGGGTGCTCCATCCCGACAAGTGGGTCTGATTGGCAAAATTGGACCAGGCCGCGCCGGCATCGAAGGAATGTGAACGTAATGGACGCGCGCCTTCAGGAGTCTCACGGTTTTTTTTCGATAGCAGCAGGATCAAGGCCGAGGCATTCGCCGCCCATACCCGGTTGCGCTCGTTCACCAGCTCCAGAAACCGGGGCCAACTTTCCGAATCCCGCTTGGAATAAATGAAACGCCACGGCTGCGAGTTGCTGCCGGACGGCGCCCAGCGAGCCGCCTCGAAACTCTTGAACAGCGTGTCATCGGAGATCGGTTCGCCGCTCAGGGCCTTAGTCGACCAGCGTGAGATGAAAACGGGTTCAATATCATGCAAGGGTTTACGAGAAGATAGCTCACTCATAGTAATGACAGCCTTTTCAAAATGGGAGTTAAAGAATAGCTGGATCGTCTGCGTCGCTACGACGGATATCTCCATTTGGGCAAACGCAGGATTCCGGTACTGCTGGCAAAGACACAATCAAGAATCGTTCCATGAAATCAGGAAGAACGCTGTACTGATGCGCGGCGCAGTGCCGTTTTGAGAGTAGCGTCGATACAGATTCAATACTCAAGCGGCATTGGCGGGCGTGAAGCCCCCCAATGTCAGTAATTATTGGTTACGTTATCTAAAACGGTCTGGATCGGCGCCGTTCATCAACCGGAAAATTTCAGGATCACTTCACTTACAATATAATTTTTATGCTAACATAAAATATCTTATACATAACCTTTCGTTATAAGCTTATTCAATTCCTGTAATTGAAATACTTTTTATAACAAACAAAGCAGGAAGCCTTGATGGTTCAGTGGCTGATCATAGTCTTATTGTTGGCTGTTTCTGTAATACTGCCCCCGCTGATGCTTTGGTGGTTGAGCCAGCGATCGAAACTAACTCCATTTGTCTACAGCCTCGCCGGGGTTGCCCCGCCCTTCATCGGATTGCCGGGCATGCTATTCAGCCTGAACCTTGCCTTTGTCTGTAATGAGACCTGGCAATACAGGGAAACAGCCAAGTCGGCAATGTCGCACGAAGCGGATGCCTTGCGAAATATAGGAAGGATTGCCTCAAATATTCCAGAGCGCGGAGGCATTCCTATTTTGGATGCCGTACGTCAGTATCTTGATGCCGCATGTAGCTTTGACTTTCCGGAAGAAGCAGCTGTTTTCTCGAATGGATCAATCGCCCAGCAAAATAACTTGTCCCTGGCTGCCAACGCCAACCTGGCCGATATAATTTTAAACAGCAACAATCTGGATAAACTACAGCCATCGATTCAACAGGCACTGATAACCCAATTATCAGTCGTTCGCAACAAACGCCTGGAACGCCTCAGCCTTCTTAACATAGAGAAAAGCAAAATAAAGTGGATCTCGCTTATTTACCTTGAACTTATAACCCTGCTAAGGAAACGCTGATTTAATCGCCACCTAATTCCATATATTTATTATGGATATAAATTAACCATGGTATAATAATCAATATATTATACTGAAACGGTTTCCGGCGTATGATGAAACAGACCACCCTCCTTGACGTTCTTCTCCAGCAAAAATCGCGTACCACGCGGCGCGAGACTTTTTTGAACGCGATGGATCAGGTAGTTCCCTGGTCTGAACTGGTCGAGCTCATTCAGCCGGTGTATCCCGCTTCCGGACGAGGTCGTCCGCCTATCGGGATCGAAAGGATGTTGCGATTGTATTTCATCCAGCAATGGTACGGCTTTTCCGACGAAGGAACAGAAGATGCGCTTTATGATATGCCCCTATTAAGCCGCTTTGCCGGAATTGACCTGACGCATGAGCGTGTTCCCGATGCTACCACGCTATTGAACTTCCGCCACCTGCTGGAAGAGCATAAGCTGGCGCCGGTGATGCTGGGCCGCATTAATGCGCTTCTTGAAGCGAAAGGATTACTCATGCGCGAAGGAACGATCGTGGATGCCACGTTGATCGCAGCGCCGCCCTCGACCAAAAACAAAAGTGGCGAGCGCGATCCGGAAATGCACCAGACCAAGAAAGGAAATCAGTGGTATTTCGGGATGAAGGCGCATATTGGTGTGGATGCTGAATCGGGACTGGTTCATACGGTTGTCGGTACGTCGGCGCATGTCAGTGATGTGGTGATGACCAGCGAGTTGCTTCATGGTCGGGAACAAGTGGTCATAGCCGATGCCGGTTACATCGGCGTTGAAAAGCGCGAAGAGAATACCGGGAAAACGGTGGAGTGGTTGATCGCCATGAAGCGCGGCAAGCTAAAAGCGATGCCCGAAGGCCGATGGAAAGAAACGGTGCGCGAGATCGAAAAAAAGAAGGCGCAGATTCGTTCGCGTGTCGAGCATCCGTTCCATGTGATCAAGAACCTGTTTCATTATCGCAAGACGCGGTATCGGGGATTGGAAAAGAACACGCATCAACTACAGATTTTGTTCGGGCTTTGTAATTTGTACCGGAGCCAAAAGCGGCTGATGGGGTCGATATGAGGGATTATTGCGCCCTCAATCCGCCCGAAAGGCGGAAAATGCCGGTAAAACCGGTGGTTTTAAGAGGGAACGCATAAAAAATGCGCCAAAATAGAAAATTTAGGCTCAAAAAAATTGCGCACCGGCGCAGCAACCCAGGTTTTGGCTATTAATCAGCGGTTCCCTAAGTATTTTCATTGTCCATGTAACAAACGGACGAGCGCTGCTTATAGCCTCTTTCCTATTTCTGGGCGGCGTTAATCCTTTTATATTTGCCATATATTCCAGCCAATCACCGTTCTCCGGACTGAATCCCGTTAATCATAAAATACTCATAGAGACGCTGGACCGGGTTAAAGGCGTTGAAGAAATATATAAAAATAAAACTCAATAGATCCCCCTACGGAAAACGCATCCTTAAAAAGGCTGCAATGTAATGTTCGTATGAAACAACCTCATGGGAGCGGGCTTTAGCCGCGATCAGCCTCTTTCGCGGGCTGAAGCCCGCTCCTACAGTGATATTCAACGGTAGCTGAATAGTTACCACTCAAGCTGATTGAGGCACCGCCGTCCCGTCCAGTCATCGAACGAAGCGCGGCTGCCGGCATGCAGGCGGGCATAAAGACCGTTTTTGGCGAGCAATTGCGCGTGATTGCCTTGCTCGACGACGCGTCCGCGATCAAGCACCACGATCAAATCCGCTTCGCGTATGGTCGCCAGGCGATGAGCAATCACCAGGCTGGTCCGCCCTTTCAGCAAACGCTTCAACGCCTGTTGAATATCGCGTTCGGTAAAGCTATCAATATTGGCGGTGGCTTCATCCAGTATGAGAATTTTCGGATCAGCCAGCAGCGCCCGGGCGAAACTGAGCAGTTGACGCTGGCCGATCGACAGATTACCGCCGCGCTGCCCCAACAAAGTGTCGTAACCGTCGGGCAGACGCTCGATAAATCCGTGGGCGCTTACCGCTCTGGCGGCGGCGAATACGTCTTCATGGCTGGCCCCTGGTACACCGTAACGGATATTCTCCAGTATCGTTCCGCTGAACAGAAAAGGCTCTTGCAACACCATGCTGATGCTCTGGCCCAAAGAGTCCTGGGTCGCATCGCGCACGTCCACGCCCCCTACCAGAACCGCACCTTGCCAGACGTCGTAAAATCGATGAGTCAGGGCGGTGATGCTGGTTTTGCCGGAGCCGGTGGGACCGACCAGCGCCACCGTTCGGTACGGTTCCACCCATAGAGACACATCATGCAGTACCGGCTGTCCGGGTCGGTAGCCGAAGGTGACATTGCGAAATTCGATGGACGGTTCCTGATCTTTCAGCGCTATGGCGCCGGGTTGGTCGCGGATAGCCACCGGCACGTCCAGTACCTCGAAGATACGGTGTCCGGCGGCCATTGCGCTTTGCATAGTGGTGTACTGCATGGACAAGGTGCGGATCGGGTCGAAAAAACGCTGGACATAAAAAATATAGGCCACCATCACGCCCACCCCCAGCGTACCAGACAGCACCTTGTCTCCGCCAACGACGACAACGATGCCCATGGCCAAACCGGTCAGCATATCCACTGCCGGCACCATGATCTGGGAGGCTCGGGACGAGTCTATCTGCGCGTCGAGATTTTCACGCGCCCGCTTGCGGTAACGCTTGAAATTAACGGCTTCGCGCCGGTTTTCCTGTACCGTGCGGATGCCGTTGATATTCTCCGCCAGTGCCGCATTTGCGCTGGAAGAGGCTTCCCGCGCGCGGCGGAATTTTGGCCGCGCCCACGGTATCCACAGCGCGCGCACAACGGCCAGTATAGGCAGAACCGTCAAGGTCAACAGACCGAGCCGCACATCCATCCACAGCAGGACCGCGATAATGCCGATCAGCAGAAATAAATCGCCGATCGCCGAAACCGAGTTTTCCATGAATTCCTGCAATGCGTTGACATCGCCCTGCAAGCGCGCCATTAATCGCCCAACCTGGGTTTGATCGTGAAAGGAAAGCGAGACGTCCTGCAAATGAGCGAACATGGCGCGGCGCAGATCGAATATGACGCGTTGCGCCAAATGCGCCGAAATCGATTCCTGCAGATAGGCCAATATCCCGTTCAAGGCAATCAACACGCCGAACCCGGCCAGCACCGTGTTTAACGGAAACGCGGAACGCCCGACCGCGCTATCGACCGCATAGCGAACTGTCAACGGAATGCACACTTGAACCGACGTAGCCAGCGCAACGGCCAGTAAAGCGCCGGCAAGGGTGCGCCGGTAAGGACGGACAAAACCAAACAAACGACGCACCACGCCTCGGTCGAAACGCGTCAATGCATCATCGCCAAAGTCGTGAGCGCCGGCCTCTCTATGGCCCCGCCCCGCTCCATAGCGCATCGCGCTCATCAGGCCACCTCCAAAGCGAGGTTGGACTCGCAGCTTATGGATGGCGATCCGTTCGAATCAGGCAAGTGCTGCAACGCCCACAATTCGGCATAGGTTCCTCCCAGCCGCAGCAATTCGTCGTGGGTTCCGCGCTGAGTGATTTTTCCCTCGTCGAGCACAATGATTTCGTCGGCATGATGCAGAGAGCCGAGGCGGTGGGCTATGATGATGGCGCCTCGATCCCTTACCGTCCCGCGCAGCGAAGCGCGCACCTGCTGCTCGGTCACCGCGTCGATAGCTGCGGTGGAGTCGTCCAGCACGATAATGGCCCGCCCGGCCAGCAATCCGCGTGCAATAGACATGCGCTGGCGCTGCCCGCCCGACAGGGCGACGCCGCGTTCGCCGACGCGGGTCGCATAAGCCTCGGGCAAGCGAACTACATGCTGATGTATCTGCGCAATGGACGCCGCCTCCACCACGCGAGGCTCATCGGCATCCGGCTCTGCATAGGCAACATTGTCATGCACCGTGGCGTCGAACAGGAATATTTCCTGCTGCACCAGTCCCACCGCGCGGCGCAGGGAATCCAGAGTCACCGCGCGAATATCCTGTCCGTCCAGGGTAATCCTGCCCCCGCTCACATCGTAGAAGCGCGGAATCAAATGGGCGAGAGTCGATTTCCCGCTTCCGGGAGGCCCGACGATACCCAGGGTTTTCCCAGGCCCGACCTCGAAGCTGATATCGGAAAGAATTTTCCTTCCCCCCCGGCTATAGGCGAAATCCACCGACTCGAAACGCAGCACGCCCGATCCCGGCGCGAACGTCTTCGCTCCCGGCGCATCCCGTATGTCCGGAACGGCATCCAGCACCTCGAACAGCCGGCTCCCCGCCGATGTGGCTCGCGAACTGGAGTTGACGATCATGCCTATCTGGCGTATCGGCTGCTGCAGCAAGGTCATGAAGGTCAGAAACTCGGTCAACGCTCCCACGGTCATCCCGCCCTCGCCGACCCGATGGCCGCCGACCCACAAAACCAGGCCCATGGCGGTATGGTAGGCGAAGTTCATCAGGCTGACCGAGCCCATGCGTAAGGAGATGCGCCGGTTGGACAACAGCAAAGCCGCCTGGGCGGCCTTATCGAATTTCGCCAATTCGAAGCTTTTGCCGGCGAAGGCGCGCACCACCCGGACGCCCTGCAGGTTTTCCTCCATGAACAAGGTCAGGTCGGACATCAGTTGTTGCAGGCGCTGCCAGGTCAAACGCAACAACAATCCCATGCGGATAGCTCGCCAGGCCACGAAAGGCACAAAGCTCAATGCTATAAGTCCAAGCTCGACATCCACGCTTAAAAGCCGCCAGGCCCCGACGCCCACCAGCAGCAGGACAATCGACCGCAGCAGACCGGATTCCAGAAAGGCGCGGATGCCCTCCAGATCCAGCATGCCGCGGGCGATAAGATCGCCCGAATGATTAGCATCATGGAAGCTGAAGCTCAGGCGCTGGAGTTTCTCGAAGAAAGCCAGACGCAAATCATAGCCCACCCGCTGAGCCACGGCTTCTCCCCAGTAACCGTGCAAGCCTGTCAGGGCGCCGCGCAACGCACAGGCAACGAGGATCATCAAAGCAGTGGCGAGCAGAGCGGCGCGAGGGCTGACCGCGTGGGCATGACCTTCTATCACCAGACGATAGGCCTGCTCCGCCGCCTCTCCCCAGATGTTCGTCGTCAACAGTAGAAAGGCCGCGCGCGTTTCTTCCGGGTGCGTGTGACCTTCGACCAGCAGATGATGAGCCTGATCCACCGCCTGCCCCAATAAGCGCGGAGTCGCCAGGTTAAACGCGGCGGCGGCGAGCGCGCAGGACAATGCGAAAAAACATCGCCAGGGATAGCGAAAACTGAGTTGGGTCAGCCGCCAAAGCACGCGCGGCATGGCCTTGATATCGAGTCCACCTGAAATTTTCGTGTCAGGGGTTACTGCTAAGCAGGAAAAGTAAGACATATTTTTCTTGGGTCAAAGATCGCTTCATGCGGCCATGATTTTTCAACGCCCACGCGAAAACCCCCGGACGAACCCGTCCAGGGGTGATGAGAACTTGCTGTGCTAACGGCAAAAACTCATTTATCCGTTGGCGGAATCAACCCCAGTTCGAGGGCTTGTTGATAAAGACCGCCCATGTTCCATTGCTGTTTCCATACCCCCGGTCCCAAATCCCTGGAACCGCCGATGGATTCGGCAAGTATCTGCAGTCTGGCGCCTTCTTCGAGTATCAGTATGTATTCGGCCAGCTCGCGCAAACCCTTTTTGCCCCATACCGTCGAGCCGCCGTTGGCTTCCAGTATGGCCTGAGTGTGCGGATTTTCCCTGATGCGATCGAGGATGAATTGAACTTCCTCCTGTCTGCGGTCTATGTAAACCGGCACCTCCTTGAACAATTTGAAGCGGATCACCGGCACATAACGGATCGGCAGGGTGCGATGCGTCTGCGCCCAAGCCCCCAGATGCGGCGTATGCACATGGGAAATGCTGGTGACGTCGGCATGTTGCCGGAAGAGCTTCAGGTAACGTCCTGCGCCGCCGTTGTTTTTGCCCAGATAGACGGTGCCGTCGAAACCGACCACTGTGGAGGTGATTTCCTTGTCTGGATTGAACGGCCCCGGATAATTGACGATCACCAGCTTTTCCTCGTTGGGGACCCGCTCGACGAAACCTACGGTGCCTTGGGCTGTGGTGGTGCCGGTTTCCCGGAACACCCGGAACGCCAGTCTGGCTTCCTCGGTGGTTTTGTCCACGAACGCCTGGAGTTCCGGGCTCAACCCCGGAAGAGATGTAACTGACATGTTGGCTACCTTGCTGTTAATTTGATATTGTCATGCGCCGCCGGCGAATCCGGCGGCGCTAATAAATACTGAACCGATGCCTGACTAGCCCACTGCCCGCAGTGCAGCGGAACCGGATGGGCGTCCGCGCACCAGAGGCAATACCTCTTCGCCGACGCGGTAGGCTTCCTCCAGATGCGGCGTGCCGGCAAGAATGAACGCATCGGCGCCGAGCTGTACCAGATCGTCCAGCCGCTCGGCCACCTGCTCGTAGCTGCCGACGATGCCCTGTGTCTGTCCGCCGCGCAGCAGACCGAATCCCGACCAGATGTTGGATTCGGTAATCAGATCCTTGTAGCTGTTGATGGTGGCCGGCCTGAAATCGCGCTGACGCGCGGCCCCCACCGACTCGCTCCTTTCTCCTGCGCCCTGGAAGCGCGCCAAGGCGTCGGGATCGACGTTTTCAAAGCCGCGACGAATTTCCTCCCACGCCTCTTCCTCGGTCGGACGCGCCACGATATCGACACGCACGGCGCATTTGATCTTGCGTCCCAGCACGTCGGTACGCTCCTTCACGCGACTGAATTTGTCGCGCAGCGCAGCGAACGGCTCCAGCCAGGACAGATAATAATCGGCGTGTTTCGATGCCGAAGCCAAAGCCGCGTCGGACGATCCCGAAAAATAAATCTCCGGGAACTCTTCCTCGGACAGCGGATATGGCAAGCCGGCTTCTTCCACCTGGTAAAATTTTCCCTGATAGGAGAAAGGACCGCCCTTCCAGACTCCGCGCACCACATCAAGAAACTCGGTGGTGCGGGTGTAACGGTCGTCATGAGGGACCGAATCGCCCCACCACAGTTGCTGCGGCCCGCCGCCGCCGGTGATGATGTTGTACAAGGCCCGGCCACCGGTAGCGCGTTGCAGGCTGGCGGTCTTGCGCGCCGCAACCACCGGATTGAGAAAGCCGGGCTGGAACGGAATCATGAAACGGAAGGTTTTGGTTTCCCTGGCCAGGAAAGCCGAGATCACCCAGGGCTCGTCCGTCATCGGGAAGGATGGAATCAGCCCGCCCTGGAATCCGGAAATTTCCGCCGCGCGGGCAATTTCGGCCAGATAATCGATATAAGTCGTCCCGTCCTCTCCTCCGCCAAGGCCGGGTTTACGCGCGCTGTCGTTACCGGGGGACCAGTCGCCGCGCCAGGGTTTGCGGCTGCGGTGGGAACTGGGTTCGCCGTGTGTGGGAATGCGCCAGAATACGTCTATGGTCATATTTTTCTCCTGCTGTTGGCAAATTGCGGCAATCAGGCCGCCTGGGACGATCTTGCAGCCGTACGCGAACGGAGCAGCGGCAACACCTGCTCGCCGATCCGATAGGCTTCCTCGAAATGCGGGATGGCGGCGAGAACAAAGCTGGAGATACCGGCTTCGGCATACTCGTCCAGCCGTTCAGCCACTTGTGCGTAACTGCCCACCAGCGACGCGGCGGCACCGGTACGCTCGGTGGCAAACCCGGACCATAAGTTGGGAGCAACCACGGGATCTGTGGAACTCACGCTTCGGCCCGTTTGCGCCAAATAGCGTTGCGCATCGTGCAGTGCCTCGTCTTCATCCTCGCGAGCGAGAACATCGATGCGCAAACCCGGCGCAAGGCTGCGCCCATGCCCGACAGCCAGACTCTGCAATGTTGAAATAACCGGCTCCAGCTCATCCACCGGAACGGCGTCCAGCACATGCACGTCCGCCCATTGCGCAGACAAACGGTAAGCTTCCGTGGTGTTGCCGGACAGATATACCGGCGGGACCGCATTATTGGCCAAAGGCCCGTTGAAGCCGCCTTCCAGCACTTCAAAAAAGCGCCCCTTGAAGCTGTAAGGCGACTGCGTAAGCACGCCCTTGGCCACTTCGATGAATTCGCCTATGCGTGCAATGCGGTCGCTGTCCAGAATAAAATCGCCATGGCGGCGGCGCAGGGCTTCGTCGCCTCCCTGGCTGATCTGCCAGGCAAAGCGGCCGCCGCTGAAACGCTGGAAGCTGGCTGCGTTCTTGGCTGCATAAACCGCCGAACCGCGGGATGCCTCGAACTCGGCGAGCAGCTTCAAACGGCGGGTGCTGCGCGCCAGATAACCCGCAACGATCCAGGACTCGTCGCCTTGCAGATCGTTCCGGATCTGAATGCCGTCGAAACCGGACAACTCCGCAGCACGCGCGATCTGGTGCAGATGATCGAGAAAATTAAAGCGGCTGCCTCGCGGATCGCTTACGCCCTCGGTAAAAGGCGCGCGCTCATGCGCTGAACGCTCGCCGCGCCGGGTCTGGCCGGCGTCGCCGTGCCGCCCGTCGCCGGCGGTCGGCACTTGCCAAATAAATTCTGTCGTCATGGTCTTACCTCCTGTTTATTTTTAATCATTTAAAAAACACCTACCAGTAACGCACATTCAACTGCAAGCCTACTGTGCGCGGCTGACCATAAATCAAACCCGCGCCGTTTAGAGTGCTCGCTGCCGGAAGACTGCTATGATTCAAATATTGGGCATCCAATGCATTCAGCATATAGGCGGTCAGGCTGTATTTTTCGTCGTTGCTCGCAACGGTAAAGCGGAAGTTGACCATGGAATAACCGGGCTGCTGTATCGTAGCGCCGTAAGGAGTGGTAGGATTCGATGGAAACTGGTAGTTGACGTAATAATACTGTTGCGACTGGTAGCGCCAATCGCCGCTGGCGATGAAATGCACGTAGTCGATATCCAGCGGGAGACGGTAGTCGGCCTGCAGGAAGCTGTTGAAATGCGGCGAACGCACCATCTGGTTGCCCTGCAGAATCTGACTCGTCAGCGGCACGCCGTTCTGATTGATGTTGCCGACATCGTCAAAGCGCGTATCCAGCAAACCGATGTTGCCGATCAAATGCAAATCCTGTATCGGCAGCGCTTCGACCTGGAATTCCGCGCCTTCCGAATGCGCTTTGTTGACGTTATAAATATAACCGGACTGATTGTTCGGGAAGGTAGAAATCGGCACGGCGGTGACATTGACCTGATCGTTCAGGTAGCTGTAGTAAAACAGCGTGGTGTTGGCCTTCAAGCGGCCGTCGAACCAGGCTGTTTTTGCCCCAACTTCGTAGTCGTACAGCGTCTCCGGCTTGATCAGCGTGTTGAAAACGGAAAGCTGCGCCGCCGACGTATTGAAACCGCCGGACTTCATGCCCTTGGCATACTTGAAATAGACCATGGCGTCTTTGGTGATGTTCCATTGCGGCGTCACGTCGTAGGTAATCATGTTCCAGGACACGCTGTTTTGCCCTACGAAATTGGAAGCGGTTGGATTCGCTGCCGCAGCGGCCGGGCTATAGACCACCTGAGTGGGCAGATAGCTGGGATTGACCGACTGCCACCAAACGTTCGGATTGTAAAACAACGGATTACTGCTGACCGCTCCGTTTCCGACCACGCCGTTCAGAGTCGCGGCGTCGTTGTAATTCAGCGTGCCGTTTGCCGGGGCCACCGCCTGCTGCCGGCTCATGTTCACGTTCTTGTTTTCATAGGTGTATCGGAAACCGGCCGTGGCCAAAATATCGTCGGTGATATTAAACGTATTGCTGGTAAATATAGCGGCGCTTTGATCGTTGTGACTGAAATTTTGATTGCTGTAAGATTGCTGACCCAGCGAGGATAAACATCCGAGGCCATTGGGCTGCGCCGCAATTTGCGTAGTGGTGAGACCGACGCCGCATGGTGTAGTCCCGGTATAGGTATTGGAACTGATATTCTCGTACGAATAAAACACGCCGTTTTGCCAGTTCCAGAAATCCTTGTTGCCCGGAGAAGCCAGACGAATTTCCTGGGTAACCTGCTCCGAACTTTGCGGATTCGGGGCGCTGCCGTAGAGTTGGGATTTCCAGTTTTCATAGCCGGTGATGCCGGTCAAGGTGTAATCGTCGAATTTCTGCGTCAAATTCAGCATCGCCCCGGTCTGATTGATCTGGTTGTTGGTGAGGGGCAATAATTTGCCCGCTGAGATAATCTCGGAGTTCGTACTCGGCGTATTGGTGTACCCGGTCAGCGGGTCCTTATAAAGCACCGTACCCGCAGTACCCGGCATGCTAGTACCTGTTGTAGTTACGCCGCCTTGCGTGTAATAATCGCGATAATGCACATTGGCCAAAACCTCAAGGTCGTCGGTAATTTTGGCGAGACCGGATACACGAAACATCGCATCGTGGAAACCGCCTTGCATCTGGCCGGTTTCGGAATTATTGACCGGGTTCCAGGTATTGAAACGTCCGTCCTGATTCTCATAATGGAACGCACCGCGAACGGCAACGTTGTCGTATAAACGCGCGCCATAAGCGCCTTCGGCTATCGCATCGTTATAAGTACCGTAACTCAGCTTTGCATAGCCCTCCTGATCCTCGGTCAGCTTGGGCTTGCGCGAAACCACGTCGATCGCGCCGCCGGTGGTATTCTTTCCCCACAACGTGCCTTGCGGCCCGCTCATAACCTCCGTGCGCTCCAGATCGAACAGCGGGATGCCGGTCGCGGTGGAGTTCCCCATGTACACCTGATCCTGGTAAAAGCCGATTGGGTTGGCGAGATCCAACTGCTGATTACCGGTGCCAACGCCGCGGATAAACCAGCGCGGCCGGCCATGAAACTGGGTGCCGGCAGAGCCGTTCGGAACAAAGTTCAGAACATCGCCCGCGGAACGGCCTATGCCCTGATCGATGATGCGCTGGCCGTTGAGCACCGTAAGCGCGGTGGGAACTTTCTGTTCGGACTGCTTGCGCTTCTGGGAGGTCACCTCCACTTCGCCGAGCTGATTGGGATTGGACTCCGACAGCTCCGCAGCTCTTTCCTGGGCCTCGTAATTGGCTTTGCCTTCGCCCTCCCCTGTCGGCACAGCGTTAGGGTCCGGCTGCTTTTTATCGAGATCACCGACCGCCGTTATTTCATTTGCCGGGGTGCCGGGTTTCGGCCCACGCTTCCATTCGCTTTTGCTGATATTGCCGTCGCCATCCCAGTCATAGGCGGCGAAACCGTCCTCCGGCGTAGCAGCTCCCTGAGTCGCGTTTTGTGGGACCGGAGCCGCTGTTGAGGACTCACCGGCCTTCTCTGCCAAGGCCGTTGCGCTGGTTAAAGACAAATAGGCGGCAACCCACGCCGTAAGCAAAGACCGATCCGAGCGTTTGGCGCGCATATTCCTTTTTTTTGATTTAGTCCGTTTCATCTTGAGTTTCTACTTTTGAAAGTTATGACTTGTCATTCTTTAGTCTGGCGCTGATACGTAGAGCCATGTGTTGCGCCGTTAACATTTTTTTCTGTTTTTTTACAACAGTTACCATTGACTAAGCAGATACCGTACCAATCTACTGTCAGGTATGTCGGAAAGCCGGTTTTACGGGATATCACCGGCAAAATGATCCGCTTAGCAGCGAAAATCCGGGATTAACGAATATTCCGCCACACTGCCCTCTCGCCTTTTCCCTGAAGAGAGGGATACCGAAACCTGCTGAAATAAAAACAGGGCTGGTGTTTGCCTGCTGTTTTAAAGTCACTTATTTGCTCATATAGCCGGTACGGGCGATTTACTTCACCGTGAGCAGGTACAAAGTCGCATGGCATAAGACATGCAGTCCTGGCTCCGGACCGGCAACTATCAAAGCATCGCCGGCGGCATTAGCTTTGGGCGTGGAGGTTTAACTTTATATGTGTCACACACTGCGGTTGCCTCCGGAAAACCAATCCCTTTAAACGAAGCATCAGGCTTCACTCCTTATTCATCCGATAGGCATATGAAATGAGTAAAAAACTGGAAACACTTTGGTATACCCGCTGCCCCGTCCCCACCGGTTTGGGAATTGCGCTGCAAAAAGGCTGGCTGGAAGAAAGCTTCAAGGCCCAGGGTACGGTCATCAAGTCATTGCGGGAATCCAACGACAAGGCGGTGCGGGAATCCCATTTCGACCATACTCTGGAAAACTCCGTGCGCCACGGCGGCAATATCCCCGCCATCTGGGCGCGCTCGGCAGGCCGCGAAACGCGCTTGCTGGGATTGTCCTGGTCCGATGAAACCCAGCGGATACTGAGTCTGCCGGAGAGCGGAATCAGGAACGTGAAGGATTTGAAAGGACGCCGCATCGGCTTGCCGAAATGGGAAAACGTGCAAATCGACTTTTCCAGGGCGCAGGCAATCAGAGGCTTGGAAAACGCACTGAAAACAGAAGGGTTGACCGTGGATGATGTCGAAATCGTCGATCTGGCGATCGGCGCCGGTCATAGCGACGAACCGGCCCAGCGTGTAGCCGGAACCCAGTTGTTCGGCGGCGGCCGTAGCGGCGGGCATAATACGGAACTGGTCGCGCTGATCCGTGGCGAGGTCGATGCAATATTTCTCAAGGGCGCTCATGCGGCGCAGGCGGCCAGTCAGTTCGGCCTGGTGACGGTCATCGACACCGGCGTCCACCCCGACCCTTTGATACGCGCAAACAACGGCACGCCGCGCACATTGACGGTCGACCTCAATCTGATCGACAACTATTTCGACTCGGCGGTGCTGATCGTCGAGAACGTCTTGCGGGCGCAGGAATGGGCCAGCGCCCACCCCGACGAAACCCGCCGCTTCCTCGCCAGGGAAACCAATGCCAGCGAATACTGGGTTACGGCAGCCTACGGCGAAAACGCCCATCATCGTCTGGACACGAACCTGTCCGAGCAAAACATCAAGGGCTTGCAGGACTTCACGGATTTCCTTTACCGCTGGAAGTTCCTGCCGAACCCGGTCGATGTCAATCAATGGATAGACGTGCGCCCGTTCGACGCGGCTTCGCTTAAAGCCAAAGCGGCTTAAGACTCATTAATATCCGGCTTCAGATGCGGCAATCGCCTGGCGGTTACCGCACCTGAAGCGTCCATAACCCAACACTCGCAGTGTTTCCTGCACCTGAAACGCTGCAAGCATCCCGCTTCAAAGCGGGATACCTCCTCCGGCGAGCCAGAAGCTCCCATTCGAAGTGCATCCGGGATTTGAGGTCGAGAATAACCTCCCCGTTCGTGGGCGTAGCACCGCGAATGCGGCTGGAGAGCCTTGTCGAACCATGAACGGTCCTTCGATAGATTCAGGGCAATGCCCTTCGACAGGCTCAGGGCGAACGGAGTTGATGGCTGATTCGGGATGTTATTTTTTACCATATCCAAATTCATTCTCCGGCTGGATGGCCGGATAGCCTGTGCCGCTGTTGTCCTCCCGTTTGGGCTGCTACGGAATGTTGCACCTTTATCGATAGTCCGTCCGCGCTTCCATATCAGGTCCATCCCGGTTTGCAGCCCAAAGTCATGACCCTGTGTTTGCGTTGATTCCAATGTAATACTACAATAGTCTTACTTTTCTTAGTAAGAATGCAGGAGATAATCATGCGCATCACCAGCAAGGGTCAAGTCACCATACCCAACGCCATCCGTAAACAGGCTGGTTTGATGCCTGACACCGAAGTGGAATTTTCCTATGACAATGGCGTCGTAACGCTCCGCCCGGTCAGCGGCAAGACGCGAGGCGAATTATTGGTCGAGCGATTGCGGGGCGCTTTCAAGAACTCGGCTATGACAACCGATGAAATTATGCGAGAAACACGAGGCGAGGACTAATGCATCGCTATCTCATCGACACCAACGTTATCATTGATGTTTCTGATCCGCAGTCCGAATGGTACGGCTGGTCTTCCTCGCAGCTTGTTCGCGCTACGGATAGCGGCGAGGTATTCATCAATCCCATTATTTACGCGGAACTGGCCGGCTACGCCGATTCGGAGGCGCAAATAGAGTCGATTTTATCGGATATGCTGCTCGAACGCGCCGACCTGCCATGGCAAGCCGCTTTCCTGGCGGGACGCGCCTTTGTTGCCTATCGAAAAAGTGGCGGGACGCGCACCCTGCCGCTTCCCGATTTCTACATCGGCGCCCATGCCCAAGTCGCAGGATTGACGCTGCTTACTCGTGATGTTCGCCGTTTTCGCGCCTATTTTCCTAGACTCAGGTTGATCGCGCCGGACTCGGTATCGTAAGTGCGGTTCGCTGCTGCCGCGAAAACCACGCCTCACAAAACGCCGGCACATGCGCCAGCGATTCCAGCACCGCCAGGCACAGCGCGGCCGTATCCGGAGCGGGAGTTTTCAGATCGGGAACGATCACCGCCGACATGCCGGCGGCGAGCGCGCCTTGCGCGCCATGCTCCGAGTCTTCGAACACCAGACAGTGCCGAGGATTGACGCCGAGACGCTCGGCGGCAAGCAGAAACAAATCCGGATGCGGTTTTCCATTGGACGCCTCGTCGCCGCCTGCAATAGCGTCGAAGTAAGCCCGCAGGCCGGCCCTTTCCAGGCGGTGCCGGACTTCAGCGTGCCGGGTCGATGAGGCTACGCAGCAGGGAATGCCGCGCTCGTTCAGCAAGCTCAGCAGTTCGACCGCGCCGGTTTTTACCGCGAATCCTTCCGCTTCATAGAAATCGGACACCCGCGTTCGCACAAGCCCGCAGGCTTCATCGAACAGCCGCCGTTCTCCGAAAATACCGCCATACTGTTCCGCCACATCGGCATAGCGTCTGCCGACCCATTGCAGGTAAATTTCGTCGCTCAAAACCAGGCCGAATTCGGAAGCGACCAAACGCCAGATGTCTCTGATCGGCCGCTCGGAATCCAGCAGCAGGCCGTCCATGTCGAAAACCGCGGCGCTATGCATGAATCAACGTTTCAGTCCCAGGACCACTACGCCGGCTCCGATCAGGGAAATGCCCAGCCACTCTCTGGCGCTGGGCCGTTCGCCGAGGAATAGCACCGCAAAAACGGCAACCAGAATCAGACTGAGTTTATCGACCGGAGCGACTTTGGAAGCTTCGCCGATAGACAACGCGCGAAAATAGCAGACCCATGAAGCGCCGGTAGCCAAACCGGACAAGACCAGGAAACCCAGGGTTTTGGGTGCGAGATCCATGGGATTTGTCCATTTACCGGTGTAGCCGACGAACGCGCCCAGAACCAGGATGATGACCGCCGTGCGCAGCAGGGTGGCGAGGTCGGAGTCGACGCCCGCCAGCCCGAGTTTGGCAAAAATGGCGGTTAATGCCGCAAACGCAGCGGACAGCAAGGCCCAGTAAAACCAGCCGTTGTACGACGTTATCGCTTCCAGTATCGCTCCCATGATTAATGTCAGGATAGCTGTTCGAGAGGTTGCGCCGGGCGCGCTCTGAGCAGCGGCAGCAATTGCTCTCCTATGCGGTAAGCCTCCTCCAGATGCGGATTGGCGGACAAAGCGAAGGTGCCGACTCCCGCATCGATATATTGCTTGATGAGGTCCGCCACTTCCCGGTAGCTGCCGACGATACCCGCCGGCGCGCCGGGGCGCACCAGGCCGAAGCCGGTCCAGAGATTGGAGCCCAGTATCAACTCATCGAAACCCTCTTTGTCCGCACCCTGGGAGTGATCGATAGCGCCGGATATCGGCACGGTCTTGGCGATCTCCCTGTCCCAGCGCCCGCGCAAATCTTGCCATGCGTCCTCGCCGCTATGGCGCGCCACTACATCGGCCTGAATCGCAAAGCGCAAAGCCCGCCCGTGCGCAGCCGCACGCCGCGTCAAATCCGCAATGCGTCCGCGCGTCGCTTCAAGCGAATCCAGCGGCAGGAAATGCACATCGGCGTATCTGGCGCTCAACGCCAGCGCCTCTTCGGTTTCACCGGACAGATAAATCAGCGGCAGTTCCGGTCCGGCAAGAGCGGGACCGAAGCCGCCGTTTTCCACTTCGTAGTAGCGGCCCTGGTAAGTGAACGGCGCGTTGCTCCAGAACCCCTTGACGACATCGAGAAATTCGCCGGTGCGCGCGATCTGCTCGGCAATGCTCCAGCGATGTCCGTGCCAGGATTTTGGCGTGTGTTCCTCGGTGATCAGGTTCCAAGCCAGCCGGCCGCCGGTCAATCGCTGGAAGCTGATCGCCATCTTCGCCGAGTACACCGCCGACAGAAACGGCGCGGGCAAGGAAGGCAGGAATTTCAAGCGCCGCGCCTCGCGCGCCAGCGCGCCGGAAACGACCCAGGGCTCCTCTCCTGCGGGCGTTTGCGGAATCGACACGCCGTCGAAACCGGTAATCTCTGCGGCTCGGGCGATCTGCGCGAGATGGTCGTACCAGGTGTAACCGCCGCGGCGGACATCGGTGCGGGCGAACACCGGGCGGCTGGTGACAGGCGGCGTGTAATCGCCGCGGTTCCAGTGTTCCTTACGCAAGGAGCGGCCGTCTCCGCTCGTAGGCAATTGCCAGAAAAATTCGATGCTCATCGGGACCTCTTTAGCGGGTTGCGATTTTGAAGGAGGTGCTGCCGCGCACCAGCGGCAAGACTTCTTCGCCGACATGGAACGCTTCTTCCAGCGCGGGGGTGCTGGAGAGTATAAAGCCCTGCACGCCCATACGGATAAAGCCGTCGATAGTTTCGGCGGCCTGCTCATAGCTGCCGACAAAACCCAGCGGAGAACCCTGACTGCCCAGAGTGCCGAAGCCGGCCCACAAGCCTTCGAACACCAGGTCTTCGACGCGGGTGGAGCGCGTGACCTCGGTCCGCCACGATCCTACCCCGTCGCCGAGCCTCTGGCTGCGCTGGTTGCGCTCGCGGGCGTCCCAATCCACCTGCGCCCAGGCGCGGCGGACTACCTCCCAGGCCTCCTCCGGCGTCGGACGCGCGATGATGTTGAAACGCACGGCGGGTTTCACAGTGCGGCCGTCCCTGGAGGCCAGTTCCTTTACGCGGTTGAATTTGTTGCGCAGATTCTCTCGCGGCTCCAGGTGAGTCAGATCGTAATCCGCGTGTTTGCCCTGCGCGGCCAGCGCGGCGTTCGATGAGCCGACAAAGTACAGTTCGGGAAAGACTTGTCCGGCTAAAGGCTCAGGCAGACCCGCCTCTTCGATTTGGAAGAATTTACCATTATAGTTGAACGGGCCGCCGTTCCAGACGCCTTTCAGCACATCGAGAAACTCCGTGGTGCGAGTATAGCGGTCGTCGTGGGCAATGCGGTCTCCCCACCACAGCTGCGGAGGTCCGCCGCCGCCGGTGATGATATTGAACAGCAAACGCCCGCCCGACAGGCGCTGCAGACTGGCCGCAGCCTTGGCTGCATACAGCGGGTTGAACCAGCACGGCTGATAGGCAATCATGAAGCGCAGGGACCTGGTATGCCGCGCGATGGACGATGCGATCACCCAGGGATCTTCGGAGTCGGGGAAGGACGGAATCAGCGCTCCGTCGAAACCGGAAATCTCCGCCGCCTTGGCAACTTCGAGCAGGTAGTCGTGATAGGGAAAACGATCCCCCGAGCCATCGGTCAAGGTCGGCGCCGGTTTACCTTCCGTCAGCGGCCCCCAGGTGCCGCGAGTATAGAAAGGAGAAGCCAGATCGCCCTTGCAGCCGTGTATCGGAATTCGCCAATGGAACTGGGTCATGATTGCCTCGTCTTGTCTTGCGCATAGTGGCTTCAGCAAGGCATAAACTGTACCATTATTAATGGATAACCACGTTATCAGACCAATCTGAAAATCAATACCCATCGGCATGACCAACGCAATAGCAATCACGGAGTGCATCAAGCAATACAAATGCCGGTGCTGTTTTCGCCGACAGACGTCCCAGTGCTGCCAAAACAACACGCCGCCCACACCTTGCTGTTTTGCCAGCAGCCCCTGCAGAAATGAAGAGTGGTCGGGACAGCCGCCCTACCACAGATAAAACCGCCCGCACTGCCCGGACTACGGAGTAACCGGGCCGAAAATAGCGTCTGCTGAAAATCACTGGCATGGTAACTGCTTTGAAAATAAGCATATACCCCGGACCAGCTTCGGGGATTTCCATCTACCCATACAGTGAGACAGCAAGAACCATGACAGAAAAACAGCAAAACATAACCGTAGACACCCTTTGGTATACCCGTTGCTCGGTGCCTACACCACTGGGACTGGCCTCGCAGCTTGGCTGGTTCGATAAGGAGTTCGGCGCTGACGGCATTACCATCAAAACCCTGCAGGACACCATCGACCCTGCTGTGCGCGAATCCCATTACGACCATCATTTGCAGAACTCCTTCCGTCAGGGCGGCAATGTGCCGGCGATCTGGACCCGCGCCAACGGCACGGAAACCCGCGTTATCGGACTGAACTGGGTAGACGAATCTCAACTGATCCTCGCGCTGCCCGATTCCGGCATTAAAACGCCTGAAGATTTGCGCGGCCGCCGCATCGGCCTGCCCGTGCATAACAACACCATCGACCATGGACGTGCGGGGGCGCTGCGCGGTTTCCTCGTTACTCTGGAACAGGGTGGCGTTGGAGAGAAGGAAGTGGAATGGTTAGACTTCTCGGCGCCTGCGCATCGTAGCGGACCCCAGCCTGGCGGCCGCGGCACCGGCGGAGGTTACGCGGTTCTCATCCAGGCTTTGTTGAACAGGAAAGTCGACGCCGTATTCGTCAAAGGTTCCCGCGGCGTGCAGGTTGCTCACGAAATCCGCGCCAACATCGTCAACGACATCCGCAACCATCCGGACCCGCTGGTGCGCGCCAATAACGGCGCTCCGCGTCCGATTACGGTGGATCGCCACATCCTGGAACATCGCCCCGATCTTGTCGCCCGTTTTCTCGCCCGCGTGGTCGCTATCGGCGATTGGGCTGCGTCCCACCCGGCTGAAACCGTCGCCTATATTGCGCGCGAAACCGGTTCGGACGAGAAATGGGTTAAACAGGCTTACGGCGAAGACCTGCACCAGCATCAATACACCGACCTGAACGAAACAGCCATTAAAGGCCTGGAGGTTTACAAGAATTTCCTGTATCAGCGCGGATTCCTGAAATCCGATTTTGATGTGCGCGCGTGGATAGATCCCAATCCATTGGCGGAAATCGCGCGGTTCTCGGCCAGAAAAGCGGCTTGAACCGTTGCAGCCATTCAGCTCATCCGGGCTTTTTATGGAAAATGCTGGGTTAAAGGGACTGCGCAACATAACCTGCGGATGAAATGAAATGCCTTGTAGGAGCGGGCTTTAGCCCGCGAAAGCGGCTGACCGGGGCTAAAGCCCGCTCCTACGAAGTTGTTTCATACGAGTATTACATTGCAGCCCTTTTAATATGCGCTTTCCGTAGAGGGCTTTATTGAGCCGAATAGTTTCCGAATCTGTAACTATTCAGCATAGCCGGCGAAGAGGAAGTGAGGTAAGTCAGGCGAGACCTTCTGCGTCCATGAATGGGCGCAGAAAGCCCTCCATAAGGGGACGGACTTGCAGCGTGGTTAATATTACCGTCACGCTTCAGCGTGTCTCGACTGGATTGCCTCAACCCTGGCGCATCGGTCACGACTCAATAGCATTCGCTGAATAGTTACCCGAATCTTTTAATTAATGCTCAACCGTGGTTGCGTGACAAGCTATGTGGTATTACCTGTTAAAGCGCGTATTGGCGATCATCCCCACCTTGCTGGGCGTATTGACGCTGACTTTTATCATCACCCAGTTTGTGCCGGGCGGTCCGGTGGAGCATATGCTGCTGCAACTGGATGGAGACAGCGCCCGGGCGGGCGCAGAAGGCGGTCACGCCAATAACGGCGGCAGCTGGGACTATAACGGCCGCAAGGGCATCGACGCCCAGCAGCTCGATCAGCTGTCCGGTCTATATGGCTTCGACAAAGCGCCGCTCGAACGCTACCTGCTGATGCTGAACAACTTTCTGCACTTCAATCTGGGCGACAGCTATTTCCGCAACCAGAGCGTGTGGTCGTTGATCAAGGACAAGCTCGTGGTCTCGGTGTCCCTGGGGGTATGGACCTTCTTCCTGGCCTATCTGGTTTCCGTGCCTTTGGGCGTGGCTAAGGCGGTACGCGCCGGGAGCCGCTTCGATTTCATCAGCAGCCTGCTGGTGCTGGGCGGCTACGCCGTTCCCGGCTTTGTGCTGGGGGTAATGCTGATCGTACTGTTCGGCGGCGGATCGTTCTGGGATATTTTCCCGTTACGCGGCCTGACTTCGGAAAACTGGGCCGAATTGAGTTGGTTCGGCAAGATTACCGATTATTTATGGCATATCACACTGCCGGTAACGGCATCGGTGGTCAGCACCTTTGCGCTGAAAACCCTGCTGACCAAAAACACCTTTCTCGACGAACTGAGCCGCCAGTACGTATTGACCGCCAGAGCCAAGGGGCTGTCCGAACGGCAGGTGTTGTGGAAGCATGTTTTCCGCAATGCCTTACTGCCGCTGGTGACCAGCTTTCCCGGCACCTTCATCACCGCTTTTTTCACCGGCAGCCTGCTCATTGAAACCCTGTTTTCTCTGGACGGCCTGGGGCTATTGTCATTCGAATCGATCAACAGCCGCGATTACCCGGTGATATTGGGCAATCTGTATTTATTCACCTTGATGGCTTTGTTTACCAAGCTGGTGGGCGATATCGCCTACGTGCTGGTGGACCCCCGTATTAAATTTGACGCGCAGGACCTCTGATGAGCATATCAGCCGAATCCCAATCCCTCTCCGCCGTATTGCTGGATGCGGCTCCGCTACTCAAACCGGAGCAGGCGAGTAGCCGAACCTTTACACAGTCCGTTTCACCGGGCCGTCGATTATGGCTGCGTTTCAAAAGCCAGCGTCTGGGCTATTGGAGCCTGGTTGTTTTTTTATCGGTTTATGGACTCAGTCTGGCCGGCGAGCTGATTTCCAACGACAAACCGCTGGTGGTTTATTATCAGGGCCAATGGTATTTCCCGCTGGTCAAGCAGTACCAGGAATCGGTTTTCGGCGGCGATTTACCGATTTTAACCGATTATAACGACCCGTACATTCGCGAACAACTCAACAAACCGGGCAACTTCGCTCTGTATCCGCTCAACCCCTACTACTACGACACGCTCTGCTATTTTTCATCGAGCACGCATAATCCAGGAGCGCCCTCGCGCGACAACTGGCTGGGCACCGACACGGCCGGCTACGACATTGCCGCCCGTCTGTTGTATGGATTTCGCATTTCAGTCACCTTCGCCTTCGGATTAACGCTGGTCGGAACCGCGCTGGGCATCCTGATCGGAGCGGTGCAGGGCTATTTCGGCGGCAAGGTGGACCTGTTCACCCAGCGGCTGATAGAAGTCTGGGGCTCCATGCCGGAATTGTATCTGCTGATAATCTTCGCTTCGATTTTTCAGCAGAGCTTCACCATGCTGTTTGTGCTGCTGGCCCTGTTCGGCTGGGTGCATCTGTCCGATTACGTGCGCGCCGAATTCCTGCGCAACCGCCAGCTGGAATATGTCAAGGCCGCGCGGGCGCTGGGCTTGTCTCATTGGCAAATAATCTGGCGGCATGTATTGCCCAACAGCCTGACGCCGGTGATTACCTTTTTGCCCTTCCGCATGAGCGCGGGCATCATGGCGCTTGCCAGCGTGGATTTTCTCGGACTGGGGGTGGGAGGACAGTCGCCGAGCCTGGGCCGTCTGGTGTTGCAGGGCAAGGAGAATCTGGACGCCTGGTGGATTTCCGCCGCTTCATTCGGCGTGTTGGTGCTGACGATATTATTGCTGACCTTCATGGGCGAGGCCTTGCGCAACGCAATGGATACCCGTCGCGCCGAACAGAGGGCGGGCTGATGGCGAGTCCCTTGTTATCGCTGGAGAATGTCTCGATCAGTTTTGGCGGTAAACCGGCCGTCGACAAACTCAACCTGGAAATCAACACCGGGGAACGGGTTGCGCTGGTGGGCGAGTCGGGTTCCGGCAAGACCGTGACTGCGTTATCCATACTGCGCCTGCTGTCGCAAGCGCGCATCGACGGCACCATCCGTTTTCAGGGTCAGGATTTGCTGCAAAAAAGCGCCGGCCAACTGCGCGGCATACGCGGCGCCGACATATCCATGATCTTCCAGGAGCCGATGACCGCGCTCAACCCGCTTTACAGCATCGGCAACCAGGTTATCGAAACGCTGGTGCTGCATGAGGGGCTTACCCACAGGCAAGCCCGCGAGAAAACGATACATTTGTTCGAACGCACCGGCATACGCGAACCGGAACGGCGCATCGACAGCTTCCCTCATCAGCTTTCCGGCGGCCAGCGTCAACGCGCGATGATCGCGATGGCCCTGGCCTGCCGCCCCAAACTGCTGATTGCCGACGAACCGACTACGGCCCTGGACACCACCATACGCGCCCGCATCGTGCAACTATTGCTCGATTTACAGCAGGAAGAAGGCATGGCGGTACTGCTCATCACTCACGACCTCCCTCTGGTGCGGCGTTTTGCTCAACGGGTAGCGGTAATGGAGCGCGGCAAGCTGGTGGAAAGCGCAGACACAGAAACGCTTTACAACAACCCGCAGCACCCTTATACGATCAAATTGCTCAACAGCCTTCCGGTGCGTCAGATCGGCCCTGTCGCCCACAATGCGCCGACCTTGCTGGAAACCCGGCAACTGCGCGTGGAGTACCCGAAGAAACGCCCCGGCTGGCGCGGATTGTTCGGCACGGATCGTTTCGTGGCGGTGGGCGGCGCGGACGTATCCTTGCGCGAAGGAGAAACCATCGGCGTGGTCGGCGAGTCGGGCTCGGGCAAATCGACCCTGGCCCAGGCGCTGCTCAGTCTGGTGCCGGTGCAATCGGGCGAACTGGATTTCGAGGGCATGCCGCTGAATCAGCGTTCGAAACGCGAAAAGCGCGCCTTGCGCGCACGGCTGCAAGTGGTGTTTCAAGATCCCTTCGGCGCATTGTCGCCCCGGCAAACGGTGGAACAGATTGTCGGCGAGGGCCTAGGCTTGCATTTCCCCGAGTTGAGCAAGGAAGAGCGCCAGGCCAAAATTGTCGATGTCCTCGACGAGGTCGGGCTGCCTGCTGCGGCGCTCAGTTCCTATCCGCACGAATTTTCCGGAGGACAACGGCAGCGCATCGCAATCGCCCGCACCCTGGTGCTGGCTCCCCGTGTGTTGATTCTGGACGAACCCACTTCCGCGCTGGATGTTTCCATACAAAACCAGGTGCTGCAATTGCTGGTGCGCCTGCAAAAAAAATACGGCCTCAGTTATGTACTGATCAGTCATGACCTGAGCGTCGTCAACGCCTTGGCGCACCGGCTGTATGTCATGCATGACGGCGAGATCGTCGAGTCCGGCGAAACCGAAACGGTGATCGCGCATCCCCGGCATCCTTATACGCAGCGCCTTGTCAGTGCCTCATTGTAACCTGGTTTTTTCCCTATGAAATCTTCAGCAATTTTCCGCTTGAGCAACCGCTCCTTACTGGCCGCCGCATTGCATCTGGCCATGAGCGGCCCAGGCTGGGGCGCTCATGCCGTGGCCCAATTCGGCGAGCCGAAATATCCCGCATCCTTCGAGCATTTCGAGTATATCAATCCGGACGCGCCCAAAAACGGCAAGCTCAATCTTTCGGTCGTCAGCCAGAACAGCAGCTTCGACAAGTACAACCCGTTCACGCTGAAAGGCAAGGTTGCGCCGGGTCTGCTGGAGCTGGTATTCGAGACCCTGACCGTGTATAGCCTGGACGAGCCGAATACCCAATACGGATTGCTGGCCGACGATATACAGGTGGCTCCGGACTTCGGCTCGGCGACCTTCCACATCAACCCGAAAGCACGGTTTTCCAACGGCGACCCGGTGACCGCCAGCGACGTCAAATATTCTTTCGACACCCTGATCAGCCGCAAGGCCAGTCCCAAATTCAAGTCTTATTTTGCCGAAATCAGGCAACTGAGCGTTGTGGACGACAACACCGTGCGCTTCGAGTTTACCCGCAAGGGCCGCGACCTGTCTTTTGTCGCGGGCAGCCTGCCGGTGTTTTCTCCCAAATGGGGAAACAAGCCCAACGGCGAAAAAACGCCGTTCGATCAATTGCGCCTGGAGCCGCCCATCGCCAGCGGCGCTTATACGATGACGCCTTCCGCCAGCGCCCAGAATGTGACTTACCGACGCAACCCCGATTACTGGGGCAAGGACATCCCGGTACGGCGCGGCGCGCTCAATTTCGACAAGGTCGTCTACAAGCTCTACAAGGACTCGGACACCCAGGTAGCCGCGATGCGTGCGGGAGATTTCGACTTTTTCAACGAAACGCGGATGCGCTACTGGTGCTGCCAGTTCATCGGCAAGCGCTTCGATAACGGCGAATTGATCAAGCAGGAATTCGAACATCATAACCCGTCGGCGATGAACGGATATGTGTTGAACATGCGCCGTGAGCGTTTCAAGGATGTCAGGGTGCGTGAGGCGATCAGTTACGCCTATGACTGGCAATGGTTGAACCACAAAATTCTCGACGACGAATTCGACCGTCAGGACAGCTATTTTGCTCACTCGCCGCTGCAGGCGAAGGGCTTGCCCAGCGAGGCAGAACTGAAACTGCTGGAGCCTTACCGCGCCGAACTCGACCCGGCCGTATTCGGCCCGCAAATCGAGCAGGCCACGACCAAACCGCCTTCCAGCCTGCGCAAAAATATGGCCAGGGCGCTGGAACTGCTGGCGGAAGCCGGCTGGCATAACACTGACGGCGTGTTGCGCAACGGCAAGGGCGAACCGTTCGAGATCGAAGTGCCTGGCGGACGCGGCAACATGCTGCTGGACGCTTTTTTCCTGAACCTGCAAAAACTGGGCATGGTATTGATACCGCGCCCCACCGACGCCGTCGCCGACCGCGCGCGCATGAAGAACTTCGATTACGATTTCGCATCCGTCTCCTTTCGCGAGGCGCGCAACCCCGCCGCCGAGCTGTGGCGCAATTTCAACAGCGCCGATGCCGATGTGTCCGGTTCGGAGAACGTCATCGGCGTGAAGTCGCGCGTGGTGGACGAACTGATCAGGAAACTTTATGAAACCAATACCCAGGAAGAGCAGGAAACCGTCGCCCACGCGCTGGACCGGGTGTTGATGCACGGCTACTACGTGCTGCCATGGCGCTATCTGAGCCATCATTACCTGATTTACAACCAGCGTTTGCAGCGACCGAAAACCTTGCCGTTGTATTACGGCGCTTACGAGTGGGTCATCAATGCCTGGTGGGATGGATCGGGTAATGGCCAGCCGTCCAACCCAGAAAAATAGTTATTGTTAAACATGATGTTAAGGAGAATACGCATGTCGTATCGGTTGAAACTCTTGGTAGCCGTAATTTTTATGGCGATAAATATCGTTATTGCCTTGCCCGGCATAGCGGCGGATAAGGCATCGGAAGCAGCCGCAATCAAGGAGGTCATTTCGCATTGGGATGTGGGGTGGAACCTATTCGATGCCAAAGTCGCAGCGCAGGATTATGCCGATGACACAGACTGGATCAATTCTTTTGGCGTCTCCAAAAAGGGGAAAGCCGAAATTCAGCAATTTCTCGACAAGTTATTTAAAAGTCCGAAAATAACCCCGAGGAAGAGCACGCCCTCCACATCCACCATCAGGTTTATACGGCCCGATATCGCTGTCGCCTCATCCTATCGAGAAACGATAGAGCAAAAGACGAACAGCGGCGACGTGTACCCCACCAGAAAAACGCGGGACTTAAGGGTTTTGGTGCTCGACAAAGGAAAGTGGGTTATTACCAGCCATCTGATAGCCGACGAAAAAGAGGTCAAACCATAAACCCCGGTTGATAAGGTGTATCCCTGAGCTTTTTAAAGGCGGACAACTCGTTAAACCCGACAGTGAAAATCGCGTGGCGAACGCGTGATTCCCTCTCCCTCAGCGAAAGGGTGTCATAAGAAAAAGGAGTGCTGATTGAATTCTGTAATTCATAAAGACGAAGTAGGAGACTCCACAGAAATTGGAGCATACACATTATGGATATTTCAGCGTTTCAGTTAATTAAACTGGAAATTGTTGCTGTACTGGGACTATCAAAAGATGCACTGCACATTCATATTGGCATTGCTGTTTTTCTTGTAGCTGCTGCCGTATTGCGGAAACCACTTGGGTCTTTCACCCCGTGGCTCACCGTTGTTGCCATGACCGTCGCGGGAGAAGTGCTTGATATGCGTGATGACATCGCAAGCTTAGGATATTGGCGCTGGAGAGCGGGCGTACACGACATACTCAATACACTTTTCTGGCCCACTTTAAGTTTTGCTTTTTGCAAGGCTCGGCATTTTTTTCGGAGCATTAAATGACCGCAATGCCAAACATTGCGGTTGATATAGACTCTGCCGACAAGCTGGCTACGCCGCTCACCCTTTGCAATCCAATCAACGCATGAGCCACTCGCTACAAATTAAAGCAGCCTTATTTGACCTGGACGGTACCTTGCATGATCGGGCATCGTCTCTGGCGCATTTCGCAACCGAACAGCATAATAGGCTTAAACTTGCGCCTTTTGTTTGCTCTAATATCTGGGTCAACCGTTTCATCAAGCTGGATGCCGACGGCCAGGTCTGGAAAGACAAGGTTTATCAAGTTATAACCTCCGAAATCAATATTCCGCTTTCCTGGCAGGCGCTCCTGGCAGACTATGAAAAAAATTTCCCGTTGTTTGCCCGACTTTATCCGGGAGCAGTGGAAATGCTATCGACGCTTCGCGAACGCGGGTTTACTCTGGGCATGATCACCAACGGTCGAAGCGCATTTCAACAGTCCGTCATCAAGACGCTGGGTATTGCCGCCTTATTCGAAGTGTTCCTGATCTCCGAAGCGGAAGGCGTACGCAAACCGGAGGCTGAGATTTTTTTACGCGCGCTTAAACGATTGGGAGTAACGCAAAAAGAAGCAATTTTTGTGGGCGACAGTCCGAGCGCCGATATTGCCGGTGCTGGAAATGCAGGCATTTATGCTGTCTGGAAGCGTAACCGGCCTACCCTCCCTGCACCCGATAACTGTGACCACGCTATCGCGTGTCTGTCCGAGCTATGTGCGCTACCGCAGCTTGACGGAAAGAACTGATCAACAATGAACGCAACAGCCGAGCCCTTGCTCAGCGTGGTTCGCCCGACGACGGTGCTTCGTACACCGAGACTTTCTCAACGGCTGAATGCCGAAGTCACCCTGGTCAGCGAAACTTTTCAGCACACCGGCAGCTTCAAATTTCGCGCGGCTTACAACGTCGCGGCGCAAGTAGCGCAGCGACGCATCATCACCGCGTCCTCGGGAAACTTCGGGCAGGCGCTCGCCTATGCCTGCAGCTTGCTGGGCAAGGAGGCGATCGTGGTTATGCCGTCCACCGCCGCCGGGGTGAAAATCAGGGCGGTCAGGGAGTACGGCGCGACGGTCGAGCTGATTGATGTCAACGAAAAGCGCCGGGCGCAACGGGTCGCGGAACTGGCGCGGGATTTTCCGGACGCCTATATCGCCAGCGCCTACGACGACCCGCTGGTGATAGCAGGCAATGCGAGTCTGGGGCAGGAAATCGCCCGGCTGGATACAGCATTCGATGCCGTCATTGTCCCGGTCGGCGGCGGGGGGTTATCGTCCGGGTTGATACAAGGCTTGCGAGGATCGGGAAGCACGGTTTCCATCATCGGGGCTGAACCCCTGCTTGCCAACGATGCGGCGCGCTCGCTGCAATGCGGATGTATAGTCGCTAACGGCGCGGAGCCGCAAACGCTGGCCGACGGCGCGCGCACCCTCAGTCTGGGACGCTGCAACTGGGAAATTTTACATAAAAATATGGACGCTATCATTGAGGTGCCGGAAGCGGCCATCGCGGAAGGCGTGCGCTTGCTGTTCGAACTGGCTAACCTCAAGGCGGAACCTACCGCCGCCTTGGCGATAGGCGCCCTGCTCGCCGAGCCCCGGCGTTTTCAGCAACGCTCGCTGTGCTGCGTCATCAGCGGAGGCAATGTCGACCCCCTGCTCTACCGGGAGCTTTTAACATAGCTGATACTCAGCCGTTTGCCGATAGCAGCTTCCATTTGCTGCGCAAACGATTAGTACGCTCACCAGGCATAAGCCTCGGGCGCTTCACCGCCGGGGCCGGGCCAGATATCGTCCAGGATGGTCAGCGTTTCCGGCGTAAGATGAATTTCGAGCGCGCGCAGACTGCCTTCCAGTTGATCGAGCGTACGCGGCCCGATGATGGGCGCAGTCACCGCCGGGTTACGCAACAACCAAGCCAGCGCCAGATCGGCGGGCTTCTCACGCAATTCGCTGCAAAAATTTTCGTAACGCACAATACGCTCGTGGTGTTTGGCGATAAACTTTTGAGTCGGCTCAGACCCACGGCGGCCAGTCTGGACGCCATCGCCTATACTGCCGGCCAGCGCGCCACGCGCCAAGGGACTCCATGGAACGATGCCGATACCCAAGGCGCGCGCCGCCGGTATTACTTCCAGTTCTATGCTTCGCTCGGCCAGGTTGTACAGGCTCTGCTCGGAAACCAGACCGACGAAATGACGCGCGGCGGCCAGCCCCTGGGCATGAGCAAGCTGCCAGCCGGCAAAGTTGCTGCTGCCGATGTACAACACCTTGCCCTGCTGCACCAGCTGTTCGAATGCCTGCCAGATTTCCTCCCAGGGCGTGTCGCGATCGACATGGTGCATCTGATACAGATCGATATGATCGGTTTTCAGCCGCCGCAGACTGTCTTCGACGGATCGCTTGATATGATAGGCGGATAAGCGTTGATCGTTGGGGCCTTCGCCCATGCGCCCGAACACCTTGGTAGCCAGCACGATATTTTCGCGTCTGCCGCCGCCCTGAGCCAGCCAGCGCCCGATAATCTGTTCGGTAAGGCCCTCACCCAGTTTCCAGCCGTAAACATTGGCGGTGTCGAAAAAGTTAATACCCAACTCCCGCGCCCGGTCCATGATGGCAAAACTGTCGGCCTCAGTGGTTTCTGGGCCGAAATTCATGGTGCCAAGCGCCAGACGGCTGACTTTAAGGCCGGTTCGGCCAAGACGGGTATATTGCATGTTCATCAGTATGTAAAGGGTCCGGGTTGTAGCGTGATTGCCTAAACGCGCGCACGCGCGTACTGAACAGGCCAGTCGATGTCCGCTCCAAGTACCGACGCCGCATGCAAAGGCCATTGAGGATTGCGCAGCAGCTCGCGCCCGAGAAACACCAGGTCGGCGCTACCGGCGGCAAGCACTTCTTCCGCCTGTTCCGCTCCTGTGATCAAGCCCACGGCACCGGTAGCCATACCGGCCTGTTCGCGGACAGCATGCGCGAACGGAACCTGGTATCCGGGAGCAGCCGGCGGAACGGCATCCGGCAACAAGCCCCCGCTGGAAACGTCAATCAAATCGACGCCCTGCTTTTTCAACAAGCTGGAAAACCGTATCGACTGCTGCAGATCCCAGCCGCCATCAACCCAGTCCGTGGCGGAGATGCGAACCAGAAGCGGCAGGCTTTCCGGCCATACCTTGCGCACCGCGCTCGCCACTTCCAGGGGAAACCTGACCCGACTATCGAAGGAGCCGCCGTAATCGTCAGTCCTGAGATTACTCAGCGGCGACAGAAATGAATGCAGCAGATAGCCATGCGCCATATGCAATTCAATGAGCTTGAACCCCGCGGCCAATGCGCGCGCCGCCGCATCGCTAAAAGCCTTGCGGACCGAGAGGAGACCCTCGGCATCCAATGCAAGCGGCTCCTGATAACCAGCGCCAAACGGCTCCGGGCTGGCCCCTATCGCCGGCCAGCCGCCCGAGCCAGCCGTCAACGGCTTGCCGCCGTTGACCGGGAGATCGGTCGCTGCCTTGCGTCCGGCATGGGCAAGCTGTATGCCCGCCACGGAACCCTGTGCGTTAATAAAATCCGTCACGCGCTGCAGCGGCAAGATATGTTTATCCTCCCATAAACCAATATCGCCCGGACTGATGCGTCCATTGGCAAGCACCGCGGCTGCTTCGAGTAAGATCAGACCCGCGCCGCCTATTGCGCGAGCGCCGTAATGCACCAGATGCCAGTCGGTCGCAAGCCCGTCGCCGTGAGCTGCATACTGGCACATCGGCGACAACGCGATGCGATTTCGGAACGCGACATCACGCAGTGCAAAAGGCGAAAACAGTTGGGCCTGACCTGACGATGCGGTGTGTGATGATTGAATGCTCATGGAGTTATCTCAATTTACGGATCGAATTTTTCAGGCGCGATGCCAGCCAGTAATACCCTGGCCGGAAACAGCGCGACACACGCGGCGGCGCTTACCCGGCAACAACCTGCCGCCAGCTAATAATACAAACGCACCAGGCAAAAGGATATGCGCTGCAGGCCACGGCGCAACATCCCGGTCGACCGGAAGCCGGCCGTCCTACTATACCGCACTGAATGGTTACAAAGCCTGCCGATGTCGCCATTAATCCACCAAAACTCCGGCAATCTCATTCAAGGAGAATATAGTCAATGTGCCGTCGACGGATGCCGTTCGTGAACGATTCAGCCATACCGCGCGCATACCGGCTGCATCGGCTCCCTGGAAATCTTCGCGAAAGGAATCGCCTATATGCAGGATTTCGGCAGGCCGGACTCCCATGCCGCGCGCTACGCCATGAAAAAAATCGATTGCCGGTTTCCTGCTTCCCAGTGCTTCCGAATAATATAACGCATCGAAAAACGGAAAAATGCTGCTGTTACGCAGATCGGTGTTGCCGTTGGAAGCCGCGACAATTTTCATTCCGGAACTCTGCAACCATTGCAAAGCCGGAATGACGTCAGGATACAGGGGATAATTGGATGCGCGGTAGGTTTGCCAAACCTGCCAGAGATCGCCGGCATCGCCATCGGAACCGATTTCCGCCAGTACCCGCCGGAAGGATTCGCGCCGTATGACTTCGAAATGCGCGTCAGCAAAATCGATTTCGCTCGCCACCCCGTTCCTGGCCTCCTGCAGGCGAGACACGGAAATACGCTGACCGCTCCGCGCTTCCAACTGCCGTGCAACGGCGGATAGCGCTCCGGAAAGCATCGCACTGAAGTCGATCAGCGTGTCATCGATATCGAAACTTACGATAGCGGGAAACGGTTTGCTCATCGCTCCCATACTCGCCATCACGGCGCATCGGGCTGAAACTCAGCGTGGACGGTAACAATTTCAGTCGGCGAGCGTACCATGCACCCCAACATGGCACCGGCTTCGCCATGAGCCAACGCAATGCCGCGAGCCGCTCCGGCCACTAACGCGACCTTGCTTTTTAAGGATTTGCCGTTCATTGCAATTTCATCATTCAATTTAAAGCACGGACCCCAGCCACAAACGGATCACTTCTTTGTCGTGAAATTCCGTATCGATGTTATCTTCATCGCGCGCATTAAAGCGTGATGTTCTCTCCTGCCGCATAACACAAGCAAAGGCCGCGCCATCCATATTGCCTCACAGCATAGCGGGCCGGGCTACCGCAACTGCCGCCTGACGCGCACAAACACAACAGTAACTGCCGAAATACAAGCAGTAAGTGCTGCTCCCGTTGCAAAATCCTCCAACCACACGCCACATAACAAACGGTCCGGTATTTGCTTATGATAGCTCGAATCTTAAAACCAGCGCATCAACAACACCGCCAAAACCGGCCAATGAGGAGAAACAGTCATGCCGTACGACTCCATAGAAATCGCACTAGCAGCCGTGCGCAACGGTTCATTCGTCGTGGTAGCGGATGACGCTGCACGGGAAAACGAGGGCGATCTGATAATTGCAGCAGAAAAAATCACCCCGGAACACATGGCGTTCATGGTTCGGCACACCAGCGGCATCGTCTGCGTATCGCTGCCGCAGGAGCGTGTGAACGCATTGCAGCTGCCGCCGATGACGCATACCGGCACCGATCCGCGCCACACAGCCTTCACCGTGTCAGTGGACTTCAACAAAGGCACCAGCACCGGCATTTCCGCCGCCGACCGCAGTTCAACCGTACGCGCTTTGGCGGACTCGCGCGTCGGCATGGATGAGTTTGCACGGCCCGGCCATATTTTTCCGCTGCTCGCCAGGAAAAACGGCGTGCTGGAGCGCCCCGGACACACCGAAGCAGCCGGAGATCTGGCGCGCCTCGCCGGTCTTTATCCGGCCGCCGCCTTGAGCGAAATAGTCAACGACGACGGGCGCATGGTACGCGGGCCGGAATTGCTGGAGTTTGCGCGCCGTCACCGGCTGCCCATCATTCGCATTGCCGATCTTATCGCTTATCGCCGGCGCACGGAACGCCTGATCAAACATGAAGCCGAAGCGCGCCTGCCTACCCCTTATGGCGTATTCACTGCTCACGTTTACCGCTCCATTGTCGACGGCTCCGAACATCTGGCCCTGATCAAGGGCGAAGTCCACGGGCAACACAACGTGCTGGTCAGAGTGCATTCGGAATGCCTGACCGGCGATGTACTGGAATCCCTGCGCTGCGATTGCGGCAACCAATTAAAAATGGCCTTGGAAGCCATCTCGCGCGCCGGCAGCGGCGTACTGGTTTATCTACGCGGACACGAGGGGCGCGGCATCGGCCTTGCGCATAAACTGCGCGCCTACCAGTTGCAGGACAAGGGACGCGACACCGTCGAAGCGAATTTAGACCTGGGGCTGCCGGTGGATTCGCGCAGTTACGATGTCGGCGCGCAAATACTTACCGATCTCGGTATCACCACCCTGCGGCTGATGAGCAACAACCCAGCGAAATTCACCGAACTCGAAGGTTACCGGCTGAAAATCGTCGAACGCGTACCATTGGAACCGGAACCGAATGCCGAAAACATCGTTTATCTGCGAACCAAATCGCAAAAACTCGGACATCTGTTCGATCCGGCTACTCTCGTCTTGAAAGCAGATCATGAAAATGCGTCTTCTTCGGTTATCGGCGCATAAACCACCGGGAAGTAACGAACGCCATTTCCCGCACTGAGCGCAGCACAAACACCGCGCCCCTGTCCTGCGCAACATCATGTTGCTGACCTATCCTAACCGTTCATGGCGCATGCGTCGCCCCTTATCATGCAAAACGCGCTTGCGCCATGAACGGATTCCCTCACCCGGCCTCTCCCGGAGGGCATGGGTATCTACCCATCTCCCTTCGCCTTTCCTGGAATTTCAAACCTTCGAGGAAAGGCAAAGTCGGCGAAGGCTTGCAATTCCTCAATGGAATATTCATTCAAGACGCCCCATAGGCTGAAGCGCTTGAACAGACCATCCAGCAAAGCGGGCGCGGTGACCGGGCGCGTTCGCTTCATTTGCCGTCCCGATAAACGCACCAAAACCTCCCGCTTGCGCACCGTCTGTTCACCGGTTTCCCGCATCGGCGGCCAAGCCAGTACGCACGCCTGCGTGGCAATGAGGACGCGCCTGAATAGCGCCGGTCCGGTTTCCTGTTCCCAGCATTCCAACTGATGCCCCGCTGCCTTGAGCAGTTTGAAGAACGATTCTATCTGCCGGCGATAGTTGTACCACAAGGCAATCCGCTCTGCCGGAACAGATAACTCCACGTTGGTCGGCAGATACCATTCCGCTAGGCGTCGCATTCTGTCTCCACGTTTTGGTGAGACAACGCCGGCAACAGCCTCGCCAAACTCAAGGGTGTTCCTTGTTTATTTGACGGAAACCGCCACAATGCCTGCGCATGCGAAGCACGGCGCGTACCAGCAAACAGCGCTTTCATGCCCGCTGCCGGCTCATGCGTGCAATTGCCATGCGTGCTGACCAGGTTTTCGTACCGCCTCTTCAGCCGAGGTTTCAAGCTTTAAAAAATCTGATGCATACTACATATTCATCGCAATTTATCCGACTTGTGTAGATATCTATGCTCTCCCGGAGGGCATAGGTATCCACACAAGTTCCCTCTCCTGTGGGAGAGGGCTAGGGTGAGGGTATAAGCGTTTGAATTATCAAAAGCCTTGACGCAGGCAACGAGCGCTTTACACCCTCACCCCTCTCCCAGAAGGAGAGCGGCTTAAAAACAATGACTTATTGACTTGTGTAGATACCCATGCCCGAAGGGAAAGGGGGTCAGGTATTCGTTTCGCGATTTGCGCGATAACGATTTCATCAACGCTCAAGTTGGAGTTGGAACCGCAACAGTGCGCCTAATTCAGAGCGCATCCGGATGCTTGTGGTTTGGCGGCGGCGCACACCGGACAAGCGTCGGCGTTCAAATCCGCGCGCTCTGCCGAAAGCGTTGCGGCGGTTCGTGCATCGACCGGGCACGAAGGAACGGCGGCGCAGGTGAGCCGGATAAATAAGTATCTCATCCTGTCCGTATGTATGCGGCAGTCGCCGCTCAGTCCTGCAATTGCGTTGATTGCAGTCCTCTACAGCTCTATGGATCACTTCAATATCGAAACTTTTACAAGGCGAGCACACTGTATTAAGCTTGGCGTAGATATTGGATGGCCACCACGAACACAAGGTTCATCAGGAAATTAACAAAGAGCTTCAGACGCAAAACTCCAGCGTCGTCTTCTTAAATCCGAACGTTCGGTTCGTGAGTCACGTATTTGGTCGCTGGCCTTCATATCAAATTGAATTCATGAGAAATGACCTGAATCAGACACGCAATGAAAACCGGAACAATATGAATTTGCGGAACATGCGGTTGGAAATAAAACGGAACAACAGTATATCGTCTTACACCAGCATGCTATTTGCCTGTTTTACAGGATTTTTGCTGCTGGTTGGGGTGCTGATACATTTCAATATTTTTGAACCGGAGCCGTTGAAGCCTCGCGATCGGCTAATGGACGTCGGCATTGCTCAGTTATCAGACGCATCAGCGATCCCTGTCAGGATAGGCTTCTATATAAAGAATAACTATTCTGTCATGCCAGAAACGAAAACCTTCGATTCCGATGGATGGATCTGGCTTAGCTGGTCACAGCATGCTCAGGATATTTTGACGTCAAGAAAGATCACTCCTGAAAAATGGATCAATTTTGTTAATCAGGTAAAAGACTGGGATTTCAAGTTTAACGCGGTAAACCCGGAACCGATTCGCATGAAAGATGGGCAGTATTATCAGCGTTTTAAATACTCCGGACACTTTTATATCAACAACCTGGATTTCCATAAATATCCGTTTCACACCCTGACGCTACCCATCGTTTTAGAGTTGGTTGATTTCAGCAGTAATACGAGCGATCCTGTTTTCAGCTTGATCGCGGATGAAGCCAAATCAGGAGTGGGGACATACATCGATATCATGGGCTACCATACGAGAAATTACCGTATCACAACACAAACCCATGAATTTGGCTCAAACTTCGGACTCAATGTTCTTGGCGATAAACCTGTTCAAACGCGTCAGATTGCTATGGAGGTGGCCTATCAGCAATCTGCAAACGCTTCGATTCTTAACTATTTTCTGCCTCTCATAACAGTTATGGCGCTGGCGCTTTTTGCTCCCGCGCTTTCCTCATCACTTTTGGAGGTCCGTTTGGGAATACCTCCAACCGCGTTGTTAACACTGATATTTTTACAGCAAATTTATAAAGATAAATTACCAAATCTTCCCTACCTGACTTTTATGGATACGGTCTACAATACATGCTACCTGGCCAATGTGATGCTGTTCGCACTATTTCTGTGGGGGTCGAACCAGCTTGACCATGCATCAGAAGTAGAACGCACCCGTGTTATCGCTAAAATAGACGCTATTAATCTTCGTTTTCAGATCGGTATCGTCACCATCATATTTGCAATCATTTCGGTCAACTGGTTTTTGCTTTGTCCGAGCTATATCTGAAATGTATAAATAATTATGAATTGGCGAGGCATGCCGGGGCTTTAAGCGGGCTCGGCAGGCAGAAAACGCAAACCAGGGTATCGACCACGGTACGTTTTGACCCCGAAGTGCTGGAAACCTGCCACGCCACAGACCTTGGCTGGCAAACGCGCATGAACGATATGCTCAAGGATAAGCGCAGAGAGAGCATACGGCATAAGCCCCGATAATCCAGAGCCAAGTGTTTAAGCGAGCTGAACTACAGAGTCACCGCATGTCCGTTCAGCACCGCAGCGCTTTCATTCAGCGTACCCACCAGTTTCAGCAGCGTATCCCCCGCTGCAAACGCCGCACCTTGGCTTCCTGCCTGCTCAATCAGATAAGTATTGCCGCCAAAGTTAAACCAGCTTATGGCATGGCTTTGCAGGTTGGCCCCCTGTGCGCTTAAGGCTGCATTGACCCACGCGTCCAGCGTGGCGGTGGCAGCGCTGCCGCCGCTTGCCGTGAGGTTGGCGGCAGTGACGCCGGCGCCGACAAACTGTGTCGCATCGGCAATGCTGATGGTATCGCCCGCCTGCGCGCCGGTGATCGCGGTAATAATACTCAGGCTTCCGCCGGCGCTTGCGCCGATATTAAAGCTGTCGATCACACCCGTGGCATGTTTGCCCAGCGCTATGTTTACCGTATTGCTGCCGGTGCTGATCTGATTGCTGCCGCTACCGACCGAGATATTGGTCGTGCCGTTGATACTGCCGCTTTGGGCGGTAACAATATCGCTGAGTGTGTTATTGCCATTGCCCAGCATGAAAGTGTTGATGTTGTTGCCGCTGAGCGCGCCGGTAGTGGTGAAGCTGATGTTGCTGTTGTCGGTACCGGCGATGAGGACGATGCCGGTACTGACCGCATCGGCGCTACCGGTATAGGTCACCGCACCGCTCAGCGTCAGTTTGGATGCAGCCGCATCGCTGTGGCCGGCTACCGTGAGCGCGGCGGTGCTGCCGGTGACGCTGTAACTGGTCAGGCTGGCGGATGGGTTGAGCAGGGTCAGCGCGCTGGTGCCCTGTACGCTGATGGAGGTCAGGTGGTTGTCGACAAAGCCGTTCAGAGTGGAGTTGACCGTACCGGCAGTGATGATGCTGAGCGTGGTGATTTCCGCATTCAGGTCGGTGATGGTGTTGTCTCCTGCCGCGCTGAGGCCGGTCAGGGTCAGGTATAGCGTGGATATCGGTACGGTAGCGCTGCCGTTGATTGTGCTGCTGCTGGTGTTGCTGTCGTTGATGGTCAGCGTGCCGCCAGTGCCGGACAGGGTCAGGAAACGGATGGCATTGTCGTTGATGACGCTGCCTTGCCCATAATTGGTCAAAACCACAGTAGCCAGGCTACCCGTCAGCGTCGTGCTGTTGGCGCTGATATCGTTGAGGATAACCGCGCCGTCAGTGACTTTTCCGCTGACGGCGGCAGCCTGAGTGACGGTGACGCTGGTCGTAGCGCTGCCGCCATTGACGGTAATGCCGCCGCTGCTTATGGCGCTGCCGTCGGCGGTGCTGAGTTTCTGGGCGATGGTGATTTTGCCCCCACCGCCCACGGTGATCGCGCCGACGATCGGGCTGCTCAGGCCATTGGTGGTGGCATAGGCATCGTTGGCGGTAAGGTTGACGGCAGTGTCGTTGCCGACTATCACATTGATCAGGCCGTTGTCGTTCGCATTGGCGCCGGCGCCGGATGCAGTGGCGTTGAGTGTAGTCAAGCCGTTCCAGCTGCTGAAATTGTCGGCATTGGCTGCGCTGCCGATACGCGCGTTGCTGGCGAGATTCAGGGTATTGACGCCGCTGACCGTGGTATTGGCGGGCAAAGCGGCGCCGCCGGCGAAATCGAACAGGTTGAGCGTGGTGTTGCCGCCGGTCAGGGTGATACTGTCGCCGCTGATGAAGGTCGCCGGGTTATTGCTTCCTGCGCCGAGGATGCCGGTGAGGATGGCATTGGCGGTACTGCTGTTGATCGTGGTGACCGTGGACGGCAGCAGTCCGAGAGAAACGCCGCCGTTGAAGCCGGCGCTCTGGCTGTTGTCGGCGCTGTTGAGCAGGTTGCTCTGTACCGACGCGCTGCCGAGATCCAATGCCTGGGCGCTGCCTGTAGCCGGTATCAGCTGGGAATTGTTGTTGTACCAGCCGCTGAGATCACCGCCTTTGGCAACTCCTTGGGTAATCCAGGCGGTCCATATACCGTTGCCATCGGTGTTGCCGGTAAGACTAAGGCTGCCATCAAGAAACTGAAGATCAATACCGCTGTTGTTGGCACCCGCCACTGGCTGAGGAATATTCACTGTGATCACCTGACCGCTGGATTTACTGGTCAGGGTGGCGGTCCCGTAGTACCCGGATAGCGTGTAGTCGGAGGAGTAGCCCTGGATCTGGATGGTATAGATCTGCTGGAAACCGCTGCTGGGACCAGTAATGGCAGTTGCGGCGGCGGTAGCTGCCGCCGTCAGACTTTGCACCGTCAGCGTCTGGCTGGTTGAAGCCGTTGCGTCGGCCGTAACAGTGGGGTTGGCGACACCGAGGTTGGAGGTGGCGCCGACCATGTAATTATTGCCTTTCGCGCCGCCGCTGAAAATCTGTGTAAAGCCGGGCAATACGCTGTAAGTGCTGCTGGTTGCAGCAGCGCCGCCAATGTTACTGGCGCTGTTGCTCAGATCAAGGGTCAGAGTGGTGTCGCCTGAGTTCTGCAGCGCGGCGACGAAAGCGCTGTTGTCCAGGTCGGTGGGCGCTACCGCCACGCTGGCGAGCTGCGGCAACACCACCGTGCTGCCGGGGGCATAACCAGAAATGGAGTTTACCGTGCTGGTAAAACTGCTGAGGCTCGGTGCGGTGGCAGTGGCGATGACGACATCGTTGGCTCTTTGCAGTGCGCCGGTATAGCCGGCATTGGCGGAGTCCTGCAGCGTGTTTTGCGGCAGTGCCACGACTTGCGCCGACGGCAGCACGACATTGATGGTCTTGCCGCTGGCAGTGCCAGCTACGGCTGCGGCGGCAACGACGGCCTGGTAATCCGAGAGCGTAGCCACCGGCGGCGCGACGGTAATGCTGGCGGCGGCGCTGTTGATTTGCGAGTTGATGTAGGCGGCAGTGTCTGTTTGCTGCACCGGGTCGGCGGTGATGACATCGGATGTAGGCGTAGGCGTAGGCGTGGGCGTGGACGTGGGTGCAGATGCAGGTGATACGTTTACGGTGGAGCTAAGAACGCGCGAATCGCTATTTTCGCTGGTGTGGACTGAACCAAGCTGTCCGGGGAAAATATCAGTTGTATTGCCTTGAGTAAAATCTAGAAAGATAGTCTGCCCGTTGCTAGTGCCGGACACCTCTGCATATGTCATCCCGGACGAGTAAGTGGTTCCATTGTAGGTGTATGTAGCGCCGGAATAGGTGTAATTTCTTGCAACACTCGATAATTGGATTTGGGTAAAAGTTACTGTCGACGACGTGCCATCCGAAGACCCTGTTGAAAGGATATTCGCCGCAAGGACAGTGTGCGTAGTCCAGTCAAAGGTCATCGTTCCTGATACGGCGCCACCATCGGCTGGATAGGTGGTTCCGTTGTTGGCAACCCAGTTTGTCGCGGTAAAGTTATAGTTGACAATAATATCCGACGTGCTCACCGTCACCAGGTCATTGATCGTCGCCGAGCCTTTCGAATCGGTGAAGGTATAGGTCACGGTGCGCTGCGAAGCGGCGGCGCTGGGACTGGCGTCGCCGAATTTGATCGCGTCCGCCAGCGCCTGCACGCCGGCGTCGGTCGCGCTGCTGTTGAAGGTAAAGGTCCAGATGCCGTTGCCGCTGACCGAAGCGGCATTGGTGGCGCCGTCGCTGGTCGTGCCGATGAGCGTGGAACCGTACATCAGCGCATTGCTGTTGTTGGTATCGATCCAGATTGTGGTACTGCCGCCAGGGTTGACGCCTGCGCCGGCGGGCAAGCTCAGGCTGTCGGTTGCGGCGCTGTTGGCGGAGATTTGCACCGTTAACGACTTGGTGTTCCAGGAGCCGCCGTCGGCGGCGGTCGATACGGTGATGCCGCTGTCGAGCACGGCCGCCGCGCCGCCGAGGGTGTAGGCCGCTGCGGTGCCTGCGGTGGTGTGAGTGCCGGACGCCGTAGGCACCGAAGCGCTGACCGTCACCAGATCGTTGACCGTGGCCGAACCGACCGAGTCGGTGAAGATATAGGTCACCGTGCGCTGCGAAGTGCCGGCGCCGGCGATGCTGTCGCTGAACTTGATCGCGTCGGCCAGCGCCTGCACGCCGGCGTCGGTCGCGCTGCTGTTGAAGGTAAAGGTCCAGATGCCGTTGCCGCTGACCGAAGCGGCATTGGTGGCGCCGTCGCTGGTCGTGCCGATGAGCGTGGAACCGTACATCAGCGCATTGCTGTTGTTGGTATCGATCCAGATTGTGGTACTGCCGCCAGGGTTGACGCCTGCGCCGGCGGGCAAGCTCAGGCTGTCGGTTGCGGCGCTGTTGGCGGAGATTTGCACCGTTAACGACTTGGTGTTCCAGGAGCCGCCGTCGGCGGCGGTCGATACGGTGATGCCGCTGTCGAGCACGGCCGCCGCGCCGCCGAGGGTGTAGGCCGCTGCGGTGCCTGCGGTGGTGTGAGTGCCGGACGCCGTAGGCACCGAAGCGCTGACCGTCACCAGATCGTTGACCGTGGCCGAACCGACCGAGTCGGTGAAGATATAGGTCACCGTGCGCTGCGAAGTGCCAGCGCCGGCGATGCTGTCGCTGAACTTGATCGCGTCGGCCAGCGCCTGCACGCCGGCGTCGGTCGCGCTGCTGTTGAAGGTAAAGGTCCAGATGCCGTTGCCGCTGACCGAAGCGGCATTGGTGGCGCCGTCGCTGGTCGTGCCGATGAGCGTGGAACCGTACATCAGCGCATTGCTGTTGTTGGTATCGATCCAGATTGTGGTACTGCCGCCAGGGTTGACGCCTGCGCCGGCGGGCAAGCTCAGGCTGTCGGTTGCGGCGCTGTTGGCGGAAATTTGCACCGTTAACGACTTCATGTTCCAGGAGCCGCCGTCGGCGGCGGTCGATACGGTGATGCCGCTGTCGAGTACGGCTGCCGCGCTGCCGAGGGTGTAGCTGGCCGCGGTGCCGGCGTTGGTGTGGGTGCCGGTCACGGCGGGGGAAGAGGCGGTCGATGAGGCAGTTTCGAACAGGTTGGCGCCAATGGTCCATGCGGTACCCGTCGAGTCGGGAGTCACTTTGACTTCAACAACGCCGCCACTGCTGCTATAGCCTGAATAGAGATAGTACGATGGCGCCGTATCCAAAGAATAATAAGATGAGGTTGCATTCCAGACAGCACTTGCCGTGGCTGTATCGATCTGCGGAGTTCCGGCAACAGTCCCCGTGTTGTTGTGAACAGTTGCCACAAGACTGGCGTCCACGTTGGAAAAATTTTGATAGCTATTAACAGCGTTCAGGTAGGTGTTGCTATAATTTCCGGTGATGTAGCCCTGATCGCCGGTGGTGTACATGGCAGCGATGCTCCCATTACCCATCTTGCCATCAACGGACACAGAGCTGGAAACCAGAATGCCTGAAGAGCTGTATATATTTCCAGACACGGTTGAGTTGACGCTGGTTTCATAGAGATAGTTTCCATTAGCCAAAGCCAGGACATTTCCGTAGAAAGTCACGGTGCCAGTATTGCTCCAAACTGTGGTGGTGCTGCCTTGTTGCACTCCAGCATTATCATATATGTTGTAATTCAGTTTTTGGGTATACGAAGCACCTCCCGGGTTTATGGCACTATACTGGTATTCAACCATGAAACCGCCGCTGGTACTGGCGGCGACTGATAATTGGGAGCCGCTTGGATTGTTGCTGACGAGGATTTCATTTGTGACAGCTACTCCATTCGGATCGAAAACCCGAACAGCCATACTATTGTTGTCCGGCCGTTGATAAGCAAAAACGATATTGCCGTTGCTCAGCTCGGCCATGGACATAAACCGGGTTAGTGAGCTACCCGTTAGAGAGTTAATCTGGGTTGGGCCAACGATTTCGGTTCCCGATGAGTTCAGCACGACGAAATACGCGTTATTACTGCCTGCAGCGCCGGAGTCTGATTTGCCGTAACTGACAACGAGATCGCCATTCGATAATGCTAGGATGTCCGACCAGTTTGCGCTCGGCATGCTGACCCCGGAGAGGGTGTTGACATCTACCGCATAATTTAGGACTCCACTTGATGTGTAGCTGCGCACCCAATCGGTGGAGCCTTGCTTTAACAGGACTCCGACGTTTGCACTCGGCATACCCACGGCTTGTTGAAAACTATAAGTATTTCCAAGCCCCTGAATGACAAACGAACCTGTCGGTGATGAATTGAAGGAAAGTACTCCGGTATAACCCGATATATCCAGAGTTTTGGTATCGACGAGCCCGACTCGTCTTTCCAGCGCCCACCTTCCACCAAGAGCCGCCGACCCTGTAAGCCCCGTCGAGCCAGCCACATTCGCTCCGGTAGCAGACGCGAGATTGTTCAGAAAGCGGATTCCGTCATTTCCTGCTCCAATTTCGCAGCCGTAAAGCAACAGGTCGCCGTCTGCTTTCAACGCCGATCCAATTTCAGCCAACTCCGTTTTAGTCTCTGGCGCTGCCAGCACGACATCGGAAATAGCGTCTGTTCCCAAACGCAATTCGCCTTTTGCTCCATGCGATAGCACATGGAGCGCGTCGTATTCGTTGTGGTTCACGGCCCACTGGGCCATCTGCGACAGGCCGCTTTGTTGCGCATTAAGCAGCACGATTTCCATTCCTGCCCGGATGCCGTTCACCAGTGTTTGGTAATCGGCTACAGAGGTATCGATAAATACAACTTCTTTTTTATCGGCATCCCGAGCGGGATCGGCCGCTTGTGTCTTTGTTAATGCAAAGACAACATGCGCCGGGTCAGTTCCATTGGCATTCGTTCCCGATGTCAACCGCTCGATCTGATTTTTTTTAGCCGATGAAAAAGTGTACATAGCTATGACCCTCATGATAAAAATATTTATAAACAACAATATGAATCATTGCACTTGGCGTTAACAAGTATCAATCAGCAGCTTGCGGGTGAAGCTTATGCTCCACAGTTCTATTTATCGGCGTCCACCGGCAACAAGGGATTTCATCCAATAGCCACCAGATGGGCTGTCAAGAATGTAAAGTCCGCCAGGATTAGTACTAGTATCCGCAAAGCCTGGACAAGTAATCCCCGATAATAATTGAATGTCGAATATTTCACGGGCGCTACGACTAATGACTTGCAGCATGCCGATCACTGCGCCGTTTTTACGGTCAACCGCGACAACTCCTGCGACCAGTGGCGTGCTAACTTCGTGTATCGGTAAAGTCCAGCGGTTCACCGAGTCGCGGGGCGGTGACAAGCCGACGAATAAGATATCAGCGTGCGCGCATAGCCCTCGCGTCAAGCCGGGTAACTGCGCAAGACAGCTTTTTTCACCGCTGGCGCGATCAATTTCCAGCACTGTGCCGTAACCGCTTTCCAGCACGAATAAACGATTATCGAAAAGCCTGGGCGAATGCGGCAGGCATAAGCCTTCACATAACATGCGGTCGCGTTCAACGTCGATCAGTACGCCGTGAAACGGCGAATGTTTCCGCCACTCGGCAGGCTGATCGAATGATCCAAAAGCAGTCACATAGCGCAGTTGCCCATCAGCTACTGCCAAGCCGTTCAGATGGCAGCAATCTTCGGGTATTACCCTGGAAATAAAGGATGGATGCCAAATAGGATCAAAGTTGTATCTGCCGTCGATCATGCAAACAGCAGAGAAGCGGGTATTGGCGACCACAATGCCCCGTTGTCCGATTGCCATATCGTGAATCATGGAGTCGCCGGTAAAGAACGTCACTCGCGGTGAAAAGAACGCGTCGTGACGTTTTGGATGTTCGGGGTGTAGAGGCGCAAGCAAAGGGGAGTTGGCATATACGATAATCTCGCGATGTGTCGCAACGGCCAACCGATCGCCGTTGACCGCTATTCCCCACGCGTGGGGAATAGCGCGATGATCAACAGCAAGGTTGCCATCAGACGATAAGCCAATAAGCAACAATCCATCGGGGACGATGGTCACTGCAAGGGATAGTTTCTGCGTCGCCAATATTTCAATAAAGCTATCACTCACGCTTATCGCGAGGGCATCCTCAGCCGCGTCTGCCGGTATAACAGTAGGGTCAGCAATCCATGTTTTCAATTTTATTTACTTGTACTAACGCCAGAAATAAAGGGGCGGATAGGCTGGAAAACACTTTTTTTCAAACAATTAAAATTTATCGAAAAGCCGATGTATGCAGCTCGTACCCGTTGAATGCCTGAATATGTCCTCTGACGAGTGATATATTTTCTATAATATACGCAGAAGAAATGACGAAATTGTTAAGTGTTCATGACGATTTAATGAAATCGATTAAGACTGAAAGAAAAAGAAGATAGGCCCTGATATGTTCTATCAGAGGAGGCCGGGTACTACGGTATTAACCGGTATTGTGCTGATAAAGGACGAGAAGCCGTTGCGTCACACTTCTGCAATGCCGTCGCTGGTGCGGAAGAAAAAAGAGGGTAGATAAAAAATAATTTTTTAAACCATTTCGAGGGACAGTTCACTGTAGACGCAGCCTATCGGTAAAGTCCCGCAAAGATGATAAACCTTACGATTAAAGCGCTCCGGCTCTTTTATAGACCACTCCTTGAGTCCTTTGTATTGGCGTAGGATGATCCAGCGCCTGTTGAGGAATTTAACCATTCTAAAGCCGTAAATAGCGCTCCAAACACTGGCTTAATTCTGCCTATGAGCGAAAGTGAGTAATTTGAGTAGTTCGTGATGCGGACGTTAAAACGTTCCACCATCCCATTGGTCTGCGGATAACTCGGTGGAATCAGGCTGTGCTCGATGGTATGCCTCCGTCAGGCTTGATCAAAAGGGTGGCGCGTCCTGTCGGCTCGCGCTCGTCCTGGGCGGTATGCAATGGTCAACAAACTCGCCGACCAGATCGACCAGGTGCTTGACGCTACGCCTCAACCGACCCAGTTCCCAAACGACAAGGGTATCGCCCTCGCGTAGCCATTTCCAGCGCTTTGGCCAAACCGGACCGCTCGGCGCGGCTGCCACTGATTTTGTCATCAAATAATTTATCACAGCGCGCCTCGGTCAATGCTTCGAGCTGCAGGTCGAGGTTTTGGTCTTGCCTCGAAACGCGTGCATAGCCGATCGGCAGGTTTTTTCCAGGGGCTCTCAGCGTTAATTGCCGACAATTGACACCAACGGCATCTTGGCGCAGGATCGCGCTTTCAGTTGAATAGCCGCGTATTTATCATGCACTATGGCCGCTCTGAGTACGAACCGCCTGCCTTAACCTGGGAGTGGAAGATGGACATCAATAAAGCAAAGACCCTTTTAACCGATGCCGATCGCGACGGTTCAGTGAAAATCCACGCGGGCGTATGGCTGCTGTCTCAGGCGGCTATCGTTTCCGAGCAGCAAGGCTGGTCTGAATTCGACGCCAGCTATAACAAGGATTTCACCACGGCGCCTTACTGGATCGTTAGCGACAACGGAAATGAACCCGTGGGCGTTGCCAATGCAAATGAGCTGCAGGAAGTTATCCGATGAGCAGCGCTTCCTGCTCAAGCGGCAAAATCCGACGGCGATTTCGGCGCTATAAGCAATCACCAGACACAAAAAAGGCCGTCTATCGACAGCCTTTCTTATTTTCTGGAATCCGGGATATTCCCCAGAGTTCCCTCAACTCGCCACTGTAAACAGTAACTCGTTGTCTGTATGGCGTCCCCAAGGGGATTCGAACCCCTGTCGCCGCCGTGAAAGGGCTAAAACGGTGTTTTTAGGGGTACATACAAGTGCATTAAGGCATTGTAATCATTGACTATGTGTCATTTCGGTCTATACTGGTTTATAGGGGTTTTTACCGGCATTTTATACCAATTTTATACCAGCTAATGCGCGGTATATCTGGGGTTCAGCCGTGTTTTTATACCAAACTTTATACCAGATCAGGAAATCGTCAAAAATGGCAAGAATGACACGCGATGCAAAACTTGAAACAAGAGAGGCACGGGGGCGCTTAGAGATACCGCAAGATAAGCGCCCTTACTGGAGACAGCTTACACCGGGCGTGTTCCTGGGCTACCGAAAAAGCAAGACTGGCGGCGTATGGCTTGCGCGAATATCTGCGAATGAGGTGGGCGTAGACAGCGCCACCCCATACATTCAAAAGAACATGGGAACCGCTGATGATTTTGCCGATTCAAACGGCGCTGACATCCTGACTTATGCCGAAGCATTCAAAAAGATTCAGGCGTTTGCTGAGAGCCTGAAACAGCACGATAAGCCCAAGGGCAAGTACACCGTAGCGGATGCCGTGAAAGATTACCTCACAGAGCACTACGCAAAAGACGGCAGGTCTATCACAACGACCAAGGGAACCTATAACGTGCATATTCTCCCCCAGCTTGGTGACAAGATTGTTGTCGAGCTGAAAAGCCAGCACATCAACAAATGGCTGACTAACTTAGCCGAAGCACCCAAGCGCAACCGTGGAAAATTGGTTGAAATCGACAAGACAGACGAAGACGAAGTAAGAAAGCGCCGGGCAACGGCAAACCGGATATTGACGGCGCTAAAGGCCGCGCTAAATCATGCCTACCGAGCCGGGCGCGTAGCATCAGACGACGCTTGGCGGCGCGTGAGTCCATTCAAGCGAGCCGATGCGCCAAAGATACGGTTTCTATCCACGGATGAATGCAACAGGCTGTTAAATGCCGCTGACACTGATTTTAGGCCGATGGTGCGCGCTGGCCTTTTGACTGGATGCCGGTATGGTGAGTTAACCAAGCTCAAAGTGTCCGACTTCAACGAAAGCAACGGCTCTATCCATATCAGGATAAGCAAGGGCGGCAAGTCGCGTCATGTTCCCCTGACTGGTGAGGGCGTTGAATGGTTCGCCGAGTGGACGGCAGGCAAGGCGGGTAATGCCTTGGTATTCACCCGACCTGACGGCGATGCGTGGGGAAGGTCGCATCAAACCAGACCCATGCAGGAGGCAAGCGACAGAGCAATAATTGTTCCGGCTGTCAGTTTCCACATTCTCCGCCACGCCTATGCTTCGCTGCTGGTATCGACTGGCGTACCCTTGCAAGTGGTGGCTGACGCGCTGGGCCATGCCGACATCCGCATGACACAGCGTCATTACGGACACTTGCAGCCGTCTTATGCTGCCGAGCAGATACGCGCAAATCTACCGAGCTTTGGCGCTACCGAAAAGAAAGTGACACCTATCACAAGCCGGAAGAAGGCCAACGCATGACGGCATATTGATAACTGAAACGCTACACTATACAATCATCCTATGATAAAAACATTCAGGCACAAAGGGCTTCAAGCCTTTTTTGAATCAGGCAGCAAAGCAGGCATACAGCCACATCATGCGCCGCGCCTGCTGCGACAACTGACCCGCCTTGATCTGGCAACATGCGCTGCTGATATGAATGTACCGGGCTGGGGCTTGCATCCGCTTATAAGCAATCTGGCCGGACACTATTCTGTTTCGGTTAATGGTAATTGGCGCATGACCTTTACCTTTGAAGGTGAGGATGCCGTACTGGTTGATTATCAGGACTATCACTAGGAGCAATGAAGATGACTCGAATATATAACCCGCCACATCCCGGCGAAACGCTGAGAGAGGACGTGCTACCCGCTTTAGGCTTGACCATCACCGAAGCCGCTACCCAGCTCAACGTAACACGCGCCGCGCTGTCTCGCGTGCTAAATGGACGCGCTGCTATATCGCCGGAAATGGCGCTAAGGCTGGAAGGTTGGCTAGGCGTGGAAAACGGTGGACAGGCTGATTTGTGGCTGACGCAACAAGCCGCCTATGATTTGTGGAAGGCGCGGCAAACCGGCGCACCACTGGTACGGCGCGCGGATATATCGCCCACTGCATTGACTATTTGAAGTATACCTATCACCACCCGGAAGAAGGCCAACGCATGACGGAGCGCAAATTCATTTCCGCGTTAGATGTGATTGGCGGAATTGCCGACCGTATAGAGCTACCGCCACACTTCCAAGATAAAATAACATCAACCGGGAAAATATCCGCAACAGCGGCGGCTGACTTTTGGGCGGAGCATAACCCAAAAATTGAACGCATGAGATGCATTTCTATTGCGGCACGGATGTTAAAGGCATCATTAAGCGACCCTAAACACAAGACACTTCAAACCATGGATAAGGATTGTATGGGCTTTCATTCATGCGCCGGTGATAAACAAGAAATCTTAAATCTACTGACTGACGCTCAAATGTGGGGGAATAACCTGCTTAGTTACTATTGCGACACGTTCCGCAGTGCCATTACTCAAGGCGATAGTGTATTGAAAACGGAAGGCAACCCCGCCTGTTACGATCTGCTGCCTTTAATTAATATGGGCTTTGATCGTGTTGAATTGGTTTCATTCCTTAATAAAGTCGGAATCGCTCACTCATTAGCGGAACCCCAAAAGCTAACGGTTAACCAGCGAAGGGATATAGATTTTAAGGCGTGGAAGGATGCAACGAGACCGGCTATAGGCGAAGGCATGACAAAAGTGCTGATACACGAAGCATTGCTACAATGGAGTAGTGATCTATCGTTATGGTGTGTTGATTTTGAGACGTTCAAGGCGTGGTGGACACGTTCAACAGTAGTTCCAAAACTGAGTCCAGGAACAGGAAAACGCAAAACAGCGCCAACCTGATAATTTCGGTAATGTGGTAAATCGTCAAGGCGCGTATATCGCGCCTTTTTTGTGCCAGCTAGATGCGGCGCGGGCTGCAATGTGGTAAGGAAAATAAATCAATAATTTACCATATTTACCATATTTTTTATCTTAAAAAATGAGTATTTAATGTGAATCCTTATAAACCTGTAAGGATAACCAGAACCATGAAACAACAACAAAGCGCAACCATCCCCCCGCTGATGAGCCTGCCCGTTTTCTTCCATCTTTTCGGTATTTCGAAGGGCGCTTTTTATAAACTCCCCGAAGGAAAACGTCCGCGCGTTGTCAGAGTCGGAACGAAACCACTGATCCGCGACGTTGACGCCTTGGCGTGGCGCGACGCGCTGGAGGAGTAAAATAATGACCCTGCATAACGAAAAAACCGCCACCGGCTGGCACCGGGAAGCGGCTTCTATAGATCGAATCAACAATGCAATTATAGCACTTCCAGCCGATGACCGGGAAATCTGGTTACGCGCTGGAATGGCGATCAAGTCAGAACTGGGCGACGATGGATTCACCATCTGGAGCAACTGGAGCCAGAGCGCTGAAAATTACCGCGCTACCGATGCACGCGATGTCTGGAAATCGTTTAAAACCGGCAAGGTAACAATCGGCACTTTATTTTATCTCGCCAAACAAAACGGATGGACAAATGCCGGACGCACCCGGCGACCATCACGCGCCGAGATTGAACAGCGCAAACGGACGCGACAGGAAACAGAAGCCAAGGAACAGACCGAACGCGAGGCGGCGCACCAAGCTGCAAAATGCAAAGCGGAACAGCAATGGCGCGTTGCTCGACCGGCACCAGTCGATAACTGGTATTTGCAGAAAAAGCACGCCCAGCCCCACGGTATCCGCTGTCAGGGCGATGTTCTGCTTATCCCGATGCAGGACGAATGCGGTGAGATATGGAACGTCCAGAAGATCGACCGGCTACATGGTAAGCGCTTCATGTATCAGGCGCGTGTTTTCGGCCTGTTCCACGTCATCGGCGAACTGACAGAGGCCATTCTGATTTGTGAGGGTTACGCCACTGGGGCGACGATTCACGAACAAACCGGGTATCAAACCTATGTGGCATTTACAGCCGGAAACCTAATGGCCGTGGCTCAGACCGTGCACCGTCTGAATCCCGGCAAGAAGATAACCCTATGCGCAGACAATGACCGGCACACGGCAGGTAATCCCGGCGTTACCAAGGCTAATGCGGCGGCGCTTGCGGTTGGCGGCCATGTCGCTATTCCACCGTTCCCTGATGGCGTGCCGGGTACTGACTTCAATGATTTGCACGTTTACCGTATGGGTTTGGTAGCAGGGGCGTGCCATGAATAGCACTCTGGAAGCGCCTACTTGCGACATTGAAAAAATGCCCGTCGATACAGAAATGCACATCGAAAACGGCGACGACCATTCTTTTTCGGCTCCAGAAATTCATAACGACGTACAGCAAGTACAGGAAGTACAGCCGGACGGCGACCGGATAACCGACCTCATTGAATCCGCCGAACTGGCGACAGACCCCAACGCGGCGATTATTACCGACATGCTGGCGCGTCTGGCTGACGATTGCGGCGCGGTATTCGAGACGGAAGTTGTCGCGGCTATGCGAGCGCTTCAGGAGGAAGACAAGCCCGAGTTTATGAGGCTGCGCGCCAAGATCAAGAAAATCAACCCCGACGCACTACTGAAATATCTTGATAAGGCAATCAGGGGCGACAGCGGCGAAAGCGACGATCAGTCACTATCTGGCCAGCTTGTCGAATTTGTACAGGAACGCGCAGAACTGTTTCACGATCAGGACAAGAGCGGATATGCCAGTTTTCCGGCAGGAGATCACCGGGAAGCATGGCGGCTCGACTCGAAAGGGTTCGCTGAATGGCTGGACGCCGAGTTCTATCGAGAATCGAAAATAATACCAAAGGAAGCACCACTAAGAGATGCGTGTCTTGCGCTGAATGGTATCGCCAAGTATGACGGCGAGCAAAAGGAAGTTTCCATCAGGGTAGCGAAAACAGATACCGGCTATGCCGTCGATCTGGTCAACGACGCATGGCAGAGCGTGAGTATTAATGCCGGTTCGTGGCGCGTGGATAGTTCGCAGGCGGTAGTATTCAGGCGCACATCTACGATGCGAGCCTTGCCGCTCCCGTTGGCGGCTGGCGCTGGCAACATCGAATTGTTGTGGCAGTGCATCAACTGTGCTGAATCAGCGCGGAATATGTTGCTGGCGTGGATGCTCGAATGCTTGCGCTCAGATACGGCGTTCCCTGTATTTGAGATCGTAGCCGAACAGGGAAGCGGCAAATCCAAGGTGCAATATTTTATCCGTGAACTGATTGACCCCAATCAAGTGAACCTGCGCGGTAGACCCAAGACCATAGAAGACATCTATATCAGTGCCACCAACTCATGGCTAACCAGTTTTGAAAATCTGTCACACCTGACTGACGACATGCAAGACGCATTCTGTGTACTCGCAACAGGCGGCGGATTTGCTGGCCGCACGCTGTATACCAACGCCGAAGAAACCGCCGTATCAGTGAAGCGACCTATCGCCATGAACGGCATCAGTGTACTGGCTACCCGTCAAGATTTGGTTGATAGGCTGGTGCATGTGGAAATCGAACCGATCAGCGCCAGCCAACGCAAAACAGAAACCGAGCTTGACGCGCTTTTTGATTCATACCGTGCGGCAATCTTCACCGGCCTGCTTGATCTGTTCGCGGCGGCACTGGAAATTCTCCCAACTATCCAGATAGAACACTTACCGCGTATGGCTGACTTTGCCATGCTGGGCGCTGCTGTTTATGCTGCGCGTGGCGTGGAGAATCCGACACAGGCATTCATGGACGATTACAACGGAATGCGGAAAGAATCCATCCATAGGACTCTGGAAAGTTCGCCAATTGCCGGAGCGATTCAAGCGTATCTGGAATTGTACCCTTACGGTACAGAGTTCTTATCTGGCAAGTTGGCGCTGGATGCGCTGCAACAATTCAAGAATGACGGCGACGGCTGGCCTAAATCAGCAAAGGGATTTGCCGATGCAATCCGACGCTTGTCTCCAGCGTTGCGGGTTATTGGCATCCGGGCGGAAGTTGCAAAAAAACGCGGCGAGCATGGCTACCCGGTCACGATCAAGCCCATCAAACAAACCACGGCTGTACATCCTGTACTTGCTGTACATGAAAATAAGTTTTCCAGCGCAAAAAACAGCCCACCTGAAAATGAAGTACAGGCTGGCGGCAGGTATCAGGAATCGTTTTAATGAGTACGCTACTGGATAGACTACAAGCGGCTGGCTGTACGCTGGCGCTGGATGCAGACGACAAGTTACTTGTCGAATCCGATACCCCACTGACCGAGGAACAGCGCGACTATATCCGCACTCACAAAGAACGCCTGATTGCCGAGATTGTCAGCATCGGGCGATTGTCCGAACCCATACTGCGATGCGGCGGCAGGCGCTGGGATTACCAACGCGGGGAATGGCAATCATAACTTGTCAGATACACGCATAAGCCCTGCTATCGGGTAGGGCTGTGTTTCCAGCCTCAAAAACAATAGCCAATCACAACCCCCGCACGGGTTACAGCGGCAAAACAACACCAAGAATGCACCAGCACAGCAAAACCGCACCAAGGCGCTTGTAGTCGCTAACAGCCTCACACTTTCGCACCCAGTCACCCCGGCTTTAACGGTATAATCCAGCCACCAAGATACAAGGATTTGTGTCCACTATGCCCTGATTCACCCGCGCATTTTCCGCATATTTTAACCTACTACGCCTTTTTGAATAAGGCTGTATTCGTGAACGCTTACGCGCACCAGTCGTCCGCCACTTGGCGGGTGCGATCACAATTTTATGTGGAGAATAATATTGAAATATAACACTTTTAAGCAGAGTTACGCCCATGCCCACACTTGAGTTTAAGGGGAAGCAGTATATTTACTCCCACCATCATTCCGTACCTTTTCGGGAATTACTGATTAACGAGAAAAAGTCTTTTCCTGCACACGGCAAAAAACCGAGCTTGGATGATAACCTGATTATCCACGGCGATAATCTGCACGCGCTCAAAGCCCTGATGCCGCACTATGCGGGAAAAATTAAGTGCATCTATATTGATCCGCCTTATAACACGGGTAATGAGGGCTGGTGTTATAACGATAATGTTAATTCACCATTGATGAAAGACTGGATAAGCAAAAACGCTAATCCAGTCGATAAAGAGGATATGCAACGCCATGATAAATGGCTTTGTATGATGTATCCACGCCTTAAATTATTGCATGAGTTGCTTAGCGATGATGGGGTGATTTTCGTGAGTATTGATGATAATGAATTATATAATTTACGCTGTGTTTTAGATGAAGTATTTTCTGACCAAAACTGGGTTGGAACAATTGTTTGGAAAAATGCTACAGATAACAACCCAACCAATATATCTGTAGAGCACGAATATGTTTTATGTTTTTCAAAAAAGAAAGATAGTCTTGTAAATATATGGAAATCTGCAAAATCAGATATAAAAAACAAATTAATTGAAATAGGTACTCAGCTTGTCAAAGAACATAAAGAACAATCCTTGCTTCAAAAAGCATATACCGATTGGTTTAGAGTAAACAAACCTTATCTTTCAACCTTGGATAGGTATAAATACATAGATAATGGCGGAGTATATACAGGTAGCCAAAGTGTTCATAACCCTGGGCGAGAAGGATACAGATATGATGTTATACACCCAACAACAAAGAAGGCGTGTAAACAACCTCTTATGGGTTATCGTTTCCCAAAAGAAACTATGGAAAAATTGATCGAAGAAGGAAAAATACTTTTTGGAGAAGATGAAGATAAAATAATTGAGTTAAAAGTATATGCCTTTCAATATGAGGATAAATTACCAAGTCTAATTAGTTTAGATGGAAGACTTGGTGCTTATGAATTTAAGTCGATACTTCATGATTCAAAGAAATTTGATAATCCTAAGCCATCGCAATTTATAAAGCAAATACTGGCTTATGTGCTAGGAAAAGATGATTTAATACTAGATTCCTTCGCAGGTAGCGGCACGACAGCTCACGCCGTGTTGGACTTAAACAAAGAAGACGGCGGAAACCGCAAGTTTATCCTTGTTGAAATGGAAGACTACGCCGATCCGATCACAGCCGAGCGTGTGCGCCGTGTGATAAAGGGAGTGCCGACCGCCAAGGATGAAAAGCTAAAAGCGGGGCTTGGTGGAAGTTTTACCTTCTGCGAGCTTGGTAAAGAAATCAGCATTGAAAAAATTATCACGGGTGAATCCCTGCCCGATTATGGCGCACTCGCGCAATATGTGTTTTACACGGCAACAGGGAAAAGCCTTGAAAAGCAAACCACGCAAAGACCTGATTATTTTGTTGGGGAAACGGATTTATACGAGGTTTATTTAATTTATAAACCCGACATTGCTTTTTTGCGCTGCAATGATTCCGCCCTGAACGATACCAAGCTACAAGCGATTGCCGCCCGTAACAGCAAAAAAGAAAAACTGGTTTTTGCCACAGCTAAATACATGGGACAAAAGGAGCTATCCAGCCAAAACATTACCTTTTGCCAGTTGCCCTATGCCATTCATAAAGTAGTGGGGGGGTAAGGGGAGTGGAACTCAAAGACTATCAAATCAAGGTTCTCGATTATCTCGAAAGCTACCTTGCCGAATTGAAAGCGCAAAAATCAGAGAAGCAGGATTATTTTGAGTTTCTCAAAGGAAAAGGCAAAGAGGCTGTCCACCCTGAAAAATCCGATTATTGCCAACTTGCGTGGGAATCATTAAAGGCAAAGATGGCTGTTTATCGCTCTAACTATACGGTGCGTAATGACGGTATGAGGCGCAACATTCCCAATGTTTGTTTCAAGGTGCCAACGGGTGGGGGCAAGACTCTACTTGCAACTGCTGCAATTCAGCGCATCAATCAGGATTATTTTAAGCGCAATAATGGCTTTGTATTGTGGATTGTGCCGAGTGAGACTATTTACACTCAAACCAGCAAACAGCTTAGGGATAAAGAACACACATACCGCCAAATGCTAGACAGAGCGAGCGGTGGCAGAACGCTGATTTTAGAAAAGCACGACAGATTTACCGCGCAAGATGTAGAGGATAATCTTTGCATTATGTTGCTGATGCTGCAAGCGAGTAATCGCAATAATAAAGAAGCCTTAAAAATGTTTAAGGATAGCGGACGTTTTGAAAGTTTCTTTCCGCCGCTGGATGATTACAACGCAAACAACGCACTACTTTCCGCCGTCCCCAATCTTGATACGGCTGATTTAATGAGTGATGAACATTGCGTTATATCGGGAATATCTATCAAACATTCGCTTGGTAATGTTATGCGCCTGCTACGCCCCATTGCAATTTTTGATGAAGGACATAGAGGCGCAACTCAGCTTGCACAAGATACCGTTAATTCATTCAATACATCGTTTATTCTGGAGCTGTCCGCTACACCGAAAGACCATAGTAATGTGCTGGTGAATGTGGGTGGGCAGGAATTGAAAAAAGAACAAATGATAAAACTGCCTATCAATGTAACCTCTTATGGAGAAGCAAACTGGCAGCATACGCTTAATCAGGCACACGCAAAAACCCTTGAGCTGAATAATTTAGCGGCAAAATATCAGGCGGAGGAAGGCAGATATATCCGCCCTATTATGGTGATTAAAGCCGAGCCAAAAAGGAAGGGTGAGGCCTACGACCATGTAGAGGATATAAAATCTTATCTCATAAAAAATCTGAATGTTCTGGAAAGTCAAATCCGTATCAAGTTGGCTGATAATAACGAAATGCGTGATGACGATCTTTTTGATAAGTTTTGCCCCGTGCGTTACATTATCACAAAAGACGCTTTAAAAGAGGGATGGGATTGCTCTTTTGCCTATGTATTGGCGATCTTGTCTAACACGCGCGGACAAACAGCACTTACCCAATTTATCGGACGGGTGTTGCGTCAACCCTACGCCCTAGAGACATCAATCCCCGCCTTAAATCAATGCTATGTTTATTGCGATAATGCCGATGTGAATAGTGCAGCGAAGGGAATCAAACAAGGGCTTGAAGATGAGGGTATGGGCGATGTTTCCGATCAGATAGTAGCAGGAAGTGGACAAGCAACGGGTAAAGAAAAAGTAACCTTGAAACGGAAGGAAAAATATAAAGGCACAAAGATATTCTTGCCATCCCTAAATGTTATCCGTAATGGAAAGCCAGTCTCTTTTGATTATCACGCAGATATTCTTGCCGATATTCAATGGGATGATTATAGTTTTGATGCACTTGAAAAAATAACCCTAGCTGATAAAGAAATGATGGATTACCAGCATCTAACCGTGGATTGGAAAAAGGATAAAGTAGGGCAAATTGATATTGATTGGGGTGAAAAGCAATCAGAAAAAGTTACAAACGACATAAGCATTACCCTCATGGTTAGCCAGTTAATGGAAAAAGTACCGAACGCTTGGCAAGCCTTCCGTATTATTCAGCATGCGCTGTCACAGCTAAAATATAAAGGTATTAGCGAGACTAAGATAGCTATTAACTCTGTGTTTATCGTTGAGGAGATAAAAAAGGACTGTTTCCGCTGGATGCTTGAGCAATCAGAGGCAAACTTTAGGCGCAAGCTGGATGATGGAACCGTGTTTTTACGCTTGCTTGCCGAGCCATTTTCAAAACTAAACTGGCATATGGCTGAACAAATTGAAATGCAGCGGAACTTGAATGAAACGGCTGTTACTTTAGAAAAAAGTATGTTTCAGCCACAATATTTTTCTAATTATAACGGGTTGGAAAACCCCATTGCACTTGCGATCAACAATAAGGATGTTGTGGAGTGGTGGCATAGGCTGGCAGTCAGAGGTACGGAATATTCTATACAGGGCTGGAAGCGCGAACGAATTTACCCCGATTTTCTGGTTAAGCTGGAAGCAGGAAAAGACGGTATTGAACGGCTCTACTTTATAGAATCCAAAGGTGAGCACCTTGAAGGCAACAAAGACACATCCTACAAGCAGGAACTATTCAAGACTATCAACGCTGCTTTAATTGGTGATATTAAGCCAAAAGGAGAAATGACGCTGGTTGATTCAAAAGAAAAAATATCTTTCCATATGGTGTTCGAGAACGAATGGGAGAATGAACTTAACGGGCTGTTAGTATAGGTCAAGTAGCGGTTGCGTGTGTGTCGGCATCAACAAGGAGCTGGTGTGTCCACCTGTCTTTTTGGTGTTTTTTGGTGTCCGTCAAGTTGCTGTCACCAGTGCAATATTACGCAGTAATAGCGAGAGGGCAGCACATGGCAAAATCCACGCAGAGTTACAGGCCGCGTATCGCCGAAAACGCCTAAAGGATATTGAAGGCAATAAGGCCAGACTGAACGCCCTGATAAGCGCATCGGCTAAATTGTCGCTGGCTCGACTGGCGAAACATTACGCAGTAATTAATACCGCGAATTTCCGCGCGGTTTCTGCGCAAGAAACGGCCATTTTCGGGCATGTATTTTTTGGTTATAAGCGGCTGTATGTGAACATGCTCATGAACGCTAAAACGTAGGCGTGTCGCGGTCTGGCGCTAGTTCGTGAACAAGTCGCTGAACACTCAGGCGGCGCGAAATTGAGTCTGTTTTGATGGTGGAGTTTCTGCACAATTTCTGCGCGCATTTTGCGATATTTTCCGCGATTTTCGGCAGGGTGAAAAATGGTTATAAGGCGCATCCACGCGCACACGATATAGGCACTCACCCGGCATACTCGACCAATGCCAACACATAACGCAGCACCAGCACATTCAACAGCGGGAATATCCGCTATCAATCGCGGTTAGATTTGAGCTGACTGGAGCACCAGCCACAGCAAACGCCAGACACAAAAAAGGCCGTCAATCGACAGCCTTTCTCATTTTTTAAAATCGGCATTTTATACCAATTTTATACCAAATCGACACCGTAAAACGGTAACTTGTTGTTTTATATGGCGTCCCCAAGGGGATTCGAACCCCTGTCGCCGCCGTGAAAGGGCGATGTCCTGGGCCTCTAGACGATGGGGACAGAACGCTTTATCAGTTGCTTCGGCGCTGGTGGAGCCAGCGAGGATCGAACTCGCGACCTCTACAATGCCATTGTAGCGCTCTCCCAGCTGAGCTATGGCCCCTTGCAACCTGAGCCTACTATTGTATAGATATCCCGCTGGTTTGTCCAGATTTTTTTTTCATGTGTTCGATAGCGCGCTCAATACGGTTTAAAGTCGCGGTCCGCCCCAGCAGGCTCAAGGTAATATCTATCGGCGGAGATACGGAAGTACCCGACACTGCTACACGTAACGGTTGCGCAACTGCGCCCATTTTTACGTCATGACGCTGAGCGCACTGCTCGATGGCGGCGTGAATACTTTCCTGCCCCCAGACGCTCAACGCAGCCAAACCCGCATGAATCGCCTGCAACAGCGGCAACGCTTCCGCTTTCAGGTTTTTTTGCTCGGCCTTTTCTTCGTACACATCGAACTCGCGATAAAAAAACAGGCTGCTCTTTGCCATATCGACCAGGGTCCTGTTACGCTCGCGTTGCGCCTTGACCACCTCGACCGGGTCCGGCCCCTGCTCCGGGTCTATGCCAAACTGCCCCAAATGCCAGCGCAAATGCACCGCCACATGTTCCGGCGCGCTGTTCATCAGGTAGTGATGATTCAGCCACAATAATTTTTCTGGATTAAAGCTCGACGCGGAAACATTGATATCCTTGGTATCGAACAGTTCGACCATTTCATCAAGCGAAAAAATCTCCTGATCGCCATGCGACCAGCCCAGGCGCACCAGATAATTCAGCAATGCTTCCGGCAGATAGCCTTCGTCGCGATACTGCATCACGCCGACCGCGCCGTGGCGCTTGGAAAGCCGCGCGCCATCGGCACCCAATATCATCGGCACATGACCGTATTCAGGAATCGGCGCGCCGAGAGCCTTGAGTATATTGATCTGGCGCGGCGTATTGTTGACGTGGTCGTCGCCGCGTATGACATGGGTAATACCCATATCCCAGTCATCGACAACCACCGACAGGTTATAGGTCGGCGAGCCGTCCGGGCGTGCTATAACCAAATCGTCCAGCTCTGCGTTGCGTATGACAATATCGCCCTTCACCGCATCCTGGATCACCACCTCGCCGTCGTCCGGATTTCGGAAACGGATCACAGGCTCGACGCCCGCTCTCGGTTCCTGCCGGTCACGGCACAACCCGTTATAACGCGGCTTTTCCTTGTTCTGCATTTGCTCGTTGCGCAAAGCCTCCAATTCGTCCCTGGTGCAATAGCAACGGTAGGCGTGTCCTGCATCCAGTAGCTGCCGTATGACTTCCCTGTAACGATCGAAACGGTGCGTCTGATAAAACGGGCCTTCGTCATAAGTCAGTCCCAACCAGTTCATACCTTCCAGAATTGCGTTCACGGAAGCCTGCGTGGAACGTTCCAGGTCGGTGTCCTCGATCCGTAGTATGAATGTGCCGCCATGCCGGCGCGCATATAGCCAGGAAAACAGCGCGGTGCGCGCGCCGCCGATGTGCAGGTAGCCGGTAGGGCTGGGGGCAAAACGTGTACGTATTTTCATGTCGATGATTGTTTTCGTGACTCTTGATAAGAAATGCAGGGCTTCAAAGAGATAAGCCGACTTTTTGGCGAGCGGCCAGACAATGCGCTCCGCCGCGCTCGAACTCCCGGCAGGTGCGCGGACGATCCTCATAAATCGAGCAGGCGTAGGCTTCCGTCGGCGCGCCGCCGCCGTTAAGCGCCTGGCAGCGGTTTTGCTCGGTACGCTTCAGTTTACAGCGTTTGCCGTCGCACAATACCAGATCGGGATGCGTGACGCGCACCGGCTCATCAAGCTCGACTTCTACACTGTCGTAAGCTTCACGACAGCAGGCGCCGCAACGCAGGCAATCCAGTAGTTCGCGCGCCTCCCAGCGAACGCAAGCAGACTCATCGCCCGACAGCTTTAACTCAGGGCTATGCCTGCAACGCCAGCTCCTGCGCCGGAAAATGCGCCAGGTCTGATGCGGCTGAAAACGCCAGGCGCAATCACCGCACCCATGCCCTTTTCCGGCATGGTAAGCCGCCAGCGGTGCATGGCCCAGGGGATGCGCTACAGGTTGAGACGCCGCCATCGCCCACAGCGACGGCAAAGCGCTGTCATCGGCGCCAAGGCGCTTGGGCGTAACCGCCGCTATCGCCGCGCTGGACTGCAAGGCCCCATGTAACGGCGCGCGCCAGCGCGGCAGATTGGAACGCCGCACGGCCTGCCGCGCCAACACGCAGGAAGGCTCGCGGAAACCGCCGCAAGCCTGCTCGGTTTCAAAAGGATCTGCGGGCAATTTACTCCAGAAACTGACGCGAAAATCGGTGGTCGGCGCGAAAAATTCGCGTAACCCGTATTGACCGGCCAGGAAAGCCTGCAAACGCAGACAGGCACGTTCGCGCCAGGTATCGCGACCGCTGCTATTGTCCAGCCCCCAATCCTGCAAGCGTTCCGCGTCTTCGCCTTCGATCAGCGCATGACAGAGTTCATGGAATATCATCTGCCCCAGGTTGTCGTCCGGATCCAGCAGTTCGTCGGAACCGATCAACAGCGTTCCGCGCCCATCGCTGGAAGCAAAGGCGTCGCCGGTGCGCGCGACCTTGAACCCGACTTGTTCCGCACAGGCTATCCACACCCGCGCTAACGGATCTTGATAGCTATGTCCCGGCTTACGCAAAAAAGCCGTGGGCATGCATTACGATCAATTTAATCAAGACGTCTTGACAATTTGTATTTCAGTATCTGCAGAAGGCTTATTTGAAAGAATGCGTATCACTCCCTCTTCCCTACGCATATGCGGAAACAATATCACATCGCGTATCGACGGCGAATCGGTAAAAAACATCACCAGGCGATCGATCCCTATACCCTCGCCGGCCGTCGGCGGCATGCCGTATTCGAGCGCCCGGATATAATCGGCATCGTAATGCATCGCCTCGTCGTCGCCGGCTTCCTTGTCTTCGACCTGTTTTCTGAAACGTTCAGCCTGATCTTCCGGATCGTTCAGTTCCGAAAAACCGTTGGCCAGCTCGCGTCCGGCGATAAAAAACTCAAAACGATCGGTCACGAACGAATCGGCGTCGCTGCGCCGCGCCAATGGCGATACTTCGGCCGGATATTCGGTAATGAATGTCGGCTGCAGCAGGCGGTGCTCCACGGTTTTCTCGAAGATTTCGGTCTGTATTTTTCCGAGCCCGTCGCCTGCTTTTACCGGAATGCCCAAATCTTGCGCCACCGCAACGGCGGCATCGCGCGTTGCCAGATCGCTCGCGCTCAAATCCGGATTGAAGTGCAAAACCGACTCCAGCAAAGTCATGCGTATAAACGGTTGCGATAAGTCGTAAGTCTGATCCTGATAGCTGATTTCAGTACCGCCCAGCACATCGCGCGCAATGCCGCGCAGCAAGGCTTCGGTCATATCCATCAGATCGCGGTAATCGGCATAGGCCTGATAAAACTCGATCATGGTGAATTCGGGATTGTGACGCGTGGACAAGCCCTCGTTGCGAAAACTGCGGTTGATTTCGAACACGCGCTCGAAGCCGCCGACTATCAGCCGCTTCAAATAGAGCTCAGGCGCGATGCGCAGATAAAGATCCATATCCAGCGCATTGTGATGCGTAACAAAAGGCTTCGCGCGCGCGCCGCCCGGAATGACCTGCATCATCGGCGTTTCAACTTCCATGAAATCGCGCCCGGTTAAAAACTCGCGCACATACTGCACTATGGCGCTACGCAGGCGGAATACCTTGCGCGACTCTTCCGAAGTAATCAAATCCAGATAGCGCTGGCGATAGCGTATTTCCTGATCACTGAGACCATGGAACTTTTCCGGCAACGGACGCAGGGATTTGCTCAACAAGCGAATGGCGCCCGCCTTGACCGACAGTTCGCCGGTTTTGGTTTTAAAAACGCTGCCTTCCACAGCAAAAATATCGCCGACATCCCAGGTTTTAAAGCCGGCATAATCGCCTTCCGGCAATGCGTCGCGTTGCAGGAATACCTGAATTTGACCGGACATATCCTGCAGCTGGGCAAAGCTGGCCTTGCCCATGATGCGCTTCGCCATCAATCTTCCGGCTATACTTGCCTTGACAGACAGGGCTTCCAACGCTTCGGCCTCTTCCGCATCGTAGCGCCGGTGCAGTTCATCCGCCAGTATGTCCCGGCGAAAATCGTTGGGAAAAGCGACACTTTCGCTACGCAAGGCGTCAAGCTTCTCGCGACGCTGGGCAATCAACTTGTTTTCGTCCAGTTGTTCAGACATTGAGTTCATCCGTTTCATTTCTATATTTTTCAGCCTCGCACTTCACGCCGGCTGATTATTATTTACAAACCGCTCTTAAGGCTGGCTTCGATAAAGGGGTCCAGATCGCCATCCAGCACCGCCTGGGTATTGCCGGTTTGTACCCCGGTGCGCAGATCCTTGATGCGGGAGTCGTCCAGTACATAGGAGCGTATCTGACTGCCCCAGCCGATATCCGACTTGGTGAGCTCCAAAGCCTGCTGCTCAGCCATGCGCTTCATCATTTCCAATTCGTAAAGTTTGGATTTGAGCTGTTTCATCGCGGTATCGCGGTTTTTGTGCTGCGAGCGGTCGCTCTGGCACTGCACGACGATGCCGGAGGGATTATGCGTGATACGAACCGCCGACTCGGTCCGGTTGACATGCTGTCCCCCGGCGCCGCTGGCGCGATAGACGTCCACGCGCAGATCGGCCGGATTGATTTCTATGGCGACATCGTCATCCACTTCCGGCGATACGAAAACGGAAGAAAACGAGGTATGGCGGCGATTTCCCGAATCGAACGGCGATTTGCGCACCAGACGATGCACGCCGGTTTCGGTGCGCAGCCAGCCGAAGGCATAATCGCCTTCGAACTTGATGGTCGCGCTTTTGATGCCAGCGACTTCGCCGGCGGAAACTTCCATCAGCTCGGTTTTAAAGCCCTTGCGCTCGCCCCAGCGCAAGTACATGCGCAACAGCATTTCGGCCCAATCCTGCGCCTCGGTGCCACCGGAACCGGCCTGGATATCGAGAAAAGCATTGCTCGGGTCCATTTCTCCGGAAAACATGCGTCTGAATTCCAGTCCGGCGACATCGCGCTCGTAATTGTCGAGATCGAGTGCCACCAGCTCGACAGTGTCTTCATCCTCTTCCGCGACGGCCATTTGCAGCAGCTCTTCGGCATCGCCTACGCCCCGAGCCAAGTTCAGCAGCGTATTGACGACGCCTTCAAGTTGTCCGCGCTCCTTGCCAAGCTGCTGGGCGCGTTCGGGATTGTCCCAGACTTTCGGATCTTCGAGTTCTCTTAAAACTTCGGTCAGCCGTTCCTGTTTGGTTTCAAAGTCAAAGATACCCCCTAAGACCTTCCTGACGGGCCTTCAAATCCTTGATCTGGTTGTAAAGCGGATTCAGTTCGCGCATAGTTTTCTATATTATAGATAAAAATCCGTTGATTATACACCAGACTGGCAGGTAGATAACATAAGCAAATTAACCTGACAAAGACTCGGGAGGCCCATCCGTCTGAAATAAACAAAACCAGCATTAATTCCACCCAACTCCGGCGCCTCCAGTTGAACATTTTACTGGACGAGCCGCCACGCGGAGAACCTCAATACCTATTTTCTGTCTTTCTGTTCAAAAATACATGCAGAATCCGGAAAAAGCGATGGGGCGGTTGCAACAGGGGTTCTCGAATCAAGAAACACCACACCCGCCGAAAGCCGGCACAAACGAATAGATGGCATTCGTAGATTGCTCCGGCGGCGAATCTACGCCTGACAGAACAGAAAAGGCCGCAAAAGCGGCCTTTTCTTTGTATCGCAATTACAATACAGCCAACGTCAATACTGGATAATTACCCGAAAATCAACATGCCGTAATCCGGACATCATCCGTGGCGCTGCATAGTAATTTCAGCTCTGCCAGCCGGAATGCTTCTCGCACTTTTTATTGACTGAAGCGCCTTTGGCCGATTCAGAAAACTTCACCAAACTACCCTTGAAATCATCATCGGTTTCATTCCACAAACACTCGCACCAGGCTTGCACTTTGGTCTGACCCGCAACAAGGCTTGCTTCGTTACCGCCCTCCCATTTCGCTGACGCATATGCTTGACATGCAAGGTACTGGGGATCGGTAGGCGGTACGTCGTTATAGCCGCCAGCCGCAAACGCCAAACCCGATGCACATAACAACGAAACTGCAGAAACAGTGGTTACAAGAAATTTTTTCATATAATCACACACCTTTCAAATTAAACAGTTAAAATTTTCTGCGGCGGATCCGCGACAGAGTTAGGCTGCATATAGGCACACAGCCGAAGAATTCTGACACAAAACACAGGGCATTGCATACCCTCAAAGCGCGGCTCCGGCAAAATTTTGCTGAGCAGCCTTCAGCCGGCATCCAGCGGACAGAGACGTTACACCGAATCCCATTCATGGAGTCTGAATTCCGTCATGCCCCGGCAGTAAACGAGTATGCGTTTGTTCGTCGCGATTTGCGGCCCGAACCGACTATTTCGCCAAATAAAAACTAAAAATGACTTTATTGGAGCATCAGACTCAATAACAAACTTAAGGTTAATCCGGATTGACTTCTGCATCCATCAACGTGGATCTGCCGCATGCGCTTATCAGACCATAATCAGAAGCGTGACGAGCATACGATTGCTCGATAGCCGAAACAACGGCGCTGTCGATATTCGAAAGCCGATCCAGGGTAACGTTCAAGTCTTTTATCAGACCGTCATTAACTCCATAAATCCATCCGTGAACCTTTAGATTCTGGCAACGCCGCCAGGCATGGCCCACTATGGTCGTGCGCGCTATATTACGAACCTGCTCTATTACATTAAATTCGCAAAGCGCTTTCCAGCGAATATCGAAATCCGGTTGATTGATCATCCAATCCTCGTGGTGACTGATCACATCCTGGATATGGCGCAACCAGTTATCGACCAGTCCGTGAGATTCTCCGTCAAGCGCTGCAGATACGCCGCCACAGCCGTAATGTCCAACCACAAGTATGTGCTCGACCTTCAGTATGTCGATTGCGTACTGGGTGACCGACAAGCAGTTCAGGTCGGTATGAACTACCACATTGCCTATATTGCGATGCTCGAATATTTCACCCGGATTCAGGCCTGTCACCTGGGTTGCGGGCACACGGCTGTCCGAGCATCCGATCCAAAGGTATTTGGGTGCTTGCATGAGGGTGGTGCTTTCAAAAAAATCAGGGACGGCGGCCGAGGTCTCTCTGGCCCAGCGCAGATTATTTTCCAACAGGTGGCTCAGATCAGTAATAGGGATGGGTTTCATACTATCGGTTTTGTGTTGGCGGTTTCGAGTAAATAGGTTATAGGAACATCGATATTCGAGTCATCGCTGGAAATAATTGGCTTCGTTGGATTGCGTTCGTCTCCCCCAAATTAACTCATGAATCTTTTCGGCTGTGATCTGCCCGTTTATATTCCTGAAACAGCAACAGACAAGTGCTCTACGCGCTTCAAATACCGGATGGAATCAGTTAAAACCTCAATAAACCAATGCTCACTGTGCTGTTCCCTGGTTAACCGCATACCCTTCGAGAGTAATGGTTTTTCCTGTACCAGCGCGACCGGCATAGGCAAAAATAGGCAGTGATCCGAATAATATATCACCATCGCCGCGCATTGCGGCCTTGGCTTTTTCATAATCCTGTTTCCAGCGCGGCGCGAAATCGTCGCCGGCATCGCCTTCCGCTCCCGCGCCTCCGGCCAGAAACAGTTCGCGCAAACCTACGCCGGGATTGATAAAGCTCATCAGCTGCGCCGAGGTATAGCGCTGTTTGCCGTGGCCTTGCTCCCAATCCAAAGGACTCAGAGATTGATGCGCACAGGCCTCCTTCATGCGCGCCAGCAAGCGTTCCGAACTGGCCGCCAGAAACAGCGCGCCGCCGGCGCATTGCGCGCTTAAATCGGCGTCGCGCAGATATTGCTGGTAGGCAGCGCTGGCTTCGGGGTCGGTCTGATTGGCTACTACGATGCCGATCGCCCCATTAGGGCTGTTTTTGCCGTCAAAGTCCCATAGCACGGCAAATCCACTGTCCTCAGGCGCTCCCGCAGCTTGCTGTCCCGGCCCTTCGGTAGCCAGCTTGCGCCAGTCCTCCTGGGTCAGCGTAGCCGGAACCTGAAAGCTGGCGGCTACGGCTGCGAAAGTATCGTGAGGGATGGCGGCAAGCACGCCATCGTAAAGATGCGCATGCAGCTGCCTTACCCAAGGCCCGGACGGCACGCTTAAAACCCCCAGTTTGCCGTCCTTCAGCGCGAACGACCATGTCATATCCAGGGAGGATGAGCCCGCCATGACCGGCAGCAATTTATCCACAAAAGCTTCCGCTCGCAAAGTCAGGCTCAGCGGAGCGGACGGGATGCCGCCGCCGGGAGGCGTAAGGCTTTCCATCACGTTCAACAGCGCTTCCAGACTCAACGCCAGATAAATGCGGTCCTGGTACTGCGTCAGGAACAAACGCTGCAAACCTATGTTCATTTCCAGTACCGGATTGGGGAGCTTTGCCAGCTTGTAGCCGTTGCGCGCCAGCGCCGCCGCCATGACCGGTAATGCCTTGGCGGCGAAAGCGCTGTCGTTGCGCACGAAGCTCAGCACCCAGCCCTGATTGCCGTGCACCATATCGTAATGCAACTGACCGTGCGCGGCGATTGCTTCGCGCAGCAATTTCGCCAGCAGTTCGCCTTGCAGGCCTTGCAGGTCAAGGTCTTCCGCCTTGATCCTGATACTATGCAGCAAACCGTAAAACAGGCCTTGCACAAAGCGGTTCGCTACCCACGCCTGAACCTGCGGCTGACGGTCGTACCAGTTGAGCAACGCCGCGCCGTCTTCGAAATAGAGACTCAACGCAATCGGGTGCTGTTTGACATACCAGGTCGCGATCCGAGGGCAATCGCCAGGTCTTTTTTCGCTATCGGATAGTGTAGTGGAGGCGCTGCTGTCCCCTCCAATCAAGGCCGCGCAACGCTCGTCGCCCTGCGGGGCTTCGCGCGCATCGCCGATGCGCGCGCCTTCCGGACTCAAATCTTCGCCTTCCAGATTACGCAATTTCACGATCGTGTCCAGCATCGGCAGACCGGGTTTAACCATCAGCGTAAGCGGCGTTTCAGGCAGCTGACGGTAAACGATGATGCCGATGACGACAGCCGTCAACGCAATAGCGGCGATCAGATAGACGAAGGGTCTTCTGGATGCAGACGATTCCATTGGTACACTCCAAGGAAGTAGGGGTTTTCCGCGCGTGGTATCCACACCGGGTCGGGGGAGTCGAACAATTCGGCGACGCGCACCACGCGCACTTGCGCCTCGTCGCCTTGCGCGCCGTTATGATAAACCACCAGATTATCCGGACGGCTTTCGACAAACAGCATCAAGTGATAGGGTTCGGCATGATCGAGCGGTTTCCGGTAAACCAGCAAGTCGCCGTTGCGCGCACGCTCCAGCAATTGCGATTTTGCACGGAAATTGTAACCGATCAAGGTTTCGGCGTCGGCGAAAGGACCGAAGCGCGGCCCGCCATCGGCTTCCAGCCCGACCTGCCAGATTTGCGGATAGCGCGGAAACAGGCGGCGCGCGCGATCGGACAACAGCGGCAGGTTCAGTTTGACGGGGATGCCCAGTCTGGCTTTACGCTGAGCCGAACGCTCTTCCAGCGCGGTGCGGTATGCGAAGCGCACCAGTCCGGCGCAATCGCGTTGCCGCGGATGCCACATAGGACTAAGCCGCTGCGCCTGCAACAACGCGATATTGCTGACCACCTGCCGTAGCGAACGCTCGTCCTGCGCCAGCAAATAGCCGTTCGCCGCTTCGTCATCGTCGCGTTTCGGCTCGTGTTCAATATAGGATTTGACCTCCGGCGGCATATCGCGCTCGGCATCCTGTCCGGGCACGAAGATCAGCGCGGGCAGGCGGTTGCCTCGAATCACGACATAGGCCAGGGTTTGCGTTTCTCCCGGACGCGCCAGCGGTTTTTGCACGCGACGGCGCATTTCGCCGGGCAGCCCTTCGTCGAGTATGATGTCGAGATTGGCAAGGGTATGCTGCACCGCGCCGCCCGGCCAGTAATTGGTATCAATGCGGAATACGCCGGCCGGGGGCGCCGGGTGCACGTAGAGATACGGTCCGTACCCGGCCTTGTCGAAGTTCTCGCCATCCGAATTCAGGAAAAAAATGCCGCCGGTCGGCGAGTTGGTGTCGGCCCAGTAGACGTGAGTGTAATCGGGTTCGTAGATATGCAGGTCGGTATAAACCGAATCGGTATCGCTGGTCAGCACTACCTTGAACGGTATCGGCGCGATATTCGCATCCACTGTCGCAGACGCTCTGGCGACTCCGGCGCTGTTTGCACATTCCGCAATCACGCTGTTGCGTCCCTTGGCCGCAGGAAACGCGCGCGAAAAACTGCCGTTGCTGGAGCGAACGTAATAACGTACGCCGTTGATGTTAACGACAATAGGATCGGCAGCCGGATCGGAACATGAGCCGGCGACGGTCAGCTGCATTGCGCTGGTCCAGCCTCCGGCAGGCTGCGTCAACGTCAGTTTCGGCGCAACCGCTGTGGACTTTTCTGTTTGCTGCGGCACTGCTTCGACGGTCTGCACCCCGCGCCGCGCCAGGATATCGGGATCATCGCTCGGCGTGGCCGGTAGCATTGGCGTCCGCAGCATGAGCAGTGACACGAGAAATGAGAGGATAGCGCGCGGGTGACGCCGGAATATCTGCATTATCGCTACTCCTGAACCCTGATTGATTTATCTGATTATTACTCATTGTCCACGAAAAACACGAAAAGCACGAAAAAATTTCATGGCCCTATCCTTGTAACCGTTCAGACGCCCCTTGGCCTTTTTTCCTAAACGCTCCAGGTTAGTCCGTTCGTGGGCATAGCGCCGCGAATGCGGCTGGAGAGCCCTTCGACTACGCTCAGGAGAGCCATGTCGAACAATGAACGGACCAACTATCAACATGATAAAATTTTCCATTCATCCTTCGACAGGCTCAGGATGAACGGAAAATCCTTTCAACCGCTGCTTTCAATAGCAAACATTATGGTTGGCAAACTCCGGGCGCATTCTTGTCGCTTCCCGCCTAGCTTAGCGCCTACATCTTCTCTACACTACATCTTCTCTGCCATTTTTCGTGCCTTTCGTGTTTTTCGTGGACCCTATCTTTTCTGTATCTGCGATCAAACACGGACGCGGCCCATCTGCTTCGCTGAAAGGTACTTATATAGCAGTGCGCTAGCCAACAACGATAGACAAAAAATTATAGAACCGATCGCGACAAACAGGATGGCTTTACGAAACGCATAGTCCACAACCTGTTCGCTTCGTTGCTGGGCCTGCTTGGTCAGGCTATCCGCAATGGTTGAAACTCTTTCAAGATTGGCTGGATCAAGGCTGGTTTGGAGCGTAAGCAACAGTTCGTTAAGTCGCTGTGACATCTGGCTGATTTCTACCGCTGCCGTAGCGTAATCATTGATTCGGAAAGGCTCGGATGAGGGATCGTCAGGCCATTTTTCCATCTGCGTAATAATGGCGTTATAGCTTTGCAGCGCTTTATCGGTAGAGTCGGCCATCTTTGCCCCCTCTCCCATGGCCTGACCGACTTGCCTGGACAGCTCGCCAAGCCCGCGTTTTTCCGAATGCAGCACCGCGACCAGCTTTTCCCGCTCGGCGCTGATAAACGAGGGCAGCTGTTCAACAGTCCGGCTCAACCTGTCTCCCGCTTCGGCGATCAGGGTAGTACCCGACAACAGCTGCCCGACTTCGGGGTTCTTGAGCGTGCGCGAGGCGAGCAATTCCATTTGCCATTCTATCAATAACGGCATGCGCTGACCGATGAACAAGGCGCGCTCGGCAAACAGTCTGGTTTCGGTCAATTCGCGCGTAGCAGGGTCAAGACTGGCAAGAGGATCCATATTCAGCAGGGCGAAAACGTTGGAGCCCGAAGAAGAGGATGCTTTCGATCTGGTGCTGGAATTGATGACCTCGTTAACCAGAGAGAGACTGGCGAACCCGCCCACTCCGTCCGATGCGGAAGGGTGTCCCTTACGCCATAGATCGAGCGCCTCCCTGAGTTCGGCCTGTTGCGCGGACTGCAGAACCTGGTCTGCCAGAGTCCAGATTTGCTGTTCGCGCTCGCGGAGAACCTCAAGCATGGACATAGCCGAATCGCCATAGACTTTTGGCAGCCAGTAATCTTCTACCCTGGAACGGGAGATTGCCACAAACACGACGATATTCACCAGGTTGGCGATGGAATTCGCTCCGGTTGCAAGGGCAAGCATGTTGGAAGAGAATATGTACTTGACGAGTATCTGTTCATCACGGCTGACGGGCTTGCCATTCTGTTGCAGCTTCTCCGCCGTCAACGTTACGGTATTCATGAAATCGTCGGCAAACCGCAATAAACTGTCCTGCAGATCCACCTGATCAAACGGCTTGGTTGCGGAAAAACCGGAAAGAACCGCCTGAGTGGCGTCTACGGGCAGGCTTACCGTTTTTCCGACGAGCGAACAACCAGCGACAACAGCCCCCGCCCCACATCCAATGGCAAGCGTCTTCACAAAACCGGTAAAGCCTTTTTTACAGTTAGCGGTACGGTTGATGTGTATCACTGGTCGCTTCAGAGTCCGTTTTTTCAGTACCGCCCGCCAATCCGCGAATCGAAAACCGCTAAACCGCTATCAAGGCTGCTGCTCCGGAATGGAGTCGCCGACTCTAATCACCCGGTTCTGTTGGTTGACGTAAATCAGCGCCGGTTTGAAAGCATCCAGTTCGTTCCGGTCAAACGCGGCGTAAGCGCAGATGATGACTATGTCGTTGGGTGCGGCATGGCGAGCCGCGGCTCCGTTTACGGAAATAATTCCGGAACCTTTTTCCGCGCGTATGGCATAGGTGATAAAGCGCGCGCCGTTGTTCACATTGTAGATATGAATCTGCTCATATTCCCTGATACCCGACAGATCCAGCAATGCCCCATCAATGGCGCAGGACCCCTCGTACTCCAGCACCGAGTGCGTAACCCGCGCCCTGTGTAATTTGGCCTTCAATAAAGTGGTCAGCATGAAACACCTTTAAACAAGCAGATAGCCGCTAAAAAACGGGAAATTATCGCGCAATCTGAATAGCGGGACAATACCCTCTATTCAACCTGTGTTCCGCCAACCGTCAACCCATCCACTCTCAGCGTCGGCTGCCCGACGCCGACGGGTACGCTTTGCCCACCCTTACCGCAGCTTCCCACGCCGGGATCCATTTCCAGGTCGTTACCGACCATGCTGACGCGCGTCAGCACATCCGGCCCGTTACCGATTAAGGTAGCGCCTTTCACCGGACGCGTCAATTTTCCGTTTTCTATCAAATACGCTTCACTTGCGGAGAAAACGAACTTGCCGGAAGTGATGTCCACCTGCCCGCCGCCGAAGCTGCGCGCATACAGCCCCTTGTCGACCGAAGCCAGTATTTCGGCAGGATCGTGAGCGCCGGCCAGCATATAGGTATTGGTCATGCGCGGCATCGGCAGGTGCGCATACGATTCGCGGCGGCCGTTTCCGGTCACGGGTACGCCCATCAATCTGGCATTCAGCCGGTCCTGCATATAACCCTGCAGTATGCCGTCTTCTATCAGGACGGTACGCTGGGCCTGAGTGCCTTCATCGTCGAAATTCAGCGACCCTCTGCGTCCGATCAAGGTGCCGTCGTCGACTATCGTACATAGCGGCGAAGCGACGCGCTGACCGATGCGGCCGGTAAACGCGGAGGAGCCTTTACGGTTGAAATCGCCTTCCAGTCCGTGACCGATGGCTTCGTGCAGCAGAATTCCAGGCCAGCCTGGTCCCAGCACCACAGTCATAGTCCCGGCCGGCGCATCGACAGCCTCCAGGTTGACAAGCGCTTGTCGGACGGACTCCACGGCATAGGCCGAGGCACGATCGGCCTCAAGAAAATAACCGTAATCGGTTCTGGCGCCGCCGCCGTAGCTGGCATGCTCGCGTTTGCCGTTGTCGTTGACGATAACACTGACGTTCAAACGCACCAAAGGCCGGATATCCGCTTGCAACAACCCTAGATCGTTGATGATGAGTATCACATCATACGACCCCGACAAACTGACGATCACCTGTTCCACGCGATGATCCAATGCGCGCGTTTCGCGATCGAGACGGCGCAACAAATCTATTTTTTCCAGCTCGGTTAACGAACCGAGCGGATCGAGATCATTATAGCGCGCTGCCTCCACATGGCTGGTCTTACAGGCAAAACGGCCGTCCTGATTACCCGCGGCAATCGCGCGCGCATTACGCGCCGCCTCCAGCAAGGCCTGATGAGTGATTTCATCGCTATAGGAGAAACCTGTTTTCTCGCCTGAGATGGCGCGTATACCTACGCCTTGCTCGATATTGAAACTGGCATCCTTTACGATACCGTCTTCGAGTACCCAGGACTCTTGATAACTGGTTTGCAGGTAAATATCGCCGGCATCAATGGCAGTCCCCATCAGACTGCCCATGCAACCCTCCAGGTTGATCAGGCTGATTTCCGCTGGCGCCAGCAGAAGCCGGCTCGCTTTTTCAAGAATATTGGCAGTCATAAATTTTTAATGGTTGATTCGCTATCAGCAGTTCACTAATCGTCTGTGCTGCAATACCGGGAATGCATCACGCGTACGCCGGGTCTGATCGGTATCAATTTCGCCCAGTACGACGCCGGCGCCTTGCCCCAGGCTGTTCAAGACATTGCCCCACGGATCTACGACCATGCTATGTCCGTAAGTTTCGCGGCCATTGCCATGCCGCCCGCCTTGGTTGGAGGCTATCGTATAGCACAGGTTTTCAATGGAGCGCGCCCGTATCAATACATCCCAATGCGCATGCCCGGTCTTCGCGGTAAAAGCGGACGGTATCGCCAACAGATCCAGGCCATTGCGCGACATGGAACGAAACAGCTCGGGAAAGCGCAAATCATAGCAAATTACAACGCCGAGCATTCCGAAAGGCGTCGAAACAACCAGGGGATTGTCGCCTGCCGCTATAGTATTGGACTCCCGATACTGCTCGTTGGTGCCAGGAACATCCACGTCGAAAAGATGAATTTTATCGTAGCGCGCCACCTGCTTGCCCTGATTGTCGATCACCAGAGAAGAAGCATAGACCTTGCCGTGTTCCGCTTGTAAGGGTACGGTGCCTCCGACTATCCATACACCGGTATCTTTTGCCGTTTTCGCCAGAAACGCCTGAATCGGCCCCTGTCCCTCCGGCTCGGCTATTGCCAGCTTTGCGCTTTCCGTTTCGCCCATCAACGCAAAATTCTCCGGCAAAACCACCAGCGAAGCACCGCCATGCGCGGCTTTTTCTATCAGTTCTCCCGCTTCTCTCAAATTTGCATTCACATCATCCGAAGAAATCATTTGTATCGAGGCGCAGCTAAATTTTTTCATCTTTATTTTTCTTCCTGTTTTCCAAAACCAGAAACTTCTTTCAAATCGCTCCATGCTCTACCCAGCATATCGATCGGCAAACTGCCCTCCGCCCGGTAAACCTTGGGGTTATCCCAGCTCCCCTTGATTACATAATGATTGCTGGTCAAACTCGCCTCATCCTTTCCTGCCAGAAATTCCGCCATATTCACAGCCGTTCCCACCACCACGCCGGGCACCAAAGCGCCGGCAAAAGGCAGGGCGGCCAATGCATGCGGCATGACATCCACTCGCTGATCGAAATCGCGCGCTACCAGCCCTACCCTGCCGCTGATCGCGATTTCCGCCACCACAGCATCGATCAACAGTTTCTGCGTTACCGCCTGACCGTGTTCGAAGCGATATTTACCGCGTATGCTGTCGTAGGTAAGCCCTTGTCCGAACAAATCCTTAAAGTCGAACAGTAGTAAACGTCTCAACGTATCCAGATTCAACAATATAGCTGCGCGGCCCAAACCCGGATCGATATTCAGCAGACTGCCCCGTCCCAATGAAAAGCTCATATCGCCGACCAGCGTTGCCGGAGTAAACTGATGCGGTCCCCCCGTCCAGGCCAGCGAAAACGTGCTTTTCGTCGGCGTATCGCGAACCTCCTTGGTAAAACCGAGATTTTCTATCACGCTCCCCAGGTTGTCAGCGTTTAGCGTGCCGGAAAAACGGGTTTCGCTGCCTGAACCTTGCTTCATCCAACTGCCGCGCATCTGGATGACGGAATAAGGGGAAAGCAGTTTGAAGCGGCTGACGTTCAAGCCGTGCATCCAGTGCTCGGCCTCCAATGTCAATACGCCCAGATCGTGTCCCTGCCAGTCGACCGAACGGCTGTGCGCTTTGATAGACGGCAGCAGGCTAGGGTCCATGGGGTCATTCGAAATCCCCGCCCCGGACGGGAGAGTTATCCTGTCCAGATCAAGATTTAATGCTCCGGCGCCCAAACTGTCGTGCGTATAATCGAAGCGGCCTGCGCCATACAGCGTATCCAGCGCTCCCGACCAATAATTTCCCTTGCGATCGGCATCAATCAGCAGCGGACCGTACGCCTTCCCTTGCCATTCCAGCTTCTGCAGTCTGATATGAATATTATCCGGTAAATTGTCCATCAAGCCGCCGCCACCGGCAATATTGCCACCATGCAGGAATTCGCTCCATGGCGTCATATTAAACTCAGTGAAGTCGGCACGGAATCTCCGCAGCGGATGTTCGGATATTGCCGGCAGCGGCGCAGCGCCTAGTGAAATATCAAACCCTTGCAGCTCATCGGCAAAATAAAACCTTGCTTTCTTGTCTTGTCCCCAGAATACATTCATCAAACTGCGTGTATCCGCCAGCTTGTCCCACTCAATAGCCAACGCCTGTGCACCCAGCCTGCTTTTAGCGAAAGGCATGGGCAGGCGCGACTCTATGCCCACCAGATCGCTAAGCACCTTTACCCGGATATCGTCGGCTGCGCCGGGAGCGTCAATGGCGGCAGGAAAGGATAAGTCCAGTGTATATGGCGTCTCGCCGCTGACATGCGACCACAGCGCATGCGGGAAATATTTGCCCAATTCTGCAGCCTGCAAGCGTCCTTGCGCCGTCAACATTACTCGCCCGGCTTCATGCTCCAGACCGATGCTTAACGGGCCGCCGAATAATTGTCCCTTGACGGCCTGCGCCGTAATATCGTTTCCTGAAAAGTGGATTTCACCGGTCAACCGGCTCAACCGGCCTCTGGACGCGCCATTCAGATCAATATCCATATGCGCGTCGTTCAAGCTAAGCCGGCCATTCACTTCGCCATCGCCTATGCCGACATCCAACGGTAAACGTAATTTCAGGTCGAAATCCGCGCGTCCGGCAGGATGGCCGAACCAGTTCAGGCGATCGACCAGCTGCTTTTCCGGCGTACGCTCCAATGCGGCCAGTATGGCGGACAGATTTCCGCCGAAACCGCCCTCTACATAAACCCAGGGATGATGCAGGTATTCAGGCGCGGCAACCCGCACAGGCGTCAGCGGAAAACCTTCTACCGTACCTTGTTCTATTTCGGCAAAATACCCGGCATTTTTGAGCAGCAGCCAGCCCTGAACATTGTGCAGATCAGGCCAGTGCGGATCGTAATGCAGTTGCAGACCGGAAGCCTTGAGTGAAGTCTCAAAGATGCCTTCGGCGCCGTCGAAAGGAAACTGTTCAACCGCCCCGCGAAATAGAAACCTGAGATCGCTAAGCTGGCCCGATACGAACGCGCCGTTCAGCCATTGCGCGGCATTTTTATCCATGGCGAACAGCGGAAGAAGCTCCGCTATGTGTTCCGCGCGAAAACCATCACCCTGCCCCAGCAGGTTGAGAACGGGAAGCTGCGCCGCATCAGACGGAGCAATATAATCGAAACCGAACCGTACTTTGCTTTCCCTGTGCCGGAATGCCAGATCGCGCCCGCTTAGTATCAATTCCCGCTGGTTTTTCAGCCAATCGACTTGCGCACTGAACTCCTTGACAGCCAGCGGCTTAGACCAGAGTTCATCACCAAAAACCCGCCCGTCCTCTATGGCGAGATTCAAAGTCCCGCGCTCGTTGTCTCCGCATAGCCGTCCGCTCAGGTCGCTGATACCGGGAATCTTGCCTGATGAGTTAAAACCAATATCGCTAAAACTTCCACAAACCGCCCAGGCGGTACTGGAAACATCGTAAAACATCCTGACATCATGAATGCGCCCGACCGGAGATAGCGCAGTCAAAACCGACCTGCTGTGCTGATCCATTGAGGAAACCGCTTTTGTCAAGGCATTGACTTCATCCAGCTGCAGATTCTCGGCCACGGCGCCCAGCTGCGAAATATTTCCCTGCGCATCGATAGCCATACGCATACTCAAGCGATTATTGCTATCGGGTTTATCAGGCGGCGCAAATGCCAGTCTTTTAACAATAAGCTCCGACGAGTCCCGAAGCTGATGCCAATTAAAAATGGCGCCAAGCCGCCCTAATCGCAGCTTATCGTCCGCGTAACTCAGCTCAGGATGCTGCAAGGCGAGCTGTCCGGCCAGATATTGCAGCTTATTCCGATTAAAATCGCCCCATAAACGGAGATCGGCCACGCCCGCCTGCAAATTGAACGGCACATGCGCATTACGCCACAAATCCGGCTTTATTCCGACACCTTCCAGATAAAAACGGCCTTGCCAGCTTGCAGGAGTAAACAATTCGCCCCGCACCTGGGTAGTAAAATAGAGCGAATCGCCTATGCTCTCGTCGGGGTCCAACTTCAGCGCGAGTCGATGCTGCAGATCGCCCAACTTATGGAACTCGATATCGGCCTTGCCAAATGCCTGATACTGAGGTATTTCCGCCTGATCGTTCTGCCAACCCAGCGTTACATCGCGCAGGCGTAAATTTTTTATCGTGGATAGCCAGGCAGGCGATTCCGATTTCGCCGAAATACCCAGCACGCCTATACTGCCGTCGGCGAGGGTATGTACGATGAGCCGGACACCCTCGATTTCTACCTCTCCGATGATGGGGCGCAGCGCAAACAGGGAAGCAATCACATCAACCGTCACCGCTACCCTGCGCGCATCGTAAGCCGAAGGCAGGCCGTCCTCGCGCATCCAGCTACAATCCCGCAGCATCAGACGCAGATCAAGTCCGTGTAAGGCGGCCGATACATCCCCAACCTGCAAGGTCTCCTGTATCATTGAGGACAGTCGGGCTTCTATTTCAGGCTTGTAGGTTTGGATATGCGGCAACAACCAAAGTCTTGCCGCTGTCAACAGCATGGCGCCGGACACCAGCACGGCAACAAGCAGATAGGCCAAAAATCGCCATGCTGCGGAAAACTTCAACTCACGCATCAAAGCAATACCACATCATATTGCTCCTGGTTATATTGACTCTCGGCGCGGAACTTCACGTGTACGCCGAGAAAAGCCTGCAACGCGGAAAGGGTGTCGGCTTCTTCGCTGAGCAGGCGCTCAACCACTTCATTGGATGCCAGCACCAGAAGATTCTGAACATTGTAAAGCCTGACCTCGCGAATAATTTCCCTGAAAATTTCGAGGCATACGGTTTCTGCGGTTTTTAATACGCCACGGCCGGCGCAACTGGGACAGGGCTCGCACAATACGTGTTCGAGGCTTTCGCGCGTGCGTTTACGGGTCATTTCAACCAGTCCCAGCATTGATACCCCGCTGATGGTATTTTTGGCATGATCTTTTTCCAGAGATTTACCGAGCGCATTCAACACCAGCTCTTTGTGTCCGGAATCCAGCATATCGATAAAATCGATAATGATAATGCCGCCGAGATTTCTGAGGCGGAGTTGATGCGCTATGGCCTGGGCAGCCTCCAGGTTGGTTTTAAATATGGTTTCTTCGAGATTTCTGCCGCCGACAAACGCGCCGGTATTGACGTCGATCGTGGTCATGGCCTCGGTCTGGTCGATAATCAGGTAACCGCCCGACTTCAGCGATACCTTGCGCTCGATCGCGAGCTGAATCTCCTCCTCCACCTTGTACAAATCGAACAAGGGCCGCTCTCCGGCATAGTGCTCGATCAGTTCGCTGGTTTCAGGCACAAACTCGCGCGCAAACTTGCGCATGTGCATATAAGTCTCGCGGGAATCCACCCTGATTTTTTCAACCCGTGATCGTTTCAGGTCGCGTAATACGCGCATGGCCAACGGTAAATCCTCATGCAGCAAGGTTTTTACCCGCGCTGTTTTGATATGCTGCGCAATGGAGTGCCAAATTTTCTGCAAAAACAGCATGTCTCCGCGCAAAACCGCTTCGTCCACTCCCTCTGCGGCTGTTCTGGCTATAAATCCGCCAGTGGCGTGATCTTTCTGAAACGCCTCGATACAGGCTCTTAACCTTGCGCGCTCCTTTTCGCACTCGATCCGCTGAGAAATGCCGTTAACTTTTGCAAACGGCATATACACCTGGTACACCGAAGGGATTGCTATATCGGTAGTCAGTCTGGCCCCTTTGCTTCCTATCGGATCTTTCAGCACCTGTACGACGATTTCCTGCGACTCATGAAACACGCGTTCGATTTCATCGCCGACGGCTTTCACTCGATCTGCAGGATTCAAATCGGAAACATGCAGAAACGCGGTGCGCTCCAACCCTATTTCAACAAAAACCGCCTGCATGCCGGGCAATACCCGGCATACGCGCCCCTTATAGATATTGCCGACCAGACCGCGCTTTCTGCTGCGCTCTATCAAAACTTCCTGTAAAACTCCGTTTTCAACAAAGGCTACCCTGGTTTCCGGCGGCGTGATGTTAATCAGGATTTCGTCGCTCATGTAGCGAGGCCCCAGCGCACGCCGGCCCGGGTCAACAATTGCGCCGTTTCGAATAACGGCAGGCCGACAACGCCGCTATAGCTGCCTGAAATAGAGCTCACAAACGCCGCAGCCATCCCCTGAATGCCGTATCCGCCGGCCTTGTCGTAGGGCTCATCGGTTCGGCAATAAGCCTCTATTTCTTTTGAAGTCAGCCTGTTGAAGGTAATTTCCGTACAAGATAATGCCTGCCGCTGCCAATCTTGCGCACGCAGCATTATAGCAGTCATTACCAGGTGCTTGCAGCCGGACAACGCCTGCAGCATCGTACAGGCTTCATCGTAATCGCGGGGTTTGCCAAGGATATTACCATTCAGAATCACGGCAGTATCCGCCGCCAATACCGGTACGTGCATCAGCTCCGGCATATGGGCCGCCTTGGCTTTATCGGCCGCCATGCGCTGCACGTAGACGCTCGCGATTTCGTTCGGACAGGGGGTTTCATCTATCGCAACCGGGCATACCACATGACGCACGCCGATTTGCTCCAGCAAGGCTTTACGGCGCGGCGAAGTAGACGCCAGGATTAGAACGGGTGGGAAGCTCATGGCCGGTGATAGGGGTGATTATGCAACAGGCTCCAGGCCCGATAAAGTTGTTCGGCCACGATGACCCTGACCATCGGATGAGGAAAAGTCAGCGCCGAAAGACGCCACGATTCCTTTGCTCTTTGCCGGCACGAAGAGGAAAGACCTTCGGGGCCTCCGATCAGCAGGGACACGTCCCGGCCATCCTGCAGCCAGCGCGACAGCACGCCGGAAAACTGCGCGGTATCCCATTCCTTTCCGCCCAAGTCCAGCGCGACCACATGATGATCGAACGGTATTGCCTGCAGCATACGCGTACCTTCATCCTCTACAATACGCGCGACATCGGCGTTACGGGTTCGCTGTCCCGGAACAATCTCGCGTAATTTCAGACCGCACTCATTAGGCAATCTGCGCGCGTATTCTTCAAAACCGGCGCTTACCCAGGCGGGCATACGATTTCCGACGGAAACCATCTGTATCAGCATGGGTCTGGCTAACGCTTTCTTGTCCGGATCAATTCAGCGACAGCATATTGTTCAACGCATATCTGGCGGCATCGGCATCGCTGTCGGACACATGAATACGGTTGACCACCGCGCCTTGCGCGAGATTGGCCAGTATCCACGCCAAATGCTGCGGGTCGGTACGGAACATGGTCGAACACATGCATACCGTCGGCGACATGAAATGAACGTCTTTTCCCTGCGCCCGGACTTCCTCGCGCAACCGGTTTACCAGATTCAACTCGGTAGCAACCAGCCAGCGCGTGTTCGGAGGCGCGGCGCGAACCGTATTGAGGATATACTCGGTGGAGCCGATGTAATCAGCCTTTTGACATACTTCAAAACTGGCCTCGGGATGCGCAATGACCAGAGTTTCAGGGTGCTCGGCCTTGAATCGATCGATGTGTTGCGGCTGAAACATCTGATGCACGGAACAATAGCCTTTCCACAGAATGATTTTGGCGCGGCGAATTTCATCGTCGCTCAAGCCGCCGTTGGGCCGGCCGTAATCCCATACCGGCATGTCCTCCAGCGGGATGTCCATGCGATATCCGGTATTTCTACCCAGATGCTGATCAGGGAAAAACAAAACCTTTTCGCGGCGCGCAAAACTCCATGCCAGAATTTTTTGCGCGTTGCTCGAAGTACAGACTGTGCCCTCATGCCTGCCGCAGAAGGCTTTCAGATCCGCCGCGGAATTGATATAGGTAACCGGGGTTACCCTGGCGTCGGCATCGCCGAGCACCTGCGACAATTCCCGCCAGCATCTGTCCACGTCGGCAAGATTGGCCATGTCCGCCATGGAGCAGCCGGCGGCGAGATCGGGAAGTATCGCAATCTGTTCCGGGCGCGACAGGATGTCCGCCACTTCGGCCATGAAATGCACGCCGCAGAAAACGATGTACTGCGCGGTCGAGTCGGCGGCCATTCGCGATAGCTTCAGCGAATCCCCGGTAAAATCGGCATGCTTGAAAACTTCGTCGCGCTGGTAATGATGCCCCAGCACCACGCAACGCGCTCCCAGCCGCTCGCGCGATTGACGGATAATCGCTTCGCACTCGGCATCGTCCAGCAGCGCAAAATCTTCAAAAGGCAGTACTTGTGGCGTCATGGCACTCACTCAGGTCAGGAAGCGGTTTCGGCGACCGGGGGTTTACGCAGGCGTATGCCCAGTTCGCGCAGTTGCGCATCGGTGACCGGCGCCGGCGCATCCACCAGCGGGCATGCCGCCGATTGCGTTTTCGGAAAGGCCATCACATCGCGAATTGACGCTGCGCCGGCCATCAGCATTACCAGCCGGTCCAGACCGAACGCCAGCCCGCCGTGCGGCGGACAACCGTATTTTAACGCATTCAACAGGAAGCCGAACTTCTGTTGCGCTTCTTCGCCGGAAATACCCAGCAACTCGAACACCGCGCTTTGCATGTCGGTACGGTGAATGCGGATCGAACCGCCGCCGATTTCCGTGCCGTTAAGCACCATATCGTAGGCGCGCGACAGCGCCTTGCCGGGCGCAGCGACCAGCTCTTCCTGGCTGCAATTCGGCGCGGTAAACGGATGATGCAGCGCGCTCCAGCGGTTATTTTTTTCGTCGCGTTCGAACATCGGAAAATCCGTGACCCACAGCGGCTGCCAGCCCTCATGAACCAGGCCTCTGTCATGCCCGAGCTTGATGCGCAACGCGCCCAGGGACTCATTGACCACGCTTGACTTATCGGCGCCGAAGAATAGGAGGTCGCCGGTGTGGGCGCCGGTACGCGCCAGTATCGCGGTTATGGCCGGTTCGGGAATAAACTTGAGTATCGGCGACTGCAAACCCGTTAACCCGGCATCCAGATCGTTGACTTTGATATAAGCTAAACCCTTGGCGCCATAAATTGCAACGAAATTCGTCAGTTCGTCGATTTCCTTGCGCGACAGCTCGCATCCGCCCGGAACTCGAAGCGCGGCAATGCGTCCATCAGGGTCGTTGGCCGGACCGGCAAATACCTTGAATTCGACATCGGCCAGCAAATCGGCGATATCGACCAGCTCCAAAGGTATGCGCAAATCCGGCTTGTCGGAAGCGAATCGCCGCATTGCTTCCGCGTAGTTCATGCGTGGAAACGGATCGGGCAGCTTGACGTGCAGGATATTGGCGAACAGCTCGCGTATCATGCGCTCCATCAGACCCATGATCTGATTTTCATCCTGAAACGATGTTTCGATATCCAGCTGGGTAAATTCGGGTTGCCGATCGGCGCGCAAATCCTCGTCGCGGAAACATCGCACCACCTGATAATAGCGGTCCATCCCCGAAATCATCAGCAGTTGCTTGTAAAGCTGCGGCGATTGCGGCAATGCAAAAAAAGAGTTTTCGTGCGTGCGGCTCGGCACCAGATAATCGCGCGCGCCTTCCGGCGTCGCCTTGGTCAGAAACGGCGTTTCGATTTCGTAAAATCCGCTATCATCGAGAAAATTGCGCAGAAAGCGCGTCACGTCGCGGCGCAAACGCATGCGTTGCTGCATGACCGGCCGCCGCAAATCGATGTAGCGGTAGCGCAAACGGGTTTCTTCGTTGACCTCGCTGTCGTTCTCCACCGGGAACGGCGGCGTTTCCGCCTTATTCAGTATCTCGATTTCCGTCGCAAAAACCTCGATCGCGCCGGTGGGCAAGCCCGCATTTTCAGTGCCTGCAGGACGCATGCGCACCTTGCCGACCACGCGCAGCACAAACTCGGAACGCACCGTTTCCGCCAGCCTGAATGCCTCAGCCTGATCGGGGTCGAACACGACCTGCACCAGGCCGTCGCGATCTCTCAGATCGACAAAGATCACACCACCATGATCGCGGCGGCGATGACACCACCCGCAAAGTTCTATCTGTTGATCCAGGTGCTGTTCGTTGATTTCTCCACACATGTGGCTGCGCATAAGCTTTTCTACCGCTGTCAGAATAATGAAAAACCTTGGATGTTACGTTCTGACAGCGCAGTATGCAAGTATGGCGTGTTGTGACGGCATCAAACCGCCGGTGTTCCGCTGCTCGGTTTGCTTTCGGTTTTTGCAGGAGCATCGGTTTTAGCTTCTCCGGCAAGATTCCTCTTTTTATCAGAACCGCTCTTGAAATCGGTTTCGTACCAGCCTCCGCCTTTCAATCTAAAACCGGCCGCCGAAACCAGTTTGGTCATTGTCTTGGCGCCGCAGGCCGGACAAACCTCCAACGGGCTGTCGCTTACTTTTTGTATCACTTCCAATTCGTGGCCACAGGCTGTGCATCGGTACTCGTAAATGGGCATATCTTACCTTTATATATATAATTTTTTTGAGTTTACTGGGTTTCTAAACGTCAACGCAGCCTGTTTGGCGTCTGCAGAAGCAGCGGATTCAATCGCTTGCAGCAACTTACCTCTATCAGGCGACAAGCTGCATGCCGGATCGGTTCGCGTCATGTCGCCGGTCATCAGGTACGCCTGACAACGGCACCCTCCGAAGTCTTTCGCTTTCTCCGGGCAGGAGCGGCAAGGTTCCTGCATCCATTCGTAACCGCGAAAACGGTTGAATGCATCGGATTCCACCCAAATATCGCGGACGCTGTAATCGCGCACACTGGGACAGTTCAACCCGGGCAGCTCGCGCGCGGAATGGCACGGCAACGCCATCCCGTCAGGAGCGATGGTCAGAAACGTTGTCCCCCATCCGTTCATGCACGCCTTGGGCCTATCCTCATAATAATCCGGCACCACATAATAAATTTTCATTTTGCCCTGCAGCTTTTCCTTGTAGCCCTGGGCAACGGCTTCCGCCTCGACGAACTGCGCCTGGGTCGGCAACAATAAGTCCCGATTGACCAGCGCCCACCCGTAATACTGGGTATTGGCAAGCTCCAGATAATCGGCTTCCAGCTCTATCGCCATTTCGATAATGGCGCGCATCTGATGAATGTTCCGGCGATGGATCACCACGCACAACACCATCGGATAACCGTGCTTTTTTACCAGACGCGCCACTTCTTTTTTTTGATCGTAAGAGTCGGTGCCGGCCAGATAATTATTCAGGTCCTTTTCAGGGGACTGGATACTGACCTGTATATGGTCCAGGCCTGCCGTTTTCAAGGCGCTGATGCGCGCTTCGGTCAAACCGTAGCCGGAGGTAATCAGATTGGTGTAATAACCCAGTTGACGGGCATAAGCAACCAGCTCTTCCAGATCGCGCCGCGCCAAGGGCTCTCCGCCGGACAAACCCAGCTGCACGGCGCCCATGGCCCTGGCTTCGGAAAAAACGCGTTTCCAGTCCGCAGTATCCAGTTCGTTTTGATGTCGCGCAAAATCAACCGGGTTCGCGCAATAGGGACATTGCAGCGGACAACTGTAAGTGAGTTCGGCCAGAAGCCAGCGCGGAGGAGTAATCTCAGTTTTGCTTGATCCAACCATTTTTCAATGCGGCCTCCAGCATCTCCCGGATATCATTCTCGAGACCGCTGGTTTCAAATTTCTGTTCCAGTATCGTAACCATGTTGCGTAAGGTATGTTGCCCGTTGCAAAGCTGCAGAATTTCTGCCGCCGTCGCGTTCAATTCAACCATACCCTCAGGATAAAGAATCACGTGTTTTTGCTGCGCGTCCTCCCACTGCAGACGATGCAGAGGTGAAAAGGCGATAACGGCTTCAGGATTAATGCTCATCGAATATTGTTCACTAATCTACACTAAAATAGGGCGGCTTGTTTTCGATATAAGCCATCCACATCGCATCCAGCATGCTCCACAATATATCCAGCTTGAATTGCAGGATGTTGAGGGCGTGCTGCTGCTGCTCGCGCGTTTTGAAATGTTCCAGCGTAATCGCCAAGCCATGTTCAACGTCACGGCTGGCCTGGCTGACGCGTTTCCTGAAGTATTTCAGCCCGTCTTCGGCTATCCACGGATATTTTTCCGGCCAGCCGGCCAGGCGCTCCTTGTGTATCGTCGGCGCGAACATTTCCGTCAATGATGAACAGGCCGCCTCCTGCCATGATGCGTTACGCGCAAAGTTGACATAAGCATCGACGGCAAAACGCACGCCCGGCAAAACGTGCTGCAGGGAAAGCAGCGCATCGCGCTCCAGACCGCAGGCAATGCCGAGCTGCAGCCAGGCCTCGATTCCGCCCGGATCATCGCCGTAGCCGTCATGATCCAGTATGCGCTGCAACCACAGACGGCGCGTATCGCGATCCGGACAGTTGGACAATATCGCGGCATCCTTTATCGGTATCTTGATCTGGTAATAAAAGCGATTGGCAACCCAGCCCTGGATCTGCAGCCTGTCCAGCTTCCCCTCGCGCATCAATTCATGATACGGATGATAAATATGGTAATACTTTTCCTTGGCGCGCAGCTGCGCTTCGAATTCTTCCCGGCTCCACGGAGCGCTATCTGTCGTCATGGCTGTGCTCGCTTTTCAGATTTTTTTTACCGCCCTATCCTGTTGGGAGAGGGTTCCCGTCACAACTCTATTTCCATTCCATCGTACGCCACTTCAATGCGCTCCGCATTGAGCTGCTTCCTTTCAGAAGAATCTTCATTCAGAATCGGATTGGTGTTATTGATATGAATCAATATTTTTCGGTTATTTTCGAAAGCCTTCAGCGTTTCGATCATGCCGCCATGGCCGGACTGCGGCAGATGCCCCATTTCCAGCGCCAGCTTTTCGCAAATTCCGGCTTTCGACATTTCGTCATGTTGCCAGAAAGTCCCATCGATCAGCAAGCAATCGGCATCGTTCATCGTCTGAAAAACATGAGGCTCGATTTCACCCAGACCGGGCGCATAATACAACCTGCGCCCGCTGGAAATCTGCTCGATGGTGACGCCGATGTTGTCGCCGGGATGAGCGTCGTGCCTATGCGGCGAATAAGGCGGCGCTTTGCTTTTCAACGCATGAGAGTACAAGCGCAGATCGGCTATGCCCGGAATTTCAAACGCGCCGCCGTCCAGCGGCACGCTATGATGATTAACCGTGCAATAATGCTCCAGCATATTGAACAACGGAAAGCCGCTGGTCAGATCCTGGCGCACCATGTCCGAGCAATAGACTTCCAATGGCACGGTGGATTCGCGCAACATCAACAGACCGGTGGTATGATCGATCTGGCTGTCGATCAACACAATGGCCTTGATTCCGCTGTCTCGAACGCCGTGACGCGGCTGTATCGCCGTAAACGCTTCGAGCTGGGAACGAATATCCGGCGAGGCGTTAAACAACAGCCAGTTATATCCATCGCTACTGACGGTGATTGAAGACTGGGTGCGATAGGAAGCGCGCAGCTCCCCCCGCCGCAAGCGACTGCACTGATAACAATTACAGTTCCACTGGGGAAAACCTCCGCCGGCGCCGGCGCCCAACACCCTGACTTTCATTTAACCGCCCTCGGTTCAGCTTTGTTGCACAATCAGCATCGTCATAAGGATACTACATAAGTTCTTGCGTTCATTCTACAAGTGCAGAACCGCCTCGTCCAATCGGGGTGATCACCGGCCTGGCGCCTGTCTGTTTCCAGTCCGTCTACCCTGGCTTCCAGCTCAGCGATAGCGGACAGAGACCGTCCGCCCGCCAAGTCAAGCTGGACCGCTGCCATCAATGCGGCAATATCGTCGCCAGTCCTCGATATAACTGGCTGGGAGATACCGGTTTGTGCAGCAGCGGTATACCGCTTGCCTGCGCTTCGCGGAGCCGATCGGGTGCGGTATCCCCGGTAATGAGCAACGCAGGCAGGCGAGCGCCGAGCAATGCCCGCAAGGCGGCTATAGCCTCCAGCCCGGTACGCTGCTCGCGTAGACGGTAATCGCTGACGACCACGTCCGGGACATTTATACGCGCCAGCGCCAGCGCTTCTTCGATGGATTCCGCCGCTTCGCATTCGCACCCCCAATCCCGCAGCAGACAGAGCATCCCTACCCGCACGCTTTCATCGTCGTCTATGACCAGCACGCGCACATTGAGCAATTGCGCCTGGCTCCGGGTTTGATGCAGCCCATCCACGGACGGCCCGGAAGCTATGGGCAAAAAAAGGCGGAACACACTGCCCCGCCTGGGAGTGGAGGCCAGAGTCAACTCATGCCCCAATGTTCGAGCCAATCCATTGGCAATCGCAAGCCCCAGCCCCAGGCCTTTCTGCCTGTCCCGTTCAGGATTACCCAACTGATGAAATTCGCGGAATATTTCCTGCTGATGCGCCCGGTCGATACCAATACCCGTATCCCATACCTCCAGCACGGCCTGAACGCCGCGCTTGCGGCAGGCCACCAGCAACCCGCCGCGATCCGTGTAACGAATCGCGTTAAATATCAGATTGCGCAAAATCAGCTCCACCAGCATCGGGTCCGAGTATACCGTCAGTTCAGTCTCGCGCGAGCGGTAAATCAGACCTTTGGCGTCGGCCTGGGATTCGCACTCACGTTCCAGTTTGTTCAATATAGGCTGCAAACGGAAGGTCTGCAGCTGCGGCTCAATAACACCCGCATCAAGACGCGAGTAATCAAGCAGCTTGCTGAGCAGTTCGGCGGAGGCATTGCCGGCCGCGCATGCGCTGGTAAGCAGTTCGCGCTGCTGGGCGGTCAACTCCGTGCGCGAAAGCACATCGAGGAATAAGCCCTGAGCGTAGATCGGCTGCCGCAAGTCATGACTGGCGGCGGCCAGAAATCTGGATTTGGCGAGACTGGCGTCTTCGGCCCGCTGCTTTGCTGCTGCGAGCACATCCTTGTCAGCCAGGATTTTTCGCTTGCGGCGCGTGGCGACAACGGCGAATGAAACCACCGCCACGCTGGTGAGCGCAAATATAACAATATAAATCAATATATTGCGCTTCCATTTTGCAAGCACGCTGTTGAGCTGCCTGGTAAGAATCAGACTAAGCCCGCTGTTCCCCACATCCCTGACCAGATAGAGCCGGGTTATTCCGTCGCGAGAGGAGGGAAAAACATGGCGGGTTACCAGCCTGCCCGCGTTAAAATGTTCGCGAAACGCCCGGCTGGTCGCAGCGATGTTGCTGCCGAAAAACTTCTGCTGATTTTCACGACGGAACAATAAATCGCCATCGCGGTTGAAGATGACCGCCATGCTGGCCGAATCATCCGCGTTGATTTCCTGTACCACACTGGGAAAAAATCTGAATCCGACAGTTACGCCGACGATACCGAGAAACTGACGGTTGGTGCCTACTATGGGCAAAGTAAAGGCCACTGAGGTGACAGAGAGCAGATGCTTGTCGGGGCGCGACATGAACATCCTCGGCGGACGTCCATGATCGAAATGAACGGTATAATAGGGTTCCCGGGAAACGTCCCGCCCGATAATCGCCGCATCGGTGGACGCCCTGATTATCCCGGAGGCATCGGTCATCAACAATGCCTCCAGCTCCGGAATATCGTCCCGGTAGCGGTCGAACACAGCGGCGAAAGCATTCTGCTGCAGTGAACCCTGCTGCAGGCGTTCATCGGCAATCCGGTTCAACAGGCGCTCGATTTTGCTCAATATATCACCAACCTGCACATCGACATTGCGCGCATGCGCTTCCAGTAACTTGTATTCCGTCTCTTCCGTCAGCAGGTATTCGTCGTAGGCAACCCAGGCAAGCGTGCTTCCGACTATCAACAGCACGGCAAAAGGGATTACCGCGCCGCCCGCATATCCAATTGCAAAGCGAAACCGCTCCAGCCAGTAACGCTTTTCGACAGGCCTGATCGAGTCAGCGCTCACTGCGGCCCACCAATCCACGCCGGCGCGCCTCGAACACCGCTTCCGCCCGGCTCTGCACCGAAAAAAACTCCAGGATATCCTGAACATGCCTGCGCACGGTATTATCGGAAAGCGAAAGCTGGCGAGCGATGAGTTTATTCGATAGTCCCTGGTTCAACAAATCGAGCACCTCGCATTGGCGCGGAGTCAAACTTCGCTGTGAGCTCCTGCTTGTTGCCGCCGAGGGCACGGGAAAACCGCCTCGTAAGGCGAGACGCGTTGATTCGATAATCTTTTCTGCTGTCGCAGCTTTCGAAATAAAACCCGCCGCGCCGCGAACCAGCGCCATGCTTACGGTCGCCGCATCATCCTGGGACGACAATATCAGTATGGGCGCCCGCGGCCATTTACGTTTGAGCAACGCAATGCCATCCATTCCGTTCAGGCCGGGCAGATTAATATCCAGCAATACCACATCAACATTATCTAATGTGTTGTGTATTGCCGTATCCAGTGAACCAGCCTCTATTATCTGCGCCTCAGGCAAGCCCGAACCCAGTATCAGGCTTAGCCCGGTACGAAACATGGCGTGGTCGTCAATTAATAAAATATGTGCGGTAATCATGCGCCTTATTAAACCACCAACGAAAGAACTCTCATATGGTCTTTTTGGACCAAAAAAATGGTCTTTTTGGACCATATGAAAGCAACAGGCCGAGCCATACAATAATTCACACCGTCGAGCAGCAGAAGCGCGGCGGCAATTGAATGACTACCCCATGAATCCATCATGGCACCTTACTTAAAAATGAGAGATACATATTATGAATCGCATACTTGCAGCACTTGTTTCAGCTTTGACTCTATCGTTGGCGGCACACTTCGCACTGGCCGCCGGCGGCTATAACGACGTACCCCCCGGAGACCCCCAGTATCTCGCCTGTAAAGCATACGCCATGAACAGATGGGAAGGCGGCAGCGATAAAAGCCCCGTTGCCGGCCAGACAAAAGCGGAAGCTTTTTGCGAGTGTCTGTGGAATGAAACACCGGATGATTTTAAAGGCAGCTTGGCTAAATTCTCCGAGTCGGACAAGGGCGCTTCGGTAAACAAGATATGTGAGAAGCATTCCAACTGGCATGATTAATTCGGACCATTAATACAGTTTGCATGAATTGGGTGAACGGCGGGCGCTGGAGTGTTACCCCCTTTCACCCTCATAACCACCGGCGCGTTCCTGTCAATTACAGGGAACGCAAGGCGCAACACCACAACAAGGTTTTTTCAAAAGGATACCGGTCAGCCATGACGAACCTAAATCACCTGCTTGAGAGTAACCGGCGCTGGGCTACGGCAACTTATGCCGCCGACCCGGATTTTTTTGAAAAATCCAACCTGATGCAAACCCCCAAATATCTTTGGATAGGGTGCTCGGACAGCCGGGTGCCTGCAACTCAGGTTACCGGTCTCAAGCCGGGCGAGATATTCGAGCATCGCAATGTCGCCAACCTGGTTGTCCATAGCGATCTGAATTGCCTTTCCGTTATCCAGTATGCTATCGACGTACTACAGGTCGAACACATACTTGTTGTTGGCCATTATGGCTGCGGAGGAGTATGCGCTGCGCTAGAGGGCAGCGCTCACGGACTGGTCGATAACTGGCTGCGCCATATTCAGGATGTGATCGGCCATCACGAAGCCTGGATGAGCAATCAATTGGATTTCAATACCCGCTGGAAAGCGCTATGTGAGTTTAATGTAATAGAGCAGGTTCGAAATATAGCCCGCACGACGGTGGTAGGTCACGCCTGGCGACGAGGTCAAAATCTGAAAGTTCACGGATGGATTTATGGTATCAACGACGGTATTATAAAGGACCTGAGTGTAACCTTGGATCAGCGTGCAAATATTGAAAGTGTAATCCGTTCGTCCATCGAAAAATCATACACCCGCCATACTTGCAATCAGCCTTGCGCGCGTTATGATGATAGATCGAATTATTACATATCGAGACAAAATTTGTCACAAAATCGTCATATTGCTTGTGAAATCGGCGCCCGTCAGAAACCGTTCATACAGCAAAACAGAAGTCAATCTTTTTATGCACACAACGGCAGCCTACTAGAGTTAAGCCGATGAAGATCCGGGCATCGAAAAACGGATAATTCAATCACTCCGGGCGCCAATTAATAACTACCGGCAAATAACAGGAAAGCATCATGATTAACACGTCAGGCCAGGATAACAATAAAGCCGTTCCTGCAGAAATTGATAGATGGAATTGGGGCGCGTTTTTATTAAGCTGGATATGGGGCATAGGCAATAATACTTTTATAGCGCTGCTAACCTTTGTTCCAGTTGTCGGCTTTATCATGCCCTTCGTGCTCGGCGCGAAAGGCAATGCATGGGCATGGCGAAATAAAGAATGGGAAAGCATAGAACACTTCAAGGCGGTGCAAAGAAAATGGGTTCTATGGGCAGGCATCGCTTACCTGTTTTTCATTGCATCGACGATAGGTATTTTTATTATCGCCAATTTCGACTTAATAAAGGAACAGGGACAATGGCAAACCTCCAGCCCGATTTCAGAAGAAAAGACTACCGGCAAGCAGATAGATATCAATCAGCCCAATACTGCAGAGACAACTGCGCCAGCCCAGAAAACAGCTCCCGATACCGCGGTGCCGGATACTGCGGCGGCATCGGCGCCCGCCTCGAAATCGGATAACTCCGCAACGCAAACTGAAACGGGCGCGCACCCAACCGAGGTCAGGGCTGGCGTACGCATACCCAAAGGTGACCCTGATAACTTCTGGGAGAATTTTGAATGGGATGAGTTGTCCGCGGAAGAGAAAAAACTTTGGGTTATTTTAGGCTGGAACGGCAGGAATTGGGGGTCAGATACTGAAACCCCGGCATCCGAAGGCACCTCCTGGGATAACTTAAGCAAGCAGCAGCAGAATGCATTAACGTCTTTAGGCTATGATAAAAAAATATGGAATAAGGAAGATTAATTACTTTGTGTAAAATCAATTCCTGATGCAGCTACTAACCTCCCCGGCGGTAAATTCAATAATTCATTGTAAAACCCGCCCGGATGGCGCCGCAAACGAACGGGTTGAATAGGGACGGGATATACCAGGTGGTTCATATCCACCTCTACCCGGATTCAAATGTACGCCAATGCGGAGGTAGGTTGTTCATTCGCAGGCCGGCCATCCACATCACCATTATTTTTACATATATAACAATAGCTAACACAGAGACAAGCGAATAAAACAAGTCATTGAGTATACGGCACGGAAAATGCTGCTATCCTGAATATGAAACATATGAGAGCATATTGCACTAAATTCGATCATTCGGCATTGCTTCACACATCCTGAATGGCTCTCGTTTTTTTCAGGCGGATTGTACACTTCGAGCCGATCAGACATGAACCGAACATACCGCGCCCCCAGCGCATAAACTATAGTTCCACAGCCCGGAATTTTTGACACCTGGATCCACGCAATGAAATACAACCGCAACACTAATTATTGCTTTGGAGTTATAGCGTTGACATGCTTGACTACACCGGTCTTTTCCGATGCGTTGGATCAGTCGATTACAGCTGCTATCGATCAGCGTATGGGGAAATTACTGGAACGGCACTGGAATCAGCCGGGCTCCCCGCCTCCGGAACAGGATTCAACCGCCATGAAATGGATGGCCGCAATACTGGCTCCGGATTTTTCGTCCGCTGAAGAGCCGGTCGAGGAAAAACAACAGGAACCGGCAACGCATGCAACGCCCTACCCTGCGCCACAGAAATAAACATCGGGTAAACTCTACTGTTCCATATCGAGCCGCCTGCGCCGATTGGCAATGACTCCATACCTGCACCTTTTACAGTAACCGCGCTCCATGAGTTTACCTGATCTGATAAGGATATGTTTCCTGAGCGCCCTGCTTATGCTGCAGGCTGCGCATGGCGCCGAAATTACCGGCACGCCCGTCGTCATCAACGAGCATCAGGCGCTGAAATTATTTTTCGAACGCAATCTGGACCTGATCCTGGCGCACTACGACATAGAGCGCGGAGCGGCCGAACAAATCATCGCCGCAGCCTTGCCCAACCCCAGAGTCGATGCCGAACTCAGCGAAATCAACGAAATGATCTGGAACAAACAGGTTTCGCCCAACACCGCTCTCAGCTGGCCACAAGGCGCTTTCCCGGCCTGGATGGTGCGCATAGAACAGATGATCATCACCGCCGGCAAGCGCACGCTACGCATGGAAAGCAGCGAATTGGGGACACGGGCGCTGGAATACGACTTGCGCGATACGGTACGGGTGCTGGGCAATGCTTTGCGTCACGCCTATTACGATTTGCTTCTGGCGCAAAAAACCGCCGAGCTGGCGCAAAATAATCTTGATCGTTATCACAGCATTCTGCATGCGAATAAAACACGCCTGGATATCGGCGACATAGCCGAATACGACTATACCCGCATCGAAGTGGAAGCGTTGAACGCGGAAAATGATGTCGGCGCTTCACTGGCGGAGCTCAAGCGTACCCAGGCCGAGCTGTTATTGCTGCTGGGCTGGCCGGAAAACGCGTTCAACATCCAGGCTGCGGAACAATGGTCCGTAATCGGCTCTGAACAAGGCGGCAAATCACAAAACGAGCAAGTCGTGCGCGCCCTGGAAAAACGGCCCGACCTGGCCGCTGCCAGAACCCGCGTCGCACAGGCGGAAAAAGACCGCGAGCTGGCAAAACGGCTGGTCATACCGGACATAACCCTGCACGGTTATTACATGAAAGACCCGGGAAACTTTTTTACTGATCAAGGCGGCGTCGGATTCGAAACCGATCTGCCGCTGTTTTATCGGCAGGAAGGGGAAATCGCTTCAGCCGAGGTTAACCTGAACAAGGCGCAACTGTTCATTCGCCAAACCGAACAGGGAATACGCGGAGACGTCATGAAAACCCAGGCCGCATGGAAAAAGGCGGAGGAGATCACCCGGCGCTTCGAACTGTCTACGCTCAGCCGCATCAAGATGCTCAGAAAATCGGCCGAGATAGCTTACCAGAAAGGCGCATCCGGGTTCCTCGAACTGCTCGACGCCGAACACAACTACAAAACCATGATGCAGGAGTATTACAACGCGCTGGCGAATCGCAGCACGGCGTGGGCCGATCTGGTCATGGCGACCGGAGAAGAGGTTCATTGATGATCAGCCCCCGGAACCCGTCTCGCATCCGTAAGTTGCAACCAGTCAGCCGGCGATGCGCAGGGCTTGCAAATTTGATAAAAGCGTTAGGTTTCACGGCGATTATTTTCTTGTGCCCTGCGCATGGCGCGGAAATCGACAATCCGCCACCGTTTACGATTACCGAACAACAGGCGTTGAAACTATTCTTCGAACGCAATATCGATCTGATTCTGGCCCATTACGATATAGAGAGCGGCGTAGCGCAACAAATCATCGCCGCGGCGCTGCCCAACCCGTCTGCCCAGGCCGATTTTAACGAAATCAATTCGATGATCTGGACCAAGCAAATCTCGCCCAATAGCCGCGTAAGCTGGGCGCAAGGCAGCTTTCCCTCCTGGGGGCTGCGTATCGAACAGATGATTATCACCGCCGGCAAACGCACCCTGCGCATAGAAGGAAGCGAGCTGGGTACGCAGGGACTCGAATACGATTTACGCAACACCGTGCGCACGCTAAGCAATGCCGTGCGCCATGCTTATTACGCACTGCTGCTCGCACAAAAAAGCGCGGAGCTGGCGCAAAGCAATCTGGAACGCTACCGCAAGATAGTAAATGCCAACAAAATCCGCCTGGATGTCGGCGATATCGCCGGCTACGACTACACGCGCATCGAAGTGGAGTCGCTGCAGGCGGAAAGCGACGTGGATACCACCGAGGCGGAATTTAAACGCGCACAAGCCGAGCTGCTGCTGCTGATGGGATGGCCGGAGCATGCGATCGATATCCAGGCCACCGGGCAATGGCCGGAATCCGCCGGCGACGGCATAGGACTCAAGCCGCAAAACGAGCTGATCAAACAGGCGCTGGATAAGCGCCCTGACCTGGCTGCATCGAAAATACGCGTCGCTCAAGCCGAAAAAAATCGCGAACTGGCGAAACGCATGGTCATACCCGACATCACCTTGATCGGCTATTACCTGAAAGACCCTGGTAACTTCTATGTAAGTTCGGGCGGCGTGGGATTCAAACTCGATTTACCGCTGTTTTACCGGCAGGAAGGCGAAATCGCCGCATCCATGACCGAACTGAATAAAGCCAGGGTTTTTATCCAGCAATCCGAACAAAACATACACGCCGACGTCATAAACGCTCAGGCATCCTGGAAAAGCGCGGAGGCTATCACGCACAGTTTCGAGCAATCGGTATTGCAGCGGATTGAAGCGCGTAGAAAGGCGGTAGAATTCGCGTACAGGAAAGGGGCTACCGGCTTTCTCGAGCTGCTCGACGCCGTGCGCACCTACAAGGAGATGATGCAGGAATATTACAACGCGCTGGGGGACCGCAGCAACGCATGGGCCGATCTGATTATGGCGACAGGACAAGAGGTTCACTGATAAACCGTATGGACGTGAAACTCATCAACACTTTGGAACGCACAGGAAACCTGTCGCCACGCCGGTTAACGCAACGGCTCTGCTTCCTGGTCGCGCTGTTATGGACAACATCCATCCATGCCGCCGAAACTGCAACACCCGCGCCTGTGGTCGTTAGCGAACAGCAGGCATTGAAATTGTTTTACGAACGCAATCTCGACCTTATCACCGCGCACTACGACCTGGAGCGCGGCGAAGCGGAACAGATTATCGCCGCCGCATTGCCCAACCCGTCGGTAGATACCGAGTTCTACATGCTCAATGAAATGAGCTATACCAAACAAGTCTCGCCCGCGGTCAACAAGGTCTGGCCTCAAGGCTACATGTCTGCCTGGTCGATCCGTATCGAACAATTGATTATCACCGCCGGCAAGCGCGCGCTACGCATGGAAAGCAGCGCATTGGGCACTGAAGCGCTGGGCTACGACTTGCGCGATCTGGTGCGGATATTGAGCAATGCGTTACGTCATGCCTACTACAACCTGCTATTGACGCAAAAAAACGTCGAACTGTTTCAGCACAATCTGGATCGATACCACGAAATCCTGCACATCAATAAAACGCGTTTGGACATCGGAGATATTGCTGAGACCGATTTTACGCGTATCGAAGTAGAGGCGCTTAAATCGCAGGCCGATCTGAATAGCGCATTGGCGACCCTGAAACAAGCGCAAACCGAGCTGTTGCTGCTGATGGGCTGGCCGGAAAATGCGCTCGACATCCGCGCTGCGGAACAGTGGCCGGATTTCAATATCGACATCAGCCGGAAATCGCTGAGCGAACTGACCGGGCTGGCGCTCGAAAACCGCCCCGACCTGGCGGCCGCAAGAATACGTTTGACTCAGGCTGAAAAAAACAATGAACTGGCGCGGCGCATGGTCATTCCTGACGTTACCCTGATCGGTTTCTATTTGAAAGACCCTTCGAATTTTTACACCAGCACCGGAGGCGTAGGCGTTTCATTCGACTTACCGGTGTTTTATCGCCAGGAAGGCGAAATCGCCAAAGCCGGCGTCGATGCCAATAGTTCGCGTCTAACGATACGGCAAACCGAACAGGAGATACGCGCCGACGTACTGAAAGCCCAGGCCGCCTGGGTCACCAAGGAAGAAATCAGGCAGCGTTTCGAGAAGTCGTCCATTCCGCGCATCGAAGCGCTTAGAAAAGGCGCAGAACTGGCTTATCAGAAAGGCGATACCGGCCTGCTCGAGTTGCTGGATGCAGAGCGCAACTACAAAGTGATGATGCAGGATTATTACCATGCGCTGGCGGACCGCAGCAACGCCTGGGCTGATTTGATCATGGCGACAGGCGTCGATCTGCACTAGCGATATACCACCGTGTCACTGTGCAACCAGTAACTATTCCGTTCAAGCAAGCGCGACGAACCAGCAAAACATCATTCGAATTATGGCAATGGGCAAAGAGGTACATCAATGATAAACGGTTACTTAATCGCATCTGCGCACAGCTATCCGGCGAGACTCGACGGCAAGGCCGCTGATCGCGTATCGCCAGCGGCACGCATGCTATCGCCGGCGAGCTGGCTGCGCCCCTATCCAGTCACCGCGGGTACCGGCAGTAAAGCATCTTCTGCGTTGGCATCCCCTCTGTCCTTTACCCTGCCGACCCGCAAAAAAACCGTAGCGTACTGCCTGCTGCAATGCCTGCTGATCGCATCGTTGAGCGGATGCCGCGAGGGAGAACAGGAAGCAACAAATAAAACCGTTATTTCCCACGACGAAGTTATTCTAAGCTCCAGCTCGCCGAAATGGGGATACATCACCGAATCCGTGGTGGAATTGACCCAACGTCCGCTGATGGACCCGGTGAATGCCAAACTGGTTTACGATGAGACACATACCGTGCGTATTTCATCACCTGTCGCGGGGCGTGTGCACGGACAAATCCTCGACCTGGGCACGCGCGTCGACATCGGCGATGTGCTGCTGGGACTGGATAGCCCGGAACTCGGCCAGGCGCAAGCGGACTACGCCGGCGCGGTAGCCGATCTGAATGTCGCCGTACGCGCGCTGCAAAGAACCCAGGAGCTGTACGACAACAAGATCGCACCGAAAAAAGACCTGGAGCTGGCGCAGGAAACCGTGGCTCGTCTGAGCAGCGCCGCCGACCGCGCGCGCCTGCTGCTGGCCAACCTCGGCGTGCAGAACAAAGGCACGAACAACCACTTCCAGTTGAAGGCGCCGATAGCCGGCGTCATCACCGAACGTAACGTCAATCCCGGCATGGAAGTCAAATCCGACCTCAGCGCGCCGTTGTTCGTGATTTCGGACTTGAACCGGCTTTGGGTCATGCTCGATATTTTCGAAAAAGACATCGGGCTGATACAAAAAGGCGGGCGCGTCATTATCAAGGTACCGGCCTACCCTGCTACCGATTTTACCGCTACCGTGGATTACATCGGGCAGGTCGTCAACGAGGACACCCATACCGTCAAGGTGCGTTGCGTATTGCCCAACCCGGACGACAAACTGCTGCCGTCCATGTATGCCTCGGCGCTCATCCTGAGCAGTCCCGACAATCTTGGCATTGTCGTACCGCTGGGCGCGCTGTTTACCGAAGGCGAATCGGACTGGCTGTTTGTCTCGGCAGGCAACGGACGCTACCTGAAGCGCCCTGTAAAGGTAGGTCTGCGCCTCAAGGACAGGGCAGTGATACTTGAGGGCCTGCAGGCCGGCGAAAGCGTCGTGGTGGAAGGCGGCCTGCTGCTGCGCATGGAACAGGATCAGGAACTGCAAACCGGTGAGGTGCGCCCATGATTGCCCGCATCATCGCTTTTTGCCTGAAGCAGCGCGGGCTGGTTATTGCCGGCGCGATCGTATTGGCTATTGCCGGCGTGTTGTCCTTCCAGCAGCTTCCCGTGCAGGCCTTCCCCGACGTACAGAATGTTTATGTGCAGGTGGTGACGCAGTACCCCGGCCAGGCTCCGGAAGAAGTGGAAAAACTGATCACCCTGCCGCTGGAAAAAGGCATGAGCGGCATTCCTCATTTGATCAATCTGCGCTCGGTATCCATATTCGGTCTTTCGGTACTGACGCTGACCTTTGACGATAACGCCAAGGACTATTTTTCCAGGCAATTGGTGCTGGAGCGTTTGCGCTCCATTGATCTGCCCGATGGCGTCGACTCGGAATTGGGGCCGCTTTCCACCGGCATCGGCGAAATTTACCGTTACCGCATCGAAGCGCCGCCTGAAGTTTCATTGCCGGAACTGCGCGCGCTGCAGGATTGGGTCATAGAAAGACGCTTGCGCACAATACAAGGCGTGGCCGACGTCGTTCCTTTCGGCGGCGGCATCAAGCAATATCAGGTGCAAGTGGACCCCGGAAAACTGAAAAATTACGGACTGGGCCTGCGGGATGTGTTTCAGGCTATTGCCGACAACAACGCCAATACCGGCGGCGGCTATATCGAACACGGCTACGAAGCGCTGGTAGTCAGAGGCAGCGGTTTACTGAAGTCTACCGACGACATCGGCAATATCGTCGTCAGCAGCAACGAAGGCAGCCCGATATTGATTAAAAACCTTGCGGAAGTGACTATCGGCACGCAGCCGCGCGTCGGCATGGTCGGTTTCGATCAACACGACGATATAGTCGAAGGCGTAGTACTGCTGCTTAAAGGCGGCGACGCAGTTGGCGTTCTAAGCGGTGTCAAGCAAAAAATCGAGGAATTGAACGATCACGAGCTGCCGCAGGGAATTAAAATCGTGCCGTTTTACGACCGGACCGAGCTGGTGCGGCATACCGTACATACGGTGGAACACAACATGATAGAAGGCACGCTGCTGATCTTCGTCATCCTGCTGATTTTTTTACGTAAATTTACTGCCTCCATGGTGGTGCTGGCAGTAATCCCGCTGTCGCTGATGTTTGCGTTCATACTGATCAGTTCATCCAACATTTCCGCTAATCTGATATCCTTGGGCGCCATCGACTTCGGCATTATTGTCGACGGCGCCATCGTGCTGGTCGAAGCCATCATGGTCAAGGTAACCTGGGAAATGGCGCACAAGGCACGCATACAGCAAATGCGCCAGTCCCTGCTGATAACCGCTGCGGAAATGGGACGACCGATGCTGTTTTCACAGGCCATCATCATCACCGCTTTTCTGCCGATATTCACCTTTCAGCGCGTCGAAGCCAAAATTTTCTCGCCGATGGCTTTTACCTTCAGTTTTGCGCTACTCGGCTCCCTGGTCGTGTCGCTGACGCTGGTGCCGGTATTGATGAGCTATCTGCTGGGACCACGCCTGGTGGAATCCCACAACACGCTGGTTGAGTGGATGGAACGGCGTTACCGGGTCGTACTCGAAGTTTGCCTGCACAATCCCAGAAAGCTTCTGGGGGCGGCGCTGACCGCCTTGTTCATGGTGCTTGGCTCCACCTATTTCATCGGAACCGAATTCATGCCCAAGCTGGACGAGGGCAATATCTGGCTGACCATTACCCTGCCTACCCCGGTCTCGCTGACCAAGGCCAAGGAGCTGGAGCGCAGCATACGCCAGCACCTCACCCAATTCCAGGAAGCCAACAGCATACTCACCCAGCTGGGACGACCGGAAGACGGCACGGACCCCAAAGGCTTTAACAACCTGGAAATCATGATCGATCTGAAACCCAAGGAAACCTGGCGCTTCAAACACAAGGACGACATGATAGTTGCAATGCAAAAATCGCTATCCGATTTCCCAGGCATACAGTTCAATTTCTCGCAAGTGATACAGGATAACGTCGAGGAAGCCATTTCCGGGGTAAAGGGCGAAATCGCGATCAAGATATTCGGGTCGGACTTGAAAGTCCTGCAGGACAAAGCCAATCAAATAACGCATATCCTTCACACCATACGCGGAGCAACCGACATTGCCGCCGAACAACAATCGGGGCTTGCACAGATTCTGATCGAAATCGACCGGGCGGCCATTGCGCGTTATGGGCTCAACATCAGCGATGTCGAAGACAATATTGAAATGGCGATAGGAGGAAAAGCCGCCACTACGCTGCTGGAAGGCGAGCGCCGCTTCGACGTCGCGGTACGCCTGCAGGAAGATGCGCGCGACTCCGAGAGCGTAATCGAAAATCTGATGATACCGCTGCCCAATGACGGATTCATACCTTTGGCCCAGCTGGCGCATATCAAGGTGGATCAGGGCGCCTCGCGCATCACGCGCGAGGACCACACGCGTAGAATTGCAATCAAATGTAATTTGATCGGCAGGGATCAGGGCAGTTTCGTTGCCGAAGCGCAGCAACGCGTCGCCAAGGAAGTCAGCCTGCCGGCCGGCTATCGCATCATCTGGAGCGGACAGTTCGAAAACCAGCAACGCGCGATGAAACGGCTCGCCGTCATCGTGCCTACCAGTATCCTGCTGATATTTGTGCTGCTGTTCTGGGCGTTCAACTCCGTCAGAAATGCGCTTTTGATTTTAATGAATGTGCCGTTTGCGCTGATCGGCGGTTTTATTGCGCTGTTTCTTACCAAGATACATCTCAGCATTTCCGCATCGGTCGGCTTTATTGCATTGTTTGGCATCGCCGTGCAAAATGGTGTTATCCTGCTTTCGAAAATCAAGCAGTGCCGTCAGGAAGGTCTGGAGCTGGATGAGGCGATACGGCATGGTTCGATAAGTCGGCTGAGGCCTGTCATCATGACGGCGACTATCGCGTTGCTGGGATTGTTGCCGGCGGCGGTATCGACCGGTGTCGGCTCTGAAACCGCCAAACCGTTTGCCGTGGTGATAGTCGGAGGACTCATCACGTCGACTCTGCTTACACTGACTTTGTTGCCGACATTTTATGGAGCTTTCGAACCATCCCTAATAAAAGAGGAAGAGGAAGAAGACGGATCATGAAAGAAATACGCGCGTACATACAACCGTTTATGCTTTCCAAGCTTACGCAGGCGCTGATGGAAATGGAAGACTTCCCAGGAATGAGCGTTTCAGACTGCGAGGGGTTCGGGCGCGAAATCGTATTGGCGGAACAGGAATACTCGCCATTCATAGCCAAAAAAAGAATAGAAATCATAGCACCCGACGAAATGGTAGACAGCATTTACCGGATAATACTGAATGTAGCCAATACACACAGTCCCGGCGCCGGCAACATCTATATATCCGATATCGAGCGCGGTACACGCATCAGTACCGGTGAAACGGGAACGAACGAATTTTAGCCGGTAACTTGAAATTTATAGATGCGTTACCATATCCGATAAGAACGGGGCTGTGACGCTGAAGGTGACTGGAACAGGGTTCGGGGTGTGTCGGCAGGCAAGCAGGCTTATCAGTATGCAGGCAACCCGTACCCGTCAGTAGAATCGTTACCTGCTCAAACAACTACAGGGATGAACTCCAACAATAGAAACTGCAATGAAAAACAACGACATCAAGGTCAACGCGATTACCCAGTATCTGGAGTCCCATTCCGAACCGGAAGCCGGGCGCTATGTATTTGCCTATACCATTACCATTTACAACGAAGGTGATGAACCCTCCAAGCTGTTGTCCAGACACTGGATAATTACCGACGCAGAGGGCAAAAAGCAGGAAGTTCGAGGCGACGGCGTCGTCGGCGAACAGCCTCATTTACTGCCGGGCGAATATTTTCGCTACTCCAGCGCGGCGATGATAGGTACTCCGGTCGGCATCATGCAGGGTGAATACCAGATGGTAACCGACAACGGAGAAGTGTTCGAAACCGAAATAGCGCCGTTTACCCTGGCCATACCGCGCACCCTCCACTAGCGGTTTTCCGCCCGGCGCAGCTGATGGCCATCTATGCGATAGGAGACGTGCAGGGCTGCTACGGCGAACTGCAAGCGCTGCTTAAACTGATCCGCTTCAACGCGGATACGGATACGCTCTGGTTTACCGGCGACCTTGTCAATCGCGGCCCGGCATCGCTGGAAACCCTGCGCTTCGTCAGGGAACTGGGGGATGCCGCCGTTACCGTACTGGGCAATCACGACATACATCTGCTTGCCGTCGCAGCGGGAGGCGCTCGCCTTAAAGCAGGCGACACGCTGGACGCCATCCTCGCCGCCAAAGATCGCGACGACCTGCTGAATTGGCTGCGCCGCCGTCCGCTGATGCACACGCAACACGGCTATAGCCTGGTCCACGCCGGCCTGCCGCCGCAATGGTCTATGAAGGACGCGGAAACAAACGCACGCTCGGTGGAAGCGCTGCTGAGCGGTCCTGACTACCACCCGCTTTTAGCCCACCTGTATGGCAACCAGCCCGATAAATGGAAAGAGTCGCTGAAAGCTTACGAGCGCCATCGTTTTATCATCAACTGTTTTACCCGCATGCGCTATTGCGGCGCAGACGGACGGCTGGATTTCACCGAAACCTGCAAACCCGGCGACCAGACTCCTGGGCTGATTCCCTGGTTTAAACTACCTTCGCGCCGCAGCCGCGGCGCAAACATCCTGTTCGGCCATTGGGCCTCGCTCGGCTACCACGAGCATGACGGCTGCATCGGTCTGGATAGCGGCTGTTTGTGGGGCGGAGAGCTGACGGCGCTGCGTATCGCAGGCGGTCCGAAACAGCGCTATAGCGTGGGGGCCGATGTGCGGAGAATGGCGGGCTGATGATTGATTCCGGCAGAAATTATCCAGCACCTGAAGCGTGTGCTTCTCGATTCCACGCCCTGCTTTGAACGAGTCCATCAATGCCCGCGTAATTTCATTGGGTAGCGGCTCGGCGCCTATCCCAGAACGCCTGCTGCTTGCGCATGCGCGTGGCGAGGTGCTATTCATAGTCTGCACAGGCGTATCAATGTCAGCCGGTTTACCGGATTTCCGTGGACTCGTAGTCCAAGTCTACAAGCAGCTCGATAAAAAGTTCAAGAGGTGATATCCAAAATTCCGAGCGCAGCCTGCAATCGTTGAGATATGTGGTTACACCCTGCCATGACTTACGTCATGATCAGCCGCTGAAGTCAGGATATTCGTCAAAGGCGACCATGATGTTGTGTTGGGGATGCTTGAGCGGCGCATGGACAGCGCAACCAATATAAAAAGCAGCGTGAGAAAAGTATTGGCGGAAGTACTGCGCGCTTCAAAAGCCAGCCCCGCATCCATTCATCGCTCGTTGATGCAATTTGCCGACCGAGGTGCAGCCAAAACGATAGTCAGAACGAACTTCGATTTACTGCTTGAGGGTGCTGCCGCCAAACGTTCCAGTCAGGCAATCCAAAGCTATGCGCTGGGAGAAATTCCACGACGAGGACGGCATGAGGCTTTCTCGGGTGTCCTGCATATCCACGGCGCGTTGAACGCGATCCGGCCAGAGCCTCGGATTTGATCATATGCGCTCAAAGAGCAGCGCAATCCCGTAGTATCTCAAATCAACATTCAGCAAATGATTCGCTTGCTTGATGATGAAGCGCGGGTTGACGCAGCCAGAATAATCCCACAATTTATCAGAGAACTTTCCTCGCCAAACAAGGGAAATCAAAAACCCTCTTCACCCGAGCAGCTATTTCTAACAGTGGTTCGACCTTTCCTTAAACAGGTTTGACAACAGGAAAGCTTACTTGCACAGCCTAGTGTTAACCGAGCTATGGTGATGATTCCCGCTGCCGCTGGCGACAAATTCGCTGAAGCAGTGAATGCCATTGAGCGCTTTCTGATGCCGCTTTCATGCGGCTCCATGATGGATTATGGATTTTATCCAAAGAGCTATCGTCTTATGTGACGATTCACAGTACCAAAGTGCATGACGCTGCGCTGCATGAGGGGTTGGGTAAGGTTGGCGAGACCGTCTATGGCAGGGATGCCATAGTCGAGCCTCCACGGATGGATACACGGCAAGTCTCGGCAGCCTTATCCCAGCCCCCAACCCGGTAGCGAAACTGTTGCCTGGTTTTAAAACTACCCGATCAAAAAACGGCAGCTGACCACCAAGGATCAAGCTGCCGTTTTTCAGGCAAGGCCGCACGAGAAGGCTCGAAGCACTAACCCTGTTACGGACGATTATCGCTAACGCCTTCCTTCTCGGGAATCAGCAGGTCGGCGCGGCTGACGCCCAGACGCAATGCCAGCGCGCTGGCAACGTAAATGGACGAGTAAGTACCCACCACGATGCCCACGATCAGCGCCACGGCAAAATTGTGTATGATTTCGCCGCCGAACAACGCCATCGCGATTACGGTCAGCAGCGTCAAAAACGACGTCATCAAGGTACGGCTCAGCGTTTCATTGATGGATATATTCATCACCTCGACCACGTCGCCTCGGCGCAGCTTTCTGAAGTTTTCGCGGATGCGGTCGAATACCACGATGGTGTCGTTCAGCGAATAACCCATGATGGTCAGCACGGCAGCCAGCACGCTCAGGTCGAATTCGAGCTGCAATACCGAGAAGAAACCCAGCATCATGATCACGTCATGCAGCGTCGCCAGAATTGCACCCAATGCAAAGCGGTATTCGAATCGCAGTGCGACGTAGATCAGAATGCTGATCGTGGCCAGCAACAAAGCCATGCCGGAATCCTCGACCAGATCCTCGCCTACCTGGGGTCCGACAAACTCGATACGGTGCAGTTTCACCTGTAGCTCCGAGTTCTGGTTAAGCACGTCCATCACCCGGTCCTTGAGTTCCTCTCCTTTCAATCCTTCCTGCGGCACCAGCCTGATCAGTACCTCGCGGGTGCTGCCAAAATTCTGCACTACCGGACTGCGGAAACCGGCTTCTTCCAGACCCGTGCGTATTTTCACCAGATCGGCCTGCACCGGGAACTCCGCTTCGATAACCGTGCCTCCGGTAAAATCAATCGCGAAATTGATGCCCTTCCCTATCAGTGAACCTATCGCCGCCACGCTCAAAATAATGGAAACCCATACCGCGATATGGCGCTTTCCCAAAAAATCTATAGCGTAGCGACGTTTTGCGTTGTTGTCAGACACTGTGTTTGTCTCCAGCATTAAATCCAAAGTTTCACGGAGCGCTTCTGTCCGTAAATGAAGTTGACCATCATGCGGGTACAGGTCACCGCGGTAAACAGCGAGGTAATGATGCCGATAGTAAGCGTTACCGCAAAACCCTTGACCGGACCGGAACCGATGCCGAACAGCATGATCGCGGCCAGCAGGTTGGTGATATGCGAGTCGAAAATCGTGGCGAACGCCCGGTCGAAACCGGCATAAATCGCCGCCTGCGGCGAATTGCCGTTACGCAACTCCTCCTTGATACGTTCATAAATCAATACGTTGGCATCTACCGCCATACCGACGGTCAAGGTGAACCCGGCAATGCCCGGCAAGGTCAGCGTGGCCTGCAGCATGGACAGAATCGCCATGATGATGGACATGTTCAGCAGCAGCGTGATGTTGGCGACCACGCCGAACACCTTGTAGTAATACAGCACCACAACGGCTACCAGAATAAAGCCGATGATGAACGAACGAACCCCCTGCTCGATATTTTCCTTGCCGAGGCTCGGCCCCACGGTACGCTCTTCGACGATATCGACCGGGGCTGCAAGCGCGCCGGCGCGCAACAGCAGCGAAAGATTGCGCGCTTCGTCCGGACTATCCAGCCCGCTGATCTGAAAACGCTTGCTGAAGCGGTCGCGTATGGTCGCGACATTGATGACTTCCTCCACCTTGCGCCTGGAGGTAACTTTCTGGCCGTTGACGATACGCGTTTCGCTTTTATTTTCGATATAGACCACCGCCATCGCCTTGCCGATATTATCCTTGGTGGTATCGGCCATTTTCTTCGCGCCGGCGCTGTTCAAATTGATGAACACGGCTGCCGATCCGCTTTCCGATGCGAGTCCGGACGAGGCATCCACCACCTGATCGCCGGTTACGATTATTTTACGCTGCAACAGGATAGGCCGGCCGGAACGGTCGGTATACATACGCGCGCCCAGCGGCGCCTTGGCGTCGGCAGAAGTGGGTACCGCATGTTCGCTGTCGACCAGACGAAACTCCAGCGTCGCGGTCGCACCCAGAATTTCCTTGGCCCGCGCGGTATCCTGTACGCCGGGAAGCTGCACGACGATGCGGTCTTCACCCTGCTGCTGAATTACCGGCTCGGCCACCCCCAGCTCGTTCACGCGGTTACGCAGCGTGGTGATGTTTTGAGCTACGGCGAATTTCCGCACCTCGCGCAACTCCGCCGGTGAAATTTTCGCTTTCAATACGTTATCGGCCGCCTGCTCTTCCAGTTCCAGCCCGCGCAACTCCTTCTTGAATAAATCCCTGGCCTGGGCCATGGTCTGAGCGTCCTGAAACTTGATCAGGATATTGGCCTTGTCGCGCTCGACTGACACATAATGCAGCTTATGCTCGCGCAACAAGGTGCGCGTATCTTCCGCGTAACGCTCCTCGGCCTGCGTCACGGCCGCTTCCATATCGACCTGCAGCATGAAATGCACGCCGCCGCGCAGATCCAGTCCCAGATACATTGGCTGCGCTTTTATCGCGCGCAGCCATGCCGGCGTGGCGGGCGCCAGATTGAGCGCCACCGTGTAATTGCCGCCCATTTCGGATTTGATCAACTCCTCGGCTTTAAGCTGGACGTCGGTGTCGGAAAACCGGATCAGGACGCGCTTATCCGTCAGCTCTATCTTTTTGGCTTTCAGCGCCGCGCCTTCCAGCAGTTTTTCGATCTGCGTCACAGTGCCTGCATCCAGTTTGGACGCTCGAATGGGAGACAATTGTATGGAAGGATCTTCACCAAAGAAATTTGGCAAGGCATAGATGATGGAGAGAGCCAGAACGCCAAGTATCAGCACGTTCTTCCACAATGGAAAACGGTTCAGCATATTCGGTTACCTGAATAACGACGGGTAGGATGGCTGCATAGTTTGGTAGCTATACCCATGAGAAAAATCGACTAAAGATCAGTGCTTCCCTTGCACCTTCAGGGACGTATCAACAGTCCTGCCATTAAGCAATGCGGCTTTGCGGCGGCTACACAGCTTGCAACGCTTGAAATACGCCCCCAGGCGGGTGACAACTATTTATTATCGGCTTTCTTTCTTGTTTTGTAGGTACCCTTGGGCATCAGACTTGCTATGGCATGACGCTGAACATGAATCACCACGCCATCGTTCACCTCAAGCTGTACAAAATTATCGTCGATTTCGACGATACGACCGATAATTCCGCCAGTAGTAACGACTTCAGTGCCCTTGGCCAGACTCTCGATCAGTTTTTTGTGTTCACGTCCGCGCTTGTGCTGCGGCCATACGAACAGCACAAAAAATACTGCGAGAATAGCAAAAGGAAGCAGACCTTCGATCAGGCCTGGGTTTTGTGCGCCCGCTACTTCGGCGTACGCATCGCTGATAAGAAAACTCATGTTCTTAACTCGTTATGTTAGGGTATGACTATATATTATGACATAACTGAAAAATTTTTGCGTTTCTGATGGAACATATCAACAAAACCGGCCAGGGCGCCGCTTTCAATGGCAGCCCGCAAACCCGACATCAACGATTGATAATAGTACAGGTTATGTATGGTGTTCAGTTGCGCGCCGAGCATTTCGCGGCATTTATCGAGGTGCCGGAGATAAGCGCGGCTGTAATGCCGGCAGGTATAGCAGCCGCAGCCTTCTTCAACCGGGCGCGTATCGTTCTGGTATTGACTGTTGCGCAAGCGCACGACGCCTTCATTGGTAAACAGGTGCGCGTTTCTGGCATTCCGGGTCGGCATGACGCAGTCGAACATATCGATTCCCAACGTCACCGCCTCGACGATATCCTCCGGCGTGCCGACTCCCATCAGATAGCGCGGCTTGTCATGCGGCAACAGCGGCGGAATACTTTCCAGAATATGCCTACGCTCCTCTTTCGGCTCTCCTACCGAAAGCCCGCCCAGGGCATAGCCATCGAACCCGATGGCACATAATCCATCCAGCGATTCCTTGCGCAAATCGACATACACCCCGCCCTGCACGATACCGAATAATGCAGATGGGTTGTCGTAACCGTGTGCCTGACGGCTGCGCTGCGCCCAGCGCAACGAAAGGCGCATGGATTCCGCCGCCTGTTCGCAGGAGACCGGATAAGGCGTGCATTCATCGAAAATCATCACGATATCCGAGCCAAGCACCCGCTGCACCTGCATGGACTCCTCCGGCCCCATGAACACACGCCCGCCATCGACCGGCGAGCGAAAAACAACGCCCTCCTCGGTGATTTTACGCATGGCTCCCAGACTGAACACCTGAAAACCGCCCGAGTCGGTCAATATCGGCTTTTGCCAGTTCATGAAACCGTGCAAGCCGCCATGAGCGCCGATAACGTCCACGCCCGGACGCATCATCAAATGAAAGGTATTGCCCAGTATGATTTCAGCGCCAAGCTCCTGCAAGCTTTCCGGTGTCATGCCTTTGACCGTGCCATAGGTACCCACCGGCATGAAGGCCGGCGTCTCTATGGTGCCGCGCGGAAAGTTCAGACGGCCGCGCCGGGCCAAACCGTCTGTTGCTGAAACCGAAAACCGCATCAGGGTCGATGGATAGAACCATCTTCAGCGGGCGGGCGCTGAAAGTAAGCTGCCAGCCATTCCACCATGTCAGGCAGCTCCTCACACGCCGCGAGCGCAGCTTCCCTGGCATTTTCGCTTTCGCTCAATATCTGCTCACCCTCCTCGGTTCCGAGAAGCAACAAGGGCGCCAGCGCTTCCGCTTCCTCGGCAAACACAGTATCCCAGAGATCAGGAGCCAATTGCGTGCCTATCAAAAAACCGTCGCACCAGCCGCCTGCATCATAGTACTCACTTAAATCGGAGTGCAGAATCACATCCAGCATCGGCGCATAATCCTGCTCATCGATTTGCGCGCGTATCGAATCGGCATAGCGCTCGATCAGAGCCGTAATGCGCGCCTGTTCCTCCTCGTTATCGAATGGCGGTCTGGCGTTGCCGCTATCGACATCCCATATCCAGGGCAGACACTTTTCCAACTCCAGCTCGAACGGCAACAATTTAACAGCTGCCAGAAAACCGTCCAGCATACTGAAATACATGCAGCTCTCAGGTAAAGCCTCGGAGGAAAAGAAGTCCTCGAGTTCCGCAAGATCAGCATCGGTAAACTCTGATTGATTATTCATACAGAAACCTCAGGGTTAGAGAACGATTACACGAGGAAATGAAGAAGCCGGCTCACACGGATAAGTTTCCGAGTATACTCCGCTGCCGCCACTCCGGTCACTACCTACCACGAATTGGCTGTTTTTTGATTCCATCACCCGGTCGCTTCAAAACAAAAAGCCCGCGATGCGGGCTTTTGCAGCTCAGAGTGAGTTTCCAATATTTGGTGCCGATGGTCGGATTTGAACCGACACGACTTGCGTCACCACCCCCTCAAGATGGCGTGTCTACCAATTTCACCACATCGGCATTCAGTAAACTTTTAGATGACGTGCATTCAACATTACATAGCTTAATGTTTGGGCGGCGCAACAGGAGCAGGCGTCGGCAAATCGCTGGTTGACTGCTGTTTGGCGGAATTCGGCGCTTGCGTGGCAGGCGGCAAATCCGTTTGAGGCGCTGTTACTTTATCCATCAGATCATCTTTAGCATTATCATGCTTATCACCCAAATAAGCAAGCAACAAACTGGAACTAAAAAGCACTGCGGCAAATATACCCGTCATTCTGGACAAAAAGGAAGCCGAGCCCCTCGCGCCGAAAACGGAGTTGGAAGCCCCCCCGCCAAAACCGGCTCCGGCGTCAGCTCCCCGCCCTTGCTGTAAAAGAACGAGACCGACGATGGACAGTGCAATAACGACATGCACGACAATTAAAGCTTGATACATAGTTTACACCTTGACTGCATTACAAATTTCAAGAAACGATTGTTTATTCAGCGCGGCCACCCCTATCAACCCGCCATCGATATCAGGCATTGCAAAAAGCTCGGGAGCACTCTTCGGTTTTACGCTGCCGCCATATAGTATCCGCAAACTTTCGGCTATCCGGGGACTGTGAGAGGCGATCTGGCTCCTGATAAAGGCGTGCACTTCCTGCGCCTGTTCAGCGCTGGCAGTTTGACCTGAGCCAATTGCCCAGACAGGCTCATAGCCGACTACGGCCCTGGTAAAGGAATCTATCCCTGCGATCGAAATCACCGTATCCAACTGTTCGGCTATAGCCTGAAAAGTACGTCCCTGCTCACGCTGTTCCAGGGTTTCGCCTACGCAGAGTATCGGCGCAATGCCATACTCTATTGCTTTCAGATAACGAGCGGCAACCGATAAATTATTTTCGCCGTAAAGGTAACGCCGTTCCGCATGACCAACCAGAACGAGGCGGCAACCGAACTCGCTTAACATCGCCGCCGAAATTTCACCTGTGTATGGACCGTCTTTATGATCCGACAGGTTCTGAGCACCCAGCAACACGCACGTTCCCTGCACTATCTCCGCGCAATCGGGAATATACACGTAGGGAGCACAGACGCCGACTTCACACGACGGAGGCTCGGAAACGGCATCCACTATTTCACGCAGCAATACACGGGCACTTGCGCGACTGACGTACATTTTCCAATTCGCAACCACCATGCTACGGCGCATTCAAGTACCCTGATACAGAAAAACAGGTAAGTATAAGCCAGCAGGCATGAATAATCAAGCCCCATATATCCTTACAGAGCTGCGCGCGATCTCGGGAGCATAGGCCCAACAACAATTGGAAGCGGCAAGCCCCGCAGGAGACAAGCTCACCGCGCGGCCCCGCCTACCCTTCCTAAAATCTGCAACTAAACAGTTATGCGCGAAACCGCCAGCCGCTTTGCGCTACTGCCTGGAGCCCGGCAGGTATTTTATGCGCGACAACAACTTGCGCAGGATATCGGCAATAAAACGCAGCAACGCCTGCATGCCTTGCACAGCCCGATAAAAAATATCGGCAGCGGCATCGGCTGTAGGCACACCTGCGTACTTTTTAGCCCATATGGAAGCGCCCGCAACTCCCAAAATCAGACCAAGCAGCAGCGACAAACTCCAAAAGGAAGCATCTTCCCTTCCGCGCTGTTGCTGCGGCGCAGCAGCAGATACCGGGGCATTTGCACCGCCATCACCCGTTGCAACGGAACCCGCGCCGTAATCGTCGGCAATCACCGGATCGGTCAGGCCGGGAATACTGGGAAACGGCGCACCCCCCTTGCCGACGATCAACTGGGCTTTCATACCCTTCTCCATGTGCTGCGCCATATCGCAGTGCACCAGATAGGTTTTGTCTTCGGCGGGGAGTATCAATGTCCCGCTCACGCTGCCCGGCCCCGTCACTTCAAGATGAAACATGCCCTTATCGTACAGATACTTGGGCAACCCATGCATCATCCACTGGTGACGGATGTGATCATCGTTAATAAATGTAACCGTCAACCGCGTACAAGGCTTGAACCGCCATTCATGCATATCGAACGAATACATCGTCCCCGGATACTCTTTCGAATATTTGTGCCCGCCATGCACGGTGATCTTCGCATCTTCGGAAATGCGATCGCATCCGCCGGGCAGCTTATCCTTGTTCTGCCCCATTACCATGGCGCCTTGAGCATCCATCAAATGACCATCGCCATGATCCATCATGTCGTTATGCTCGACATAGTCAGGCTCAGCCGCCCACGCAGGAAGATGCGAAAATAATAATATTGTCAGCGCAAATAACAGCCTAGCCATTGGGAAACCTCATTTCTTCTGTGCTTGACGGGCGGATATCCGCTCTGCAAAATCCAGCAATTTCCGCCATTTAGTCACTGCAAACCAGGCGATTACGCCCATGATCAGGCCTTCGATCAACGAAGCAAACGAGAAACCGCCGGCTTCGCCGCCGGTATCGGCATTGGCGTCCGCATTCACTTTGACGGCGCCGCTCTGTACCGCAGAGGATTTCGCTGATGCGGCAACCCCCGCCTGGTTCAGACTACCCCAGGGATCGGCCCAGTTTTGCCATACCGGCAGCTTGCGCTCCCAGAACTGCTTGGTGAAATACGGACTCAGATCCATGCCGTGCGTCTTCGGCGTACCTTTATCGTCAATAAAATCCTTATAGACCACCAGACTGATGCTGCCGCCCTCGCCTTGCCCATCGGTAGTGAACGCTCTTTCCGTGTGATCGTGAAACATCCAGATGCCCGGTCCGAAATTATGCAGGCCGTCGTTTGTCGTATTCAGCTCCAGATCCAGCCGTTGCGCAGGCGCCATGGAATAAACGTCACGGGTAACCCGGGCAGCCGGATTCTGCTCGACGCCGTCGTAATGGGTTTCAGTCGCCTTATGACCGTGAATATGCAGCGCAAGCGGATCCGTATGCCCGTTCAGTATACGCAGCTTTATTTTCTGATCCGGCTCGGCGACTATCAACGACTCGCGCAAGGTGTAAGGGAAAGACCTGCCGTTCAGCAGATAGTAGTCGTCCGTCGCGTCGGTAATGTCGTAGTCATTATTCATCGCCCTGGCAATCAGACGCGGATCGTTGGCGGATTGTATGATCCTGTGCAGTTCCTTATCGACCGACTGATAATGCAAGTCATATTCCTGGTTATATTTTTCCTTCACCGCCACCGATGGATGACGCACCTGTCCGGCGCCGACATTAAAAGTCTGCACCCAGTTGTTCGGCCTGTTTTCCTCAACGACAAACAGGCCGGCCAACCCCATCGGAATATGCGTATGCGGCTGTACGTGACAGTGATAATACATGGTGCCGGCTTGCCGCGGCTTGATCACATAGGTTTTGCTTTCCCCCGGCATAATATCCATCTGACTGGTCTGACCCACGCCGTCGTTGCCTTCCCCCGAATGATCCATGAACGGGTGATCCACGCCATGCAGATGGATGGAATGAGGAAAATAATGGGTGTTTTCGACCACGAGCCAGACCACGTCGCCCTGCTCGACGCGGATAACCGGCGCAGGCATGCGCAGCAGAGGGTTCGCCTCGGCGCTGGCAAAACTTTTGGTCGACATATCGCGGGTTTTCGGGGTAAACACCCAAAAACCCGGCTGTATTCCGGGAGCAATATCGAAGGTAGGCACCACGCCGGCGAAATCGGGCGAGTGACCATTAACCTCCATGATTTCCAGCTTGATGATGTACTGGTCGGGATCGCCGTCGCCGTCCATGTCATTGCTGATGGTAAGCGCGTCGGCAGCCAGATTGGTATCCATCAATGTCTGCATGGAAACGTTGTTGGTGCCCTTGGTGAAAACGGCTATTTCGGCTGGATTATCAGGGTTGCAAACTCTGGACTCCTGAATATCAACCCCCTCCACAACCTGCGCGTCGCGCCATTCGGGAGGAACGCCGCTGTTGCAAAAAGGTTCTGGGGTATCCATCTCAACCTTGACCGAAGCCGGCGGCGTATAAACCGCGTTAACCGCATCGGTCGCCAGCAGGCCAAACACGGCCAGAGTGATGGCTGGAAATTTTTTATGCATGCTACTACCTTCTCGAAGAAGAAGACTATAAGTCGTTACGTTACCGTACAAATCGCGAAGCGAACTCCTCGTCTCCTCTCTCAGGGAGAGACTGAGTGAGGAAAACCGTTTCATGGCAAGCACTTGTGCATGATAGGGGTAAAAGGCTGCGTTTTCACCATGACCGGTTAGACGCCGGCGCATCGACATGCAAACACCGGCGCTTACGATACCAACAGAAACTACTTCTTCTTTAGCAGGCCGTCCACCAATCCCTTGAGCTGCGGACTGGAAAGATAGGCAATATAAGCGATCGCAAGTAATACGGCCAATATGGCAACTATGGTGCTTGTGGAAAGACTGCCCTTAGCCGTACCGACCTTGAATGCGACGTGCGCATCCACGCGCTGTCCCTCGTTAAGCAGGGTCACATGCGCAAGGTATTTGCTTGCTTCGGTAAAATTAATGGTGGTGTTGAAAGTCCCGGTGCTGTGAATCGTCGGAGCCTGGTAGTACATGCGGGTTCCTTCGGGCTCCTTGGTAATCTCCAGTTCCACCGTCATATTACGTAGCGCCTTGCCCTCGTAATCGAATACCAGGGTAGCCGGGCCGGTCTCGGGAATCTCTCCGCAATATTCGGTGGTGCCGGTCAACTGCGGCTGGTAAGCAGTAAAATGCACCAAATGCGGACCTACAAAAATACGGCATTGATCCGTATCCACACTCGCGCCGCCATGCGCCCATACCTGGGCCGACAACAATGTCATTGCAACCAGTAAACTCAATGACATCAAGCCGTTTTTGAAGCCGTTTGAAATTCGCATACTCCCTCCTCATCTTCGCTATTTGATTTTTTATAAATTTCAAGTAGGAGCGTACACATTCCCTGCCGCTCCCTAAACACAAGTATAACTTTATCAGCCTATCACAATTAGCGCCGCTATAAAACGCTTATGCGCTAAATTCAGGCGCTGACCGCCCCTTCGCCACAGAGCCAGGACAAATAAGACAATGAAAGTTTAAAATAATTCATTGCGATCAAGCATTATCCGGCGGAACGGATGGCTTTCCCCAGCATATAGCCCCGGCAAGCGGATCTGCGCGCGACGCCGGCAGACGACAAACCCGGAAGAGCCCTGCGCAAGCATGGCACAATGACCGGATGAGCGTTGAACAAGGCGATACGGAAATCGAAGCGGTCTTCCCGGCCACTGGAGCCTCATACTGAAAAAACGGTGCGGTCGAACGCGTTGCAGGAGAAAAAAATGAACCCGAGAGTTTTGACCGTTTTCGTGCTGACGCTTTTTGCCTCCATGCTCTCCGGCTGCGGCAGGGAACCGGAAAGCCAAGGTCCGCAATACGGGACCAAACCGCCTGTTTCCGGCGCGCCCGTCTATCACTTTGCAATTCACCCCTTGCACAATCCCGCAAAACTCGCGCAGGCGTATCAGCCGCTCATCGATTACCTGAATAGCTGTATACAAGGCGTAAGCTTCGAACTGGAGGCGTCGCGGGACTACGCCAACTTCGAAGCCAAGTACGCCGTACGCAAAACCGAGTTTATCCTCCCCAACCCCTGGCAGACCTTGCAGGCGATCAAACAGGGCTATCATGTTATTGTCATGTCCGGCGATGCGCAGGATTTTAAGGGTATTATTCTGGTACGAAAAGATAGCGGCATCAAACTCCCTGCCGATCTTAAAGGGAAAGCCGTAAGTTACCCTTCGCCCACCGCCCTGGCTGCCTGCGTGATGCCTCAATATTTCCTGTTCCAGCATGGAGTCGATATTAATAAAGACATCGAAAACCGTTATGTCGGCTCTCAATCTTCGGCAATCATGAACGTGTATCTCCGAAACACTGCAGCCGGAGCGACCTGGCCGCCTCCCTGGCGGGCCTTTCAGAAAGAGCACCCGCAGGAAGCCACCGAACTGCAGGTTATATGGGAAACCGAATCGCTGATCAATCTTTCGGTGATGGCGCGCGATGATGTTCCGGCGGATATTCGGGATCAGGTGCGCTCGCTTCTTGTCGGCTTGCATGAAACCGCCGAGGGACACGCCATTCTTGACGGCATGGAAACTTCCCGTTTTTATCCAGCCACGGATAAAGACTATGACGTGGTGAAAGATTATGTCGCGCGTTTTGAACGGGATGTAAAACCGGTCGACCTGAAATGACAGTGCATCGTCATAAGTTCTTTTTCGGTACGCTGCGCGGGCGCCTCATCCTGAGCGTCGCGGCAATACACGCCGTAATGATGTCGCTTTTCATCACCGACCTAACCTTGCGTCAGCGCGTCATGCTGCTGGACCGTCAAGTCGAAGAAGCGGAAGCATTGACGCAATCGCTGTCCACGTCTGCCGCGGGCTGGATTGCAGCCGCCGATGTTTCCGGGATACAGGAGATCGTCGAAACACAGCGGCGCTATCCCGAGCTTATTTTTGCTATGGTTGTCGACAATCAGGGGCTCGTACTTGCTCATACCGATCCCTCGCGCATGGGCAAGTACTTACTCGATTTGCCTCATGAAGTCAGGCAAACCATGCTGTCCAAATCGCCGGCGCTGGTGGATGTAGCGGTTCCCGCGATGCTGGGAAGCCGGCATGTGGGCTGGGCGCGCGTCGGTATAGGACAAAAGGCCTACGGCGAAAAACTGACGGAAATCATCCGGAACGGCGTACTGTACGCAGTGGCGACGATACTCATCGGCTCGACCATCGCCTGGTCCATGGGGCGCCGAATCACCCGGAGGCTCTACGCCGTTCAGGAAACCATCGACGCAGTCCGCACCGGCAACCGTCAGGCTCGCTCACCGATTGCCGGCACGGACGAAGCGGCGGTCATGGCGAAGGAATTCAACGCCATGCTGGATGCGCTCGCGAAACAGGATGAAAAACTGCGCAACAGCGAGGCGAGATACCGCTGCATCGTAGACACCGCTACCGAGGGAATCTGGGTTGTCGGCCCGGACCTCAAGACCGTCTTCGTCAACGCCAGAATAACCGAAATACTTGGCTATGGCGGCGATGAAATCATGGGACGTCCGATGATGGACTTCCTGTTCGACGAAGACAAGGCCGATCATCTGCGAAAAATGCAAAATCGTCAGATGGGCATATCGGAGCATTATGAACGCCGCTTCCGTCATAAAAACGGGGATACTGTGTGGATGCTGACCTCCGCCACACCGATCATCGACGAGGAAAACGGTTTCAACGGCGCATTTTCGATGCTTACCGACATTACCGAGCGCCGGCAGGCGGAAGAGGAGCTACGTCGCTACAAGGACCAACTGGAACAAACCGTGCTGCAGCGCACCGCGGAGCTGCTGCTGGCCCGCGACGCAGCCGAAGCGGCCAGCAAGGCCAAGAGCCTGTTTCTGGCGAATATGAGCCACGAATTGCGTACGCCTTTAAACGCCATCCTCGGCTTCTCGCAAATGATGCGCCGGGACCCGAATGCGAGCGAAACCCAGCGGGAAAACCTCAACATCATCAATCGTAGCGGCGAACATCTGCTGTCCCTGATCAACGATGTGCTGGAAATCGCCAAGATCGAAGCCGGACGCCTGCAACTGGAAGTCGCGCCGTTCGATCTGGGCAGTATGGTGCGAGACGTCACAGAAATGATGCGATTGCGCGCTCAGGAAAAAGGCCTGCAGCTCCTGCTCGACCAGACGTCCGAATTTCCGCGCTATATCAAGAGCGATGAGGCGCGCCTGCGTCAGGTTTTAGTCAATCTGGTCAGCAACGCGATCAAATTCACAGCGCAGGGCGTCATTATCATTCGTCTGGGCGTGAAGAATAACACGCGAAAACATCTGCTGATGGAAGTAGAAGACACCGGCCCCGGCATCAAGCCGGAAGACCAGAAGCGCCTGTTCAAACCCTTCGTGCAACTGGCGGAATCGGGCATGCAAAAAGGTACCGGGCTCGGACTGGCCATATCGCGCCAGTTCGTTGAACTGATGGGCGGCCATATCGGCGTCGAAAGTGCGGTGGGCAAGGGTTCGCTGTTCCGGGTCGAGCTGCCGGTGGAACTGGCCGCTCTTGCCGACATACTAAAAGCGGAGAAGCGCGGCGAAGTCGTGGCACTTGCCCCCGGACAGCCCGCTTATCGTATACTGATTGCAGAAGATCAGCATGAAAATCAGCTGCTGCTCAGCCGGCTGATGACCGCCATCGGCCTTGAGGTGAAAATAGCCGAAAACGGCGCGCAATGCGTGAAACTGTTTCAGGACTGGCATCCCGATCTTATCTGGATGGACCGGCGCATGCCGGTCATGGACGGCATGGAAGCCACTCGCCGCATCCGCCTGCTGGCTGACGGTCAAGCCGTGAAGATAGTTGCAGTAACGGCCTCGGCCTTTCAGGAACAGCGCCAGGAAACGCTCGACGCCGGAATGGACGACTTCGTGCGCAAACCTTACCGTTTCGAAGAAATCTATGGCTGTCTGGCTCGGCAACTGGGCGTCAGATACCTCTATCGCTCCGAACTCCCTGAAGAAGCGGTGCCGGACGTTTTGTTGACAGCCGGGATGCTGGCTGTATTGACCCCGGAGCTGCGCCATGAACTCGGAGTAGCCTTGGAAAGTCTGGACGACAAACGAATATCGGCGGCCATACAGCAGATCGGAAAAGTCGATTTACAATTAAGCCGCACGCTGTCCCGGTTGACGGATTCTTTCGATTATCCAGCCATTCTAGGCGCGCTTGCCGATACCAATCGAAGATTCCCCCAATAGGAACTATATGAAATTATTAGTGATATTATAGCCATGAAAAAAACATTAATCATTTTTCTGTTAATATATACATCATTTTCTCAAGCGGCGTATTTTATGGATTCGGCAGAGCTAAAGGAATTGCTGATTGATTTTGACGCTTATCAAGAAAACAGAGAGATCCGCTACATGGCTAAAGCCAGCCAGTATGTCGGTTATGTAACTGGCGTCGTTGATTCTCTGGATGGATCCCGGTTCTGCCTGACGAAAGGCGTTTCCGCAGAACACGCATCGGGCATCGTATCAAAGTATCTTCGGGATCATCCTGATGGCTTGGATCGTCATGCTTCAGAGATTATAAGCACTGTACTTGCCGCCAGTTTTCCTTGCCGCCGTTAAGTCTTACGACTAATCAATAAAATTGTCTCATGCCGGGTGCCGAAAGAGCCGCTGCGGCTGGAGCATCTTTTTTAACATGGAACAAAACGACTCTTTTCGGCCCATATTCTCAATCTACCGTTATGCGTCAAATATATAAAGGAGGAACGGCAACGTACGCCTAGCTACCGCTATCCTGTTTGAACGCCTCTCTGAGGAACCCCGCCCCAAGGTAAACCAGATAACCGATCACCGGTATGGACATCGCCATAATCAGGTCGGCGTTAACCGGCAAGCCCAGCGATTTGAGCCCGTTCATGACAAGGCCTACCAAACTGACGGCGGCGTAGGTAATTGCGGCAACGGAAAGACTTTCGATGGTCTGCTGCAAACGCAACTGGATTTCCGAGCGGCGGTTTAGCTGGCGCAACAGCTCCAGATTTTGCTGCTCGCGCCGCACGTCGATCCGCGTTCTCAGCAGCTGGTTGGCGTGTCCGATACGCTTGGACAGCTGATGCAGCCAGTTATCGACCGCATCGCAGGTGCGCATGGCCGGATTCAAGCGCCGGTTCAGGAACTCGCTGAATGTCGGCAAACCTTCGATACGGGCTTCACGCAGTTCCTCAAGACGTATATCCACCAGCGAAGCATAATTGCGCGTTGCATTAAAACGCGCATAAGTTGCCGAGATGCGGTTTTCGATAACGCCGGCCAGATCGGTAAGCTGCTCCAGCAGCCGTTCGTCCGACTCGCAGGTTTCATCGTCCAGCGCTGCGGTAATTTTTACCAGTTGCGCGTCGGCTTCCTTCAAGGCAGGCAACAGCGGGCGCGCTTCGGGCAAAGCCAGCAAGGCCATCATGCGATAGGTTTCGATTTCCAGCAGGCGCTGCATGGCCCGGCCGGCTTGACCTGAAGACAACTGGTGAGTAAAAATCAAAAAGCGGCTATAGCCATCCTCGGCTATGCGAAAATCGGTAAACGCCTCGCCGGCGCCGGCCGCGATTTTGGCGCCTATCACCCGATTACCCGAAAAAAGCGCCGATAGGCCCTGCGGGGTAGTGTCCAGCACTTGTCCGCTACCCGGCACGATGGCCACCTGCGCCGCCACCAGCAACTGGCCGGGCAGATTATCCAGCCATTCCTGCGGCAGGCTCCCGCTGACCGGGTTATCGAACAGGGTTTCCGGCCGGCAGGGCCTGAAGAACATGTAGGAGGTAAACTCTTCATGCCGCTCGACCTTGAGACGGAATTTGCCCAAATCCGCGAACAAGCCGCGCCGCTTGTCCGTTAACTCATTGGTGATATTGAAATGCCGGCAAAGTCCGTGCAGATGGTCGTTCTCACGTTCGCGCTCCTCGCGGTTGACCAGCAGCGCCAGATAGGATAATTGCTCGGGGGCGTGAAGCTCGACATGAGGACGGGCATGAACTTCATCGTTCAGCCATTCGCGCTGGGGATACTGTTGCATAACACCTTACAAATTATATTATATTAGTTAACGGAGTTAGCGCCGGCGCCCTAATCCCAGCTCAATGCGCCGCCGGTCTGATATTCGGTTACCCTGGTTTCGAAGAAATTCTTCTCTTTCTTGAGATCCAGCACCTCGCTCATCCACGGGAACGGATTATTCACGCCAGGATATTGTTCCGGCAGGCCGATCTGCGCGCAACGCCGGTTGGCAATAAACTCCAGATACTCCCTGAACATCGGCGCATTGAGTCCGATCACGCCGCGCGGCATGGTATCGTAGGCGTACTGGGTTTCGATGTCTACCGCTTCGCGTATCATCTGGATCATGTCGGATTTGAAGCCCGCCGACCATAGCTGCGGGTTTTCCAGCTTGATCTGGTTAATCACGTCGATGCCGAAATTCATATGCATGGACTCGTCGCGCATGATGTACTGGAACTGCTCCGCGGTACCGGTCATTTTGTTGCGCCGCCCCATCGACAGGATCTGCGTGAAGCCTACATAAAAGAAAATGCCTTCGAAAACCACATAAAATGCGATCAGCTCGCGCAGCAAACGCTGATCGTTTTCCGTAGTGCCGGTATGAAAATGCGGATCGGACAGATACTGGGTAAACGGCAGCGCCCATTCCGCCTTGCGCGCAACCGCAGGCAGTTCGCGGTACATATTGAACACTTCGCCTTCATCCAGCCCCAGCGATTCGACGACATACTGATAGGCGTGGGTGTGCAGGGCCTCCTCGAAAGCCTGACGCAGCAGGTACTGACGGCATTCCGGGTTGGTGATATGGCGGTACACCGCCAGCACCAGATTGTTGGCCACCAGCGAATCGGCGGTCGAGAAAAATCCCAGATTGCGCTTGATGATGGTGCGCTCGTCCTCGGTCAGTCCGTCCGCGCTTTTCCACAGCGCGATGTCGGCATTCATGTTGATTTCCTGCGGCATCCAGTGATTGGCGCAGGCGTCCAGGTATTTTTGCCAGGCCCACTGGTATTTGAACGGCACCAGCTGATTCAGGTCGGCGCGGCAATTGATGATTTTCTTGTCGTCCACCTGTATGCGCCGCGCGCCGATTTCGATATTTTCCAGCCCCGTAGCCCCGCTCAGCACCGGCAAAGCCGCGCTGGTGCCGCATAGTGCGACCGCCGTATTGCTCTCGCCTGGCGCTTGCGTCGTTATGGCCGGTTCAAAGGCTTCTTCGCTGAGATTTCCCGATGCAAAGGGAAGCGCCGCGGCACTGCCGCCGGCGTTGCTTTTAAATGTAGCCAAAGGGTCGTTCCAGTCGAGCATGAGAGTTCTCCTTACTTTAAAGTGGTTTCGTGGATCTGAACAGGCAATAACGGGTCAACCCCTCATTAAACAGCTTCCACTGCGCCAAAGCCACCTTGAAATTAGCCGTCTGCGCCTTTTTACGCAACCCCAGCGTCTGCATCGCGATCTGCATCGGATAAGTCCATAGCGCCGTCATATACATGCGCCGCGACGAAGGCAGCGTTTCCCTGGTCGCTTCGGTAACCTGCACCTGCTCGAAGCCGCACTCTTCCATGCCCTGCTGAAATTCATCCACGGTGGAAAGATTCGGCACCGCCCAGCCGTTCAGGCAGTCCATGATCGCCTGCCATTCTTCATCGTTGAATTCGCGCCGGGTGGGAAAGCCGTCGCAGGCGATCAAGGTGCCGCCCGGTTTCAGCACGCGGTAGGCCTCGCGAAAAAAATCGCGTTTATCGGTCGCATAGCAACTGCTTTCCACCGCCCATACCACATCGAACGAGGCGTCGGGAAAAGAGGTGCGGCAAAAATCGGCGACCTGAAAATCCACCTTGTCCGCCACGCCGTGCCGGACCGCATTACGCCTGGCATGTTCCACCTGCTGCGCGCTGACGGTAACGCCGGTCGCCCGGCAGCCGGCGTTTTTTGCCAGCCAGATCGAACTGCCGCCTATGCCGCAGCCGGCGTCCAGCACGTGATCGCCGGGTTTGATGTCTGCCGTTGCGCACATGATGCGATTTTTATTGAGCAGCGCCTGGCTATGGGTTTTGATGCCCTCCTCCCAGTAGCCGTAATGCAACGCCAGATTTTCGCTGTTGAACCACGCGGTGCGATAATCCCAGTAGCAATCGTCGTAATGTTTGACGGTATCGACGCGGATTTCCGCTTCGCTGAAAGCCGCGCCTTTGCGCAGGGAATCGGTGCGGTAGTCTTTGTTGGGTTCCAGATAGTGCATAAGTTCTTTCAATTTTAATGAGTAACGAGCTGCGTCAATTTTCGGACCATCAATGCCCCCAATGTTTCTCGGTCAACGCGCCGGGCGCGCGCGCAGCCGGGTCTTCGCTGATATCGACCTTGACGTCGCCTAATGGCTTGCCGTCGATTTCCAGCCGCGTAATGCCGTTGCCCTGCTGGTAACGGCAACGAACTTCGTGCGCCAGATTTTCCGACTTGCTCCAGACCAGCAGCGCCTGACCATTATCGTCTTCTATCCTGGTCGGCGTATATAACGGCCTGTCCAGATGCGCGCCGGCCGCCTTGCTGCAGATGACCTGGGCATAGTTGTTCAGCTTGTGGCGGTCCATGATGCCGCCGTAGTTGCTGTTCTCCTGCTCCGGCGCCAAACGCTGATAGGCCACCAGCAGCAAGCCGCCCGCAAGCACGCATAACAAAATCAGCGCTGTTTTCGAGTTGTTCATGCGTAACCGTTCTTACTGGCAGGCTTCGCACTCGGGATCGAGAATAGAACAAACCTTGGGCAAGGCTTCGTCTATCGCATCGAGCCGCACCGCATTGAGCTTGCCTTCCGTCAAGGTGCTTTTCTCGACATGGGTAGCCCCCATGGAACGCAGGTAGTAAGTGGTTTTAAGGCCGCGCAGCCATGCCAGCTTGTAAAGCGCATCCAGTTTTTTTCCATTGGGCTCGCTCATATACAGGTTCAACGACTGCCCCTGATCTATCCATTTCTGCCGCCGCGACGCCGCCTCGACCAGCCAGCGCGGATCGATTTCGAAAGCCGTGGCGTAGAGCTGCTTGATCTCGTCCGGAATGCGCTCGATGCCCTGTACGCTGCCGTCGTAATATTTCAGGTCATTGATCATAACCGCATCCCACAAGTCCGCCGCTTTCAGATCGGCCACCAGATAAGGATTCACCACGGTGAACTCGCCGGACAGATTCGATTTCACAAACAGGTTCTGATAGGTCGGCTCTATCGATTGCGACACGCCGCAGATATTGGAAATGGTCGCGGTCGGCGCTATCGCCATGGTATTGCTGTTGCGCATGCCGATTTTCTGCACGCGCTCGCGCAGGCCGTTCCAATCCAGTGTAGAGGAACGATCCATCTGCAGATAACCGCCGCGTCCTTCTTCCAGCAAGCGAATCGAATCGATAGGCAATATGCCTTTGCTCCAAAGCGAACCCTGAAACGTGGAATAGGCGCCGCGCTCCTGAGCCAGATCGGTAGACGCCTGTATTGCGTAATAACTGACCGCCTCCATGCTCCGGTCGGCGAATTGCAAAGCCTGCTCGGAAGTGTAAGCGACCCGCATCCGGTAAAGCGCATCCTGGAAGCCCATGATGCCCAGACCGACCGGACGATGACGCAAATTCGAGCGCCGCGCCTGCGGCACGCTGTAATAATTGATGTCGATAACGTTATCCAGCATACGCATCGCGGTTTTTACCGTGCGCGCCAGCTTTTCCAGATCGAGCACGCCGTCGCCGCCGACATGAGCCGCCAGATTGACCGAACCCAGATTGCAGACTGCTATCTCGTTGTCTGAGGTATTCAGCGTAATTTCCGTGCACAGATTGGAACTATGCACCACGCCGACATGCTGCTGAGGGGAACGCAGATTGCAGGGGTCCTTGAAGGTAATCCAGGGATGTCCGGTCTCGAACAGCATCGACAGCATCTTGCGCCACAGCGATAAGGCAGGCAGACGCTTATACAACGCAATCTCGCCGCGATCCGCCCTGGCTTCGTAAGCCAGATAGGCCTGTTCGAACGCCGCGCCGGTCAGCTCGTGCAGATCGGCCACGTCGTTGGGAGAAAACAGCGTCCACTCGCCCTCTTCCGCCACGCGCTTCATGAACAGATCGGGAACCCAGTTGGCGGTATTCATGTCGTGAGTGCGGCGGCGATCGTCTCCGGTGTTTTTGCGTAAATCCAGAAACTCCTCGATATCGATATGCCAGGTTTCCAGATAAGCGCAGACCGCGCCCTTGCGCTTGCCGCCCTGATTAACGGCGACAGCGGTGTCGTTGGTTACCTTCAGAAACGGAACCACGCCCTGGGACTTGCCGTTGGTGCCCTTGATGTGCGAGCCCATGCCGCGCACCCGCGTCCAATCGTTGCCCAGCCCGCCCGCGTACTTGGACAGCAAGGCGTTATCCTTGATCGCGCTATAGATGCCGTCGAGATGGTCCGGCACCGTGGTCAGATAGCAGGACGACAGTTGCGGACGCAAGGTTCCGGCATTGAACAGCGTCGGCGTGGAAGACATGAAATCGAAGGAGGACAGCAGCCGGTAGAATTCGATGGCGCGCTCTTCGCGGTCGATCTCGCCGATGGCCAGACCCATGGCCACGCGCATGAAAAAGGCCTGCGGCAGTTCGAAACGGTTTCCGTTGGACTGTATGAAATACCGGTCGTAAAGGGTCTGCAGCCCGAGATAGGTAAACTGCAAATCGCGTTCCGGCTGCAGTACCGCGCCCAGGCGCACCAGATCGTAATTCAGCAAATCCGGACTCAAAAGCTCCAGTTCCACGCCGCGTTTGACATAGTCGATCAGGTATTCGGCATAATGATCCGCCATTTCAGCCTGAGTTGCTTCGTTATTGCCGCTATTCAAAAAGCTCAAGGCTTCCTGACGCAGGCTGTCCAGCAACAGCCGCGCGGACACCTGTGAATAATTGGGCTCCTGTTCGATACGGGTTCTGGCGGTCATTACCAGCGCCGGAGCAACATCTTTTTCCGGCACGCCATCAAAGAGATTGCGCAGCGTTTCCTCGTATATCCAGTTGGCGTCGGTACCGGCCAGCCCTTCGCAGGCCTCGTCGATAATTTTACGGATGCGCGCTTCACTCAACACCGTCCGCGTACCGTCGGCCAGGCTGACATGCAAGAGCGGAGACGTGGACGCGGATTCGCTTTCACGCGCTTTCTCGGCGCGCAGGCGCGCATGCTCTTCGCGGTAAAGCACATAGGCGCGCGCGACTTTCTGATGCTCGGAACGCATCAGCGCCAGTTCGACCTGATCCTGAATATCCTCTATATGGATGGTGCCGCCTGAAGGCAGGCGCCGGAACAGCGCACTGATAACCTGGCCGCTCAACTCGGCGACTGTTTCGTGTATGCGGCGGCTCGCGGCGGCCTGACTGCCTTCCACGGCAAGAAAGGCCTTGGTGATCGCGACATTGATTTTGCTGCCGTCGAATCCCGTTACTTTACCGTTACGCCGGATGACGCGAACCTCGCCCGGCGCTGCCGCCCGAATCTCGGCCGCGGAAGCCGCTTCATGCGATAGAGAAGAATGAGCGGAAGGCGGAGTTCGCAGTGGTGCGGTTTGTGTTTCCATATGACGGCATCTCCAGGCTATAGTACAAAGTAGCCACACTATAGACTGTGTCTAAATTACAAGTCAAGCACTAGATAATGTGTTTTCCTGTAGAGAACCTGTGGATAAGCCGTGTGCGGCCGACTGCATCCCCAAGCGCCGCCGTTAACACGGATATGCTGCTGAGCAATTGTAACTATTCTGAGAGCGGTTGAAAAATCAGGACCGAAGCAGTCGGAAGCGGGGTAAACCGACCGAGACACGCCGTAAAGACCGTCTGCGGACATCTAGGCCGCAAGACGGTCTCCGCTGGCTCACGCCCACTTCATCTCATCAGGGGTGGCTGAATAGTCACAAATAATTTAACCGGCAGCCTATACATAAACATCCGGCATCAGCCGGCGTTCGTTGACGCAAACTCCCAGTTGAGCAGACGGTCGAGCACCGCATTGACATAATCGGCGCGGCGGTTCTGATAATCCAGGTAATAGGCATGTTCCCAAACGTCTATCGCCAGCAGCGGTTTCATGCCCGTTGTCAAAGGAGTATCGGCATTGGCGGTCTTGATAACCTTGAGCCTGTCGCCATCGAGAACCAGCCACGCCCACCCGCTGCCGAACTGCGAAACGGCCGCGGCGGCAAGCTCCTTTTTGCAGGCGTCAACGCTCCCGAAGGACGCCTCAATTTTTTGCTTCAATGCGGCAGGCGGCTCTCCGCCTCCCTTCGGTTTCAAACTGTTCCAATAGAACGTGTGATTCCATATCTGCGCCGCATTGTTGAAGATCGCGGCTTTATCCGCCCGTCCCGCCGTCGCGGTGATAATTTTTTCCAGGGTCAGATCGGCGTATTCGGTTCCCGCGACAAGCTTGTTCAGATTGTCCACATACCCTTTGTGATGTTTTCCGTAATGAAAACCGATGGTATTGGCGCTGATGACCGGTTCCAATGCATTTTCGGCATAAGGGAGCGGCGGCAGGACGTGGAGCGCAGCGGCTTGCGCGCTTCTGGAAAGCCCGCCCGTTGCTAACAAGGCAACGCTGCCGGCGGACGCGATGAGAAAACCGCGGCGATCAAGCCGGAACGCGGGGTTGTTGCTGTCAGTTTTGTTCATAATCAACCTCTATACTAAGGAGGGGTAGGCGACGCGCAGCTAATAGTAACTCCATATATTCGGTATTTGCACGGATAAAATAGCCTCGGTATTCCATCATAATCTCATGGTCTTATGCTTTTACCGTTCATAGTCATCAAACGCCTGAGGAACAAAAACCTGCAAGCCATCGAGACATAAATAATCGATCAAATCGAGACAACGCGACGCCCATTGATCCTGTCGATGCTGGTGATATGTACGGAAAATCAACTTACCTAATGACAATGCATCCCGCCCCTGTTGCTCCGGGCGTGCAAACAGTTTTTCACAAGCAACACAAGTAATGCCCGGAAGCCAATATTGCGAATTTTCCAGCGTGTAGATAAGAGGAAATGAATGCTCATGGTATGCAGAACTATCGCAGAAAGCCCTGACCAGGTCTTCGTAGGTTTCCAGCGATTCGTCTTTGATCTGGGAAAAACAATACGCGGCTTCCCGCCTGATGCTACTATCCTCATCATAAAACAGTTTCAAAAGTTGCGACTCGCACCATGCGCGGTCGTCGGCATTTCCCAAGTTTGCCGCCGCCACTTGCGTAACGCCCAACCGTTGCGCAAAATTCCCTGATAATGCTTCATCGGCTAATGACTCAGCGCCTTCGTGTTTTAACGCGGCCCAAGCGGCAAGAGAAGCACCGGCATGAGCGACGCCGGTATGCGAGGAGCGCAGCATGGTTTCGACCAATGGCCGAACCGTGTCGAAATGCTCCTGGAGCGCAAAAGAAATGGTGCGTCTAACATCTACGATAGCAAGCAGGCGCTCGTCCTTTTCAATCAATGTAGGCAGTAACCTGAGCGCCAGCGGCATATCATGATTCGAAACAGCAACCAAAACCAACGCTACACATGAACTTACCGCGACGCTGGCATCGTTAAGCATACGCTCAATAGTTGGAAGAAGCCGGGATATGTAACCGGCATGCCTGTTAACCAGATCACGAATCGCCCTGGCAGCGCGTCCGCGCACGGTGTTGACGCCGTGCCCGAGCATATCGCCGTTGTAATATAACTGCCCGCTTGACGACTGCTCGTTCCACAGCTCTGTAGCCGGATCGGAATGTTCTGTCGCCAGCCAAGAGAGCATTTCCAGCGCGTCATCCGGCAGAATATCTTCAATACTCCCGAGTAAATCGGCTATGGATTTTCCGCATTCTTCTCTCGACTCTTCATAAGCTTTACGACAAACCGCCAACTTCAATTCAGTCGTTACCGCCGTTCCTTTTAAACCATCGAGCGCGCAGCCAATATAAACGGGATTTGTTCCGGCAGGGAATTGCAGGCTTAAACGAGCAAAGCGCTCCGGCTTTGACTTAACCAGCGTACCCAATTGCTGGGCGAGTTGGATGGCGCCACCCTTCTCCGGCCTATGCCAATCCAAACGCTCTTCCGAATCGTATTTTGCAATTGCTTTCAACCATTGCTGATCGGTCATTTTATTTGCGGCCATCGATTCTATCGGAGAACCAACGCAATATACACGAACACCGTGTGGCGCCTCATCCGACTCGGGAAATTTTCGTTGCAGTTCGGCAAAGCGCTGTCGTGTTCTGGAACCAAACAACTCGGCTGGTATTGCAGACAGCAGAGAAAAGCTTGCCAGACCAAAGCTGCTGCCTCTTCCGGCTTTGCGCTCGCTTTCCGGACGGTAATTTACAATCGCCTCTTCGAGCTTTTTGCGATTCTCTGGCAAACATAGCGGGAATACAGCGCGAATGGTTTGCATCGCCACCCAATATGGACTGTCGCTGTATCCACAATCGAAACGCCACGACTCGCTACTCAACAAGCCGGCAGCCTCGTCGGCAAAATGCACGGCTCCAGCAGCATACAACGATAGCAACAAATAGTTGGCAATGTAGCTCTCGTGCTGCCTGAGCCCGGCAACAACATCACTGAGCTTATCTGGTCCTTGCTGAGCAAGCGTCGCCAAAGCGCTAACAAGCGAGGAAAGGTAAGCGCTATCGATTGTCTCGTATCCATGTGTCTTAATCAGAATAGGCCAGACAGCGCTACGTCGTGGCGGAGGGTTGTTGTCGATATACATCGTAGAACTGGTTATTATTTCCAACACGACCGGCAATACGTGTTGAATGAATACTTCAGGCGCTTGAGCCGCCGCGTTATGAAAGTGCTTTTCTGCAAACTCATCGTATCCGAACAGGTTATGCCAACAAGCCTCCTCTCCATCTTCTTTTGCTTTTTGCCATAACAGCAGCGCCCTACGCGTCAACCAATGCGCCATGATTTCCGGCACCCAAGTCGGTTGAGCATTCGCTGTTATGTAGAGCATGCTCCAAAACGTCCCATTTGAAACGTGACGGTCTTTTGTCCCATCCAGAGTACCGTCATCAAGCAGCCGAAGAAACAGATTGAAAAGCGGTCTGCTATTTTCAATTCGAACAGCTTCCATCAGATGGCGTAGCCGATCTTTCCATAGCCCTTCTTTTCCTACATACGGCTCCAGCAATTCAGCTACGCGATTTCCGGCATGGCGTTGGTGTAGAGCTAAGTATTTCACGGCCATATCGATCAGGTTTTCGTTGGCGGATGCCAGCCAGCCCGAAACAAGACCGCGCCGGTCGGCCAGATAAAACCAGGAATCCGATCCGAAAAAATAGCGCCAAACCAGTTCGGATAGCTTGTCGCAGCTTTCCTCGCCTTGTGCCAGCGCGGTTAATTTCCGTGTAAACCAAGGCTCCAGCACCGTCCATTCGTCATTGTTCGGATCGGGCATCGTCAGCGCCTGAGCCAACGCGAGGTCTTTCAGATGTATGCGTATCTGTTGATCAGTCAGCAGTTTTTGTAACTCAGTACAGTATCGATGAGGGTCGGAATCCCGAATATAAGCCAGTACCTGACGAAGCTGTGCGCGGTAAAAAAGGTGCTGCTGCTCTCGTCTCGGTAAATATTCGACAAAACTCTGCTCTTTGGATATGAACAGGCGGGCAAAGCAGTAATCGAAGAAACTTTCATGACCGAAACCGTAGCGTTTACCGTCGAAGCTCAGAACGCCTTCCGAGGCCATTTGCGTAGCGTAGTTTTTAAATGGGTCCAGTTTTTCTTTTATAATCGACAATTGCTGTGTACGCGTCATTTCTTCGCACAAGAGACGAATAACATCCAACCATTGATCGTGCGATGATTTGGAGCGCCTATTTACCGCTTCATATTTGGTTTCCCAATAATTATCAAACAGCTCCTTTGCTGTATTGAACGCCGGAGCGACAGCCGGATCGACGCGCGCGCTTAGAAACAATGCGAGATTTTGCGGCAGTCTCAACAACTTCAATTGTCTCGGATGAAACAGTTCGAAACGAAAATGGCCAGATAATAGCACTGCCTTGACTTCGTCGAGAGTGAATGGGCTAACGGCAATCCTGGCGTCCTGAGCCGATAACAGTTGGCGCAGCCGATGATCGTTTTCAAAATCAAAATCCCGACACACCAATACGACATGCAGATTATGACGAACGCGCAACGCACGCACTTCCAGCATCAGCGCTTCGACCGCATCGAAAAAATCGGCATTGCGTCCTGAAGTCGTCGATACGGCGTCAAGTTGGTCGACTACCAACACCGCTTGCTGCGATTCGGCAACCGAGGCAAGCAGTAAAGCGGGCGATTCTTCGAGATCGAGTTTGCAACCCAGTTCTTTCGTCGTCGTCACCGGCTCCAGATTGTCCAGCCGGAACGCCAATACCGGAATTTCGCGCTCGCGTAAAGCCTGAACCAGCTCGATTACACAGCCGCTTTTTCCAACTCCAGCTTTGCCGGTTAAAACATGATCGGCGCCTTGTTCACTACCCTCGATACGTTGCAATAGGGTTCGCGTTGCCTCCCGCAAAATTAGCTTATCGCCAATCAACGATTTACGTTTATTTTCCAGGAATTTATCCGTAACCTGGGTCACGATGGCCGGAGCCGTCTCCGGTGTTACCGCGCGCAATAAATATCCTTGATTTTTAAGCAGGGTGATGAGCTGATTGCGGGTAATGGATTGGTGAACGGAATCGAGTGCTATGAGGTAAAGGGCATTGCATACATCAGCTGATTTCTGAAGAAACAAAGCTGTAGCGCCCCATTTGACTCGATCTTTGAGGCTCGCTTCGTCTATGGAACGCACTTCAATGCGCCGCAAGACATCATGGGCGTGCTCTTCCGATGGGGTTCCCCAGCAGATCAAAAGCTTCTTGAATTTTTCGTCCTGTTTCGTCGCGGCTAAAAATAGCGCTTTGAACTCCGATACGGATTCCGCATCTCGCGCACGCTCCGTCAACTCGCGAAGCTCAGGACTATCACTGCTGGATACAAAAACAAAGCGTGCATCGTTTCCGCTTAGCGCTTTATATATGGCTTGCAATAGTTCCGTTGATTTATTTCCGAGCGTAGCCAGACTCCACTTACCGTCGGGATGACTACGTTTTGCCTGATGCAGCTCGTGAACTCCGTTGCGAGTCAGCACAAATTCTGCTTTTTCAACGCCCGGATCTTCTATACGAATGCTACTGGCAGATCCATGCAACATGTCGATTAGTTGCGAAACCGTCCACCACTGCTCGTAACGGTTGCCTAGTTTGCCCGAAGCGCCGCCGGGAAATGTCATACAGTCTGGAATCCGCTTGTTGGTTTATAAACTGGCGAGAAAAGATGTTGCAAGTGTACTATCGTCTATCCAAAGTGACGATGTATAGTTTGAAACGGATCATGCGAAGGTCAATGAAGCATTGCCAAACGAAAAGGATAAAGACAGCCTATCGAATGAATACTGAGTCTTTTTTTCTCAAGTAAAAACTGCTGATGACAGTAACCAAATACCGCAACTATACGCTAACTGTCAATTTTGACAGGTTGTTTCTTGCCGCTCTTGCGCTATTCTGTCAATACATAACGAGCAGCCGGATTCCTGTTATCAGCAGGCATTAAGGTCTAATGCTCATCAATTTTCATGACATGTGGCGGAGTGGTAATTATGCGCGGACTGGAACCCACTTATATGATGGATCTGGTTGAAGGCAAGTTTGCCGGAACCAGCCGTCAGCAGCTTGCCGATATTTTTAGCGATTTCAGGAACGATGCCGCTAAAAACGCGCTGCTCATACATTTTCACGGAGGCCTGGTAAATCAGGCCTCCGGTATTCAAAACGCCATTGATCTCAACCAGCAGTACGCCTCCACACAAACCGGCTGTCTCTTCCCGATCTGGGAAACCGGGCTTTGGGAGGTGTTGGAGCGAAACTGGCTGGATATTGCCGGAGATACCGTTTTTCAGATTATCCTGGATCGCGTGCTTAGCGCGGTATGGGCCAAAACCAGGGAAGCAGGCGGCAACCGCGGCATGACTCTGGATTATCTACCGGGGACTTTCCTTGTTTCAGACCTTCTCGATAGCGCGCAAGGGATAGGGGATATAGCGCTGCCGTTGGCGGACATTGACTTCCAGGGGCTCGAACCGCTGACGCCGCTGCAGGAGCAGCAGTTGCAGGTCGCGTTCACCCAGGATACGCGGTTGACGGGCGCAATTCAGGCCGCCATCAATGCGCATGTCGCAAGTACCGATGATACGACTCGCGCCGTTTTTTCCGATATGCGGGTGCAGCCGAAAAAAAGTGCCATGGACCCGATGGTTCTGGACAATCTTGCGGCAAGCGCTGCCAGCATGCGGGGAATTCCCCTGGAAATCGCCTTGCGCGTTCTTGGCATAGTCAAACTAGTCATCTTTCGTTTCCTTGAAAAAAAAGATCATGGGCTGCACGCAACCGCTGTGGAGGAAATACTGCGCGCGTTTTATCTGGCGACTGTCGGCGCCGGCGTCTGGACGCAAATAAAAAGCTATGCGCATGAGGCGTTTCAGGGCGATGCACAACAATACGGCGGCTCAGCATTGCTCGAAGAAATTGGACAACTGCCATCCGATAAAAAGGTTCTGCTGGTTGGACATAGCGCCGGATCGATTTTTATCTCCGAACTGCTGTCAGCGGCGGTAAAACGCAACATCAAGTCAGCGTTCGGCGTGATTTTTCTTGCGCCTGCCGCACGTTTCGATCTTTTCGCCGACGCACTGAACAGCGCCGGGGATTTGGTCGGCGATTTCCGCATGTATACGATGACCGATCAAAATGAATGCAGCGACATTCTCGTTCGTCTCAACAACAAGGGCGGCGGGCTTGGCTGGTTTTATCCGAGATCCCTGCTGTATTTGATTTCAGGCGTACTCGAGCCGGATGTGGATAGCCCCATTGTCGGCATGCAGCGCTTTTATAATCCGCACGTCTGGAATGGAAACAACGTTGACGTGAACACGCTACGCAGTTATGTCACCGCACCGGGAACTGACCGGGTATGCTGGTCCGTCTGTTCCGGCCCGAATAAAAAACTGTGCGCCAACGCGCGTTCCCACGGTGATTTTGGGCATGCCATAATGCTGAACGGCATACGTAATTCGACCGTGGATGCCATTCGGGAAATTCTTTCGTCCGGCGCTTTTTGACATCATGCGGGCGCGCGCGTTACTGGTCGGCATAAACTGCTATCCCGGACTCGGAAGTCTGGACGGCCCCGAGAATGATGTATCCGCCATGGAACAGTGGCTGCAGTCTGCCGCCGGGGGTGAACTCGCCCCGTCGGATATCACCAAACTGACCACTACAGTCTGCAATTCGAACGGACGTCCCGACAACTATGTTCGGGCGCGGCCGATAATGAGTCAGATCTATGAGTGGGTGGATCAGTTGATTTTTGATGGCGGTCCACAGCAAGTGGATTTTCCGCTCGGAGCCCGTTTGTATCTGTTTTTTGCCGGCCACGGATACCATACAACCGGAAATACAGCGATTTTCATGGCCAATGCCTGGGCCAACAACCTCGGGGAAGCGATTCCAGTGCGGGCGCTGGCCGAGTACGTGCGCAGCTATTCATTATTCAGAGAGGTGGTTCTGATTGCGGACACCTGCCGCGAACTGATCAGCTTTGCACCCGACGTATTTTTTGCCCGTAAACCCGCAACCAATCCCAATGCGGAACAAGTACGCTGGTTCGAAGCCTATCCCTGCCAGGTTGGAAGCAAAACCAAAGAGCTGCAGTTCAACAATAAACCCGGCGGCGTGTTAACAAATGCATTTTTATCGGGGGTTAATGGATTTGCTGCAAGAAACAGGGATGTCCGCTGCGATTATCTCAAGTCGTATATGATTAATGCCGTTCAACAAAAGCTGGGGAGTTCGCCCGAGATCAATTGCAGCGACCAGGCCATGCTGTTTTCTATCGCTCAGGCAATCGATCGCAGCACCCGTTTAACCGTAACACAAAAGGCAGGCGCATCGGCTGGACAGACATTACTGATCGATGGTTTAAACAATCAGGAAATCGCACGAAAGGATTTGGCAACCGGGCCATTGCAGCGGGATGTGACCCCCGGTTTTTATTTTCTGCGCCGCAACGGCTGCGCTGATAAACCGATTTGCGTCGCCTGGGAAAATACCGATGTCGAATACTGAATCCCTGAAATATCGCGTCGTTATCGATGCCGGCAACGACATGGTTGAGATCATAGTCGTAGACGGACGCTTTAATAAAGTCGAATCCGGCATTCGCAAAATCGAAACGGCGCTTCAAGCCGGACGCTATCTGGTCAAAACGCGGATAGGCGACTCGGTTGCCGAGAGATTTATTGCCGTGCCGGAGCAGTCCGTAGTGAACATTCAGCCGGAAACGCTCGTCTTTGACTCGGCTATTCCCGTACTTGCTGCCCCGGTGCCGGAGGTGCTCGAAGCGGAAAGCCGTCTGATTTCGAATGTGCCTGTACCTGAGCAGGGCGAAGGGGTTATTTCGGTATTCGTACGGGGCTCAAATCCCGATAGCGCTCGAGACGGCGCACTTTCCCTCTACGCCTGCAGCGGAGCAAAAACCCGTTTGATCAGTCCGGATAAACCGGTTACAGAGGGCAAGCGGGAACCGATCACAGGTTTCTCGATCAAACTGGCTTCCGGAGGCTATATCCTTCAATCCAGCGGAAAAAATGGGGCTGGGGCTATTGAAATGATGCTGTGGGTCAGTGAAGGATTCGAAACCAGGGTCTATTTGGAATACCCGGAACGGGATTCCGCCAGTAAATCGGAACCGCCGTCCGATCAGCGGTCACGCCGGAAATTCGATTTATCGCGCGCCTCCATCGCGATGCTTCTTCCGGGAACCGATATAACCTCGGACGCAGCGTCTAAGGCTGTTCGCGCCCTGGAAATGGCGCGTACCTGCCTCATTGCCGAACGCCCGATAATGCTTCGTCAAATTCTCGAAACATCCTGCAAAGAGCGGATAGAAAACCCAATGCTGGTTATTTTTGCTGCCCACCTGACGAGGTTAGGAGCCTCAGCCGAGTCCGATTTGCGGCTATTGACGGCGGTTACGGAAAAACTCGAGCAGATGGTACCCGGCCACCCCGATGTGAAAGCGCTGCAACTCTGGTTAGGCGATCGCAGTTGTCTGCCCATCGATAGTCCGCCGATGTTGAAATCGAGCTGGGCTATCATTGCAGAAAAAACGGCAGCCGATGAATATGCAGTGAGAGAAGATAGCCTGACCGCCTGGGTAGGGCCCCATGTAACGGCAAGCCGCCCGTGGCTCGTCTGGCGCGGCGAGGCGGAATATCCTCGCTTTATCGGGAATCAGGAAAGGTCGGATGTAAACGATGCGCTGAAAAAGCTGTTGAAACACTTCCCAGGACGAATCAGGCAAGAAAGACCGGAGGCAGGCGAGGATGTAGCGAAGCAGCCGCTGGAACAGCCTGCAGGGCAAACGAACAGGGATAATGCCGATACCCGATCCGTCGCCGGATCAGGCTTTCGTGTTTTGGGGGGGACGCCGGCACCAGGCGTTTCAAAAAATCTTTCGGCAGTAACTGCCAATATTCTCGCAACAGACCCGACACCGGCTTTTCGATACCTTTCCTCGGAAGAGCTTCCGGCCGATATCGACACAAATACTTCCGATATGCAGGTGACGCTGACCGGATCGAGGTTGGGCTCAACTTTTCTCGAAGCGCTGCGCGATAGTGACCGCTTCGAAAACGACCCTGTTACCGAGATCGCCGAGCGTCTTCGGTTACCCAGGGTTACCGTTATAAACGAATTACGCGCATTAAAAATACTGCAAAATTGAGAGACGATTATTTTTCAGGGATAACCGGGGAGCTTCAAACGCCCCACATCGTATCAACCGTTCTATCTCGTGATAAAAAGATCATACCGGGAGAATTAAAATGACAAAAAATCTGGTGGTATTTTGCGACGGAACCTGGAATCGTGTGGATCGGACAACGGTGGATGGACATCCATGCCCGACGAATGTCCTGAGTCTTTTTGAGGCTACGTTGCCCGCTGACCGAAACAATAACCCGCAAATCGTTCACTATATCGAAGGCGTCGGTACGCGCCGGATGGAAAGGCTCAGCGGCGGCGGTTTCGGCTATGGCATTTCCGATAATATCAAGAACGCATACGCTTTTATTATCAGCAATTACGAACCGGGCGACAGGATATTCTTGTTCGGATTCAGCCGCGGCGCGTATACCGCGAGAAGTATTGCGGGACTGATCCGCAATATGGGGATATTGAAAAGAGAAAAGCTGCACTTGATCAACAAGGCTTATGATTGCTACAAAGATACCAGCGATGAATGGCATCCGAATTCCGATCAATCGAAAGCGTTCCGCGCAGAAAACACCCATCAAAACGAAACCATATGGTTTCTCGGCGTGTGGGATACCGTCGGCGCTTTGGGAGCGCCTTTCGGCCTGGTGCCGGGCTGGATAGTAAACAAACTTTTCAAATGCAACTTCCATGACGTCCTGCTTAGCTCCAGCATTGAAAGCGCTTATCATGCCCTGGCCATTGATGAAAGACGTTGGCCGTTCCGCCCGACGTTATGGACGCTTAATCAAACGCATCGAGAAAGAAATCAGCTCAACAAGGACAGCACAGGCGTTTTTCTATACGAGCAGAAATGGTTTCCCGGAGTTCACTCGAATGTGGGAGGCGGATATGCCGATCAGGGTCTTTCGGATTGCTCCCTTGCCTGGATGGCGGACAAGGCGGCCGCACGCGGTTTGAATATCGATCTCGGCATGCTTGTCGATCCGCCGTTTGCGCCGGATTTGTCTAAAGATATCGACGATTCCCAGACAATTTTCTATCGGATTGCGACGGTTTTATTTGTAAAATTGCCCGGCATGGTAATCCGCTCCGTGTTTCCGGCAAGCGACAGGCCGCTGCTCGACCATCTCCGCTTTAACGGAGACTATGTGCGCCCTATAGACGACCCTGAGGATTTATCGGAGTGCGCGAAGAAAAAACTGGCGATAAATCAGCCTTGTTATTGTCCGCGCAATAATCCGGCGCGTGAATTGGATATAAACGAAACCGTTCAAGTATCGATTTGTGCGGCGCAGTATTGGAATCATAGCGGCGTTCTCGTCAAGCCCGGACAATCGTTTCATTTCGAAGCCAGCGGAACATGGTGCGACAGCGATTACCAATCACCCCCCGATGGGTACGAAAATTACCCGGGAAAACATTGGATGTCCTGGTTCAAATGGAGCCGCCGCTGCCGCACGGCAAACTGGTTTGTATTGATAGGCGCGGTGGGGAAAACCTGCTCGAACGGCAAAATGCATGTGCTTGGCGCAGGAAAGTATGCCGAGGCGCCGTTTACGCCTCAACGTGAGGGAGAGCTTCTTTGTTTCGCAAACGATACCTTCGGATTCTATCGCAACAACAGCGGCGCTGTCACTTTGAAGATAACACGGATAAGCTAGGTTCTGTTGACGTTTCCGTGAAAATTAAAATAAATATATCAATTAGTTATGATTGATAGAAAAAGAAAAACCGTCATTCCTCCGGATCGAGTCCGGGGCAGGCTCTGACGGCATGACGCTAACTCTTTGATTCAAAAATTACGCTATGTCAACAGAGCCTTAGGAAGCTGTCCACGATTTTTGAGAAAAGAATAAACAGCTTCCAGAAAAAACGGACAACTCCCGCCTTCCGGGTAATGCAGGTATGTAGAAAACTGTTATCATCAGTCTTGACTCAGTCTACGCCAATCCGCAATAAAACCTGGAAGCTAAATGAGCAAGCTTACATTCTACGAAAAAACCCAGATCGAACAGATAGCAGCCTGGAAGGCGGAGCTGCCGAGCCATGCCGGCCAGGTATTCAATAGGCTACGCGTTCCGCTACGAAAAGTAGCTGGCACGATGGTGCACGAAACGAAGCTACCCTCATTACTGACCCGGCTGGCCAAACATCTGAACACCGAACACGATGCTCGCGAGATTGCCAGAAGAGCAGGCGTTGCCGGAATTAAAGACCTCTATCACAAACCGCTCGAAGTCTGCGATCGTCTGGCCGACAGAGTCAGCGTCAAAGCGGAACGCGAGGCCATGATACGCGGCACGGCATCCGGTCTGGGCGGCCTTCCCACCGAACTCGCCGCGCTGCCGCTGACCCTGCAGGCATCGCTGCATTCCGTGGTGCGTATCGGACACTGCTACGGTTTCAGCCTGAAATCGCCGGAAGATATGCTCTATATTCTGGGCATCATGGAGCTTTCCACCATCGACGACCCCGAACGCCGTCAGGCGCTGAGACAGCGTCTCTATGAACTGGTGGAGACCAGGTCGAAACGTCTGCGGCAAGACAGGCCGGACGCCGGATTCGACGCGATGGCCGAGGATCTGATGGAGAATCTGGTCGAAGACGTGATCTGGGAAGCGATACCGATTTTCGGAGACTTCGCTTCTTTCGCAATCAACTCTATGGAATCGCACCGCCTGGATATCGCCGCGCGGCGCGTATTCCAGGAGCGCCGCTTGCGCGCCCAGGGTAAAGTAAAACGGATACCGCCCGCGGCGGAAGCACACCGTCATTCGGTGCAGCGCGATGCGTATTATCTGGGCAGAGAGATGATCTATGTCGGCAGTTACGGCTCCGCTTTCGTTCTGACGCTGCCCGCGGTGGCGATTGGCGACGCCGGTGCGCTGATCCTGCCGCGCCCGATAAGGATTGGGTTACGCGACGGAGGCAGAGACGGGTATGTTGCCGCATCGCTTGCGCGCGAGCAGCTGAGAGCACGCCATTCCGCATGACTCTGCAGCAACCAGTTTTGAGTCTAAGAGTAATAAGCTGCCGGGATATGTCTAATTGATTGATTAAACATAATAAATCAGGATCATAAAGGCTGGCGCTCCGGCCTTTGCGATGCTGTCGAACGGTTAAGCATGGAATTTATTGATAAATTAAGCGGCCCGTGCCTGGAGCGCTTGAATGATACCTGTATTAACCTCTTTTTAGCAGCCAAACATTTTCTGTTGCAGGACATTTACCCTTCAATCCACCGGAGATATTTTTGCTTGTTATGAGAGTTAAATCATAACTGTCTCGGTAGTGTTGATTTACTTCCTCGTTACTGATTGAAAAAGGGGGGCCTTCCATCAAGTTTTGATCATACTCGTAGGTAAGCAGCAACTGCGGCGCTTTATCCGTAATATCCATTAAGTGCGCTGCGTATCGATGGCGCATTTCTTCGAAAAGGGCAACCAAAGCCGCCCTGTCGTAAATTGCGTCGACCGGGCCAAGCATCGTGCTGGATATTGCAAAGATATCACCAACCAATATGTCGATATTTTTTGCGCTGTACTGTTTCAGTTTACCATCTGCCGATATTTTTGGCTCCACCCTGAGCTCCATAAATAGTTGCTTAATAGCCGTCTCGACCAATTCAGCTCCAGCAACGCGAAAGCCATTGGAAAGGAGCCAGGCAATATCAAGAGTCTTACCGCACAAGGGTACAAATACACGACCGCCTTCCGCTAAAGAAAGCGCTTTGAAGTATTTGACCAGTAGTGGGTTGGCTTCACTTTCGTGGAAAGCAATTTCATTGTTTCCCCACCTTTTTCGCCAGAAACCTGCATCCATGACGAATGATCTCCCGAGCACGATTACTTACAGATAAAGCTATGAATGCTGCGGCATATAGCAGCCTATTGCGCCCTCGAAGCCGAAAATAGACCGACGCAATCGCGTGTCTCGACAAGAAACGCCCCATCCTCCCCTTGCCTTGCACTATAACCCGGCTACGGGGATTCGCGAAGCATGCTTCGCGAATCCCCGCTTGCGCCCCCACAAGAAAAGATTATGTGTAGATATATACCGCGCCCCTCACAGGCTCGGAGCAGGTAGCCGAATAAGCACCTTTCAGCCGGATAAATCAACCATTCCCTTCCGCCGCCACCGTCAACATTTCCTCTGCATGCGCCAGAGTCTGCGCGGTGATCTTGACCCCGCCCAGCATGCGCGCGATTTCGTCGACACGCTCTTTTTCGGTAAGCTTTTTCACCTGCGTCTGCGTTTGTCCGGAACGGGTCTTTTTCTCGACGCGCAGGTGATGATGCCCCTGCACCGCGACCTGATGCAGATGGGTCACGCAGAATATCTGCCGTCCCGCCGCCAGCGCGCGCAGTTTTTGGCCGACGATTTCGGCGACGCCGCCGCCGATGCCGCTGTCCACTTCATCGAAAATCAGCGTCGGCGTGGTTTTTACGTCGATGGCGGCGACCTGTATCGCCAGACTGATGCGCGACAGCTCGCCGCCGGAAGCCACCTTGGCCAGCGGGCGCGGCGGCAAGCCCGGATTGGCGCTGACCAGAAACTCGATCGTGTCGCAGCCCGACGCTTTAGGTGCCGCGTCCGCTTCCGCCTGCACCTGGATCACAAACTGTCCCTGGGGCATGCCCAGCTCGCGGATGAAACCGCTGATGGTTTTGGACAATCGCCTGGCGCCGTCGGTTCTGCGCGCGGTTAATTTTGCCGCCGTAGCCTGGTACTCGCTTAACAGCCGTACGGTCAAGGCTTCCAGTTCCGCCTGTTTTTCATCGCCCGGCGCCAGCGCCTGCAATTCCTGGCGGAACTCGGCCAGCTGTTCGCGCAAGGCCTGCGGCTGGGTTTGATATTTGCGCGCCAGCCGGTGCAGCACGCCCAGTTTTTCGTCGAGCCAGCTCAAACGCGCGGGATCGGCGTCCAGTTTTTCCAGCAGCCGCGCCAGCGTATGGCCGACTTCCTTGACCGCAATCTGCGCCTCGTCGATCAGGCCGACCGTTTCTTCAAAACCGGCGGCCAGCTGCGCCAGTTCGCGCAAGGCCTGCCCTCCCCTGACCAGCAAAGCGCTGGCCGAGTGCGTGTCGTCGTCATACAGCGCGTCGAGCTGTTCCTGACCCACCATCAGAATTTTTTCAACGTTGGCCTGCAACGCATGTTCCGCCGAAAGTAGATCGTAATCCAGGCTTTCTATCTCATGCTGCTCCAGTTCTTCTATCTGATGGCGCAGCAGGGATACGCGCGCGCCGCTTTCCTGCAGCGCGCGCAGCAGCCGCTCCAGCTCGCGCTGCGCCGCCTGCCAGCGCTGATGCAGCGAGGCAAGCTGTTTCAGCAGAGATTGATTCCCGCAATATTCATCCAGCAGCCTCTGCTGTTCCTGAGCCTGCAACAGACGCAGATGCGCATGCTGTCCGTGGATTTCTATCAAATGCGTCGAAAGCGCCTGCAGGGACTGCAGAGTCACCGAACGGCCGTTGACAAACGCCCTCGAGCGCCCGTCCTGGCTTACACTACGGCGTATCAGACAGATTTCAGGGTTATCCGGATCCAGCAAATCGTTTTCATCCAGCCACATACGGGCGGGCAGAGCATCCAGCAACAGGCATTCGAGTTCGATCTCGGAGCGCGCCGCGCCGGTACGGATGAATCCGGCGTCGGCGCGCTCACCTGACGCCAGCGCCAGTGCGGTCAGCAGTATGGACTTGCCCGCGCCGGTCTCGCCGGTCAGAACGGTCAAGCCCTGTTCGAAATCCAGATCCAGCTTTTCCACGACCGCCAGATCGTTGATACGCAGATTACTCAACATGCCTAATTCCTGTTGCCGCCGCTCCAATTGAGCTTGGCGCGCAAAATTTCATAAAAATCGTAGTCGTTGGGGTGCAGGATACTGAAAGACAAATCGCGTGTAATGCGGATTTTATCCTGCAACTCTATGTCCGGTATTGAAATATTATCGCAGGCAATCTGAGCGCGAAATTGTTTACTTGGACGAAATGCAATATCAATGACGCTGTCATCCGAAACCACGATCGGACGATTGGTCAGGGTATGCGGGTTAATCGGCACCAGAACGATGGCTTTGAGCGTGGGATGAAGAATCGGGCCGCCTCCCGACAGCGCATAGGCCGTCGAACCGGTCGGCGTGGAAACGATCAGGCCATCGGAGCGCTGCGAATTCAGAAAAGCGCCGTTAATGGTGGTTTCGAGCTCTATCATGCTGGTAGCGCTCCAGCTGTGCACGATGACGTCGTTGACCGCGGTTTGCTGGTATACGGTTTCGCCGTCACGTATGACGCGTGCGCGCAACAAGTAGCGCTGCTCTGAAAAGTAATGCCCATTCAGCATTTCGTCGATCTTGGCTAGGGCATGTTCCGGCGTAATATCCACCAGAAACCCCAGACGCCCGAGATTAACGCCTATCAGCGGAATCCGGTATTCGGCCAGGGTGCGCGCGACGGTCAACAGCGAGCCGTCGCCGCCGACCACAATGGCCAAATCGCAACGCAACCCTATTTGCTCCATATCAATACCGGCGGCATCCGCTATGATATGCACGCAACCGCGCTCGACGACAACCTCGCACCCACGTTCACACAGGCGGTGATAAAGCGGCGGCAGTATTTCGGCAATACGGTCCGCATCCGGCTTTCCGATCAACGCGATCCGTTTATAGACAGCAGACATGGCAGCACACGATGATTGTTAAAACAAATAAAACAAAAAAGAGAGGCGCGGAAAACTTTCCATGCGCACCCGGTTCAGGAGGCTTATCTTATGAGCTTCTTGACACATTATCCAGCCATTGGTAGTTTTGGCACTCACCATTATGGAGCGCCAGTGCAATTCGAGGATGCCTGTGTCCAAATACCCCGAGATGTCTGATCGTGCGCAGCATCTGTTGAAAATTCTTGTCGAGCGCTATATAGATGATGGACAACCGGTCGGCTCGCGCGCGCTGTCGCGCGACGCAGGCCTGAACCTGAGTCCGGCCACCATACGCAACGTGATGGCCGATCTGGAGGAGTTGGGGTTAATCGCTTCGCCTCATACATCGGCGGGACGCATGCCCACGGTGAGCGGCTATCGCTTTTTTATCGACTCGCTGTTGACGGTACGCCCGTTGCAGGACGAAATCATCACACAATGCGAACGTGGTTTGTTCGAGCATAGCGGAGACCCGGAAGAAATGCTGGAATCGACCTCGCGCATGCTGGCCGATATCACGCGCATGGCGGGGCTGGTCTCCATACCGCGGCGCGATAAGACCATATTCCGCATGATCGAATTCATCCCGTTATCGGAAAACCGGCTGCTGGTCATCCTGGTCACCAATGACCAGGAAGTGCAAAACAAGGTGATCTACCCTTCGCGCCGTTTCAGCGCATCGGAGCTGACTACGGTACAGAACTATCTGAACCAGAATTACTCGGGTCAGGCGCTGGCCGACGTGCGCCAGCAGGTCATGGGAGAAGCGCAGGAAGCGCGCGAGCGCATGACGCAGGAGCTGGCGCAGGGAGCGGAAATCGCAGATCTCGCCTTCAAGGGACAAAAGAGAAAAAAACGCCATCCGTTCGTGATGAGCGGCGAAACCAACCTGATGGATTTCGACGAACTGGCGTCCATGGACCATATGCGCGCGCTGCTGTCGGCGTTTCAGCAGAAGGAAGACATGGTGCATCTGCTCGACCGCTGCCTCGAAACGCATGGCGTAAAAATTTTTATCGGCGAAGAATCGGGTTATCGTCCACTGCAACAGTGCAGCCTGGTTACAGCCCCTTATATAGTCGACGAACATACCGTAGGGCTGCTCGGCGTCATCGGTCCGACGCGCATGGACTACGAACGCGTGATACCGCTGGTGGACCTGACGTCAAAATTATTGGGAAACGCCTTGAATCGGCGAAATATGGCCCCCATTTAAAATCTGATAAATATCGCATGCCTGAAGCATATCCGGTCTTTTCCCCGCAACAGTGACGCTTTGCGGCGGGTTAAGGATAGGATTGAGTGTTTGCGGGCGCATACATTTAATTTAATTGGGAGCAATAAAACCATGAGTGAAGAGCAGACAACTCAGGCGCTGGATGTTGTGAACAGCGTCGATCCGGCAAGTGACGCGCTGCAAAACGACGATGCAGGCGGGAACAGCGGCAACGCCGACGAGTCGCCGGAAGCACTGGCTGAAAAACTGGCGGCCGCTCAACACGCGGCGGCTGAAAACTGGGACAAGCTGTTGCGCGTCCAGGCGGAAATGGACAATTTGCGCAGACGCACCGAAAAAGATCTGCAAAACGCGCATAAATACGCACTGGAAAAATTTGCGCGCGAATTGCTCGCCGTCGTCGACAGCCTGGAACTCGGCATACAGGCCGCAACGGGCGACTCGCCGGAAGTAGCCAAACTGCGCGAGGGCAGCGACCTGACCCTGAAACAGCTGCTGGGCGCGCTGGAAAAATTCGGCGTGGCGCAAATTGATCCGCATGGTCAGAAATTCAACCCCGAGCTGCATCAAGCCATGGCTGTGGAACCCAGCGCCGAAGCCGAACCCAATACCGTCGTCAAGGTATTTCAGAAGGGCTATCAGCTTAACGACCGCTTGTTGCGTCCCGCCATGGTGGTGATTGCGCAACAGGCATAAACCGCCACTTGAAAACTGCAAGCACCGCCCGCATTTAGGCAAACAACGGCTTAAAAAGCCAAATCAAACCAAAAAGAACTTACAAACGCCGGAGATCGTAATGGCTAGAATTATCGGTATTGACCTGGGAACCACCAACTCGTGTGTTGCCATCCTGGAAGGCGGCAAGTCGCGCGTCATCGAAAACAGCGAAGGGGCACGCACAACGCCGTCCACTATCGCCTTCACCAGCGACAACGAAGTATTGGTCGGACAGTCGGCCAAACGGCAGGCGGTAACCAACCCGAAAAACACCTTGTTCGCGGTTAAACGTCTGATCGGACGCCGTTTCAAGGACGACGTGGTCCAAAAAGACATCAAAATGGTGCCTTACAAGATTGCCGAAGCCGATAACGGCGACGCATGGATCGATGTAAGCGGAAAAAAAATGGCGCCGCCGGAAGTATCCGCACGCGTGCTGATGAAATTGAAAAAAGACGCCGAGGCATTCCTGGGCGAAGAAGTCACCGAAGCCGTCATCACCGTGCCGGCCTATTTCAATGACTCGCAGCGTCAAGCTACCAAGGATGCCGGCCGCATTGCAGGTCTGGATGTCAAGCGCATCATCAACGAACCAACCGCTGCCGCGCTGGCTTACGGCATGGACAAAAAACGCGGCGATCAGAAAATCGCCGTATACGACCTGGGCGGCGGCACCTTCGACGTTTCCATTATCGAAATCGCCGAAGTCGACGGCGAACACCAGTTCGAAGTGCTTTCCACCAACGGCGATACCTTCCTCGGCGGTGAAGACTTCGACCTGCGCATCATCGATTTTCTGGCAGACGAATTCAAGAAAGAACAGGGCATCGACCTGCACAATGATTCCCTGGCGCTGCAGCGTCTGAAGGAATCGGCGGAAAAGGCGAAAATCGAGCTGTCTTCCAGTCAGCAGACCGATATCAATCTGCCCTACATTACCGCCGACGCGACCGGTCCCAAGCATTTGAATATCAAGCTGACGCGTTCCAAGCTGGAATCTCTGGTCGACGATCTGATCGAACGCACCAAGGGCCCTTGCCTGACCGCGCTCAAGGACGCAGGATTGAAACCGTCCGAAATTCAGGAAGTCATCCTGGTCGGCGGTCAGACCCGTATGCCGAAAGTACAGGACTTCGTAAAGAACATTTTCGGCAAGGAAGCGCGCAAGGACGTAAACCCTGACGAAGCGGTTGCGCTGGGCGCGGCCATACAGGCAGGCGTGCTCGGCGGTCAGGTCAAGGATGTGTTGCTGCTCGACGTAACCCCGCTGTCTTTAGGGATAGAAACCCTGGGGGGCGTCATGACCAAGCTGATCGAAAAGAATACGACGATTCCTACCAAAACCAGCCAGGTATTCTCGACGGCTGAAGACAATCAATCCGCAGTGACCGTTCACGTCGTTCAGGGCGAACGCGAAATGGCGAGAGACAACAAATCGCTGGGACGTTTCGACCTGGCCGACCTGCCACTGGCCCCGAGAGGGATGCCGCAAATCGAAGTCACCTTCGATATCGACGCCAACGGCATCCTGAACGTATCCGCCAAGGACAAGGCAACCGGCAAACAGCAGTCGATCATCATCAAGGCGTCCAGCGGTTTGTCCGATGAAGAGGTCAAGCGCATGATTCAGGAAGCCGAACTGCATGCCGAGGAAGACCGCAAACTCCACGAGTTGATCAACGCCAGAAACCATGCAGACGGCCTGATACACTCCGCGCAGAAAACCGTTCACGACTTGGGCGACAAGGTCAGCGCCGAGGAAAAATCGAACATCGACAGCGCGGTTGACGCATTGAAAACCGCCATTTCCAGCGAAGACAAGGCCGATATCGACAGCAAAGCGGAAGCATTGTCGGAAGCCGCGGCGAAACTGGCCGAACGCCTTTATACGCAAAAAGCCGAAGGCGCTTCCGGCGCGGCACATGAGGGCGGAGAATCTTCCGGCTCCGAAAAACCGGCGGATGACGTGGTTGATGCCGAGTTCGAAGAAGTAAAAGATAAAAAATAAGGTTAGCGAAGCTAAGCGTGTAGAGCGGATTTGGAGGCGAGATGACGCAACAAAGCGTATCGCCTCCGGATCAGCCCATACATAACATGGCCTTACAGCCCTCATTCACTCCGGAAAGCCGCAGACGCAAGCCTGTGGCTGATTTTTTATTATGGCCAAAGAAGATTATTACGAATTACTGGATGTGCCTCGCAATGCGAGCGACAGTGACATAAAAAAAAGTTTTCGTCGCCTGGCGATGAAATACCACCCGGATCGCAACACCGACAATCCAGACGCCGAAGAGAACTTCAAAAAGGTCAAGGAAGCCTATGAGATTCTTTCCGACCCGAAAAAACGTTCCGCGTACGATCAGTTCGGACATGCCGGCGTAGACCCCAGCATGGGGGGTCATGGCGCGGAAGGTTTCAGCGATATATTCAGCGATGTGTTCGGAGATATTTTTGGCGGCGGCGCTCGCGGAGGCCGCAGAAGCGGTGGCGGCAGTCGAGCGCAACGCGGATCGGATCTCCGCTATAACCTCGAACTAAGCCTTGAGGATGCGGTTTCCGGCACCGAAGTAAAAATACGTGTTCCCACCCTGGTTGCCTGCGGCGTGTGCGGGGGCACCGGGGCCAAAAAAGGCAGTGCGCCGGTAACCTGCACGACCTGTCACGGACAGGGCGCAGTCCGCATGCAGCAAGGTTTTTTTGCGGTACAGCAAACCTGCCCAACCTGCCGCGGCACAGGTCAGCAAATCAAGGATCCTTGCGGAGCCTGTTACGGCCAGGGGCGCACCCAGGAAACCAAAACGCTTTCGGTCAAGATACCGCCGGGGGTGGATATCGGAGACCGTGTTCGTCTTGCCGGCGAAGGAGAAGCCGGCGAAGCGGGCGGACCACCAGGCGATCTGTACGTGCAAATCAGCGTAAAAGATCATGCCATTTTCACACGAGACGGCGCCAACCTGTACTGTGAAGTCCCGATCGGCTTCCCGACCGCCTGCCTGGGTGGCGAACTGGAAGTACCGACACTAGAAGGCAAGGGTACGTTGAAAATTCCTCCTGAAACGCAAACCGGAAGAATGTTTCGCATACGCGGCAAGGGCGTAAAACCGGTACGCGGAGGTGATCGCGGCGATTTAATGTGCCGTGTCCGCGTCGAAACGCCGGTACATCTGACCAAGGAACAACTGGAGCTGATACGCAAACTGGAAGAGTCGTTAACCGGCGGCGGCAGCACCCACAGCCCCCAGACGCACGGCTGGCTGGACGTAGCGAAACAGTTTTTTGACCGTTTAGGGCTGTAAACGATGAAAATAGGCGTTATCGGCGTAGCTGGCCGCATGGGTCTGGAACTTATCAAGGCCTGCGTGGTCGAACCCAAAGCAGAACTGTGCGCAGCCGTTACCCGCAGCGGCTGCGCCACAGCCGGGCGCGATGCCGGATACCTGGCCGGATTACCTCCGTTGCAACTAGCGGTTAACGACCGTTTGAACGATGTGATAAGCAATATCGACGTTCTTATCGACTTTACACGGCCCGATGCTTCGCTGGAAACGCTGGCAACTTGCCTCGTTCACGGCAAAGCGCTGGTAATAGGCACGACCGGGTTTACCCCTGAACAAAAGGAACAAATCCGCGCGGCTTCGAACGGGATTCCGATTGTTTTGGCGCCCAACATGAGCGTCGGTGTCAACCTGGCTTTCAAGCTGCTCGAAACTGCCGCCAAAGTCATGGGCGAATACAGCGATATTGAAATTGTTGAAGCGCATCACCGGCACAAAGTGGATGCGCCGTCGGGAACCGCATTACGCATGGGCGAAGTGGTAGCCGAAGCGCTTGGCCGCGATCTTGCCGAATGCGCAATTTACGGACGCGAAGGCCACACCGGAGAGCGGGGTCGTAAAACCATCGGATTTTCCACGATACGCGCCGGTGACATCATCGGCGAACATACCGTCATGTTTGCCGATATCGGGGAACGCATAGAAATCACCCATAAGGCATCCAGCCGCATGACTTTCGCCAAGGGGGCTGTACGCGCGGCATTATGGCTGGGACAGCAGAAAGCGGGGCTCTACGACATGCAGGACGTGCTGCAATTGCGTTAGCGCCCTACCCTATCGAGCAATACACCCATCGCAAGCAGCCTCATGCAAAAAATCACCCTGACGCAGCCGGATGACTGGCACCTGCACTTACGCGCAGGCGCTGCCTTAAAAGACGTGGTCAATTTCAGCGCGGCGCAGTTCCGTCGCGCTGTGGTGATGCCGAACCTGAAACCGCCCGTAACCACTGTACGACAGGCATTGGCCTACCATGCCGAAATAAAAGACGCGCTGCAAAATCCGCAGGATTTCGAACCGCTGATGGCTTTGTATTTGACCGAAAGCACGCACCGGGATGAAATCAAACGTGCCGCCGAACACCCCTGCATACACGGTTTCAAGCTTTATCCGGCGGGGGCAACGACCAATTCGGAAGCCGGTATCGGCAGCCTGCAGAACATCTACCCTTTGCTGGAAATCATGGAGCGGCATGATGTTCCATTGATGATACACGGCGAAGCGACCGATCCGCATATAGACATCTTCGACCGGGAGCTGGCTTTTATAGAAAACAGCCTGTTTGAGATCATCGAGCGTTTTCCAGGTTTACGCATCGTGCTGGAACACATTACCACGCGTCATGCCGCCGAGTTCATCAGGCAGGCGCCGGCGCAGATAGCCGCAACCATCACTGCCCATCATTTACTCTATAACAGGAATGCGCTGTTCCAGGGCGGCTTAAAACCGCATTTTTATTGTCTGCCGGTACTGAAACGCGAAGAACACCGTTTGGCGCTGCTTGACGCCGCCGCCAGCGGCGAACGCAAATTTTTTCTCGGCACCGACAGCGCGCCTCACCCGCGGCACGGCAAGGAAAACGCGTGCGCCTGCGCCGGCTGCTTTACCGCGCATGCGGCAATCGAACTCTATGCAACGGCATTCGCGAGCGTCAACAAACTGGATAAACTGGAGCAGTTCGCCAGTTTCAATGGACCCGATTTTTATGGCATGCCGCGCAACAGCAGTCAAGTGACGCTACAAAAAACGGAGTGGGAGGTTCCCGCCGGCTATACATTCGGAAACGATACATTGATACCGCTGGAAGCAGGCCGCGTTCTTACCTGGAAATTCGATAAAACCCCACAAAACAGCCAATGAAAAACCACATGCTTCCGGCATTATCAAGCAAAACAACCGCCTTGGTTTAAAACACACGCGTTCAGCCATTCAAAACCCCATATTGATAGGCCAGACACGTCATTTCCGCCGTCGTTCTGACGTTCAGCTTGCTCTTGATCTGTGTAGCGTAATTGGCGACGGTTTTATAACCCAGACACAGTTCTTCGGCAATTTCACGCGTAGTACGGCCGTTTACCAGTAAACGGAATATATCGAATTCGCGTGCCGACAACGTAGCCAGCAGCGAGGAGGGATCGGTACCCGTGACCGTTTGCACCACCATGCGCTGGGCAATTTCAGGATCGACAAAGGTATCTCCTTGCGCGAGCCTGATAATGGCCTCGACCAGAATTTCCGGCGCGCTGCTTTTGGTAACATAACCCTTGGCCCCCGCCTCCAGCGCGCGCGTCACGTATAGCGGTTCGTCATGAACGCTGAAAGCCAGGATTCTTGCATACGGGTCGCGACCATGGATACGGCGTATCGACGCCAGACCGCCCATGCCGGGCAGATTGATATCCATCACCACAATGCCGGGGTGAATTTCGATGTAGCGTTGATAAGCTTCTTCGCCGCGCGCCGTTTCGGCAACTACGGAAATATTTTCGTATTGCGACAGCAGCATGCGATGGCCGGCTCGCACTACCGCATGATCGTCCACCAGCATGACCGTTATTTTTGATTTTATTTTCAACATCAGTTTTGCTCCTGTAAATCTCGCATCTGCCCCTGAATCGCGGCGCCTATGTCGGGATACGTTGCATGGAGGGTGCTCAATAAAACCATGGCGGGAACATTTCCGGATTTAATCAGGACGGTTTCCCGGCCCTAATGTTTGTATTGAAGAATTACGCAGGTTAACATTTGTTCGCTAAGTAAACCCTATTGTTTATTCACCTCTGGAGATTGATGTTATGAAATGGGAAAAGCCCGATTATAAAGACCTGCGTTTCGGCTTCGAAGTTACGATGTACATCTATAACCGCTGATTCCCGGTATAGTCGATAATGGGGCTTCCGTTTTTGGTAAGCCCCGTTTTTACCTGGCCAGGCCCGATAGATGCTGACAGCTCGCACTGTTGCTAATCCTCTTTCACGGCAACGCCCCAGGGCGACAGGCCTGCCGGTATCGTTCTCAATACCTCCCGGCGTTCCAGATCGAAGACCGTGACATCGTTGCTGATGCCGTTGGCGCTGTACAGACGCTTCTGATCCGGCGAAAACTCGATGTTCCAGACGCGTTGTCCGGCAGGCAGGTAAGCGACGACTTCCAGTTTTTGCGCATCGACCACGGCGACGCGGTTGGCTCGTCCGAGAGCAATATAGGCATAATGCCTGCTTCGGTCGATACGTATGCCTACCGGTTTGACTACTTCTTTGGATACGCCCTCGATTTCGAAGATTAACGTTTTAAGCGGCTGTTTCGATGCGACGTCGATAATCGCCAGCGCCGCCGCGTTCTCCGAACTGACCCACAGTTGCCTGCCGTCGTCAGTGAAGCGAGAGTAGCGCGGACGCGCTGCAACCGGAGTATTGGCGCTTACTTCCATAGTTGAGCGATCGATCCAGTGCGCCATATTGCCGCTTTCGCTGGTACAGACGATCCAGCGCCCATCAGGACTGACCGACACGCCTTCCGGTTCGGCGCCTACCGGTATTCGTTTCACCACCGTATGCCGGGCAATATCGATCACGCTAAGCTGATTATCGTCGTCGTTGCTGGCATAAAGAAACTCCCCTTGCGGATCCAATACGAAGGTTTTCGGATCTTTGTCGACCGCAAGCCGGTCGGTTTCCTGCAGCGTGCCGGTATCGATAATCCGGATGGCGTTATCGCCGCTTACTGCGACGTAAAGTCGTTTGCCGTCCTTGTCCACGGCGACGCCGCGCGGGCGTTTGCCGAGTTTTATCGTGTTCCTGAGAGTGCTGCTCTCCCCATCAAGGATGGCCAGCGCATCATCCTTTTCCAGGGTCACAAAGACGGTATCGGAAACGGCTGGCGAACTGGCGCAGATGATGGCGAGGCCTGTCATTAAACGGCTAAGGATGCGGTTCATCGCCTAACCTCCGCTTTCCAGCGATTTTTTCAGCTGATCGAGACCGCTTCTGAAGAAGGCCTGCATGGCTTTAAGCGCCGCTTCGTCGTTTAATTCGTCAGACGGAAAATTTCCGGTATCCCCGCGGTAAAGACGGCTTTTCCATTCTATTTTGCTGCCCTGGCCGGATGGACTAACTTTGACGACGGCTGAATAGGAGCTGACAGGAAGCGCCTTGACATTATCCCTGGCAAGACGGTAATTATACTCATGCGCCTGATCGTCGTAGGCATCCAACTCCTCGACCAGCTGTTGCCCATTGCTGAAAGTCAGCGTTCTTTTTTCACCCTGCTTATTGCCGCCTTCGCTTTCGCTTTTGCTCAACGCCGGATTCCATTTGGCAACTTCTCCGAAGTTTTTCACCGCGTTCCAGACCTTGTCCACCGGCTGATTGATTTCCACGCTTTCAAACGCTTTCTGCGGAGTCGGGCCATGCGCCCAACCCAAGTGGGAAAATAATATCGCTGCCAGGGTAATAAGAACCTTCATACTTTTTTGCTCCTGTTTTTGATTTGAAGAAAATAACCGAGACGTTCGATATATTGCCGGTGCCGATGCCGGCCGGCTGACAATGGCGCTAACAGATAAAGCGGCAACAGCGCCAGCAAAGCCAGGCTGGCCGGTATCCAGCGGATATCGACGTCCGAGTGCGCCAACAGCGCCATATCCGTCTGCATCAGTGCTTTAACAAACTGATCAGGAGCTTCCAGACGCAAATAGCGCAGACCCGATTCTTTGCCCAGTTGGCGCAGATAGTCTTCTTTCAGCGAGGAAAGATGTTCCGCGCCACGGTCCGGCACATTGCCGAATGGCGCATTGCGCGCGTGGTAACCCTCGATTTGGTCGGGCGCCGTTTCCGGCAAGCCGAAAGTAGTGCGATGCGGAACATCATCCGCGCTATAAAAGCCGGCCGGCTCGCCATTCGCATCGAATTTCGGAATGGGAGACGGAACTAAAGCGCCGGCGCCAACGATGATGCCTTTAACCTTGCCTTGAAACGGGCCCAGGAGTTTGCGATAACGTGGGTTCACCGGAGGCGCTTCGTGTCCATCGGTGATGAATAACAGATTGGCCTTACGGCCCTGTACCTGTTCCAGCGTGTTATAAAGGCCATCGGCGATACGGCTGTCCGCTTCCCAGGCCATGCGCCAGTCAAGCTGCGCAATCGAGGCGTCTATCTCGCCAAACCCCGTGCAGACCTCGATCGGCTCGAACAGCTCAAAAGCGCGCCGTTCGGTAAAAACGCCCAAACCGAACCTGGAACCGCAGGGCAGCGTTTTCAGGGCAAGCCGCAAACCGGATTTAACGTACTCGAGACGGCTGATGCGCCGGTTGTCGATGCGATAATCTTCGACATTCATGCTACGCGTAATGTCGATAATCGCGATGTAGTTGAAGGTTTTGTGCTGCAACGGATAATGTAATGGCAATACCGCCAACACCGCCAGCAACAGCGCAGTTCCCGCACAGATCACGCCGGGCGATTTCACCCGTATGCGCCAATTCACGGCTGTCCTCGAGGAAATCCCGGCAGAGTGGTCCAAAGCTTTTTAGGATTGCCCTCTTCCTGATCGTCCTTCTGATTATTATCGACACGTTCAATTTCAGGGGAAATGCGCATGGCCACTTCGAGATTATATTTGCTGTCCCAATGTCCGGGATCGAGCTCCAGCGCACGCCGGTAAGCATCTTTTGACAGTGCGATCAACGGTATGGCCTGATCGATTTCGTCGGCTTCCAGCCTGGCGAGCGCTTGACGCAACAGCAGGTTGCCGAGGTTGTAAAAGACGCTGGTACGGGACGCGCTGTCGCCGCGTTCGCTCAGATAATTCAGTAGATCCCTGGCTTCATCAATACGCTCGTGTCTGGACAGAAAAAGCGCGCGCGCCATTTGCACAGGCAACGTTGCTCGCGCCCGTTCTTCGAGTTTAAGATCATGCCCGGAAAGCAGGCTTGCAATCATGTCACGCTCCAGCCTGTACGAACGTAAATTCATGGCTCCGGTCAGCATGGCGAGCAAGGCAAAAGCGAGCAGGGCTGCAACTAAAGCCGGTTTTATACGTTGCTGCATGTTCTAACCTCCATCCATTTTGCGAAGAAGAGAAAACCGAGCGCCAGGGTAGCCAGAGCGTAGCAAGGCGACTGCATGTCCTTGCGCGGCATGCGTTCGAAATAGCGCAGGGTCTGGTTTTCCACACGGTCGATTTCGGCCATCGCGCGCGTTACCGCATCGGGGCTCTCTGCCTCATAAGCCTGATAAGGTACGCCCAAGCCATTAAAGAACATATGAAGGTAGCGTTCCGGCCGCGCCTCGGCATTATCGTCATCAGGATTCTGCGGCGTTTCGAACAAGCCGGGACTCCCGGCTGTGCGTAAAAAAATCCAGTACAAATGGATGCGATGCTGCTTGAACCATCTGCGCAGATAAGCTTCGGTTTGCGGATCGACCACCGCCGCGCCATCGGATACCAGCGTAATAATGTTGGCACCGGATAATTCGCGGCCATCAGCACCGAAATAGGACAGCGCCATGGCCAATCCTTTACTGACATTGGTTTGCGCCAGCCCCGGTTGTTTAGACGCGCGCACAGCAGCCAGAACCGCTTCACGGTTTTCGGTCAGCGGCAGCACGAATAACGGCGACGTGCTGAAAGCCGCGACACCGAATAAGTCGTGTTTGCGCTCGGCTATAAAATCCGATAAGACGCGTTCCGCGACCGCCGATTTCGCCGCTTCCGCGCCGGATGGCGTGCGCCCGGCGAAACTGTCGTCCATGCTGCGGCTGCGATCCAGCAGCAATACGATACGGGCGCCTTTGCCGATACGCTCCACGCTGGTTTCTTTCATATGCAAACCGGCGATGCCGAAAACCAGCGCCAGAATGGCGATCATACCGGCGCAACGAACGCTGCGACCCAGCCAGACAGATAGCCGGTCTTGCGGCAACAGCGCGTTCCAGGGATAAGCAACGTTCTGGAACGGCGAACGAATCAGCGGCAGCAGCGCAAGCAGCCCGGCCCAGATCAACGAGGAATTATCGACGCCGAAGCTCATCGCCGTTCCCGTTCGATGCGCAGGCAGTCCCGGCATAGTTTGAGCATCCGCCCTAACGGGAAAGTTGCCGCCCGTTGAGCGTCGTCGCCGAAAAACAGACTATAGGACGCTTGATAAAAGGCTACTATGTCTTGACGCAACGGCAGAAACCTCATGTTGCGAGTAAAAAACTCGTCCAGCCCTTCGACAAACAACGGCCCCTGGTTGCTGATATTGAACGCTTGATGCACGCAAACGAACGCCGCGCGCATTTGCGGATCGGACATGGGCGACGCTTCCATACGGCGCAGGGCTTTACCGGCATCGGCAAAGTGCTTACCGCTCATCCAGAAAATCAGGACGATCCTGATATAGGCAAGGTAGCCCATTGCAATTAGCGCCGTTACGGCGCCTAGCCAGAACAGCAACCAGTCTGTCGCGGTTTGCGCCGGACCAGGTTCGGCATCCGTCCTTGGCTCCGGCAACCCGCTTGCGCCGGTTATGTCGTGTTCATGCAGTGGAGAGATACTGAAATCCCACGCGGGGAGCGTTGCGTGCGCTTCATTACCGGCTGCTCCGCTAAACGTCACATCCAGCGCCGGTATCGTCAGATTCCTGACTGTCAGCGGCGCATAAAATATCTGATAGTCCAGTTCGATCCGATAACGATCAACGCTTGATCCTTCCTCCACTTTCGTGCGAATCTGCCGCAAACTCAGCCAGCGCTTGATAAGTCCGGACTTGGGCAGCGCGGAGCCATCCAACCGGTAGTTCTTTTCAATATCGATATCAGCCTGTATCCGCACGACATCGCCGATTACATAGCCGTATGCGCGCGGCGTTTCCATGCTGATGGATTTAACCACGGTTTGCGCCGAGGCGAACTGCGCCGGCAGCAGGCACAGGCATGAAAGCAACAATCGCGTGATCATCGGCCGGCGTAAAAATAGCGCGTGACCGCATCAGCGGAGAATTCGCCATCCAGAAACAGCGGCACTCTGCCGAACGGGCTGACAGCGCGGGTTAACAGCCTGCGCCGGTCGTCCAGGGAGGCGCGCAGGCGCGATCGTAGCGCCGGACGCAGCCAGAGCAAGCGTTCCCGGCCGTTTTCCATATCACGCATGTTGGCAATCCCTGTTGCCTGCGGCATGCGTTCTTCGTTACCCCAGATCACCACAGGGATCACGTCATGGCGAGATAACGAAGTCATGACCTGCTTGATGATGACGATGGAATAATGGCAGTCGGACAGCAAAAAAACCAGGCAGCGATGGCTCGGCAACAAACTCGCTGCTTGCAGCAAGCCCAATGCATGGGCTCCGGAAGGCTGATATTTCCGCAGTTTTGCCGCGGCGGCGTGCAGGATGCCGGCTTGTCTGGTCGAGGATACAAATAGCACGGGTTCTGATTTATCTCCGTAACCGATGATGCCCAGCGTATCTCCGGCGCGATGTACGGCCAATGCCAGACTGTCGATAAAGTCTGCAACCATCTGCATTTTTGATGTTTCAGCGCGATGATTCATGGATGCGGATAAGTCGACGATGACGAAGATATTGATGTTTGAACGCTGCTGATAGACGCGCACCCGATAGTCCTGCTGCGGATCGAGCAGCGTCGCGCGCAGATCCAATCGGCGCGGGTCGGGGTGGTCGATAAACGCAACATGACGCAGGAATAAAAAACCGCTGCCGCTTTGCCTGCCGGGATGAGCGCCCGGTTGCGCATTGGCGGTGCGCCAGGGAATGCAATAGTGAAATTCCTTATCTTTCATGGCGCGGAGATACCCCGCAGCAGCCCGCTGATCAGTTCCGGAATTATTTCGTTGCGACGATACTCGAACATCGGCTTCAGAAATAAACGATGAGCGATAGCCGGTGCAAACAGCGTTTGTATGTCTTCCGGTACGACTTGATCCCGTGCATTCAGCCACGCATGCACGCGCGCAAGTCTCAGCAGGTAACTCATTCCACGCGGGCTGACCCCGGCGTCCAGCAGCTCTCCGCTACCCTCGGCGTCGCCGCCCAATCCGATGCCGAATTTTTGCGGTTGCCAGGCAGCCAGCACCAGATCCAAAACATAAGACCGCAGGCGCTCGCTGACATGAATACGATTTTGCAGAGTCTCAGCCAGTTCATTCAAGGCCGTATACGATAATAATCCAGCGGGTATCGTCTCGATCAATGAGTCGATATGGTGAAACCTGGGCTCGACCATCAGCCGATCCAGCAATACCCGATCGGTCGGCGCTTCTATCCGTATTTCCATCATGAAGCGATCGCGGGCGGCGGCAGGGAGTTCGAAGGTTTCCTCCTTTTCCACGCGATTGCGGTCGGCGAAGACTTGCAGATGCGGAAAAACGAATTCACGATTGAACGCGGTCATGCTGCGTTCGGCCATCACGCGCAACAACAGGGAATGCACTTGCGGTCTGGCGCGATTGATTTCATTAAAAAAGAAGGTGGATAATCCTTCACCGTACTTGAGCAAGGGGCCGGGAGAGACGCCCGGCTTGCCCTTTTCGTCCAGGTAGGTGTAATAAATCAGATCGCTGGGCATCAGGTCGACGGTACCCTCGATACGTTCATATGCGCCGCCGACAGCGCGCGCCACTGCCCGCAGCAGCGTGGTTTTACCGACACCCACGCCCCCTTCCAGCAATACATGTCCACGCGCAAAAACGGCAATCGTCATTAATCGGATTGCGCCGTCCTGACCAATAATCACCTGGCGTATGTGATTTTCGAACGCCAGGGCTGTGGCCCGAAAATCGGCGAGTCTGCTATCTGAAATCATAAAGAGATTGAAACATCCAGTGTTCATGAAGGGCGGAGCTTACGCTCCGCCCGAGACGGCGTTATTTGATGTCTTCGACTTTGTAGACGAATTTTCCGGTTTTGTTCAAATTGTCCACGCGCTTTTGATTACGCGCCTCCATGGCTTTAATCGACTCCTGCTGTTTGTTCAGTTCAGCCGGGTCGTGTTTGGGATCGTATTTGCTACTGGCCACTTTCTCAGGGTAGCCGGGCTTCGCTTCCCAGCAATTGCCGGGCGCTTTGCAGTTGGTGCCGTCATACGCCTGCGCGCTGAACGTCAGTGCCGATGCAATAACGGCAACGGCCAGTTTCAGGGTGTGAATATTATTCATTGGGAGTCTCCTTTGCTTGCGTTGGATTTATTTCAGCCAGTCGGCCTTGGCCGGATCGCCCTTATAAACGGAGCGTAGCCAAGCCATGACTTGCAACATTTCATCGGTATTCAAATTGCCGTATTGCGGCCCCATCGAGCCTTGCGCGCCGCCGAACAGAATTTCGAACAGCCCCACATCCATGGTCGCGCGCGGGTAGGTCCAATAATCGTCGGCCAGACCGGGACCGATCTTGCCTTCCGCTTCATGGCCGTGACAGCCGGAGCAGGCGGAAAGATAAAGGCTGTGGCCCTTGCCTTCGGCTATTTCCTTGTTGCCGTTGTAAGGGTTTTTGCCGGTTTCCTTGAATTTCTTGAAAGCTTCGCTATCGCCGCCTGCTTTAGCAAAGGAGAAATCCAGGACTTCTCCGGTGACAGCGTTACGAAAAGTCACTTCAGCCCAGGTTTCAAGGGCGGGGACCGCGATCGCCAGCGTCAATGCGGCAATCACCAATGGTTTTTTGTTCATAGTCTTCCTGTTATTTAAGAGGGGCTTCATTGATCGGCAACAACGGGATGCCTTCCTGTTTCAACAAGGCTTCGATATCCTGACTGCGCTTGATCAATGCCTGATCGATCTGTTCCAGCAATGCTTTTTCATCCTTGCGCACCCCGATAGCCGTAGAGTAGTGATGCGGCACTTTTTCGCCGTCCATGCGCGTGTTGTTGTCCGGAATCACGGTCATTGCCAACGGCTTGCCTGCGCTTTTTACATAACGCGCGGCAGCCGGCCCCCATAAGGCGGCTACCTCGGCTTTACCCGAAACCACTTCTCCGACCAAGCGCTCAGGGTCGTATTTCACATACTGGTTACGCCGCGATTTGTAATCGACCAGCGAATGCATGTAATTGAACATGTCGTTCCAACGTCCGATTTTTTTCAGCATGACGTCCGGCGGCGTATCGGGAATAAAGGCTATGCGACGCGCCGTTTTCAAAGCGGGACTATTCCAATCCTGAAATGCGCCGGCTTTATCCGCCTGATAAACGAATACATAACCTGACCGATAATAAGGCGCACTGGTCAACATGCGCGGATCGCCCTGATCCACGCCGATCACCACGTCGCATTGCTTTTTATCCAGTAAATCGCGAACGAAGTAACGCGCGTCGGTCCACCAGACATTTTCAACCGGCCTGCCCAATTCTTCCGCTATCAATGCGGCCAGCTTGTTTTCGAAGCCGCTGCCGTCCTTGTTCGAATAAGGCAGTTCGTTTTCGGCCGAACAAACCTTGAGCGGTTCGGCTTCTTGTTTGGCATGCGCCGTTTCCGCGCCGGCGGCAAAAACCAGCAGCGAAATCGCGCCCGCCTTTAATATTCCATACATGAAAAATCCTCGAATATCTTGGCAGGGTGGGCCTGATCGCCCACCCTGCAACGGGGTTACAGGGCGAATACGAAGAGAGCCCCACCCATCTGGGTATAATTGGCCAGTTCCTTGAATGCGCCTACCGCGCCCAGACCTGCAGTCGGATCTTTCAGATCGAATACCAGCCCCACGCCCGGCCAGCCGCCAACGCCGCTGTAAATAGCGACATACTGCTTGCCGTGGTGTTCATAGGTAATCGGGTGACCGATGACGCCGGAAGGCAACTGGAACTGCCATTTCAATGCACCGGTGCGCGAATCGCGCGCCCTGATGTAACCGTCCAGCGTGCCGTAGAAAACCAGGTTGCCGGCTGTGGCCAGCGTGCCGCCCCAGACCGCAAATTTTTCCGGAACCTCCCAGGCCATTTTGCCGGTAACCGAATTCATGGCCTTGACCTGGCCCAAAGTGCCTTTCGGACCCGGATACATGTTCAGCGTAGCGCCGACAAAAAACTGACCGGCGCGGTAAGGCAGCATGAACGGCTCCCAATCCATGCAGATATGGTTGACGCCCATGAAGAACAGCTTCTTGTTGGGATCATAGGATTCGATGCCCTGATTGTGGTAGCCCATCGCCGAAGGACAGATGCCTTTGGCTTCATGATCCATTCTTGTAGAAAACTCGGGGTCGCGTATCGGCAAGCCGGTTTTCAGGTCGACCTTTTTGACCCAGTTCACGGTATCGTCAATCTTGAAGGCGTTGACCATGGCGCCGGTTTCGCGATTGAGCGTGTAAACCAGACCGTTACGATCCGGGTGCGTCAACAGCGGCGTCATTTTACCGTCGACTTCCTGCTCGGACAGACCCATGTAATTGATGCCGGCGTAATCCCATTCGTCATGAGGGGTTTTCTGGTATCCGAACCTGGCCTTGCCGGTATCGGCGTCGCGCCCCCAGATGGTCATGGTCCACTTGTTGTCGCCAGGACGCATGGTTTCGTTCCATGGCGCGGGATTGCCGGAACCGTAGTAAATCATATCGAGCTTGGGATCGTAGGCGTACCAGCCCCAGTTGGTGCCGCCGCCGATTTTCCAGGCGTCGCCTTCCCAGGTTTGCGTGCCCAGCCCGAACTGTCCGTAGTGGGGGTTATTTTTGTTGAAATCCTTGTCCAGCAGCAGATCTTCGTCGGGACCGGTTGCGTACGCCCTCCATTCCTGTTTACCGTCCTTGATGTTATAGGCCGTCACGTAACCGCGCACGCCCAGCTCTGCCCCGGCGCTGCCGATCAACACTTTATCCTTGACCACGAAAGGCGCGCCGGTCAGAGTAGAGCCCATCGCGATATCGGAGTTTTCCATTTTCCAGATTTCCTCGCCGGTCTTCGCATTCAGTGCGACGACATGGCCATCCAGTTGCGCCAGGAAAATTTTAGCTGGGCCGTGATCGCCAGCCGGTACGTAAGCAACGCCGCGGTTGACCACGTCGCAACACGCCACGGCACGTGCGGCCGGGTTCTGCTTAGGTTTATACTGCCACAGGATTTTACGGGTATCGTTCAGATCGACCGCAAAGACGTTGTTGGGAAACGGAGTATGCACATACATGATGCCGTCCACCACCAGCGGCGCGCCCTCGTGACCGTGCAACGTGCCGGTTGACATGCTCCAGGCCACCTTCAGTCCACTGACATTACTGCTGTTGATCTCGTCGAGTTTGCTGTAGTGCGTGGAAGCGTAGTCCTTGGTCTGCATGACCCAGTTGCGCTCGTCATGAGATATTCTGTCCAGTTCCGCGTTTGCTGATACTCCGCTTGATGTCAGCAGCGTGGTTACGGCCAATACGGAACCGCCCATACCGCTTGCGAGTTTGGAAATTCGCATGGTTTCTTCTCCTGATAAATTTATTCATGCCCGGCAGGGCGGGCTTGTCTTTGAAAGCCGCAGAATTATGGAGGATGACAGAATCAGGCAATACTGAGCATATCCCGAAGAAACCATGAAAAACGCATAAAACAGGCAGGAAATATTCACGCCATGTTAGTAAAGTGATACAAAAGGCAAAACTGTTCACTACCATCGAGCGGGATGTCGCGTGTAGAATCGAGGTTGAAGTTATTAGACCGCCCAACCGCTATGCGATTTGCACGGTAACGGGGAAACAAACATCGAGCCTTAAGGAGTTAATTTACGGCGTAGTTCAGATTGGCGCGTCTGCGCGCGTCTCGACTTGCACCTATCCAGATCCAAAGCCTGAATTGCTACAAAAAAGAATGCTCCGGACTGAGTCAAGCGCCAGAGAGTGCGTTAAAGGGGTGCGAATTGAGTGACGACAGGCGGGGCGGATCGCTCAAATGTCGATCTCGCAAAAGCGCAAAGGAGGCCAAGAGTCTCTATGACCCGCAGCTTCGTCTTTCCTTAAGTATTGGAGTGAAACGAAACATTAAGACAGCAGCTACAATCAGGGGGTTGCTACCGCATATACCAACATACTCCCACAGCGGCATCGGCAATCCGCTCCCCCGTCGGGGCGGCGAAGGCGGAATTTTGCGGAGCATACTTCGCAACCACCGTAGCCGGGCTGCGCTGCAATCCGTGGGGCGGGCTGTGGTTGAATGGAATAGGCCATGACGCAAGTGCTTTGCATGTTCGGGGAGACGCCTGCGCCATGATCGGTTAGTAGTAAGGACATTCGGAATTTATTTTTTATCCGGCTTGGGGATAATTGTTGCCGGTTGCCATACTTGCTCGGAGTTAAGCTCCTGCTCTATGTCATCCTCAAGAGGAATATTACCGTCATGAATTTTATAATTGCGATCCTGTAAATAGGCGTTTCGAATGAACTCATAACGATCCACCGCAGCCTGTTCGATAATACTTGAAGCGCTCAACAGGTTGGCGCGCTTGTCGATAATTCGCACGGCGCCAACGGTATAAGGCCACACTATCGGATTGACCCAGTTGATCGGATTCGCCGCGATATCGCCTGCTATGCCCACCACCCCTCTGGGAGAGCTGGGACCCAAAATAGGCACAACAAGATAAGGACCTGAAGGAATACCCCAAGTACCCAGCGTTTGATCAAAATCCTCAGCATGTTTGGGCAAGCCCATATAAGTGGCGATATCAACCGCTCCGGCAAGACCGAAGGCGGTGTTGATCACGAATCGCCCGCTATCCATGCCGAACTGTCCCAGCTTGAACTGAAGCAGATCGTTGCCGACAACCAGAATATCCTCGACATTATTCATGAAGTTGGTCACCCCCATGTCGACAAAACCGGGCGTAACAAAACGATAGGATTTGGCGATAGGCCTCAACAAATAATCATCCAAACCATCATTAAAGCTCTGCGCGCCGCGGTTCCATCCCTCCCAAGGATCATTTGGATTGGGTTTGATATCGGAAGCGCAAGCTGAAAGCAGCAGCATAACGACGGACACAATGGGCCATCTCAGCCATGTGAAAGCAACGGGTCTAAACTTCATTTTGTTATTCCAAAAATCACTCAGCCAAAACCAGAAAAGCACTGATAGTGCGGTTTTTCTTATAGGATAACATGCCAAACCTTTGATTTTATAGTAGTGAAGCTGACTGATTGCTAAAAACCAGCGCTTCCCGGGCTTGGCACCCCATATAAACGAAAAAAGCACCCTCGCCGGACACATAGCATTATCCGGTGCAATATGTATTACGCATGTGTAATATAATAATCTCCAGCGCTGTCACAGTCGAGCAAATTCAGTAAGCGTAAATTCATGAGCTTCAAGAAAACCCCCATGTCCGGCCGCTTCAGAGGCTACTTACCCGTTATTATCGATATCGAAACAGCAGGTTTCGATCCGCGAAATAATGCGGTGCTCGAAATTGCCGCGGTCATTCCCGATATGGATGAACAGGGTTTCCTGAAACCGGGCGAAACCTGTTCGGCTCATGTAAACCCCTTTCCGGGGTCGCTTCTGGACGAATCGGCGCTTGCGTTCAACAAAATAGATCCTTTCCATCCTCTGCGCATCGCGCTGGATGAGAAGGAAGCCTTGGAAAAAATTTTTCAGCCGGTACGCGCAGCCGTCAAAAGGAGCAGTTGTACGCGCGCCATACTGGTGGGCCATAACCCCGCATTCGATATCGGCTTCCTGAACGCGGCCGTATCGCGTTGCAACATAAAGAAAAACCCGTTCCACCCTTTCAGCACTTTCGATACGGCAACCCTGGGCGGATTAGCCTATTGTCAGACCGTACTCGCCAAAGCCGTAGTGGCCGCCGGTATCGAGTGGGACAAAAAAATGGCCCACTCGGCGCTGTACGATGCGGAACAAACCGCATTGCTGTTTTGCACGATAGTGAATCGCTGGAACGAGTTGATTACGCTAAGTGAAACCAGTTCCGCGAGCGCCACGTCAGCCTCTTACCCCAAAACCGCAATATCATTGCAATAAGAGGAGGAAGCAGTGGAGATAAGCCTGACTGTTGATCATACTGCCGACTCAGCCGTTGACGATGCCCGCAATGCATAGTCTGAACTACGGCCTTCAGTGATGTGCATTCTTAAGAATATCCTGCAGCTCACCGCTCTGATAAAGCTCCAGCATAATATCGCTGCCGCCCACCAGCTCGCCTTTGACAAATAACTGTGGAAAAGTCGGCCAATTGGAGTAAAGTTTAAGATTATCGCGAATGTCCGGGTGTTCGAAAATATTGACATAACTAAACTCAACTTCGCACTGCTCGAGGATTTGCACCGCTCTGGAGGAAAACCCGCACTGAGGAAACTCGGGAGTGCCCTTCATATAGAGAATAATGGCGGCAGATTCTATTTGATTTTTAATTTGATCCATGATGTCCATAACGGCCTCAATATTTATCGGAGGTAAAAGGTGTAATCTAACAGATTTTGCAAAGCGGCATAAGTCGACACGATTCGAGCGACTGCCCCGAATAACCGCGCGAAAAGTACTGCTTTCTTAGACGATCGAAAACAACAACCAACAATATCAATAAGTTGTTTTACGTATTTATAGAAAAAAAGTAAGTCCGGTATTTAGCTTACTAAAAAAGGCATACTCGGCAAAGAGAAGCGCAAATAATAGATACAAGATACCCTCGTGTTCTCCGATAGCAACACGAGGTTCAAGCACAACATAACCAAACAGAATGCCCCTTACCCAATTGCGCCTTATAGTACATTCGTGCTCTATCAGTCTTATAATGGCTATGTCGCTTTGCGCGTGCGCGCTCATACATACGACGACGCCGTCAGGAATTCCCCAGGATATGACACAGCAGGAATTTTCCGACTACGTAGAACGCGTATTTCGCCATCACAATATGGTTTACAATACGCTAATTACCGAGTTGGCGTTGGAAAATCCGGACTATAGCGATACGGAAAACGCCGAGTTACATCAGGCTGAGAAAAAAATGCTGTCGGTGTGCGCCCCGCTTAATGAAGTTGTAAGCGCGCAGGCAGAAGGCCGCAAGCTGGATGTAACCGTCTATATGAAGCTGACAAAAAGCGTCCCTGAGTGCGAAGCGGCTACAGAGCGTGTCGAGGGGTTGATTCCGTGAAACTCTGCATTTACAGAGGAGTACCAACATGCTGAAAACCATCGTAGTTACATTAATTCTTTTTCTGCTCGGATCGTGCTCAGGCACTCAGAAAACGCGGCAACAGGAGATACCGCCAGCGGCAATTCGCACGGCTCCCGCTGTCATCCCCGAGGTTGGAACAGAAAACGCGCCCGCAAACCCGCTTGCGCAACAATCAGGTACATTTCCCCGTACGCCTCAACTGGAAACACAGGTTGCTTTCTGGCGAAACGTATACTCACGCTGGAACCGTGGACAGGTAGCCTTGCATGATAATAAATTCATGGGCCTGGTCTATGAAGTTATTGAACTTCCCGGCACAATAAAAGATTCTTATACGCCGGAGCAGGAGCTACTCGTCAAGGACAAGCGCTTTCAATTACAGGCGCAACTGGACGAACTGGATCAAAAGTTACGCGCAGGAGTCCCACTCAGCGCACACGAGAACGCACTGGCGCTTAAAATCACACAAAGCGCAGGCTCTCGCAACGCCATACAAGGCAGCAGCGAGCGCGTGCGTGCGCAGCGCGGTTTGCGCGAAAAATTCAAGCGCGGACTGGAAATCAGCGGCCGCTACCATCGCGCCATCAGCGATATTTTTAGAAACGCCGGACTCCCCGAAGACCTTGCCTATTTGCCTCATGTCGAGTCTTCGTTTCAAACCAATGCCAAGTCCTCTGTCGGGGCCACAGGGATCTGGCAGTTTACCGGCTCAGCCGCTAAATCCTTCATGACTGTCGATGAATCGATAGACGAAAGACTGGACCCCGTCATTGCTACGCACGGTGCCGCCCGTTACCTGAAACACGCTTATAGCAGGCTGGGCTCGTGGCCGTTGGCGTTGACCTCTTATAACCACGGCATCGGCGGCATAAGTAAAGCTAAGGAACGCTACGGTCATGATTTCGACCGCATGGTAAAAGAATACGATGGCCCGCAATTCGGTTTCGCATCCAGGAATTTTTATGCGGAATATCTGGCTGCGCGAGATATTGCGCTGCAACCTCAGCTTTATTTTCCTGAAGGCGTAATGTACGAGCGCCCGCTGGAGCATAATCGGATTACATTGGACAGCAGCCTGTTTGTCTCCGACATCGCCAGGAAATATCAGGTGGATCAAACCACTCTGAACGTGATCAATCCGGCATGGAGCGATAAGACCCGAGCCGGCAGGGTCGCACTGGCTGCGGGAACGCACATCTGGCTGCCAGCCCGGAACAACTGGCAAAGCAGCAGTAACTGAAAGCTCGCGGCGCCTCTTTATCCAATAACATTATGCGAATGACACCGTAGCCAAACAACGACATGGAAAGCCGTGCGAAGCTACGGCTTTAATTACTATTCCGTAAGCCTACCCTCTCCTCCATGAATACAGTCGAACTGCTCTCCCCTGCCGGCACCATCCGAAATATGCGCTACGCCTTCGCTTATGGCGCTGACGCAGTTTATGCCGGCCAGCCGCGTTACAGCCTCAGGGTACGCAATAACGATTTTCTGGAAGAAAACCTGGCGACCGGCATCGCCGAAGCGCACGCTCTCGGTAAAAAGTTTTATCTGGCAAGCAACGTCTTACCGCACAACAGCAAGATAAAAACCTTTCTCAAGGATATTGCGCCCATCGTCGCGATGAAACCGGACGCGCTGATCATGGCCGACCCCGGGCTGATTATGCTGGTCAGGGAAAACTGGCCGGAGATGCCGGTACACCTTTCCGTGCAATCGAACACGATGAATTATGCGAGCGTCAAATTCTGGCAGCAGGCAGGCATCACGCGCGTCATTCTATCGCGCGAGCTATCGCTGGACGAGGTAGCGGAAATTCGCCAGCAATGCCCGGACATGGAGCTCGAAACCTTTGTCCACGGCGCATTATGCATCGCCTATTCAGGACGTTGCCTGCTATCGGGCTACTTCAACCATCGAGACCCCAATCAAGGCACCTGCACCAACTCCTGCCGCTGGAAATACGACTTAAGCGAAGCCCATGAAAACGAGGCCGGGGACATAGCCGCGGGAAAGCTCGATATCAGTCTGTCGGCGCTCAGCGCGGCCGAATGCGGAGGCGCTGCCCGGCACCCGCTGGCGGACCGGGTTTATCTTCTCGAAGAAGAAAACCGGCCAGGAGAATTCCTGCCGGTCATGGAAGACGAACACGGAACCTACATCATGAACTCCAAGGATCTGCGTGCAATAGAACATGTACAAAGGCTGATTGACATAGGGGTTAACAGCCTCAAGATAGAAGGGCGCACCAAGTCCCATTATTATGTCGCCAGAACCGCGCAGACTTATCGCGAAGCCATTGACGACGCACTATCGGGGAAACCGTTTAATCCGGAACTGCTGGGTATACTGGAAAACCTTGCCCAGCGCGGCTACACCGACGGCTTTTATCAACGGCACCATACCCAGGATCACCAGAATTATCTGCGTGGTTATTCCGAGAGCAACAAGCAATTATTTGTCGGCGAGATTACCGGCTACGATGTGAATAGCGGCATGGCCGATATTCTTGTGAAAAACAAGATATGTGCAGGTGACAGGCTCGAACTGATTTTGCCGGCAGGCAACTTCGATATCGTCGTCGAGCATATGGAAAACGAACAAGGCGTGGCTATCAGCGAAGCGTCAGGCGCCGGGTGGAAAATCAGATTGCCGCTGCCGCGAGAAGGAATGAAAGAATATGGTTTGTTGGCGCGCTATTTTAGTCGGGAATCCGATTGACTGTCGCGCGCGACCAAGGCAACGCCCTCATAATGAATACCCTCCCAACCGTAACGCATGAACGTACGAATATTGGCATGGTCGGTAGCTTCCGGGTGCTGCAAAACATCCAGCCGGTAGTAATCTCCGAACAGGGCAAGCGTCTGCTGTGGGGATAAACCATGCAATCGGGCGAAATAGAAAATCTTGCAGGAACCTTTATTGGTCCCGGCCTCATTAATAACCGGAGCCGCGCTGCCGACTCCGTTAATGAAACGAACGGGAACAAAGCTATACAAAGCATCAATTAGCACAATACTTTCACTGAAACATATATGCTCGCCCCGATCAAGACGCGCTATCATCCGCTTTACTGCTGACATCATCCGGGTAAAAGGAAAGTGGAGCCCCCTCATCTTTACCGATTACTGCCGGCACAGCGTAAAACGACAACCGCTAGTTGCCGAAACCGCTCTGCCATGCGCAAGGCGAAGCGTATGGAGCGTTGGTTGATCCGAGAGTGCCGCTGTCCGTTGGTTGACCGAGAGCACCTCGCCCCCGGCTCAACCAGGAAAGCATTGAAATAACCTGCGAATGAGCTTATTTCGCTGTAATATTAACCTTGGGAACCCAACCGGTCTTGCCCTGGCATTCGCCGTCTTTCAGCGCTACCTTGACGAAGCTCAAATAATTCGCGGTTATTTCTTCCTCAACAACGGCGGACGTTCCCGCAGCCACCTGACGGCAGAGTACTTGCATATCGTCTTCCTCTTCCGCTGAAACCAGTTTCGGCGTAGCGGTCAGGATAGTATTGCCGACGTTCGGATTTTTTATCAGAACCTGCTGTCCGGGAGCTACGGCAACTATTTTCGCCGTACCCAATTCGCCGTTTTCCGTACCCCCCATTACCATCACAATAGCTACTACCACTATCGCGCCTACCAATCCATACAGCGCTTTGGGATTATCTTTTAGCGTAGCCAGAATATTATTCACCGCGCTACCTGCTTCGTTTTTATTAGTCATTATTATTGTCTCCTCTTAATTTGCCGAATTCCGCACGCTATACGGAAGTAGTAAACATTAACACGAGTGCATCATGCAAACCAGCCGTTAGTCCCTTGCCGGCACCTTTCAGCCTGTTGTTCCAACAGTGGAGCGAAATGGGGATTCTTAATGCCGGCAGGCGCAGCCGCCCGCCATACCGCAAGGAGGCAACTGCGATGCCGATGCCCTGCCTGCAGCAATACCGCCAATGGCAGGCGCAGCCAGTTTCTTTTTCACTTCTCCGCCGCAATCGGGGCATTCGGGTTTGGGGTCGTTAATTTTGTGCTGAACCGTGAACTCGGTCTGGCATTGGGTACAATGATAATCGTAAGTAGGCATATATCTTACCTGTCAAATCAAAAAAAACGTTAGTAGCAATTCAAAAAGGCTTCAAACTCGCAAGTAAAACGATAGCGATCAGAAACACAACCGGCACCTCGTTCATCCATCTGAAAAACACATGACTATGTCTGTTCTGATCGTGCTTGAGCTTGAACAGGCAGATTCCGCACCAGGAATGGTATCCCACCAATAGAACAATCAACGCCAGTTTGAGGTGCAGCCATCCGCTCGTTTTATACAGATCCCAGGCGTATTCATGCAGCATCCAGCCTCCGAAAACCAGCGTCAATATCATACCCGGCGTCATGATGCCGAAATACAGTTTGCGCTCCATGATCTTGAAGCGCTCGATACTGACCACGTCAGAACTCATGGCATGGTACACAAATAAACGAGGAAGATAAAAAAGCCCCGCAAACCAAGTCACCATAAAAATAATATGGAATGCCTTAAGCCACATCCGAACGTCTCTCCTCAATCATTTTCCTGATACGCGAGCGCAATTGATCGAAATCAGGCATCCCCGTCCAGTGCTGTATCAGTTCGCCATCGACCCCTATCAAAAAACTGTCAGGCACCCAGCGCACATTATGAAAAGCCTTGGCCAGAATGCCCTGTTGATCGTAAACAACTGGAAAGGGAAGCTGCCTGACATTGCGTACCGCCACAACCTGACTGGGCATGTCATAAGACATCGCCACTGCCAGGATATGAAAACCGAGGCCTTCGAATTCCCGGTACAAAGCGGATAAACCGTCCAGTTCACGCAGACAAACCCGGCAATCGGTCGCCCAAAACGTAACAAGCACCGGCGCGCCTTTCAACGCGTCCAGGTTAATTTGCCTGTTTTCCAGTGTGGAAAAAATTACATTACCGGGTACCTGGCTACTCCGGAACTGTATCCCGAAATAACCAGTGGCAACCGTCAGCATTACAACACCTGCGATAGCGTAAACTGCAGCTGCGCCTGGTTTTGCTTTCGCTTCGTGAGCCAACGGATTATCGCGCCGACCGACAATAATAATTAACCCTCAATCTGCTGGATTCCATCCAGATACCATGTAGGCTGCTTGCTGTATTTGGATCGAATGAAATGCCAGACCTCATGTACCCATACCGGATTCGCCGAGCGTTCCTCGCGCATCAATACATCGAACTGTACGCTGGCCTCGCGCGTATCGCCTACATCGGCGACGCGCAGCAATTTAAGCTCAACCTGTAACAGCTCAGTATGATTTTCACCGGTTCTGGCGCGCACCTGATCCTGGAGTTCGGCGAACACCTGATCAGTGGTCAGCGCGCGCATTTCGGACAATTGTCCGCTGTCCCAAGCTTGCTGCAGTTGCATGTACGCCGCTTTCGCGCCACTCATAAAGGCGTTCTTATCGAAATCCGCCGGTAACATATCGGGTTGCACGTTGCCTGCGGCGCTTGTCGTACGCTGGCGCGTAGACAGCACGTCGGTCTCGAAACCGGCATCGCCCTGATACTGCTGCCGAGCCATGACGGAAGACGCTGTGGCTTGCTGCGAGCGGCGCGCGGACAGGAGTTTATAAAGCAGAAACCCCACCAGCGCAAATACGATGATGTCCATGAAGTTGATATGCTCGAACGCGCCGCCGAACAGCATCGCACCCAGCATGCCGCCCAGCGCAAGACCGCCCAGCATGCCCATCAATCCGCCGCGGCGCCCCAGGGACTCTCTGGCCGCCTGATTCTTCGCCATGGCCGGCGTAGCGGCGGGAGTCTGCTGGGGTGAAGCCGACGGACGCTCCGCGCCGGCGGGCGCTCGATACGGTTGACTGTAGGAAGGCTTGCCGCCAAATGATTTGCCGCCGCCCATGCGCGCAGCGTTAGCTTCTGTCAATATCAGCATCGACAGCACGGACAAAATCAAAAAAATCGATGTTTTCAGTCGCTTCATGATGTCAAACCCTGGTTTGTTTATAGTCGTTTTGAATTGGAAAAAAACGAAACGTGTATTTGTCCGGTCATGTTACAAGCACCCATGTCGAAGTGCAACAATACTATCGCAACCCCAGCGTTGCGCGTGTTTTCGCTTTAGCCTCTTCGCTTTTACGCAGCATGACGTAAACCGCTCCGGAACCTCCGTGGAAAGGCTGTGCGCTGTGAAAAGCCATCACTTCGGTCATCATCGGCAGCCAGCGCACCACGCAGCTTTTCAATACGCCCTGAGCTTCCTTTTGCCGCACGCCCTTGCCGTGAGTAATCAATACCGTGCGTTCATCCCGTCGCATACAGATTTTAATAAATTTATAAACGGCATCCCGAGCAACCTCGATCGTCATCAAGTGCAGATCGAGCGAAGCCAGAACCGGATACCGCCCTTGCTGAAGTTTATCGAATACACCGTTTTGCACGCCTTCCCGCTTGAAGCTGATAATGGCTTGGGGATCGACCAGATCGACATAACCGGACGGCAGAAAATTATCGTCAACCCGATCTTTTTGCGCTGCGAAACGCCGATAAACCTGTCCCGGAACAGAAACAGGCTTCCGCTTGTCGGTCAACGCGACCTTGTCCACCGGACGGATCGGGTTCACATCGGCAACTTCTTTCCTGAATAAATCAAAATCTTCGTCGTTCATACCGCAGCTCTAGACCGGAACTATACTTTGCCAAAAACTACAGGTTGGACAATGCCAATGCAATTCCGTTCCTGCAAAACCGCAGTGACCGCACACATAGCGGACCGAAGGCAGCGCTATCCGGTTAATGGCGCGGTCCACTTTGATCAAAATCGATCTGCCGCTTTCCTGCTCCGACTCAAGCAATAAAGCGCTCAACATACGCAGCAACTTGATTGATGGACTTTTATCCAGCATCAGATGTAATTGATCGATAGCCGCATCTACTCCGGACTCCGTCTTAAGGTAGGCTACCCAGCCCAGACCGGCGCTTTCGAGCCCGTAGGTTCCATATAAATAGCCAAAATAGCCGACTACTTGCCCGACAGGAGTTGCCAGTTGCTCGTTACAGAGTATCAACGGCTCTATTATTTCACTGAGAAAAGCGGGATTTTGCGACTCGACGGTTTTTAATGTTTGCAGCGCCGCGTCAAAATGTCCGCTTCGCATCTGCAAACGCGCTGTCGACAATGTTGCCCTTACGCAGCACCTGTCCTTTTCCAATGCCTCGTTCAGCAGAGCAAGCGCCCGCTCTTCGCATCCGGCAGACAAGGCTTGATCGGCCAGCTCGCAATAGAGTTGCGAAATGGTTAAAGCATGCGGTAGACGACCCATGCGTTCGAGCACCGACGCGCATTCGATTGCTTTCAGCCACTCTTTCTCATGCTGAAAAATATGCAGCAATTGTTCGAGCGCGCGTTTTCGATAGTGTTCGTCCCCGGTCAGGTTGCTGAATAGACTTTCCGCCCGATCGAGCAAGCCGGATCGCAAATAGTCCGTTGCCAGTTCGAATTGGGCGGCGGCTGCGTGTACGCGCGTGAGATCGTTGCGGTTTATCAGGCTTTCATGAATTTCTATCGCCTTTTCAAGGTCGCCCTTGCGTCGAAATAAATTGCCCAATGCCAGGTGGGTTTCTATCGTTTCGGCATCCGACGCCATCAGATCGGCAAAAGCATGAATAGCCTTCTCCGGCCTTTCATCCAGAAAATGGCCTATCCCTCGACAGTAAGCTTCCCGCAGTTCCTGAACGCGATCGACCAGGTAGTATTTTTTAAAATAACGCCATGCGGCATACCCTCCCGAAGCGGCGGACACGGGAAGCAATAAAAAAAGCCACTCGCTCATGAATACCCCCCAAAGACATTAACCAAGAGAAGATGCAACTTATTCGGTACTGCGGTATGGCTTAATAAAACGGGGCAGGATGAACCATGGGACTGTATTCACATCGAAGCCGGTGAAATCGTAAAGGGCGTGAGGCTATTCGAAAACGAACCGGATGCTTAACAAGCATGACATTGAGACGGAGCTATGTGCCAAGTCGAAAAAAAAGCGCCCTCCCAGTCCCTTGAGGAACAAAAGTAGGGCGCATCTGTCTCTCTGCCAGGCACTCCTGCAAGAGTGGTCACTATCCATCCCGGCTAGCGTACTTAATTCGACGATGTTTCCCGGGAAGCATTGACCCGGTCTCTAAGCTCTTTGCCCGGCTTGAAGTGAGGAACGTATTTTGAATCCAGTACAACCGCATCGCCGGTCTTGGGATTACGTCCGGTTCGGGGTGAACGATAGTGCAACGAAAAACTGCCAAATCCGCGTATTTCGATACGCCCGCCAACCTCTAGAGTCCGGCTGAGTTGTTCAATAATCGATTTAACCGCTTTTTCCACCACATCGGATGGCACCAGGCTGTTTTTCGCAATTAGAAGTTCAATAAGCTCTGATTTTGTCACCGGTATACCTGCAAAACATTGATATGGGGCTTTCGAAAATATTAAATGGCCCAAGTTGGCACTGGTTGCGCCACTTTTCTCACATAACCAACAAGCTATTGATTATACAGGCAGACGGCCACTCCTACGCCCATATCCGCACGCAGGAGCAACAGTCTATCGTTGTTATTTTTCCAAATGTACTTTGAAAAGATCGCCGAGCGTCGCCGTACCGGGATTTTGCGAACTATAGTCCTTGATCGCTGCCGCTTCTTCGTCCTGATCCCTGGCCTTGATGGACAAGCTGATGCTCTTGGTCTTTTTATCGATGCCGATAAACTTGGCTTCCACCTCATCGCCGACATTCAGCTGGGTTCGCGCATCTTCCAGGCGATCGCGCTGAATTTCCGAAGCACGCAGATATCCTTCCACATTTTCGTTGAGCGAAATAACCGCGCCTTTGGCGTCAACTTCCTTAACCGTACCCTTGACCACTACGCCTTTCTCGTGCGTTGCAATCCAGTTCTGGAACGGGTCCTGCTCCAACTGTTTGACGCCAAGAGAGATACGTTCACGCTCAGGATCGATGGCAAGAATGATGGTTTCGACTTCATCGCCTTTCTTGTAGTTACGTATCGCTTCTTCGCCGGGCATGGACCAGGAGATATCGGACAAGTGCACAAGACCGTCGATGCCGCCATCCAAGCCGATGAAGACGCCGAAATCGGTAATCGACTTGATGTTGCCGACCATCTTGTCGCCTTTTTTATGGGTGACGGCAAACTCTTCCCAGGGATTCTGTTTGCACTGCTTCATACCCAGGGAAATACGGCGGCGCTCCTCGTCGATATCCAGCACCATGACTTCGACTTCATCGCCCAGTTGCACCAGCTTGTTCGGGCTGACGTTCTTGTTGGTCCAATCCATTTCAGATACGTGAACCAGACCTTCGACGCCCTCTTCCAGCTCAACGAAGCAGCCGTAGTCGGTCAGGTTGCTGACCTTGCCGAACAAACGCGTATTCGCCGGATAACGGCGCGCAATGTTCAACCACGGATCTTCACCCAGCTGTTTCAGGCCCAGCGAAACGCGATTCTTCTCCTGGTCGTACTTCAGAATCTTGACCTGGATTTCCTGACCGATCTGCACCGTTTCGGAAGGATGACGCACGCGTTTCCACGCCATGTCGGTAATGTGCAGCAGGCCGTCGATACCGCCCAGATCGATAAACGCACCGTAATCGGTCAGGTTCTTGACTACGCCGCTGACAATTGCGCCTTCCTGCAAGCTGCCGAGCAACGCTTCTTTTTCCGCGCTGAACTCGGACTCGACCACTGCGCGACGCGAAAGCACGACATTGTTGCGCTTCTGATCGATTTTGATAACCTTGAATTCCAGATCACGGCCTTCCAGGAAAGTGGTGTCGCGTACCGGTCGCACATCGACCAGCGAACCCGGCAAAAATGCACGCAAAGCGCCAATGGCGACGGTAAAACCGCCGCGTACCTTGCCGTTGATGCGTCCCACCACGGTTTCGTTTTTCTCGTGGGCAACCTCAAGATCGACCCACGCCTTCTGTTTTTTCGCCTTGTCGCGATTCAGCAGCGTGGCGCCCATGCCGTCTTCAAGCATGTCGAGCGCAACTTCGACCTGATCGCCAACCTGGACTTCGAGCTGACCGTCATCGCTCAGAAACTGCCATTTCGGAATTACACCCTCGGACTTCAGACCGACGTTAACAACGACAACGTCCTGCCCGATATCGACGACGGTTCCGCTCAGGAGGCTCCCTGTGCGCATCTCGGATTTGGCCAGACTTTCTTCAAATAATTCAGCAAAGCTTTCGCTCATAATTCACATCACTTTTTTGAACAACTGTAAACACGGTCTCCATGCCTACAGAGTTCGGTCAGGGTTATAGACACCGTCAACCTCCAGGGTTGACGACTCGGGGGTTTCAACAAAAAATCGCTGCGAACGATCAAATCGCAACATGGGCAATACATGCGGCTATGACCGCATCTATGCTCAACGCCGTGGAGTCGATGACGACCGCGTCGTCTGCCTGACGCAACGGCGCCTCCACGCGTTCGCGGTCGCGCCGGTCACGTTCTTCTATCTCTTCTGTCAATTTTGATAGATTAACATCGATACCTTTTTCTTTCAACTGCTTATAGCGTCTTAATGCACGCTCTTCGGCACTTGCCGTCAAAAACACCTTGTATCGGGCATCGGGGAAAACCACGGTACCCATATCGCGGCCATCTGCGACCAGTCCCGGAGAGCGCCGAAACGCACGCTGTTTTTCAAATAGCGCCTTGCGCACTTCCGGCAACGCGGCAATGATGCTGGCGGCATTCCCGGTGGTTTCGGTAGACAGTTCCAGAGTAATATCGACGTCACCCAGCAAAACTCCCGGCATGGCAACGGTTTTAAAGCGTAAATCCAGCATTTCCGCCAATTTCGCCAGCGCACCGGCATCGGAAAGATCCAGCTTCCGCTGTACCGCTGCATAAGCCAGCGCGCGATAAATCGCACCGCTGTCGAGATAATTCCAGCCCAGACGCCCGGCCACGGCGCGGCTGACCGTCCCCTTACCCGCTCCGCTGGGGCCATCGATCGTCAATATTGGGATATCATTTGTCTGCATCATGGTTCGGCTCCTTCAACAACCAGAACTTGCCCGAAGGATCGCGTCAAATCCACAAAGCCTGGAAATGAAGTATTCACATTTTCGCAATCGCGGACAACGACGGGGCCGGATGCGCGCAAAGCCGCCATGGTAAACGCCATCGCAATGCGGTGATCGCCACGGCTGTCAACCTCTCCGCCGTGAATGACGCCGGGATGTATCACCATGCCGTCAGGGGTCGGCTGCGCGTCGATACCCAATATCTGCAACCCGTCGGCCATCACCTGGATACGGTCGCTTTCCTTGACACGCAACTCCTCCGCGCCGGACAGCCGGGTCTCGCCCTCCGCGCACGCCGCCGCCACAAACAGTACCGGAAATTCGTCGATCGCCAGCGGCACCAGATGCTCGGGGATGACTATGCCTTTAAGCGCGGCGCTACGCACACGGATATCGGCTACCGGCTCGCCACCCACAACGCGCTCGTTCAGCAAGGCGATGTCGGCTCCCATCAAACGCAAAATGTCGATCACGCCGGTCCGTGTCGGATTAATGCCGACGTGGCAGATAGTCAGATCGGAATCGGCCGCGATCGAAGCGCCCACCATGAAAAATGCTGCCGATGAAATATCTCCGGGCACATCGATAGAAGTTGCCGTCAAATGTCCGCCGGAAGACAAGCATATTTTATTCCCTTCCCGTTGAACCGCATAACCGAAACCCGCCAGCATGCGCTCGGTATGATCACGCGTCGGCGCGGGCTCGGATACGCTGGTTATACCCTGCGCATATAGTCCCGCCAGCAGCAGGCAGGACTTTACCTGGGCGCTGGCCATCGGCATGTCGTAATGCATGCCTTGCAGGCCGGCGCCGCCATGAATCTTCAATGGCGCGGTGCCGGTTTCGGAAGTTTCGATTTCCGCCCCCATTAACCGCAACGGCTCCGTCACCCGCTTCATCGGCCGGCGCGTCAGCGATGCATCACCGGTCAACGTCACGTCGAAACGCTGCCCGGCAAGCAGTCCGCTCAGCAAACGCATCGAAGTGCCGGAATTTCCCAGGTACAGGGCATCTCTGGGCGGCTGCAAACCATGCATGCCGACGCCCCGTATCGTCACGTTACCGGCATCCGGACCAGCTATGTCGACGCCCATCGCGCGAAATGCCTGCATGGTCGCCAGACAGTCTTCAGCTTCGAGAAAACCGCTGACCCTGGTGGTACCCTCGGCCAGCGAACCCAGCATGATGGAACGGTGCGAAATCGACTTGTCTCCCGGCACGCGCGCCTCTCCGCGCACATAGCCGCCAGGAGAAACCATATAATTGATTTTTTTGGTATTATTCATGTTATTAACTGATCTAAAAAGCGTTGCCTTGCTTTGCGTGCATCGCTGAAATAATGCAACAGATGCTCAGGGTTATCGTCAAGTTTTATTATTTCGGAAACCTCGCGCAACTCCCTGGATAAATCCTCAATCAGCGGCAGGATAAAGTCCCTGTTGGCCAGACAAATATCGGCCCACATGCGAGGATCGCTGGAAGCGATACGGGTAAAATCGCGAAATCCGCCGGCGGCATACTGAAATATTTCCTGCTGATCGTCCTTGCAACCCAGCAAATGCACCAAAGCAAACGCAAGGACATGCGGCAGATGACTGGTCGCCGCCAGAACCGCATCGTGATGCGCCGCATCCATTAACGACACGCGCCCACCCAGCGCCGACCAGAATGCGCTTATTTTTTTTACCGCAGCGTCATCGTTATCGGGATGCGGCGTCAAAATCACGCGCTTATTGACAAACAAGCTGTCGCTGGCCGCACCTACGCCACTGGATTCAGCCCCCGCAACAGGATGTCCAGGCACAAAATTTTCAGGCACACGACCAAAACAACGGCGGGCTGCAGCCAGCACATCCAGTTTGGTGCTTCCGGCATCAGTGTACAATACCTGGTCGGACCAAATCGGCTTCAGGCTTTCGAACAGGGTCTGCGTCACGCCTACCGGGACCGCGATCACCACCAAATCCGCCTGCTCTGCGGCTGCGGAGGCCGACTCGGCGATGCGATCAACAACGCCGAGCCGCAAGGCTTCCAGCAGGTTTTTACTGCAACTATCGAAACCTATGATTTCTGTGGCCACTCCCTGCAGACGCGCGGCACGCGCGATGGAACCGCCGATCAGACCGACGCCGATAATACCAATCCGGTAACTGTCCGCCATCACGCCAATACGCGGTCCAGCGCATCCAGAAAGGCGTTATTCTGCTCCGCCGTTCCCACGCTGACACGCAAATGACCGGGCAAACCATAGTTGGCGACCGGCCTGACGATTACGCCGGCGCGCAGCAGAGCCTCGTAGACTTCAAGTGCATTACGGTTGACGTCGACGGTAACAAAGTTACCTACCGAAGGTATGAAATCGAGCCCGCGCGCTTCAAAAGCCTGCGACAACTGCAGAAGACCGGCGGCATTTAACCGTACGGTGCGCTTTAAATGCTCACCATCGTCCAGAGCGGCGGCAGCGCCCGCCAGCGCCAGCGAGTTGACATTAAAAGGTTGACGTACCCGATTCAGATAATCGGCTATTTCGGGGCTGGACACGGCATAACCGACGCGCAGGCCGGCCAGACCGTATGCCTTGGAAAAAGTACGCGTCACAACCAGATTGGGGTATTGCGGCAGCCATTGCAGTGCATCGGGATAATCCGGCTCGTCGACATATTCAAAATAGGCTTCGTCGATAACAACGATGACGTGATTCGGCAAGCGCGCCAGAAAATCCGCCAACTCCGCGCGCCGCAGCCAGGTACCGGTAGGATTATTGGGATTGGCGATGAAAACCACGCGCACTTTCCTGTCTATCAACGCCAGCATCGCGCCCAGATCGTGACCGTAACGCATAGCGCTCACACCGTCGCCGGCGCGCGCGATTCTTGCTTCCGCGCCCACTGCCTGCGTGACTATCGGATAAACGGCAAACGCATGCTCCGAATAGACCGCCGCAGTTTCCCCTGACAAAAAAGCGCGCGCCACCAACTCCAGCACATCGTTGGAACCATTGCCCAAAGTTATTTGCCCGGCATTGGCCTCCAAGTTGTGCGCGAGTGCGGCTTTCAACTCAAAGCCGCTGCCATCGGGATATAAATGCAGGGCATCGAGCGCAGACCGCACTGCAGCAAGCGCGAGAGGGCTCGACCCCAAAGGATTTTCGTTGGAGGCGAGCTTATCAATATTTTTGATGCCTAGCTCCCGTTCGAGCTCGCTGACCGGCTTACCGGGAATATAAGGCGTTAATTTTCCGACGGCGGGAAGTACAAGTTCGTGGGCATTCATATAATGGAAAACAGAAGGCTAGAGTTAAAACCAGGATTGCACGATTGGAATCAGGTCAGTCCTTGTGCTGAGTTTACGCATTCGCCGGATAAAACACGCAACGATTCCCAGCTAAAAAACCGCATATCAGACTGTGGCGCGCGGATAGGAACCCAGTACATTGAGACTATTCACGCACCCTTGCAACGCTTGAAGCGCGGAGGCAAGCGCGGGATCGCTTTGGTGTCCTTCGACGTCGATAAAAAAAACATAGTCCCAGTTCTCGCGCCGGGAAGGTCTGGATTCGATCTTGCTCATGCTGATTTTGAAGCGGGCAAAGGGCTCCAGCGTATTGTAGAGCGCACCCGGCGTATTCTGCGTGGAAACCAGCAACGAAGTTTTATCGCAGCCGGTAGAGCCGACCGGATTATGCCCTATTACCCAAAAACGCGTCGTATTGCCGGGTTCGTCTTCGATACGGCTATGCAGAATATGCAAGCCGTAAATTTCAGCCGCCGTATCGCCGGCGATTGCCAGCGCATCGGGTTCATCAACCGCTCTACGCGCAGCCTCCGCATTGCTGCTGACGCTAATGCGTTCCGCATGAGGCAGGTTTTTATCCAGCCATCCCCGGCATTGCGCCAACGACTGCTGGTGCGAATAGATGCAACGAATTGCGTGTGCGTTTTCTCCGCTCAAATCGGCGCGGACGCCCATCAAATTATGATGGATACGCAATATCACCTCGCCGACTATCAGCAGCGGAAAATGTAGAAAACAATCCAGGGTCTGGGTTATCACACCCTCGGTGGAGTTTTCCACCGGGACAACGCCGAACTGGCAAACCTTACGATCGATCTGGCGAAAAACATCGCCTATGCTCTCCGCGCTTCTGTCCTGGATAGCCCGCCCGAAATGCTTAAACGCCGCCTGCTGGCTGAACGTGCCTTCCGGTCCGAGAAACGCCACGGTCAGCGGCTGCTCGAGCGCCAGCCCCTCGGACATCAGTTCTCGAAAAAAACGTATGACCGCAGCATTGCCCAGAGGCCCGGGGTTATTCTGCGCAACCCGGCGCAAAACCTCAGCCTCCCGTTCGGGGCGATAAAAACTGGAGCCGCCCGACGCAACATCGGTCTCCCGCGCCTTGACCTCGCCAACAGCCTGGGCGCAACGCGCCCTGCGGTTAATCAAAGCCAGAATCTGGTCGTCAATATCATCGATTTGCCGCCGCAAATCGCTCAGCGATTGTTCAACAGTCACAGAATTTCTCTTCGAATCAGATATAAAACGAAATCGCAACTACCCTTATACCCCACAGTGCACCGATGTCCTCGGAACTAGCCGGCGGCATCCTCATCGTCGGCAGGCTCGGCGCCATCCCTTGCGTCAGGCTCCGCCTCATCGCCTTCCAGATCGGGAAGGTTGGCGATACGATCCACGCCAACCAGTTTTTCTCCATCGCTCAAACGAATCACGGTAACGCCCTGCGCATTACGTCCGACCACCGAAATTTCAGCCACGCGCGTACGCACCAGGATGCCGGCATCGGTAATCAGCATGATTTCATCGGGCTGATCCACCTGCACCGCACCCACTACCGCGCCGTTGCGCGCGGAAGTCTGTATTGCAATAACGCCCTGTCCACCACGTTTATGCCTTGGGAACTCGGCAATTGAGGTGCGTTTGCCATATCCGTTTTCGGTTACGTTCAACACAGTTCCCTGCGCGGCATCACCTTCGACAACAATCAGCGCGATTATTTTTTGACCTTCATGCAACGTCATGCCGCGCACGCCGGCGGCGGTGCGACCCATCACGCGGACATCGGATTCATTGAAACAGACCGATTTGCCGTCGCTGCTGAACAGCATGATATGCTGGCTGCCGGTGGTGACCGCCACATTGACCAGACGGTCGTCTTCGCGCAGTTCGATCGCAATCTTGCCGCTGGGGCGCGGACGCTCGAATTCGCTTAACGCCACTCTTTTCACCGTACCCGAGGAAGTCGCCATGAAAATAAAATGGCTCTCGTCGAACAGGCGTACCGGCAGTATGGCATTGACGCGCTCCCCCTCCTGCAACGGCAGCAAATTGACAAACGGCTTACCTCGCGCCGCGCGCGCGGCAACGGGCAACTCATACACCTTGAGCCAGTAAACCTTGCCGTGGCTGGAAAAACACAGAATGGTATCGTGCGTATTCGCCACCACCAGTTTTTCGATGTAATCTTCTTCCTTGGTCGCCGCAGCCTGCTTGCCGCGTCCGCCACGGCGTTGCGCACGATAATCCGAAAGCGGCTGCGACTTGACATAGCCCTCGTGTGAAACCGTCACCACCATATCTTCTTCGGTGATCAGGTCTTCGGCGCTCAGGTTCAAACGATCATGCAATATCTCGGTGCGGCGCTTATCGCCAAACTGGTCGCGCACAGCCACCAGTTCATTGCGGATTACCGACATCAGGCGCCTATCGTCACCCAGAATGTCGAGCAGGCCGTCAATCTGCTCCAGCAAGGCCTTGTACTCGTCGATAATCTTGTCCTGTTCCAGACCGGTCAGACGATGCAGGCGCAAATCCAGTATCGCCTGCGCCTGTACCGGCGACAGACGATAGCCCGAACCGTCCATGCCATATTCCGGCTCCAGATTTTCCGGCCGCGAACGATTGGCCTCCCCGGCCCGCGCCAGCAGTTCCGCCAGTAAACCGGACGCCCATACCCGCGCCAGCAGGCGTTCCTTCGCTTCCGCCGGATTGCCTGATGTTTTAATCAGCTCGATTACTTCGTCCAGGTTGGCCAGCGCAACCGCCAGACCTTCCAGAACATGGGCGCGCTCACGCGCCTTGCGCAATTCAAAAACGGTGCGCCGGGTGACAACTTCGCGCCGATGATCGATAAAAGCCACCAGCATCGCCTTGAGATTCAGACACCGGGGACGGCCGTCTATCAGCGCCACCATGTTGATGCCGAATACATTCTGCATCTGGGTCTGTTGATAGAGATTGTTCAGCACGACCTCGGGTACTTCGTTGCGCCGCAACTCGATAACCATGCGCATGCCGTCCTTGTCCGACTCGTCACGCAGCCCGGAAATACCTTCCAGCTTCCCGTCCTTGACCAGTTCGGCGATCTTTTCCAGCAGGCGCGCCTTGTTAACCTGGTAGGGAAGCTCCTTGACAATAATGCTTTGCCTGCCGCCTTCTTCGCCCTCGAATTCGCAACGTGCGCGCAGATAAATGCGTCCCCGCCCTGTCAGGTAGGCTTCACGTATGCCCCCGGCGCCGTTGATGATACCCCAGGTAGGAAAATCCGGGCCCGGTATGATATGCATCAAATCTTCGATGGAAGTCTCGGGCGTATCGATCAGGGCCAGACAGGCGCTGACCACTTCGGTCAGATTGTGCGGCGGGATATTGGTAGCCATGCCCACCGCAATACCGGCCGAACCGTTGACCAGCAGATTCGGTATACGCGTCGGCAGTACCGACGGCTCACGCTCCGACTCGTCGTAGTTGAGCACGAAGTCGACGGTTTCCTTGTCCAGATCCGCAAGCAGATCGTGAGCAATGCGCGACATGCGAACTTCGGTATAACGCATGGCCGCCGGTGGATCGCCATCGACGGAACCGAAGTTGCCCTGGCCGTCGATCAGCATGTAACGCAGTGAAAACGGCTGCGCCATGCGCACGATGGTGTCGTATACGGCCGAGTCGCCGTGCGGATGGTATTTACCGATCACGTCACCGACAACGCGAGCGGATTTCTTATAAGGCCTATTCCAATCGTTGCCCAGCTCCTGCATCGCAAACAACACTCGCCGATGCACGGGTTTCAAGCCGTCGCGAACATCCGGCAACGCGCGTCCGACAATTACGCTCATGGCATAATCGAGATAGGACTGTTTCATCTCGTCTTCGAGATTTACGGGGACTATTTCTTTGGCAAAAGAGGACATCAGGGTCGTTTCAGTTTGCGTTAAATGCGCAATAACGGCAAATTATAACAGATTTCGCGCGTCCATCGGAGCGAAAACCGAAACATAAGGCAACCAAACTTAACTGTCCGAAAACAGAAAGCGGATAACAGCACCCGGCAGTCCCAAAAGCTAAAGAGCGGGCTATCCCTATATAACCGGGCATGGCGCAAGCGTCGGCCCCTATCATGCAAACGTTTGCGCCATGCCCGGTTTCCCTCACACAGCCTCTCCCAGCGGGAAAAAAGATTAGGAGTTCGCTTCGCGATTTGCACGGCACGAAAGCAGGACAGATCGAATGCTAAAGCCTGCAGCTCTTATGCGCTGGTCTCGATAAATGATCCGCCATCAGAAAGAAAAAGCGGCGCAGTTCGGAACGCTGCCTTCTTCACCGGTCTCGATCAGTTCCCACCGCGCCCGATGCCGTAATAGCTGAACCCAAGCGACTTGAGACTTTCAGGATCATAAATGTTGCGTCCGTCAAATATGACAGGAGTCGACAGTTTTTCACGGATCAGCGGAAAATCGGGGCTTTTAAAGACATTCCATTCGGTTACGATCACCAGGGCATCGGCGCCCTCCAGTGTCAGGTCGGTGGTTTCGCACAACACCAGACCGGAACGCGTGCCATAGATGCGGCGCGCTTCATCCATCGCCACCGGATCGAAGGCGCGTACGCGCGCGCCATGCGCCCATAGCTTTTCGATTAACGAGCGACTCGGCGCCTCGCGCATATCATCGGTATTCGGTTTAAATGCCAAACCCCATACGGCTATGGTTTTACCCTCCAGATCTCCGCCAAAATGCCTGCTGATTTTTTCGAACAAACGATGCTTCTGGCTTTCATTAACCGCTTCCACCGCCTGCAACAACTTCGCCTGGTAAGCGGTATCGCGCGCCGTTCTTTCCAGCGCCTTGACGTCCTTCGGAAAACAGGAGCCGCCATAACCGCACCCCGGATAAATAAAATGATAGCCTATACGCGGATCGGAACCGATGCCGACACGCACTTTTTCTATGTCGGCCCCGAGGAGCTCAGCCAGATTGGCCAACTCATTCATGAAACTGATTTTGGTCGCCAGCATTGCGTTGGCCGCATATTTTGTCAACTCCGCAGAGCGGATATCCATGCATACCAGACGATCATGATTGCGGTTAAACGGCGCATACAACGCGCGCAGCAGCTCGGTGGTTCTCGGATTGTCGGTGCCTACCACAATACGATCCGGCTTCATGAAGTCATCGATCGCAGCGCCTTCCTTCAGAAACTCCGGATTGGAAACGACATCGAACTCAACCTGCTTGCCGATCGCCAGCAGGCGCTCGTTCAAGGCCGCGCGCACGCGGTCGGCGGTTCCGACCGGCACCGTCGATTTATTGACGATCACGCGATAATCCTGCATGCGCTCGGCTATGCTGCGCGCTACAGCCAGCACGTACTGCAAGTCGGCCGAACCGTCTTCGTCCGGCGGCGTGCCGACGGCGATAAACTGAAACAGGCCATGCGCAACGGCGACATCGATATCGGTGGTAAAATGCAAGCGTCCGTCCTGCATATTCCGCGCAATCAAATCATCAAGACCCGGTTCATGTATCGGAATTTCACCGCGGTTCAAACGTTCGATCTTGGCTTCGTCGATATCGATGCACACGACGTCATTGCCCACTTCCGCAAGACAAGCGCCCGTTACCAACCCTACATAGCCTGAACCGAATATTGAGACTTTCATGCTTTAATTTTCCAGATGTGTTGCACCGATTCAACGCTCTGTTTCAGCACCGGATCAGACATCCCAACCGCGCCTGACCCCGGGTAAACAAAAAACGCTGATTAGTTAGGTAATATTACAGTTTACGCGAGATTTTGTTACATCGTAATGAAAAACCGTCGATTACCCGGATCATGCACGTAAAGCAGTATTTAAAACGACCGGGCTAAATCCCGCTTGATATCGGCTATATGCTCCAAACCCACGGCAACACGCACCAACCCGGCGCCGATACCGGCCTTTTCGCGATCCTGATCGCTCAATCGGCCATGCGTTGTCGTCGCAGGATGGGTAATCGTCGTTTTGGCGTCCCCCAGATTGGCGGTAATGGAAAGCATTTTTGTGGCGTCGATGATACGCCAGGCCTGCTCCTGCCCGCCGCGCACGCGAAAACTGACTATGCCGCCGCCACTGACTTGTTGACGCAGAGCCAAACCGTACTGGGGATGCGACGGCAAGCCGGGATAATAAACCTGTTCGACCCAGGACTGTTGTTCCAGCCATTGCGCCAAAGCCAACGCGTTTTCACTGTGCGCACGCATACGCAACGACAGGGTCTCCAGACCTTTCAGAAACACCCAGGCATTGAATGGACTCATGGTCGGCCCCCCTGTGCGCAGGTAAGGATAAATTTCCTTGTCCAGCAATGCCTGTCCGCCGACGACTGCGCCGCCGATACAACGCCCCTGCCCGTCCAGGTATTTGGTCGCTGAATGCACCACGATATCGGCGCCCAAGGCGAGCGGACGCTGTAACGCCGGAGTACAAAAACAGTTATCGACTACGAGCAACACATCGCGTTGATGCGCGATCTCCGCCAGCCGCGCGATATCGACGATCTCCGTCAACGGGTTGGACGGCGTTTCAACGAACAGGAAACGCGTGCTGTCGCGTATCGAGTCGCGCCAGGCGTCGTAGTCGGTTAAATCGACAAAGCTGACTTCAACCCCGAACTTGGAAAAGTAATTCTGGAACAGCATGACCGTATTGCCGAATACGGCCCGCGAGCAAATCACATGGTCCCCGGCCTTGAGCAGACCAAAACCGACGGAAGCAATAGCCGCCATCCCCGAAGCCACGGCAATGCAGCGCTCGCCGCCCTCAAGGGCCGCCAAACGCTGTTCGAACGCCCGCACGGTCGGGTTGGTAAAACGCGAGTAGATATTTCCGGACGTCTTGCCGGAAAAGCGCGCCGCCGCTTCGGCGGCGCTGCCGAATACATAACTGGACGTCGCAAAAATAGGATCGCTGTGCTCCTGTTCATGGGTGCGCGCCTGTCCGGCGCGGATAGCCAGCGTTTCAATTTCAAATGTTTCCTGATCGGACTCGAACATCTTTGTATACTCAATCGGCAAAGTTGAAACAATCCGGACACGCGCTAGACGGAGTTATGCAACTCCATAATCGAAACATCTTCACCCCTGACCATCTTGGCGTTATCCGAACGATCCACACCCAGTTGATCGAGATAAGCGCTGTCTATGTCGCCCGTTACATAAACATTATTAAAACAGGACGTATCGAAGCCATGCAAACGGCGGTTACCCTTATGCACCGCTTCGAGCAAATCATGCAAATCCTGGTAAATCAACCAATCAGCTCCCAGTTCGCGCTGGATTTCCTCTTCGGTGAGGCCATGAGCGATCAACTCGTCTGCGGCGGGCATGTCGATACCGTAGACATTCGGGTAACGCACCGGCGGCGAGGCCGAAGCGAAATACACTTTCGCGGCGCCGGCATCGCGCGCCATCTGGATGATCTGCATCGAAGTCGTTCCGCGCACTATCGAATCGTCCACCAGCAGCACATTCTTGCCCTTGAACTCCATGCCTATGGCGTTGAGCTTTTGACGAACCGACTTCTCTCGCAGCTCCTGCCCGGGCATGATGAAGGTACGCCCGATATAGCGGTTCTTGATAAAACCTTCGCGATACTTCACACCCAGCCGCGTCGCCAGCTGCAAGGCAGAATTCCGGCTTGTATCCGGTATCGGAATCACCACATCGATATCATGACACGGGCGTTCGCGCAGTATCTTGTCCGCCAGCTTGTCGCCCATCCGCATCCTCGCCTTGTAAACCGATATATCGTCGATAATGGAATCGGGCCGCGCGAAATACACATACTCGAAAATGCAGGGCGAGGTGATTGCCCGTTCGGCGCACAACTTCGTGTGCAGACGGCCGTTCTTTTCTATGACTATCGCTTCGCCCGGCTTGACATCGCGTATCAGTTTAAATCCGAGCACATCCAGCGCAACGCTCTCCGACGCAATCATGTAATCGGTACCCTGTTCGGTGACTTTTTCTCCGAACACCAGCGGACGTATACCGTAAGGATCTCGAAAACCGATAATGCCGAACCCGGTAATCATCGCCACCACACCGTAAGCGCCGCGGCAACGCTGATGTACTCTGGCAACGGTCTGGCAAACATCGTCCACATCGACTTTCAGCTTGCCGATCTTCTGCAACTCGTGCGCAAACACATTCAACAAAACTTCGGAATCGGAATCGGTGTTGATATGACGCTGGTCCTGAACAAACAGCTCCTGTTTAAGCGCGATGGCGTTGGTCAGATTGCCATTGTGCGCCAGTGTAATCCCATAAGGGGAGTTGACATAAAACGGCTGGGCTTCAGCGCTGGAACTACACCCGGCAGTCGGGTAACGCACATGCCCGATACCCATGTTGCCGGTCAGGCTGCGCATATGCCGCGTGTGAAACACATCACGCACCAAACCGCTGTCCTTGCGCATATGCATGCGGCTTCCTTCGCATGTCACTATTCCCGCAGCATCCTGACCACGATGCTGGAGTATGGTCAGCGCTTCATAAAGCGCCTGATTAACCGCAGTAGAAGAAACAATGCCTGCTATACCGCACATGATCCTGCCATCACACTATCATCTCAAGTAAGAAGGTACGCAACGCGTACCACTATCGTAAAAAGCGGGCGCATCCAGCTGCGGCATTACCTACGCGCAGCAGTTGAATACAGTTTTCAGCGGTGGGGAAGCACTATGCCCTTTATCCCCACGCTCCCTTCTATCTGTTTCTGTAACTGCTCGGCATGCGCCCTATCCAGCTCCGGGCCAACCTGCACGCGATACACCGAACCGCTTTCACTCTGCACCGCTTCTACAAAAGCGGCAAACTTCGATTGACGTAAACGCTCAACCAGCGACTTCGCGTTAACTTCGGTAGTAAAGCTGCCCGTTTGCACCACCCAGGCGGAAACGGCATCCGCCTTGCCTGCAACTGCCGGTTTGGCCGCAGCTTGCGGAGTTGTGCTTACCGTTGCGTCAAGCACCGGTTTCGGCGGAACGCCTGATTTGGCCGCCGACGGCTTTTCCACAGGCGTCGGCGCTTTTTCCACGGTCACCGCCGACTTGACTGCGGGCGTCGGCACAGGCGCTGCGGTCACAACCGGCTTAACTGCCGGGGCCAGGGCCGGTGCAGACGCAGCAGGCGCCGCCGACTTTACCGCCGGCGCTGCAGTTGTCGATGACTTCACCACAGGCGCAGCGGACACGGCGGGTTTTACCGCGGGCGCCGCAGCCTGGACCGAAGGCTCTTCGACCGCCTTAGGTTTGGATGCGGGCTTCACCACGTTCGCCGGCTTGCTCTGTGGCGCGGCCGATTTACCGGCGGATGCCGGCGTCGTTGCGTTCTGCGCAGAAGTTACCGGCGCTCCACCCGGCTCATCATCCATAACGACGATACTGCCGGCAGACGCCGCCGGCGCGGCAGTACGGGATTTGCCTTGTCCCTTGGAATCGCCGGTTGTTTTACCCGGTTTTCCCGAAGAGGCAGGCGCAGGGTGCGCCGGCACAGTAGCCGCCTCATCAAAAGGCTCTTCTTCGGCAATTTCTATCGGCGGACGGGGTTTCTGCGCGGAAGATTTCGCCGCGGTTCCCTTCTGAACCGGTTCAGGGTCGCTGAGCGGAATAACCGTGTAGCCGGATGACGAAGTGCCGGCACGCGAGGAATCAGAGTCTTTTTCTTCCGCCGCGGGCACCACGTCATCAGTGGATTTGGGTAATTCCAGCCTGGATTCCCTGACTTCATCAGGAATCGGCGGAACGCCTCCCAGCGTTTTTACCGGATGCGCGTCATCCGTTTCGTCAAAAAACATCGGTACGAAAATCACAATCAGGGCGACAATAACCGTTACCCCGATCAAACGTTGTTTAAGCTGCGGATCCATCGTGACTACCTCGTTAAACAGAGCCGGATATCAACCCTGACTGCAGGTCCAAAGCCAGAAACTCTGAAGCCAGAAAAAAAGAACCAAAGACCACAATCAAATCATCCGGCTGCGCATCCGAAAAAGCTGCGCCGACCGCTTCAGCAACCGTTTTATAGCCATTGCGTATGCTTTCGACCCCCATGCCCTGCATCAAACGGGACAAGTCGCCCCCCCTGGCCGCGCGATCCAATTTCAATGGCGCCAGATACCAGCAGGCGACAACCCCTCTGACCGCGTCAACAATACCGTGAATATCCTTGTCGCGCATCACCGAAAATACGGCGCGTATGGTTTTACCGGGAAACTGCTCCTGTAAATACCCGGCCAGCGCAGCCGCGGATTGAGGGTTATGAGCTACATCCAGCAACACCGGAATGCTGCCTCCGCCGAAATACTGAAATCTGCCCGGCAGGCGGACATTTTTCAGGCCGTTGCGTATCGCCTGATCGCTTACCGGCAAAAGATCAGCCAGCGAACGCAGCATCTGTATCGCCGCCGCTGCATTCATGAATTGATGCCTGCCTGGAATAGCCGGCCAGGCAAGCCGATCGAGCGCCGCACCCAGCCCTCGCCAGTTCCAGACGGAACCTGATAATTCGTAACCGAAATCCCGCCCCAGAAGCGAAACACCGGCATGAGAGCATAAACAGGCCGGAGGGTTGGGATCGCCGACGATAGCGGGCTTGCCCGGTCTGAAAATACCGGCCTTCTCCATGGCTATCATGTCCCGGGTACTGCCCAGCCAATCGACATGATCGACGCCGATGCTGGTAATCAATGCCGCATCGGCGTCAAGGATATTGACCGCGTCCAGGCGTCCACCCAAACCGACTTCGAGTATTTGCACATCCACCCGCTCCCTGGCGAAGATATCCAGAGCGGCCAGCGTTCCGAACTCGAAAAAACTCAAGGTAACATCGGCGCGCGCTTGATCGATACGATCGAAAGTGGCGCATAGCGCCGCATCATCGGCCATGTTTCCATCTATGCGAATGCGTTCATTATAAACCTGCAAATGCGGAGATGTATAAACGCCAGTCCGATAACCCTGTTCGCGCAATATGGCCTCCAGCATCGCAACGCTGGAGCCTTTGCCATTGGTACCCGCAACCGACAGGGTTATGGGAGGTTCATAGCCGGGATGAAGTTTCTTGTGCACGCCTGCAACGCGTGTGAGCCCCAGGTCGATGGATTTCGGATGCAGGGATTCCTGCCAGTCCAACCATTCGCTCAGTTCTTCATAGCGCATACGTGCATTCATCCGGGGTTATTATGCGCATGAAACGTGTTTTGACGCAGCGGCTGAAAACAGGCCATACCGGGAATATAATCTTGGAACACCTATCGCTACGCGCCGTTTCCGAGGACGGCTACAGGAACAGGAAAACTGTCCTCTCTCGATACCGGCGACAGCGCTTCCACCCGCGTCAACATCGACAAAACACCCGCCACGCGCTCACGCAATTGACGCCGGTCCACTATCATGTCGATAGCGCCGTGTTCGAGTAAAAACTCGCTGCGCTGAAAACCTTCGGGGAGCTTTTCGCGTACCGTCTGCTCTATCACTCGCGGACCGGCAAAGCCGATCAAAGCATTGGGTTCGGCAATATTGATATCGCCAAGCATGGCGAGACTGGCGGAAACGCCACCCATGGTCGGGTCGGTCATGACGGAAATAAATGGTATGCCCCTGCCCGCGAGACGCGCCAAAACCGCACTGGTCTTGGACATCTGGAACAATGAAAGCAGCGACTCCTGCATGCGCGCGCCGCCGCTGGCGGAAAAACAAACCAGCGGGATACATTCTTCCAGACATACGTTCGCGCCACGCACAAAGCGCTCGCCGACGACAGACCCCATCGACCCGCCCATAAAATTAAAATCGAAGGCGGCAGCCACCAGCGGGATGCCCAGCACCCGGCCCTTGCCGACTATCAAGGCGTCTTTTTCGCTGGTCGCTTTCTGCGCCTGTATCAACCGGTCCCTGTATTTTTTGCTGTCCTTGAACCTCAGCGTATCCAGCGGCAGCAACTCTCCGCCCACCTCTTCGAGCGTGTCCTGATCGAGAAAAATTTCCAGGCGTTTACGTCCGAACACGCGCATGTGATGTCCGCATTTCGGGCACACCTCCAGGTTGCGCTCCAGTTCGGCCTTATAAAGAATGGCGCTACAGCCCGGACATTTAACCCACAGACCTTCCGGCACCGTACTTTTTGCCGATGCTTCGGTACGGATTTTTGATGTCAGCAATTTATCGAACCAACTCACTGCTATTCCTCTCGATACTTCGTTATGCTGCAAATCGCGAAGCTAATACCTGCTCCCCTCCCGCCTGGAGAGGCTGGGTGAGGGAAACCAGCGTGGCGCATGCGTTTGCATGATTGGGCGACACTTGCGTCATAGCCGGTCAGGCATCCATGGCCAACCGCATGGACTTGACCAAACCGGCCGCCTCCAACCGGGCCTTATCCTGCTCGACGGCATGCGCCTCTATTCTGGCGACCAAAGCGCTGCCGACTACCACGCCGTCGCCAAATTGCGATACGGCGCGCGCGGTTTCGGCATCCTTGACGCCAAAACCCACCGCCACCGGCAAATCGGTCAGGCGCTTGATTTCCGCCACCTTGGCGCCGACATCTTCCAGATCGAGATGCCCCGCGCCGGTAACGCCCTTCAGCGACACATAATACAGATAACCGCGCCCCACAGTCCCCACCTGCGCGATACGCTCCGGGGTACTGTTCGGCGCCAGCAAAAAAATCGGATCGATGCCGGCGGCATCCAGCAGCGGCAGAAAAGCCTCTGCTTCTTCCGGCGGCAGGTCTACCGTCAAAACGCCGTCAACCCCAGCATCCCGCGCCTGCAGCGCGAATGCCTGATATCCCATTCTTTCGACAGGATTCAAATAGCCCATCAACACCACCGGGGTTTCTTCATTCCGTTCGCGGAATTGCCTGACCATTTTCAGCACCTTGAGCAAACCGGTATGATGAAGCAGCGCGCGTTCGCTGGCCTTCTGTATAACCGGCCCGTCAGCCATCGGATCGGAAAACGGCACTCCCAGTTCGATGACGTCGGCGCCGGCATCGACCAGCGCATGCATCATCGGCACGGTAAAACCCGGGTCGGGATCGCCCGCCGTCAGGAAAGGGATCAATGCCTTGCGCCCCCTGAGCGCCAGCGACTTGAATTTTGCTTGTAATCGTCTCACAGAACTATACCCTCGCGCGCGGCAATCGTATTGATATCCTTGTCCCCGCGTCCGGACAGGTTGACCAGGATTTGTTGGCTCGAACTCATGGTCGCCGCCAGCTTCATTGCATAGGCAATGGCGTGACTGGACTCCAGTGCCGGAATTATGCCCTCCAGCCGCGTCAGCTTATGGAACCCATGCATGGCCTCGTCGTCGGTAATACTGACATACTGCGCGCGGCCCGCATCCTTGAGCCAGGCATGCTCCGGCCCTACGCCTGGATAATCGAGACCCGCCGAAATGGAATGGGTTTCGATGATGTTGCCGTCCTCGTCTTCCATCAGATAAGTGCGGTTACCGTGCAGGACACCGGGACGGCCCGCGCTCAGCGGTGCGGAATGCCTGCCGGTTTCGATGCCGTCGCCGGCGGCTTCCACGCCGTACATGGCCACTTGCTTATCGTCGATAAAGGGATAAAACAGACCGATGGCGTTGGAGCCGCCGCCGACGCAGGCCACCAGCGCATCGGGATAACGCCCGGTCATTTCCAGCATCTGCGTCTTGCTCTCGCGCCCGATTACTGCCTGAAAATCGCGCACCATGGCGGGATAAGGATGCGGACCGGCCACCGTGCCGATGATATAGAAGGTGTTGTCGACATAGGTGACCCAGTCGCGCATCGCTTCGTTGAGCGCGTCCTTCAGGGTTTTCGAGCCGGATTCAACCGGCACCACGCGCGCGCCCAGCAGCTTCATACGCAGCACGTTCGGTGCCTGCCGCTGCACGTCGGTCGCGCCCATGTAGACGACGCACTCCAACCCCAGACGCGCCGCGACCGTCGCCGTAGCGACGCCATGCTGTCCTGCTCCGGTTTCGGCGATAATCCGGGTTTTGCCCATGCGCTTGGCCAGCAGGGCTTGTCCGATGGTATTGTTGACCTTATGCGCGCCGGTATGGTTCAGGTCTTCGCGCTTCAGAAAAATCTGCGCGCCGCCGGTTTCGCGGCTGAGCCGCTGCGCGTGATAAACCGGCGAAGGACGCCCGACATAATGACTGAGATCGTAATCCAGCTCGGCGAGAAACTCCGGATCCTTCATGTAGCGCAGGTAGGCCTCCTGCAACTCCCGTATCGGCAGCATCAGCGTTTCGGCTACGAACACGCCGCCATAAGGACCGAAATGTCCGCGGCTGTCCGGTAAAGCATAAGGAAGGGTTGCGCTATCGTTGTTCATAATCAAATCTGCATACCTCGTCTAGAAAAGCCGCCATGCGTTGTTGTTCTTTTATTCCTTTCGCCGATTCCACGCCGCTGCTGACATCGACCGCATAGGGCCTGGTTTGAGCGAGCGCCGCGCCGACATTTTCAGGACTCAGCCCTCCGGCGACTATCAGCGGCAAACGGCATTGCCAGGGTACCAGGCCCCAGTCGAACGCGGTGCCGGTTCCTCCCTTTGCAGCCGGATTATCGACATCCAGCAACAAGCCCGCAGCATCGGCATAATGCGACGCCAACGCATCGAGATCGGTATCGGAGCGCATGGCCACCGACTTGATGTAGCGCCGCTCGAATTGACGGCAATACTCCGGCGTTTCGCTACCGTGAAACTGCAACAGATCCAGCCGCACCTGGGCCAGCACGTCGCGCACCTGCTCTTCTGCGGCATCGACGAACAGCCCGGACACCGTGGTGAATGCGGGCAGCGAAGCCACTATTTCGCGCGCGGTTTCCACAGCCACATGGCGCGGACTCGGCGCATAAAACACCAGACCGATGGCGTCCGCGCCAAGCCGCGCCGCGGCAACCGCGTCCTGCGCCCTAGTAAAACCGCAGATTTTAACCCGAGTTCTGGTTTTGGGGTATGTTAATTTCATGGCGTTGATCGGATAGCTGCTCCGGCTGCGGGATAAAGCAAGCGGAAACGCACCGCCAGTACGCCCCAGAAGGAACTTTGCTTTTGGCAATATTGGCTTCTTCCCGGCAACAGGCTTGAGCGCTCAGGAGGAGATACGGATTTTGGCATCGGGTAGAACGTGGATGCTCATAAGCTGGGTAGACTGCGCCAGTATACACTGTCTTACCCGTGAAGCTAAATAAGCCACAATACCCCAAAGTCTTATCGAGACTTTAGGTACATCCCAATAAAACGGGAACGCGCCAGCAAGATGCAACATGAAATCACCGCTCAACCGACAATATGCTGCCTGCGACAGACCGCTGTTTTGCCAGGGATTGATATGATCTTGCCAGTAGCCGGATATCGCCATCACTCATCCTCATTTCAAAAAACAGAGGATGGCGCTTTTCAGATGGTTTTTACAGGAGGGGCCGCTGGACGCATACTAACCACCACGGATTCAGGAGCATCTAAAGGCTTCCCGATAAAACATAAACAGCAAAATCGCTGTAAAGCCCAAGAAAAGCTTTACAATCTAAATGAGAATCATTATCATTTATGTCAACTCAAAACCACCGGAGCTAATCATGATGAACTCAAGCAAACCCGATGCTGCGCAACCCGAACTCATCCGCGAAGTAAGTCTGAGAATCTCAATTTCGAAACTGTTGCGCCTGCTATGCGATGGAACACTGCACGCAGAAGACTTTAGCTGTCTCGACTGGTCGTCAAGAGAAATTATCCGACGCTCGCTGCTTTCCGTCTCCACCGGCGCCATGCAATGAAAACACGGGAAAAACCACCAATGAAGACAGGAAACCCTGCTCAATACTCGGCGTTTGTTTCGCCGGACACCTTGCTGCAATCGTTACGCTGCTATCTGATGAGCTATGGTCGAGAACCTTCGCCCCATGTAGCAGGAAGCATCGCGAACTGCTTGGACAAATTGCTTTCTCACCCTCAATTCAAGGCTCCGCCGGATGAGCGTTGCACTTTTAAGCGGATGCGAATTTATTGGCGTTTGATAGAAACCCATAGTCAACACTAAGCCTTATGCAATTTGTTCAGTCGCCAACCCACTATAAACTAAGGATAAACACTACTATGAACATCAGCGCTTGCCGCGTAGAAAACCTGGCCAATAACGATTATTGTAAAATCGAGTATTGTCGAAATTGCCGTATATTTCATGTAAGAGTCGGATTTATCACGTTAAACCTCAAGCTGGAAGCGTTTTCGGTTCTATGCCATACCGTTAATTTGGCATTTACCAATTTCCAACGATATCGCAAAGCAGTCGAGCAGCAGCATGCCACGCATTATGACCCTGAAAACTCATTGCACTGATCAAGGATGTAAACAATATAGGTGTTCTGTTGTTAACCGCTGATTGGTACCAGCCTCGAGCAGGTACGACATGCATTAACGCGGCTCCAGGAAAATGAACTTCCCCCGAAAAATAGTCTTCCAAGGGTGACGTAAAATTCACGTTACTTTTGGAGAAAGAAGATGAAGTTATCGAAACGGGAATACACAACCGAGTTCAAGGAACTGGCGGTCAAGCGTGTTAAGGCGGGCCAATCGGCTGGAGCGGTAGCCAGGGACCTGGGACTGATCGAGCAGACGCTGCGCAACCGGGTCAAGGCCGCCGAAGCCGGGAAGCTGGTCGGAGCTGGTATCAACAAGGCAGTTACCACTGAGCAGATGGAACTCTCCAGGCTACGTGCCGAGAACGTACGGCTGAAGCAGGAGAATGAAATTCCAAAAAAAGCGACGGCGTACTTTGCGAAAGAAACACGGTGAAGTACGCCTGGATTGATGCGCAACGCAAGGATTATGGGCTGGATACGATGTGCCGGTATTCGATGTTGGCGTGAGTGGCTATCACTCATGGAAGCATGGCGGCAAACCGAATCGCAAGTGATTGACCGATGCGTGGATGCTGGCGCTGATCCAGGCTATCCACGCGGAGTTCAAGGGAGTTTATGGCGGCCCGAGGATGGTGCGAGAGCTGCGTGGCCGTGGATTTCCCGCATCCAGGTCACGAGTGTCTGATGCAGAAGAACGGCATTCGCGCACGCCATAAGCGGCGGTACAAGGTAACGGCGGACTCCAAACACAACCTGCCGGTGGCGGCGAACTTACTGAATCGGAACTTCACGCCTTCGGGGCCGAACTTGGCTTGGACATCCGACATTACTTATCCATGGACGGATGAGGGCTGGCTGTATCTGGCAATCGTATTCGACCTGTTCAACCGTGAAGTGGTCGGCTGGTCGCTGAAGCCGCGCATGACGGCAGATATCGTACCGGATGCACTGACCATGGCGTGGTTCCACCGGAAGCCGGCATCCGGGTCTGCGAAACGAACGCCGCCGATTTGACGAATGGCGGCGGGCTCCAACGGCAGTCGCTCGGTAACGGCGCAAGTTGTCAAGTCTGTGTAGATCCCATGCCCGGAGGGAGAAGAGAGCCGATGTTCGCTACGCGGTTTGCACGGTAACGAGTAAGGTTGATTGGATAATGACGCCCGCCTGTTTTCCATGCTGCGTAACTATACTATTCCTCGCTCGGCCAGATCCGTCAACAACGTTGCGCCATGCTTGAGTATCGGGTTGATATCCGTGTATCCCATTTCCAATGCGAGATTGCCAAGTATTGCGCGAGCGGTTTCGTTGTGGTTTTCCGACAGGCGCTGCAGTAGCCGGTAGGTCAGATTGTTGAGTTCGAGAAAGAGAACTTCGTCTTCGCGATTACGATAAACTGCGAGATAGGTCGGGTCGGCAGGCGCTTGCAATGGCTGGTTGTCGCACGCTATCCGGTGAACAGGGAAACGGTATGCCAGCGGCCAGGCGACCGGCGACAGCCTGATGCAGGTATCCAGCGGTTTTTCGAGCTTGTCGGCATCAGGTTCCGGCGCTTCCTCTTCGGCAATCGCCAAAGCCATTTCGACCCATTCGTAGTGAGCCAATTCCAGTAGAAAAGGCGGATCGCCGGGCATATCCGCGCGTTCTTTGGCGAGATAATCAAGAAATTCTTCAGGTACGCCGGAAAAATACGGTGAGCTGGAGCGGTGACGCGCAAAAAAATCGTCGATCAGCGTTTGCCAATACCGGCTGTCCAGCGTTTCCTTGATAATCGGAAAGGCGTTGGAAAGAAAACTGTCGATATTGTTGGACAGCAATTCGCGATACATCGCGATACGTTGGGGTTGAACGTCCGCCGGCATCGGATTGTTGTGCGGATCGCGTATATAGGCGCTGAACGCGCGCTGCGTTTCGATAAAGGCGGGCGTTCCGGTTTCAGACGGTTGCATGGCTTTTACCCGCCTGTTGTTGCAAGGTGTGGATGGTTCCGGCCTCCTTTAGCAACTCAGGAAGCGGCGGGATGTTGAAATCCCTTTCCAGCAGCGTGGGAAAGACGCCGAATAACTCATAGGCCTTTTGCAGCAGCATCCAGACCGGATCGATAATGGTCGCGCCGTGAGTATCAACCAGGAAGTCCGCCGCTTCCACATAATGTCCGGCTATATGGGCGTAGGCAATGCGTTCGCCGGGTATGGCCTGCAGAAATGCGAGCGCGTCGTAGCCATGATTCACGCTGTTGACATAAATATTGTTCACGTCCAGCAGCAGCAGGCAATCCGCTTCCTCCAGCACGGCGTTGAGGAAATCGATTTCCTCCATTTCCTTGCCGGGCGCGGCATAATAGGAAACGTTTTCTATCGCTATCCTGCGATCCAGTAAATCCTGGGTTTGCCGGATTCGCGCTGCGGCATGATGCACGGCTTCTTCAGTGAACGGTATCGGCAGTAAATCGTATAGCAATCCGTCATCGCCGCAATAACTCAGATGTTCGCTGTACAGTAAAGCCTGATGTTGCTGCAAAAATGATTTGAGTTCAGCGATGAATCGGGTATCCAGAGGCGCAAAACCGCCTACGGAAAGAGACAGCCCGTGAAAGATGAATGGAAAACGCTCGGTCATCGCTCTGAACAAGCGTCCCCACTTCCCGCCCATTTTCATCCAGTTTTCCGGAGCAACCTCGTAAAAAGCGATATTCTCCGGCATCGCTTCCGTGAGTTCGAAAGCGAATTCGCGTCTAAGGCCTAACCCGGTAGCAATCGGTATGGTTTTCATCGTGGAATGGCGACGTGCACCAGCGGTATTTCAGGCACTGGAGCACGAAAACGCGGTACCGATACTTATTGCTGCGGAGCTGCGGGCGCAGGAGTGGTTGCGCTATTGCCGTCCATTTTCATTCCGGCGCATTTACCTTCCATGGCTTTCTGGGTTTGCGCAGGGGCAGCGGCTGGCTGCTGCATTCCCGACATACCGGCTCCGCACTTCATCTGCTGTTGCTGCTTCATCATCTGAGCGCCGCATTTGCCTTGTCCGCATGTGGCTTCCTGCGTCTTCGCAGGAGCTGGTGCTGGCGCGGTACCCGTGTTCGTGCTTTGACCCTTGTAAGGTACGACCTCTGCGACTTGGGTATAACCGCTGGAAAGTTCCTTCAATGCGAAAGGGTTGCTTTCCGCATGAGCGATAGGTGCGGTGAAAGCGCCGACAACGGTAGCGCCTACCAGTGCCGCGACAGATTTTTTATCGGTTTTATTCATGATGGAAGCCTCAGTAGTGTATTGTTTTATGGCACGGTGTCCGATTAGACACCTGAATTTGAATTAAAGTTGCATTCCATGGCAAATTCAATGTTGCGTGCAGCCTGTGGACACCCGTTCCGGACCGAATTGTCCCACACGATGCCCGCTTCTGCACAGAGCTTTTGCGTCATTCGATAATCTTGTCCGGGTATTCGCACAAATCGGCGATACAGCAGCTCCCGCAGCGCGGTTTGCGCGCCACGCAGATATAGCGGCCATGCAGTATCAACAAATGATGCGCGTTCAGTTTGTGCGCGGACGGAACCGTACTTTCCAGTTTTTTTTCGACCGCCAACACGGTTTTTCCGGGAGCGATGGCGGTGCGGTTGGCTACGCGGAAAATATGCGTGTCGACCGCAATGGTCGGGTGACCGAACGCGGTGTTGAGCATCACGTTCGCGGTTTTACGGCCCACGCCGGGCAGCGCTTCGAGCGCCTCCCGCGTTTGCGGCACCTGGCCCTGGTGCTTGTCCATCAGCATCCGGCACAGGCTGACGATATGTTCGGCCTTGCTGTTGTAAAGCCCGATGGTTTTGATGTATTCCTTGAGTCTGTCCACGCCCAGAGCCAGCAGCGCGGCAGGCGTGTTGGCCTGGGGAAACAGTAGAGCGGTAGCCTTGTTGACGCTTTTGTCGGTCGCCTGCGCCGACAGAACAACGGCGATCAGCAGCTCGAAAGGCGAAGCATAAACCAGCTCGGTGACGGGGTTCGGAATGGCTTCCTGCAAGCGGTCGAAGATGGCCGCGCGTTTGAGTTTGTTCATGAGCGATCTCTAGTTTTCAGGTTCAATCAGCGCCCGAATCTGTTGCTGGAACCATTGCGTTGACGCCAGCTTGTCCTTACCAAACCCGGCCAGACCGCGCGCGTCTCCGCCATGGTCTTTGGCGGGGTAAACCTTGAAGAAGGTTTCAAAATCATCCGAGTCCAGCATATCGGCCACTTTTTGATGAGATTGCCAGCCTTCATAGGTCTTGCGCAGCTTTTCATTGCCGGGTTCTTTGAAAAAAGGATAGCCTTTGCGTATGCCATCCAGTTTATTCAGGAGTTTGGCCTTGTCCCTGTTTTTTGCGGTTCTCCAGGCGGTTTCATAGGCGAAGCGATCAAACGCCTTATCGTGGCAGGCCGTCAGTTCGGAAACATTTTCAGGATGATAGAGGTAATTTTCAACGCTGTAGTAATTCAACAGGCGTAACCATGAATAGGTGGACAATAGTTCGTTGCGCTCGTCGTCGCTGAGATAATCCCTGTCGATCAAACAATATTGCGCCAGTGCTTGTGCTGTGAAATAGGCGGTAGTTTTGTCGCGGGCGGGCAGTAACAGGCGGCGGGTTGTAGCCAGCGCCGGTTTGTAATAGTTAATGTCGTTATTTTCAACAAAGATCAGTTGGCGGTTGTTGGCCAACTCGCCCAATAGCTCGCTACTGACTGCAATTTCATAGAGTTGCGGATTGATTTTCTCCACGGGCTCGATTGTTTGCGCCTCATCGAAGTCAAGGGAGTCGAAGTCGATGATGGCGGCGTGTGCCGATTTGCGCGCGTAGTCGATAAAGCCCAGCGCATGCGAGGCGGTCCAGAGTTGCGAGTCGTCTGGAATCCAGTGTTCGACAATTTCCTGTAATAAATCGAACTGTAGACGCGTATTCATATGCGCGTCCATTTCGTCAATATATAAAATTTTGTCCCTGAGTTGATTTTTACGCACGGCAAAATTCAGCAGCAGTATGACGACCTGTTTTTCACCGTGAGAGAGCAGGTCGAAGTTAATGCTGTATCCGCCTTTGCGAAAGTTGAGTTTGATGGGTTGGCCGGGTTCAGCATCTTCGTAGTTTTCCAGTCGAATCGAAGTTTGTTCGGTTTCACCGAAAATACGTGCCAGACTGGCATTCAGTGGGGCTATGTATTGCGCCTGAATCTGATGTATCTGTTCCAGCAGTTCTGTTTGGTTTAATAGTGAATTTGCCTTGAACAACGGTGCTCTGGCCGCTTTGTTAATATTCGCGGTAAACTGCTGCACATCAATAAAAAAGCGTTCATCCTGCTCGATGTAAAATCGAGGAGCATCCTGATCGTTTTCGATGGCATCGCCTGGATGATTGGCGGGCTTCAAATGAGGTACGATGCGCAGACTGCTGCGGCCATAAAACTTGCCCGCCGCATTTTGCGAAAGGGTGTTATCGCTACGCTCGAATGTTTCGTTGGAGCTGGATTCAATCATAACGCCAGTATCGGAAGCTTCTTCCTTTTTAAAGTAGGCGCTTTCCTGTTGACCATGCCAGCGGGAGGCATTGCCTGGCGCTATCCAGTTGAATGCATCGAATACACAGGATTTTCCCGAGCCGTTTGCGCCGATCAACAATACCAGTTTCGCTTGTGATGGAATATTCTGGATAGTTAGATCGGTAAAACGTTTAAAGTTTTGCAGTGATAATCGAATGATATGCATGGTTATGGCAAACAGTTGGGTGATCCGCGCCTATTTTGGCACAGCTTAAATTCTTAAGGTTTAAGAAGTAATTTAATCCCACCTCATCCAGCATGAATCGCATCAGATGCTGCCAGAGTTATCAAAAGGGATAAACTGAAACCGCGTATCTTGAGCTGGTGGTCGATGCATCTGAGAAATCCGATGGTGCCGTCTTCACTCCGCACCACCCCCTGGTACGTCCTGGCTTTCTTGCTTGTCGAACATCGCCTTGATCCTTTCACTATCAAAGTGCATCGTTGTGTTGGCTAGATTTCGCGCTAATTCGTTTACACTGAGAAAATCAATCCGTCCGTTTGGCAAAATCCTTACATTTTCTATTCCATGGATTCCGTTTATCGCTCGTGCGGCGAATTGAATTTTCCCTTGTTTCATTTGCTCATTGAGAAGATGAAAACGGTGTTCGAACTCAGATCGTGTCATTGGGGGCGTCATACTTTCCATCATTGCGCAAATATCTCCTAAATCAGCTTATTGTTTTTCGAGTCGACCACAGTAACTATTTCTCCATTAATTCGGATCATCCAAGCCAGTTTTTTTCCTTCAGGCAGTTGAACAGCCGCTCGTTTTACCGCAAGCAAGCAACCTTCCTGAATGGGACGTCCGAAATGACCCGTATCATTTGATCTGCCATTCCGCCAACTAACGCGGGAAAAATCACTATTTTGCGCTTTAATCAGCTCTTTGAAAACGGGGAGAGGGAAGGCTGGTGTATACGATCCGAAGAAAGCAGAGCCGGGCTTTAGATGCCAGCAAGTCTCATGATAAGTAGTTCCAGCTCCAAAATCCGGAAGCTCGTTCGACCTAAAATATTTTTTAAAAGATGGTAAAGAGAAGTTCCCTCTCAGAGAGAGAGATGGAACAACCATAGCCAAAACTTCAATATGCACCATATTGCCATCCTTACCTAGCTCCGTCATTTCATGATAGGCAAGAAAGCAATAATCATCATTACCGGTTGCACCGGCATAATCTTTCCAAGAAGCAATAGCCTTAAGAATTGCATCTGCCGACGAAGCAAAACCTGGAGTTAATGTATGCTCAGGCAAAGAGGGATTGAAAACGCGTAGTGCCGACTCAATTTTTATAAAATCACGCTGTGATGCATAAGGGAAAAGCGCAGTGTTCAATGCAAAGCGAACCTTCGCCTCCCACCGGTTAAATCGGTGATTTGGAATTTCGCGAAAAGTTGTGGAAACCGCATTCTCGATATTCCAATTTTCCTGAATATTCAAAGGGGCGCAAATCTCGGACATTTTGTCATCGAGACGATTAACAACCTCTTGAGTCGCTAGCCCCAGATGATCGAGTCGCGCCCATTCGCTTTTTACACAACGGGCCCAATTAGGAAGATCGACATCCATATCAGAGTCTCCCAGTTCAATCTTTCCTGAACGAAATTGCCCCGCAAGGCGCGAAGCGACCTCTACTCCCGTACTTGAGCCCGCCTTTCCAGCTCTTTCCGCAATACGGTGAAGCACAGCCAAGCGGCTAACGTGTTGGCAATTTCGTAAAATATCGTCCATATCAAGCAAGGCAAAGATTTGATCCCATAGTGGCAGAGGCTGCTGTGTTGACATCGAATCAAGGACGCCACAAAGGATATCGGCACTGAATCCTGTCGCCATTGAAAAAGCCTCCTTGACTGCCGGTTCGAGGTAAGCAGATGAACTCCTTTCGACGAGCCATGCAATCATTCCAGCTGCCTTATCGCGTCGCAACAACTTGGGATGATCAAGAAGCCAAATAACCAATTTGAACAGATCCACAGACGCATCGCGTTCCGGCTTTTCGCTAAGAAAATAGAACATCTCAATTTCATTCGTGGCGTCACCCACCATCAAGTGCACATGATCTATTACACATTTAAATAGCTGGCTTCTTTCCTCTTCATCAAGTAAGTCCGTTGCTTTCGCGATCAGATGTTCCGCAATATTCCACTTCGAATCATATCGCTCAGCAGCTATCAACGGAGCATAAGCACGGATTAGATCGACTGGATTCGCTGCGTATATTCGCAGTAACTCTTCAGCAGCGCGATGTGTGTCTCCTAAACAATCATGCCATATTGACCAACCACCGTCCTGCAGAATTTGTAGTACCCTCACGGCTTGGGTCTTGGCAGCATCCAGATTCCTTAGTTTTAGTTGCTTCCCCGCGTCGGCCAATGCCTCGTCCGCTTGCTTTATAGAGGATTGTTTTCCAAAAGTACCAGGTAAATATAATTTATCTTCGATTTCTGAATGATTGTCTTGATAGGTCGATGCGCTCCCAACAAGATCTTCGAATTGAACATTTACTTCATTCTGTATATCCGTAGTCGCAGCTTGAGCCATAATTAACGAGAACGCATGGTGATGCTCATTGTTGAGTTCCTTTCGGAATGAGTTTATAAATCGGATTCGTTGTGTAGGATCTATCTCTGCGCCAACCACGAACTCTACTCTGCTTACCATTTCAGAAATGGCGGTAACGTTATCACCGGCTCGGTTAATTAATCTTGCATACTCTATTGCAAAATCGTCAAAGTGTCGCTCGTCTCCGCATTGGAATATTTCAAGTAAAGCCCAACATAGCCGCCAGTCGATTCCTTCGGCATTTCGCACCATCTCTAAAATTGCATGCTGCTCGTCGAGCGCCCCACCTGGATATCGCATACCGACCATAGGGCTTGGTTTATCAATGGTTCCTTGCTGCGTTTCCAATAGTAATTCGGTGGTCGTTCCGCAGGTCTGACGCTTGAAATATTGGCAACCGCTTGCGATATTATTCCGACGAAATAATTCTCCAATAAGAGCCATCTTCTCGTATCGGACAAACCGTTGAAATGTCATTTCACCAGCAGCACGCTCCAAATATCCTGCTACCAAAGGCAGTTCAGCTTGTACGTTGTCCGATAGCGGCATCTTACGTAGTGTACTTACCATCAGGCCAAGTTGATCTTCTTTATACCAACTCGGCCCCATGGAAACACCCAGCATGGATCGGTATAGGCTACTCGCTTCTTCGATTGCACCAACTGCGACAAATATCGGCATTAGTTTAAGTAGCTCTGGCACCAGCTCATGCCGATTTTCTACGCCTCGGACAACATGCTCCTTCCAGTGTTGAAGCAATCCAAATGCTTCGTCGAAAAGCGAGGGCGCGATCTCGCTTTTCGTGAGCTTTTTGAGAACTGCAAACATGACTTCACGGAAACCTTCAGAGTACAACCCGCATTGATCGTTCGCTCTGTCCGATAGCCCTCGAAGAAATGCAGGCAACTCTTCTGGATAGCAATCCATCAATACTAGTACGACCCTCTCGTAAATGAGCGGAAACGCGTTCTCTGGAATTGCATAGCTGTCCTGCCATTTCACCCGCTGGGCAAGCGTGAACGCCAACGGCTGCAGGACCGTTTGCTGTAAATGCTTAAGGGATTCCATAAGCAGGACTGAATTTCCATCAGCTTTCGCGCGTCGAGCTCGCCCCTCACACCAGGAAAGAGCGCGGATCAACTGTTCCAGAGATGAGAGCCATCCCTTCTCATTAAAAGCACCGACCAGTGGGCAATCTATATCATTGCGCAAAAAAGCCGCCGTTAACCATTCAGCAATACCTCGATATATAGCGGAAAAGTCAAGGTCAACCCCGTTGTCGTCTTTAATTGCTATGGCCTGAGCAGGCGACCTCTGATCATTGCCTGCCAGAACCTGCACTACTGACGAGGGAGCCCCTAACTGAATGAGGGCGTCTAAGATTGCAGCAAGGTATTTTTCGTCAATGCTTGTACCGGTCGCGGTCAGTCTCTCAATGTCGGAAAATAGCTGAGGAAACGATCCGATTTTATTCGGTAAATTGTATCTTTCGAGGGACTCCACGCATTCGACTAATGTCCAAAGTAGGACTATTAAGAACTCAGCGGGCGCTTCTAGCTCTGGACGTATCTCCAATATTTCAGCTAGCGGCTTATACTTGTCGTGAAAGCAGAGGTAGTAACTAGCCGGCAAACATGTAAATCGAAGATGACAATCTTTCAGTAGATCTGACGTGGGTTCGGCAAGACCCGTCTTCAGCATCCGTGAAAAATGCATCGTGATGCGCTCGATCTGTCGCATCCTGCTTTGTCCATCGGCGAGATGCATAAAGAGGAGTGTTCGGATGTGTAGGCGGTAGAGATTGACGAAGTTGTCTAGTTCAAAACTATCAAATGAAGACGCATGGATGTCAATGATTCTTCCGTGTAGAAGCTCTAATAGTTCGATGGCCTCTTTCGGATAGTCGTTTTTGATCAGACAGAACACAATTTGTAGCGCTTCATTCGGGTCAACGATTAGCGTATTAAATCGAATTGCATGCTTTAGTGCCTCCTTGGGCCGTTTAAGCGCAATCAATGCCTCCGCTATCAGCCGTGCTGATTGGGCAAATAGCACGTTATAGCGAAAGTTGACGCGTTGCGAGAGAAGCAGAAGACGCATCACCTCAACTGCCGGGCCGAGACTCACGGCGGCAGCGAGAGTCGCTTCAATGTCGAACAAGAGAGTGTCTGGTTCTACCCCCAAGGTCACACATGTATCGACCCAGTTCTGGTCGCACATGACTATTGCCCTTGTTCGACCGGTATCGTCAGAACGAAGCAAGTGAAAGACGACGTTCAGAACGCAATACTCTAAGCCAGACTCCTTAACGCAAAATTCGGCAAGCCGCTCTTGAATAGCCGTCTCCAGATCGGCTGTCTTTGAGATTAAGAACTCTGCAAATGATGAGTGGTAAATCGCCGTTGTATTAGGAGTCAGAAGTAGATGTCGGATGCGGCTAATCGTCGGAATGAACGCTCTCCGTTCCTCCGAAGTAACTACCTTCAGCAAATCGATTGTTTCGATTCCCCATCGCAAGCGGGCCATGATTGCCAGTAGGTAAATCGCGTCCGCGTCTTTCAGCAGCCTCGGCCAGAGCGATTCGTAATACTGCTCAATCGAACCAGTAAGTACAGGGAAATCATCTAAGTCATCCTCCTTGGGACTAGCATTCGCGTACTCGATTAAGTAGCGAAGATAAAGAGGGTGTCCTTGTGCCTTCTCACACATCCGCGCCACTAATGCTGGGCTAGCTTTGTGTTCCACAAGCGCTTGCCAACAAAAGGCTGAGCTCGCTTCATCGCTTAATGGGGGCAGCGATATTACATTTTTGTCATTCATTCGCCCGGCGAGCGAAACGGTCACACCATCATAATTTGGAGCAGTCAGAACGATTGTCATTGTCTGCGGCAGCGACTGAGGCAGAAGGCCAACAAGCTTCGCCATGGCTACATGATCCACTTCATTAAGTCCGTCTAGGAACAAAATGCCATGCTGCTGTGTAGACGCACAATAGGTAGAAAAAACCCCAAGCAACGCAGAGGTTTCGCGGATCAAAGTTGAGTAACTTCGCTCCTCCTTGCGTGAAGGCTTTCCAGTTATCAAGATGGACACAGTGGTTGAAAGCCAGTCGAAAAATACCTCGGGCTGCGCCCGATAAATTGCTCCTGGCCCCCGACCTTGTGATACGAGACTGTATGTTCCTAAAGTCAAAAGAGCATGGTTTTCGGGTTCAAACTCGCTACAGAAAGTGGTTTTCCCGATGCCATGTGCTCCCTTAAGGAAAACGTAATCGCCCGGATTGCTGGCGATCATCTGCTCAAACGTCTCCTGAAATGCACTTCGGTCCGCCAGACTTCCTCGCGGATCAACAGCCGTAGCCTCATCAGCGCCCAGAGGGGGTATTTGAATTCCATTGTCCGCAAGGAATGTCCCCAACTGCTGAATACTTATTGCCCCCAGTGTTCCGTCCACCTTTAGGCGGATCAATCCTACGCTAGAGTTCTCGCTTACAACGGCCGCGCCTGAAAGTCCTGAGTAGGACTGAAGGGCAGTACTTGGATCGACCGTGAGGTCTATGTCCATTTTCAGCTTCGGAGAGTCGAGCAAATGCGAAATTGTTCCTGCAATACGATGGCCGATTAGTGTCTTTCCTTTCGGATAGCCAAATGATCGCCAGTCCTCTCCCTCACGGGGCATTGCTGCATTCAGCGGAATTGGCGAACGCCCCAACTGAGCAGAAACCGACAATATGCAGATGTCCATTTTCTCGGACTGATCAATAATCGTTGCAGAAAGATGGATGTCGCCCTCTGGTCCAGGAAAAGTTAGCGTGATTGTGTCTCCTGAATTGATCGCTGGAATAACGCAATGACGAGCAGTTAAAACGTTGCAATCCGTAACCAAGTACCCAGTTCCAGATTCACTTCCACACGATACGTAACAGGTTGCTGCTCTGATGAGGTTGTCGATCATTGTTGGCTCACTCCGATCTTGATCCAATCGGTAGCGTCTTCGTAAATTGAGAATTCCGCTCCGGATTTGTCAGTGTAATTGCACATTTTCTGAGATGCAGGCGTAGTGTAGTTAAAATACATATGCCGCCTAAAAGCTGATGGCCGGTCAACGATTTCCTTCAGAACTTCCAAGTCGGGATGGTTGTGACGTTCACCACTGGAAGAAATCAAAAAGATAGGGGAATCGATCAGTTCTAGAAGCGCCGGACTGGTATTGTGGAGACTGCCATGGTGTGAAATCTTGATCGCATCGAAGATCATCGGAAAGGTTGCTTTCGGCAATGTCCGAATCGCCGCCTCTATGTCTTCGGCCCATGAGTCGCCTAGGAAAAGCAGTCGCGATGCGCCGACTTCGATAATTAGCGCGATTGAGCTGCCATTCGTCACGGAGTTATCAGCCTGATAGGCTTGATCTAGGCAACGGTTTATTGATGCGCTAATCGCGGTCGGTTCGCTGCCTACGGCTGCCCGAAGATCTTCAAATGCGCAAAGGAACTCAAACGCGTCGTCGAAAACATCGTTTGGTCCGATTTTTCCGGTGAAGCTCATTCGTTGCAGCTCTGTAATCCAACTACGTTGGAGTTCCTCCAATCGGATTACCGAAGGGCCAATCACCCTTAGTCGGATATCTGATTGAAGTTCGAAAAGCGAAGTTTCGGAGGAATTGATGCTTTGGGTGCCGTCTCCTGTATTCCAGCGATAACCGCCGCCGAGCAACAAGGCCGCCAAAGAGCTACCCTGCCGGGCGCTGATTTCGACCGGTTCTACTTCGATTCCAGCAGGCATCGGGTAACCTCGTCGACGAATTTCGACAAGCAGGTCTTTGTCATCGAGTGTCAGATTAACGTCTGCCTCAGACGTGGGAGCAAAGCTCCGTAGGCTGTTGTGCCACACATTTTTTACTCCAATGATCTTTGGGGCTTGAGAATTACCATTTAGCTTGAAAAACTCAAGTAATCCAGCAATATGATCAGCGTCAATGTGTGTCGCTACGACCAAATCCAAGGAGTAACCAAGTTGTTTCAGGTGTGTTATGTCTGGAGCAATGTACGTTTGGAATGTAGCCGCATAGCCACCATCAATAAGGATCGCTGTCGGTTTGGTCATGTTCTCTGTAATCAAGAACGCGTCACCATTTTTGGCGGGATACATTTTTAAATACGGCATATTTTAAATGAATTGAAAGTTCATATTTGGCTAGCCGATGGAATTTTATTGACACTGAAAACCGATTGTGCCTTGTTTCTGTTGTGGTTTTTTTGCAGCCACCGCTGGTAGTCAAAAAATACAGGCGTTGAGTGAAAAAGACCGAGAACGCGCTTAACGCGGTATCTTCCACCGCATATTTCTGGTAGTTGCCTGGTTTTCAGTAATCCAATAACGCGCTAAACGTGCCGCGTATCTAGTCAACTATGTTCAAGTCCATTTGTTTTGTGCCAATGAGGCTTGGTTAGGACGCGTTAAAAATGCTTTATTTTAGCAGGATTTTAAATTGGGAATTGCTTGTTTTTTCGCTTTTGTTTGATTTATTTACGCTTTTTTCATCAATGACATTCTTCACTGCGATCAGCAGCCCCAAACCGATGAATGCACCGGGAGGCAAAACGGCAAGCAGAAACCCCTCGTAAGGCGCAATGACGGTAATAGTCCAGTTTCTGGCGGATTCGCCGAACATCAGTTCAGCGCCGTTCAGCAGCGTACCGAGGCCGAGCACTTCGCGCAATGCGCCCAGAGCAATCAGCACCAGAGCAAAGCCCAGCCCCATGAACAGCCCATCCAGCGCAGCCCTGTCGACCGTGGTGCGCGATGCGAACGCTTCCGCGCGCCCGATAATCGCGCAGTTGGTAACGATCAACGGGATGAATATACCCAATACGCGATACAGGTCGTGGAAAAAGGCATTCATCAGCAATTCGATACAGGTTACATTGGCGGCGATGACCAGCACGAATACCGGCAGGCGGATTTCCTGATCGACCACGTTGCGTATCAGCGAAACAATGGTATTGGAAAAAACCAGCGCAAACGTGGTCGCCAGCCCCAGCCCGATGCTGTTGACCACCGAGTTGCTGACCGCCAGCAACGGACACAGTCCGAGCAGCGCGACGAAAGCCTGATTATTTTTCCATAAGCCGTCGAAGGCGATATGGCGGTAATCCGTTCTGCGTTCCGGCGTCAACGCTTGTTTTAAAGGCAACGCGGCGGCCTGAATCGGATTCGAAGGCGATGGGTCAGGGTGAGTCAATGACGGTGTCCTCTATCGGCTCTGCCGGCAATTGGAATAGTTTATCCTTGTTGGCGCTGAAGTAGTCCAAGGTATTTTTGATCTGTTTGACCACCGCGCGCGGGGTGACGGTCGCGCCGGTAAACTGGTCGAAAGCGCCGCCGTCTTTTTTAACGCGCCATAGCGCCGCCTCCAGCTTTTCGAACGACAAGCCGCTGAACGCGCGTATCCAGTCGGATTTGCGCTCATCGACCGGGTCGCCGAGACCGGGCGTTTCCTTATGCGAAATCACCCGTACGCCAGCCAGTTCGCCGTTGCTGTATATCGCCACCATCAGCCGAATATCGCCGCTATAGCCGTCCGGCGCGGTCGGCAGCAGCACTGCGGCGACCGGCTGACCCTGCTTGCGCGTGCGATAGACCGTAACCGGATGGCGCGCATCCAGGCTCGGTTCATCGATATCCATCACGTCGCTGAGGATATCGTTGTCGTAACGATCCGGCGGCAATATTTCCTGCAGTTTGTGCAGTACCGATGCGCGGTGATTGCCGACGATACGCCCTTCGGTGCCGTGATGCAGCACAGATACCAGCCCGAAGGCGATCAGCGAGAACAGGCCGAGCATGACTGCGGCAAGGACGATGGGGTATGGCGACAGCCGCGATCGCAGCAGGACGATCATCCCCTCGACCCGCCGCAATACATCCAGAATTAAGCGTAACGGTTTCATGCGCGCTCGTGTCCGTATACGCGCGGACGCGTGTAGTTGTCTATGGTCGGGGCAGCCAGATTCATCAACAGCACCGCAAACGCGACGCCGTCCGGATAACCGCCCCAACTGCGTATGGTGAAAACCAGCACGCCCGCCAATACGCCGTAGATCAGGCGTCCGCGCACAGTGACTGCCGCGGTCACCGGGTCGGTGGCGATGAAAAACGCGCCGAGCATGGTGGCGCCGCCGAATAAATGGAACAGCGGAGTTGGATAGTGTGCCGCATCCAGCAGGAAAAAAAACAGCGCCGGGAAAAACAGCCCGGCCAGAAATCCCGCCGGAATCTGCCAGCCGATCACGCCTTTTTTCAACAGCCAGAGTCCGCCGGCCAGATAGCACAGGTTGACGCTTTGCCAGCCTTTTCCGGCGAGTCCGGCATAGATAGACGCGGATTGAATCTCGTCCGGACTTTTGGCAAGTCCCAGCTGGGTTTTGAAATGGTCGAGCGGCGTCGCCTGTCCCAGCGCGTCCGCCGTCAGCGTATGCAGACCGATGATATGCTCGAAAGCCTCGCGCAAGCCGGGATGCTGCGCGGCGATTTCCCATGGCGCCTGCCACGCGGTCATTTGTCGAGGAAACGAAATCAGCAGCACCGCATAGCCGAGCATCGCCGGGTTGAACGGGTTATAGCCGATGCCGCCGTAAAGCTGCTTGCCGATCACGATGGCGAACAGCGTTCCGAACACGGTAACCCAGAACGGCGCATGGGCCGGCAGCGCTATCGCCAGCAGCAGCGCCGTCAAAATTGCGCTGTAGTCGGACAGCGCCGGCAGTATGGGCCGTTTGCGCAACCCCAGCACCATCGCCTCGGCCATCGACGCCGTCAGCACCGCAATGCCGATATTGACGATAACGCCGGGGCCGAAAATCAGGTACTGGGCCAGTACTCCCGGTATCAATGCATAAATGACCCGGCGCATGATCCGGCTGACGGAGTTGTCGCTGTTCTGGAACGGCCCGGATGAAGTTTTGAATAGCATGGAGTGGCGTGGATTAATTTCGCTGGTTTGAAACGATACAGCCCCCTATTGAGGGTGAAGCTCTGCCGGGGCCGAACTGTTCAGCTTTCAAAGCGGGGAATTATACCATTGTCGTTACCATGCCCGGACAATCCTGTTGCCGTAGAAAATCCGCGCAAGCATTCCATTACAAGCCATTACCGGTACAGCAGGTCCAAATACTGCGAATAGCGGCTCTTCGCGGCTCTACGACCGACTCAGCCCGTTTGTCCGATTTCGCGTAGCTTTTGCTCCAAAGCAAGCTGTTTCAAACTCGAAGTATTCAGGCTGGTAAACAAGGAAAGACGCCGATGAAGTATGCCGAAAACCTTGCCGAACTCCAGACGTTTCTGATCGTCGGAACCGCTATACGCTACGGGATCGATTACTCCCCAATGCGCGGTGATCGGTTTTCCGGGCCAGACCGGGCAAGCTTCTCCGGCAGTCCGGTCGCAAACCGTGATGACGAAATCCATGTGCGGCGCGCCGGTTTGTGCAAACTCACTCCAATCCTTGCTTCTGGCGCTTTCGGCGGGAATCCCCTCTTTTGCCAGTCTTTCCAGCGCGAAGGGATCAACCGCTCCCGTGGGATGGCTCCCCGCGCTATATGCGAGGAAACGGCTATTGCCCAATGCGTTGAGCAAGGCTTCCGCCATAATGCTGCGCGCCGAATTGCCGTGGCATAAAAACAGGACATTGAGAGTTTTGTCGGTCATATCTGAGTCTCTTGATTTTGAAAATGAACTGTTTGGAAGGAAATCAGTTCAAGTTAACTCCTTCATATGAAAGGATCATTACGAAGACGCAATACCCTATAACTTTTACAGGTAACTATTCAGCATGCCCGCTGGAGAGGAAGTGAGGTGAGTCAGGCGAGAGCTTTTGCGCCCGGATGGGTACAGAGAGCTTCCGGGACCGGTCCAGAGCGAAGCCGAAGGGGACGGACTTGCAAGCGTGTCTCGACTGGCTTGAACCGCCTCGAGTTCCGTGGAGGCCGGTTGGTTTAAGTCAGGCCACGCTAACGGCCTGGTCGGCGAATTGCCGGTAATAGTTTGCCTCAGATTCTGTCGGCGGGATATAGCCGATGGGTTCCAGCAGCCGGTGATGGTTGAACCAGAATACCCACTCCAAGGTCGCCAACTCCAGTGACTCCCTGGTTTTCCAGGGCGCCCGCCAGTGAATCACTTCTGCCTTGTACAAGCCATTGATGGTTTCGGCCAGCGCGTTGTCGTAGCTATCTCCCTTGCCGCCAACTGACGGCTCTATCCCCGCTTCGGCCAGTCGCTCGCTGTAACGGATCTAGACGTACTGCGAGCCTCTGTCCGAATGGTGAATCAAGGATTCCCCAGGTGCCGGCCGCCCTGCCCGCAGACCTGAGACCGCTGGCTGTTTCCTTGCGGAAAACTTCTGCCGTATTCGAAACCGCCCTATGCGGACTGGAGATCTTTTTCCATACCGTCCAAACCATCGCTGATAGCGCCGTATACCAGTTCCGCTACGGATGCGGCTTCGTCAGGCTGCGACTCGAATTCAATAGTCCAAACCACAACACCCAAACCGTCATAAGACTTAAAGACTTCTACCGTCCCTTTGTAATAACTTACCGGGAACGGAGATACGGGCCGAAGATATGTCAACGTCATGCGCTCGTCATTAATCTCTTCAATCGTGTCCTTTATCTCGCCGCCGCCAGCTATGGTCATATATCGCAACGCGCCCGCGCCCTCTCCTTCCACTCTGCAGGTGTCAATGAACGGGAACCAGACATCGAGCCTTCCTATGTTGCGGATCGCGGCCCAAACCGCTTCCGCCGGCACATTGAATTTTTTTGTAATTGCTTGCTTAGTCATGACGGGCATCTCCTGAATCACTTTTATGCGGTTAAATAAAGACTTTGGTGACAGTACCGTGATAATTGACAATGGCTTCGATCAACTGCGAACCATTTCTACGGCCTGCCCGCCAAACTTTAGCAACGCGGCCTGTCGGTTGTATTGTAAAAAAGCGACAAGTAATAAGGGGCGCAGTCTTAAACAGCATCATTGACCGCGAAACGGGGAACAAATATGGAGGCCCTTAAAACGGCCGAACCTTTCATCGAGCAAGATCACAAATTGCTTAACGCTCACCCCGGTATAGATTCAATAATCCGGAAAACCGTATGGTACGGGATGCTTCCATCTGTGGATAAATGGACTCGGGCGACAGTCCGTAAAGCTCGTGAAAGTCGTGTATCATATGCGACTGATCGTAGTAACCCGCCGCGTACGCCACTTCCGCCCAGTTTGAAAGCTTGTTACGCTGCAGGATCGCGTTGCGCAAGCGTACGATACGGGCATATTTTTTCGGCGTAGCGCCGATATGCATTTGAAAGCGCCGTTCGAACGTGCGTTTGGTCAAACCGAGAGTTCGCGCCAGCTTCGCAAGCGGATAATTACCGTTGACCCTGTCCAGCTCCCTGCACGCTGTTTGAATCAGCGCATCCTCATTGTTCCGATTCAACATGGAAAGCAAAAAGCTCTCGACGCACTGAACACGCTCGCAGGCGGTTCTTTTAAGAGACAAATTATCTTCGATTTTTTCTATGGCATATTTGGGGAAAATATCCCGGCAGTCGACACGCCGTTCGGCGCAATCTCTTACGATGCCGCGACAAAACACATTCACCCCCCAGGGGGTAAGACGCGCGGAAACCCCAGAAACTTGTCCTAAAGCGCCAAGATCGCTTCGAAAACTCTGGAAACCGGCAAGTCCGCTCCGGGTTGTGTAAATTCTCTCCTTGTGTACGGTAGTTAGCAAGTCGGCATATAAAAAACATAAATACGTCGCGGTATCCGGAAGGATGGAAAGCGCCTGGTTGCCACCGCCCAATAAATTATCATAGTCCCAAATCGCCGTAACATAAGATTGCAGCAAACGCGATGGGGTAAAAACTCTTAAACTCATGACAACACGCCTGATCCTTCTGGTCCTGGACTCTTCGGCAGATTCTGACTATGGCCATTTAAACGGCCAAATGATTCAACCTACCGGGTCCATTATGTTGCGCCAAAGCGGGCGTAGTAGAAGAGCCGGACCCGGCTCGGGCGGTAACGATTTTAGCGAAACGAACGATCGGATGATAGTGAATAGCCGCAAATCCGCAAAGTCTACTTCCATGGAACTCCGCGCTTTTTCTACTACGCAAGCGTGAACGCATGTACCGACTTGTCAAGGAGCTGCGTTTGCTCTCCCAGACTTACGGCTGCCGCAGCCGCTTCTTCCACGAGCGCCGAATTCTGCTGGGTAGCCTCGTCCATCTGCGCGATCGCCCGGCTCACCTGTTCTATACCCGCTGACTGCTCATTGCTTGCCGCCGTAATCTCGCCCATGATGCCGGCAACGCGTTGAATAGCGCCGACTACATCGTCCATCGTGCGCCCTGCTTCATCTACCAGTTTTGAACCCGAAGTAACCTTGCTCACCGAATCTTCGATCAGCGCCTTGATTTCTCTGGCCGCGGTAGCGCTGCGTTGAGCGAGGCTTCTAACCTCGCTTGCCACCACGGCGAATCCGCGCCCCTGCTCGCCGGCGCGCGCTGCTTCCACAGCGGCGTTGAGCGCAAGAATATTGGTCTGGAAAGCAAGTCCGTCGATAATGCCGATAATGTCGGCGATTTTCTTCGACGACGCGGAAATCTCGTTCATTGTCACTACCGCCTGTTTAACAACAACGCCGCCCTTGGTCGCAATATCCGATGCACCCGCCGCCAGCTGATTGGCATGCAGGGCATTTTGCGCGTTTTGTTTTACCGTCCCGGTCAATTCGTCCATGGACGCGGCGGTTTGCTCGAGATTTGCGGCCTGCTGCTCGGTACGGCTGGAGAGATCGCTGTTCCCGCTTGCAATTTCCCTGGACGCAATATCGATGGACTCTGCCGAATCGCAAATCTGGTAGATGATCGTACTGAGTTTAGCCACCGTCTTGTTCATGTCATCCTTCAACTGGCCGAATATGCCTGTATATTCATTGGTTATTTTCTCGGTCAAATCTCCTCGCGCCAGCGCTTCCAATACGCGCACAACTTCGTTGAGTCCGCACGAACTGACTTCCATCAAACGATTGATATCTTCGGAAAGCTGCTTAAGAAAGCCTTCCTTGCCTTGCGAGTCGATACGCTGATTGAAATTGCCGGCGACCGCCGCTTTAACGATTTCGTTCACTTCGCGTTCGATGACCAGTTCGCTGGTGCGATCGACCCAACCCGCCGAAATGCCCAGCCGTTCTCCGGCCTCATTAAGAACCGGGGCAACCGTCAGCTTGAAGGTGCGCGCGCCCATGGTGATGTCAAGGGTTTCGGGCTGAGTCAAATTTGCGATCATATTGCGCTGATAATCGGGGTTTTTGTGGAATATATCGATACTCTTGCCGACCAGTTGCGTCGGGTCGAAAGCAGGAAAACAGGCGCGTAAATCGTGCTCGGCCTTCTGAAAAATTTCGATCTGCGCCTTGTTCTGATAAATGATAGTGGCGTCGTTATCCACAATCATGGTTCCGGCCGCCGACCAGTCGAGCGCATTGCGGATACGCTGGTTTTGTTCCGCAAGGCGTTTGGTTTTATGCATGGCCGCATCGAAGTTCCCCTGCATGGACTTGATGCTGTCCAGCACCTGATCTATTTCGTAATCGGTTTTAATTTCGATAGCGTTACGGTAATTTCCTTCTGTAATTCGATCCACCAGTTGCGCCATCGAACTCAAACGCAAAGTCAGGGAACGCAATAGCGACAAACCCAGACCGGTTGTTATCAGTAAACCGGCCGAGGCGAAAATCAATAGCAGCTTCTCGTCTAGCCCGCGAGCGGATTGGTCCGTAGCATGCATAATCGAATCGGCGTAATACGCCACGAATGCATAGAAAACCACGTTCAGTCCAATTCCGCTCAGCACACGGGCGCGTATCGACAGATTGGACCACCACGACGGCAGCGATTGAAAATGCGTGCGCTCCACCCTGCCGCGATTAAGCCGGAACCCATTGGTCTGCTTTTGTTCGATACGGCGATAAAAATCTTCCGCTCGTTCGATTTGCAGGCGCGTAGCTGCGGTACGCACCGACAAGAACCCGACGATCCGGCCATTTTCGCGCCGAGGCGCCACAAAGGAATGTATCCAATAGTAATCGCCGTTCTTGCAGCGATTTTTCACGACTCCCATCCAGGATTGACCTCGCTTTAGGGTCTTCCACAAATCTTCGAACGCCTCTCTTGGCATATCAGGGTGCCGGACAATATTATGCGCTTTACCAAGCAGTTCCTTTTCGGAAAAACCGCTGACACGGACAAAATCATCATTAATATAAGTAATATGTCCTTTGAGATCGGTTTCAGAAATGATGGTGATATCTGAGGGAACGATCAGTTCCTGCTTTGTAACGGGCTGGTTGTTGCGCACTTGCTTCATACCTCTGGGTTGAAAGACTTATGCTGTTGATTAAAGGCGTCCTGACGGCATATATTATTTTTACCGCGTCTCTGCGGTTCGAGCTATTCTTCGCGTTCCTGCCATCCATTGCCGGAACGGCGAAGCGTTCCGGATCTTAATGGAGTTGCGGCGAGAGCTGCGCACGCGGCATGCCGATGTGGTATCCCTGTACATAATCGATATCCATATCGCGTAGCATGCTGAAAATCTCTTCATTTTCAACAAATTCGGCAACAGTGAGTATGCCTAGATCCCGGCACAGGCGCGACAGATTGCGAACCAGCGTTCTGTCTACCTTGGACTCGATAATATTGCGAACAAAAATCCCATCGATTTTGACGAACTCGAAGTGCAGCTCGCGCAAATAGTGAAAGGAATTGTAGCCGCTGCCAAAATCATCCAGCGCGAAAGAAAAACCCTTTTTACCCAGCATGGTGAGAAACCTGCGCATATTGCCCATATCGCCTATCGCGTCACGCTCCAAAATCTCGAATACCACCGCACTGGGTGAAATTTCCAGCCGCTCGCACAAGTTTTCGGCGTATCCAAGAATATTGCGCCCCTGTATTTCCTGCGCCGAGAGATTGATGAACAGTTTGGTCGAAGTGCCGCTGAGTTTGTGGGCTTCCAACGCCTTGCCGATAATGATCTGGTCAAGCTGACGTCCCAGACCGTATTTTTCGATAACCTCGATAAATGCGCCGGCGGTAACGATTTCGCCGTCAACCTGCTGCAAGCGCGCCAAGGTTTCGTAGGCGAAAATTGTACCGGTACGGCAATCGACGATAGGCTGAAAATAAGGAAATACCTTATCCTGCTGCAGCAAGGTTTTGCGCAGCTGCTCGACGTTATCGCGCGCTCCCCGGCTCAATCCGATTTGCTTCTCCGCGCCATCCAATGCGCAAGCGCTATCCTTACCCATCCGTTTGGCGCGATACATTGCCAGATCGACCCCGGACATCAGATCGGACTCATTGCCTGCATCATGCGGATAAGTGACGATGCCGATGGAAGCCGTCAATTGAAAATGCCTGTGTTGCGGCGATAAAAAAGTTTTTTCACGCAACGCTATCCCAAGCTTTTCCGCCACCGCCCGCGCACCCTGCGCACCGGTTTCCATCAGCAGAATCGCAAACTCGTCGCCTCCCAGCCTTGTCGCCAAATCGCCCTTGCGGGTATGTTGATTTACAATTGCAGCGACGCCACGCAAGGTCTCGTCGCCCACCGGATGACCATAGGAGTCGTTCACGTCCTTGAAGTCGTCCAGATCCAGCAGCAATATGGAAAATTCATGACGATGCCGGCTGGAACGCTCGATTTCATATTCCAGCATCTCGTTGAAATAGCGGCGGTTATGCAACCCCGTGAGCGAGTCGTAGGCCGCATAGAATTCGAGATCGGCCATGGTCCGCGACAGCGCTTTACTGGAGCCGACCACCATCACCATGACCGACAGAATGGAACGAATAATGGTTTGCTCCTGTGCGCTCAGGTTGCGTCCGGCAACATAGCCTATCCCAAGCAACCCCAGCAGGTGATGGGCATGCTCGGGTATTGAAACCATGATCGTGTTTATTTTTTCGATTGCTTGCGGAGTTTCGCCCTGATCGATAAGAAATTCTTCGATACCCCATGGCGTATCGGCGGGAAGCTGTAATTCGGCTAGAATCTGCTCGATAAGGACGCATTGCGCGTGCTCGCGCGCCGCCTGAGTATGCTGGCCGGGATAATACAAATGAAGCGAGATATTTTGCCCTTCGGAAAAGATGATGAAAAAAATATTGAACGGAAAAATACGATGGAAATCGGCAAGAATGTGGCGAGCAAACTCTTTCCACTGAGTTATGTTCTCATATGACAATATGATGCGTTCCAGCACCTGACTTTGCCGTTCGAGCAGATCCTTTTCTATCAGCGTTTCGGAAAGGCGGTCGAGCGTACTGTTGAACTCCGACATCAGCGTCCGCAAATAGATGCTGTTCTTGCTCAGTCTACGCTGCCGCTCGCCAAGCAATACGTCGAGACTGTCGTTTAGGCGCTCGCACATCGCAGCCACTTCAAGCACGCTGTTCGACAACGAGGCATGGTCGCTCTGAGTTTGCACGAAACCGCGCAAATTCCGCGCCATATCGCTCTGTACGGAATATACCGTCTCCAGCACGGTACCGGTAGTATGCTTGGAGCGGGTTTGGCTCTCCAGCAACGCAGCCAGGCGATCCAGTACAGTAAGCCTTACAAGCTCCAGTTCGCTATTGGTTACGGCAGCAGCCTGGTTCATGCAGGCTCCCCCGGGAAATATCCGCCAGCCTGCATAATATCGGTTCCGCAGGTAAGATCGCGCAGCCAGATCCTTATGGCCTTGTTGGAACCCATATAACGGCGATGAAACCAGGCGATGAACGGCACATGACTCTGGAAATCGTCTACATAAATGTAATTCTTGTCCAGCGGCAGCATTGCAGCGCCCATATCGCCGCTAAACAGGATGCTTGACGCCGCGTCATACACATTGATTTGCCCTTCCGAGTGCAAAAAATGAGCAGGCAGGATTTGCAGGTTAAAGCCGGGGGCCACAGCCAGCTGCGGCAAGCCTTGATCCGGAACGCCGACAAAACGGCTCATTTCCTTAAAGCCGTAATGCGGCAAAAAACGCATCCAGATAGCGGAAACATTAATCGGGCACCGGGTCACCTCCATCCAGGTGGAGAGGCCACCCACGATATCAGGGTGCTGATGCGACAGCACTATGCCATGAACCTGGACCGGTGGCAGATAGCGCAACATTTCGGCCAGCACGCGCGGCATCACGCCAAAGCCATCGGGGTCCTGCAGCACCCCGGCATCTCCATGCATAATCAGAAACTGGTTGGAACGGATGCCGTCTTCCTCGCCCGGCTCGCTTTCGTTGAGCAGGACAAATCGGTGCCCGGGTTTATCGTACACTTGTATGTTACGCATTCATTGCTTACTCGCTGCATCAATATGAACCCCGGCACTATAACCGTGTGCCAACTGCGGCACATCAGTCAAATAGACTAGGATTTTTTGCAGGCCACAGTGTTTACACTGAAGGATGAGCCAGGAAAAACTGCACCAGCTCACGCTGGCTGGTTGTGGAGGTTTTAGCGAAGAGATTGCCAAGGTGAGTGCGCAGGGTTTTAATGCTGATGTTGAGGCTTGTTGCAATATCCCGAGTATTTTGCCGCCCCAGCAGCTGTCGTAAAACGCAAGTCTCCGTGGGCGTCAATCCGTACAGTTTAGCGAAAAGAAGCATACCTTCGCTGGGTACTCGTTCGAGATTGGCGATCAGAGCCAGGATGCGGGTTATAGCCGCCTGGCTAGAGCCTGAGATATGCAGCGGATTGAGCGAGACGACCCAGCGTTGTTGCCTGAGCGGATTACCCAGATTGACATTATTACTGATGCCTCTGGCAGCCAGAAATAAAGCATCCCTGAGTCGCTTGGCGCCAGGAGCGTCGAGCGCGGTCAAACGGTTGTTGACAACGATGGGGCCGGTCTCTTCCTGAAAAATGGACTCGGCGCGCCGGTTGGCAAACAGCACATGCCCGCTTACATTCAGCAACGCCATAGCCTGGGGTACACAGTCCAGGGCTTCTTCGCGCAAACTGCGCGCATGATGGTGCTCGAGCATTTGCCAACGGATACGCAAAGCGCATCGCAAATGCGGCAGCATCTCGCGGATAAACCGTTCTTCCCGGATGCCGCAGTCGATGTCGTGGGCATAGGGCGGATCGCCCGGAGCACCGCTTTCGAACAGGATGGCGTGCTGTTTCTCTTTTATTTCGCTACGTTCCCGAAATTCAAAATAATATGTGCTGGTTAAGCGGCGCCTCTCAATCAACGCTTCATGCGCCCAGGGATCATCGTGCCGCTGAAGGTAGTCTTCGTAAAACGGACAACGGCCTTTATAGGCCTGACAATCTATCGTACCGGACGTATCCGCCGATAGTTCGATAAACGGGCAGAGCAGCAAGCATTGACCGGCACCCGCCTCATCCATAATTCGACCGAAAACCTGCGTCCATAGCGCATTATCCAGAACGCTATGGTAGAGGTCTCCGATATGCTCATGCCAACTGGACATTAGCTCTCTTGATTTATTTTTTACTATGAAGAATTTAGGGAACTGTCGGGCTTAACATTTCAAAACATAAATTTTTAATATAAAAAACAAAGCTAACATGAAGCCCGACAGACTCCCAATTTATTCTGAGGTGCATGAGCTGATTGCAGGCAAATCCCAAAGTACGCCAAATTGTAAATATATACTATTGGCGTAGGGTATACGAGCTATCTGCAACACACAGATCTATATGACCCATGGGCGCGCGGGGCCGCGAACCTCGCCAACCCAGGAAAGCGTCGTCAACGACGCCCTGCTACGGTTTGGGGGCAGGGCTATCGAAACGCTCTGGATTAGACATCCCGGCAGGCTCCATGCCCGCATCTATATGAATTTTCCTTTTTCGCTACCCAGTCAGGACAGTCTCATCAAGACCGCGGCAGCCTGCCGCGGCTCACTTTGCTTGAAGAATTGCATGGTTCGCGCTATGCTCCGCGATTGACGCCGCCCCGGTTCAGTCCGCATTACCGGTCGGCGTAGCACAAAATCAGTGCCTGCTCTCTACCGGCGTAGCTTCGGCTTGAGTACTGAGGTCACCGTAACCCAGCCTTCTGTGAAAAAGCTCCAGCAACAGCGTCCAGCATTGCAGCGCCAGCGCCGGATCGTAGCGTGGGCCTTCGTCACGCATAAATGCGTGCTGACCGTTGACCTCATGCCAGGTAAATCTTGCACCTACTTCTTCGAGCCGGGCCTTCAGCAGGTTCCTGCCTTCGAGAGGAATATGCGGATCCTGGCGTCCCCAGATGTGCAGCAACTCGCCTTTAATTTCGCCTACCCGATCCAGCGAATTATCGTTCATGCCCAGTCCCAGACTTTTTTTATGGATATCCGTTGCATAAAAACAGGTCGTCGCCAACACGTCCGGGTTCATCGCAGCGCGAAAAGCCAAATGACCACCGACGCATATACCCATTGCTCCCAGGCGGCCGGTGCAATAGTCCAGGGTTTTGAGGTAATCGAGTACGGCGCGAGCGTCGCTATCGTAGGCCGACACCGGCTTGGCCGTCTTGTGCGCATTTCCCCGGGTGGTGCCTTCTTCGTCGTAAGCGAGCACGGAACCCAGAGGTTCGAGTTCATGATAAATCTCGGGGCAAGCGACAACGAAGCCATGCCCGGCCAGCATTGCCGCAGTGCGGCGAATCGGCCCGGTGATCTGAAAAATTTCCGAAAACATCAAAACGCCGGGATATTTTCCAGGCGCTGCAGGACGAAAAATATGGGTGCGCATAGCGCCTGTCGGTGTTTGGAGATCGACAAACTCGTTATCTTTGATAATCATGTTTTTTCCTTTTCCAGAAATGCCTTATCAGTAGAAGAAATGATACATCGACCTTCGCGCCGGGCTGGCAGGCGTTGTAGCACAGGAGAAAAATAATGCTGTTCCCATCGGCTGACGAAACAAGTTTCATCGCCGCAAAGCAGCCTCGACCCTTCCGTGTATGCCGGCAAAACCGCCATTGCTCATGAATACCAGATGGTCGCCCGCTCGGCACGCCTCTCCGGCAAGATGGACGACTATGCCGTCTATACTGTCCATGACGCAAATATTGGGAGCCTGTTCGGCCAGCCCTGCGACATTCCAGCCCAGATTGTCCGGCTGGTAAATAATTGCGTAATCGGCGCTTGCCAGCGAGTTGGCCAGGGTTTTTTCATGTATGCCGAGACGCATGGTATTGGAGCGCGGCTCAAGCACGACGATGATACGTTCATGCCCGCCGACTTTGGCGCGCAGTCCCTGCAGCGTCGTCGCGATAGCTGTGGGGTGATGCGCAAAATCGTCATAAAGGGTAACGCCCGCTACTTGCGCGCGCACCTCCATGCGCCGTTTGACTCCGGAGAACCCGCATAGCGCGGCTACGGAATCGGCAACCCCAATCGCGGCATGACTGGCGGCAGCAATGGCGGAAATGGCGTTCATCACGTTATGCCGCCCTGTCAACTCCCAGCATACTCGCCCCTCGAAGCGGCCATGGCGCAGCACATCGAAATCGCTGCCGTCGGCTGAATTAAGACGAACAGTCCATGCCGAGCCATTATCCTTTACAGGCGTTGCGATAGCGGTTTTCTCAATCTCGGTCCAACACCCCATCCGCAACATATCATCTATCGCTTCTTCACAATCAGGCACAACAATCGACCCATTGCCCGGCACCATGCGCACCAGATGATGAAACTGCCTTTGTATGGAGGCCAAATCAGGGAAAATATCGGCGTGATCGTATTCGAGATTATTGATAACCAGTGTTCTGGGGCGGTAATGTAAAAACTTGGAACGCTTGTCGAAAAAAGCGGTATCGTATTCGTCGGCTTCTATAACAAAAAAAGGCGTTCTTCCCAGCCGGGCGGAAATGCCGAAATTCGTCGGTATCCCGCCGATCAGGAAGCCGGGCCTGGTATTGTTTTTTTCCAGTATCCACGCCAGCATACTGGTAGTCGTGGTCTTGCCATGCGTACCTGAAACAGCCAATACCCAACGATCCTTCAGCACTGCCTCATACAGCCAGCGGGCTCCCGAGGTGTAAGCCAACCCCCGATTCAGCACCGCCTCGACCTCTACGTTGCCGCGCGACAACGCATTGCCGATAATAACGATATCGGGCTTCAAATCCAGATTGGCAGCGGCATACTCGGCAAACAGTCCGATACCCTGCTCTTCCAGTTGAGTGCTCATTGGGGGGTAAATGTTATGATCGGAGCCGGTGACCTTATGTCCCATTTCGCGCGCAATCAGCGCAAGCCCGCCCATGAAGGTTCCACAAATGCCGACTATGTGTATATGCATGCTGTCTGTCCCGCAATGGTTGCCAAGGGAAATCCTAACTTCGCGCCGCAAATACGCTGACCGGCGTTTGCGTTTGCGATAATACATAGCTGACCGGATACTGAGGGTTCCGGCCCTGCATGGCTTTATTGTACACCTCTACCTTGGATGCGCCGCCAAATTGCAGATACACCCGCAGCGAGTTCAATATCCAGGGTAAGGTAAGACTGATGCGTTCTACCGGCTCGACGGCGCCGATCTGAGCCAGATATGGCGGAGTCGTCGCTACCGTGCCATCCAAAGCCAGACCAGCCTGCAATTTTGGGCTGGCAGGAAAAAGAGAAGCGGTATGTCCATCCTCCCCCATACCCAGTATCAAGGCTGCAAACGGTTGAGGAATGCCGTTGAACGCCTCCGCAAGCCCGTCTTCGGCTGCCTGCGCCGTCGCCGCGCCGGTATATAAGGGCAGGAAGTCTGCTGCAGCGGCGCGCCCTTGCAGCAAATGCGCCTTTACCAAAGCGGCGTTGCTGCCGGGATCGCTTTCCGGCACCCAGCGCTCGTCGACCAGAGTAACCACGATACGCGGCCAATCCAGATCGGCTTCACGCAACACTTCGAACACAGGCACCGGCGAATTTCCGCCCGAAACCGCCAAAGCGGCGCGCGGCGCCTTCTCCAGAACCGCACGCAAATCGGCGGTGACGGCCGCAGCCAGCGCTGGCGCCAGCTTGTCGTTGCCATCGAACCATTGCATGACAGTCATGTTCTATTCTTCCTCATGCCAGCAAAATCCGTCCTTGGAAAGCAGCGCCGAAGCCGCCGAGGGCCCCCAGGTACCCGCGGTGTAGGTTTTGGGCCCGGTGGAGTCGGCTGCCCAGGTATTTAAAATCGGCTCGACCCAGCGCCACGCCTGTTCCTGTTCATCCTGGCGCACGAACAGCGCCTGATTGCCGCGTATCACATCCAGCAACAAACGCTCGTAACCGCCTTCCGGGCGGCGTATCTTGAATTTCTCGGCAAAATTAAGGTCAAGATAGACCTGCTGCAACTCCATGGTATCGCCAGGAGGTTTTGCATTGAAATACAGGCGGATATATTCGTCTGGCTGCAGGCGGATCTCCAGCCGCGCATGCGCGGTGTTGCCGTTGGTCATCGGAAAAATAGGATGCGGCACATCGCGGAAATTGATCACGATTTCCGCCAGCCGCTCCGGCATGCGTTTGCCGGTGCGCAGGTAAAACGGAACCCCCGCCCAGCGCCAGTTTGCAATCTCGGCCTTGATGGCTACAAAAGTTTCGGTTTTGCTGTCTGCCGGGATATCGTTTTCCTCCAGATAACCGCCAACCGGCTGCCCGCCCGATATGCCGGGGCGATATTGGCCGCGCACGGTCTTTGCGTATACATCCTCGCGGCTGAACTCGACCAGCGACTCCAGCACTTTTAGTTTTTCATCGCGCACCGCGCTGGATTTCAAGCTGGAAGGCGGCTCCATAGCAACGAAACACAGTAATTGCAGCAAATGATTCTGCACCATGTCGCGCAATGCGCCGGCCTGATCATAAAAACCGCTGCGCGTGCCGATGCCGACTTCCTCCGCGATGGTGATCTGTACGTTGCGTATCCATTCCCGGCGCCACAGCGGCTCGAATAAAGTGTTGCCGAAACGCAGCGCGATCAGATTCTGCACCGATTCCTTCCCCAGGTAATGATCGATGCGATAAATCTGATTTTCCAGAAAATAGCGGCTCACCGCCTCGGCTATCGCATTGCTGGATGCAAGATCGTGACCCATCGGCTTTTCCAGCACCACACGGGCATTAGCCCCAATCAAACCCGCGCGAGCCAGATTTTCACAGATCGGAGCAAAGAGGAATGACGCCGTAGAGAGGTAAAACACGTTTACTTCCGCCAGCGTGCGTGATAAACGCTCCTGCAGAACGCCGTAGCCTTCCGGCTGCGTTGCATCGAGCCTGTCGTAAGCCAGCCAGCGGCTGAACGACGCCCAGACCGCGTCGTCCCATTCCCCGCCAGAAATAAACTGCCGCGCTTTTTCCCGAGCGAAGTTGACAAACTCGGTTTGACTGTAATCCTCCAGCCCCAGACAATGGATGCCGCCCTGCCCGACAAGCAGATTGTTTTTGTGACATTGATACAGCGATGGCAACAACTTACGCGTGACCAGATCACCTGAACCGCCGAAAAAAACGATATTAAACGAATGTGGAAATGATGGTTGACTCAACGCGTGGATCCTCTTGCAGTGATCTTGATAAAACCGTTACAGCTTCGCATATCCCCAATGAGGGGCCAAACTTTGCATATTAACTCGCGGCGAGCTTTTCTGTCCATTTTGAGATGAGTTTTACGAGCTTTTCTGTCCATTTTGAGATGAGTTTTAATTGACACTTGCTGATATTTTGAATTAGATTGTTGCCTAAAAACGGCATCCAGTCGGGGCTGTCCACGATGCCCCGACCGTTTCTCCAGCCCAGCATCACCAAACCAACCATAATAACAACACCATGTCTCTCCACCCTACCCTGATCGCCATAACCGAAAGAATTCGTAACCGCAGCCGGTCCCGCCGCGAGGCCTATCTGACTCAGATGCAGCGCGCGCGTGAAAACGGCATCCAGCGCACCCATATCGCCTGTACCAACGTGGCGCACGCCTACGCCGCGATGCCGACTCACGATAAACTGGTCTTGAAAGCCGCCGCCACGCCCAACATCGGCATCATATCGGCGTATAACGACATGCTGTCGGCGCACCAGCCGTACGAGCACTACCCGGAAATCATCAAGGCCGAAGCGCGCGCGCTCGGCGCAACAGCCCAGGTTGCAGGCGGAGTGCCGGCCATGTGCGACGGCGTCACCCAGGGCCAGACTGGCATGGAGCTTTCGATATTTTCGAGAGACGTCATTGCGCTGTCTACGGCAATCGGTCTGGCGCATCACGTATTCGATGCAAACCTTTATCTGGGCGCATGCGACAAGGTGATTCCGGGTCTGGTCATGGGCGCGTTGCGTTTCGGCCATCTGCCCGCTATCTTTCTGTCGGCAGGACCGATGACGACCGGCATCTCCAATGCGGACAAGGCGCGCGTGCGCCAGCTTTTCGCCGAAGGCAAAACCGACCGCGACGCGCTGCTGGAATCGGAAATGGCCTCCTATCACGGACCCGGCACCTGCACTTTTTACGGCACATCCAACAGCAACCAGATGCTGATGGAAATCATGGGCCTGCAACTCCCCGGCTCTTCGTTCGTCAACCCCGGCACGTCGTTAAGAGACGCGCTGACGCGCGAAGCGGCGCGTCAGGCGGTGCGTCTGGCGCAGGACAAAACCGCTCCGGCCATCTGCGATATCGTCGACGAACGCACCATCGTCAACGGCATCGTCGGCCTGCTGGCTACCGGCGGCTCGACCAACCACACCATCCATCTGGTCGCCATCGCGCGCGCAGCGGGCATGGAAATCAACTGGGACGATTTCAACGACCTTTCCGCGGTAGTGCCGCTGCTGGCGCGCGTCTATCCGAACGGCAAGGCCGACATCAATCATTTCCATGCCGCCGGCGGCATGGGCTTCCTGATCCGCGAACTGCTCGACGCGGGGTTGCTGCACGAAGACGTCAACACAGTACTCAACGGCTCGCTACGCCGCTGGGCTGAAGAGCCGTGGCTGGACAACGGTAATCTGGCCTGGCGGCCTGCAAGCGAAAAAAGCCACGACACAACGGTACTGGCTCCAGCAGACGCTCCCTTCAGCGCCGACGGCGGTCTGCGTCTGGTAACCGGTAATCTGGGGCGCGGCATCGTCAAGGTATCCGCCGTCGCTGCGGAAAATCTGGTCGTGCGCGCACCTGCCATCGTCTTCGATCATCAGGAAGAACTGATTGCGGCCTTCAAACGCGGCGAACTGGAGCGCGACTTTATCGCCGTGATCCGCTTCCAGGGACCACAAGCCAACGGCATGCCCGAGCTGCACCAATTGACGCCGTCCATGGCGGTACTGCAGGAGCGCGGCTTCAAGGTCGCCATCGTCACCGATGGGCGCATGTCCGGCGCTTCCGGCAAGGTCCCGGCGGCTATTCATATCAGCCCGGAATGCGTCATGGGCGGGCCTCTGGATAAAGTGCGCAACGGCGATATCATTCTGCTGGACGCCGTACACGGCAAACTTGAAGCAGAAGTTCCGGCGGCAGAATGGGAACAGCGCGTAACCGAAACCACCGACTTGTCCGGCAACCAGTTCGGCATGGGGCGGGAGCTGTTCAGCGGTTTCCGCAAGCTGGCCGATACCGCCGAACGCGGATGCTTCACCTTCCACTTTGACGACTAGGCATTACGCCACTCACGTAGAGACAATCACATGAACTTAAAAGAAATTATCGATGCCACCAGCGTCATGCCGGTCATGGTGGTCGAACGCGTCGAGGATGCTGTGCCGCTGGCGCGCGCACTGGTCGACGGCGGCATTCGCGTATTGGAAATCACCTTGCGTACTGCTGCCGGTCTGGACGCCGTGCGCGCGATCAGACAAGCGGTGCCGGACGCCATCGTCGGCGTCGGCACCATCGCCACGCCGGAACAGCTGCAAGCATCCATAAACGCAGGAGCACAGTTCGGCGTTTCCCCTGGCAGTACGCCTACGCTGCTGAAGGCAATCGCCGCCAGCGGACTGCCGTTTTTCCCCGGTGTCGCCACCATGTCCGAAGTCATGCAGGCGCTGGAGTCAGGTTTCACGGTACAAAAGTTTTTCCCTGCAGTTGCGGCAGGAGGAACCAAAATGCTGGATTCGTTCAGAGGCCCGTTCCCACAAGTGCAATTTTGCCCGACCGGCGGCATCAACGCGCAGAACGCGGCGGATTTCTTCAAACTGCCCAATGTCGTTTGCATAGGCGGTTCCTGGCTCACGCCGAAGGAACTGGTCAGCGCCGGTTCGTGGGCTGAAATCACGCAGCTGGCGCGTGAAGCAAGCGCGCTGAAACCCTGATTTTGCCGTGAGCGCCCAGGGAGAGTATTACATCGGTCTGATGTCGGGTACCAGTCTCGACGGCATAGACGCGGCATTGGTCGACTTTGCTACCCACCCTCCGCGCCTGATCTCATCCCGTTACGAACCGTATAGCGACGAACTGCGCGACGAACTGACCTCAACCTGCTTTACCGAGCACATCAGCGTCCGGCAAATCGGAGAACTCGACGCCCGCCTGGGACTATTGTTTGGCGCCTGCGCCAATCGATTGCGAGAGGATTCAGGGGTGGCAGCCGCAGAGATCAACGGTATAGGCAGTCACGGCCAGACTATCTATCATGCCCCGGACCTGACGCATGCCTTCAGTTGGCAAATCGGCGATCCCAACAGGATCGCCGAAGCAACAGGCATCACCGTAGTAGCCGATTTCCGACGCCGGGACATGGCTGCAGGCGGACAAGGCGCTCCGCTGGTTCCTGCATTCCATCAAGCGGTGTTCCAGCATGAAAGCGAATACCGGGCGATACTGAATATCGGCGGCATCGCCAACCTGACATTACTGCCGCCGGCAAACGGCCGGACACCGGTACTCGGTTTCGACTCGGGTCCCGGTAATACCCTGATGGATCGCTGGATACGGCTCCATCAGGGATTACGGCTGGATGAACAAGGAAACTGGGCGCGTAGCGGGCAGTGCCGGCCGGATCTGTTGACGCACATGTTGGACGACGACTATTTCAAACGCCCCTCCCCCAAAAGCACCGGACAGGAGTACTTTTCCATGGACTGGCTGTTCCGTCATCTGCAAGGCCTGACGCTTCCCGCGGAAGACGTGCAGGCGACGCTGTGTCAACTGACGGTCAGAACGATCCTCGACGCTGCAGATAAAACAGCTCCCGGACTGAAAGCTCTACTGGTATGCGGCGGCGGCGGCCGCAACCGCCGCTTGATGGAACTGCTGCAGGAGCAGGCTGACTATCCAGTCCTTAGTACCGAAGCCTTCGGCATGTCACCGGACTGGGTAGAAGCCATGGCCTTCGCCTGGATGGCGCACCGGACACTGAACCGGCGCCATAACAACATACCGGAGGTGACCGGCGCACGCAGCAGAGTTATCATGGGCGGGATCTACCCCGCAGCATAACGCCCGCTGATAGCTGCCGGGGTTTCACTCGACCGTCAAATGCAGCGGCTGGCGCAGGTTGGTAGAAACGTGCAATAAATTGTCGCTTTTGCCGTCATACAAACAACCGTGGACAGGTATGTCGCGCGGTACAAACGGATGATGACGTATACGGCGCGTATGTTTGGCCAGCGTTTGCTTCAGGCTCCTGGATTCGGCTGCAGGCAATAGTTCATTGTTGCTCCTGGAAGACAAGCCCATATCGCTGCAATCATCGCTGCGGTTATGGTCTTTCGAGTTGCCGGCAAATTCATTCGGCGAAAATCGCTCATTGCAGAATTTTTCGTTACAGTCCATGTGATGAACGACGTACCATTCCCGCGTACCCAGCCATTTACTGGAATCTATCAATGCGCGTATGGCGTCTTGTGTAGCTTGGCCGCCATGGGTATAAACGACATGCGATTCCTTTTCGGAAAAACCGATGTGTTTCGCCAGATCCACTTGCACATTTTCCATACATTTGCAGGTAAGAATGGCGCACTGACGTCTGGAGGCAGTCCCACCTGCCAACTGTTGAGGTGACGCAGCCGCTATGCTCGGTTTTTCACCGTCAGAATCTTTCATATCAATATTTCTAAAATAACGAGCGAAGAAATTAGTCTGGCTCATCGTTATCTCCTTATGAATTACTCAATATCCATCAAGAAACTGCTGAACGCGGCATAACGCCATAGTAACGCGCAGTCAATCGGCACAGTTTCATTCTCTCACTAAAAACATGAGCAATGGGATAAGGTTCTGTTAAAACAGTGTTTACTTAAAATCAGCCATCTAATTTTCTGAAACTCGCCCACCATTCCGCCAGCATGAATTTATTCATGAATGCAGGATGCCGGGCTTCCATTACTCCGACTCATACTCACCACCGCCGCTGATCGTACCCATTCCCCGGCGCCTCGCCATTAATTGAAAGAGTTGGGCGGTTTCGAATAAATCAGACTTCCCAAGCAGGCGCTATGTTTAGACAATGCGATTTTCACGCCAACCAGAAGAAAACAACGGTATAACACCACACAGCACAGATCAGTGCGCGCAACTGCATCACCAGCAACACAACATCAGCATTACTGCGGCATATGGCGCGACGGCCTTTGAATTAAATACGTTCATCATAGGGAGACATTAAGTCAATACAATGTCATTCTCATGAAATTTCTCGTACCATCCAGATTGACGTTGCAAGAAGCTCTGGGGAAGGTTTGGCGAAATCTACTATGACTGGGATGCCATAGCCAAGCCTCCTGAAGGATACACGGCTTAGTTGATAGATCGGCACGCCGCCGCGTCTCTCAACAGCCTCTCCGAAGCAGGTAGCTGCGTGGTTACAAAACAGGTAACTATACAGCGCGAGCTTTTAAATCATGACCGAAGCGCACGAATGGCGAGACAAGCCCGTCGAGACGTGCGTAAGCATGTCGGTAGATACCGCAAACCCTTCGATTACGGAGACTAGACAGCGGACGCCCGGGCCAGAAACGATCCAAACCGGACTCGCAGCATCACTTCCTCGTCCATCAACGTAAACTGAATGGAACCCAAAATAGTTGTATGACAAGTTGGGGTTTGATGAAAATCAGGCTCCTCAGTCGACAACCGAGACGGCCTTTCATCATTGGCAAGGCTATACCGCCGCGACAATTTTTCTAATTGCGCAGCATTAGACTTGAACTTGTCGCATTTACCCGTATAATGCAGCCAGTATATTTGGGGGCGACATGGCTTCGACGTGGATCGCGAAACCCAAGGTGCATGCCGAGGAGCAGGCTACCTCGTAAATCCATCTGCAAACAATATAGTTGCCAACGACGACAACTACGCTCTAGCTGCTTAAGCCAGCTAGCCTTCGCCCTGAAGCCCGCTCATAGGCGTCAGGTCAGCGGGGGTAATCTAATTGTGAGATCGCGTTGAAGCTCGTCTGGGGCGGATATGCTAAAAATCACCAGAATCGCTTTATTACTTCCCCGCCACCCGGGTAGTGTAAAGTTAAATCCAAAGGGCCGGATAAGCATGTAGAGCCAAAGGCAGAGGATTTGCGGACGCGGGTTCAATCCCCGCCGCCTCCACCATTTTATTATCCAAAGGCATCCAAGAAAGTCCTACAGCCCGCACCATGCGGGCTTTTTGGTTTATACTACCGTCCAACGTCATCCAAGGAAATACCACCCCATCCAACTAAGATGGGGGCATATCCGGGGGCATTGATGCATACTCAATATGCCGATGCCCCCAATACCAGCTAACCCGCGTGAATGCAGACGTTTGGATCATGGCTGTATTTATAAGTAACTATCTTTGTATGACGTTACAGACGTTACACCGATTCATGGCTATTTGGCAGCATCGTCCACTTTTGTATGTAGTCGATGCCCCTCAAACCACGAATAATGGACAGGATGCGCTATGTTGTTGCTACCGGATGAAAATTGACCACCTGTACCGGTTGAAAACTGACCAGGGGGACGGAGCCAGTTTTTTGAGTGACCGGCTATGGATAAGTGTACCGAAAGCGGATAATCGAGTGATAGCCGGGTTATCCGCTTCGGACGGTTTTTTTAGAAGATATTTTCCTCTTCTGTGAGTTCAGCTTCGTTTTTGGGCTTGCCACGCTTTGCCCGTTCTCTGGCCTGTATCCGTTCTTTGGCCTGCTGAGTGCTTTGCCGGAAACGGTAGGATTCATTGCCGGTTTCGATAATGCGGCAATGGTGGGTCAGCCTGTCCAATCCTGTACATTCTTTTCGACAATACCCTTTTCCCAACCGGAGGCTACGTTACAAAAGTCGGGGTCGAACAGATAATACGCCGCCAGTGCTGCAAAGCGGGTATTGACGATGCGTTCCTTACCCCGGTACACCTTGTGTACTGCCGTTTTCATGTTGTCGTAGATGCCACGTAGCGGCACGCCGCCGAATACCCGAAAAGCTTGACTATGGGCGTCGAACAACATTTCGTGGCTTTGACTGGGATAAGCCACCAGCAAAAATGCCCGGCTCGCACAGAGTTTGATATGAGCACTCTGAAAACGCCGGTAAAGGCCGCCGATGACCAAGGATTCTTCACTCCAGTCGAACTGGAATGCTTCACCCCAGGCGAATTTCAGGGGTACATACGCCTGCTTTCCTGCATCACTGCCGCCTGCCTTACGCCATACTCTGATGTAATCGGTTAACTGCGTATAGCCGCCGTCATAGCCGCATTTTTGTAATTCCTCCAGCAACTTCAGTGCGGTTCGTCTTTCGCGCCTGGGACGGTAGCTATCGGCTATCAGGGCTTGTTTGAGCTGATCCTCGTAGGGTGTCAGCTTGGTCGGCATCGAACGGCGCTGATACGCCGGTTCGCTGCCATCAGGCATTCTCAGCCATTTTTTGACGGTATTGCGGGAGAGACTGGTTCGTTTGGAAATTTCATTAATCGACAACTTGTCGCGGAAATACATCCGCCGGATTTTGGCATATAGGATCATGGTTATCACCCTCTTGGGCTCCTGTCTGTTTCAGGACAGGAAAGGTTAATAACCCTGGTCAGTTTTCGCCCGGAATTGCCCTCTCTGCATGGTCAGTTTTCAACCGGCGTCAACAGTAGTGGGTATCAAACGGCATTGAAAGTTCAATGCCGTTTAACCTTTGAAGCGTCCCAATCAATGCTGATCTACCGGCCAATGCGTATATCCGTGCCGGTTTCCGCCAAACATATCTCGATAAAGTCGCTCTGGAATTATTTTCCTTTACGAGCGATATTATGTCAATAACTTATTTTCTTATATCTGTGTAAGGATTTGCTTATTTTATCTCGGTAATATCCTATTTCATTTTAAGTAAACACCCAATGGACAATCGATTTTTTCATATTTACACTTATTGAAAATACTGAAACTCCAGAAGTCAGCGCAATTTAAATTAAAATCATGACAAGCGACATGAAAGCATGATAATTGAATCGGCGCAAGAATTACTGGTTGTAGCTGTTTGAGGTTAATGCTGTTATTAAACCACTTTGGTCTTTTTCAGCACGCACCTGTTTTTAGCTTCATGACACACCGGAATCTTATCCCGGCCCCGTTCCAACATCCCATGGCGTTACAACTATTAAAGGAGAAACAACGATGTTCAGGAATATGCCTATTGCAATGAAACTAGGCCTCGGTTTTGGCTGCGTCGTGCTGCTGCTGATCACCACCCTTATTCTGGGTATCAACAACATGGGCGGCATGAACGAAGTGACAAGACAGATTATCGAGGATCGTTATGTAAAAACCGCCTTGTCCAACAAAATTACTCAGGCCACAATGGATAACGCCAGATTGTTACGCAATATGGTGTTGGTGGATGATCCAGCCGAGGTTGTAAAATACCGTGAACAGGTACAAAAACACCGAGCAGAAAATACGGAAAACCTCGACAAGCTCGAAAAGATACTTAACACCCCTAAGGGCGTAGAGTTGATGTCAGCGACAAAGCAGGCGCGCGAAATCCTCAGTTCGAAGTACAGCACTTATTACGATCTGATAAAAAACGACCGCAAACAGGCCATCAGTTTTCTACTCAAGGAATTGGCCCCGGCCAATTCCGCATTCCTCAAGACGCTCAACGATCAAGCCGACTTTCAGGCTGGCTTAATGGAAAAGATCGCCAAGGAAGCCGAAAACAACTATCTATCCGCGCGCATGCTGATGGTCACTGTCGGCGCTATCGCTTTATTGGTGTCTATCGTCATTGCTTGGCTGATCATACATAACCTGAGATGGATTCTGGGCGGCGAGCCGGCAGAAGTTGCCGGAATTGCCAACAAAATTGCAGTCGGTGATCTGAGTTCGCAAATCCGGATAAGAAGCGACGATACCGGCAGCGTCATGCTGGCAATGCAGAACATGAGCGCCGTTATTCGGCAATTGTTAGATGAGTTGCAACGTATGTCATCCGCCCATGACAAGGGCGATATTGACACGACCATCGACGCCGGCCTGTTCAAGGGCGATTTCAAGGTGATGGCCGAAGGTGTCAACAACATGGTTACCGGCCATATCGCCGTCAAGAAAAAAGCGATGGCCTGCGTCAAGGAATTCGGCGAAGGCAACTTCGATGCGCCGCTGGAGCGATTCCCCGGCAAAAAAGCCTTCATCAACGACACCATCGAGCAGATGCGCGACAATCTGAAGAGCTTTATCGCTGACATGAAACATATGAGCACCGAGCACGACGCCGGTGATATCGACGTGACCATCGACGCTGGCCAGTTCAAGGGCGATTTCAAGGTGATGGCCGAAGGTGTCAACAACATGGTAGCCGGCCATATCGCCGTCAAGAAAAAAGCGATGGCCTGCGTCAAGGAATTCGGCGAAGGCAATTTCGATGCCCATCTTGAACAGTTCCCCGGTAAAAAAGTGTTCATTAATGAAACAATCGAGCAGGTGCGCGCCAACCTGCGCGCGCTGATGAGTGACGTGAACGGCTTGATTCAGGCCGCCGTGGAAGGGCGTCTGGACTCCCGCGCCGATGCAGCCGCGCATAAAGGTGATTTCCGTAAAATCGTCGAAGGTATTAACCGGACGCTGGACGGCATTGTGCTGCCGGTTAATGAAGCAGTGAGTGTCCTGGGTGAGCTTGAGAAGGGCGACCTTACCAGGACTGTAAAGGGCGAGTACCAAGGGCAGCTAAAGGATTTCAAGGACTCCGTCAATAATACCGTGGACAAACTGGCGCAAACCATTTCCCAGATTATCGAGATGAGCAATGCGCTCAACGATGCGACAGGCGAAGTCAGCAGCACCGCGCAGAGTCTGGCGCAAGGTGCGAGCGAACAGGCGGCCAGCGTCGAGCAAACCAGCAGCGCGATGGAGCAAATGAGCGCATCGGTGGCGCAAAACGCTGAAAACGCCAAAGCGACCGACGGCATGGCCGCCAAGGCCGCCCAGGAGGCCGAAGAAGGCGGGGAGGCAGTCACGCTCACCGTTGCGGCGATGAAGAGCATTGCCGGCAAGATCAACATCATTGACGAGATCGCCTATCAGACCAACCTGCTGGCGCTCAATGCGGCGATAGAGGCGGCGCGAGCCGGCGAGCACGGCAAGGGCTTTGCCGTGGTGGCTTCCGAAGTGCGCAAGCTGGCGGAGCGCAGCCAGGTGGCTTCACAGGAGATAGGCGAGCTGGCTGTCACCAGCGTGGATATGGCGGAAAAAGCCGGACATCTGCTGAATGAAATGCTGCCGAGCATTACCAAAACCTCCGATCTGGTGCAGGAAATCACTGCGGCCTCCAATGAGCAGACCGTAGGCATCGATCAAATCAACTCGGCGGTGAACCAGCTTAATCAGCTCACCCAGCACAGCGCCAGCGCTTCCGAAGAACTGGCGGCTACCGCCGAAGAAATGAGCGCGCAGGCCGAACAGCTGCAGGCGCTGATCAGTTTCTTTACCGTGAATAATGGCAATGGCGCGCCTGCAAAAAACCTTGCAAAGGGAAGTGTTACGCCCAGGATAAAAAGTATGGTTAATAAGGTCAAGGCGCGGGTCGCCGCACATGAGGCTATCGAAGAAGGCGAGTTTGTGCGTTTTTAGCCGCCGGCCGCTCTTTAAGTGGAGAATGGAAATATGAACACAATCGTCAAAACCAGTGCGGATAGCACACAGGGTCGCCATCAATACCTGACATTTACACTGAAAGGAGAAGTTTTTGCCATCGGTATCCTTAACATCGAGGAAATCATCGAGTACGGACAATTAACATTAACCGAACTGCCGCGTATGCCTTTATTCATCCGCGGCGTCATCGACCTGCGCGGTGCTGCGGTGCCGGTGGTCGATCTTAATGCCTGCTTCGGTAAGGAAAAAAGCACGATAACGCGCCGCAGCTGCATCGTGATAGTCGAAGTCGCGCACGCGGATGAAAGCGGTTCCTGGCAGGCTATTTCTGCGGCGACATCCAGCATTTCCTGGTTTAACTTCACCGCTGGCCCGCCTTTGTGTCCGCCCAGAATACCGGCAATGCCTTTCTCTCGCCAACCTTTGGCCCAGTTGTATATCGGTTGATCGCTGACATGCAAAAATTCGCAAATATCGACGACACTCCGTCCCGCTTTCAACGCCGGCAGTCCCAACGCACGCCGACGAAAATCGGGATAGTGAGGGTGTTTTGCGAGCTGTTCCAAGGTTTCGATCTCTTCTATCGTCAGCGGCTGGCCGGGCAGGTTTCGTTTTTGTATGTTGCGCTTCTTCATTCGGGCTTCTTGCTGTGGATGCCGCCAGCATACACCAGAAAGTTCCACTCCAGTAATACATGACTGCTTAACTATTCAGCGCGAGCTTTTAGATCAGGACCGAGGCGGGCAGGCTGTAACCCAATATTCAGCCATAGCGGTGGGTGTTGGGTTACGCCTTCAGCTACGCGCCAGGCTAACCCAACCTGCATCAGACTAGAGTCTCGCCTGATTCGCCTCCTGTCCAGCGGGCACCCCGAATAGTCAACATGCTTTCCTTAAACATACTTATCAAACTGCAACAAAAATGCATGTCAAACGCCATCACATAAATTCATACAATAAATTTATACAATAAATTTCAATTACTAAAATAAATAACAACTATTCATACAGTACTAACACTGCAAAAATAAATCACCCACACTGTCAATTTTGACAGGGTTACGGCAGGCTCTGTGTAAGATAACATGTAAGCAGTCTTGAATCAGGGAATACGGCATGAACCCTCTCAGCATGGCAAAACCCGAACTGCTCGGCATAGATATCGGTTCCACCGCAATCAAAGTGCTGGCGCTGGGCAAGGCGCAGGAATCGCTTCGTGTCGAGCACTACGCCTGCGTCTCATTGCCTCCGGGGGCGATACATCATAAATCCCTGATCGACATCGAACTGGTCGCCGCTGCAATTGCGCAGGCGTGGAAACAGTCGGGCGCGCGCACCAAACAGGCGGCGGTAGCCGTGCCAGCGAGTGCGGCCATCAGCAAAATCATATCGCTGCCGGCCGATCTTGCCGCCGATGAACTGGAAGCGCATATTGAACTCGAAGCGGAGCGCTACCTTCCCTACCCTTTGAATGAAATCCGCTACGATTTCGAAAGCATCGGTAAAAGCGGCGCAACGCAGGACATACGGCTGGTAGCGGCCCGTATCGAACCGGTCGAAGACCGCATGGCGGCGGTGGAACTGGCTGGGCTGAAAACAGCGGTGGTCGATGTCGAAACCTACGCCGTCGAAAACACGGTAGAACTGCTATTGCGCCAACGCGCGCAAACAGCCTCATACACTACGGTTGCGGTTGCCGACATGGGGGCGTCGGCTCTGGTGTTCCAGGTCATCGTAAGCGGTAAAACCGTCTACAGCCGCGAAGAACCGTTCGGCATTGCGCCGAACGAACCGCAGGCAGCCGCCGCTTTCACCTGGTTGACCCAGCAAATCAGGCGTTCCCTGCAATTTTTTCAAACATCGGGCCACGCCCATCACATAGAGCTGCTGATACTTAACGGAGGACGCGCCTGCAAAGGGCTGGATCAACGGATAGCCAATGAACTGGAGCTGGCAAGCCTGTTGAGCAACCCATTCAAGGCCATGGCGCTCGACGGCCGCATCGACCGTAACGAGTTGCACGACATGGCCTCATCGCTGACAACAGCGTGCGGGCTTGCCCTGCGGGCGATCGCGTAAATGGCTCGCATCAATCTATCGCCATGGCGCGCCGAGCTGCGCAAGAAACGTGAGCGGCGGATTTTGCAGGGCGGCATTGCCGCATCGATAGGGGTAGTATTGACGCTGATACTGTGCGAGCAATATCTCAACGCCGCATTGACCCGCCAGAAACAGCGCAACCAGTATATAAACGAAGCCAGCCTCGCACTTAACCGCCACATTCAGTCGCTGCAGGCCGTCGATGCGGCGCGTAAAAATCTGCTGGGAAAAATAGCCGCCATCCGGCAGCTGCAACAACAACGCCTGCAGCCTGCTCATCTGCTCGAAGCGCTTGCGCGTACCGCGGCGGAAGATATACAGCTTACTCAAATTGTACAAAACGGCCAAACGCTGAAAATTTCCGGCATAGCGGCATCCAACACCAGTGTTTCACGCTACATCAAGCGGCTCGAAGCTTCGCCCTGGCTGGATACGCCTTTGCTCGACATCATCGAGTCCGCGCATGAAAACAAAACGCTGCCGCCGCGCGGCAAGCGCTTCACCTTGAATATCAGCTTATCCGATGCACCGGGTGGAGCCCGTTCTACGCCATGAACCTTACGGCTATCGACATCGACTTTCAGCATATCGGCAACTGGCCGTTGCGCAGCAGAATCGCAGCGCTGAGCGCCGCGGTTTTGTCTCTCGCAGCGCTGTTTTATTTTGTCGGCATTCAGCCCGCATGGGCTGAGTTACTGGCTCTGAAAAACAGCGAAAGCAGGCTTATCGGCGCTTTTGCGGCTAATGCCAGACAAGCCGCCATGCTCGATGCTTACCAACAGCAACTGAACGAAATGGACGATTATCTGGCGCAGGTGGTTTCCCAGCTCCCGCGTAGCGGCGAAATCGCCCGCTTCCTGGCTGATATTACACAAATCGGCGTTAATAACGGATTGATGTTCGAATTATTCAATCTCAATCCTGAAATCAAGCAGGATATCTATATCGAACTGCCGATAAAAATCCGCGTTACCGGCAATTACCGTGGGTTTACGGCTTTTGTCGCCAAACTGGCGTCCATACCGCATATCGCCAGTATTCACGAAATCCGGCTTACACCCAATACCGCGGAAAACGCCGGCCCTGACCGCAATCTGACTATGGAAGCGATAATTAAAACCTACCGCCAGCAGGATGAGGACGCCCCTGGGACGAAACAGGAATCGCAATGAAAGCGCCAGACTGGATTACCGGAAAAAACATCTGTTCCGGTCTGATATTGCTAGTCGCCGGATGCGTACAGGACGATTTGGCGAGCCTGGAAAAACAAATGGGCGCCATACGCAAACAACCTGTTTTCCATGCCGAACCATTACCGGTTATCGCAGCTCCAGCCCCTGTCCGCATCGATATCGAACAATTACGCGACCCTTTTGCAACCATGGCGCATGCCAAAGCGGTTCCGTCGGGTGAGTCCGGCGCACTGGAATCCTATGAGTTGAATACGCTCAAAATGGCCGGAACCCTCATGCAGGGCCAAAATCGATGGGGACTGATCGTGGCCCCGGATGGAAAGCTGTATCGTGTGCGCGTCGGCGATGCGCTCGGCGCGCATGGAGGAAAAGTCGATACGATACGGGAGGATAAAATCGAACTCAGCGAAAACATCGCCGACATCAATGGCGCGCTACGGGAACATAGAAGCGTACTGACGCTGAGGGAAGCGCAGGATAACGCGTTTCCGTCCAAGGACCGGGAAGCTCAGCGCGAACGGAGCCAACAGCTTGCCGTTCGGTCAGAGCCGGCCGAAAGGGTAAATCAGCAAGTTCTTAGCGGAGGCGGCGAAAAAAAACCATGAAAGCGACACAAGGCAAACGTGACCGTCTCATCCGTATACTGGCGCTCACCTTGCTGTTATGCGCCGCAAGAAACGCGCATGCGCAGACTAAACTGTTGGCCATCGACACCGAACACCACCCCGGCGGCAGCGTACTGATAAAGCTGCAACTGGACAGCCATGCCGTCATCCCCTCCGCTTTTGCACTGGAAAATCCGGCGCGCATCGTCCTCGACCTCTTCGACACGCAAAGCGAACTGGCTCAACCCGAGATGGCAATCAACACCCGGGGCTTAACCAGCATACAAGCTATCGAAGCCAACAGGCGCACCCGCGTGCTGATCATCCTGGAACGCGAATTGTCCTACGAACTGCGCGCGCACGAAAATACGATCAGCGTCCTTCTGAAGGAAAAGCGCGAGACCGGCGATATGCCCGCCGCCGACGATCTGCCGTCGCTGACCGGCATCGATTTTCAAAGAACCCCGGACGGAGCAGGCCGTATCGTCGTCGGCCTGGAAGACGCGCGCATGACGGCGAACGTGCGCGAGGAAGATCATAAAATCGTGTTGACTTTCCCGGACGCCGGCGTAGCGCCGCAACTGGCGCACACGCTGGACGTAATCGACTTCGCTACGCCGGTGCAAATGCTGGAAATAAGCGGACGCGAGCGCCGCGTCCGGATAACGGTGTTCCCCGGCCCGGCGCCTTTCGAATATGCCTCCTGGCAATCGGGAAAACAATTCGTGCTGGACGTACGCGCCACATCATCCAGTCAGGCAAAAAACAGGACGAAAAACCGCGAATACGGCGGACAGAAACTATCGCTGAATTTTCAGGACATTCCGATACGTTCGGTACTGCAGGTTCTGGCCGAATTCACCAATATCAACATCGTTGCCGGCGACTCGGTGCAAGGCAATGTCACGCTGAGGCTGAACAACGTACCCTGGGATCAGGCGCTCGATCTGGTCTTGAAGTCAAAGGGGCTCGGCAAGAGACAAGAGGGCAACATCATCCAGATCATGCCGCAAAGCGAAATCAACCAGTTCGAAAAAAATTCGCTTGAAGCGCAACTATCCCTGGACGAAATTGAGCCCCTCCAAACGGAAATCATCCAGATCAATTACACGCGCGCCGAAGATATCAAAACGGTATTGCTGGGAACCGTGGAAAAAATCGCGGCGTCCGGCAATGAAAACGACGGGGTGGAGCAAACGGCAACCACACCGCAAGCCGCCCGGCAGGTCAGGCAGGAAACAACGCAATCATTACTGTCCGGGCGCGGTCATATCAGCATTGACGTACGCACCAACCAGTTGATTCTGATAGAAACCGCTAAAAACAGTGAAAAAATCAAGGCTCTAATCAAAAAACTGGATGTGCCGGTCAAGCAGGTTTTGATCGAGTCGCGCATCGTGGTCGCCAATAACGATTTTACGCGCGAACTCGGCGCGCGGCTGGTATCGAACCCTACGCCGACGCCGGCAAGCGCATCGCCGACAGGCACCACGGCCTCATGGAATGCGCTGGTCGATCTGGGTTCGACATTAGCGGCGGCGGCAGGAGGCCAGTTCGGATTTACACTGATCAAGGCGGGAAATTACCTCCTCGATCTCGAACTGTCCGCAGCCCAGATCGAAGGACGCGGCGAAATCATATCGACGCCCAGGCTGATCACTTCGGACCAGACGCGCGCCGCCATCAAGCAGGGCGTACAAATCCCCTATCAATCGGCAGCGGCGGGAACCGGCACCATCATACCGAATACCGTCTTCAAAGAAGCCGTCCTGGAACTGAATGTAACGCCTCACATCACTCCCGAAGACACCATATTGATGGAGCTGCTGATCAAGAAAGACTCGCCGGGGCTACCAACTCCCAGCGGCCAAATCGAGATCGATCGCAGGGAAATCGCCACCACGGTTCAGGTCGATAACGGAGAAACCGTCGTGCTGGGCGGCGTTTATGAAGGAACCAAAAACAATGTCACCGACAAAGTGCCTTTTTTGGGCGATTTACCCGGCCTGGGTTTTCTGTTCCGAAGAAACACCGTGCAAGACAACAAGAAAGAGCTGCTGATTTTTATTACGCCTAAAATCATCAAGCAACAAACTACGCTACAGCACTAGGCCCTGCTGGAGCGGGCCTAAAGCCATAATAAATTTCAATATATTACAATAAAATAAAAGCAGAGTCAGCCCTTCAGGCCCGGATTGCCTTCCCCTTCCAATCCTTCCGCATAACGCAGCCACTCCACTTCGTTATCACCGAAGACAAGAAACCATGGATTCAGCAACGACTCTTTCGAGTTATAGCGCAAAGGATTTCCGCGCAAATCGACGACCATTCCCCCCGCCTGCTCGACGATGCACTGCGCGGCAGCGGTATCCCACTCGGAAGTCAACCCCATGCGCGGGTAAACGTCAGCCGCGCCTTCGGCAACCAGGCAGAACTTGAGCGAGCTGCCGATAGAATTCAGCCTATGCGCTCCCAAACGCTCCAGATAGCGCGTTAATTCCGGCGTTTTATGCGAACGGCTGCCTACGACCGCCGGGATCTGGTCTGCCGGCTTTTTAACGCTGATCGGGACAGCGACGCCTTGCCCTTCGCGCTTGAAAGCGCCGCAGCCTTCCGCGGCAAAATACATTATGCCGGTTACTGGGGTATAGACTACGCCCAGCACAGGCTTGCCATGAACGATCAGTGCTACGTTGACGGTAAACTCGCCGTTGTGATTGATAAACTCGCGCGTGCCGTCCAGCGGGTCCAATAACCAGTAGCGTGTCCATAGCATGCGCTCGCTGTAAGCAGTAGCGGCGGACTCCTCGGAAAGGATGGGATAACCCAGTCCCATGGCGGTGAGCCCGCCAACCAGACTATGATGCACAGCCAAATCCGCCTCCGTTACCGGCGAACCATCCTGCTTGATACCGACACTAAAATCAGTATGATAGAATCCGAGCGATTTATTTCCCGCCAGGACAACCAAGGAAGTGACGGCTTCCAATAATGCGCGGGGTTCCTCGCGGTGCGGAGCTGAGTGGCGTGCTGAATAAGACATGACCGGTTTCTCTTCTGGCAAAATAATAGCCCCTGAAGCATAGTTCCATACTTTCTCATTTTCCATGGACACTCCTGAATATACGATTATATACAATGATAAACTGGAATCAGATCGACAGTGTATTTCTCGACATGGATGGTACTTTGCTGGACCTCAATTTCGACAATCAATTCTGGAAAAAACGCCTTCCGCAACGTTACGCCGAACGGCATGGACTGGATTTCGAGAGCGCGCTTGAGGTGCTCAGGCCGCGCTTCAAGGAACTCGAGGGGCAGCTCGAATGGTACTGTCTCGATTACTGGAGCGAACAATTGGCGGTGGATGTTCCGGCATTGAAACGCGAATTGGCCGAACTGATCGAGGTGTTGCCTTATGTCGTAGATTTTCTGAGCGCGGTCAAGGCGCAGAAAAAACGGCTGGTACTGGTAACCAACGCGCACCCCAAAAGCTTTGAGCTGAAAATGGAAAAAACAAAGCTGCGCCATTGGTTTGATCAAATCGTCATTGCACACGAACTGGGACTGCCAAAGGAAAACCCGCAATTCTGGGAGCGGCTAAATACGATGGAGCCGTTTCAGCCGGAACGAGCGCTCATGGTAGACGACAGTCTTTCTGTGCTACGCTCGGCGCGCCATGCCGGCATCCACACATTGGCCATCTCATTGCACGACACGCAACAACCGGCAAGAATCATCACCGAATTTCCCGCTATCAGGGATTTCAGGGAAATTATGCCTGATCTGACGAATTAGCCATGCCGCCACACCAACTACTTTCGCTATTTCCACGGTTCCTTTTTTTAACGGTTAAACATCCGCCGTTTAACCGGAAAGTTCCGAGCCGTACGCTGATCGCCCTGCTGTACTGCGGCTTAAGCCTGCCCGCCTCAGCCAGCGATGGCAACACCTGCGGAAACCAACTCTCGCCTCCCTTTACAAGCGGCTGCATTGCAGGCGGCACCCTGATTTTCGACAGATCCAATACCGTCAACGGCGCTGTCGATATCGGATCTTCCGGCGCCACCGTGAATAGCGGCGCAGCCGGCTATGTGGACATCATCAGCGGCGTCATCTACGGCAGCGGCGCTTTGACCGCCAAGGGCGACGGCACGACGATACTCAGCGCCGGCAACACCTACAGCGGCGGCACCAACATCAGCGGCGGCGCTCTCTCCATCGGCAACGCAAATAATCTCGGCAGCGGCGCAATCAACTTCGACGGCGGCACGCTGCTCACTACCGCCAATCTGACCAGCAACGCAGCCATCACGGTCGGCAGCAGCAACGGCACCATCAACAACAACAGTATTGATGTGTTCTCCGGCACCATCAACGGCAGCGGCGGCCTGACATTTAAGGGAGCGGGAACAACCGTTCTTTCCGGCAACAGCGTCAGCATCGGATCGTTACAGGTCGACTCCGGCAGCACACTGATACTCGAAGGCTCCAAGATGCAAATGGCCACAGCCTATGCAAACAATGCCGGCATCCTGGCGCTGGGCGCAAATACCACGCTGAGCATCGCCAACGGACTGGCCAACAGCGGCAGTCTCTATGGCGCGGGCATACTGAACGGCAATCTGAACAACAGCGGCACCGTGTCGGCCGGTTCTTCGGCCATTGCGCTCAGTCTTGGCGACATCAGAACACCCGCCGCTACCAGCTTTGTTCAATCTTCCGCTGCTGTCCCGATCGGCAGCGCCGCCACTGTCAGCAGCACGACGACGCTCAACGGCAACCTCGCGCAAACATCGAACGGCACCCTGGCCTTCGGCATCACCCCCACCAGCAATACCCAGCTCGCCGTCAGCGGCTCCAGCGTACAGGCGGGCGGTAATCTGTTCGTGCAGGCGAGCGGCATGTCGACCGGCCCCGGCAACAATCTGCGCACCACCTACACCCTGTTGAACGGCACCAACCCCAACGCCACCCTGTCGGGACAATTCGCCAATGTATGGGTCAGGGGACTGGCCGCCGGCGAAGTATACGATCTGACTTACGTCAGCGACCCGCAAATCCTGATCTCGGTCTATCCTGACGCCTATTTCCACAACATGGCGCAGACCGCCAACGAACGCGAGGTCGGAACCGTGCTGGACAGCACGGTTCCGAGCGCCACCGGCAGTCTTTATAACCAGTTGAACAGCCTGTACCAGCTCCCTGCCGGCCAGCTTGCCGCGGCAATGAATCAGATCGACGGCGAAATCTACGCCGACGCGCCGGGCATACTTTACAACGCCGTCTCCGACACCTGGGCTCCGGTCTATGCGCGCATGGGCCTGAGCGCGACCCAGGGCGGCCAGTCGCCGGCCAACGCGCCGCATCTATGGATGAGCGGTGTAGGCAATTTCGGCGGCGTCAGCGGCAACGGCAACGCCGACGGATACAGCCAGCGCGCCGGAGGGTTTCTGGTGGGCGCCGACAACAAGGTCTTTGACGGACTGAATCTGGGTTTGACCGCGGGCTATGTCAATGCCGGCGCCAACCGCAACAATACCGGCAGCGCCCTGTCCGCGCAGATGTGGCAAGTCGGCGGCTACGCCGACATGAACGTGGGAGATAACGGTCATATCGGCCTGCTGCTCGGCTATACCCAGGGGCCGGTGGACTTCAGCAACCCTTCCGCGATAGGCACCGCCGCCGGGCAAACCTTCGCGCGCATTATCAGCGCCGAGGCGCGCGGTTCCTGGACCGTTGATTTCGGCAACGGCCACAGCCTGACGCCAATCATCTCATTGCAAACGGTGTACGACCAGCTCGGTGGATTTACCGAATCAGGCCTGGGCGCGCTGAGTCTGAATGTCCCCAGCCAGAACGCCACCATGGTCGCCGCGCGTTTCCAGACCCGCTACGACTATAACTGGCGGGCATGGGGCCTGGACTGGACCGCCAGCACCGCCATAGGCGTGCGCGAAATGATGAACCAGCCCGACCCCAACCTGTATCTCAACTATAACGGCATCGGCGGACAAAATTTCACCGTGAAAGGGGTTCAGAACAACAGCAGCATCGGCTCGGGACTGGTCAATGCCGGCATCACCACCCACCTGAACAACGCCCTGAACCTGGAAATCGGCTATCGCGGCACCTATAGCGGAAGCACCGCCATCAACGCCTTTCAGGGCAATGTGGTCTGGAAGTTCGATGAAGAGATAAAAACCCCGTCATTCGATTCGGAAACCAGCGCGCCGGATTCCGGAAGCAAACAATCTGCGGATAAAAAGGCAGCGGCAGGCGAAGAAGACAAGGGCAGGGACAAACTGGATATACGCACTCCCGGCGCGGACTTGGCCAACTATCCGAACAGCGCCTTCACCTTGCCGCAAGGCGGGTTTTACATCGAAATGACGCCTTTCAATTATGTCGGCGATACCCCGGGTAATCCGGAAACCTTCTCAACCGAATATTTTTTCCGCTATGGTTTGTTTGACCGCGTGGAATTGCGGCTTTACTCGTCTGGCCTCCAAATGCAGGGAGGCAGCAGTCCCACGACCGGTTTTGCTCCGCTGGTTTTCGATACCAAGATACATTTCTGGGATGAGTGGGAGGAGTATTTCATCCCGGCGCTGGGCTTCGAAGCGGCGGTGCAAACCCCCTGGCTCGGATCGCCCAACCTTACCGGCCCCACCGAACCCAGCTTTTCCTTCAACTTCGACCAGACCCTGCCCTGGGATATCGCCTTCGAGTACAACCTCGGCACCGCGCGCATCCAGGATCCAATCGACTTATCGCAGGAATCCTGGCAATTCGTGTTCCAATGGGCGGTTCAGCACGACATTATCGAAGACGTAGCCGTATTTATCAACGGCACCTATAACGGCTCGGTCCTGCCGCGCACGCCAAGAAGGGTTTCGACAAGCAAAACCGTAACCACCCCAGTAACGGTTTGCAGTGAAAACAACAAAACCGATACGCTCTCTAACTGCATAACCAAAAACACCGTAACAACAAAATACGTAACCAGTCTGGCCGCCCGCAGCGGTATCAACGATATTCCTACCGTAGTCGGCGCAGGAATGATGTGGACGGTCAACGATAACCTTGCGCTGTATTTCAATGCCGGGGCAGGCACAAACGCCAGCAGTCCGGCTTTTCAGGCTTACGCCGGATTCGCCTGGACGCCCTGATCAGCCTTGAAGTTGAAGTCGATACGTCGGCCGATGAAAACGTAGACGCCGGTTCAGCCGGAACAGGCTATCATTACAACAGGAGAGGTCTTACCCTCACGTTGCTCGCATAATCCCGGCACTTACAGAGCGACCAGTTCATTGCGCGCCACACAATAACCGGCCGGAATTTTAAACATGTTTCCCGCGACCCTGGGGTTCAGCGAAGTTATGCCTGATCAGACGGATTGCCATGCGGTCACCCCAACTACTTTCGCTATTCCCAGTGCGCCTTTTTCCAAAGGTTAACCATCCGTCGTTTAAGCCGCGCGCACCGGGACATGCAGTGATCGCCCTGCTGTGCTGCGGCTTAAGTCTGTCGTCATCCGGCAATGACGGCAGCGTCTGCGGAAATCAAATCTCGTCGCCCTTTGCAGGCGGTTGCATCGCCGGCGGCACGCTGGTTTTCGACAGATCCAATACCGTCAACGGCGCTGTGGATATCGGCTCCTCCGGCGCTACCGTGAATAGCGGCGCAGCCGGCTATGTGGACACCATCAACGGCAGCGGCGGCCTGACATTTAAGGGAGCGGGAACAACCGTTCTTTCCGGCAACAGCGTCAGCATCGGATCGTTACAGGTCGACTCCGGCAGCACACTGATACTCGAAGGCTCCAAGATGCAAATGGCCACAGCCTATGCAAACAATGCCGGCATCCTGGCGCTGGGCGCAAATACCACGCTGAGCATCGCCAACGGACTGGCCAACAGCGGCAGTCTCTATGGCGCGGGCATACTGAACGGCAATCTGAACAACAGCGGCACCGTGTCGGCCGGTTCTTCGGCCATTGCGCTCAGTCTTGGCGACATCAGAACACCCGCCGCTACCAGCTTTGTTCAATCTTCCGCTGCTGTCCCGATCGGCAGCGCCGCCACTGTCAGCAGCACGACGACGCTCAACGGCAACCTCGCGCAAACATCGAACGGCACCCTGGCCTTCGGCATCACCCCCACCAGCAATACCCAGCTCGCCGTCAGCGGCTCCAGCGTACAGGCGGGCGGTAATCTGTTCGTGCAGGCGAGCGGCATGTCGACCGGCCCCGGCAACAATCTGCGCACCACCTACACCCTGTTGAACGGCACCAACCCCAACGCCACCCTGTCGGGACAATTCGCCAATGTATGGGTCAGGGGACTGGCCGCCGGCGAAGTATACGATCTGACTTACGTCAGCGACCCGCAAATCCTGATCTCGGTCTATCCTGACGCCTATTTCCACAACATGGCGCAGACCGCCAACGAACGCGAGGTCGGAACCGTGCTGGACAGCACGGTTCCGAGCGCCACCGGCAGTCTTTATAACCAGTTGAACAGCCTGTACCAGCTCCCTGCCGGCCAGCTTGCCGCGGCAATGAATCAGATCGACGGCGAAATCTACGCCGACGCGCCGGGCATACTTTACAACGCCGTCTCCGACACCTGGGCTCCGGTCTATGCGCGCATGGGCCTGAGCGCGACCCAGGGCGGCCAGTCGCCGGCCAACGCGCCGCATCTATGGATGAGCGGTGTAGGCAATTTCGGCGGCGTCAGCGGCAACGGCAACGCCGACGGATACAGCCAGCGCGCCGGAGGGTTTCTGGTGGGCGCCGACAACAAGGTCTTTGACGGACTGAATCTGGGTTTGACCGCGGGCTATGTCAATGCCGGCGCCAACCGCAACAATACCGGCAGCGCCCTGTCCGCGCAGATGTGGCAAGTCGGCGGCTACGCCGACATGAACGTGGGAGATAACGGTCATATCGGCCTGCTGCTCGGCTATACCCAGGGGCCGGTGGACTTCAGCAACCCTTCCGCGATAGGCACCGCCGCCGGGCAAACCTTCGCGCGCATTATCAGCGCCGAGGCGCGCGGTTCCTGGACCGTTGATTTCGGCAACGGCCACAGCCTGACGCCAATCATCTCATTGCAAACGGTGTACGACCAGCTCGGTGGATTTACCGAATCAGGCCTGGGCGCGCTGAGTCTGAATGTCCCCAGCCAGAACGCCACCATGGTCGCCGCGCGTTTCCAGACCCGCTACGACTATAACTGGCGGGCATGGGGCCTGGACTGGACCGCCAGCACCGCCATAGGCGTGCGCGAAATGATGAACCAGCCCGACCCCAACCTGTATCTCAACTATAACGGCATCGGCGGACAAAATTTCACCGTGAAAGGGGTTCAGAACAACAGCAGCATCGGCTCGGGACTGGTCAATGCCGGCATCACCACCCACCTGAACAACGCCCTGAACCTGGAAATCGGCTATCGCGGCACCTATAGCGGAAGCACCGCCATCAACGCCTTTCAGGGCAATGTGGTCTGGAAGTTCGATGAAGAGATAAAAACCCCGTCATTCGATTCGGAAACCAGCGCGCCGGATTCCGGAAGCAAACAATCTGCGGATAAAAAGGCAGCGGCAGGCGAAGAAGACAAGGGCAGGGACAAACTGGATATACGCACTCCCGGCCCCGATATGGCCAACTATCCGAACAGCGCCTATACGCTGCCGCAAGGTGGACTGTACATGGAAATAACGCCGTTTAATTACACTCCGGATTATGCGACCAATCCGGCGACCTACTCATCAGGATATTTTTTCCGCTATGGCCTGCTCGACCGCGTGGAGTTACGGCTTTACTCCAACGGACTCGAAGCGCAAGGCAACGGCAGCGCACTCATCGGCTTTGCGCCGCTGACTTTCGATACCAAAATACATATATGGGACGAATGGAGGCAATACTACATTCCCGCGCTGGGCTTCGAAGCGGCGGTTCAAACCACCTGGCTGGGATCGCCCGGGTTGACCAACGGCACCGAACCCAGCTTTTCCTTCAATTTCGACCAGAGCCTGCCCTGGGATATCGACCTGGAGTACAACATCGGCGCCGCACGCTATCAGGATCCGCTGGATCTTAGCCAGGAATATTGGGACGTTACCTTTCAATGGGCGTTGCAGCGAGATATTGTCGAAGATTTGGCCGTGTTTATTAACGGCTGGTATGGCAGCTCAACATTGCCTCGCGTTTCGAGATACACCACAAAAACCCAGACCGTAAACAAACCCGTGACCGTTTGCGACAGCAATCACCGGACGGATACTCTTTCGAACTGTGTGGCAAAGAACACGGTAATCACTCAGACCGTATCCACACGAGTGGCGCAAAACAATGTCAGCGAACTGCCCAACATCGTCGGCGCGGGCATGATCTGGACGGTCACCGACAATCTTGCGCTGTATTTCAATGCCGGAGCGGGCACCAACGCCAGCAGTCCGACTTATAACGTTTACACGGGCTTTGCCTGGACGCCGTAAAAAATCGCCGCAAGCCCGCCCTGGATTGACCCCATGCGGCTACCGCTACGACTTCGACAACACCATGCTGCGCATCGGCAGCATGAACATGGCCCTGTACTGTGTCGATAACCCGTACGTTAGCGAATTAATCGGCTCGGGCCGCAAATCGCGCCGAAGAAACAGTGTTGCGATACTGCGCATTGTGTCATAGTTGACTTCGGCGTTGCGGAAGACCGGTATGGCAATGGTGCTTTATGCCCGCACGTTAGCGTGGTCCTGGGTGACGTCATCGACATTGGTGAATCGGGTCAGCACTTTTCTTCTGCTGACCCGATATCCCGTTTAAGAGAGTGAGCTAGACGACGTACCCGATGCAGCGCCCACCTTTACTCAACGAATCATGGAGCAAAGCATGGCCCGAGGCAATCGCAAAATCAATCTCAAACTCAAAACCGGCCAGTCGGGTGAGCCGTTGACCATCGCTTACCCCAACGCTGCCGCTGTCGACATCGGGAGCGCTTCTCACTTTGTAGCGGTGCCGCCTGACCGGGATGATGAGCCGGTACGCGAATTTCCCAGCTTTACCTCCGACCTCAACGCCCTGGCCGATTGGCTGACGCGGTGCAGGATCGATACGGTGGCGATGGAATCGACCGGCGTTTACTGGATTCCTTTATTCGAATTACTGGAGTCGCGCGGCTTCACCGTATTTCTGGTGAATGCGCGTCATGTCAAAAATGTAACCGGCCGCAAATCGGATGTACTGGATTGCCAATGGTTACAGCAGTTGATGAGCTACGGATTGCTCAACGGCGCTTTTCGTCCGACCGATGAAGTGTGCGTGCTGCGCGCATTGACGCGACAACGGGCCATGCTGCTGCGCAATCAGGCGCGTTGCGTACAGCACATGCAAAAAGCGATGACGCAAATGAACATCCAGCTCGCCAATGTCATTTCCGATGTGGTCGGCGAGACCGGCCAAAAAATTCTACGCGCCATCGTTGACGGCGAACGCGATGGACAGGTACTGGCAGCGATGAAAAATGCGCGCATACAGGCCAGTAGTGACGAAATAGCCAAAAGTCTGCAAGGTAACTGGCGTTCGGAACATCTGTTTTCACTCAAGCAGGCACTGGCGCAATTCGATTTTATCGCCACCCTGGTGGCGGAGTGCGACGGGGAGATAGAGCAGCAGTTACAATGTCTGCAGAGACATGACGGCGAACCGGCAGCCGTTAAAAAAAAAGCCGTGCACGCAACGCACCACACTTTGATTTACGAACACAATTATTCAAAATGTGCGGCGTCGACCTCACCCGCATAGACGGTATTGAAGTCAGCACGGCGCTGGTGGTGGTCTCGGAAGTGGGTACCGATATGTCGCGATTCCGCTCCGACAAGCATTTTTCTTCATGGCTGGGGCTATGTCCCGGCACAAAAATCACTGGCGGCAAAGTGATGAGCGGAAAAACCAAACGCAGTGCAAATCGGGCAGCGCAAGCATTGCGGATGGCGGCAGCCGCCCTGCGCAAGAGTCAATCGGCGTTGGGGGCGTACTTTCGACGACTCTGCGCGCGAATGGATAAAGCCAGGGCCGTCACTGCTGCGGCGCACAAGCTGGCCCGATTGATCTACGCGATGTTGACCAAAGGTGAAGAGTACGTCGATCAAGGTCAGGAGTATTATGAAGAGCGCTATCGTGAACGCACCGTACGACAACTCGCGCAACGTGCCGAAAAGCTCGGTATGAAACTCGTCGCTGCAGAACAAGGCGCCTAAAAAGCATTTTAAAAACAAACATATTATCAATAACTTGGGATATGTTTCTTAAGAGCTACAAGGGGCTCGCTGGCCCAGAATCATGCCGGGGACGAAGAAAAATATTCGCTGATCCTAGCCAGTCCACAGTTTGCAGGTTCCCTGGACTACGAGAACACCGCCAGGGATCTGCTTGACATCGTCAAAACCAAACAATCCGAGCTGCTGTTTCTGGCTTTATTCCTGCGCCTGCTGAAACCGGACGGCTCTCAGGCGTTAATCGATAACGCCAGGGCTGACAACCAAAGCCAAGGGCTTTTCATCCTCTCACTGGTTGGGCTGGAGAGGATACGGCAAAGCAGGCATTCAGCGACTTCATCACCGGCACAACCGCTTCCCCGAATCAAATCGAGTGCGTCGACTACATCATCCAAGAATTGACGCAGAACGGCGTCATGGAGATAGACCGGCTGAACCAGACCCCTTTCATCGACATCAACCCGCTTGGACCGGAAGGAGTGTTCCCGTCCGCCAAGGTCGACAGGCTAGTCGAGGCGTTGAGCGAGATTCGATCGAGAGCGGCTTAAGGCGCATGTTCTCCGGACAAGCGTGATGAACACCGCAGCGATGGTCAGCCAGCGGAAAAATGATTGAAACGCCGTTCGCATCAATCAAGCCTTGATTCTACAGTCTGCGTTACGAAGCCGCAGCTTCCCGATCAGTTTTTCCGTCGGGCGTCAAAGCAATTTCCTAAAATTCAGATCCGCCTCAAAGATCAGCTATGTTCTTGATTTTTTCGATAAAGAAATCCACCAAGCGCTTAATTTTGTCATTGACTATTTTCATGGAAATCACCGTGGCTGTTGTTAGGATTTTTGCTGATTTAGAAACCAATTTTGATGTCGAATATAAACAATGCAACTAACATACCATAAACACAAGAGATTGTTATTATATGGATTTACGCTCCAGCGCTAGATGATTTCCTCGAAAAAGAGATGAAATGAACCACTATGAACCATTAACCGGGTGGTGCCGGTGCACCAAAGACGCGAGGAAAAAACGGGGTGGGAAGTTGCAAGCGCAACAAGAGTGGTACATCAGATGGAAAAAGCGGCTTTCCTCATTAAAAACAGCAACAAGCCGCCCAGTTTCGACAACCGCGGCTTGGCTGCAGAAAGGCTTTCAAACGCGCTGTATTCCACCGCCCGTCAACTTGACGGGGTCCATAAGCCGCTTGAGCTCATCTCTGGGAATATCGGTCAGTTCCACGGCCACATCAATCACCGGCCGGCGGGTTTTATAAGCGGCCTTGGCGATCTCAGCCGCTTTTGCATAACCGATGATAGGATTCAGCGCGGTTACCAGTATCGGATTCAGCGCCAGGGCCTGATCGATTTTGTCCCCGCAGACCTTGAAATCGGCGATGCCCTTGTCCGCAAGCAGCCGCGTAGCGTTTGCCAACAGGCTCAAGCTTTGCAACAGGTTGTAAGCGATCAGCGGCAACATGACATTAAGCTGAAAATTGCCTGACTGCCCGGCGATGGCGATGGTGGCATCGTTGCCCATTACCTGCGCCGCGACCATGCAGACTGCTTCAGGTATCACCGGATTGACCTTGCCCGGCATAATGCTGGAGCCGGGCTGCAGCGCCGCCAGCTCGATTTCTCCCAAGCCGGCAAGCGGCCCCGAATTCATCCAGCGCAGGTCGTTGGCGATTTTCATCAAACCGACAGCCAGCGTGCGGCACTGCCCCGACAGCTCGACAGCCGCATCCTGCGCGCTCAGGCTTTCAAAAAAACTACTGTTCGGCTCGAACGGAATGCCGGTTGCTTCGGCGAGCTTGCGGGCGATCTGCGCGGCGAAACGCGGATCGGCGTTGATACCGGTTCCAACGGCGGTTCCACCTTGCGCCAAACGGTAAATGCGCGGCAAACTGGCCTGCAGGCGTTCTATCGCATTGGCTATCTGTGTCGCCCAGCCATCAATCTCCTGCCCCAGACTGACCGGCATCGCATCCATCAAATGCGTACGCCCGGTTTTAACGACAGACCGCAATGCAGCGGCGCGCGCCTGCAACACCGAATGCAGATGCTGCAGCGCCGGAATCAACTGCCGGTGCGCGGCAATGGCGGCGCTGACATGGATAGCGCTCGGAATGGTGTCGTTGCTGCTCTGCCCCATGTTGACATGATCGTTGGCGCTGACCGGCAGGCCGCCGGCGCGCGACGCCAGCGTCGCAATCACCTCGTTGACATTCATGTTGGTGCTGGTGCCTGAGCCGGTCTGGAATACGTCCAGCGGGAACTGACCGGCATGCTTACCGGCCAGGATTTCATCGGCTGCGACGGCTATCGCCGCAGCCAAACCGGGCTCCAGCAGGCCAAGATCCTGATTGACCTGAGCCGCACAGCGCTTGATCAATGCAACGGCATGGATGAAGTCAGCGGGCAGAGGAATACCGCTGACCGGAAAATTTTCCACGGCGCGCTGGGTTTGCGCGGCATACAGAGCATCGGCAGGCACTTTCAGCCCGCCCATGCTGTCTTTTTCAATACGATAGTCGTCGCTCATGGTGTATTTTACTAATTAACAATTCAAACCAATCAATACCCGATCGGGTAACAGCCCGCGCTCGTTGCATTAAGCCCCGAGTCCAATCGCGCGCTAAAGCGCGCCCCTACACAATGCGCTTATCCAGAAAGCCAATCAGTTCCTGATCACTAAAAGGCCAGCCCAGTTCATCTCCGGATGCGCTATCGCTCAGCACGGGAATACGCACCCCGTAACGCTCAAGCAACTCGTCCTGTTCGGCTATTTCGATACTTTGCCAAACCAGCAGCTTTTCGCCGGACGCCTGCTGCAGCAACGCTTCAGCCTGTTCGCACAGGTGACAACCGGCGGTGGTATAAAGCGCAAGCACCGGAGACCCTATTCCGGTTCATACGCCAGATTGGGCGCAAGCCAGCGCTCCGCATCCTGTTTCGACCATGCTTTACGCTCGGCATAATCGGCTACCTGGTCGCGCCCGAGTTTGCCGACATTGAAATAGTGTGCGCTCGGATGCGAAAAATACCAGCCGCTTACCGAAGAAGCCGGATACATCGCGTAATTTTCAGTCAAGCTGATGCCGGCTGCGGCCTCCACATCCAGCAGTGAAAACAGGGACGCTTTCTCGGAATGCTCGGGACAGGCCGGATAACCGGGCGCCGGACGAATCCCGCGATACTCTTCGTTTATCAACGCTTTATTGCCAAGCTGCTCTTCCGGCGCATAGCCCCAGAATTCGCGGCGCACGCGCGCGTGCAGCAATTCCGCGAACGCCTCGGCGAGACGGTCGGCCAGCGCTTTCAACAGAATGCTGCTGTAGTCGTCATGACTGGCGGCAAATGCATCCAGCCTGCTTTCGATGCCGTGACCGGTCGTGACTGCGAATGCGCCCAGATAATCGGGAATGCCCTGCCCCAACGGCGCGATAAAATCCGACAGGCAGTAGTTGGGCTGCCCCGGCGGCTTGACATGCTGTTGTCGCAAATTATGCAGGCTGGTCAGTACCTTAGAGCGCGACTCGTCGCTGTACAACACAATGTCGTCGCCTTGCGTTGCAGCAGCGAAAAAGCCGATCACCGCCCGCGCTTCCAGCCAGTTCTGTTCAACGATCAGCTTCAGCATCGCCTGGGCGTCGTTAAACAACGTGCGCGCCTGCTCGCCGACGACCGCGTCGTTCAGAATTTTCGGATAACTGCCCGCCAGCTCCCAGGCATGGAAAAACGGCGACCAATCGATGTACTCCGCTATTTCAGCCAGCGAATAGCCGGTAAAAACCCGGGTTCCGAGAAAAACCGGTTTCGGCGGCGTGTAATCCTCCCAATCACTGTGAAACGCGAGGCTGCGCGCCGCTTCCAGCGCATGCATCGGCGCCTGTTGTTTGCGTCCGGCGTGACGCTGACGCACCTCTTCGTATTCCTTGCGGATCGATGCAACATAGTCGTCGCTCAGCTCTTCGCTCAATAGACTGCCGGCGACCCCGACGGCGCGAGAGGCATCGGTGACATAGACCGTCGGCCCCGAGTAGTTGGGGTCGATCTTCACAGCGGTATGCGCACGCGAAGTAGTTGCGCCGCCAATCAACAGCGGTACCTTGAAACCCTGGCGTTCCATTTCGCGCGCGACATGCACCATTTCATCCAGCGAAGGCGTGATCAGGCCGCTCAAGCCGATCAGATCGGCCTGAACTTCGCGCGCAGTCTGCAGAATTTTTTCCGCCGCCACCATCACGCCGAGATCGATTACTTCGAAGCCGTTGCATTGCAGCACAACGCCGACGATATTCTTGCCTATGTCGTGCACGTCGCCCTTGACGGTGGCCAATACCACCTTACCATTGCTGGAGTTGCCTTGATTTCCGCCCGCCAGTTTTTCCGCATCCATGAACGGCATCAGATAAGCGACCGATTTTTTCATCACCCGCGCCGATTTGACCACCTGAGGTAAAAACATCCTGCCCGCGCCAAACAGATCGCCGACCACGTTCATGCCGTCCATCAACGGCCCTTCGATCACATGCAGCGGACGCTCAACCTGGGTGCGCGCCTCTTCGGTATCCTGCTCAATGTATTCGTCTATGCCTTTTACCAGCGCATGTTCCAAACGCTTCGCGACCGACCATGCCCGCCAGGCCAGATCCTCTTTCTTTTCCGCCTGAGCGCCGTCGCCGCGATAACGCTCGGCGATGTTCAACAGCCGCTCGGTGGCGTCGGCGCGTCGATTCAGCACCACGTCCTCGACCGCATCGCGCAGTTCCACAGGAATTTCGTCATAGATGCCGAGCTGTCCTGCGTTGACGATGCCCATGTCCATGCCGGCGGCAATGGCATGGTACAAAAACACCGCATGTATGGCTTCGCGCACTGTATCGTTGCCGCGAAACGAAAACGACACGTTGGAAACGCCGCCCGACACGCGCGCGCCCGGCAGCGACTGTTTGATCCGCCGCGTGGCGTTAATGAAATCCAGGCCGTAGTTATTGTGCTCTTCTATGCCGGTGGCGACCGCGAAAATATTCGGATCGAAAATAATGTCTTCCGCCGGAAAACCGATACCGGTCAGCAGGGCATATGCGCGATGACAGATGGCGATCTTGCGCGCTTCGGTATCGGCCTGTCCCTGTTCGTCGAACGCCATTACGATCACAGCGGCGCCGTAGCGGCGCAGCAGACGCGCATGGCGCAGAAAACTTTCTTCGCCCTCCTTCATCGAAATGGAATTGACGATGCCCTTACCTTGTATGCACTGCAAACCGGCTTCGAGTATTTCCCACTTCGACGAGTCGAGCATGACCGGCACGCGCGCAATATCCGGCTCCGATGCGATCAGATTCAAAAATCGTACCATTGCGGCCCTGGAATCGAGCATACCCTCATCCATGTTGATGTCGATGACCTGCGCGCCGTTCTCCACCTGTTGACGCGCCACCGCCAGCGCCTGTTCGTACTGCTGCTCGCGTATCAGGCGGCGGAACAGCGCGGAACCGGTGACGTTGGTGCGCTCGCCTATATTCACAAACAGCGACTCCGCGCCGATGTTGAACGGCTCCAGACCGGCCAGACGGCATTGCGGCGCAATCAGCGGGATCACGCGCGGCGGATAATGCTCCACCGCGTCATGTATGGCCTTGATATGCGCTGGCGTGGTGCCGCAACAACCGCCGATGATGTTCAGAAAGCCATGCTCGGCCCAATCGGCGATTTCCTTCGCCATCGCTGCCGGAGATTCGTCATATTGACCGAATTCGTTGGGCAATCCGGCGTTCGGATGCGCGGACACGCCGGTATCGGCAATGCGCGACAATTCCTCGACATACTGGCGCAACTGCTTCGCGCCCAAGGCGCAGTTCAGGCCGAATGAAACCGGACGCACATGGCGCAGCGAGTTCCAGAAGGCTTCCGTGGTCTGCCCCGACAAAGTGCGCCCGGAAGCATCGGTAATGGTGCCGGATATCATCACCGGCATGGTGTAGCCCAGGTCTTCGAAGAACTGCTCGACCGCAAAAATGGCCGCCTTGGCGTTCAGGGTATCGAAAATTGTTTCGATCAACAGGATATCTGCGCCACCGTCGACCAGACCGCGCGCCGATTCGTAATAGGCATCCACCAGACCGGAAAACAGCACATTGCGATAAGCAGGATCGTTGACATCGGGCGAAATCGAGGCGGTGCGATTGGTCGGCCCGAGCACTCCGGCAACAAAACGCGGCTTGTGCGGCGTTTTCGCTTCGATCTCGTCGGCGGCCTGACGCGCAAGACGCGCCGAAGCGACGTTGATTTCATAGGCAAGCGCTTCCATGCCGTAATCCGCCATCGCGACCCGCGTGGCGTTGAAGGTATTGGTCTCGAGAATATCGCTGCCGGCTTCCAGATAGGCGCGATGTATCGCGCCTATGATTTCCGGACGCGTCAACGACAACAGATCGTTGTTGCCTTTCAGATCGTGCGGCCAGTCGGCAAAACGCTCGCCGCGATAGTCCTTTTCTTCCAGCTTGTAGGTCTGGATCATGGTGCCCATCGCGCCGTCCAGAAAGAGTATGCGTTGCCGTAGAGCATCGCGCAGCAAGTGTGATCGTGATGATGTTTTAGTCATACGTGAAGCGGAAAAGTTGTAAAAGCTTGCGGGATGGACGGGGGCAAAATGCGCACAGCAGCGTCCAGTTGCTGACGAACGATCACCTCAAGACCCGGGATGCCACATGCTACGACAACGCCTGGGACTTGTCGATGCCCAAGCTCCGGCATATGCGCCATTCAGGAACTTCATCGCTGGTAACGAGTCTGTAGCTTTACACGCAGCAGCCGTCGTTAATTGAAGATGATAACGTAACCCGGCACGAGTGACGGCTTCGACCAGTTGTGTAAACGGCAACCGCTATCGCCCCTGCCGGCGGGCGTGATATTGACCGTTTTTGGCCGCTTTTCCTCGTCAGGACACTTGCTCGACACCGCCTGTGGCTTCCTGCCCGCCGGAGTGGTTCCCTCAAAATCCGAAAGTGAGTTTTTTTATCGAGAACCGCACGAGCACCGTTTTTTGTAAACACTAATGGAAGACCCTACTCAATGAACGCCTCCTTATTATCAGCCAATTTTCAAATCCGCTTTACTTTTAAAGCGGATAACTTTGCGGAAAACACCTTTTGCATCGTCCGTTTCGAGGGTGAGGAAGGCCTGGGCGAGCTGTATCGCTTCGAACTTTTACTGGCATCCACCGACAACGATATAGACGAGCAGAAGCTGCTGGGCAGGCAAGCCGTGTTTCGACTGAACGAAGGAGAAGAAACAGGTCGCGAGTCAAATCACGCCGTGTATTGCGGACTCGTGACCGCCTTCGAGCAATTGCAGCAGATTAGCGGATGGACCTTTTATCGGGCGGTGCTTGAACCCAGGCTCTGGCAACTCGGCAGTTTTCATCTGACCGAGGTATACCTGAACAAAACCATGAGAGAGCTTCTGGAAACCCTGCTCGCGGCCGGAGGACTCAGCCGCAAGGACTACAACCTGTCATTCCTGCAATCCGCGGGCTATCCCATGCAACCCTTCACCTGCCAGTTCAAGGAAAACTACCTGGTCTTTCTATCACGCTGGTGCGAGTATCTGGGCGTTTACTGGTGGTTCGCGCCTTCTGAAACAGGCGAACAAGTGGTGTTCGGCAACCACCTGCGCAATCATCCGGAACAGAGTATCGGCATGGTTTATATTCCCGCCGGAGAGCCGGAAGGCGTCGAAGGCAAGCTCCGGCGCGTACACAGTTTCAAGCTGTTTTCGCAACCGCTGCCGAAACAGGTGACGGTGACCAACTATTTTTACCAGAAGGCCGCGCTGCAAATCTCGGCGTCTTCCATCGTCAATGCGCAAGGCGTTGGAGAAGTGCGCTATTACGGCATGTATGCCGACAACAACGAACTTGCGCAGCAACTGGCCGACATCAGAGCCGAAGCGCTGATTTGCCGTGCACGCCAGTTCAGCGGAGAATCGACATCAACCGGACTGCGCTGCGGCTATTTGTTCAATTTGTCGAACCATTATCGCCCCAGTTTCAATCAGCGTTATTTGCTCACCCGGATCGCGCACCGGGGTTCGCAGGCAGGTCTGCTGCTCGATGGCCTGGGTATTCAGCTGCCGGATAACGAACTGACGGATACCTTCTATCTCGCCGACTTTTCTGCTATCCCGTCGGATATTCAATTCAGACCGGCGCATCGGCATCCCTGGCCAAAAATCGACGGAACGCTGCACGCCTTCATCGACGCCGAAGGCAGCGGCAAATACGCGGAACTGAATGAAAACGGAGAGTATAAAGTACAGCTGCCGTATGATCTGACGGAAAAAAATGCGGCCAAAGCTTCAGCGCAGATACGTATGGCGACTCCCTACGCGGGAGTAGACGACACCGGCGCGACTCACGGCATGCATTTCCCTCTGCATAAAGGAACCGAGGTCTTGCTGTCGTTCCACGACGGCAACCCCGACAAGCCAGTCATCATCGGCGCAGTGACCAACTCGGCAACGCCCAGCGTCGTCAACAACGAAAACCAGACGCGGGCGATCTTGCAAACCGCCGGGCAAAACAGTCTCGAATTCCACGATATCGAAGGACAGCAAGGCATACATCTGTTTTCGCCGACAGCGAACACCCGAATGAGCCTGGGCGCCCGCTCCCCCACTGCAAACGGCCTGCACATCGAAACCATCGGGAGCTTCAGCTACACTTGCAATAACTCGCTTTCCAATAACTCGGGTTCTTCGATCTCCAATACCTTGGGCGCATCGACGACCAATGTGACCGGAGCTACCACGGGAATATATGAAGGCGCTTATACCGCGCTTTACGGCGGGCTATACAACGAAGTTTTCCTGGGCGGCAAAACCAGCACCCATATTGCCGCCATACTGGAACTATCTTTAAGCACCAAGCTGGAAATAGGGATTGCCAATTCCACTCACCTGCATCTGGGCGGAAAACTCAAGTTCGTATCGAGTGAAACGGCTTTTAAGGAAAATGTGAACGAAGTCGTGGCAAACCAGTTCAAGGTCGTGGAAAACGACATTAAAGCAGTTCAAAACGATATCAAAACAGCTGAAGTAGCCATCATAACGGCGCAAAACGATATCAAAACCGTTGAAAACGAAATAAAAGCATCCCAGAACGACATCAAGGCCGTCGAGAACGATATCAAAACGGTTGAAGCCAGCGTGGAAATGACAAATGCACGTATATTTAACGTGGAAACAGACGTCTCTTCCATTATGTCGGCTGTAAGAGAAACGGGAATCGAAGTGCAAAGCGGAACCAAAATTTTGATGCCTTGACCTCGGAGTTCTATTCGATTTTTTAACGCATTCCCCCAGCCCAAATCGGGGGCAGGGTCTGACGGCATGGCGCCAACTCGTTGACTAGACAGGGACCGGAAAAGTCACCCGGCCTCCAGCTCTCTTTGCTTCAACACAATGAAATACTCATAAATGGAGCGCAACAGCACAAACACCAGACCGGCCCTGCCGTCGAGAAATCCGCCTTTCAAGATATATAATCCGAAAAACATAACCAGCGGCCGGCAAGGAAGACGGTAATACAGTTCTTTTTGATTAAAGCGCCGCACGTTCCGGTTTCTGGCGAAAACAGCGTCTACAATGCTGAAACGAACTGCGGTTTTGTGGTTTTCAACAATCTGCCTGGCTTCCAGGGTGCTGTAGTTATTGTGTTTGCTCACCCAATGGCTCATGCCTTTGCTATAAGGGAAATGTTTGAAATAAGCTTTAAGATCGCCAATTTCGCCGTCAACCTTGATCGCGGGATTGGTAAAACGCTCGTAGCATACGCGATCCGGCTTGAATAAACGAATGTTGAATGGCGTCGGCACCGCATGTTTCAGCCAGGTATTAAAGAGATAGTCCCTGCGTTGAACACTGAAAGCGACTTGTTCTCCGGCGTTTGCGACAGCTGCCCCGGCTTCCGCCGCGAGCTCGGGCGTCATGCGCTCATCCGCGTCAATTACGAATATCCACGGATACTTGAACGGAATATTACGCAACCCCCAGGTACGATGCTCGCCTTCATGACCGCCGAACGGCAGATGATTGTCGTAATCGCGTTGCGTGACGTGCGCTCCCGCGCGGGCAGCAATTGCAACGGTATCGTCGCTGCTATGTGAATCGAACACATGAATATCGTCCGACCAGGATACGCTTTGCAAACACCCCGGCAAATCGTGCTCTTCGTTTTTAGTGAGTATCAAAATAGAGATCATGAAAAAAACAGCTGTCTACCGTATCAAAATTGACGTGCAAGGATAACCTATCCGAGCCCTTTCATTCCAGTGGGTTGCCTGACGCTGCGCATTTTCATATACCTATGCTATAAACTACGGACGTTGCTCCAAATCCTGGAAGTAACGGCCTATATCCGCATTATCAAACGTATCGACTCAAAACATTCTCAGCAAACACTAGCGTCAACGGAGGAAAACCATGAACGAAACCGAACTCGCAACAAAACGTCCTTTCAGAATATTGAGCCTGGATGGCGGCGGCATACGCGGCGTTATTTCCGCACGCATCCTGCAGGAAGTGGAAAAAGCGATCCGGGAACAGTGCAACGGACAGTCTTTGACCGAGTATTTCGATATGATCGCCGGCACGTCCACCGGCTCTCTGATCGCAGCAGCCGTAGCTGTCGGCTATAGTCCTTCAACATTGGTCGACATTTACCAGAACGAAGGCACAAAGATATTTCCCTACCAGAAGCTGATGGACCCCCGACGCTGGAAGCTGCTGCTGCAAAATGGCCCGTCGGCGCCCAAGTTTTCCAATGAAGGTTTGATCGGCGTTATTCAAGGTCTTGAAAAATTCAAGAAAGGCGGCGAATACATCAAACTGAGGGACGTGGGCAGGGAAAGTCCCGAACAGGCGGTGCCGAACCCGATACTGGTGATCCCCGCTTTCGATACCAAATACCGTAATACCACTGTTTTCACCAACTATCGTCCCAGCGACAAGAAAAAATGGTATCTCGAACAGCCGCTCTGGAAAATATGCTTGTCCTCCGCTTCCGCGCCGACGTTTTTTCCTCCTTGCGAATTCACCAATACGGAAGCAAACGGCGAAGAATGGAGCTTCCCGCATGTCGACGGCGGCGTGACGGCGAATAATCCGGCGCTGTGCGCAATTTCGCGCGCTATCGAACTCGGTCATAAACTGGAGAACATCCAGCTGCTTTCCATCGGCACTGGGCAAAACAAAAATCCAATGGAGTTCAATGAAATAAAAGGATGGGGCCTCGTGCAGTGGGGCTTGCATATCTCCGACGTATTCATGGAAGGCCAGGCGGAAGTGCAAGGCAATATCTGCCTTAATCTGCTCGGAGGATTTAAATCCAACCGCTATCTGCGCCTGCAGTTCGATTTGAACAAAGCCTTTGGCGAAGCGCCCAACTATCTGGCGCGCGCTCCGATACTTCGCCCTGCAGAGCGTGTAAACACCTGGCTGAAAAAGCATCTTTCGGAGGCCATGGACGATGCCCGCAACGACTCCGTGGAAGCGCTGCTGGAGGCGACGAATGGCTACCTGGAGTCGGGCAACGTTTACGATTCGCGTTTCCAGCACTATGGCCCGGTTAAGGAAAATATTAAACAATTCGTGCTTGGCTCCACCGAGGACCGTGCCTGTTGCCAAAAACAGGCTTGACGCCCCGACGCAGGTAAAACCGGCGCCGGGGCGGCTTACACCTCCCGGCGTCAACCCGATTGAGTTTGCCGCTCAAATGCCATGCCCCTACTGCAATACTCAATCACCAGCGTCGCAATCATTCGAAAAGCCGCTGCGAATATCAAGTCTGCACAAAAAACGGACGGGTGAAATTCAGGAATTTTTCCTATAGGAGATAAATACGCTTTCCATTGAAAATACGGCTTATGTAACATTTTTTAACAGGCACGGTATTTTCATGCGTATTCCCATATTTCCGTTACGGCCTTTGCTGACGGCTTTACCGCTTTATCTGATAGTCGCGCCGCTGCACGCGGCAGAGAGCACTTCAACGGCTCCCCCGAAAAAGCCCGTTCCGCTATTCAACCGCTGGTTTTCAAATTCTGATCAACCCGCGAATCCGCCAGTTGAAAAAACAGCTCCGAGCACGGCGCCCGCAAAAACTGCAACTGTCGCGGAAAATGCAACTACTGCGAATAATGCCGGGCAGACCGAAAACACTACACCGGCACAAACGGAAAGTCTGGCGCCCGGACCGAACATTAATGAAAAGCCTCGGTCCGTGGCGGCAACGCATCCGGTTGATGCCTTCGAACTGCCCGAAGTCGAAGTCGTCGGCAACACTCCGTTGGGAACTACCGGCCTGGATCAGAAAAAGATTTCGGGCAACGTGCAGACCGCAGAAGACGAGGAAATTCATCGTCACGAAGCTTTCGACCTGCCGGACTTCATGAACCGCCGCCTGGAAAACGTCAATATCAACGATGTTCAGAATAACCCGTACCAACCCAACCTGACCTATCGCGGCTTCGAAGCATCGCCGTTACTGGGTACCCCGATCGGCATATCGGCTTATCAGGACGGCGTGCGCATCAACGAAGCCTTTGGCGACACCGTCAACTGGGATTTGATTCCGCAAATGGCGATCGCCAGCATGGAGATGATGCCCGGATCCAATCCATTGTTCGGTTTGAATACTCTCGGCGGCGCATTGTCGATCAGAACCAAAAGCGGTTTCAGTCATCCCGGCTTTCACGCCCAAGCCTATGGCGGCTCTTACGGACGCCAGGCTTATCAAGCCGAAATCGGCGGCTCGCATGGCAATTTCGACTGGTACTTTTCAGGTAATATCTTCGACGACAGCGGCTGGCGCCCTTACTCGCCCACCGGCGTGAACCAGGTATTTTCGAAAGTCGGCTGGGAGGACGAGCGTACCGACCTGGACCTGTCGTTTACCTTTGCCGACAACAATATGCAAGGCGTCGGTCCCACACCGCAAAACATGCTGCAGCAGAGCTGGACGTCGATCTATACCGCGCCGGATACGACGCAGAATACCATGTATTTCGCCAACCTGAAGGGTAGCCACAAAATAACGGACGAGCTGCAGTTGACCGGCAACGTGTATGACCGCAACATGACCAGCAACACGGTGAACAGCAACACCAACCAGAACTGCGCCACCTGGGTCAGCGGCACCCAATGCCTGGACGCTGACGGCAACCCCATCATTCCCGGATCGCTTGCCAATACCAATACGAAAACCAACGGCGTCGGCGTCAATCTGCAGCTGACTTCGAACTATAAAATCGCCGACCGCGAAAACCAGCTGGTAGTAGGCGGGGGGTACAACTACGGCTACACCAACTTCTCTCTTGCCTCCCAGGATGCCGTATTTACCTCGACGCTGTATGAAAATGCCGTCAGTCCGTTGAACACCAGCGTGATGATTAAAGGGAAGAACGCCTATTCCAATGTGTTCGCCACCGACACTTTTTCGATCTTCGACTGGCTGCACGCCAACGCCGCCATGAACTGGATGCAAGCGCAGGTGCAAACCAACGATCAACTGGGCACGGCGTTGAACGGCAACAACGTCTACGCGAGGGTAAACCCGTCGGCCGGCATTACCCTGAATCCATTCGATGCACTATCGCTGGATACGCCGCTCAAGGAATTTACCGCCTACTTCAATTACAACGAAGGCTTTCGCGCGCCGACAGCCGTAGAGCTTAGCTGCGCCGACCCCAACGCGCCTTGCTCCCTGCCGAACGCCTTTGTTTCCGATCCGCCGCTGCAGGCCGTGGTTTCGCATACGCTGGAAGTGGGAGCGCGCGGTAAATTCGACGAAGCGCTCAAATGGAACTTCGCGCTGTATCAGACACGCAATACCAACGATATTCTCTACTTGAACAGTCCGGGCGGTACTACCGTCGGCTATTTCCAGAATGTCGGCGCCACGCAACGCCAGGGCGCGGAGATGGGCCTGAGCGGCCTGGTGCTGGATACGCTGAACTGGTATCTGAGCTACGGTTTTGTCGACGCGACCTATCAAACCACGGCGGTGCTCAGTAATGCGCTGGGTTCCGAAACGGTTACGCCCGGCAACCGGATACCCAGTATTCCGCAAAACACCGTCAAATTCGGAACCGAATACGAAATACTCCACAACTGGTTCTTCGGCGGCGACTTGCAATACGTTTCCAGCCAGTATGCGCGCGGCGACGACCAGAATATTTATCCGCAAATTCCGAGCTATACCGTGGTTAACCTCAATACGCGTTATCTGATCACCAAGAATATCGAGCTGTTTGCAATGGGACGCAACATTTTCGATCAGCACTATGCCTCATTCGGACAATTGGGACAGAACGTTTATCTAAATAACCAATCGACCACATTCATGGGGCCGGGCGCGCCCGCCACCGGTTACGGAGGCATCCGCGTACACTGGAATTAAGCTGACTTTTCCAGTCGCTACGCTTTAAAAAAGGGCGTAGCGCTGAATAGGGATCGCACCGGATTCGATAGTGTGTGCAAGGGAGGCGTTTGCCTGTTTGGCGGCGCACTACATGGCAAACCGCTTTCGTACTCGGTGTTCTATGTAGCGTCTGACAAGCCATAAACACAATAACCAGGGTATCAAAACCCGTGTAATTACAGAGATTCGAGAAATGAAACACACATACCGCTCACCGTTGACTGTAATGGGAGGACTAGGCTCATCCATCGCTTTACTGTTGCTGTCTCCTGTAGCCCATGCCGCCTGTACGGCCAGCTCCGACGGTTTAACCACCACCTGCACCGGCACGATACAACCGAGCAGCAGCACCGACGCCGGCAAAGCCGTCAGCGTTTACGACGCAGCAGCGGCTTCGCCCTACTCGGCAACCAATTTCAATCCGAACCCGCCCACAGTGACCGTAAACAACAACGGCAACTTTCAGTTTATCAATCCCACTACGACCAATTTGTTCGACAAGGGCATCATCGGCGCCAATTATCCGAATACCGAAAACCCGGCCGCCAATAACTGGGTACTCAATAATTCAGGCACCATCAACCTGAGCACCAACAGCATCGCCAACAGACTGCAGTCGGTGATTTCCGACGGTCAAGTCAATCAATTTACGTTCAACAACACCGGCACTATCAGCGCCAGCCAAACCTTTTTCAGCGGCGTAAATTCTTCATTATTGCGCAACACGGTCAGCAGCGGCGTAAACACCGCCACCTACAACGGCGCAACGCTGAACCCGATTTCCGCGGTTTACACCGACGACAATACCAATACGCTGGTGCTGACCAATACCGGAACGATTAGCGCACAGGGAAACTTTGCCGCGGCCATCTACGGGCGCGCAGGCGATCAGACCATTGTCAACTCGGGTTTTATAGGCAACACCAATTGGGCCGCGAGCGACGCGCTGTATGCCGGACACTGGGCCATTGGCAACTTCGGTGGCGCGGAATTCCAGACAGTAACGGGAAGCAACCCGGATACGCCGATCTATAGCGTTTACAGCAGCGGCGGCCAAAACTACATCAATGTTACTGCTGACTCGCAAACCACCTTGACCAACAGCGGCGTCATCAAGGGCGATATCCTGATGCTGGACGGCAACCCGCTGACCATGGCGGCGGCGCTGGCAAGCGGCGGTCCGCTGCCGGTCGCCAACTCGGGTACCAATTCCGGACCACGCGACAGTATCATCAATAACAGCGGGACGATCAACGGCAACCTGTACCTGGGTTCCGGTTCGCATCAAATTACCAACACCGGCACATTGAACGGCAATATCAGCGTTGATCAGAGCCCGAGCCTCGGATCTTTTGCCGTGGGCATATCCGGTACGCAGGCGGGCACCTGGCTCAGCGCGGGGACATCGGTCACAAGCACCAACACCAATCAGGCGTGTCCGGCAATCGGCAGCAACACCGGCGACGCATCATGCGCCCAATCCACCAATGTCCTGGCTTATTTTGTCGGCAGCCGGATATTCAATCTCGGCAACAGCGGGACTTTGACGGGCAACGTCAATATCGCCAACACCACGACCGCCAGTCAGATTACGATCGGAACCGGCATAACCAATAGCGCAAGCGCAGCCGGTTCCACGCTCAATGCGCCCAGCACCGCAACGGCGATACAGGGAACGCTAACCATCAGCGGCTCGGCCGGCACCGGCAACATTGCGTTCCAGCCGCTCATTCAATCCAATGTCATCGTCAAGGACAATACCTGGTTCGAGATTGCCAACAGGCTGGGCGGCAACATCCTGAACGCGTCCAATATATCGCAACTGGCTTCCGGCGCCGATACCGCCATGCTGTCGTGGACGCCGGCGCTTAATACCAACGGCAACCTGGTACTGGGCGCGAGCGTTCGCGATGCTTATACCTTATCCGGCATTACCAGCGGCGCGGCCAACAGCTTGAATGCCTTGATGGGGTATTCCGGCAGCAATAACGGGCTGTTAACCCTGGGTAATCAGGTTCAGGCCTTGACATCGGACGCTTCCGCGCTGGCTGCAGGCGAGCAACTGCGTCCGGAAATCAATAACGCGACGAAGCAGACCATTTTCAACGTCAGTAACAACCTGATGCGCATCCTTGATAACCATTTGTCCGAAGGACATATGGCCGGCTTTATGGGGGCGGATTATAATCCGGTCAATCATGGCAGTGAGGCCTATCGCACCCTGGGTATAACGCCGGGCTTCTGGCTTGAAGGCGTGACATTCCACCAGAATCAAGGTACGCGCCAGGGCGTCGATGGCTATCAGGGTTACAGCAACGGCTTTGCGGTCGGCTTTGACACCCATCTGGGCGAGGATGACGAGTGGCTGCTGGGCGCGATGTTCAGCACCTCGCACGCCAGCATCGGCGCGTCCGGCGCCAATGCAGGAAACTCCACCAGCATCGGCACCAATCAAGGGTTTATTTATTCCTCATGGAAACCGGGCATCGCCTATTTGACCGGCATGGTCGGCGTAGGCGGCAATCAGGTTAGCGGCAACCGCACCGTCTTGACTCAGGGCCTGAATTCGAGCAGCAATGCTATGCAATATTCCGCGCGCGTGGATAGCGGAATCCCGTTTCAAACCGACTATGCGACGCTCATCCCCGTGGCCTATTTTGCCTATACCCGTGTCAATCAGGGCACCTACACCGAATCGGGAGGCAGCGCCGCATTGCAGGTCAATTCGACGTTCATGAACTCCGCACGCTCCGGTTTGGGTGGAAAGGCCGTCGTGCCGCTGTATGAAGGTACGGTGCTTGGATCGGAAGGCGTCATCGAAGGAGCTATCGAATTCAGCGCGCTGTGGTCGCACGAATTTGCCAACACCAACACCTATACGACTGCGAGCTTTGCCGCCGCGGGCGACGCGCTGACATTTACCGTACCCGGTATCGGTCCAGGGCGCGACAGCGGCTTGCTTGGCGTAGGCACACGGTTGAATTTTGCCGAAACTGAAGAAATCAAGCCCAGTGTTCTGCTTAATTATTTTGCCGAAATCAAGGATCAGTTTTCAAGTCAGACCGGCATGATACAAGGAAGAATCGATTTTTAAACCTGTCTCGCTTCGCGCGACGTAACTGTTCGGTCACCGTTGCATACTGTAGGGGCGGGCTTTAGCCCGCGAAAAGGGCCGATCGCGGGCTAAAGCCCGCTCCTACAACGTTGCTTCATTCGAAAATCATATTGTTAATAATTCGCTTTCCGCAGCAGGCTCAAATGAGCTGAATAGTCGCCGCACGACAAAACATCCGGTGCATCGCCCGCAATTACTAGAGTTCCGGGTAATGCGATCTATATTCTTAAACGCTCACACCGTTTCAATCTGCTCCATCAATGCATTGACACGTATCAGATCGGCTTCGGTATCGACACTCGCCTCCGGTGGCTGGTCTATGCGTAATACCTTGATACGCTCCCCCATCCACAGCACGCGCAATTGCTCCAGACATTCGATCGACTCCAGCTCCGAAGCTGGAAACTCGACATAGCGGCGGATAAACCCGGCGGTATAGGCATAGGTTCCGACATGACGCAGAAAATGCCTGCCTTGCACCACCCGGTTTTGTTCGTCGGCGAAAGCTTCGCGGTCCCACGGTATCGGCGCGCGGCTGAAGTAGAGCGCGTGGCCTTTGCCATCAAGCACAACCTTGACCGCATGCGGGTTGAATACATCGGCAGTATCCAGCGGCGCGGCCAGAGTCGCCATTTCGCATCCGCAATCGGGCGCCAGCGCCGTCGCCAGCTGTCCCAGTAGTTGCGGACGCATCAAAGGTTCGTCGCCTTGCAGATTAACAACAATTTCGTGGTCCGCCCAACCCAGCCGTTCTATCACTTCGGCTATGCGTTCGGTGCCGCTGGCGTGATCTTCTCGCGTCATCAGCGCCGCCACGCCCCGGCTTTCCGCTACTTGCAGTATACGCTCGTCGTCGGTGGCGACCACGACTTCGGATGCACCCGACTCCAGCGCCCGGTCGCAGACATGCGCGATCATCGGCTGGCCTGCCAGCAAACGCATCGGTTTGCCCGGCAAGCGACTGGACCCCATGCGCGCCGGAATCACAATTTTGAAATCACGCTTCATGCACCTGCCGTTTCCGCTAAGCCCTTATTCAATTCATCAATCTCTTCCAGACTCAAACGCCGCGCCTCGCTTTCGAGCATCACCGGAATACCATCCTGGATCGGGTAGGCAAGGCGGTCGGCCTTGCAGACCAGCTCTTGATGTTCCTTGCGGTAAAGCAACGGGCTCTTGCAAACCGGGCATACCAGTATATCCAGCAGTTTTCTATCCATTCTGTTTCACCTTTGTAATTTTTTTTAAACTATCCAAAACCCTGTCGCCAAACGCAATCGGCAACTCCGCCTCCACCGGTACATACCACAATGCAGAAGAATTAAACTTTCTGCATTTCACCGCATCTTTTTCCGTCATCAAAACCGTAATGCCGTTTTCCTGCTCCACATCGCTTGCAACAAAGGCATGATGATCCGGCAGCACCTTTGCTGCAAACGTCAACCCGGTTTCCTGCAGGCTGTTGAAGAAGCGTTGCGGATTGCCTATCGCCGCCAGCGCCAGCAGTTTTTCGCCTTGAAACGCTGCAAGCGGCCTGGTCACCGTCTCATTGGCGAGATTAACCGCCGTTGAGCCGGTCACAAGCATAGGGTATTCTCCGGGCTGCGCCTGACCGCCATTGCATACCACAAAATCGACACTGTCCAGACGCTCTACCGGCTCACGCAACGGGCCGCCGGGCAAACAGGCGCCGTTGCCCAGCCGCCTGTCGCCGTCTATCAGCGCAATTTCGATATCCCGAGCCATACGGTAATGCTGCATGCCGTCGTCGGAAATAATCAGGTCGCAGCCGGCGGCGAGCAAAACATCGGCGGCGCGCGCGCGATCGGGGAAGACAGAGACCGGACAGGCTGTTTTTTGAGCTATCAACACCGGTTCGTCGCCCGCCTGCGCGGGATCGAATTCCGCGGTCACCAGTAAAGGCTGCCGCAAACGCACGCCATAGCCGCGGCTGACTATGCCGGGCCGGTATCCGGCCTGGGTCAGAAATCGCGCCATCCAGATCACCAAAGGAGTTTTGCCGGTGCCGCCTACGCTCAAATTTCCGATCACGATCACGGGCACAGGTAAACGCCGGGCGGCTTCCGGGTGCGCGCCATACCAAGCCCTGCGCTTCAGAACAATATGCCGGAACAGATGCGACAATGGCCGCAGCAGCACCGGGGGCGAAGTACGCTGGTACCAGATGCGCTGCAGCCAGTTATTTAGCCGGTTTTTCATGACGCTCGGCTTCGGCGGCTATGCTGATATGCGTCAAACCCAACACGCTGGCCGCATCGAGCGCGGTTATCAAACCCTGATGACGGGCATTGCGATCCGCTGAAATCGTCAATACCGAGTTTTCCTGAGCCCCGGCGTCCTGCAGAGCTTGCTTGATCGCGTCCAGCTCATCACGCTCCAGGCGCTTTTTATTCACGGCATAGTGACCGTCGGCGTCGATTACCAGTTCGATGGCCGGAGCCTGCGGCGCGTTATTGCCGCTCACCGCTTTCGGTAGATTGATGGTCAACGCGGTTTCACGCGCGAAAGTCGTGGTCAGCACCAGAAAAATCAGCAGCACGATCAATACGTCGATCATCGGAATCAGATTGAGTTCCAGCCGCTCGCCTCGTTGTGGTCTGAAATTCATCAAGCACCTATTCCGCTCGTTCGCCGTGTATCAATTCGACCAGGCGCAGGCACTCCACTTCCATGCGGATGGACAAACTGTCTATGCGCGCGCGGAAGTAGCGGTAAAACATCAAACTGGGAATCGCCAGCGCCAAACCCGATGCGGTCGCAACCAGGATCTCCGAAATACCGCCCGCCAGATGCGCCGGATTGGTAATGCCGTTTTCCACCGAGAACAGGGAAAACACCTTGATCATGCCAAGCACGCTGCCCAATAAGCCCAGATAAGGCGAGACGCTGGCGATAGTACCCAAGGTATCCAGGTAGCGCCCGAGGTCGTGAATTACCGAACGGCCGGCCTGTTCGAGGCTTTCTTTCATGATTTCACGGCCAAAGCGATGATTGCCGAGTCCTGCCGCCAGAATGGCGCCCAGCGGCGAATCCAGTCCTATCTGGCGTATGCGCGCTTCGTCCAGCGCATCTTCGCGATGCAGCTTCCAGATTTCAGGTATCAGGTGCGCCGGCATGATAACGCCGGTCCGCAAGGCCCAAAAACGCTCGATGATAATCGCCATCGCCAGCATGGAACATAGCAGGATCGGCCACATGACCCATCCACCGGCACGAATTATTTCAAACACATGATCTCCCTCACGGCAATAGAACTCCGAATGATTGTATCGCAAAGAGAACGGGTTTACCCTCTTCCCACAACCGCTATGCCGACACTGCCGGCCGGTCTCTATCCAGCCAGCCCCAGGTTATAAGTAAGGCCAGGAGGCTGACCGCCGCCGAAAACAGGTAAATGCTCTCAGGCCCCGTCCGTTCCCACAGCTCGCCGGCAATAAAGCTGCCCAGCATGCCGCCCAGGCCGTAGGACAAGCTGGAATAGAGCGTTTGTCCCTTGGCTTGATGCTGTCCGGAAAAATACCGGTGTATCAGACTCATGGAGACTATATGGGTGGCGGTGAATGTTGCGGCGTGCAGTGTTTGCGCGATGATAATCCAGTATGCATGCCGGACCATCCATCCGGTGATCATCCAGCGCACGATACCGAGAGTCAACGCAAGAAGCAACAAATGCCTGATGCTGAAGCGGCGCAGCAACCCGCCCGCAAAAGCGAACAACAGGACTTCAGCCAGCACGCCCAGCGCCCACAATTGACCGATCCGGTCGTTATCGTAGCCGTTTTGCTCCAGGTAAATGGAAAAAAAGACATAATGCGGGCCATGCATCACCTGCACCAGCATAAAAACAACAAACGCCGCAGCCACTTCAGGCCGCTTGAGTACCGCCCAAACCGAAGAATGAACTTGTGGCGTATGCCGGACCGGCGGTTCGTTAATCGTCAAACTAATGATCGACATCCACAGCAACAAAAGCCAGACCGCCTGCGGCAAACAGGCAATAGCCAACCCGTTGTTCAGCGCCCAGCCGAAAAACAGCACGGCGATAAGAAATCCTACCGACCCCCACAGACGAATACGGCTGTAGCGATGCGAATCGTGCGGCAGATAGCCAAGCGTAACCGATTCGAATAACGGCAACGGCGCATTCCAGAACAGACCGATCGCAACCAGCAACCCAGCCATCTGCGCAAAACTGTCCATACGGTCGACAGGAAAAAAAAGCATGGCGGTCATCAGCGAGCTGATGCGCACCAGCAGCGCGTGGCGCCTGCTGTGATCGGCCAGCCACCCCCAGAGATTGGGCGACAGCAGCTTGGTCAACGCCAGTATGGCCATGAGCTGGCCTATCTGCGAGGATGTAAAACCTTTATCCTTGAGATACATCGACCAATAGGGCATAAATGCACCCAAGGCCGCGAAATAGGAAAAGTAGTATCCGGAGAGCCGCCAATAAGGAACTGAAAGGGATTTCGTCATATACCGTTTGTTGGCCTTTTACGGCAATCCCGCCCGCGGACGGTCAATAACTGGTTCTATAATTCGGCGGGAACGGGCTGCAGGCTGGTGTGCACATGCTGATTCTGCGCGCGATGCCGCAATAAATGATCAAGCAGCACAATAGCCGTCATCGCTTCGGCAATAGGCGTGGCGCGGATGCCGACGCAGGGATCGTGACGGCCGGTGGTGACTACGTTGACCGGCTCCCCGCGCACATTGATCGAACGCCCCGGCAGACGCAAACTGGAAGTGGGCTTCAATGCAATACCGGCGACGATGGACTGACCGGAAGAAATCCCCCCCAGTATGCCGCCCGCATGATTGCTCAAAAATCCTTGAGGGGTGATTTCATCGCGAAAACAGGAACCCTTGGCTTCGATACAGGCAAAGCCGTCGCCGATTTCAACGCCTTTCACCGCATTGATGCTCATCAATGCATGCGCGAGATCGGCATCGAGCCGATCGAAAACCGGTTCGCCCAACCCGGGTGGAACTCCGGTTGCAACGACATTAATGCGCGCGCCGACCGAGTCGCCCTCTTTGCGCAGCGCATCCATATAAGCTTCCAGTTCCGGCACTATATCGGGGTCAGGGCAGAAAAAAGCGTTGTTGTCAATTTCATCCCAGCACAAACGCCTGACCTTTATCGGCCCCAACTGCGCAAGATAGCCCCTGACTTCCATGCCAAGACACTCCTTGAGATATTTTTTGGCAATGCCGCCCGCCGCCACGCGCATCGCGGTTTCGCGCGCCGAGGAACGCCCCCCGCCCCGATAATCGCGCAAACCGTATTTCATATGGTAAGTGTAATCGGCATGCGCCGGACGGAATGTTTCCGCAATATCGCTGTAATCGCGCGAACGCTGATCGGTATTTTCTATCAGCAGGCCTATCGGAGTACCGGTAGTCTTGCCTTCGAAGACGCCGGACAAAATTTTGACCTCATCCGCCTCGCGCCGTTGCGTGGTATGACGAGAGGTTCCCGGTTTGCGCTGGTCAAGATCGCGCTGCAAATCCGCTACGCTCAGTTCCAGCCCCGGCGGGCAACCGTCAACAATACAGCCGAGCGCCGGCCCGTGGCTTTCGCCAAAGGTGGTCACACAAAAAAGTTTACCGATGCTGTTTCCCGACATGAATCAACCTGACTGCATTTTACTTAAAGCTGGTCGTAAGAAAGCACAAACACGCCATCGCCTCCCCGCTCGAATTCTATCCAGCAAAACGGCAGTTGCGGATAAGCCGCTTCCAGCGCCTCAGCGCTGTTGCCGACCTCTACGATCAGCAGTCCGCCCGGTTTCAAATGCGCTTTCGCGCGAGCCAATATTCCGTTCACGCAATCCAAACCGCTTTCTCCCGATTCCAGACCAATACGCGGTTCCGCATGATATTCCGGCGGCAGCGCGGCCCATTCGGCCTGGCTGACATAAGGGGGATTGCTCACGATCAGGTCATATTTTTTGTCGGCCAGTGCGCCATACAAATCGGACTGCAACAGATTGACGCGATCGGCCAGATCATGACGATCGACATTGATGCGCGCAACCGCCAGCGCATCCGGTGAAATATCGACCGCATCGATTTTGGCATCGGGAAAGGCGAAAGCCGTGGCGATGGCGATACAGCCGCTGCCGGTGCACAAATCCAGTACGTCTGTTACCGCATCGGGATCGGCCAGCCAGGGCTCGAAGCGCTGCTCTATCAACTCGGCAAAGGGCGAGCGCGGCACCAGCACACGCTCATCGACATAGAACGGCAATCCGGCGAACCAGGCCTGTTGCGTCACATAACTGGCGGGCTTGCGCTCATTGATACGGCGAGCCACCAAAGCCAGAATCGCAGCGCGTTCGGATAAATCCAGGACGCAATTAAAGTAACCTGCCGGCAAATCATTAGGTTGATGAATCGCGTGCAGCACCAGCATCGCCGCCTCATCCGTGGCCGTTGCTGTGCCGTGTCCGAAAAAAAGGCCTGCCTCGTTGAAACGGCTGGCCGCCCAACGGATGTAATCGCGGATTGTGGTCAGTTGCGTTGCGATACCCTGAGCCGCTTTATCCATAAGAATATTGATTTTGGTGATAATAAAGGTAATTATTGATAATTACGGATACAAGCCTATCGCTTCCAGCCCTTGGGTTTCCGGCAATCCGAACATCAGATTCATATTCTGCACAGCCTGTCCCGCCGCGCCTTTAACCAGATTGTCGATGACTGACAGGATAACCAGGGCATTGCCTTGCTGCGGTCGATGTATCGCGAGTTGACAGCGATTGGAACCGCGCACATTGCGCGTATCCGGATGCGAGCCTGCCGGCAGCACATCGACAAAAACTTCGTCGCGATAACGCGTTTCGAAAAGTTGCTGAAAATCGAGCGTATCGTCCTTCACGCGCGCATAAACCGTCGCATGGATACCGCGTATCATCGGCAGCAGATGCGGCACGAAGGTCAAACCGACAGGCATGCCGGCGGCCTGCGTCAATTCCTGCTCAATTTCAGGCAGATGCCGATGCCCATCAACCGCGTAGGCCTTGAAACTTTCGCCGCTTTCGCTCATCAGCAGTGACAACTCGGCTTTGCGCCCTGCCCCGCTGGCCCCCGATTTGACATCGGCCACCAGATTGTCCAGATGAATGGCCTTTGCCTCGATCAGCGGCAGCAATGCCAATTGCACCGAGGTCGGATAACAGCCCGGATTTGCCAGCAGACGGGCGTTGCGGACCGCGCTACGCTGCGCTTCCGGTAAACCGTAGACCGCTTCCGACAGCAAACAAGGGCAGGCATGCGGCTCTCCATACCATTTTTCCCAAACCGCGCCGTCTTTAAGCCGGAAATCCGCCGCCAGGTCGATGATTTTGATGCCCTTATCGAGTAAGGCTTGCGCCATGCGCATCGCGGTTCCGTTGGGCGTGGCAAAAAACACCACCCCGCATTCGCTGAGGCTATTCAACTCCGGCTCGACAAAAACCTTGTCGATGTGACCGCGCAGATTAGGGTAAACAGCATCGACGCGTTTACCTGCATCGGAACGCGACGTGACCGCATGCACCGCCACGCCAGGATGCAAAGCCAACAGCCTCAGCAACTCCACTCCGGTGTATCCGGTTCCGCCAACGATACCTGCCTTGATCATTTCCCTAAGCTCCGACAGCGGGTGTTCAGCTAAAATGGTAAGTCCGGCATAATAATCGGGTGTGGCCTGCCGAAATGCGGCTGGGCAAGGCTGGTGAGGCCGTCCAGACAGCGAAGCTAAACCAAGCCCCCTTCACACCCGGGCATGGAAGCCGCGAGGATGGGTACGCGGCAGAGCTGATGGATCGGACGCGCTTTCGCATGTTTCGATCATCCTTACCTCTGCTCCAACCTGGCTAGCTGTATGCTTGCCAAAAGTTTATCAACCCGCCAAATCAAACCAACTGCTCGTTGGTTTCAACTCTTACCTTTAACTTCTGGCCCGGCCTGAAAGTAACCACACGCCGTGCGCAAATCGGCGTTTCCTCGCCGGTACGCGGATTACGTCCCGGTCGCTCCTTTTTATCCCGTAAATCGAAATTTCCAAAACCCGAAAGCTTAACCGTATTTCCGGCTTCCAAAGCCGTTTTTATTTCTTCGAAAAACTGATCGACCAGTTCTTTGGCATCCCGCTTATTAATAAGAGGATATTCCTGCAACAAATTTTCAACCAGCTCGGCTTTTGTCAACGCCATCGTTTTACTCTCTCAACTGTGCATCAAACTGATTTTTCAAGTGTACAAGCACATCGGCAATGACCGCGTCCACCCGGTTATCAGTCAAAGTTTCATTGTCGTCCTGCAACACCAACCCCAAGGCCACGCTTTTCATCGCATCGGCGATGCCGGGTCCCTGGTAAACATCAAAAACCACCACCTCACGTATCAGCGCATCCTGCTGCTTCACACTATTCACCAAAGAAGCAGATTGCACCGATTCGTTGACGATTAATGCAATATCGCGCCTTACCTGAGGAAAACGCGACAAGGTATCGAAACTCACCACTCCGCGCCGAAGCAACGGCGTCTGATCAAGTTCGAACAAAAAAACCGGTTGCTCAAAGCCGAATGTTTTTTCCAGCTCAGGATGCAGCATACCGATCCATCCCAACCGCAGCTGCCGCAAAACAATCTCTGCGCATTGCCCTGGGTGTAATGCGTGATGCTTACCCGGAACAAAACTTATTTCGTTTTCATGTCCTGCAAGCCGTAGTATAGCCTCCACATGGCTTTTGATATCGAAAAAATCCACACCCCGGCTTTTTTCGCCCCATTGCTCAGGATATACCGAGCCAACAACCAGCCCGGCCAATCCCGGCGTCTGGCTGATTTCGCCATGCATACGGCTGAAGCGCAACCCGCTTTCGAACAACCGCACGCGCGCTTGCTGGCGGTTCAGGTTCTTCAATGCCGCATCGATCAGACCGGCCCATAAACCGGTGCGCATAACCGACATATCCGAGGAAATCGGATTTTGCAGTATAACGTAACTCTCGGTCGCCGGGTCCAGCAGCGTTTGACGCTGCATATCGACAAAACTGTAAGTAATCGCTTCATGATAACCGCGTGCCGCCAGCACATCCTTGATGCGCTCGATATCGGCCTGCGATTCCGGTTCGGGTTGCAGGGAGACGCGGCCGTTGGCCTCCCGTTTCGGAATATTATCATACCCGTAAACCCGGCCGATTTCTTCTATCAAATCGGCCTCGATAGCAATATCGAAACGGAAACCCGGCGGCGTCACCGACCAGCCGTGATCCTGTACGCGCACATCCATCCCCAAGGCCAGCAGGATGCTTTCGATCTGCTGCCGCTCAAGCGCCACACCCAACAGGGCTGCGATGCGCGCCTCGCGCAAGACGATGGATGCGCGTTGCGGCAATGCGTTTGCGCTTACGCGCTCGATTATCGGCCCTGCGGAGCCGCCGACGATATCCAGCAGCAACTGCGTCGCGCGTTCCATCGCGATGCGCTGCAAATCGGGATCGACGCCGCGCTCATATCGATGGGATGCATCGGTATTCAGACCGTAACGGCGCGCCTTACCCATGATGGCGCCGGGCGCGAAGAACGCCGATTCCAGGAATATATCCACGGTGCCTGCATTGACGGCTGATTCGCTACCGCCCATAACGCCGGCAAAAGCCAATGCCCGTTCGGCGTCGGCGATCACCAGCACATCGCTGCATAACTCTACAATCTGCCCGTTCAGCAATTGTATCGATTCTCCGTCGTGCGCAAATCGCACACGGACGCCGCCTTGGATTTTCCCGGCATCGAACGCATGCAAAGGCTGTCCCAGCTCCTGCAGCACATAGTTGGTTATATCGACCACCGGACTGATGGCGCGAATACCGCAACGGCGCAGCCGCTCCAGCATCCAGAATGGCGTAACGGCTTCTCCACCTATCCCTTTAATCAATCGCCCCAGATAGCGAGGGCAGGCCGCCGTCTCGCTAATCGTCACGTCCATGACCCGGTCGTGCATTGAGGCATGCGCGGGGGGCTGCGGAAAATGCAACTCACTACCGGTCAGCGTTGCTACCTCACGCGCTATCCCAAGCACGCCCAAACAATCGGCGCGATTGGGCGTCAAATCGACTTCTATACTGACATCGTCCAGATTCAACAGCGTGCGCACATCCGTTCCGGGGCGCGCATCGGCCGGCAAAACCCATAAACCGTCGTTCTGTTCCTCGATACCCAGCTCGCGCGCGGAACATAACATGCCGGAAGACATTACACCGCGCAATGGCGCGGCTTTTATGACGACGCCTCCCGGAAGCGTTGCGCCAACGGTTGCCAACGGAACCTTCATTCCCGCTACGACATTCGGCGCGCCGCAAACGATGATCAGCGGCTCGGGAAAGCCGGCTGCTACCCGGCATACGCGCAATCTGTCTGCCTGGGGATGAGGCTCAAACCCCAGCACCTCCCCGACGACTACGCTACTGAATGCGCCGGCAACCGGTACGACTCGATCGACTTCCAAACCCGCCATCGTCAACCGGGCCACCAGTTGCTCCGTATCGCAGGATGGATCGGTAAACTCTCTTAACCAAGCTTCGCTAAAAAGCACGGGACACCTTCCTAATCTTGTTTACTCCTCTCTCCCACAGGGAGAGGGGAAAACCAGTTCAGGGCTTCAGGAAGCCCTGAACTGCTGAAGAAACCGGATATCGTTCTCGAAAAACATGCGTAAATCATTGATACCGTAGCGCAACATCGCAAGCCGCTCCACACCCATGCCGAAGGCAAAACCCGAGTATTCTTCGGAATCGATATTCACCGAACGGAAAACCTCAGGGTGTATCATGCCGCAGCCCATCACCTCCAACCATCCGGTTTGTTTGCATACCCTGCAACCCTGTCCACCGCAAATCACGCATTCAATATCGACTTCGGCCGACGGCTCTGTAAACGGAAAGTAGGAAGGTCTGAAACGCACCTGTATATCCCGTTCGAAAAACAAGCGCAGAAATGAGTACAGCACGCCCTTCAAATCGGCAAAGCTGACCTGTTTATCTACAAAAAAGCCTTCGACCTGATGAAACATCGGCGTATGCGTTAAATCCGAGTCGCAACGGTATACGCGACCCGGCGCAATCACCCGCAATGGCGGTTTGCGCGTTTCCATCACCCGCACCTGAACCGGAGAGGTATGGGTACGCAGCAAGGTATGCGCATCGAAGTAAAAAGTGTCGTGCATCGCGCGCGCCGGATGGCTCGCGGGAATGTTCAACGCTTCAAAGTTGTGATGGTCGTCTTCGATTTCCGGCCCCTCGGCAACTTCGAATCCGACATTGCGGAACAGTCTCGCGATACGCCGCAAGGTCAGGGTAACAGGATGTAATCCGCCCATTTCCTGTCCACGCCCCGGCAGAGTCACGTCCAGCACTTCTCGCGCCAGCCTGAGTGCAAGCTCGGCCTGCTGCAAAAAATGCCTGCGTGCTTCCAGCTCGGACTGAAATATATCACGCGCGCTGTTGATCTCCTGCCCTGCGATCTTGCGTTCCTCAGGCGTAAGCCTTCCCAGCGTTTTCATGCGCTCGGTAAAGACGCCTTTTTTCCCGAGAAATTGAACGCGCACCCCATCCAGATCGGACAGGTTTCCGGCGCTCTCGACGCGCTGACGGGCTTCGGCAAGAATATCTTGAAGGGGGGTAGCAGTCACAGCCCTGCTCACTATGGTATGTCAAGAAAGAAACGGGTGCCAATCGGTAGCCGATCGCACCCTCTAACCCTGAAATCTACCGCGCGCACGACTGGCGCACGCAGCAGCAATGACGGTTTTCCGCGAAATCAGACCGGCTTGACCAGCTTAACCAGCGCGGCGAAAGCGTCCTTGTCATAGACCGCCATATCAGCCAGAACCTTGCGATCCAGATCGATAGCCGCCTTTTTCAGCCCGTCGATGAACCGGCTATAGGACAGGCCGCATTCGCGGGCTGCGGCATTGATGCGCGCAATCCACAATGCACGAAATTGACGCTTCCTCTGACGGCGGTCACGATAAGCATATTGACCTGCCTTGATGACGGCCTGCTTGGCTACGCGATAAACACGGCTGCGGGCGCCATAATAGCCCTTGGCCAGCTTTAAAACCTTTTTATGTCTGGCGTGCGCGGTTACGCCACGTTTAACTCTGGGCATGATTACCCCTCCTCTACACTAAAATCCGATCCTGTTAAAAACCCATGGGGCTGGCGCAACAATCAAACGTAGGGCAGCAACCGGGTAGCGCTCTTCACATCGGAGGCATGAATAGCGCCGGTATTACGCAACTGCCTCTTACGTTTCGTCGTTTTCTTGGTAAGAATATGACGGCGATGAGAATGACTGCATTTGAATCCGCCCGAAGCGGTCTTGCGGAAACGTTTGGCCGCTCCGCGATTTGTTTTAATTTTTGGCATTGTTACAACTCCAATCGTTATGTCTTTTTCTTTTTCGGAGCAAGCGTCATACTCAACTGCTTGCCCTCGAGTTTCGGAAACTGTTCAACGGTCGCATGTTCCAGCAGATCCGTTTCTATTCTCTTCAGCAAATCCATCCCCAGTTCGCGGTGAGACAATTCGCGACCGCGAAACCTGACCGTGACCTTGGCCTTGTCGCCATCCTGAAGAAAACGCGACAGATTGCGCACCTTGATATGATAATCACCGTCGTCGGTACCCGGCCTGAACTTCACTTCCTTGATGTGTATCAGTTTCTGCTTCTTTTTTGCAGCCTGCAGTTTCTTGCTTTGCTCAAAGCGGTATTTACCGTAATCCATCACCCGGCACACCGGAGGTACGGCTGTAGGCGATATTTCCACCAGATCCAGCTCCGCTTCGGCGGCGATATATCTTGCCTCGCGGCTCGAAACTACGCCTACCTGCTCTCCACCCGCACCTATCAGCCTGACCTGAGGATAAGTGATCTCCTCGTTCAGCCGAGGCTCTTTTCTATCGTTCGCAGTTATGACCCTACTCCTACAAAATTGCGGCTGACCGAGCCGCTACCTCTGCAACCAACTTGTTTATCAAACCGGACACATCGAAACCGCCCAGATCGACACCTTTTTGAGTGCGCAATGCCACCGTACCCGTTTCGGCTTCTCTTTCGCCGATAACAAGCAGGTAAGGCACATGCCGCATTGTATGTTCTCGAATTTTAAAGCCTATCTTCTCGTTTCTCAAGTCGGTTGCAACCCTGAGCCCATGACTGCGCAACTCAGCGGCTACTTTTTCAACATACCCTGCCTGCGCATCGGTGATGCTCAACGCAGCTATCTGTACCGGCGCCAGCCAGAGCGGGAAGAAACCGGCGTAGTGTTCGATCAATATTCCTATGAAACGCTCCATGGAACCCAATATCGCACGATGCAACATAACCGGAGTCTTTTTACTGCTGTCATCCGCAACATATACTGCGTCCAAACGCTCCGGCATCGAGAAATCAACCTGTACGGTGCCGCATTGCCATACGCGCCCAATACAATCCTTGAGCGAAAACTCTATCTTGGGACCGTAAAATGCGCCTTCGCCCGGTTGCAGCTCCCACACCAAGCCTTTGCTATCCAGCGCCGACTGCAACGCGGCTTCAGCCTTGTCCCAAACCTCATCCGACCCCACTCTTTTTTCCGGACGGGTTGAGAGTTTAAGCAAAATCTCGGTAAATCCGAAATCGGTATATACACGCTGCAGCAAATCGATAAAGCGAACCACCTCATCCTGAATTTGATCTTCAGTGCAAAATATATGCGCGTCGTCCTGTGTAAAGCCGCGGACACGCATGATGCCATGTAATGCACCGGAAAGTTCGTTGCGGTGGCAGGAACCGAATTCGGCCAGACGCAACGGCAAATCCCTATAGCTTTTCAAACCCTGATTGTAAACCTGCACATGGCACGGGCAATTCATCGGCTTGATTGCAAAATCGCGCTCCTCCGAACTGGTGGTAAACATTTCATCCTGAAATTTTTCCCAATGCCCGGATTTTTCCCATAATGCACGTCCGACAATCAACGGTGTTTTTATCTCTTGATAACCGTTATCGAGGAACACCTGCCGCATGTATTGCTCAAGCACCTGCCAAATCACCCAGCCCGCCGGGTGCCAGAACACCATGCCCGGCGCTTCTTCCTGCACATGAAAAAGATTCAGGGCCTTGCCGATCTTGCGATGATCCCGCCTGTCCGCTTCTTCGAGCTTATGCAGATATTCTTTTAAATCAGCCTGGTTTATCCAGGCCGTACCGTATATGCGCTGCAGCATGTCGTTGCGCGCATCGCCACGCCAATACGCGCCGGCAACCTTCATCAATTTGAACACTTTCAACCTGCCGGTGCTGGGCACATGAGGCCCCCGACACAGATCGGTGAATCCGCCCTGCGTATAAAGGGACAGTTCCTCTCCGGGAGGAATATCTTCAATAATTTCGGCTTTATAACGCTCGCCCAGGCTCTGAAAATAAGTGACCGCCTCGTCACGCATCATGACATGGCGGTTTACCGGCAGGTCGCTCGCAGCCAGCTCGGCCATTTTCTTTTCAATATTCGCCAGATCTTCCGGTGTAAAAGGCCGCTCATAGGCGAAATCGTAGTAGAAACCGTTTTCAATCACCGGACCTATCGTAACCTGGGCGGATGGGTAAAGACTTTTCACAGCCTGAGCCAGCAAATGAGCACACGAGTGGCGAACTATCTCCAAACCTTCCGGATCGCGACCGGTTACAATGACTACATCGGCATCGGCCTCTATGCGATAGGAAAGATCGACCAGCTTCCCATCCACCTTACCGGCAAGCGCAGCCTTTGCCAGCCCGGAACCGATAGACCCGGCAACGTCCAGCAATGTAACAGCGCTACCGTACTCACGCTGGGAACCATCAGGAAGCGTAACGACCAACATTCTGTATTTATCCGAAAAAACCTTAGCACCCAGGTTACATGCAAAACCGTATCATCGCGGCATCGCGCAACCATCTACATACGCTAAACGAAGTATTCTAGCACAGTGTCAAATTAAAAAAAATGCCAATTCGCCTCCCATCAAACAGAAAGGTTCCAAGACCGCTGCACTCAAACCCGCAAGAAAGCCCGTCCGGCCCCAAACTTTTCAACAATAAATATGCAAAAAACAAACATCAGCAACACGGCATTATGGATAAGGATATCTTCCAACCGGGTATACTGCGTATAAGCGCTGATGCGTTCTACTGCCAAAATCAGGATAACGGCAAGCAGAGGGTAGCCTAAAATCCGCCGGTAATCGTAAGGTATGACATAGTAATGCTGCCCTAGCAGGGCCGATAGCAAGGCCATGCTGGCATAACATATCAGCGTTGCCCAAGCAGAACCCATGTAGCCCAGCCACGGCACCCATAAGAAGTTTAAAAGCACAGTAACTCCCGCCCCCCAGAACGTCAAATAGGCTCCAAAGTAGGTTTTTTGCGTCAATTTGTACCAGATCGAAAAATTAAAAAACACGCCCAGACAAAGATTGGCAAGCAACAATACCGGCACCACATCGATACCCGAACGATAGTTTGCACCGATAAAATATTGTATCCAACTGATGTTCATCATCACCGCCAGCAGGATGATCGAACAAGCAATCACAAACCAGTTCATAACGACCGCATACAAGATTCGACTGTCCTGCTGTTTGTAGTACGCGAAAAAAAACGGCTCAGCTGCATAACGGAAAGCCTGGATAAAAATAATCATCAGAACCGACATTTTATAACAGGCGCCATAGACTCCCAGTTGTTCCAATGCATTTTCGCCGGGAGACAAATGCTTGAGCAGTATTCGGCCCAGCATGTCGTTTACCATGCCAGCCAAGCCCGCCAGCATCAACGGCAGTGCATAAGCCAGCATTTTGTGCCATAAAGCTGGATCAAATCGCAGCCGCACCCATAAATCAGGCAACAGCATGATCAGGGTCAGCGCACTGGCAATCAAATTGGCCACAAAAACATAGCCGATACCAATATCCGGCCGGTAAACCGTCGCAGCCCACCCCAATAACCCGTCTTGCTGACCGGATTCATACGCCCATTTGCAAATCCCGATCAGGAAAACGTTTGCCGCTACGTTAACCAGAATATTTATCGTTTTCAGCAAGGCGAAACGACCGGCGCGCTGTTGCTGCCTCAATGCCGCGAAAGGCAGAGCCGCGATGCTGTCCAGCGCAAGTATCCAGGCGGTCCAAATCACATATTGCGGATTTGAGCGATAACCCAGCAATTCAGCAAGCGCTGATGATTGCCACAGAGAAATTGCAAGAAACAACGCCGTGGTAAGCCACAGCGACAATAAAGCCGTGCTGTATACCAGTCGTCCATCATCACGGCGCACCGAAAAGTTGAAAAGCGCCGTTTCCATGCCATAGATCAATACGATATTGAGAAAGGCGATATAGGCATAAAACTCGGTAATAACGCCGAAATCGTCCGGGCGCGAAAACTGGTAGGTATAAAGCGGCACCAGCAGATAATTCAGCATCCTGCCGACGATGGTACTTATACCGTATAGCGCGGTTTGACCGGCCAGCTTTTTTATCGGATTAGACACGAGCAGTTAGTCGGGTATTGCTATTTGTAAAGTTGGCATGCGACATAAAAAACGCCGCACGGGTGCGGCGTTTTTTATCGGGAACGAGTAGTTGAGCGTTATAACCAGTACACGAAGATGAACAACCCCAACCAGACCACGTCTACAAAGTGCCAGTACCAGGCAGCAGCTTCGAACGCAAAATGATTGTGCTCTGAAAAATGGCCCTTGATGCTGCGCAGCAGGACTACCGTCAGGAAAATTGCGCCAATGGTTACATGCAAACCATGGAAGCCGGTCAACATAAAGAATGTGGATCCATAGATGCCGGAACCCAGAGTCAGCCCCATCTCGGTATACGCTTCATGGTACTCAACGGCCTGCAAGGCAACGAAGCTGAAACCCAGCACTACCGTAGCCGCCAAGCCCTTGATCAATTGCGGACGGTTGTTGTCCAACAACCCCCAATGCGCCCAGGTGACGGTTCCACCACTGCTCAACAGTATCAATGTATTGAGAAATGGAATGCCCCATGCGCCCATCGGCTCGAAGTGACCGCCCACTTCACCGGGTCCATTAGTTGGCCATACGTTCTTGAAATGGGTCCATAACTCGTGAGTAGCGCCATTCGAATAATCCAGCCCGCCGGCCAGCCATGGAATAGAATAAATTCGCGTGTAGTACAAGGCGCCGAAAAATGCCGAGAAAAACATCACTTCGGAAAAGATAAACCACATCATTCCCATACGAAACGAGACATCTACCTGATGACTGTAAGATCCTGCCACGCTTTCCGAAATCACTGTTCCAAACCAGCCGAACAGCATGATCACCATAATGATTGCACCCAGCACCATCATGGTAGACCCCACACTGGAGCCATTCACAAGATTGGCGAACCCAACCATCAGGGTTGTCAATCCAATGGAGCCCACAATCGGCCATTTCGCCTCATGCGGAACGTAATACGCGTGTTTCGTTGCCATGATGATTACCTACATTTGCAATTGGATTATTTTTTATTTGTAATATCAAAAAAAGTATACGACAGCGTCATATCCCTGGTATCCGCCGCTACAGCCGGTTCTACCACAAGCCGTACCGGCATCTTTCTTTCCTGATGCGGTTCGAAGCGCTGATCCGTAAAACAAAAGCATTCCGTCTTTTTCAGATATTCCGCAGCCCATACCGGACTGATACTCGCTATCGCCTGCCCCACCAGCGGTTTATCGCTTAAATTCCGCGCGTAAAAATCCACCGTGTAATATTGCCCCGGATGAACAACCAGCCTGTTTACCGCAGGTCTGAACTCCAATGGCATTTTCCCGTTTACCACAGTTACGAAACCCAGCGTAATTTCGCGTTTGAGGTCGATATTGTAGGCCACTTCCGCTGTCGCTTCCTTGACTCGTCCGCTGATGCCAAAGTACTTGCATATCGAATCGTACAGCGGAGCAATGGCGAAACCCAGCCCGAACATCAGCAGCGCGACCAGCGCGATGCCGATTACCAGTCTCGTGTGAGACTTGTTTTGTAGCTGCGTCATCGCCTTACCCTCCCGGCTTTGACAGGACCACCTGCATAATCGCGAACACATACAGCGCTGCGGCAAACAAGGCGATCGCTCCCGCCAGTATCATATTCTTTTTTTTTATTTGCACTCTGCTGCACCGGCTTACTGATGCACAGTATGAGTTGCTTCGTCAATAAGCTCTATGCCAGGCGGCGCATCCGACCAGGTGTGGTACGGCGGAGGCGACGGCAGATGCCATTCGAGCCCATGTTCGCGCGCGCCTTCCCATACCTCGGCCGTTGCCTTTTCTCCACGCTTTTTGATGCACTCGTACACGACGTAGGCGAAAATCAACTGGGAGAAACCAAAGATGAACGCGCCGACGCTCGACATGGCGTTAAACTCGGCAAACTGAACCGCATAGTCGGGGATACGGCGCGGCATGCCGGCCAACCCCAGAAAGTGCTGCGGGAAGAACAGGACATTAACCGAAATGGTGGACAGCCAGAAATGCAGCTGGCCCAGTTTTTCATTGTACATGTGTCCCGTCCACTTCGGCAGCCAGTAGTAGGTGCCGGCGATCAACGCGAAGACAGCGCCCGGAACCAGCACGTAGTGGAAGTGCGCCACGATAAAATATGTATCGTGATACTGCAGATCCGCCGGTGAAATCGACATCATCAGACCGGTGAATCCACCCATGGTAAACAGCACCACGAAAGCTATCGCGAACAGCATAGGCGTTTCGAAAGTCATTGCGCCGCGCCACATGGTGGCTACCCAGTTAAACACTTTAACGCCGGTCGGCACCGCGATCAGCATGGTCGCGTAGGTAAAGTACAGCTCAGCCGCTACCGGCAGGCCCACGGTGTACTGGTGGTGCGCCCATACGATAAAGGACAGCAGACCGATTGATGCGGTTGCGTAAACCATGGAGCTGTAACCGAACAAAGGCTTGCGGGAAAACGTCGGAATAATCGACGAAATCACCCCGAAGGACGGCAGGATCATGATATAAACTTCCGGGTGTCCGAAGAACCAGAACAAATGCTGGTACAACACCGGGTCGCCGCCGCCTGCAGCATTAAAGAAACTGGTGCCGAAGAATTTGTCGGTCAGCAACATCGTCACCGCACCGGCGAACACCGGCATCACCGCGATCAACAAAAAAGCGGTGATCACCCACGTCCAGACGAACAGCGGCAGCTTCATCAAGGTCATACCGGGGGCGCGCATATTGAACACGGTCACGATGATGTTGATCGCGCCCATGATCGAAGACATGCCCAGTAAATGCACGGTGAATATCGCAAACGGCAGATGATCCCCGCCCTGCAACACCAGCGGCGGATACAGGGTCCAGCCGGCGGCCGGCGCGCCGCCATCCATGAACAGCGTGCTGGACAACAGCACAAACGCAAACGGCAGTATCCAGAAGCTCCAGTTGTTCATGCGCGGCAGCGCCATATCCGGCGCGCCGATCATCATCGGTATCATCCAGTTGGCGATACCCACGAATGCCGGCATTACCGCGCCGAATACCATGATCAGGGCGTGCAGCGTCGTCATCTGATTAAAGAATCCGGGATCCACATACTGCATGCCGGGTTCAAAAAGTTCTGCGCGTATCACCAATGCCATTGCGCCGCCGACAAAGAACATGATCAGTGCCGTTACCAGGTAAAGCGTGCCGATGTCCTTATGGTTGGTCGTTGTTATCCAGCGCATGATGCCTTTGGCCGGTCCGTGATGATCATGATGATCGCCGTGATCCGCCGCACCATGACCAAGATGATGATCGTCGTGAGTTGTAGCTGCCATAGCCCTATTCCTCTAAATCGAGTTAAATATATTATTGTTGCTTTTGAATATCAGCTGGCTGAACCAGCTCGCCCTTGCTGTTGCCAAAGCTGTTGCGCTGATATACAACCACGGACGCAAGCTCATCATCCGCCAGTACTTCATCGAATGCCGGCATCGCATTGCGGCCCTTGGCAACCAGTTTGATGTGTTCTTCAACCGGTCCGTTGGCTACAGGGCTGCCCTTGATGGCGGGAAAGGCCCCCGGCATGCCGTCACCGTTCGGCATGTGGCAGGCTGCGCAATTCGAGTCGTAAACCGCTTTACCCTTCTCCATCAGCTCTGCCATGGTATAGGTCTTGTTTGCGTCGGCTTTTTTCACTGCAGTCTTGGCTTTTTGCTCTTCAACCCAGGCCTTGTATTCCTCATCCGTTTTGGCGATTACGACGATAGGCATGAACCCGTGGTCGCGTCCGCACAGTTCGGCGCACTGACCGCGGTAGGTTCCGGGCTTTTCTACCTTAATCCAGCCATCGGTCACAAAACCGGGTATCGCGTCTTTTTTCCAGCCGAATTCGGGCACCCACCATGCGTGCAGCACATCCGCGGCCGTCAACAGTATGCGTATTTTCTTGTTGACCGGGATAACCATCGGGTTATCGACATTTAGCAGGTAATGCGGGACGCTCTCAGGATTAATGCCGGAACCTATCTGGCGCGCCTTGTTGCTTTCGGCATCAAGCGAACTGAAAAAATCGATACCGTCTTCCTGATAGGTATAACGCCATTTCCACTGATAACCGGTCACCTTGATGCTCATGTCGGCGGCGCTGGCGTCGTAAGCCTTGATCATGACCCGCGTTGCAGGTACCGCCATCGCAAAAAGAATCAGGAACGGTATCAGCGTCCAGACGATTTCCAGCCTGGTATTCTCATGAAACTTCGCGGGGACTGCTCCCTTGGATTTACGGTGATAGATAATGGAGTAGGTCATCAAGCCGTAAACCAGCACGCCTATCGCCACGCATATCCACAGTATCAGCATGTGCAAATCGTGTATTTCCCGGCTGGTTTCGGTAACCCCAACCGGCAAGTTCAACGCGTAATCCGCGTGCGCACTTCCCCCCAACATCACCGCCAGAACTGCAAGCAGTCGCCTAATTGTTTTCACGGAGTAATCTCCTCAGTCTAAAAATAGTTTGTCATCCGCTTAATGAGGCCCTTGCCGGACCAGCACCGCGCGTTTGTCTTTTTATTGCACCCGGGCTTCCCTTTCCGAGCGGCGGTATTCCTGTTCGTTGCTGGTTTGCAACACCAGCCTGCCGTTCCAACGGCGCTATCCGCGCACACGGCCGGCTGCTCCCATGCCTGATCGCTCCGGCAAGGAGCTTGATCCTGTTTTATGAATGCGGATGAATGTAACTTATCCCCACATTCTTGGCAAGATTTTAGCCATTGCGTCAGCGTTAAAATTGATCTGGCTCAACAAATCATTTCGTGATATGGCAAAGACGCGCGTTATGCAGGCAATATTCATTTCACGCTGCAGGGTGACCAGCGTTTCATCGCTAAACTCGAATGAGCGTTCGCACTCGCTGGCAACCCAACCGGCTACCGTTACACCGCTGCGCACCATGGCGTCCCATGTCAGCAAAGCGTGATTAATGCAACCCAGGCGCAACCCCACCACCAGGATTACCGGCAGCTTCAGGCATAAAGCCATATCCGCGACTTTCACGCTCTCGCCCAGCGGCACAGTCCAACCGCCGACACCTTCGACCAGCACGCTATCCGCGGACGCCTCAAGCACGCGGCATTGGGCCACAATATGGTCGATATTAACAGGGAAGTTCTCCCGTTTGGCCGCAATATCGGGCGCAACCGGAAGCTGATACGCATAGGGGTTTACCTGAGAATAAGGCAGTATGCGGCTGGCCTGACGCTGCAATAACAATGCATCCTCATTGCGCAGCTCGCCGTCTATCCAATCACACCCGGTTGCCACCGGCTTCATTCCCAGGACGTGCAACCCCTGCGTCTGCAAGGCGTGCATCAAAGCCAGCGCAACCCAGGTTTTACCAACGCCGGTATCGGTTCCTGTTATAAAAAAACCGGCCACTACACTATCTTCCTTGCAACCATCTGAATCACGTCAAATCCGGCGCGTATGCGCTGATCCGGCATTGCTGCCTGGTATGCCGAAATCATGCGCGCCATCGCGCGCCGTCCGGTCAGATACCGTGGACGATCCTCCGCCTGATTGCGCGCGCCCAGCATTTTCAGTTCGCGCATCAGACCGTACACATCCGCGTAAAACAGCGAAATTACTTCACTGTGCGACATCATCACTTCGAAACCGGCGGCCTGCAGCAATGCATTCCATTCGGCAAAAGATAGAAAGCTATTTACATGTTGCTTATCATCAACTTGCCGCCAGGCATGCTTCAGTTCCGCCAAAGTATCCCTCCCCAGAGTGCTGAATACCAGATACCCTCCACCACTTAAAACCCGAGCGAGTCCGGCAAAAGCGGTTGCCGGTTCCCGGCACCATTGCAAAGCCAGATTGGACACAGTCAAATCCACGCAACCCTCCGCCAACGGCAAAGCCTCCGCATCCGCACAAACAGACTGACACTGCGCAGTAGACAGGCGCATGAAACTCAGCATTTCACGGGCGATATCCAATGCGATAAGCTGCGCATCAGGGAAATACTGAATTAACCGGGAAGTACAATAGCCGGTCCCGGAACCAAGATCGAGCACGCGGGCAGGCTGTATATCGAGACCATCGAGTCCAAGCAGCAACGCGTCGCCCACCTCGCGCTGCAACGCAGCCACTCCGTCGTAACCGTGGGCGGCCCTTCCGAAGGAACGGCTGACGCGTTGTTTATAATGACGACTGACGGCAATCATACCGCACCCAAAAAGCGAGCAAACGCTCCCGGCACAAATCGGCGTGGCTTATAAAAGGGATATGCCCCGCCCCTTCGATCAGGCAATATTCGGCCTGATCCGCCAGCACAGCTATAGCGCTGCCGGCCTCGGAAGGGACCAAGCGGTCGCGGCCTCCCAGCATAACCAGCAACGGCATGTTCAGAGACGGCAAAGCTTCCAGCAGATCGATGTCGCGCAATATGATCAGTCCCGCCATCAGCGCGCGCCGATCCGGCTCCGCGCGTTGCGCCAGCGTTACCTGCAATTGCTTCAATACCAGCCGGGCATTCGGCAACCCCCAGGTCTGCAAACCAAGAAAGCGCAGGACGGTCGCGTGATAATCGTCCATCAGACCCTGAGCAAACCGGGCAAAAACGGCTTGCTCCATCGCATGCGGCCAATGCCCCGCCTGGGTAAAACGGGCGCTGCCCGCCAATAACGTCACACTGAGCGCGCGTTGCGGATAATGCCTGGCGATATACAAAGCCAGCGTCGCGCCCAGCGACCAGCCCAGCCAATGCGCTCGTTCCGGCGCATTGGCCAGCAGAGCCTGCGCAATCCCATCCAGACTCAGATCGGCTCCGGCCCGGCTGGCGCCATGCCCGGGTAAATCGAGCAGCGTCACGCGGCAGTACGGCGACAGCGTCTGCGCAAAAGGCCGCCAGACCCCCGAATGCATACCCCATCCGTGTATCATGACCACGTCCACCCCTGCTCCCAGCGTTTCTCGAAAAATGGATGAACTCATCCGGGTTGCCCTGCTATATGTCCCAATATTTCCAACAGCCGTCCCACTTGCTCGCGCTCATGAACTGCCGACAGCGTAATGCGTAAACGCGCGGTGCCCGCAGGCACCGTAGGCGGACGTATCGCGCTCACCAGAAAACCGGCATCGTTTAATGCCAGGGAGATTGCCATCGCCCGCGTATTATCACCAATCAATACCGGCTGTACCGGCGTAGTCGAAGGCAGCAGGTTCAACCCCATACGCAATCCTTCTTCGCGAAAATACGCAATCAGCTCCTTCAGCTTTTCTCGCCGCCATGCTTCCGTCTGTGCGATTTGCAGGCTTTGCAACGCCGCCTCGGCCACTGCCGGCGGCAAGGCCGTGGTGTATATATAGGATCGGGCGCGCTGAATCAGATACTCGATCAAGGCTTCGCTTCCGGCGACGAATGCGCCAAATACACCGAAGGCTTTACCCAGCGTGCCTACCAGCACCGGCACCGCACTCTGATCCAGGCCAGCCAATTCCAGCACACCACGCCCGCTGTCGCCCATCACGCCCAAACCATGGGCGTCATCCACCATAAACCAGGCCTGCGCGCTACGCGCCATCGCCGCCAGCTCGACAACCGGGGCCGCGTCGCCATCCATGCTGAACACGCCATCGCTCACGACCATGGACCCCGGTTTGACGCCCGCGCTCATCAGATCGGCAAGATGCCCGATATCGCGATGTGCATATCGTCGTAGTCCGGCCCCGGACAGCAAGGCCGCATCCAGCAAAGAGGCATGATTCAACCGGTCTTCGAACACGGCGCCGCCGCGCTCGGCCAACGCGCCGACCACACCGAGATTGGCCATATAACCGGTGGAAAACAGTAATGCGCGCTCACGCCCGGTATAGTCGGCCAGCGCTTCTTCCAGCGCCTGATGCGCGCCGCCATGCCCGGAGACCAGATGTGACGCGCCGCTGCCGGCCCCCCAGCGCTGCGCGCCCCGAACCATTGCCGCAACCACTTCAGGATGTTGAGCCAGCCCCAGATAATCGTTACTGGAAAAATTGATCAAGCGTCGTCCGTCGCTGAAAACTTCCGCGGCGCCGCCGGTCGCGGTTGCAATACGCCGCGAGCGGTACAGCCCCTGCCGTTTGATCTCGGCCAGACGTATTGCCAGCCGATTATTAAGCAAGGCCCCGGCGCTCGCTCGCTTTTTCCATATATTCAACCGTTGTCCCCGCCATCCGCATCCCCAGCCGCGCCAGCAGTTGCCGGTCGTGGGAAGCAGCAGGGTTCGCAGCCGTCAGCAGTTTTTCACCGTAAAAAATGGAATTGGCGCCGGCCAGAAAACATAAAGCCTGCATTTCATCGCTCATATCGGTGCGCCCGGCGGACAGGCGCACATACGACCGCGGCATCAGGATACGCGCCACCGCGATGGTGCGTACAAACACCAGTGGGTCCAGCTTCGCGTCGCCGGCCAGCGGCGTGCCTTCCATACGCACCAGCATATTAATCGGCACGCTTTCCGGATGTTTGGGCAAATTAGCCAGCTCCAGCAATAAGCCTGAACGATCGCTGTCACTTTCGCCCATACCGACGATGCCGCCGCAACACACGTTGATACCGGCATCGCGTACGCGCTTTAAAGTATCGAGACGGTCCTGGTAGGTGCGCGTAGTAATGATCTCCGAATAATACGCTTCGGAAGTATCCAGATTGTGATTGTAATAATCGAGACCGGCCTCCTTGAGACGCGCAGTCTGGCCGTCGCTCAACATGCCGAGAGTCATGCAGGTTTCCAGACCCAGCTCACGCACACCTTCGACCATTGCAACCACACGGTCGATATCCTTATCCCGGGGACTGCGCCAGGCCGCCCCCATGCAAAAGCGTGAAGCGCCCTGTTCTTGCGCGACACGCGCGGCAGCGATGACTTCCTCCACCGGCAACAGATCTTCGCGCGGAAGGCCAGTGTCGTAGCGAGCGCTCTGCGGACAATACGCGCAATCCTCCGAACAGGCTCCGGTTTTGATGCTCAATAAACTGCTGACCTGCACCGTGTTCGGATCGAAATGGCGGCGATGCGTACTTTGCGCGCGGAACAGAAGATCGGGAAACGACAGCGCAAACAGCGCTTCAATCTCTTGTAAACGCCAATCATGACGTAGCTCGTACTCCGGCATAGTCGGAACGCAGCCTGTTGCTTCGTCTGCATCTATCGATCGGATAAGCATTTTGTTATTCTCCTGACACAAATCACCGGGTAACACCGCACATGTTCGTCAACTGGAAGCAGTATAAAACATGAACGATTGGTCGACAATTATACAGGACTGGCTTTATCCGCCAACCTGTCTATTGTGTGGAGAAGACGGTCAGCACAATCGCGACCTTTGTCAGGCCTGCGAAAACGCATTGCCGCGCAACAACCCGGCCTGCGCGCGTTGCGGCATCGCACTACCGGGCACGGGTATCGATATCTGCGGCATTTGCATGAAAAATCCGCCTGCATTCGACACCACTCAGGCCATTTTTCAATACCAGGACGGCATCCGCTTCCTGATCCATCACCTGAAATTCCACGCCAACTACGCCTGCGCGCGTCTGCTGGGGCAGTTGATGACCGACACGCTGCAAATTATCGGTGCAAAGCCGGATTGTCTCATACCCGTGCCGCTGCACCCGGCGCGTTATCGCCAGCGCGGCTTCAACCAGTCTCTGGAAATCGCGCGCACGCTATCGAAACAATTGTCGATTCCACTGGCGTTCGACAACTGCGTGCGCATACGCAAAACCCAATCGCAAGCGGAACTGCATGCGAATGAGCGGCGCGCCAATTTGAAGGGCGCCTTTGCCTGCAAGGCCAGGCTATCCTGCAAGCGCGTCGCCATCATCGACGACGTCGTTACCACCGGCACAACCGTAAATGAACTGGCTGGCGTGTTGCGCAAGGCTGGAGCTGAACAGGTACAAGTATGGGCCGTTGCCAGGGCTTGAATAATTACCGCCGTTTATTAAAGCTTTCTAACACCAGGAGATCATACATGCCAAAAGCACTTATATGGGGAGAATCGCTGGTTGGAAGCGGACATGCCAGAGTCCAGTCCGAACTTGCGCGAAAATTACAGGAAAAGGGATGGGAGGTATCCGTTATTACAAGCAGCAAAGCGCATACCGATCACTTTGATTTCGGGAAAGCCAATATGATTTATCAACCTCAACTCAAGCTCAAAACCCCTGAAAGCGATCCTTATAAAATAGCAAATCTCGTTACTCCTGACGGAAAAAGCCTCTCAACCGATATGGAGTACAGAAAACAAAGAAAAGAAAAATTATTGAATGTCTATTATGACATTCGGCCGGACGCAATCATCACCGAGATGTGGCCTTATGCCCGGGCAAATTTTGATTTCGAATTAATACCTCTGGCGGAAGCCATCAAAAATGACGAGAATCGAGACCTGACTCCGGCGCCTCGCCTCTATTCCATTGCGAGGGATATCATGTTTCCACCAAAAATCTCCAGCCCGGACTCTCCCGGCTTGAATAACGATCGCCATACCATCGCTTATAAGTACTTTAAAGCGGGCAGCATTTTTGCGCGCGCCGATAAAAGCATTATTTCCCTGGAAGCCAGCATTGGCGCTATCCCGGAGCATTTATATCAAAATATAGAATATGTCGGCTATTTCGGATACCGGCCTCGCCAGAAAGACCCTGATATCCGCGATGAAACCAGGGAAGTGCTGGTATCATCAGGCGGCGGCGTGACGCGTGACAGCATAACGCTGTATAAAAAAAGCATTGCCGCGCGTAAATTTTCCTCATTCAAGAATCGTATATGGAGAATATTAATTCCGCACGGCTGTTCTACGGAAACACTTATGGAAATTTCTTCTCTGGCCAGTGCAGAGGACTCAGGCGGACGTATCATTGTAGAGCACAATAGAACAGACTTCCCAGACCTGTTGTCGAACGCCGCATTATTGATTTGTCATGGAGGCAATATGATAGTTGAAGCGGTGTCAGCCAATATTCCACTACTAGTCGTTCCCAGGCAATTTGCGAAAAACAATCTTGAACAACAAATAAGAGCACGCGCATTTTATGACAAGGGGTTAACAGAATTAGCAACTATTTCAGAAATTGACGACCCGGTATATTTGGCTGAAAAATTGGACAGCGCCGCCAAATTACCGCGTTCTGTTTTTTCCGTTGAACACGAAGGCGCTGATCGAGTAGCGGAAAGGATTACGCAGCACTTTATTGATAAAAATAAATTCATGCCCCTGCCCGGAAGTTTACAGCCCATGAAACCAGTTAACTGGAAACAATCAAATGGCCTGATAATTTACAAATACAAAACAGTTAAAAAAGGCCGAATTGGTTTTGGCAGATAAAACCCGCCCAGGAAAACATTGATTGAGTCATGTATCCTTCACGAAGCGGGGCAAGCCGGTCGAGACACGCGGAAGCGTGTCCGGGGAAATTAACCACGCAGCAAGTCCGCCCCGGCGGCTCTCTGCACGCATCCCTGGGCGCAGAGAGCGTCGCATGTCTCACTGCGCTACCTCTTTCAGCAGCCATGCTGAATAATTATATTCTTCCCTATCTTTTTTCGCTTTCCATTTTCGCCGCAGGAGCCGCCGCCCTCGCTCTGGGACAATGCCGCGCAAGACCTTCGCGTATGATCCCGGCGATTCGCAACGCGCCGGGGCCGGCAGCGTCGCGGTCGGCAAAAATGAGATACAACATCGCCCAGCGCTCCGCCCCTTCGCGCAAAGGCAACGGCTTGAGCAGGCCGGCGTCCAGCTCCTTGCGTATGCTATCCTCGGCATACCATGCATACCCCAATCCCATGCATGCAGCCTGAATAGACGTGGCCTTGTTGCCAACCGTCCAACGCTGTTCGTTTAACCAGACCGGCGTATGCGCGCGCTGCCTGCTGCTATCGCGTATAACCAGATGCCTGTGCCGGCGCAAATCCTCCAAAGTCAGCACCCGGTCAAGCCGGTGTAACGGATGATCGGGATGGGCCACAGCAATAAAGCGCAGATTCATGATCGTATCCCCCATAAATCCCGGCGGTATCAAAGGACCGATTGCCAGATCGACATGTCCCTCAAGCAAGGACTCATGCGTGCCGTACAACACCGATTCGATGAGTTCTATGCGTGTTTCAGGGTGCTCCTCGGCAAAGCGCGCAAAACATTCCAGCAACAGCCATGTCGGAAAAATCGTATCAACCGCGATGCGCAGTTCCGGCTCCCATCCTGACGCCAAACTGACAGCCGCACGTTCCAGACGAACGGCTTCATCGATCAGCGTCTTCCCGCGCCGGTAGAGCACCTGACCAGCAGAGGTCAATTCCGCTTTACGGCCTAGGATTTCGAACACATTGACGCCCAGCAGACGCTCCAGCTTCTGTACCGCATAGGTCAATGTCGATTGACTCTTGTGGAGTTGCTCCGCCGCCTGCGCATAGCCGCCCGCCTCCACTACGGACACCAGCGTACGCCATTGTTCCAGCGTAACTTTCGGGGTAGACATCATATATATTCACTATTTCGATAATTAAAGGCGAAATATTCCGCTTTTTTATCTACTGAATCAATTATTAAATAGCCTCGCCAAGCAAATGAAAAGGAAATAAGCCATGAAAACTCTCATGCAAATCAATAACAGCCTGTTTTCTGAGCAAGGCCGTTCTCCCAAGCTGGCGCAACGCTTCGTTCGGGCCCGACAATCGCGAAATACGGATAAACGCTTGATCGTACGCGATCTGGCGCTAAATCATCCAGCGCCGCACCTGATCGCAGATCTATTTCAAGCCTTGATCACTTATTCGGCATTCCCTCGGCACTGAAGGCTTACTTCGATCACATATCACTACCACGGGCAGAGGTCTCGCCTTCCGTTACAGCTAAACCGGCGTAATCGGACTGCTGTAAGACAAAACGGTTACTGGCGCTGGTCGCGCGGGGCGCGCTTTTATCAGGAAGCACAGATGCACACGGATACGCAATATATCATTGATGCTTTTCAACTCTATCGGCATACGTGATATCCGCTTTATCTAGGTCGTGGGTCTGAACCCTGGCCAGGAGCAACTGGGTAGCAACCCCGCCCAAGCGCAAGCGCAGATCGACCGACTTGCCGTCTGATCCACAATTACTTTTTTCAGGAGCAATTATTATGACTATCTTCTACAAATTTACCGAACTCGGCGGACGCGCTTTCCTCGCAACAACTTTCCTGCTTTCCGGGCTTGGCAAAATCGGCCACTATGCCGGAACACAAGCCTACATGGCTTCCGCCGGCGTTTCCGGCAGCTTACTGACGCTGGTGATCGTGCTGGAAGTCGCTGGCGCGGGGGCCTGGAGTCTGGATGCGCGCCGCGTGGCCGAGTCGCGCTGAACATTCTCGCTGAGCATACGTACCCACGAACCAACAACCGGAGCAGCCTCATGACAATACGCACGCTTCAGACCATTATCCCTTCCGTCGCCACTTCGGACGGCGCCGGCGTCAAACTGAAACGCAGCCTGGGCGGCGGCGAGAGACTACGGCATGATCCATTCCTCATGCTGGACGAGTTCTTCTCCGACAACGCCGACGATTATATCCGCGGATTTCCACCGCACCCCCATCGCGGCTTCGAGACCGTCACCTATATGCTGGACGGTCATATGCGTCACGAAGACAATATGGGGCATCGCGGCGACCTGGGTCCCGGCGACGTGCAATGGATGACCGCAGGACGCGGCATCATCCACTCCGAGATGCCGCAACAAAGCGAAGGCCGTCTGCGCGGCTTTCAACTGTGGATCAATCTTCCATCCGCGGAAAAGATGAAACCCGCCGCCTACCGCGACATTGCTTCGAGCGAAATACCAACGCTTTCCCTGACGGAAGGGGGCGAAGTACGGGTAATAGCGGGCAACTTTATTCGGGGCGAACAGCTTGTTTCAGGCCCGATTCAGGGTCTGACTACCGAGCCTCTTTATCTCGACGTACATCTTCCTGGCGGCGCGGACTTCATCGCACCGATCTCCTGCGGGCTCCACGCTTTTCTATATGTGTATGACGGCGAGACGACAATCGGCGACGACCGGCAAGTATTGCCTAATCGCGCAGCCGGACTGCTTAGCGATGGGGATACGGTCAAAGTCCTGGCCGGATTACAAGGCGCCCGTTTTCTGCTGTTGGCAGGGAAGCCGCTGAACGAACCGATAGCACAGCACGGTCCTTTCGTGATGAATACGCGGGCGGAGATAGAACAAGCGCTGGCGGACTATCGCAATGGCGCGTTGACATAGGAGTCTACAGGCTGTGGGGTCTATCAGACCGTAGTCCGTACGGCAATGATGGAACGGCTCGTCCCTTACCCCCTCCCGACTCGGAACCGGTCAGGTTTCCAATCAGGAGGGAAATTATTTATTGCCGCGGTCTGTGGCCATGAGGCTCTTGCGCAATTTGTGGCTTAGCGGCAAACCAGGGCTACCCCCCCAAAAGCCGCGTAAACTCCTCTCTTACCACACCGTAACATTCGCAGCACAGCTGCTCCAGCCCGACGCGATCCCTGACCCGGATACGCCCTCTGTTGTAGTCGATCAACCCTTGCTCGCGTAGCTGGCCTGCTGCTTCTGTGACGCTTTCGCGGCGCGCTCCCAGCATACTGGCTATGGTTTCATGCGTCAGCCTGAAATCTTCGGAAAGCGATTTGTCGCAGATCAGCAATAGATGCTGGCAAAGCTGCTGGTTCAAGGAATGGTGTTTGCTGCATACCGCCGATTGTGCGATTTGAGTTAACGAGGCCTGCGCATAGAGCAACAAAGTATCTCGCAAAGCCGGCATGCGCCGGCTTATTTCATCCAGTACGTCAGCATTTACCTGAAAAGCATGCCCCGCCGCCTCCACTGTCGCCCAATATGGCATGGACACGCCGCCCAGCACCTGGGAGACACTGAACATGCCTTCATTGCCTATAACGGTCACCCCCGCCGACTCGCCATTTTTCATACTATAAAACAAAGAGATGACGCTATCTATCGGAAAATACGCAGACGCCAGCCGCTGCCCTGAATCGGCCAGTTGCCCCCCCACTTTCAGGTAAACCACGCTCAGGCACGGCAACAGTTCCTGAAGATCTTCGGCAGATAATGCTGCAAGGATGCGATTCTGTTTCGGACTATGAAGATGCAACAGCAATACCTATTCCCTTCAGGCCGGACAAACGTCCGAGCCATAGCGCACGATCAGTTCTTCAGCGGTTAATGGGTGCGCAAACAAAAATCCCTGTCCAATTTCGCAACCGTTTCCAAGTAATACGTCGAGCTGCTCGGCAGTCTCTATTCCTTCAGCCACGACGCTGAATCCCAGTGTCTGCGCCATCAGCAGGATGGTTTTGGCGATGGCCTGGGAATCCGCGCTGCTCGCGATATCGATAACAAAACTTTGCGGAATTTTCAATTCGTGGATTTGCAGCTTGCGCAGGCAGGAAAGCGATGAATAGCCGGTGCCGAAATCATCTATGCTTAGAAGAATACCAAGCGCCTTCAACTCCTGCAAGAAACGTTGAGTCTGTTCAATATTTTCGATCAGCGCGCTTTCAGTCAATTCAAGCATGACTCTTTCGGCGTCAAGGCTGTGCCGGCTCAACAGGCGCAACATCAACGCCGGAATGTTGCTGCGGCGAAACTGATAAGGCGAAACATTAATGGAAATACGCGGGATCGGCTGCCTCTGCCTCATCCACTCGGCCATCTGCTTGCATGCGGCATCCGCCACCCACTCCCCCAGACGGTCGATAAGACCACAGGTTTCAGCCAACGGAATAAATCGGGACGGAGAAATCAGGCCCTGAGTCGGATGCTGCCAGCGCACCAGCGCTTCGACGCCGACCAGCCTTCCGCTCCTCAACTCGAGTTGAGGTTGAAACACCAGAAACAGCCCCCCACGTTCTATGGCACCCCGCAATTCGGTCTCCAGCCTCAGGCGCTCTTCCGCCGCCTGCTTCAACTCTTCGGTAAAAAAATGATGGGAGCGCTTACCGCCGTCCTTGGCCTGATACATGGCGCTGTCGGCATTTTTCAGTAGCGTTTCCGGATCGCGCCCATCGTTGGGGTAAAGGCAAATGCCCACGCTGGCGCTGGTATAGATATTTTGCCTGCCGATAGCGTGCGGACGGCTCATCGCATCGGCAATGCGATGCGTCGCCATTTCCGCCTCGGATACTGTCGCTCCCTCGATCAGCAACGCAAACTCGTCACCACCAAACCGGGCCACCGTATCGCCGCTGCGAACGCAATCGCGCATGCGCGTCGCTACCCCGCAAAGCAGTTCATCGCCGGCGCCATGCCCCATGGAGTCGTTAATTACCTTGAAATTATCCAGATCGATAAACAGCACCGCAAATGTGTTTTCGTTGCGCTCGGCATGCGCGATGGCCTGCCGCAAACGGTCCATGAACAGCGCTCGGTTGGGCAATCCGGTCAGCTCGTCATGCGTGGCAAGGAATTCGACCTTGCGTTGCGACTCTTTCACTACCGAAATATCGCTGAATATGCCGACATAGTTAATGACTTTCCCTTCCGGGTCGCACACGGCATTGATAGTCAGCCATTCAGGATAAACTTCTCCATTCTTGCGCATGTTCCAGATTTCACCCTGCCACCAGCCATGATTATCCAAATGATTCCACATCGTCAGATAAAAGGCGGCATCGTGCTTTCTTGACGACAGCAGTCTCGGCGTCTTGCCAAGGACTTCTTCCGCATCGTAACCGGTAACCTGGGTAAACGAACTATTGACCGTGAGTATCTGTTGGCTCGAATCCGTCACCATGATGCCTTCCCCGGCACGGTCAAAAACGCGCGCAGCCAATCTGAGCTGATCTTCCGCATGCTTGCGTTCGGTGATATCTATGGACTGCGTGCAAATACTGTAGACTACGCCGTCCCCATCAAGCAATGGAAACCTGACCGAATGCAGAAACCGCTCCTGCCCTGAAGCGAAAACCAGATGGTCCTCGAGTTCCAACGCGGCATGCAGCCGCACGACTTCGAGCTCTTTGGTGCGGAAGTCATCGGCGATCTTGCGCGGCAACACTTGAGCGTCGGTCTTACCCAGCACGTCTCCGGCATCCAGACTGAAGAAACGCTCGAATTGGCTGTTGACGAACTCGTAGCGGCCAGCCAGATCCTTTAGTGCAATAATGGACGTAGAGTTGTTCATGATCGCCAGCAAGGTTTCCCGATTCTTGCGTACATCCCGTTCCGCCGCCAGACGCTCGGTGTGATCCAGTAAAGCAAGGATCGCACCACGCGCGCCATGGACTTTGGTTTCATAGGGCGAAACATGCAGCAGATACTGTCGTTCGTTGGAGAAAACATAGATTTCCACGACACTATTATTGAAAACGGCATCACGAACCTCGCCCGAAAAATCCTTCATACCCACCGGCAGGCGCATACTCGGCACAGGCTGTCTTATCGACGCCGTTGAAAGAGAAAACAGCGCAGCCGCGGGGCTATTGAACCGGGTCAGATCGAGACGCTCGTTGCATACCAAAATCGGGAAACCGACGCTATTCTGTATGTTTTCCAGATCGTTCAGCAAATCGGCCAGCTCGCCCGAGCGTACCTGCAACTCTTCGTTGACCGTAGTCAACTCCTCGTTGGTAGACTGCAGCTCTTCATTGGCCGCCTCCAATTCTTCGTTGGAAGATTGAAGCTCTTCGTTAGCCGCGACGACTTCCTCGTTGAGCGCCTGCATTTCCTCGTTCGAGGTCTCCAGCTCTTCAATGACCGTTTGCAGACGCTCTCGCGTGGAAATCAGCTCTTCTTCCAGTTCACGGACATTACGGCCTTCCGCACTCAGCGACGCGCCGCCGTCATCCGCCACCGACGCCGGGTCGGCCGGCAAAACCTCGAAACAAACCAGAAACAACTGACGGTTGACTCCGCGCTCCAGGGGATGGATAGCGACCCTGACATCGCGCGGTTCATTAGCGACTTTAAGGCTATGGGGACGCCCGACAGCGGTTTCCTGCTTATGCTCGGCATGATGCTGCAGTAATTGCAGATCGGCGCGCAGTTCGCGGCGCAGCAGATTTTGCAGATTGAAATTGGGTTTTCCCTCCATCACGGACAGATAGGGAGACACGTCGCCGTGAATATGCAGAATATCAAACCCGCTGTTAATCAATACCGCGGAGGGAACGTAACGGCGCACCGCTTCATCCAGTAGACGCGACTCGCTATCGGCCCCTATACGAGGAGCCGCGCGATCGGCGTTATCGGGCAAACGGAAAGCCGATACCGGCAAACGCGACTCTCCGGGCAAGCGACGGTAAATGCGCGCAGATTTTTCCACCGCTTCGAACAACGTCTCCTGCTGAAAAACGCCTTCGGATTTCCCGAGAAACAGGATACCGCTCGAACCCAGGCTGTAATGGAAAGTCGCCAGCACTTTGGCCTGCAACTCGTTTTGCAAATAGATGAGCATATTGCGGCAACTCACCATATCGAGCCGTAGAAAAGGGGGGTCCTGCACCAGATCCTGTCTGGCCACCACCACCATATCGCGCAAGACGCGCGACACTTCCAGGCGATTGCCTGCCTTCTGAAAATAGCGCAGCACCAGACCCGGTTCCAGATCGGCCAGCGCGCTTTCGGCGTAGGAGCCCTTACGCGCGACGGTCAGCGCATGCACATCGATATCGGTCGCAAAAATCTGGATGCGGAACTGCGTCAGGTTCGATCCCAGCACCTCGGCCAGCAAAATTGCGACGGTATAAGCCTCCTCTCCCGTGGCGCACGCCGGCACCCAAATGCGTATCTCGTCTCCGGGATGTTTTGCTCGAACGAGATTATTCACATGAATGCGCAAAGCGGAAAACGAATCCGGATCGCGGAAAAAAGCGGTAACCGAAATCAGTATATCCTTGCTGAGATGATCCAGCTCTTCGTGGTCGCGCTCCACCAACGTCAGATACTCATCGAAATTACTGACATGGTTCGCCGCCATGCGCCGTTCTATGCGCCGCCACAGCGTTCCTTCCTTGTATCCGGAAAAATCGATGCGTGTCTGCTGTTTCACTTTCATCAGCAGTTTTTTCAAGGCTGTCGACGCAACCGGCGGTTTCTGCGCCACAGTGACAGCGCCGTGCGAACGCGCTATTATTGCGATTTCCTGGGCGATGCCTTCCGGCGGCAAAACCCAGTCCACGCATCCGGTATCGATAGCGGATTGCGGCATGCCCGTGTATTTTGCGGTCTGCGGATCCTGTGCGAAAGTATAGCCGCCCGCCGCCTTGATATCGCGCAAACCGGAAGCGCCGTCGCTACCGGTGCCGGACAGGATAACTCCGATGGCGTCTTCGATTTTCTCTTCCGCAAGCGAAGTGAGAAATATGTTGACCGACGGTCGTGGAGTCGCTTCGCGCGGTCCTTCAATCAACTGAAAACATCCGTCTTTCATTTTGATGTTGCTGCTGGCGGGAGCCACATAAATGGTATCCGGCTCGGGTTGTTCGCCGTTTTCAACTTCCTTTACAGCCATGGCGGTCTCGCGCCCGAGCAATTGCGCCATCATGCTGCGGTGTGTAGGAGAAAGATGCTGGAGCACCACGTAAGAGATGCCCAGATCGGCGGGCAATGCGGCAATCAAGCTGGAAAGCGCCTCGAGGCCGCCCGCCGATGCGCCTACCCCAACGAGATAAGGCCTCAAGGCCCTGCAGGATTCACCCTTAACCAGGGTTGTCGCTTCCGTATCGGCGTTTTCGACTACCGCTGCCGTGGTCTTTTTACTGCTGGGACGAGTCATAATCTATCTAATTTACATCTTGTTGCTGCGATTGGAGTAAGCGCCTGGGGTATAAATTCCCATTATCCGGTTAAGTTTAACAAGCAAATTCGCAGCGAGTCTGTACGATAGCTTACATAGGAAAGGACATTATTGAAGAGCGCCGTGAGATAACGCTTGCGGGCATTGTGCGAGCAAGCAAAAAATGCTTGCCGGAAATTACAGACCATGCAACTGACTACCGGCGTTTGAACGTCCATGAAAGACTTGGGCAACCAGATATCAGTGAGTGCTTTATGAGTGATGACCGAAGTAGTCGGATTGCGGCAAGCCCGTCGGCGCGGAAGCAAGTCGGTTTGTGTAACCAGCCTGCAAGCTTTTCCCGGCGGCGCGCTGCGTCCATCGTTGGGCGCAGGAAGGTTCTTCTCCGGCTTGCCTTACTTCCTCATCAAGCGGGTAGGCTGGATTGTTGCAGATTTTATGGCTTTTCAACCAGAGGAGCCTGGGCATGGTAGCCGCCATAAAACTGGCCGCTCACTAAAATATTCGATTGAAACCCCTTGCAGAAGCGAGCTTTAGCCTGCGAATTGCAGAATGATCGAGAGCTAAAGCTTTCTCCTTCGAAAATTGACAACGATAACTGAATAGTTAAGGAAACGCTGATTTAATCGCCACCTAATTCCATATATTTATTATGGATATAAATTAACCATGGTATAATAATCAATATATTATACTGAAACGGTTTCCGGCGTATGATGAAACAGACCACCCTCCTTGACGTTCTTCTCCAGCAAAAATCGCGTACCACGCGGCGCGAGACTTTTTTGAACGCGATGGATCAGGTAGTTCCCTGGTCTGAACTGGTCGAGCTCATTCAGCCGGTGTATCCCGCTTCCGGACGAGGTCGTCCGCCTATCGGGATCGAAAGGATGTTGCGATTGTATTTCATCCAGCAATGGTACGGCTTTTCCGACGAAGGAACAGAAGATGCGCTTTATGATATGCCCCTATTAAGCCGCTTTGCCGGAATTGACCTGACGCATGAGCGTGTTCCCGATGCTACCACGCTATTGAACTTCCGCCACCTGCTGGAAGAGCATAAGCTGGCGCCGGTGATGCTGGGCCGCATTAATGCGCTTCTTGAAGCGAAAGGATTACTCATGCGCGAAGGAACGATCGTGGATGCCACGTTGATCGCAGCGCCGCCCTCGACCAAAAACAAAAGTGGCGAGCGCGATCCGGAAATGCACCAGACCAAGAAAGGAAATCAGTGGTATTTCGGGATGAAGGCGCATATTGGTGTGGATGCTGAATCGGGACTGGTTCATACGGTTGTCGGTACGTCGGCGCATGTCAGTGATGTGGTGATGACCAGCGAGTTGCTTCATGGTCGGGAACAAGTGGTCATAGCCGATGCCGGTTACATCGGCGTTGAAAAGCGCGAAGAGAATACCGGGAAAACGGTGGAGTGGTTGATCGCCATGAAGCGCGGCAAGCTAAAAGCGATGCCCGAAGGCCGATGGAAAGAAACGGTGCGCGAGATCGAAAAAAAGAAGGCGCAGATTCGTTCGCGTGTCGAGCATCCGTTCCATGTGATCAAGAACCTGTTTCATTATCGCAAGACGCGGTATCGGGGATTGGAAAAGAACACGCATCAACTACAGATTTTGTTCGGGCTTTGTAATTTGTACCGGAGCCAAAAGCGGCTGATGGGGTCGATATGAGGGATTATTGCGCCCTCAATCCGCCCGAAAGGCGGAAAATGCCGGTAAAACCGGTGGTTTTAAGAGGGAACGCATAAAAAATGCGCCAAAATAGAAAATTTAGGCTCAAAAAAATTGCGCACCGGCGCAGCAACCCAGGTTTTGGCTATTAATCAGCGGTTCCTTAACAGATTTTATTTACGGCTCGACACAATGCGCTCAGCATGGATGCGATATCTCTGCGACGGCCAGCCGGTTCTTTATAGTTACACAGTCAGATCGACCTCCTGCACACTGCCGGTGGTGCCATTATTATTAAGCGCGACGCTGCTGGAAACCACACTGCCCAATAATTGATCGGATGCATCCTTGATTTCGAACGGTGTCGCGGCCGCCTGCAACGATATCGCGCCGATGCCTAATGAAGCCAGACTGCTGAGCGTCCCATTTCCGTTTGCATCCGGCGTCCAAACCTTGAGTTGACTATAAATCGAGTCGCTTTCATCTATCCAATTGTTATGGTCGCTGTCGTACTTCGCCAGTTCACTGAAGCCGTTATTGCTGGAAGGACCAAACAACTCGCTGCCGTTGTTGACTTTGCCGTCGTTGTTTTTATCCAGCACCAGAAAGCCGGAACCGGATACAGGCGCATTGATTTGTTCCTTATTCCCGTCAGAATTCAAATCGAAGGCAAAGCGTTGATCGCTTAACTGAGTGGCGGTACCGTTGAAATTCACAACCAACGGATCGGTTTTTTTGGGCGTCGCACCCAAATGTATCTGGGTCGCGCTGGTTTCGCTGACACTGAACTGGCGCTGCATATTCAAATTCATACTAAATTGAATTTCCTTCCCATCGGTAGTCTTGATTACTCCGCTGGTCTGCATGGTAGTTTGCTCCGATTCGCTATAGGTATGGGTTTTGCTGAACTCAATGTTTAAACCCGGGCCTGAACTACCCGCTTGCACCGATTGATGTTGGCCTAAGCCAGACAAATGATGAACTTTTAGCCCGGTCAGTTTTTCGATGATGAGCTCAATTAGCAGCACTCGAGGATCGCTGAGAATATCGCTATCTCCGTTGACCGAACCCGTTTCCGTTGATTGTTTTTGCAGCCCCGCCTGGGAAATAGTGACCCTGATACCGTTTTGAGGAGCGCCGGACCGGACATCGCCTTGAGAAGAAGTTGTATCCGCCCATATCCGCATGGATTGGCTGACGCTGTTTTGCACGGACTGTTCGTGGCTGGTTTTCGTGTTCAAAGAATAGCTCGCGATTTTCATTTGCCCCTCCCCTGTACCGTAAGAATTTAATTGATAATCGGCAAGCTGGAGCAAAAACTTTAATCATTCGCAACGATCAGGATGGAAACGCCGTCAATTCAGCTCGTCGTTCATCCAATACTTGGCGCCGGTAATGCTGACGCCGACCAGAGCGCCCTTCTCCGTCATTTGATAGACGGTTGTATCGGGATTTATGGCATAACCCAAATCAAACGCGCCGCCTTGATCCTCGTTTTTTGCCGCAGCCGACATACGGGTGCTGAATTGCCACCCCGAGGTAATGAAGTTCTTTAGCGCAGCCCTGGTTTTGAAAACAAAAACAAGCCGGGAATTGGAAATTCCAAATCCGAATCCTGGCTGCAACTCGAACATTTTCATATAGGTGCGCTTGCGCGTCACATTATCCACAACCACGCCTTCGCCATGGTCCATGCCACCATAAAGCATCTTTCCGCCACTAATATCGAATACTGCATAACCGGCGGCAGTTCGTACGACATTGCGGGATTTTGGATATTGCGCATAAATATTACTCATGGCTCCATCCGCCATGCTGTTAATTTGCAATCGCTGCTGCGCGGGAGTAGCGGGTGGGTTTGATGCGCAACCCGAGCCAGACAGTATCAACAGCGTCAAAATCAATCCGCTAAATATCTTCATACAGGTTATTCCGCTCACTACGGTTGTGTTCATGTATTTATTACAAGTGTTGCTTCAGAGACAAGAAAAGCAATGATTAATCCGAAGCCGGCTTTTGGTAATTTTAAATCCAAAACGCCGACGGTTCGCTGTAGAAAAACGCCCGATCAGCTCTGTCCCGGCTCGACATGGATATCGATCAGATCCTTGCGTACCGGACTTGCCATTAATACGCGATGTGAATTCAATCCGGCAAACGTCAATCGCCCGCCGGAGTTGTCCGGATCCATCAAACCGAATACCGCGCCGGTATCCAGATGAAAGACATTGCCGCGCTGCGCGGCGCTTTCCAGCGGTGTATGACCGACAAAAACGCGCTCGATACCGTCAACGCCCAAATTATCACCCCGGCATGCGCGGCTGCGCCCGCGCAAAGCCTGCTGTATTACCTGTTGATCGCCACTCTCGATCAAAGCGGTAAAAGTAGCCCAGTCCATTCCCAACGGCACCTCGGCATGCAGAATGCCGATTGCGCCATGCCGCGTCTGCACTTCCATAACCAGAGGCAACCGGCGAAACGCGGCGATATATGCCAGTCGTTCGTTCTGCGGCAAATCCCACCACCAGCGCATACCGTAGTTTGCAGTTTTCTCTCTAACCACGCTTTCTGAAGGCGTGTCGCTCTCGGCGTAGATATCAAGAAACATGTCCTCGTGATTACCGCGCACGGCAAAAAAAAATGGCTGTTCCAGAAAAGCAATTACCCTGGGCGAATCCGGGCCGCGGTCGACCAGATCGCCGACGGAAAACAGTCGATCCTTACGCGCATCGAAATCGACCGCTTCCATGGCAGCGTCAAGCAAATCAAAAGCGCCGTGCAGATCACCGACAATGAAATCCCGGCCGGCAGTGTTTTCAACAATACGTTTTACCTTGATCACGATCTTCTCTCTCCTGCGAACGATATTATCACTCCGGCATGCCTGCTTACAAAGTCCGGCACGCCATCCCAACCTCGAAAACACCAATTTTCAAAGTATTTCTTCACTATCGGCTCGAATCAAAACAAAGCGGTCGATACCTGATCAATCATTCCGTTTAAAGTTGACAAACCATTTTTTTGGGCTGATCCTGAAGAGACATTTCGCAACAGGAAGCTATCTCATGACGTCCGCACACACGCTGATCAAGGCCCGTTACGCCGAAAATGAAACACTGCCCGATACAGCATGGAACGAAACGCTGGAGACGCTGCTCTCTCACCGTTCAATCCGGTCTTACACCTCGCAGGCATTACCCGAACACACGCTGGAAATCCTGCTTGCCGCGGCGCAATCCGCGGCCACTTCATCCAATTTGCAATTATGGAGTGTAGTCGCAGTCGAAAACGGCGAACGCCGCGCGCGTCTTTCCGTTCTTGCGGGAAATCAGGGCCACATAAGGCAGGCGCCGCTATTTCTGGTCTGGCTGGCCGATCTGGCGCGCTTAAGACACGTTGCCACAGCAAAAAACATGACTACGGATGGGCTGGACTATCTGGAAATGTTCACCATGGCCGTGGTCGATGCCGCTATCGCCGCGCAGAATGCCGTCATTGCCGCTGAATCATTGGGTTTGGGTACGGTTTACATCGGCGCGCTACGCAACCAGCCGGAACAGGTAGCGGCCGAGCTCGGTCTGCCCGAAAGCGTATTCCCGGTATTCGGTCTTTGCGTCGGTTATCCTGACCCGGAAGCAACGCCCGCCATCAAACCGCGGCTACCGCAGGAGGTTGTGCTGCACCGGGAACAATACCATATGAAAAGCCAGGAAGCAGGCATCGAACGTTACGATGCGACCATCGCGGATTTCTACAGTCGGCAATACATGACGACTTCAGGCAACTGGTCGCTGCACTCCGCCAAGCGTATTTCCAGCCCGGAGCGCCTGTCCGGGCGTGACCGGCTGAAGGAAGCGCTTAACGCGCTCGGCTTTAAACTGCTCTAACCCCGGCACGCTATGACCTATACCGCGCTTAAGCTGAAAATCACCCAGGTTGGCGACCCGGTTCTTCGGCGGCAGGCCAGAACGCTAAACAGGGAAGAAATTCGTAACGATGCGACGCAGGCTCTGATCGAACAAATGCGGGAAACCATGCTCGACGCCCCGGGCGTCGGACTGGCCGCGCCCCAAATAGGGCTGGCGTTGCAGCTTGCGGTAATAGAGGACCGCGAGGAATACCTCAAGGATTTAAGTCATGAAGAATTGGCTGAGCGCGCGAGACTTCCGATTCCTTTTCATGTCATTATCAACCCGCAAATTATCTCGTCCTCACCGGAAACGGAAATTTTCTACGAAGGCTGCCTCAGCCTGCCCGGTTTCAGCTCCAAAGTCGAACGCAACCGGTCAATACAAGTGTCCTGTCTGGATCATCAAGGCGAAACTCGCCTCATTGAGGCCAGCGGCTGGTATGCGCGCATACTCCAGCATGAAATCGACCACCTGTGCGGAAATCTTTATATCGACAGGATGGACACGCGGTTTTTCACCACACAGGCCAACTACGTCCGCCATTATAAATAACATCAGGATGTGCGGGCATCATTGGCGGCCTGAAGGAAAAGCATTCGTGACCAGAACCTGGATGTTGGCATAACACGAGCTCCATCCCGGTCAACTATCAATTGAACCAACGAACTGTAACGTTCGATAATATGTGAGAGTACAGTGAAAGGAGACGAATCAAAATAATGGTAGAAGGCGATTGTGCAGTACCAGGATCTGGTGCAGTCAGGATACTGGCATTGGAAACGGCCACGGAAGCCTGTTCTGCGGCGTTGTATGATAATGGCACCGTAATCGAACGATACGAGTTGGCACCTCAAGAACATAACCGGCTGATATTGCACATGATGGAGCAGGTACTGGCGGAAGCCGGCCTGACCTTGGCGAATATCGATGCGCTGGCGTTCGGATGCGGGCCGGGATCTTTTACCGGGCTCAGGATTGCCGCGGGAGTGGTTCAGGGCATCGCTTTTGCCGCCGACCTTCCTGTTGCGCCAGTATCCACGTTGGCGGTTCTGGCGGCCGAGGCACTGGCCGAATGCGAAAGCGATTATGCTTTTCCCTGTCTCGACGCACGGATGGACGAAGTATACTGGGCGATTTATCGCCGTTCAGAGAGTCTTATGCCGGAGCGTATCCAGAACGAGCAAGTGCTTGCACCGGCTATGGTCCGTGTGGCTGAGCCAGTGTCAGGGGTAGCAATAGGCAGCGGTTGGACGCGTTATAAGCAATTGCTGACAGAGCAAATCGGTAGCGGTAACCTGGTCGGAGTTTTAGCGGATCGTTTTCCGCGAGCTGGCTGGATAGCGCGACTTGGCTGCGATATCTACCGGCAGGGTGCATGTGTGAACGCTGAAAACTCTCAACCGCTCTATGTAAGAAATCCTGTTTACAAAAAAGCCGTTTGATGCCGGTGCTGTAGAAGATATCGGCCATATTTGATGCATCGGCGCGGCCTTCCTCTTATCACCGGAGAGCCGGCCTCCGCTTCATCATATTCGAATCCTGCTCCGCGTTCACTCGCGTTACGGCCTGCATGTTCGCCAAGTTCCTTTACAGAACCCTCTGCACCAAAGGCTTCAGCCGCTTCGTTGACTCCATGGCTGCTCCAGTTGCTACCGGCCGGAGCGAAAGTCGCCGGGCGAATTTCGCTCCGGCTGAAAAACAGCGCTTTTGCAAGGCGCACGGGAATAACTGATTAAATCGTTTTATCCATGATTTTCAAGACCGTCCATTGAGTTTACGTGTTCGCAATCGGTGGACATTGATTAAATCAGTTTCCCCTGCAGTAAGTTCTACCTGGCGCGTCCCAGCCGCTGTGGTACCGTAAACATCCTACATAGACAGATATGTAGTTGATATAATTCGTTCGTAATTTTCAATGAACTGCCTGCGGAACTTCACCGACAATGAAAAGTTTTTCAGTTTGTAAATCCGGTCGCTGGCTTTTTCCTGCCTTGTCCGGCGTATTGATCGGAACCAGCTACATCCCCTTCCCTCCTTGGGCATCCTTGTTCTGCTTTGTGCCATTGTGGATGTTCTGGTATCGGCAAACAAGCTTGCAGGGTGTTTTTTTGGGAGGGGTACTCACTGCTTTTATTTTTACCTTGATAGGTTTTAACTGGGTGACTTACCTGCTGCATGAATTTGCGCATTTACCATGGCCTCTGGCCGTTATCGGTATGCTGGTGTTTGCGTTGCTGGCGCATTTGTTTGTACCCTTGGCGGGGGTCCTGTGGTTTTTATGCCAGCGGCTGTTCCAGTGGCCGGAACGGCTTTCATTGGGGCTGATGGCCTTGATTACCACCTTATGCGAGGCGTATTCTCTAACCTTGTTTGACTGGAATTTCGGTTACTCCTGGTATGGCGCCGGCATTCCTGTTTTCCATTGGGCTGAGGCAGTCGGTTTTAACGGACTGAGCGCGGCGACCCTGCTCTGTAATCTTCCGCTGTATTTTGCCTGGAAAAATCGTGGCAACCGCAGCGGAAAGGTATTATTGGCATCGGTTTTGTCCGGTTTTGTGCTGCTGAATCTCGGCGGCGCATGGCTAAAAAGCAGGCTTCCAGCACCGGATGCTTCTTTAAGGGCGCTATTGGTACAAGGCAATATCGGCAACTCAGAAAAAATGGCAGCCGAACTGGGAAAAGCCTACGAACAGCAAATACTCAGGAAATATCTTGAATTGACAGACAAGGCCGTGAGTGGCAGTCGGGAAAAAGTAGACTTTGTGATGTGGCCGGAAACGGCGTTTCCTGCGCTGTTGGGAGAGAAGTACAAGTTCCATGAGTACCCTGCGATCTTGAGAGACTACCTTAAAGAGAGCCGGCTCGCGCTTGTCACCGGAGCTTACGGCGTCGACCAGTCATCGCGACGGCTTACCAACTCGCTATTTGTTTTGGACGCCAACGGTGAGATTGTGCAGCCTCATTACAGCAAAACCATACTGCTTGCATTCGGCGAGTTTATCCCCGGCGAACAATTATTTCCGCAGATACGCGAGTGGTTGCCGCCTACCGGGCAGTTTGCGCGAGGGGCCGGACCCAGCGCTTTGCTGCACCTGAATGACTACAAAATGGGAGCGCAAATATGTTACGAAAGTCTCTTCCCTGCATTTACACGCGCGCTCGCCGACCTGGGCGCGCAATTTATCGTCAATGCAACCAATGACTCCTGGTACGGCCAGTGGCAGGAGCCGTATCAGCATATGGTCATGACGCTGGCGCGCGGCGTGGAATTCCGCAGGCCGGTATTGCGCGTCACCAATACCGGCATATCCACAGTGTCGCTGGCAACAGGAGAAATACTGGAGGGCTCCCCGCTGCATGAGGCCTGGGCCGGAGTTTATGAGGTTCCCTATTTGAAAAATCCGCCCGCTACTTTTTATCAACAATGGTTCTGGCTGGTACCCGCACTGCTGTGGGGATCACTTGCCTTGCTGCTCGTAGCGGGTTGGCGTTCTTTTTATATCAGGAGCAGGGAAAACGGCCCACGCCGATAAGCGCTCTTTCTATTTCTATATTGAGGCGTCCGAAGATGGTATCCCTATGCCGGCGCATGTCCTATAGTTGGCGGTATGCTCTCTTCATAAGCATCTATCCCGAGCGCCCGCTCCATCACGGATACGATACAAAACTTTGATATTAATTAGTATTATTTCTTTTTGCACAAGGGCGCGGCAGTAATTGGAATAGATCGGTTCAGCAAATTTGATGGGCCTGCGCCCAAAGATTGATGTATCATGATAAATGATATAATTTTTTATAAGGTTTTTACGATTCCGGTTTGGCGCGGGAAGCTCTGGCTGTGAGTTTTATTATTTAAAACCATAACGATACAAGTTGTTGACCAGGGTTTTGGCATTGAGATATTCAGCATAAAATTAATGCTTTCCTTAACCTAACATTACGCAACGCATTGCTGCAACCTGAAAATCCGTGACCGAAGACGTGTGGGGAAGGCATGCGGAGGCGGCGATGGACAGGATATCTTTTTTTCACGTTTAATAGATTACAATGAAGAAGCTCAATATTCTTATAATCGACGATACTGCAGCCATGCGCAAGTTCATCAAATCCGGCCTTGAGGAGCATTTTTCGGAAGTTAATGTGAATGTAGCCGTCGACGGAAAGGAAGCTGTTATAAAACTGGAGCATCATACCTATGATCTTGTCCTATGCGATTGGGAGTTGCCGGATCTGACGGGTGACGAAATTTTACAATGGGTAAGAGTGCACCCTATAATCAATCATACCCCGTTTATAATGCTCTCATCGAGAAGGGATAGAGCCAGTGTAACAAGAGCAATAAGGGGCGGGGTTAGCTCGTATATAGTCAAACCCTTCAATATCGGCAGTCTGGTACAGAAAGTAACGGCTGTTGTCGAGAATTACGAGCGAAGACAATTTCAGCGGTTTACCGTGAATGGCGTAATGGGGATTCATTTCAGAGATCAGCATCTGAAGGGGGGCATTATCGATCTCAGCATGGGAGGGATTTTCGGCTTGTTCAGCAGACGCAATACCATACCGTTGATTTTCGAGGAAGCAACCGTCGATATCAAGCTCGAAGCCGGCAGCATATCCGCTCTTGAAGGTTTTGTTATTCGGCTTCAGGCCGCAGAAGCGCGGATAGACGCGGATAGCGTAAAAATCGCGCTGAAGTTTACCGAGTTAAATACTAATCGCACTCAACTCTTGCAGGCGATTGTTACAGCTGCAAAGACGCACGAATATAGCCTTTTCGGCAGTGGCACTTGATATTTTTCCTGTATTCGCTGGAATTTTCCCGGTAAGACGGGTCGTCGAGGCTATCAGGAACAAAGCCAGCTGCGGGTTAACTATAAACCCCGCCGCCACAATTTATTCCGGCATAGCGGGTCAGGGACGTAAGCCTGACAAGGCAAAGATCAGACTGCCCCTGGCGGTCAGCTTGCAGATTAAATATGTTTCATGCGTATATTCAGGATGCGCACCCGGTAGGCTATCTGCCTGGGCGTCATGTTCAACAGACGCGCGGCTTTGGCTTGAACCCAGCCCGATTGCTCCAGCGCGGCAATAACCCGCTCGCGTTCGTCCAGTTCACTGTCATCACCATGCAGATCCTGGGCTGGCGCTCCGGAGCTTGAACTGCCTGCCTGTAAAGGCAAACGATCCTCAAGACCGGTCAGCGCGATCACATCGCGGTCGATGACGCCGTTATCGCTCATGATGGCGGCGCGTTCCAGGCAATTTTCCAGTTCGCGGACATTGCCCGGCCAGTCATGCCGGAACAATAAACGCAACGCACTCTCCTTCACTTCCAGATGCCGGCCGCCTTGTTGCGCTGAAATGCGGTTCAACAGAAATTTTGCCAGTTCCGGAATATCTTCCAGACGCTCGCGCAGCGGCGGCATGTTGATAGGCATGACGTTCAATCGATAGTACAGATCTTCGCGGAAGCGCCCGGCTTCGACTTCCTCCTCCAGGTTGCGGTTGGTTGCAGCGATAATGCGTACCCGGACTTTCAGCGTCTGCGTACCGCCGACGCGGTCGAATTCGCCCTCCTGGAGTATGCGCAACAGTTTGGCTTGAAACGACAGTGAAATCTCGCCGATTTCATCAAGGAAAATGGTGCCGTTATTGGCCAGCTCGAAGCGCCCTTTACGCAACGCCAGCGCACCGGAAAACGCGCCTTTTTCATGACCGAACAACTCCGACTCCAGCAGTGTGTCGGGAAGCGCTGCGCAATTGAGTTTGATAAATGGACCGCCGGCGCATGGGGAGTTGAAATGTATCGCATTGGCGATGACTTCCTTGCCGGTTCCGGATTCCCCGCGTATCAGAACCGTGGTATTCCATTTGGAAACCTGTCGTACCAGTTCGAATACACGAAGCATCACTTGCGTATGACCGATGATGTTTTCAAAGCCATAATTTTTGCGCAGATGCTGGCGCAGATGATCGCGTTCTTCGGTTAAATCCTTTTGCTTTTGCTCCATGCCGCGCAGGGTGCTGACGCTCTGGGCTATGAGATTGGCAACCATTTCCATGAAGCGCGCCCGCTCACCGAGCAGCGCGGCGTCTTCCGGTTGGGCCGCCAGCACACCCACTACCTCGTCGTCGCCGATATGTATCGGTGCGCCGATAAACGGGAGCTTGGGGTCATATAGTCCCAGCTTGCCCAGGAAGCGCGGTTCGTCGGCAATACGTTCGACGACGATGGTGCTGCCGGCATCGAGTATCAATCCCATTAAACCCTCGCCCGGCTCATAACGCACGGGTTCTCTAAGCGAAGCGTCGCTGTTCAGGCGTCGTAACGCGCAGACCACCAGCGCGTCGCTTTGCTGTTCGCGTAGCGCGAGCATACCGGAATGCATGCCTGCTTCGTCATGCAATACTTCCAGTATCGCCTGCAATTTAGGCTGTAGATCCAGGCTGCTGTTGAGCACCTGGCTGACATGGTACAACGCATCCAGTTCAAGTTCGACGAGTTTTGTGCGCTCAACCATGGTTGAATAATCCCTGCTGCTGTTGACCGGATGGCGTAAGGCTGAACTGCAAGTTCACCCTGCACCCCTCCTGGTAATCGGGGTCGAATTGGATGATTCCAAGGTGTTGATTGATAATCTCCTGAGCCATAGCCAGACCCATGCCGGAGTGACGTCCGCGCTTGTCGTTTTTACGTGTGGTGAAAAAAGGTTCGAACGCGCGTATGTGCAAGTCCGGCGATAACCCGGGGCCGCTGTCTTCTATAGTCACATGGATTGCATTGTTATCGGCGCGCGTCGCTATTTTCAACTCACGCTTGAAGGTCGCAGCTTCATTCATCGCGTCGATCGCATTTTCTATGATGTGTTTGAACGCGGATCGCAGCGGATACTCTTTGCCGATCAGAATCGGCAGCACGGCAGCCGGTTTCCATTCAACCACGATGCCGCCTGCCAGCAACCGGTCTGTCAGTACAACGATGGTCTCGTGCAATAGCTGATTGATATTGATGGATTCGTCGGCATGACTGAGCGACGCAGGCATGCAGCCTTCCAGTTGCGAAATCGAATTCTGGCTCGCCACGATGATTTGATCGAAAATACCGAGCAAGGCCTGGTTTTCCTGTGTATCCGCCCGGCGGCCCAACAACTTGCGAGCGGCGCTGAGCTGGTTTAACGGTCCATGGATATGATGAATCGCACCCTGTATGGCCTCGCGCACACTGCGTGTTTTTTCCTCTTCGGCAATCAATGCGCGCATCGCGTTGATGCGTATGCTTTCCTCATGTTTGCGTTGCCGGGTAATGTCGCTTAGCGTCAGCAGCAAATAGTTTTCTCCCGGTTCTCCGAAGAAGGAGTCCAGCGTATCGTCGTGAATGAACCAGTTGCCGGAGCATTCGAACCAGCGAGCGGGTAGGTGTCCTCCTTGATCGATTCTGACTTCATGGTTTTTAAAACTGCCTGTGGTCAGCCGTAATTTTTCCCACGAACCGGCCAGATCGTTTTTCAATATCGCAATAAACAGCCTGGCCGGAGTGTCGTATTCCAATTCCTGAGCAAGGATATGGTACATACGATTGGCCAACACCTTTTCCAGGGATGCGTTCAGTAGCACAGCAGCTACCGGCATGGAGTCGAATACGGTTTCTATCAGGTTTTTCTGGTTCTTTACCTGTTGCTCAAGATTGTGTACTTCGGTTATGTCGCGATGCATGCCTATGTAATGCGTTGTTTTTCCATCGGCATCGACGATAGGTGCTATCGTCAGCTCCGCCAGGTAACGTGTACCGTCCTTGTGGCGGTTGATCAGACAGCCGTTCCAGGTTTTTTTGGCCAGAATAGTGTTCCACAACGACTGATAAACCGCTACCGGAGTTTGCCGGTCGGACAGCATGGACTCGTTGCAACCGATGATTTCCCATGACGCATAACCGGTGGTTTCGGTGAACGACTGATTGACATATAGAATATTCGCTCTGTCGTCGGTAATCGAAATTGCAACAGGAGCCTGTTCCACGGTCTCGGCATAGAGATTCCATTGGGTTGCCATTTCTCCTGAGGGCAAGCCGGAAAGCCTGGGTGTATCGGGTCCAGTTTTTGTTTTCACTAAATAACCTCCGTTTATGCGCAGGAATTGAGGACATTACTATGAATCTAGTGCCTCATAAAGAAATAAGCAAATCTAATGCCTTTTTGATGCATACTGCCTTTGTACCCCAGATACAAGCGGCATGCGCAGCCTAGGTTCTTGTTACCGCACATGGCAATTAAACCGCACCACTTTAGCGCACTCACTCTTGCGACTGTCAGCTTTACAACAAAGTCGTTATCCATGTCGCCGTGTGCTTGGTTCGTGACAGTCCTTTTCGTCCAAAACCTCCATAGTACAGCGTCTTACTGTTTGGCATGTCCCATGCATGTTTTGACGTAAAGTTGAATGTTTTATAAAGCATACGAGGAATCATCTTGAGTGAATATCTGATGCTATTACTGGGTACTGCACTGGTCAACAACGTCGTGCTGGTAAAGTTTTTGGGGCTATGTCCGTTCATGGGCGTTTCCAAAAAGCTGGATTCGGCTATTGGCATGGGGTTTGCCACTACTTTTGTATTAACCCTGACGGCAGTGGCAAGCTGGTTGATCGAGCATTACGTACTCATTCCTTTCGGCATCGGTTTTTTGCGCATTTTGTCCTTTATCCTGGTAATCGCCGCCGTCGTGCAGTTTACCGAAGGCGTAATACGAAAAACCAGTCCCACACTCTATCAGGTGCTGGGAATCTTTTTGCCGCTGATTACCACAAACTGCGCCGTGCTGGGTGTCGCATTGCTAAATCTGCAACAACAGAACGACCTGTTGCACAGCGCCTGGTTCGGCTTCGGTTCCGCGCTGGGATTTACCCTGGTCATGGTTATTTTTGCCGGAATACGCGAACGGCTGGCGCTGGTGACAATTCCCGAGGTTTTTAGCGGCGCGCCGATCGCATTTATCAGTGCCGGAATTTTGTCGCTTGCGTTTATGGGGTTCGCCGGACTCGGCAGTCATTAGCGTAAGGGGATGGGAGTCTAAAACTATGTACATTCTATTTGCCATTATCAGTTTGACATTACTGGGCTTGGGCCTCGGCTATTTGCTTGGAGCGGCCGCGCGCTACCTGAAAGTGGAAAGCAATCCGCTGATTGACCAGATCGAACAATTGATGCCCGGTTCGCAGTGCGGCCAGTGCGGCTATCCCGGCTGCCGTCCTGCTGCCGAGGCGCTGGTGGCAGGAGAAGCGTCGGTTACGCTCTGTCCTCCGGGAGGACGCGCACTGGCCGAACAGCTCGCCACCCTATTGTCTGTCGAGATCGATTTGTCTACGGTAAAAGAAACCGGACCGATGGTGGCACGCATAGACGAATCGAATTGCGTCGGCTGCGCGCGCTGCTACAAGGTTTGCCCGACCGACGCGCTGGTCGGCGCGCCCAAGCAGATACATGCTGTGGTGGCGGACGCCTGCATTGCCTGCGCCAAATGCGTCGATGTATGCCCTACCGAATGTCTGAAAATGCACCCGGTAAAAGTGACTTTGCGCAACTGGAAGTGGCCCAAGCCTCAACCTGTTCCGCTGGAGGCATAGCCGATGCAAATCACGTTTCCTTTCGCAGGGTTGGAATCGCGCATACGCGGGGGCGTACACCCCGAGGCGCGTAAGGAATCGACTGCCGGTAAAGCGATCGATACCGATTTTCCCTTGCCGTCCATGCTTTACATCGCATTGCAACAGCATGTCGGACAACCGGCCGAACCGGTGGTCAAAGTGGGCGACCGCGTATTCAAAGGCCAGTTGATCGCAGTAGGCCAGGGAAACATCTCGGCGTCCCTGCATGCGCCAACATCGGGTGTCGTAGCTGATATTATTGACTATCCGGCAGCGCACCCTTCGGCGCTGCCGACGCCTACTTTATTGCTGGAAACGGACAGCCTGGATCTATGGCAGCAGGAACCGGAGACTTGCGATCCGTTCTCGCTGCCGCCCGAAGAAATCAGCATTCGTGTAGCCGCAGCCGGTGTCGTGGGCATGGGCGGCGCGGCGTTTCCTTCCGCTGTCAAGTTGAATCTGGGGCGCAGAACCCGGATAAAAACACTGCTGATAAACGGCGGAGAGTGCGAGCCTTACCTGACCTGCGATGACCGGCTGATGCAGGAACGCGCAGATGATATTGTAGACGGTATCCGCATCATGCTGCACGGACTGGAATGCCGGGACGCGATGGTCGGCATAGAAGACAACAAGCCGCTGGCGTTCGCCGCGATGCGCGCCGCAGCGGCGTCTTATCCTTCCATACAGGTTTTACAGGTGCCGACGCTGTACCCGATGGGATGGGACAAGCAAATGATACGCTACCTGACCGGCAAGGAAGTACCGGCCGACGGGCGCGCTACCGATGTCGGCGTGTTGATGCACAATATCGGAACCGCCTACGCCGTACAGCAGGCCATACGTTACGGACGTCCACTCACCCGGCGAGTGGTGACGGTCAGCGGCGGCGCGGTTAAAACACCGCGCAATGTCGAAGTACCTATAGGCACGCTTCTGACCGAACTGTTCTCGTACTGCGGACTGGATATCAACCGGGCCAGGCGATTTGTGCTGGGCGGGCCGATGATGGGGGACATATTGCCCCACACCCGCGTGCCGGTCATCAAGGGCGCATGCGGCATTCTGGCGCTGAGCGCGGAAGAAATCAATGAACAGGACAGCAAAGCCTGCATACGCTGTTCGCGTTGCGTGACTGCCTGCCCCACCGGTTTGCTGCCGCTGGAAATGATGGTGCGCATACGCGCCGGGCAGTTGGACGGCGCCTTGAACTATGGTTTGAGGGATTGTATCAGTTGCGCTTCCTGCTCTTATGCCTGCCCTTCCGGAATACCGCTGGTCAGTTACTTCAAGTATGCCAACAGCGAACTGGTGGCGCGCGATCAGGCGAGCCTGAAATCGGAGCAGACAAAAAAGCTGGCCGACGAAAAAACGGCGCGCCTGGAGCGTATCAAACAGGAGCAGCTGGCTATGGCTGCCAAACGCAAGGCTGAAACCGAAGCGCGCAAAAAAGAGGCCGAGGCGCGCAAGCAGGCCAAGGAAGAGGAAGCTCGCAAGAATAAGGAGGAAGCATGAATCTGAACATTTTGACCAGGCGCCTGCAGACGATGAAGGCGAATACGGTCAACTCCATCATGCTGCATGTATTGATTGCATTAACGCCTGCCACGGTATTCGGAGTTTTTATTTTCGGCTGGCCTGCGCTGTTCCTGTTTGTGGTAACGGTAGGTTCGGCGGCATTGTTCGAAGCTATTTGCCTGAAGCTATCCGGAAAACCGGTATCACCGGCGCTAAAGGATGGCTCCGCGCTGGTTACCGGCTGGCTCCTGGTCATGAGCCTGCCGCCATGGGCTCCCTGGTGGATAGGCGTGCTGGGGTCCGCGCTGGCGATCGTGGTCGGCAAGCAGGTATTCGGTGGTCTGGGTCAGAATATATTCAACCCCGCGATGGTCGCGCGCGTCGCGTTGCTGGTCTCGTTCCCACTGGAAATGACGACATGGCCGAAGCCCGGCGCGATAGTATTCATGTCGAATCCCGGCTTTCTGGAAAGTCTGGGCATCAGCTTTTCCGGCGTAGCCATACCCGACGCCTATACCTCGGCAACCTTGCTTGGCGCCATCAAAACCGGGTTTACTTTAGGATATACGGTTAAAGAGGCGCTGGAGAACAGCAATATAGGTTGGGCCGGCGCGCTGTTTGGTTGGTCGACCGGTAGTCTGGGGGAAACTTCGGCCTTGCTGATCGGTTTGGGCGGCGCGTGGCTACTGATCAAACGCGTCATTACCTGGCATGTTCCGTTGTCGCTACTGGCCAGCGTTGCGCTGTTGTCCACCATTTTCTCTTCGCTGGACGCGGAACATTATGTAGGGCCTTTGATACATCTGACCTCGGGGGCCTTGCTCCTGGTTGCGTTCTTTATTGCGACGGACTATGTCACTTCGCCGAGCAGCCCCACCGGGCAGATCATATTCGGCGCCGGTTGCGGCGCGCTGATTTACGCGATCCGTACCTGGGGAGCTTTTCCTGAAGGTGCCGGCTTTGCCGTATTGCTGATGAATTCGCTGACTCCGTTACTGGATCATTACTTCAGGCCGCGTATTTATGGGCGCGATCATCGCGGACGTCCGCTGGAGTTGCCGGAGAAAGCAGAATGAGCGCCGGCATTGCAAAATCCAGAGCGGTACTGCAGAGCTATTGGCTGTGGCTGAAGGAAAAATCCAGGCATCCCGAGCTGCTCAGGCAGCGTCTGGATTACCAGGCGTATTTGCTGGCTGCTGCAGGGTTCATCGCCAGTCTTTTTTTGGGGCTGGTCGACCTGAGCACTTATAAGTCAATAGAAACCCGGCAGCAGGAAGATGTGCAGGCGACTTTATCGCAGGTGCTGCCGGAAACCCTTTACGACAACAAGCTGCTGGAGTCGGTCGTGAGCATTCCGGGTTCGGGTCCGGCGCGTCCGGTCCAGGTTTATGTCGCGCGCAAAAACGGGCAGTTTTCCGGAGCGGCTTTCCGCTATACGGCGACAGGCGGCTACTCGGGCGTCATCGGTCTGATGATAGGCGTGTCGGCGAAGAACGAGATTCTGGGTGTACGCGTGATTAATCACGCTGAAACGCCAGGCTTGGGCGACAAGATAGAATTGCAAAAATCGAGCTGGATTTTAAGTTTCAACGGACGGACGCTGGAAAATACCACGCGCAGCCAATGGGGCGTGCGCAAGGATGGCGGCGATTTCGACCAGTTTGCCGGCGCGACCATCACGCCGCGCGCTGTCGTGCGTGGCGTACATAGCGGCCTGGAGTTTTTTGAAAAGTACAAACCCATGCTGGATGCGGAGCCGGCTCCGCCCCCGCAGTAATCGGAGAGGTAACGAAGATGATTGATGCTACGTCGAAAAAAATCGTCACAGACAGTCTATGGGACAACAATATCGTATTCAGCCAGATGATAGGTTTGTGTCCGCTGCTGGCCGTAACCGGCACCGCGACCAACGGTTTGGGCATGGGTTTGGCCACCACGGTGGTGATGCTGATATGCAGCGCGCTGATTTCCTATGGACGTTTATTTATTCCACAGGAAATCCGTATCCCGATATTCGTGGTGCTGATTGCGATGATCGTAACCGCAGTCGATTTGATCATGAATGCCTGGATGCACGATTTGCACAAGGTGCTGGGACTGTTTATACCGCTGATCGTGACCAATTGCGCAATCCTCGGACGCGCCGAGGCATATGCTTCCAGAAATCCGGTTTTTCACGCAACACTTGACGGTTTGATGATGGGAGTGGGTTTTACTGTGGCGCTGGTATTGCTTGGCGCCGCACGCGAAATTCTGGCCGACGGACATTTGTTTTCCAGCGCCTCGCTGTTGCTGGGCCCCGGTTTTTCCTGGCTGGAAACTACGGTAATACATGGCGATTACCGCGGTTTTCTGTTGATGGCGCTGCCGCCGGGAGGATTTCTGGTAATGGGGTTTCTGCTGGCGGGGAAAAAGGCGGTGGATAAAAAATTGCTGGCGCTGAAACAGGCGCGGCTGCCTCAGGTTAACGAGCAGTTGCCGGTTGAAGTTTAAGGAGGTTGTGCGATGAATGTAGGGGTTTGCTATGCGGAAGCCGACCGTCAGCTGTGGATGCGGCTGGAGGTGCCGAACGACAGCTCCGTTCTGGATGCCGTGACGCGCTCAGGTATCTTGCAGCGCTTTCCGGAGATCGACTTGAACGTCAATAAAACCGGCGTCTACGGCAAAATCGTGGCGCTGGACAGCCCGCTTAAAGAAGGCGACAGGGTAGAAATATACCGAGCCATTACCGCCGACCCGAAGACCGTGCGCAGACGCGTGATGGATGACGATGACGAGGATGATGATTAAAAATAATTAACTATTCAGCATACTCATTGGAGAGGAAGTGAGGTAAGCCAGGCGAGACCTTCTGCGCCCATGAATGGGCGCAGAGAGCTTCCGGATGGACTTGCAGCGGGTTAATCTTACTGCCACGCTTCCGCGTGGTTAATCTCCCGACACGCTTCCGCGTGTCTCGACTGGCTTGCCTCACTTCCGACGGGCTTTGGTCAGGACTCAAAAGCACTCGCTGAATAGTTACAAAAATAATTTGTAACTTTCTATTACCGGCTTTGATGGTGAGACTGCAGAGGCAGAGTCTATCGATTAATTGCATCCCAGCCCCACACACAACGTCACACTCGGTAGCGCTGCGTAGGCACCGATAATTATTGATTAGCTATCCCCCGCACTTTGCAGGGGGACCCCTACCAATTCAGAGGCCATCCCGGTAATTTATGCGTGTCAGCGCCCCGGAAAGTCGATATAAACGCTGCCGCCGGACTGAGATGCCCCTGAAACCACTACCCCTGTTGCGCCCGGGCCTGTAACTTGGCCGCTTTGAAGGTTAATAGTCGCCAACTGCCCATTTACATAAACTGCAAATGGAGATGCAAAGCTGTAACTATTCATGTTGATTAATTGCGATCCGGCTGCTGTAGTAATCACGCTGCCCGCACCGATACGAGGCGTTACGGAATACGAACCGGAGGTAGAAGAAGCAAGGGGCGCCGTCGAAGCGGGTGATTGAACCGTGGCGCCGCCATTATATGCTGGGAAGGCAACGGATACGTTTCCTCCTGATTGAGACGCGCCGGAAACGACTACCCCTACTGCGCCAGGGCCTGTAACCTGCCCGGTTTGAAGGTTAATACTAGCCATCTGTCCGTTTATATAGACTATAAATGGAGACGCAGTGCTATAAGCGCTCAGGTTGCTTAATTGCGAACCGGTGGATGTAGTTATCACGCTGCCCGTACCGATAAGAGGCGTTACCACATAGGAACCGGCGCTGGGAGCCGGGCTGGCGGCAGGAACTGCTGCCGGGGCCGGAGTATTGCCACTGCTATATGCTGGAAAAGCGACAGATACCTTACCACCCGATTGAGACGCGCCGGAAACAACTACCCCCACCGAGCCAGGACCTGTAACCAGCCCTGTTTGAAGATTAATAGTTGCCGCTTGTCCATTCACGGATACTACCAGTGGCGATGTCGTTGAATATACGACATTATTTGTCAATGCATTTCCACTCGCCGTAGTAATCACGCTACCTGTACCGATAAGAGGCGTTACCGAATATGAACCCGCGCCCGGATTAGGGACGGAAGCTGGACCGGTCGAAGAAGCCGTTGCCGGCATCGGCGTAGTTAGAGGAATAATTGGAACCGTTGTTGCGCCGGGAGCCGGAAAACTGATTGTGTACGCCAGCTTGTTGGATGTGCTCTGAGTAACGACAACCCCCGCCAATAAAGGCGAATTCGGTTTGACAATTGTAGGATTTATGTATATATCCGTTTCCTGACCATTAAACGTTACATGAAATGGAGATGTCACCGTTTCCACGGTATTGTTTTGCACCTGAACGCCATTATAGATAACAGTTGACGTGCCTGGGATATTCAGTGTGACAGTATATGTATTCGGATCCGAGTAAGGGTTTGGTATTACCGTTCCAGACATATCATGTAGTGTAACAGTTACCCCCGGATAACTGCTATTTGAGTCATATAGCGTACCGTCCTGCCCTAATGCATCATCATAAGCAAATGTGTAGATAGGTTGCGAGGTACCGTAACCATGTAATGCTTTTGAATATAGATCGTACCAAGGACCGCCGGAATTAGATAATAAGCTGTTATTATTATAGAAGCTGCCGTGATTGGCGCTAAAATACGCCCGATTTAACAGGGTACCGGCAGGGGCTGGGAGCAAGCCGACTTCAAAAGCGGAGGTCAGTTCGCGTATGATTATTGCGTTGGGAGTGTTATTTGCAGCATTAAACGACTCTCCTGAACCGCCGAAAAATGGCACGGAGTCTTGCGGTTGATTAATAATAACGTTTTCGCCAGGGTTGCCGTTTGTAAAAACAAACCTGTTTTGACTGTCGACGCTGCCGGTAAAGATATAGCTACTCAGAGGAAGAATACCCTGAAGTTCGCTGCAGTCAACACTTAAGGCATTACCGTGCTTTCCATAGAAAGCCCATAAATAATTAATATAAGCAGACAAATAATTAACATCAAACGGATTGGCTCCGCTTAAATTGGTTACCATCGCTTTACCGGGGGACATTACCCTGAGATTTGTTGTGTTGTTGGACCTGTCGGTATATTTTAGCAGCAACTTGCTCCACTCATGAGTAGAGGTTTCATCATATACGTTAAAAACATTTTGCACGTCTTTAAAAATACTATAACTCGAACCGGTTAGACCCGCACTTTGCACGGTTTGCGAATTGTTGTCGGTCAAGCTTATTGGGATGGAAAAAAAATCCACTGCCGTTGGATTGGTCCAAACGCCATTACCGGTATAACTGAACTCTACCTTGTCATACAGGGTATAATAATTAACATCTCTCGGATTAAACCCGTCTGGGTCAGTTACCAATCCGGTGTTAATGTCATAATAAAGATCCAGAGGCTGACCGACCGAGAAGTATATGCGCCCCGACCCGACTTGCGGCAGATAAACGACTGTATTTCCGCTGGCGTCCCGAGGCAGGTAATCCAGTGATACGGTTTCATAGTCCAACAGGTCAGCGTCCTTGGTTATGTTGTTGCAGCTTCCCAGCCCGTTCAAATCAAAACTCATGATGCATTGCTGATTGCCGTTTAAGGTGGATGCCTTTATCAACAGATATACCGGCACCCCGCTCAGATTGGTCTTATTGCTTATTTTTACCTGATAATAACCTGCAGGCGTAGATGCATAGACCCCGGTGTTCCAGCAGATTGCGAGCAGAAGAAGAACTGCAACATAATATTTTTTTTCTAACCGGTTCATTTGACTTGCTCCGTGCTAAATAAATGAAGAAAAGGCATTTTTCTTGAAAGTTCTGATTTTTCGCCATCACTCACTTGAATGTAGACTACTTGCACATCGACTATATTGGAAAACAGCGGGATCAGCGTATCCTGCGCGCCTTTCGTCATAAACGGCATCATAAGTCATGCGTATTATTAGTACGCCGTACTCGATAAAAAGTTCCGTTACGAGTTGTCTGGGCGCGATCTTTTCTGCGCGGGAGAAAAATATTGTGGTTGCCGGACTCGTTTCCATTAACCGGGGCGATTATTGTGCGCGCAGCGACTACCGGATGCAGCAGCTGAAACTCGCCGGCTGTCATTAGCCGGGTGCGCGGTCTGCATGATCTGAGCATAGTCGTTAAGCATGTCTGCCTAAGCGGTAGAAATACCTTTTGGGTCGTAATGCAGCCCCGTCAGAGCAGGGAAGACGAGCCAAAGCAGTGTTTCATGCCAGCTTGTCCTGGATACTTAGAAGAGCCGTGTCTGAATATGAACGGCTTCATATCCTTTGTGTTTTTAGGCGGGATATACTTTACTTGTAACTGTACAGCGTCACCGGGCGTAACGCGGTACAAAGAGAGAGGCCTGAGGGTAAGGCTGTCGAGCCTCCCAGGGCCGGCACTGAACGAAACAGAAGAGATGGATGCAAGGCGTAATTGATCTGCTCGCACGCTGCCGCGCGTCTCCCCGGATTTACCCGCAGACACTACGTCGGTAGCTGAATAGTTACCTATACCCTATAAGCAAAAAAAAACGGAGCACACGATGAACGAAGAAACCTTCAACCTCAGCATACGCGCATTCTTGAAACGGGTAGGGATCAACTCGCAGCGGGAAATCGAGCATGCGGTAGCCAAGTCTATCGAAACCGGAGCGATCGCCGGCACAGTATCCTTCCCGGTTACCATGACCCTGGAGATTGCCGAACTGAAGCTACACGTCAAATTCGACGGTGAAATCAAGCTGGAATAAACTAAACGCCCCAGGAATCCGCTTATCTCATTATTCGACGCGGCAACCATCGTTTACCCGGCCTGTTTCCTTAAAGTAAAGGTTCAGGCCGAACGGACAACTGAAAACAAAATCCGAACAACGGATTAATTCGATGTTTTTTTGATCGCTCCCGGCCCAAGCTGCTCGGCAACATCGCTGAACTCGGCGCCCCATGACCCCCGGTTATTTTCCCAAAAACCGACCGTGCTCAGCAGTTGCTTCCCCTTAGCCCACTCTTCGCCTGCTTTACGAATATTATCCGCCCCACCTGTCGCCAGCAGCGCCTGCGTATAAAACAAATGGTTAAGAGGGTGATCGGGATATTGCGCCACCACTTGCCGTAACAACTCCAACGCCTTGTCGCCGTCGCCTATACCTCCGGGCCAGGGCGGCGCTTTAAGGTATAGCATCCCCAGGGTGCGCAACGGACCGCCCTGATCGAGTTCCGGCGTCAGCTGTATCGCGCGCATCAGCTCGCTTTCCATGCGCGGCAGGGTTTGCATGGCCGCCACCGGATGCGCACGCACGCTCCAGCCGAGATTCGCTGCCAGATAATAATGTACCGCGCCATCCGGCTCGCCCCCCTGAGCCAGGGCCGTTTCCGCCAGATATACGCCGTCGCTGGCCCAATTTTCGCGCTGAACCACATCTACCGTCCGGTCCGCAAGCAAAAAACTCACATGAGAAGCGGCGGCGCTACGCAACAAAGCAGGATCATTGCTGGCGTGCATGGCACTCAATGCGCATTCAAGAATCACGGTATCCGTGGAGGCATCCGGCTGCTGCATGCGCGACACTATCCGTCCGACTTCCATATCGTTACAGCGCGCATCATGCTGTCCCGACGCCTGGGATATCCCGCTGCCCCTGGTAAACATCGAGCAAGCCGCCGTCTGAATCAGCAACAGCACCAGAGCGCAACGGTAAACAGGTCTATAAATCCGGAACAGAGTCATTGACCCGCTGCCTTGTTGTTTGGATTCCATCGTTTTATCACCTCGCTATAAATCGAAGGTTCTACACCTACAAACGCATCCACGCCAAAAAGCGCGCATAATCTGGCGCCTTCCGCATCGGCGCACAGGCTGTTCATCGCCTTGGCAAAACGTTCGCGTTCTTGCGGCTGCGTCCGTGTTTTATCGGCTACCACGCCGATCAGCGGAATCGCATCCGATTCGTATATGACGGCCAAGGGACTATTCAATTTCAGCGCGGGCAGCGCATCATATTGCTGTTGATTCAACAGCACCGCATCCAGCTCCCCTTTCGCCACGGCGCGTATAGACTTCAGCGCCATGCGCGTAGGTTTCGGCTCGAAAAAGCTCAATACAGGGTAGCGCCCTTCGAACACGATCCGGCTGACAAAATCGGCGTCGTCGAGCGGCGTACCACCCAGCGATTTTCCTTTCAAGGCATCGATACCATCGAATTTACCGGGTTGCGCCATTACGCGGTAACGCTCGCTGCTTTCTCCATTAATACGCGGACGCACCAGCGGTATCAGATCATATTTTTCCCGCCGTTCGAGATATAACCCCAATGAGAGTATCGAGAAACCAGGGCGTTTGTCGTCGAATAACTGTTTGCATTCCGACAGGCTGCTGCTGAATAAACTGGTAAACTGCTGAGCCGGCCACTGCCCCAGACGTTCGATCACGCGCAACATTTCATCCATGGAAGCGCGCGCGTCGTTTTCATTGACCGGACCACCGGGATAACACACCAGAACCGGTACCGGCTCGGCACCAGCCGCCATTGCAATCGACAACAGAAGCGCCGCCCACAACGCCCGGCATCGCGTCAAACCCGACAAACTATCAAACCTCATGATTTCCTCTTTCGATCAAGAAATTGACCTATCGCCGGCGCAACGACGAAGGTAGCCAGCAAACAACAAATCAGACCCAGCGTGATATCTTTACCCAGACTGGATATACCACGGTAATGCGCCAGCATGATCGCACCCAGTCCCGCCAGTTCTGTGCCGGCAGCCAGACCGATAACCCGCCCGGATATCAGGCTGATTTCAAACGGCGTGCGATCCGTCAGTTCCGTCCAGCGATGATTAAACCAGACGCCGTAATCCACCGCCAGCGCCATTACCAGCGGCAACGCAATAATATTGGCGTAGTTGTAACTTATTCCGCAAACGTACATCAAGCCCAGCATCCAGCCACCGCCGATCAACAGCGGCAGCGCCGCCAAAACAACGCCTTTCGGGCGGCGCACCACCAGCATGATCCACAGCAGACACACGCCGGCCGCCAGCAGCGTCCCGCGTACGAACCCCTGTACTGCGGCCACCGCGAACATCTGATGCGTGGCCGGAAAACCGGTAGCCTCCGGGGATACCTGATAGGCATCCTTCATCAAGCGGTCGAGATTTTCCGGCACATAAACCGTCTGGGCAGGAAAGGCGTAAACCGCCACAGTGCCATCCTGGGCGAAAAAGCGATCGTGTATCGAAAGCGGCAGATCGGACGGCAAAACCGGCGCGGCGCTCTGCCAGCGGGACAGGATATTGACGGCTTGCCCGCCCCATTTCAGCACGGCACGCCAAAACATTTCGGTACGCAGACGCGCACTTTCTCCCTGGATCACAGCGGCCTGCAGCGAGCTTAAACGCCCGCGTATCGACTCCAGCCGCTCCACCAGGCTGGTCTGACCGGAAGAAAACGCCAGTTCCTGGGTCGCATCTATCCAGGTTTCGAAGCCTGCCAAAACCCGCCCCAGACTCGCCATCGCCGCGACTGGCAGCCCTTCCCTAGTCAGCGTATCCACCCTTTCCGCCCATTGCCCCTGATTTATTTGACGCGCTATATCATGGGCTTTCGCGGCGCGCGCGCCGGCATCGGCAGGAAACAAAGAGGCGATGGATTGCACCTTGGCAAAACTGGTCAGTTTTTCCGCATCCTGGGTAATGCGCCGCGCCTCAGCCACATCCGGCGCGGTAAATATAACCACTTCGGCCTGATAGTCGCTTTCCGCCACCATGCGGCGCTGATAATGCGCGGCCTGAGAATCGGCCGGCAGCAGCGCCAGCACATCATAATCGAACGGAATGGCAAAACCGCGCCACAAGCCCAAAGCTGCAGTCAACAACGCCACGCCGACGATGATGCCGGCGAGCTTAGCCGGGTAACGCCCGTGTCTCAGCCATTTGGGCAACGTTACCGATGCGGGCGCTTGTGCGGCGCGTGAGGAAATACGCGGCGGCAGCAAGGCATACAGCGCCGGTTGCACCAACAAGGTGCTCAACAGTATCAGCAACACGCCTTTGGCGGCTATCAGGCCCAACTCGGAAAAACCAACGAAATCAACCGTAGCAAGCGCGCAAAAAATCAGCAGCGAAGCGCCACCCGCTGTCAAAACCGCATGAAACGACGCACCGATGCCACGCCCGATAGCCGTCTCCAGCGGCTGCCCCGCTGCACGCTCCTCAGCGATGCGCGACGAGGTAAAAATACCGTAATCAGCACCCAATCCGAAAAGTATCGCAATAAAACCGGAGGTAATCAGCGTCAGATGCCCTACCGTAAACAAGGCCAGCCCCAGGCTCCACAAGACGCCCAGCCCCATCGGCACGAAGATGATCAACGCCCAGCGCACGCTGCGCGCAACCAGCAGAATCAGCAACAAAATCAAGACCGCCGAAGTGCATACCACCAGGATAATATCCTTGTGAATATTGATATGCTCTTCGTATTCGATGGCGGGCAACCCGGTAAACCCGACCACAGGCACTTCCAGACCTTGCTGACGATAGTCTTCCGTCAATGCGACAGAAGCCGCTTTGACTTTATTCATGAAAATCTCCAGCGATTCGAACTCCTCTACCGACTTCGCCGGGTGCACGAATACAAACTGCATGCGTCCGTCGCGCGATGCGAAACGCCCTTCCAGCGCACCGCTGTCGCCCGGAGCTTTGGCAAGATCCAGTTCCAGCGGCGGGGTATCCACCGCCAGCCATTCCTGCCATTGACCGAGCAGAAAATCCACGCCGGCCAGTGCGGCCTCCGCCATTTTAATATCCACGCTGTCCATGGAGGGCTCGGGATGCGTCTTTAGCCAGACCTCCGCCTGCGCCAACAACGTTTGTATTTCCGTTTTACCGGCTCTGGAAGATGGTGCCGGTTGCTCGGCCAGAAACTGCATCAAACGATTCAGTTGTTCGGGCGGCGCCATCAGATAGGCGTGATCGGCGAAAAACTGCATGTCCACGCGATCCGACGCCTGCGCAATTTCCGGCGCCTTGCGTAAACGCACCGCCAGTTCGCGCGCGTAGCCATCCAGCACATCGGAGTCGGCGCCTTCCACCACCACAATCAGATCGGAAGCCGCGCCGAATTTCGCCAGAAAGCGGTCGAATCGATCCGAAACCGCATTGTTTTTTGGCAATAAAGCCTGACGCGAGGTATAAACCGGCAAGTGGGCCGTCGCCCACGCGGCCAGAACCGACAGGATCAAAGCTATCGACAGCACCCTCCAGGGATGCAGGGCACAGCGCTGAGCGACGCGAGCCGCCAAAGTAGACATATTCACCAGAATCAACCCAATATTAACGATGATGAAGATTACCATCAAATCCGGCGAATTGCAGGTTGTCACGGCGTAAGCCGTTAAAACCGGAGCAGAGTTTCCAGATTCCCGAGCATTTACGAGGAAAAGTAGCAGCTACTACTGCCTCTCTAGGATTGCCATTCGTTTCTTACGCTTCGTTCAGAACAGGATTTGAACCTGTAGACGGATGAGTGAAACAGCCTGACGTCTTGATAGTTAATCCGCCCACGGCTCGACATGTTCACCGCGAGCGGATTAACTGAAGGATCGAGGCTCCGGACAAATGTACCGAAAAGTTGCCGGCAACATGACGAGACGAGCGCTTTGCCCCATCAGGATAAAGCGGTACGCGGGAACGCGCCCCGTGAGGTATCTCTATGTTTAGCGGGCTGTCACAGCCCGGCTTCCTTACGCAATCTGTAAATAGCCTGACCAACAGCCTGACTGGCCACGCCATAAGGCGTATGCGCATCGAGCGCGAGCTCGGCCTCCGCATATTTTTTGGTGTTCACCAGGGAGGCGACTTTGCCTGCCTCGGCATGAAACGTTTTATGGTGGCTCACCAGTACCGGATAGGATTCGATATCGGCGTACAGGCTTTTCGCCTCGGCATGCAACCATTTGCCCAAAACGCAGCAGTCGTCCTTGGCTATCGTAGACGTATCCATGGTTTCCTGCTTGTGTATAGCCACACGGAATTTTTTCTTCCAATCCGCATGCGCTTGTATCGCTTCATCAAGATTTATCATTAAACTACCCTCCTTGCATCGGCTAGTCATGGCTTATCGAAATATTGCGCAATCATTTTGGTTCTGAATTGAACGTATTTTGGTAATTCCAAGCAACCCAGGCTCCATGCCGTAACACCTGACTCGGCCAGGATCATAGCACAGAAATAATACAGGCGAAGAGCCTGGATATAGCTGGAAGGATATTGTGAAAAATCTTAAATTTATGCAACTACTCAGCGACCGTTGCATAGCACTGCCACTGCAGGGGCGGGCTTTAGCTCGCGAAAGAGTCCAAAGCTGTTTCATTCGAAAATTACATTGCTGTTCCTTTTCAATGACGCGTTTTCTGTAAAAGACTCTAAAACTAAGCTGAATAACGAAATAATCGGCCCGGGCCACAAATCGCGCCGAAGAAACACATACTCGCCATTCCGGCAAAGCCTGCCCCGGACTTGATCCGGGGGAATGCCGGAATCCGGAGTCCATGGCTTGCCCTGAGCGGTAGCCGAAGGGAGCCGAAAGGATGGATTTGGAGTAACGACCCTGTCGACCGGATACCGGCAATCCCTGCTGGAATTAAATAAACTACAAATCGATTCGTTAAATAAAACCTCTTATGAGATTAATTTATTGGTCACTTCGCAGGCGCTTTCCAGTCGTTTTATTCGGCACGCCATTGACCCGGCATCAAATCGCCCAGCGCCCAATCGCCGATACTCAACCGTATCAACCGCAGCGTCGGGAAGCCGACATGGGCGGTCATACGCCGCACTTGACGATTGCGGCCTTCGCACAACGTAAGCTCAAGCCAGCCGGTGGGAATACTGACACGATAACGGATGGGCGGGTCGCGTGGCCACAAATTGGAAGGCGGCCCAACAAGACGCGCCTGCGCCGGACGCGTAGGACCGTCGCGCAACCGTATGCCGTTGCGCAACTGTTCCAATGCATTCTCGTCCGGTATGCCTTCCACCTGCGCCAGATAGACTTTGGGCATCTTGAAGCGCGGACTGCTGATGCGCGCCTGTAACGCGCCGTCGTTGGTCAGCAGCAGCAACCCTTCGCTATCGCGATCCAGACGCCCGGCTGGATAGAATCCCGGCACTGTCAGATAATCGGCCAGAGTCGCCCTGCCCGCTTCTCGATCGGTGAACTGGGTCAGTACATCGTATGGCTTGTTGAAAATAATTAATCGCGGCATGTATTGCCTGTTTGATCAATAAACGGATAGCATACGGTAAATATACACTTTTGCCCTCTCTCCGGCACTCTTGCATCAGCGCCGAATCATCGCTGGCTATCGACATGACCACTACGAAACTGGACGCGCTGTTCGAGCGCGCCGAAACACTGATAGACCATCTGGAAACGCTGCTGCCACCTCCGCCCCAGGCAGTCGACTGGAACGGCGCATTGGCCTTCAAATGGCGCGGCGCGGCGCATCCGTGCAAACTGAGCGGCTTACGCATTTCCAGAAAGTTACGCTTGGAGGACATGCGTTGCATTGATCGCCAGAAAAACCGGCTGGTGCGCAATACACGCCAGTTTATGCAAGACCTGCCCGCCAACAATGCATTGCTGTGGGGGTCACGCGGCACGGGAAAGTCGTCGTTGATCAAAGCCTTGTTGAATGAATATGCCGGCGCCGGCTTGCGCCTGATCGAAGTCGACCCGCAACACCTGCACGAATTGCCGGACATACTCGACCTGCTGACGCAACGCCCGGAAAAATTCATTCTTTACTGCGACGATCTGTCGTTCGAAGCCAACGACGGCCAGTACAAGACCCTCAAGGCGGTGTTGGAAGGCTCGGTTGCGGAACTCGGTCGAAACGTACTGATCTATGCCACTTCGAACCGCCGCCACCTGCTGCCCGAGTTTCAGAGCGAAAACCAGCAGGCGCGTTATCTGCCCGGCAATCAGGATCAATGCGAACTTCACCACGGCGACAGCGTCGAAGAAAAAATATCGCTTTCGGAGCGTTTCGGACTCTGGTTGTCTTTTCACCCCTTCAATCAGGAAGAATACCTGGAAATTATCCGCTACTGGCTGCAGCAACTGGGTGCGGACGATACGTTCGAGCAGGCGCGCGCCGGCGCGTTGCGCTTCGCGCTGGAACGCGGTTCGCGTAGCGGCCGCGTCGCCTGGCAATTTGCCCGCGACCATGTAGGACAAGCCGCCCTGGACAAAATTGACGAAGCCGAGCAATCATGAAACAGCCCTCCAAATCGACTCGCCCGGCCAACAGGGGCGCACAGGCAAAACCGCGGGGCCTGAAAACCGAACAGCCGCCTGCCTCCGAGCAGAAAGCCGGCGGAGAACCCGCGCCTGCCACCGCCGTTCCAACTGATTTGGATTGGCACGATAAACTGGCGAAAATTTCCGGGTTCGCCGCAGTCAGCGCGCTGTTCAAGCATGAGCCTCTGCGAGTGATGCGCCTGTATTATGAGGAGCGGGCCAAACATCAGGTCGGCGGGTGGTGCGCGCAAATGGCAAAAAACCGTCGCCCCTACCGTTGCGTCGAGGAAGACGAGCTGACGCGCATAGCCGGAACCGTACTGCATGGCGGCGTAGTGGCCGCCGCCATGCCGCGCGCGGTATATGATCTCAATTTCGAAACAGCGAAATCCTGGGCAAAAGCCGGTCAGCACCTGTTTATTCTCGACGGTGTCGGCAACCCGCATAACCTGGGAGCCATTGCGCGCAGCCTGGCCTTTTTCGGTATCCGTCATCTGGCGCTTTCCGACCATCCGGAACAGTCGGGCATCTCCGACGCGGCTCACCGCGTCGCCGAAGGCGGTCTGGAAGAGCTCAGCATCGACCGCATCAAGCATCTTCCCGACGCCATAGGCAAACTGCGCCCTTACTATCATGTCGTCGGAACCAGTCTCGGCGGCAAGGCGCAACCGCTTACCGCGCTGGGAGGCATTTTTCGCCCTATTGCGTTGATACTGGGCAACGAAGAGCACGGACTGCCGCAAGCCACCCAAAAAGCCTGCGATACCCTGGTTACCATACCCGCGCTCGGCAACATGCAGTCGCTGAACGTCTCGGCCAGCGCTGCGATATTTGCCTACGAACTGACGCGTCGATTCGCCCCTACTGCTGGCCGGTAAAGTGGAAATCGAATCGGGCGGCAAACTATTCAGGCCCCAGGAGATCTGAACGCGCCCACCGACGGCATAGACTTATAGCATGAGGAAACGACGTGCTATCATAGCCGGATGTAAATTTTGATTCCGTTTCATGAAACACAACGGCAATATTTTTCTGGTTGGTCCCATGGGTGCGGGCAAAACCACAATAGGACGCCAGCTTGCCAAGTCTTTGGGCATCGCCTTTTTCGACAGCGACAAGGAAATAGAACGTAAAACCGGCGTCAGTATCCCGATGATCTTCGATTACGAAGGCGAACCGGGGTTTAGAAAGCGCGAGTCCGAAGTGCTGGACGAAATTACCCTGCAAAGCCCGATTATTCTGGCCACCGGCGGCGGAGCCATTATTCAGCAGGCCAATCAGGCCTGTCTCCGAGAAAGGGGGTTTGTCGTTTACCTGCAGTGCAATGTCGATACCCAGTTGAGCCGGACGCGTAAAGACAGCAACCGCCCATTACTGAAAACGGAAAACCCGCGAGCGCGTCTCGAAGAACTGTACCGCTATCGCGACCCCATTTACCGCGATCTGGCCGACTTTACAGTCGATACCGGACGTTATTCCAGCCGTGCCGCGATACACCGTATCCTCGCGGCATTTAACCAATTCAGCCCTGAACCGCGCCCATGAAAACACTCAACGTCAACCTGGGAGACAAACGCAGCTATCCCATACATATCGGGTCCGACCTGCTCGATGGCAGCGATCTGTTATCGCCTTTTCTGAGCAAACAGGTCATGATCGTCAGCAACACGACGGTTGCGCCGCTATATATCGATCGCGTCAAATCGCAGCTGGGCGAGCGCATAGTCAATACGATCATCCTCCCCGATGGAGAAGCCTATAAAACCATGGACTCGGCGATGCAGGTTTTCGATACGCTGCTGGCCAACCAATATAGCCGCAACGCCACGCTGATTGCGCTGGGAGGAGGCGTCATCGGCGATCTGGCCGGATTCGCCGCCGCCTGCTATCAGCGCGGGCTGCCCTTTATCCAGGTCCCGACCACGCTGCTGGCCCAGGTCGATTCCTCGGTTGGCGGCAAAACCGCCGTAAACCATCCGCGCGGCAAGAACATGATCGGCGCATTTCACCAGCCGCGTTACGTACTGATAGACACGTCCGTGCTCAAAACCCTGCCGGATCGGGAGCTTTACGCCGGCATTGCCGAAATCATCAAATACGGTTTGATCCGCGATCTGCCGTTCTTCGAGTGGCTGGAAGCCAACATGGAGCGGCTGCTGCAACGCGACGAAGAAGCGCTTGCCTATGCGGTCGAGCGCTCCTGCATCAATAAGGCCGAAGTCGTCGGCGAAGACGAACTGGAGACCGGCGTACGCGCCGCCCTCAACCTCGGACACACCTTCGGCCACGCCATCGAAACTGCGATGGGATACGGCGTCTGTCTGCATGGCGAGGCCGTCGCCATCGGCATATGTCAGGCCGCTGATTTATCGCGGCGGCTGGGCTGGCTCGGCGACGCCGATGTAGCCCGCATCATCAAATTGATCGAACGCGCGCGTCTGCCGACCACTCCGCCGCAAACCGTGGACACGGACGCGTTCATCGAGCATATGGCCGTTGACAAAAAAAATATCGACGGAAATCTGCGCCTGGTTTTACTGAAGCGCATCGGCGAGGCCACTTTGCCCATACCCGTGGACAGCGCTTTGCTGAAAGCGACGCTCGATTGGTACGGACGCGGCCCATAACTCAAAACGCATAATTACACTCATGACACTCACCAACGATTGCTTTATCCGCGCCCTGTTGCGCCAACCCGTCGAACGCACCCCGGTCTGGATGATGCGGCAAGCCGGACGCTATCTCCCCGAATACCGCCGCGTGCGCGAACAGGCCGGCAGCTTCATGCAGCTCTGCACCAATCCGGAACTGGCCTGCGAGGTCGCGCTGCAACCGCTGGAGCGTTTTCCTCTGGATGCCGCGATTCTGTTTTCCGACATACTGACCATACCCGATGCAATGGGCCTGGGGCTCGACTTTTTCGAAGGCGAAGGACCGCGCTTCGAGCGCCCGATCGCCAACGCCGCCGATATTCAGCGCCTGCCGATACCCGATCCTGAAACCGAACTGCGTTACGTCGTCGACGCCGTGCGCTTGATAAAACAAAACCTGCGCGGCAAAGCGCCGCTGATAGGCTTCTCCGGCAGCCCATGGACGCTGGCGACCTACATGATAGAAGGCGGGAGCAGCCGCGACTTCCGCAAAGCCAAACGAATGATCTACGATGAGCCTGCTCTGATGCATAAGTTGCTGGATAAACTGGCGACGGCGGTCGGCGCTTATCTGAATGCCCAGATCGCCGCAGGCGCCGATGCGGTGATGTTGTTCGACACTTGGGGCGGAACCCTGACCCCGGAGCAATATCAGGCTTTTTCGCTGGATTATGCGCAACGCATACGCGCGCAACTGACTCGCACCGTCAACGGAAGGTCGATACCGGCCATACTGTTTACCAAGGGCGGAGGGCAGTGGCTGGAAGCGATGGCGGAAAGCGGATACGACGCACTGGGACTGGACTGGACGTTATCCATCGCCGATGCGCGCCGCCGCGTCGGCGGCAGGGTCGCGCTGCAAGGCAATCTCGATCCGGTTGCGCTTTACGCTTCTCCCGAGGTTATCCGCCGCGAAGTGGGCGCAATACTTGCCGGATTCGGCAACGGCACAGGGCATGTGTTCAACCTGGGACACGGCGTACACCCGGACATCGACCCGGAACATGTAGGCGCGATGATAGCCGCTGTGCATGAACTCAGCCCCCAATACCATCGGGAGTAAACCATGTCGCAGAAAGCCGCCTGGAAACAGCTCAGCCGCACTCCGATTTACGAAAACCCCTGGATACGGGTGGACGAAGATCAGGTGCGCAACCCGGCAGGCGGCACCAGCCTATACGGCTGCATCCATTTCAAAAACAAGGCGGTCGGCATAATTCCTCTCGACGGACACGGCAACACCTGGCTGGTGGGACAGTACCGTTATGTTCCCGGCGCCTACTTCTGGGAAATACCGATGGGCGGGTCGCCGGAAGGAGAAGATATTCTGGCTGCGGCCAAGCGCGAGTTGCAGGAAGAAACCGGGCTGAGCGCAAAAAATTGGCAAATATTCATGCACTTGCACACCTCCAACTCGGTCACCGACGAAGAGGGCTTCATTTTCATCGCCGAAGACTTGAGCGAAGGAGAAACTTCGTTCGAAGAAACCGAAGATATCACGGTGCGCAAGCTGCCGGTCGAAGAAGCAATACGCATGATCATGGACGGCGAGCTTACCGATGCACTCAGCGTGGCGGCGCTGCTTAAACTGGCGTTGCAAATAAAGTCGTAACTAAACTCGCCGGCCCTCCCCCTTTTCACCATGCTACGCCCGGTAATGCAGGAAAGGGTTGTTAATCCAACTGGCCGGATAATGAATAGGCTCAATACCGGCTACAGCGTGACTTTACCGATTTACGCAAGAATCCTCCGCCTGACCTTCCATACCCGTGATAATCCAATCCGCTTATGGTGCCGACTTTCCTCAGACGCATAAAGCGCATGAAAAACGCAATCATAGCCACAGCGGTGCAAATCATAACCGGCACGCCGAATAAGAGCAACTCAGGGGATAGCGCAACAGACCCGGACCTTGATGGTGATGTCTCAAGGCAAAACCGCTAACCCTCTGGAAATCTATATGGTAAGGTTATATAGTCGGCAAGAGGTCAAGGGCGCTTGTCGGTTACCGTGCAAATCGCGAAGCGAATACCTAACCTCCTCTCCCCTCGGAACGTAGACGGAATTTTGCGAAACATGCTGCGCACCGCCGTAGCCGAACTGCGATGCAACGCAGTCCGTGGGACGCGAAGCGGGCTGGGTGAGGGAAACCGTTCATGGTGCAAGCGTTTTGCATGATAGGGGGCGGCGCTTGTGCCATGAGCGGTTAGGCGCCTTAGCAAACATAGGTAGCATTCAAACCAAAAAGGTTAATAGTCCCCTAGGCCTTCTTGTCCATTGAGGGGGCATAAACGTTACTGGACTTATTTGTTATGACTACGATCACAATTGAAGAAGTAAACTCCATCATTCATCAGTACGGACCCGTTTTTCAAATCCATCCCCAAGAAAAATTCCTTCCCGATGCGCCCATCCCTTTCCTCGCTACGGGGGCCTGCTCATTGAACTGGGGGCTGATATCGGCTGAGGATGACTACGATGCGTTCAACGAAAAAGATTTGGGTAGCGCGAATGTGTCCTCTGGAGAATCGCTGGCCGCCGCTGTGGTTCAGGCCAAGGCGGATCCAAATGCGAAGAGCACGTCGTTCCGCTACTGGCTCAATATCGCTGACAGTCTTGAGCTTGGCGACCTTCAAAGGGCGTCAGCGCAGGTTTGCGTGCAACGCGGGGTCAATGACGATGTCATCAACATCCAGTTTTGGCTCTTTTATGGGTACAACGGCCCTGGCAAAGCTCACATCACCTTCGGCGCGATCATCGATGAGATAGTGTTTTTCAAGGAAAGTGGCAGTCACTACGGGGATTGGGAACACGTGACCCTGGTCGTCGGTCGAGATGCCAGCGCGCCCGGTGGATGGAAGATCACGAAGGTCTACCTCTCCCGGCACGATCTGACCATCTGGGTGCAGGATCCCTCGACGTTAAGCTACCAAGGTCTTCACCCCATCATCTACGTCGCAAGAGACTCCCACGCACACTATGAATCGGCCGGGCAGCATAACTACAAGCGCGTCGCCCACAAAGACTACGTGGTCGGTCACCTGGACGTTGACCTGTTCGACCTGACCGCGGATCAAGGCCCCCAGTTCGATGCCTCGATCGCCGGGCACTTCGACATCGTCTTTTCAGCCTATGATGAACATCACATCACACCTCCGGTGTGGTGGAATTTCGATGCCAGGTGGGGCCAATACACGAAGGAACTCGATACCGTCAACGTTCCCATTCCCATCTATGGTGACTACTCCTACACCTACAAGTCGGTCGAGAGTGGCCCGAAAGGTCCCGCCGGCCACGTTCCGAGTGGTCTTTCCTCCGAATGGACGGGCGCTATGGGCCAGGGCTCGGGAGCCGTCGCTTGGTTGGTCGGCGACTTCAATGGCGATGGCAAAGCCGAGATCGTTCAGGCCTGGGGCGACGAGCTCAATTTCATCATGTACGGCAGTGACGGCTACGGCGGACTCAAGACCCTCTGGACGGGGTCCATGGGCCAGGGTTCGGGCGCTGTCACGTGGTTGGTGGGCGACTTCAATGGCGATGGCAAATCCGAGATCATCCAAGGTTGGGGCGACGACCTCAACTTCATCATGTACGGCAGCGATGGCGCTGGCGGGCTCAAGACTCTCTGGACGGGTGCCATGGGCGAGGGTTCGGGCGCTGTCACGTGGTTGGTCGGCGACTTCAATGGTGATGGCAAGTCGGAGATCGTGCAGGGTTGGGGCGATGACCTCAACTTCATCATGTACGGCAGTGATGGCGCTGGCGGGCTTAAGACCCACTGGACGGGCGCCATGGGCCAGGGCTCGGGCGCGGTCAAATGGTTGGTCGGGGACTTCGATGGAGACGGTCAGGCGGAGATCATCCAAGCATGGGGTGCTGATCTCAACTTTATCGTGTATGACAGCGACGGGGCTGGCGGATTAGCCACCCAATGGACAGGTGCCATGGGCCAGGGTTCGGGCGCTGCCACGTGGTTGGTCGGCGACTTCAACGGAGATGGCAACGCGGAGATCGCTCAGGGCTGGGGCGATGACCTCAACTTTATCGTGTACGGCAATGACGGTGCCAACGCGATGAAGACCCTCTGGACGGGTGCCATGGGCCAGGGTTCGGGCGCTGTCACGTGGTTGGTCGGCGACTTCAATGGTGATGGCAAGTCGGAGATCATCCAAGGTTGGGGCGATGACCTCAACTTCATCATGTACGGCAGTGATGGCGCCGGAGGACTCCAGACCCTCTGGACAGGCGCCATGGGCCAGGGCGCGGGGGCTGTCACGTGGTTGGTCGGCGACTTCAATGGTGATGGCAAGTCGGAGATCGTGCAGGGTTGGGGCGATGACCTCAACTTCATCATGTACAGCAAAACCACTGAATAATCGACAGCGGCGTAGGTTGGATTGCAACTAAAAACGAGGGGTCTTGGCATCACGCATTTCGCCTAACGAGTAAGGTTAGATTGTGATCGCGAAGCGAGCCACAATCTGAACCATTTGTTGGACGAGCCCGGTTGATAGGAGGTTTCTATGGAAATAGCTTTTAGGGCAGTTCGGTTTTCAAGAGCACTCCGTCAACCTTCGCGCCTTTTCATCATTGCCGTTGCGGCAACGCCTTCATTGAACAGGACATTCCCTGTGGATTTGTCCTGGCTTTGACCGTTTTCAGGCCGGCCGACTCCTTCAGCCCCTGAATACAGGGGTGTTAACCGGACGCGCTGGTGGGTGCGATTACATGTACGTCTCCGCTCTTGCTGCCTGTTATTCCGCTCCCTCCGGCGTTGTGAAGCGGTCGAACCCCGGTTTGATGCCGGTGCGCACGATCTTCATTTCGCCGCCACAGCAAGGCCAGCATAGCGCCGGGCGTTTTTTCGGTTCCATCAATACCGGATCGGGTATTCGCTTCAGGAGCAACTGAAGCAGTTTGAACTGCCGTTTGCTGTTGGGATGTAAAAAGCCGAAGTTGCGGGCGCGGTGGAAGCCTTTGGGTAGAGCGTGTTGCAGCACCCACTTAATATTTACTTCAACACCATAGTCCGCTATGTTTTTATCACCCACCCCGCTTAAAACCGGAGCCCACGCCATGACCAATCCCCGACATACCCTTGTTTCCCTCTGGAAGAAACCAACTGATATCACTGCGTCGCCCGCTGCGTGCGGCGAGCGTTTTTGTGCAGTTATGATGCGCATTCCGGCAATCAGAAGCAATAGATACATGGACAGCAGGTATGCCCAAATGAATCGGGGGGCAAACGGCATGACCAGTTCCTGCGGAAAATACGGATGAAACAGATCGCTACGCCGGCTTGTTATCCAGTTGATGCCCGGATATACGGAAAAAAAGACCACGCCAACCCGGAACGCCCAGCTGAGGTAGGTAATAAGCCGTCTATACATGCATCTGTTTACAGGAGCAATTACTTCCGTCCGTCCTGCTGCCCGGATACTATCAGCCCCTCCATAACCACGACGCTCCGGGGCAAAGCCGGATAGTCGGGCTGCTTCCAGAGAACCTGCCGAGCGGGCTCCGGAATATCGTCAGGCGTGTCGAGCGCGGTATCCAGCGCCCGATGCCAGACGCGTCCGGGGACAATAGGTAATTCGACTTTGCAGGGCAGGTGCGACAGGTTGAAGATGATATGCAGGTCGGCTTCCGTATCATGTCTACCGGCGAGCGTATAGGCCAGAAGCCGGCTATCAGGGTCATCCCACTGCGGCGCATGCAGTTGGGCTCCATGCCAGGTCACGTCGGCAATTCCGCGGCCGGCCAGAATTCCGCCGGTCATGAATCTCCGGCGGCGCAGGGAGGGATGGCGCTTGCGGAACGCAATCAGCCGCTGCACGAACTGCAGCATGTTCGCTTGACGTTCGGCCAGATTCCAGTCGAACCAGCTTAGCTCATTATCCTGACAATAGCCGTTATTATTGCCCTTTTGAGTGCGCAGCACTTCGTCGCCGGCCCGCATCATCGGAACGCCCTGGCTCAACATTAAAATAGCAAGCATATTTTTAGCCTGACGTTTCCGCAATGCGAGGATTTCGGTATCCTCGCACTCGCCCTCATAGCCGCAATTCCAGCTGTAATTGTCATTGGTGCCATCCCGGTTATCTTCGCCGTTGGCCTCATTATGCTTGTCGTTATAGCTGACCAGGTCATACAGGGTAAAACCGTCGTGGCAGGTAACGAAGTTGATGCTGCTGGTCGGCAACCGGCCCGTGTGCTGATAAAAGTCGCTGTTTCCGGAAACGCGGGTGGCCAGCTCACCAATCAGACCGCAGTCCCCGCGCACAAAACGCCGGACTACGTCGCGGTAACGGCCGTTCCATTCCCGCCAGCGGAACCCCGGAAACCCGCCCACCTGATAGAGTCCGGCAGCATCCCATGCCTCGGCGATGATGCGGCTTTGCGCCAGCGTATCCGACAGCTCGATAGCCCAAAGCACAGGCGGATCGCGCAACGGATTGCCGTCCATTCCCCGGCACAGCGCGCTTGCCAGATCGAAGCGGAAGCCGTCGACATGAAACTCGTTAACCCAGTAAACAAGAATGTCATGCAGAAAATCGGCGACTATCGGGTGGTTGGCATTGATGGTGTTGCCGCAGCCGGTAAAGTCCCGATAACGGCTACGGTCGAATTTATCCAGATGGTAAAACCCCGCATTGCCCAGCCCTTTCATGTTGATGGTGGGACCGTCGACTCCGCCTTCCGCTGTGTGATTGAATACTACGTCGAGTATGACGCCGATTCCCGCCTGGTGCAGCGCCTTGACCATGTCCTTGAACTCGCGCCGGTGCGTCCCCTGCTCGGGCGTGATGCAGTAACCGGGATGGGGCGAGAAAAAGCTGTGAGGACTGTATCCCCAATAGTTTTTAAGGCCCAGCCGCGCAGCCCCCGGAGGAACGTCCTGCTCGTCGAAGGCCATTACCGGCAGCAACTCGATATCGGTTATGCCAAGCGATTTGAGATAGGGAATTTTCTCGATGACCGCGGAGTAGGTCCCGGGATTGGCGACGTTGGAGGACGCATGACGGGTAAACCCCCGCACGTGAACTTCGTAGATGATGGTGTCTTCGAGCGCATGATTGAGCGGAACATCGCCCTCCCAGTCATAACCCTCATTAACCACCATCGCGCGGTAGGAACATGGGCCGTCGCTGCCGCCTTCGCAGGCAGCCTGACGGTTCCAGAAATGATCGGTAACAGCGCGCGCCCAGGGATCGAGCAATTCCTTATCGGGGTTAAAGCGAAAACCCGAGGTTTTGGTATCGCGCGGACCGTCGAGGCGCCAGGTGTAATTCGTTCCTGACGGCAGTTTTTCCACGTAAACATGCCAGGAGAAAAATGTCTTGTTTTCATCGGGATTGAGCAGGATGATCTGAAAAGGCGCCGGACTGTCCGCGCGCTCGTAAAGCAGCAATTCGGCCCGGGTGGCGTGCCAACCGAAAATGGAGAAATTGACCCCGCCCTGATCCGTGCTTATCCCATTGGGGTAACGCCGTCCCCTTGAAACGCTGTATTGTACCGGCATGTGCGAAAATCTCTTTGTCGACAAAAATGCGTGTCAGTGATACAACCAGGATTACTGGAAGCGCCGATTGACCTTTCAGGCCATTGTGATTAATACAGTCTGTGCATATTCGAATTAATCAGCGCTTCCTTAAAGCTCGTTATACTCATGACCGGCCAACATATTAACCCATGATGTTTAAGCCATTGTGACACTGGACACTCGTAAACGCGGCACAGGAAGGATTTACTATCAGGCTAAGGCAAGACCCTGCGTTCGAGCAGCGTATTCGGACCATAACTGTCGGAAAAGCCCCAAACCTCCATTTTTACAGCACCGCTGCGATGAATTTTGACCGTAGCCCAGGCAAACTGGCGATCCCCTCTCGCCAGCCCCGGACTAGCGGCTGCCGCGTCGAACGGAGAACCGCCCGAGCCGACGATAACCTGATAGGCGGGCGCATAAGCGCGGCCGTTCGCAGGATCGACCGCACCGGGAGGAGACGGAAATTGGGCCGCCTTGTAGATATGCTCATGGCCGCAAAAATAGGTAGCCCTGTGTTTGACAATGACATGCCAGAAAGCATTTCTCGCATCAGCGTCATACATGGCCAGGTCGCCGGTGGGCGGAGTTGCTACCGGAGGCGTTCCGTAGTTATAAAAGTAAGCGGGCTTATGCCCGAACACAAAAAAATGTCTGGCGCCGCGCCCTGCCGCCAAGGTCAGATCGGCATCCAGCCATGCATTGGGCGCATGTCCGTCACGGCCTACCGCATCGGTATTGATAACGGCAAAATGCGAATCGGCTATATCGAAAGAATAACTCAACTGTTTCTGATCGGTACTGACTGCATCCGGATTGGAGCCGGCGTACGGCAGCAGCGTTGCGGGATCGTTGTAAGGATTGTTGCGGCTATCGAAATGCGTAATGCCGCGTAGCGATGACGGAAGCAGCGCATTAAGGCGCTCGGTGTCCAGTATCATGTCGCCCATATTGTCGCGCCATGCGTTTTCGTTCGCCGCCACAGCCGCCTTGGGTACGCCGCTGCAATAACGCGTATTGCTGCACTGCATCTCATGGTTGCCGGGGACCGGCGCGACATAAACGCCCGCATCGTTCAACGAGGCGACAAAGCCTCGCCAATAAGCGTATTCGCGATAAGTTTTTAACAGGTCCGAATTCAATACATCCTGTAGCGACAGCCCGACAGCCGCATCGCTCGCCTGCGGCAACACAGGGTTTCCATAGCCCATGATCATATCGCCGTTAAAAAACAGAATGTTGGCTTTTTGCGCCTTGACGCCTTGCAAAATACGGTTTAGTGCGTGCGTATTTTGCCCCCACAGCACCCCTTCCCGGCTCAAGCCCTCATTGACTGCGGTCGGTGCGGCGTCAGGCGCTACCGCCAATTTAGCGTTTTTGGCTTCGTCATGATCGACGCGCGAATCGCCCACTGTAGAAAATGTCAGCACTACCGGGTCGGTGGCGGCCAACGCATGTCCGGTATACGGCAGGAGAAATATTACGGTAAAAAAAACCGGTTTACGGATTACCATCCAAATAATTCCTGTCATGGATCACCAAATATCAGGTTTTCAATTTAACGGCCAGCACATCGCAGGTGGCGTGATGCAAAACGGAGGTCGCGGTTGATCCGAGCAGCAAGGCAATGCCATGTCTTCCATGAGAACCGAGAACGATCAAATCGGCTTTTGACTCTTCGGCGACGCGTATAATTTCCGATTTCGGGCTGCCGATTTCGACGCGCAAGGCTGTGTCGGGCAAATTCAGGCGTTTGGTTATGGTATGCAGGCGCTTGCGCGCCGCTTGCGCCAACTGTTCCGTCAAGTCGATATCCAAAGGCAGGACGGAACCGTAAACCGGCTCGCTCAACGGAATGTATTCAACCACGTGCAGGACGGTTAAATCGGCCTGGTAAAGTTCGGTCAAACTTTGCGCGCGATCGACCACCACTTTCAAATGATCCGCGAAATCGACCGCCAGCAGGATTTTCCGGTAAGTTTTCATAATAACCTCCTATGAGGAAGACGAGTCGCCGAACAGTAATTGCAATATCTGAAAACTCAACAGAGTATAAACCATCGCTACGGCATAACCCACCCACCATGAGCGGGACAGGGCGTGACGAAAAATATGAGCCATGACCGCGAGATGCCATACCATCAGCATGACCAGCAAATACCCACCACCCCGTTCCGGGCCGGACGACAGGGAAATCATCACCGGGAAAGCAATCATGCTGATCAACGCGTCGACTCCCAGCAAGGCGCTCAGCGTCTGCAATACGCGCTCGCCATAACCGGCAAACTTCAACGTAACAACCACAAAGCCGGCCAGCATGACTGCATCCAACGCTACCTGCAGCGTGGCGCGCAGCAGGCTTTCTTCCATCAGCAACATTACTTCGCCTATCAACAGATAGGCCAGCATGCAGAGACCCAGCATCAACTGGGACGCGGGTACATCCTGTGGCCCTTTCCGGAACAGGACAATATCTACAAAGAGTTTGATTAAAGCCACGGTCGTTACCTGATTACAAGGTTTCAAGCATCCTGCAATGCCGTTTGAGCATTGTCAAGTTTCTCGCCGGCTTCAAGCCAGCGGTTTTCCGCATCCTGGAGCTGACTGTCGATTTCGTTCTTTTTATGTACGATCCGCTGCATGCGCTCCCTGTTCTCCGATAGATAAAGCGCGGGATCGGCCAGCTCGGTTTCCAGCTCGGAACGGGTTTGCGTCAGTTTTTCCACCTCACGCTCCGCGCGATCCACTACCTGTTGCAACGCCCGCAACTGCTGGCGCTGCCCGGCGTCGGGCTTGCGCTGATCGCGCCGTGCCGGGTCCGTTTTTTTGGCTGATGCCGCGCTGTCCTGCATCGCGCGCCGATGCTCGGCCAATACGCGGCGATAATCGTCCAGATCGCCGTCGAAGGGCTGCAAACGGTGATCGACTACCCACCAGAACTGGTCCGCTACGCTGCGCAACAGATAACGGTCGTGAGAAACCAACACCAGCGCTCCTTCGAAATCCTGCAGCGCGCGATTCAACGCGTCGCGCATTTCCAGATCGAGATGGTTGGTCGGCTCGTCCAGCAGCAATAGATTCGGACGCTGATAAATCAGCAGCGCCAGGGCCAGACGCGCCTTTTCGCCTCCGGAAAAAGGCGCGATCGAGGCCAGGGCCTGATCGCCCTGAAAATTGAACCCGCCCAGAAAATTGCGCAATTCCTTTTCGGTCGCAGCAGGATTCAAACGCTGCACATGCCAGAGCGGACTTTCATCCAGACTGAGCTGTTCGATCTGGTGCTGGGCAAAATAACCGATGCGTAAATCCTGGGCGGCAACCCGTTTTCCTTGCTGAATGTCGAGTACGCCGGCCATGGCTTTGATCAAGGTTGATTTGCCCGCGCCGTTGGCGCCCAGCAAGCCGATGCGGTCGCCCGGGGACAGCGTGAAACTGACGCCGTCCAGTTGCATCCGCGCTCCGTATCCGGCGCCGACCTGATCGAAACGCAATAACGGACGCGGCAGCTTCGAGGGCGGCAGCAAATGAAAATCGAACGGAGAGTCCGCCTCCGCCTGCGCAATGAGCTCCATGCGCGCCAGAGCCTTCAACCGGCTCTGCGCCTGCCGCGCCTTGGTGGCCTGGGCGCGGAAGCGCTCGACGTAGGATTGTATATGCGCGATTTCGCGCTGCTGCTTTTCCCTGGCCGATTGCTGCTGCGACAGCAATTCCGCGCGCCGGAGTTCGAACGCGCTGTAGTTCCCGGTGATCAGCGTCGCCTTGCGATTTTCGATATGTATGATGTGATCGCATACTTCATCGAGAAAATCGCGGTCATGTGAAATCAGCACCAATGTCCCGGCATAGGCAAGCAGCCAGTCCTGCAGCCAGATCACCGCATCGATATCCAGATGGTTGGTCGGCTCGTCCAGCAACAGGATATCGGAACGGCACATCAGCGCCTGCGCCAGATTCAAGCGCATGCGCCAGCCGCCGGAAAACTCGCTGACGCTGCGCAGTTCGTCGCCCGGAGCAAACCCCAGCCCATGCAGCAGCCGCGCGGCGCGGGCATTGGCGGTATAACCGCCTATCGCCTCGTAGTGGCTTTGCAGATGCGCATAAGCCAGACCGTCCTGCCCGGGATCGATCACCTCCATGCGCTGCTGAACGTCGCGCAATTCATGATCGCCATCCAGCACGTACTCCTGCGCGGCGCGACTGTCCGGCGGCGTTTCCTGAGCCACATGCGCGATCACCTGATGCGGGGGCAAGTCCAGCGTGCCGGTATCCGGCTGCAGAGCCCCTAGAAACAGCCCGAACAGACTGGATTTGCCGACGCCGTTGGCGCCGGTCAGCCCTACTTTTTGCCCGTCGTGCACCGTCAGGCTGACATTTTCCAGCAGGGATTTCACGCCGCGCCGTAGCGACAGCTCATTCAAACGTATCATGATCTCAACCCGGCAACGAGATCAGGACGCCTTTTCAATGTAGGCGTCCGCCGAGCGCACAAACTGCTGCAGATCGCCGCGCGTCAATGTTTCCCGAGGCACAATAACAGCGCTATCGACGTCGGTGAAAATAAAGGCGTAACGGGGAGTCAGCTCTATGCGCAGAAGTTCGCGCCAGGGTAGTTTCGATTGCACGCCGCCACGCAGCTCCACCAAGCCTTCCGGGGTAATACGCAATGTCGTTGCGCCGCACACTACCGCTTTCATTTCAGCCGTGAATCGCCCTTGTATCTGCTTGCGCCAGCTCCAGCGAAAATAGTACGGAACAGCAATCGCCCATATCAGTCCCGCACCGCCGACATAAAGCGCGGAAGCAAGATCCTTATAGTAAAAATAGATGCTTAATGCGGTAATAACGATAAGCGCAGGCACCGTTGCCCGATGCATGCGCAAAATCTTTTTAACGGCGCTGGAACCGTTCAGCTGGTACTCGTTAAAAGCCACCAAATCCTGCTCACGTACTTCATATTCAATTTCAGACATTTCCTGCTCCACGACCCAAACGAAAAAGGCCTGATCAACTGAAGACCGGCCTGTATAAAACCGGTGACTAGTATACGCAATTCTGTTTCAATTAGTCTTCGCCATTAGACTGAACGCTGCGGTAACACAACATGAGCGACATTGAAACGAAACATTTGCTGTTTTGCAGCGTGCTGCTGTTGCCGGTACTCGCAGGCGCAGCAACTCAGGAAAGCGTTCATGCCCCCGCTGACGCCGCGGCACTGACGCTCGCCTGCAGCGGTTGTCACGGAACACAAACCGGGGTGTCCGGTTTACCACGTCTTGACGGCATGGAAGCACCGGTTTTTATACAAAGGATGATCGATTTCAAAAGCGGAAAACGCGTCTCATCAATCATGAACCGGATTGCGCGCGGCTACGATGAATCCGAGCTGCAAAAAATGGCTGACTACCTAAGCCGCCAAGCGCCCGTATCGCCATGACCCGGAAACTGAACCGCCGCGGATTCCTGAAGCTGGGCGCGCTGTTAGGACTGAGCGCGTGCAGCGCCTCGCCTGCGAAGCAAGCCGCAACAAGCAAAGCACGCGTCGTAGTCGTTGGCGGCGGCTATGGCGGCGCGACAACAGCACGATATATCCGCCTGCTCGATCCCGGCATCAGGGTCACCTTGGTGGAACCGAATCCGCGTAATCTGTCCTGTCCCGGATCGAACGAAGTTCTGGCCGGATGGCGCAAACTCGACGATTTGGCAATCGATTACGCGCATCTGCGGCAGAATGCCGAAATCGAAGTCGTAACGGCGCAAGCCGCGCGCATCGACAACAAAAACCGCGTTTTGGCGCTTAAGGACGGCGGCAAACTGCATTACGACAGACTGGTGGTCGCACCCGGTATCGATTTTCGCTGGGATGCGATAGCGGGCTACGACTTTGCCGCCAGCCAACGCGTGGCGCACGCGTGGAAAGCCGGGCCGCAAACCATGCTGCTGCGCAACCAGTTACGCGCCATGCCGGACGGCGGCGTGGTGATGCTGACCGTTCCCGCCGCCCCCTACCGTTGCCCGCCCGGCCCTTACGAACGCGCGTCGCTGATCGCCAACTATCTGCAGCGCTGCAAACCGCGCTCGAAAATTATTATCCTCGACGCGAAAACCCAATTCTCCAAACAGGCGTTATTTTTCGAAGGCTGGAAAACGCTGTATCCCGGCATGATCGAATGGCTGCCGTCCGAAAGTGAAGGCCTGATCGAGCAAGTTAACGTCGATACGCTCACAGTTACCACGCACTTCAATGAACATCGCGCCGACGTGCTGAACGTGATACCCCCGCAAAAAGCCGGGAGTTTCGCCGAAGAAAACGGACTGAGCGATGCAGGCGGCTGGTGTCCTGTCGATTTCGACAGCTTCGAATCGACTTTACTGCCTAGGGTTCATGTCATCGGCGACGCCTGCATCGCTTATCCGATGCCGAAATCGGCTTTTTCAGCCAACTCCCAGGCCAAAATCTGCGCGCTCGCCATCGTCAACCTGCTGAACGAGCGCACGCCGTCGCCTCCGTCGCTGATCAACCATTGCTACAGCTTTCTGGCGCCCGATTACGCAATATCAATCACCGGCGTTTATGCGCGCACCACCGCCGATAAACGCCTGATCGCAACAACCACCGGCGAAACGCCGATGAATGCGGACCATGCGCAGGAAGCGCATCTCGCCAAAAACTGGCAGGAGCACATCCGGAAAGACAGTTTCGGATAAGACAATAACTCCGTTGATTTACGAACCGCCCCCTACCGGGGTTTGCGTTGGGGTTCCTGTCGTTCACCCCAACCTACCGTACTTGTATAATCAGCCATGTCTGTGATAACGTATCCCGCAGTATGCTCATATCTTTGATAAGACTGGATTTTAGACGCTTCTATTTTATCATTATAGGGGCAGGTTAGTTTTTTCTGCCGTTCCTGCAACTAATTTCCGCTCGCTTTTATGCGCTTTGCAAGCCCCTCAATAGTAAACAGTATATAGGTTGTATACATGCTTCTGGTCACTAAAATACTGCTGTTTACGGCGCTGATCCCTGGAATGGTTACTGTTTTTGTGCCCTATCAGCTCATCACCTTCACGTGGAAAACTAGTCCCGCCCCGCAAGCGGCGCTTGCGCTACCCGCCATGGTGATTATGCTCGCGGGCATCGCCGGCTACTGCCTTTGCGTAAGGGAATTTGCCGTGCAAGGCGCCGGCACTCCTGCGCCTATTGACGCGCCGGAAAAGCTCGTGCTGACCGGATTATATCGGCGGACGCGTAATCCCATGTTTTTAAGTATTTTGCTTATACTGTTGGCGGAAAACCTGTTTTTTCAACAGGGTGTGTTGCTTGTCTACACGGGAGGCGTCGGACTGGCGCTCCATCTTTTGGTTTTGCTGTATGAAGAACCCGTACTTCGTGCACGGTTTGGCCCCGCCTATACAGCTTACTGCGACGCGGTTCCGCGTTGGGGCATGACGGCGCTGCCTTTTACAGCCGACTTACGCCATGATTAATTAAAATCCATCCACTTTTCCGTTTGAGACCTCCGGCACATGAAAGATAAACTGAAAAGTTTTATTTTCTCCGAAATCATCCATCACGATAATCCTGACGTTTTCAGCGACGGCGACGACTTGCTGGAAGCCGGCCTGGACAGCATGGGATTGATGCGGCTGATCATGTTCGCGGAAAAAACCTTTGCGGTAACCTTGCCGGATACGGAGATAGAACCCGACAATGTCCGTACGCTGAACGCACTGGAACTATGGATAACAAAATCCCGGCTCAACTGAAAGACGCTACGGTTCCTGTCCGATTCAATCCCGCAGATTATTTCACTTTCGTACTGGATCAGGAAATCCGTAACGCCGGCATGCCGGGCGGCTATTGCGGATTTGTACTGGAATTGGACTCGGTGCCGGACCTGCTGCTTTTACAACAGCGGCTGGATATTTTATCCGCACATTTTCCGCAAGCCACTGCCCGCATGGAACGGCGCGGCAACCATTACGCCTGGGTCGCTACGACGCGCCGCTTGCAGCTGGAGTGCGAGCCATGCCCTCCGAACGAGGACGCCGCCTCTTTTTGCCGGCAACGCGCGCTGGAAATCATCAATCGCCCCGCCTCCATGGATACGACTCAACCGCTCAGTTTTCACTGGCTGGAACAAGAAAAAGGCGGTGCGCTCATGCTCTGCTGGATGCATCCGTTGCTTGATGCGCGCGGAGGACAGATGCTGCTGAACTTCCTGAACCGCGGCAACCCGGACGCGCTGCAGAACTCGTCCTCACTGGTTCTGCAAAAATTATCGAGTTGGGGCTTGTCGAAAACGATACGGCTGATGTTCAAGGCCATACGCCACAATGCGCGCGCCAACAGCCTCGACAGCAGTCTCCCCACCACGATGGAGCAAGGCGCGCAAACCTTGCGCCTGCGCGTGCGCCGCTACAGCCCGGAGCAATCCGCGGTAATTTTCCGCCTGGCCTTACGTCATACCGGTCTTGCCGGCAAATCGCTATACACCATAGGCTGCTTTATGCGCGCCATGGAATTGGCCGGCCCGCCTGTCCCCAAAGCCGGCTATTGCATCCCCTATGCGTTCAACTTGAGAAAACAGAACGCCTCGACGCCGCTATTCGGCAACCATATAGGTTGTCTGTTCGCTCAGGCAACGCGCGAACAAGCGCGGAACAGAAGCGAACTGTTTCAGCATTTGCTGGATCAATACCGGCAGACAGTACGCCAGGAACTCGACTTCGCCTATCTTCCGCTGATGTGGCTGGGGCAATATCTTTCTCCTCGCCGCTACGCCCGGCAACTGCGCAAACAACACAGCGGTGGCGAGCTGAGTTCGTGCTGGTTTTCCGATCTTGGCGAGGTTCGTTTCGAAAATACCGCGTTCCTGACAGCGGCAGTCAAGAGCATGTTTCATTTGAGCTGGGTTACGCTCCCTCCCGGACTGGCTCTGCTGACCGGACAGATAAACGGACAGGTCGTCCTATCCTACAACTACCTGCACCCCGCAATCGACGAAAACAGGATGGAACGGCTCATGACCCTCATGGATGCGGAACTATTGGGCGAATCGGCATAATCGCTATGCTGTTGACGCCCTGGCTGTATCAATGCATGGTCCGGCCCGACGCCATCGCTTTGGCGGAAAACGACAAGCAAATCACCTATGCGACCCTACTGGAACGGGCGTATGCGATAGCAGCGGCTTTACAGGCCATGGGCGTCCGGCCCGGTCAGCGCGCAGCCATACAGATGGAACGAGGAATTGCCGCGGCGGCCGCCTTGTTCGGCGCACTGCTTGCCGGCGTCTGCTATGTTCCGCTGGATATTAAAAATCCGCCGGAACGGCGCGCTTTTATCATCAAGGATGCCGGTGCTGCGGTGGTATTGGGCTCGGGCGATCAGCCACAGGACCTTGCGGAAGGAACGCCATGGTTTAACATCGATCTCTGTCCGCCTGCCCAGCCGTTCGACGTCAAAATCCTCGAATCCGACCTGGCAATGATACTTTACACGTCCGGCTCAACCGGCCATCCCAAAGGCGTGGCGCTAAGCCACGGCGCAGTTGCGGCTTTTGCGGCCTGGGCGGCCGGCCTGGTAAAATTATGCCCCTGCGACCGCATCGCAAGCAGCGCGCCGTTCTTCTTCGATTTATCCACTTTCGATCTGTATGCAGTCCTTGGCCGTGGCGCCAGCCTGCACTTCGTCCCTTCGAATTTCTTTCTGGCGCCGGCACGTCTCGGAGCCTGGCTGCAGGAACAAAAAATCAGCGGCTGGTATACCGTTCCATCCCTGCTGTCGTTTCTAGCCTACAAAGGGAATTTGACCAAAAAACCGCCGGATTTCCGTTTTCTGCTGTTCGCCGGAGAAATCTTTCCTACGCCTGACTTACTGCGATTGGCGAACGCCCTGCCCCATACGGCGCTATATAATCTGTTTGGCCCCACAGAAACCAACGTTTGCTGCTGCTGGCCGGTGGAGCGCAGCCTTCTTGATCCGCTTTCGGCTATCCCTATCGGCCTGCCTGCCTGCGGGGCCGTGCTGGAAATAGAGCCCGGCAACGGCGAATTATGGGTGCGTGGACCCGCGCTGCTAAGCGGCTATTGGAGCGAAGGACGTTTGCATAATGCGCTGAACAGCGCCGGCTGGTACCCGACAGGAGACCGGGTGAGCAGAAACGAACGCGGCGAATATAGCTTTCATGGCCGTTTGGGGCGTATGCTCAAGTGCTCGGGATACCGCATAGAACCGGCAGAAATCGAAACCGTTCTGTGCGGACTGGACGGGGTAGCCGCCTGCGCGGTAGTCGGCTTGCATGCGTCTGCAACCGGACAGCACCCTGCAGCCGCTCTGGTTCTTGAACAACCGCTGACGCTCCATGAGGTACGCAAGCATGTTCAACGACAATTGCCGTCTTATATGCAGCCCTACCGTTATCTGGTGCTGGACATGCTGCCGCGCCTCAGCAACGGCAAGGTGGATTATTTACAGATATGCACACTGCTGGAGAACGATTAATGAGCGCTGAAAACCCTGCCAAGCCCGATCTGCCGGCCGCTCCTTTCAGCGGCTCATACCGCGAAGCGGATTTACTGTCCCGCTTCCACGCCGCGGCTTCCAGCGGAATTTTACGCCACGCCCTGCCGGAAGCTTACGGCGGGTACGGCGACGGTTTCGGCAAACTCTGCGAAATTCACCGCCAACTCGGGACGGCCAGTCGCGACACCGGCTTGGTTTTGGCAATCAACGCGCATCTTTGGGGCGCGGTCTTCCCCATACTCCACCACGGTAACACAGCGCAGCGCGAACGCTTATTGCCGCAACTGATCCATGGTGAACTGCTGGCCGGACACGCCATTACAGAACCGGACTGCGGTTCCGACGTGCAGGCAATGACCTGCCGCGCCGATCCGGTCGCGGATGGGTTTCTGCTAAGCGGCAGCAAGTCCTATATCACCAACATTCCGATGGCGGACTGGCTGGTGGTATACGCAAAACTGAACGGCCAAATAACGGCATTCCTGGTTTCCAGCAACGACCCTGGATGCCGCAGCTCCGGTGTAGGCGCTTTGCAAACCTGCCGCGGCAGCAGCACAGGCAACCTGACACTGGACGCCTGCCCGATCGGCAAGGACCGCCTTCTGGGAAAACCCGGCTCCGGCGCCATGATCATGCAGAGGGCGCTGGAACTCGAACGCGCTTTCGTGTTCGCCGGAATCTCCGGCATCATGGACTGGCAACTACAGCAAACTGTGGCATACAGCCGCACGCGCCGCTCCGGCGACGTTCACCTTGGCAAACATCAGGCCATTGCCCATCGGCTGGCGGAAATGAAATTACGGCTTGATACGGTGGATTTGTGGCTGCGCGAATGCGCACGCCTATGCGATGCCGGACAACGCCTGACCCTCGCCGCAGCCCAGACCAAACTGTACGCCGCCGAAGCATTTTTGCAATCCAGCCTTGATGCCGTGCAGATTATGGGCGCTTCGGGGTTGATCGCAGAAAACGGGCTGGCCGGCCTGGTGCAGGATGCACTCGGCGGACGATTGTTTTCCGGCAGCTCGGAAATCCAGAAAAACATCATAGCCGCGCTTTTGGGCAGCGGCGATGGCTACCGGCGGAAGATGTGAATTCGGATACATTAAAAATGACTTGTTCGAGAATTCCTCGCCGAAAATAGCCATAACGCCTTTTCCCGCGGGTTCGTTACGCCGCGCGACAAAAAACTCTACCTGCACTGACGATCGTTGCAGCGCTTTTCCATCCCGCTCCTGCAACAAAAAACCGTCAACCAAAAACAACCGGCCACTTCAAACGCCGGAGACAAACTTCCCGCGTACAATAATTACATTTATATTATAAATTAATATTATTTTTATAATAAATATAACACCAAAAGACCGACAATATGTAATGGTTTAATAAGCCCGGACACTTCTAAAAACAGATTTTATACTGTCAGCAGAGGTGACCATGACAAACGCGACAAAACACAAGCGCCCCAAATACAGTCTGGAATTTAAGCAGGATGCCGCGAGGCTGGTCCTTGAAACGCGAGGATGGTCCTTGAAAAAGGCTACAGCCAGCAGCAAGCTGCAGATCATCAGGAAATATCGTTAAGCGCCGTGGGGCGTTGGGTGCGAGCGGAACGAAAGCCTACTGGTGAGAAACCGACCGTGACCCATTCCGGTTTGAATCTGGCGGATCAAGACGAGTTGATTGGTTTGCGCAAGGAAATTGAACAATTACGCATGGAGCGTGAAATCTTAAAAAAGGCCGCAGTCTTCTTTGCGAAAGAAGCCGAATAAAGTACGGGTTTATTCAGGCGCAACAGAAGACGTATCCAGTGACCGTGCTCTGCCGAGTGATGCAGGATAGTGGACAGGCAAAACAAGAATATCGCAGCGGTGGCGCTGGCCAACAAGAATGCCCGCATTGTTTGGGCGCTGCTGGCACACGAAAGCGAATTTCAGCCCGATTATTCCGTGGCGGCAGCCGCTGTGTAAATGAGAGGTAAAACCAAATACTATGCCAACAGCGGGCGGCACAAGCGCTACGACTGGGCAGCTTCCGGGTTACGCAGCAGCAAATCGGCCTTGGGTGCTTGTTTTAAGCGCCTTTGCGCACGTATGGACAAAGCCAGGGCGGTGACAGCGGCGGCACACAAGCAGGCGAGATTGATCTATGCGATGCTGACCAAGGGCGGGGAATATGCCGATCAGCGTCAGGAGAACTATGAAGAACGCTATCGCGAAAGAGCTGTGCGGCAGCTTGCGCAGCGAGCTGAAAAGCTGGGTATGAAGCTGGTTGCTGCCGAACAAAGCGCTTAAAACCACTTTAAAACACCGTTGATTGTCAACAACTTGGCAAGTGTTTCTTAACAGTTACTTTTTTATCTACCCATAGCTGAATGGTAAACCTCATATTGACATGCGCACCAGCGGGAACATACCATGTATACCGGTTATATATTATATACCTATATACATTGGGTAGTTTTGCTGTTGTATAATGCCATTCTAGGCTAGGAGCAACGTCCGGGTAAAGACACAGCCTTGTATCGTCCAGCTTTCAATATATTAAGCGTTCAACATTAAGTCATCGGTAACCCTGTTATTGGAATATCGTATGTTGACAGAGGCTTATTTCTGAAAGACCGTGTTTTATCAATTTATTGAGGAGCAACATGCATGTTTAAACTTTCATTGGTAATCCTTTTTCTTTTGGGCGCCGTCGGCTGCGCTTCCCAGGAAAAACTTAATGCGTTACAGGACAGGGTTCACGCCTTGGAAAACAGGGTGGTTACTGCTGAAGGCAATATCACCAATGTCAGTTCTGATGTTAAAAAGATTGATTCTGATTTGAACGAACATCTGGCTGCTGTTCAACATAATATTCTATCCGTTCAGACAGAAACCCAAAACGAGTTCAGACAGATAAACAGCAGGTTAATATCCATTAACAAAACTACTGATGCCATCAGAAAGAAACTTTATCACCCCGCGAAAGCAAAACGCACCTCAACTACAGCTGTACAGCCGGGTGTGCAATCGCCGCACTCGGTAGAACCACATTAAGTCACAGCACCAAGCTAAATCCCTAAAGCCTCCTGCGTTATAGGAGGCCTCCGGGGTATGTATCGTCTGCCCCCTTATAACCGGGGTAAGCAATGCCCCCTGAAACTGCAAGTACCTTAGTATTTTCAGTTTCATGCATCGCTTCCGCCCGCCCTACCCGTCCGCAATACGGGGTTGGGCCACAGAACATCATTCAAAGCTTAACTGACAGATCCTGTTGCGAAAACGGCTCCCAACACGCGAAAGGGAAACCGCTGGGCTTCCCTTTCCGAGTAGACACTTACATATTTATCTTAAGCGCGGGTTTATATGCCGATACGCGTAATTGACTATGTAATTAACCAAAAAAATGCGCATAAGCTTCCTTTTGCCAAAAACTTTCGCTACACTGGCCGCGGCAACTTATGCTTGCACAGTCGTCCCTATGCGTTAAACCCGAGCACCGGCCTGGTTTCGACAATGGTCAATGTCGGCTCTACAGAAACCAGTACTTTCTGCAAACCCTTAAGAGTTTTGGTGTTGATTATCAATGGCGATTTAATATTGCTATTAACATTTCCAGCTTCATCCTTGAACAATAGAACCAGAACGATTACATCATCAGGTGAGCCGTTCCCCAATGCAGCAACTTCCTCATCCGTCAATTTAAAACTGTAATTAAAACCAAAAGCGCCTGGATCAGCTACGGAAAAATGCAACTCCGGCCGTTCTACGGACTGCAGCAACCAGAAAGCTGCCGAAACAGATTTATCCTCACTTTCTTTATGAAATAGAGTGAAACGTTTGGAGTCTTCGAAACCGGCCAGACCGTTATCGAACGTAATAACGGTAGACGGATCAATCGACAGCTCGCCAAACACAGCAGTTTTAATTTGCATTTTGCCTCTCCTTCAGTTGGTTTATCGTTTACGGATACTTCCACACCATCAACGCTCAGTCACGGATAGCGCCGGCAAATAGCCTAACCGGAACAACTTTACCGTTCAGAACCCCAAACTTTCCAGCAGGTCATCTACCTGCTCCTGATTGGTCACTATATCAGTTTTTCCGCTAGTAGCAACCTGCGGACCGTTCAGCAGGCTATCCCCAGATTCCGATTTCGCAGAAAGTTCCGGGGCAAAATCAACAAGTAGCTTTACCAGCTGGGTTTCCATGTCGTGCGCCAGCTGAGTAATGCGTTTGACGACCTGCCCGGTAAGATCCTGAAAATCCTGAGCAAGCATAATCTCAACCAATTGTTGGCGCGTAAGTTGTGCATCCGCTTGCGTAGCGCTCAAAAATGCTATGGTTTTCTCTGCCAGATCCTTATGCGCCGTATACTGGCTACGTTTGGATAACAGGGCGTTCCACTCTTCCAATAGATCGCCGCTACCGTTAATGATTTGATCCTGCAACGGCGAACACAAATCAGTTGCGTTCAACACGCGTTGCGCGGCCTGCTCGGTCATCTGAATCACATAGCCTAAACGATCCCTGACATCAGGAATCTCCGATGCGACCTTTTCCAGCATGGTGTCATAACCCAATATACGCAGGTTATCATGTAAATCGCGAGTGATCCGCCCTATACGCATCAGCATCTCGTCGTTGCTGATGTTTTCCTGGATTTCTGAGACTTGAGTTTCCAAGTTACCCACCCTTCCCCATCTTCTCAAGAATCTTGTTCAGCTTTTCGTCCAGGGTAGCCGCACTAAATGGCTTGACCACATAACCGTTCGCTCCGGCCTGTGCGGCGGCAATTATATTTTCCTTTTTTGCCTCGGCCGTAACCATCAACACCGGAATTTTGCAGAGTGCAGCGTCAGCCCGAATGGCCTTCAACAATTCCAGGCCGTCCATAACCGGCATATTCCAGTCTGAAACTACAAAGTCAAAACCACCGCCTTGGAGCTTGGAGAACGCTGCTTGACCGTTTTCAGCCTCTTCAACATTCAGGTAACCCAGCTCCTTGAGCAGACTGCGCACGATGCGCCGCATGGTAGAAAAATCATCGACAACAAGGAATCTTAGATTCGGATCTGCGGCCATTACTACTCCATAATTTTCCGGATGCCGTAAAATTTATACACGCAATGCAGGGTTGCCATGCGTCACCAGATAATTCAGTACCTGCTCGGGAAGTTCGTCCAGAGATACGACCTCATCTACACCGCCCTGTAGCACGGCTTCTCTAGGCATCCCGTAAACGACACAGCTTGCTTCATCCTGCGCGAAATTGTAAGCGCCTGCGTTCTTCATCGCCAACATACCAAGCGCACCGTCCTTCCCCATACCTGTCATGATCACGCCTACGGCGTTTTTTCCGGCATTTTCAGCAGCGGAATAAAATAAGGCATCGACAGAAGGGCGATGACGGTTAATCGGCGGGCCGGAGTCAAGTTTTGTCACATAATTCGCACCGCTGCGCGCCAGCAGCAGATGAGAGTGACCGGGCGCGATAAACACATGTCCCGGCAGAATGCGTTCGCCGTCTTCGGCTTCTTTAACCACTACCTTGCATAAGCCATTCAAACGCTTGGCAAAAGACTGAGTAAAACCTTCCGGCATATGCTGGGCAATCAATATGCCCGGACAATCCAGGGGCATCTGCAATAAAAAGGATTTAATGGCTTCCGTACCGCCGGTTGAGGCGCCCAGAATGATCAGCTTTTCACTGCTGTTGTATTGACCTCGCGATGCGACGGGAGCTGTCAGCACATTCTTTTGGTCCTGGCTTTCCACATGCCTGCGCACAATGCGGGCATTAGCCACCACTCTGATCTTTTCCGCGATCAGGTCCGTATATTCCAACATGCCGGACTGTATGCCTATCTTGGGCTTGGTAACAAAATCTACCGCACCAAGTTCCAGCGCGCGCAGTGTGATCTCGGAGCCGCGCTCCGTCAGTGAAGACACCATAAGCACCGGCATCGGGCGTAAGCGCATCAGTTTTTCCAGAAAATCGAGACCGTCCATTTTCGGCATTTCGACATCCAGGGTCAACACATCAGGGTTGGTCTGTTTTATCAAATCTCTTGCCACCAACGGATCCGGCGCCACCGCCACCACTTCCATGTCGGGCTGAGAGTTAATAATCTCCTTCATGATACTGCGTATCAGCGCAGAATCATCAATAACTAGCACTTTGATTTTTTTCATCTAGCCGCTTTCCCGATCAAAACAAATCAATGTCTCCGGCATGCTGGTCTTTTTGTTTAAATGTGCCCGCATAATCCTTCTCTATGTTGACGATAGATGGAACGATAGTAGCGAGGCGTTTAACCAGAACACGTCCCGTTTGTGGAAAAAAATATACCTTGCGAGCACAGCTATCCATCAAATCCTCGGAAAGAACGCGAATACCTTCATTGCTAAGATAGTCTTTCACAAAAATCGCATTCCTCTCTCCGACATTAAGAGTAGAAAAGTTTTGCAGCACATTGCCACCGCCAAAAATTTTCGCTTCGAGGTTACCCCTGACAGCCCCCATTTTCATCAACTGATTGATCAGCAATTCCATGGCATATGCGCCATAGCGTGCAGATTCGGAAATCGGATTATGAACGTCGCCGGAATCCGGGAGCATAAAATGATTCATGCCGCCGATACCGGCAACACGATCCCGTATGCAAGCCGAAACGCAGGAACCCAAGACGGTGCCAATTAATATGTTTTTATCGCTGACGTAGTATTGCCCAGGCAATATTTTCACCGCATCACAACCGTGAGTCCGGTCGAAATAAAGCGTATTAGCCAGCATGAACCGACACTTTGCTTACTATGGATCGCATGTTCGTCGTAAGTTGGCAAAACGTCATTTTTTTGGTTCCGCTGACTTGAGCTCGTATACGGTTTTACCCCGCAAGCTGAATGCATCGGTCAACTGCACAAAGCTCTCGGAATGTCCGGCAAATAACAGCGCATGCGGCGCCATTAGCGGCACAAAACGATCCAGAATTTTTTTCTGTGTTATTTTATCAAAATATATCATTACATTGCGGCAAAATATCGCATCGAGAGGTCCGCGAACCGGCCAGACATTATCCAAAAGATTCAACTGACGGAAAGTAATCATGTCTATCAATTCCTGACGCACTTTTACCATTCCTTCGTTACCCCCCTTTCCTTTCAGAAAGAAACGCTTGGCCTGCACCGGCGACATTTTTTCGATACGGTCGATACTATACACGCCTCGCTGCGCTGTTTCCAATACGCGAGTATCGATATCGGTCGCCACAATTTGTACCGGCGGTCTGTAACTGTCGAATAACTCAACCATGCTCATGGCCATGGAATAGGGTTCTTCTCCGGTAGAGGCTGCAGAACACCATAAACTGATTTGTTTTCCCCTGCCCAGCTTTTTTACATGATCGGCAAGTATCGGAAAATGATGAGGCTCACGGAAAAAAGAGGTCAGATTGGTCGTCAATGCATTAATAAACGACTGCCATTCATCTTCATGCGAGAGCAGGTAAGCCAGATACTCGGAAAATGTACTCATGGCCAGCGCTCTTAATCGGCGCCCCAAACGACCATACACCAGACTCTGCTTACTATCCGACAGTGAAATACCGGCTCTTTCGTAGATCAGCTTTTTTATCTCTCCGAAATCCCGTGCATTGAATTCAAATTCACGCTCGAATCCATCGGGGCCACTCATATCAAGCGGGCTGATAATCGATTGATTATACTTCATTTTTTCGGTAAGCGCCGGTTTATTCGCCTATCAAACCGCTACCCTTGAAGCTTCGTGCAGCACATCGATTTCCTCCTTGGACATCAGGCGATCCATATCGAGAATCAACAACATTTGTTCACCGATGTTACCCACACCAACCAGATATTCGGTATGAATTTCAGAGCCGAAATCAGGTGGAGGACTGATTTGATCACGCGTCAATGTAACAACATCCGAAACACTGTCGACAACAATCCCGGCCACCTTACCCAGAATATTGAGTATGATCACCACGGTAAACTGATCGTAAGGCGCTTCAGGAAGGTTAAACTTCAGTCGCATGTCAAATACCGGCACAATTGCGCCACGCAAGTTAATCACGCCTTTAATAAACGCCGGTGTATTCGGAATCGGCGTTACATTCTGGTAATCGCGGATTTCCTGTACCTTCAGTATATCGACTCCATACTTTTCATTACCCAGCATGAATGCCAGAAACTCCTGTCTGTCTACCTGTACTTTCTGGATATCCATGAATTACTCTCAAAATGACACTGTGACCTGAACCGGTGGTGTTAAGCATCTGCGACGAACGGGGCAAGGATTATTACCAAGAGTTTGCAATTTGTACTACGCACTCCTCTAAACGAACTGTATTGCACACTCTATCGGTCAGCTTAATCGTTTTTGTCAAAACTCCTGCCAATCGTCATCTTTTCCGCTCGTGGGGGCAGGTGTATTACTACTCGACAACGAAGGCTTCAATGCCCGCGGAGGAATACTTCTTTTTGCTGCGGAAACAACCGCCGGAGGCGACGCGGTTTTTATGGGTTGTTTTGCTGAGTAAGCCGTTTTGTGAAGCTGCGGGGCCAACTGCAGATCTCCGCCGGACGGCGAAACCAGCTTGAACACAGTCAACATATCGTGCAATTCCCGTGACTGTTCCTCCAATGACTCGGCAGCAGCGGCAGCTTCTTCAACAAGTGCGGCATTCTGTTGCGTTACTTCGTCCATCTGGGTAATCGCCAGGTTCACCTGATCGATACCCGAACTTTGTTCGGCCGAAGCAGCCGAAATTTCCGACATAATATCGGTTACGCGCCGTACTGAAGTCACAATTTCCTTCATGGTGCGTCCGGCATCTTCTACTTGCCGATTTCCATTTTCAACTTTTTCAACAGAATCGGAAATCAATTGTTTAATTTCTTTTGCGGCGGCGGCGGAACGCTGCGCCAAGTTACGTACCTCGCTGGCTACGACAGCAAAACCGCGTCCTTGTTCACCGGCACGCGCCGCTTCAACTGCCGCGTTCAGAGCCAGGATATTGGTCTGGAAGGCAATGCCGTCGATGACGCTGATAATATCAACCACTTTGCGCGAACTCTCCTGAATCGAGTTCATGGTATTGACAACTTCACTAACGACTTCTCCGCCCTTGATGGCAACCGAGGATGCAGCTTCCGCCAACTGGTTGGCTTGCCGCGCATTTTCGGCATTCTGCTTAACGGTAGAAGCCAACTGCTCCATGCTCGACGCCGTTTCTTCAAGACTGGCCGCCTGTTCTTCGGTTCGCTGCGAGAGATCGACGTTACCTGCGGCAATTTCCGATGCAGCGGATTTAATCGTATCGGCTGTCAATCTGACGCTACGCAGGATTTTGGATAACTGCATGACCGTTTCATTATTGTCGCGCAGCATATCGGAAAATACGCCGACATCGGCGCCTTCGTCGGCCATTTCGCGTGTCAGATCGCCTTCAGCCAAAGCGTGCAACGATACCGCAAACTCGTGCAGCCAGGCCTCGGTAGTCGCAAGCAACTCGTTAACGCCGTCACCGAGTTTTTTCATAACCGGACCGTATATCTTCAAATCGACAACACGCTGAGTAAAGTCGCCTTGGGTAGCTGCATGTACTACGCGTTCGAAACCGTCCTGCATCACATGTTCGAATTGCGCGTGCTCGGTATTATCGATCCACTCCACACAGGCGCCCAAACGTTCGCCCTTGTCGGTAAACAGCGGCGACACGGTTAACTTGAACTTACGCCCGCCCACTTCTATCGCACTTTTAACCGGGTCGTTGATAGACGCCAGCATTTGCCTGACGCGCTCCGGCCCCTTGTGAAAAATATCGGCATTGCTGCCTACCAATCTGGAAACATTAAACGCGGGGACATCCTTACGTATTTCCGCCTCGTGCGGGGTAAACCACGTTATGAAGCTCTTATTGACAAACTGAATTTTATTATCGCGATCGGCTATCATGACATAGGAATTGACGCGATCCAGCGTTTTAAGCGCCATTAACGCAAGTCCTGCGTTCTCGGAACCGCTTCCCGAAGATTCGCGCATACGCTGCCGCAGCCTGATCAAACTGTCAAATATTGTCGCAAACTGTCCGTCCGGACGGCTAATCAGGGCGTCGCTATCGAAATTGCCGCCAGCCATCTCTCGCAGCAGCGTTTCAAACTGGGCCAGCGGACGTGAAACGCGGCGAGACCAGCGCAACGCAAACAGAATAATCGCCGCTATGGTAATAACCAGCACCGCACAAATCAGCGTGATAGCCCGGCTTGCCTGGGCCTGGGTAGCGGCATAGCCGGTTTTGGCGAATGTCAGCTCCTGATCGATCAGACGATCGATGTCCTGCCTGAGAACTTCATACAGCGGACGCACTCGCGTCAGTATGATGCGTTTAACCTCTTCCGGCGCGCCATTTTGCAAGGCAGTCAAGGCGGGACGTATTGCATCGCGCACAAAAGCCGCATGATCTTCATTGAATGTCGCGGCAAACGCCTTTTCCGAATCGCTCAACTCTGAGCTGGCAAAAGCATCTTTCAAGCGGGTTATTTCGCCAAGATTTTTTTCGATTTCCTGCGCATTAAAAGCTACGACGCTGGGATCCAGGCGAAAAGTTACGTTGGCGCCGTTGGTAAGAATTTCCAGACTGGTAAGTGAAATCGGATCCTGCACGGATATCCGGTTCTGCAACAATAATTGCTTTATTTCCTGGAGGCGTTGCAACGGAGCCGAACGGTTCTGATACAGAGTATCCAATCCCTTCGAAGTGGCAGTAATGCCATAGAGTCCGGATGCTCCCAATACAAAAGCAAGAACGATGAATAAGCCCGCAAATGTAGTCGCGCTTGACTTGGTAGAAGAACTCATGGACATGCTTCCCGCTTAATTATAGTTATAGACTAGACTGGTGTGGGGACTTCGTTGTAGCTATCGGTAAGCGCCATTTCCTCGCTTGTCATCAGACGGCCTATATCAAGCAGTATCAACATGCGATCATCTACCGCTCCAAGACCTATAATGTATTGCGTATTGATGCTGGAGCCAAAATCCGGAGCGGCGCGTACCTGCTCAGGCATTAGCGTTGTGACGTCGGAAACGCTATCCACCACCACACCGCTGATACGTTCATCCAGATTCAGGATAATCACGACGGTTAATTGATCATAGGTCGGCGTCCCTAGCTGAAACTTGATGCGCAAATCGACAATAGGCACTATCACGCCGCGCAGGTTGATGACGCCCTTGACAAACTCCGGCGCATTAGGAATGCGCGTAACGCTTTCGTAGCCGCGTATTTCCTGCACTTTTAGGATATTGACCCCGTACTCCTCCCCCCCTACCATGAACGCAAGATATTCCATGCGCGTACCTGCTTCGCCGGCATAGCGTTCCCCGACACCCCAGACCGACGCTTGTGTAGCAGTATTGGCAGCAATTTCCGTCATAATCCGGCAAACTCTCAATGCATGGTTATGGAACGTTCATAGTTCCGCGTCATTTGTCCCCCGACGTGCAACAGTGATGCAATGTCCAAAATCAGGGAAACGCTTCCGTCGCCGAGAATAGTAGCACCTGAAATACCACGCGTCTTGCGATAATTCGATTCGAGGTTCTTTACCACTACCTGTTGTTGGCCGACCAGTCCATCGACAAACAAGGCGACTTTTTTTCCGTCTGCTTCCAGAACCACGGCAATACCTTCGGACAGCGAGTTGCACTGCGGCTGTATGCTGAACAGCTCGTGTAAAAATACCAGCGGTAAAAATTCGTCGCGCACGCGCAATACCTGCCCCTGGCCGCTGACATCGCGAATATTGTCGGCGCTGGGCTTCAACGACTCGACCACGGAGGCCAATGGAAGAATATATACTTCGTCGCCGCTGCGTATCGACATGCCTTCCAGTATCGCCAGCGTAAGCGGCAGCGATATGACGATAGTTGTTCCCTGGCCGCGTTGCGAACGTATCTCGACGCTTCCACCCATGGACAGGATGTTACGTTTTACCACATCCATGCCGACCCCCCGACCGGAGACGTCGGTTACGACCTCAGCGGTTGAAAAACCGGGTGCGAATATCAATTGCCATACATCTTCGTCGCGCATGTCGTCGCTTACCGGCAATCCGCTTTCTCGCGCTTTTTTCAGGATGCGATCGCGGCTCAACCCCGCGCCGTCATCCACGACTTCAACCACAATATTTCCACTGACGTGCGCCGCCGACAAGGTAAGCCGTCCGGTCTCGGGTTTACCCGCCGCAATACGTATAACCGGCACCTCTATGCCATGGTCGATGCTGTTGCGAACCAGATGGGTCAACGGGTCGACAATACGCTCGATCAAACCCTTGTCCAGCTCGGTGGCGCCGCCCTTGGAAATCAGTTCAACTTTTTTACCCAGTTTGCTGGCCAAATCCCTTACCATGCGGGGGAAGCGTGAAAACACAAAATCCATCGGCATCATGCGAATCGACATGACGGCTTCCTGAAGGTCCCGCGTATTGCGCGCCAGCGTCGCCAGGCTGTTGGCCATACGTTCATGCACGGTTTGATCCAGTCCGGTCGCATGCTGGGCTATCATGGCCTGGGTGATAACCAGCTCGCCAACAAGATTGATAAGCTGATCGACCTTATCCAGATTGACACGTATCGACGAAGATTCGAGATTACCGCCACCGCCGGAAGCGCCTGCACGCGCAGGCGCCTCTTTGGCCGGTGCAGCAGCAGGTTTCGCGGCAGCGACCGCCGATTTTTCTTTTTCTTTGCTTTTGGCCGGCGCTGCAGCGGAAACCGGTTCCGGCGACGCGGCGGCTGGCGGCTCGAAAAACTCGATATCGGCAACAGGCGCTTTCGTGACGGCCGGTTGGGGCGCGGGTTTAACCGGTACAAACAGCCCGAAGCCATCATCTTCTTCAGCCACTACCGCCTTGCTGACGGCTGACTTCGCAGCCGGATTTTCGTCCAAGGAAACGGTCACCTGTCCAATATCGTCGACAGCAAAAGAACAGATCGCCAATACATCGTCCCTGGGCTCGGTTGTTTCCAAACGCAAAACGCCATGCCCGTCGGCTTGCGGTTCACGTTGAACGCTGCCCAGCATACCCAGTTCATTTATCAAGCCATCGAGATCCTGCTCCGGCATCTTCGGCAACTTAATAAGAAATTTTTGAGCACCTGCTACAGATGCATTATTTCGCTCATCCTTATTGTTAGCAGATGATACTGCGGCGTGGGCAGCAGGGTTTTTCGCATCGATATCCCCCGCACCGGTTGATGACGCATCAGTGATTCTCAGCTGATCCGGGTCCAGAACAAATGCGCAGATGGCAAGTAAATCGTCAAGCTTTTCGTCGGTATCGAGCATGAATACCGCGCGACCATCAAGCAAGGCGTCGCGAGTAATGCTCCCCATCAAGCCCAATTCTTCGCCCAGCGACTTCACATCAACTTCCGGGGTCTCCGGCAACTCGATTCGAAACCGGTGCTTGTGCTGGTTTGAAGCAGTGGATTTTCCGTCTACTTCCTGATGGGGAGCATCGTCCTGGACGGCAAAAGAAGCAGTCGGCGCCATATCCACGATATCGTGAGTCGACAGCGCACGCAACAGCATCAGCACATCGGCGGCGGCCTCCTGATCGACGGGCTGCTTATGGCGATGTCCGTCCAACTGCATGCGCAGTATATCCTTGGCCTGCAAAAAGGCGTCGACATGCTCTGCAGTCAGCACCATGTCGCCCTTGCGTATTTTATCCAGCAAGGACTCCATGACATGCGTGACTTCCGCCATGTCTTTCAAACCGAAGGTCGCGGCACCACCCTTGATCGAGTGAGCAGTGCGAAAAATGGCATTGCATTCTTCCGTGTCGGGAGACGCGACGTTGATAGACAGCAACAGGCTCTCCATATCCGCCAGCAGTTCTTCGGATTCGTCGAAAAAAACCTGGAAAAACTGATTGACATCTATCGACACGCCGTCGTCCCCTTTTTCATGCCGGTATTATCGCGATCAATCATTCGGATCACCAATCACTTTTTTGACCACGTCGATCAATTTCTGAGGGTCGAACGGTTTAACCAGCCACCCCGTTGCGCCCGCCTGTCTGCCCATCATTTTCATTTCATCGCTTGATTCGGTGGTAAGCATCAGGATCGGCGTAGTACGGTACACATCGGTAGCCCGTAGCGCACGGATCAACCCCAGCCCGTCCAATTGAGGCATGTTCTGGTCGGTCAACACCAGATTGAAAGTTTGGATTTGCGACTTTTCCCAGCCATCCCGGCCATCCACCGCCTCAGTCACTTCATACCCGGCACTTGCTAAACTGTAGGTAACCATTTGGCGCAATGATCGTGAATCATCGACTGCCAGGATAGTCTTGGTAATTACTGTCAAGGTATGACTCTCCATTAGATGGTTCAGAACAATTCGATTTCGCCACTTTCCATATGTTTTTGCCCTACAGCTTTTCTAAGCTGGGCATCCACTCTTTGACTCTCAGCCCTGATTTGCTGACTCATTTGCAGCAGCGCCACCTCCTGCTCGACAAACTCCGCATTTTCCTTTTCCAGCGCATCCGTAGCTTCCAGCAAGGCCAGCATGATACGCATACCCTCTACGCGCTTTTGCATACGGCCTATCAACTGGCTGGTCATATCCTCGAATTGCAGACCGGTGACAGCGGCGCTGATATGCCGGGCCAAGTCCTGGCTCAACGCTCTCAAAGCCATAACCTGTTTTCCGTCGCAACCGTCCACGTTTTCGATGCCCGCACATTTCAGGTCATCCAATATCTTGCGATGCATCGCAACTGCTTGACAGATGCCATCGAAACTAAGCGCCAACTTGCCGATGGCCTCAGTCAACAACAGATGCGTCTGGGCAAGATCCTCTTCCACCTCGCGCAAGTGATATTTACCCTGCCCGGAAATATCGGAAAGCACACTTCTGACAGCTACACTCATTATCGGTCCGAGTATAAGGGAAAATTTACAAAGCACCAAGCAGGCGCCGCGCAGCTGAATACCTGTTATCAACGATGACAACGATAATCGAAGACAGGGAGAGCAGTCAAGAACCGCCTGTTCACATTGGCTGCAGCTAGTTCATTATATAGAGAATAAAGATAAAAGGCTTGCCGGTTCGCTCGCACAAACCGGCAACCATACCTTTGAGATGACTATTCAAAACTCCCGATCCGGAATGGATTTACCCACCCAAACCCGGAGCATCACTGAATGTAATTGAATAGCGATAAGTTGGAGACCTGGGCAAACGATTTTTCAGCGGCGGTCAGCGCCAGTTGCTGCTGGTTCAATTCCGTAATCGCTTCCACCTCATTAATACCGCCTGTTGAAGACATCATCTGCTGATAGCTGATGGTCAAATTCGCGCCCAGGGTATCCAGTGAGTTTAATTGCTGCTCATTATCGCCTACCTTGACGTTCGCATTGGTCACATTGGCCAAGGTCTGGCTGATAGCCGCGCTGGCCGTAGTCAGATCCTGGGCGTACTGGGCGCTTTGCTGCGCACTTGTCATCGCCGCGTTCTGGGCGGCGGTCAGGTTGGGACTCTGATAACCTGCTATCGGAGAGTTCAGCGTCGTTGCCAGCGCCGACAACTGGCTGAAAATGTTGGTAGAACCGGACGCACCAAACACCGAACTGCCGGCAACACTGGTCGGCATCTGCTGGCCCTGGGATACTTCCACGCTGGTCTGCCCCTGGTCACCGTTATAGTTATAGGTAACATTGCCTGCTGCGTTAGCCGGTGTCTGCTGGACAAAGGGCAGCGTCCCCGACTTATAGCCGGAAAATATGTAATTACCGGCGCCGTCGGTGGAATTCGCTATCGTCAGCAACTGTGTCAGATCAGCCTGAACCTGCCCTCCAATCGCGCTGCGGTCGCTGTCGCCCAGGGTGCCGTTTTGCGCCCGAACGACCAGAGTGCTAAGACTGGTCAATACGTTTGCCGCATTCTGCAGCGAACCGTCGACCAGCTGCAAACTGGTGCGGGCGCTTACCCGGTTATTGGTATATTGAGTATTAATGTCCTGCATCTGCTGGATGTTCATCACCTGCGAGGCTAGCGTCGCATTCTGACCGGTCAGATCCTTCTTGCTGGTCGAAACCTCCTGTTGCGTGACAGCCAGACTCGACTGCAGCGTGTTCAGCTGGACGACATTCTGATTAAAAATCATGGAACTGGTAATACGCATGGCAGTAGCCTCCTTTAAGCGGGTATCGCAAGCAGGGTATCGAGCATTTGCTGAGCGATCGTGATCACCTTGGCTGATGCCTGATATGCCTGCTGATATTGGATCAAATGCGCGGCCTCCTCATCCAGGTTGACGCCGGACTGGCTTTGCTGAGCCGTTTGCGCACTGCTCAGCAATGCGCTTTGCGCGGTGTTATTGCTGGCCATTACGCTGGTGGTGTTGCCGATCAGATTCACCAGCGCTGAGTAGCCGCCCGAATAACTGTTGCCGGATATGACATTGGGCGCCACGGTAAAAGTATCGCCGGTCTTAGGCGCTGCAGCGCCGGCGCCGGTGATGGTAAAACTCAGGCCATCGACTGTAATGGGAGAACCGCTGGTATAAGCGATGATGGACTGGTTGCCGTCCGGACCGGTCGCAGTAAAACTCGAAGTCGCCGAGTTATACACCAGCTGCACCGCCTGCCCGGCTTGTAAAGGCACGCCGGTATAAGTCGGATCGATACCCGAACCATTGACCGCAACCGACGCTCCGCCGGTATTGGCGGCGGCGGCCTGCGCCTGTATGCCGGACGCAGTAACCGTAAAGGTATCGCCCGCAACCGGGCCGCCGGTGATGGAAAAACTCAAACCATCTACGCGGATAACGGAACCGCTGGTGTAGGAAGTAACGGCATTGGCAGTGGTGTTGCCATAAGGATCGGTCACATCAAAACCGCCGCTGGCATTATACGTCAGCTTGATACTTTGCCCTGCCTGCAACGGCGTTCCGGTGTAAGTCGGGTCCACGCCCGCGCCATTGGCCGCAATGGCCGCAGCGGCGGATGTAGTGGAAACGCCGACCGCCGTAGCCGGAGCGTAACTTTGCATATTCTGCAGCAAGGTGGCGTTGCGGCCATCGGCTATGCCGTTGAGATTTTGGGTAACGTTAAACGAGTCGCCCGAGTTCGGCGCGCCGCTGATGGTAAAGCTGATGGTGCCGCCGTTCAACGAAACAGGCGCTCCGGGTGTGTAGGTATAGGGTCCGCCGGTATTGTCGCTTGCAGTCGGAGAACCCGACACCGTATAAGTGGTCGCGGAGGTAAAAGTCAGCTTCAACGTTGACGGCGGAACGGTAGTCGGGATTGCCGAGTTGAAATAGCCCGTGCTTACCGAGCCGGCGCTGATAGCGCCGCTCCCGGTATTGGTGGAGGCATTCGCGGCGGTAGCCGCAGTTTGCGCCGCTGTCAATGCCTGGGCCCAGGTTCCCGTCGCAGGAACTGCAGTGGCGGCGTTAATCGCGGTTGACATCGCCAAAACAGCGGTATTTGCCGCTGTAGCGGCGGTCACGTCAGCAGCCGTTGCCGTGGGAGGAGATGCTGCGGCAGCGGCCGTCACATTGGTCAACGCAGTATTCGCCGCCGTCACCGCCGCAGCAACCGCGGTAGTCGCATTCGTTATATTTCCTGCACTCGGCGTCGTAACCTGGGCCTGCACAGCCGTAAGCGCCGCCTGCACCGAAGTCGCCGACGCCGTCACGCCGGAAACGCCTTCAATGGCGGCGTTATACATAGCCCCCCCCGAGCTTGCGGTGACTATCGGCGCGGCGGCCGCCAGTTTGCTCGAATCGCTGGTCGCCAGCTGCAGGGAATTGCCGCTGACGCTGAAAATCGCCGCGCCCTGCGCGCTGTTGGCATCCAGACCCAAGGCATTCTGCGCATTGAAACTGTTCGCTATCTGCGTCGCCATCTGCCCCATTGCGGTTTGCGCCTGATTCAGCGATGCATTGCGGAACTGCAGCAAGCCCCCGAGGGTGCCTCCGCTGCCGATAGCGCCGTCCACTATCGTTTGCGTGCCGCCGGTAGCCGTCTGAAACTGCACCACCGCCTGGGTTTGACCGGCAAGAGAGGGCGAGTTGGCATAGCTCACATTAAGCGGGGTAGCCTGGGTACCGGTAACCAGCGGCACGCCGTTGCCTATGGTAATGTCGACCATCGACCCATCCGCTTCGGTATTCACGGTGACGCCTACCTGCTCACTTAATGTTTGCAGCAGTTGATCGCGCTGGTCCATCAGCGAGTTGGGGGTGTTGCTTGCCCCGGAACCCGCCACCTGCGCAATCGCCGAGTTCACCTGGGCAATCTGGGTCGCCAGGGTGTTGATGGTGTTGACACTATCCTGTATCTGGGAATTAACACCGCTATTGATCTGCGACAACTGCGTGTTCGCCGACTGAAAACTGTTGACCAAAGCCTGCGCGGCGGACATCGCCGCCTGCCGGACGCCGGTGTTGGACGGGCTGGCCGCCAGGGATTGCAGAGTGCTGCCAAACTTTGTCAGAGCCGACGCGACTCCGCCCGTCGTATTCGCCAGAACGCTATCGAGATTCTGCACCTGGGTCGAGTAAATGCTCACGCCGCTTGACGCCGCCTGAGTCTGGCGTACCTGCGCCCCCAGGGCTGCGCTGTAGACGCGCTGCACCCCGGTAACATCGACACCCATCTGCAGCGTACCATACACACCACTATAAAGCGCGGTGCTGGCGCCGGCCTGGGTAATTTGCTGACGGCTATAACCGGGCGTGGAGGCATTGGTAATATTGTTGCCCGTTACATTAAGCCCTATCTGGGCCGCCTGCAAACCGCTCAAACCTATGTTCAGAGTATCCCAGCCCATTTCACACCTCCTGATATCGAATCTGTTCTATAATTGGACTTACGGATAATGCGGCGAAAACTTTAATCATTGCTCAGGCTTTGGAAGTATTGTCGGCATTGACGTTGATCGCCTGCTGTATCACTTTTTTCAGCTTGGCGCCGTAAGCCGGGTCGGTTGCATATCCCGCGCGCTGCAATCCATAAGCGAAACCGTGCGCATCGCCGGCATTATCCAGCACACCCTGATAACGGCGATTATTTTTCAAAAGATTGGCGTAATCCTCGAACGCCGCCTGATAACTGTCATACGAGCGGAAACGCTCTACCCGCTTTTGCGCCACGCCATCGACATATTCCGTGGTCATGCAATCGACCGTACCGCCGTTCCAGCTCGCACCGGCCTTGATGCCGAACAGGTTATGACTGGCCTTGCCTGCGGAAGATCGTATTTCGCTTTTCCCCCAGCCGCTTTCCAACGCTGCATGACCCAGCATGAACTGCACGGGTATGCCGGTACGCCGGCTCGCTTCTTCGGCATGCGGCGCCAGTTTTGCGAAAAATTCTTCCGCGCTCTGCGGAAGATCGGCCCCGTCCCCGGTCGCGTCCATGCCGCCAAGCCGGTTAAGTTGCACCGCAACCGGATCGTGTCCGCCGTTAACATTATCGCCGCGCTGCCGCGCAATCTGCTTGATCATCATATCGGCCAGCCCGGTATGGGTTTTCTGGCTGAGCTGCGCATCAAGCATGCTGGTAAACAGTTGCTGGGTTTGATTATTTTGAAACAATCCGCCCTGCGGCGTTGCCTGACGCATGCTCTTCATCATCATATTGACGAATACCCCCTCCATCTGCTGCGCGGTAGCGCTAAGCGCCTGAGGCGAATTCTGTTTTGCGGCCGCTTTCAACTTGTCCAAACCCTGGCTATCAAGGGCCATTCCGCCGGCAATATCGGTCTGCTTGATCATGATCAGATTATCTCCAAATCGGCGTGCAAGGCGCCGGCCACCTTCATCGCCTGCAGTATGGACAACAGATCCTGCGGGGTCGCGCCTATCGAATTCAAGGCCTCGACCACATCCGACAAGGTCGGACCGCCATCCAGTTCCATCACCTTGCCCGGCTGGCTGTTAACGCCAATCTGGGTTTGACGCCGCACGACGGTCCTGCCGTCCGAAAATGCGCCAGGCTGGCTGATAATCGGCGTAGAAGTGACCACCACCGTCAAATCGCCATGCGAAATCGCGCAAGGATCGAGCCTGACCACCTGATTCATCACCACCGATCCGGTGCGCGCATTCAACACCACTTTGGCTGCAATTTGGCCGGGATTTACCTCGAGATTTTCCATTTCACCCAGAAAAGCAACCTGATTCGAAGCGCTCTGGGGTACGCGCACGGTTATGACCCGCTCGTCCTGGGCGAATGCGGTGGACGTCCCGAAATGTTGATTAATGGCGTTGACGACGCGGCTTGCGGTAGTAAAGTCGGCATTGGTCAACTCCAAGCGTATCACGCCATCTTCGGCCAGCGTGGTAGGCACCAGTCGTTCTACGGTGGCCCCGTCGGAAATCAGGCCGGCATTCAGCTGGTTGGTCTTTACCGAGTTGCCGTCCTGACTCGTGCCATAGCCGCCTATCAATACATTGCCCTGAGCCACCGCGTAGATTTGCCCGTCCGCGCCCTTCAACGGCGTCATCACCAGCGTTCCTCCGCGCAAACTTGATGCATTGCCCATGGAGGATACGGTAACGTCGATCGCTTGCCCGATCTGGGCATAAGCAGGCATGGACGCCGTTATCATCACTGCGGCCACATTTTTGAGACGCATGGTGGTGCTGCTGATTTCCGGTAGATAAACGCCGGATTGCTTGAGCAGATTATTGATGGATTGCGTGGTAAACGGCGTCTGCGTGGTCTGGTCGCCGGTGCCGTCCAGCCCCACCACCAGACCGTAACCGATCAACTGGTTTTCGCGAACGCCCAGCACGTCAACCAGGTCTTTGATACGTTGCGCCTGCGTAATGCCGGGCAGCCACAGAAAGCAGCTTAACAGCACTATCATAATCGGCCTCGGCCATATATTACGCATGACGCTCCTCAAAACGGCAGTATGGTATTCTGAAAAAATCTCGAAAAAGCACGCATTACGGTAGCGACATCCATTTGATCGCTGCTGCGGTATTCCACTCGGGCATTGGCTACCTGATAGGACAGCACGGTGTTATCCGAGGTCACAGTATAAGGGAAAACCACCCCGGAAAAACGCACGTACTCGACGCCCTTGTCAAAAGCGAGCTGCTTTTCGCCACTGACCACATAGTTGCCGTTTTCATCGATATCGGTAACCTGCACGCTGACATTGCCGCTGAAGTTATTGGTATTGTTTACCGTGCCGGTATCCTGGACGCTGCTTTTGTTGGTAACGCTGGCCGCGCCCTTCCAACCGTAGGTCGGCATGCCGGTTCCCGACGCCGCAGCGCTATACTGCGTATTGAGTCCCCCGGTTTTCGCGGAAGTACTGGCATCCGAACGTCCGGCCGCCGTACTTTCATTCAACACGATAGTGATGACATCGCCGACATGGCGCGCGCGCAAATCCTCGAATACCGGACGAAAAGCGGAATTATGATAGATGGTGCCATTGGACGCATGCGCCGCGGGCTGCGGCCTGTTGACCGGCGTCATATTGGTTACCGTACTGGGCGTGAATGCGCAAGCCGCCATGCCTGCACTTAAACCCGCTATGAATAGCCACCGCATAACCACCGACATTTTGCTCACCCTACAGTTAGTTAGTTGGCCTTGAACCCTCTTTGCGGCGCCGCCGTCAGCCCAACCACCCGCCGTCGCGCCATCCTGAACTACAATTGAGAGAGCTTCGACAACATCTGGTCAGCATTCTGAATGGATTTGCTGTTGATTTCATAAGCTCTCTGATTCTGGATCAGGTTAACCATCTCTTCAACGATATTCACATTGGAGGTTTCGATATAGCCCTGTTGTATGTAGCCTACATTATTCAGACCGGCAATACCCTGGGTGGGAGGCCCAGAAGACTGCGTTTGCGAATACAAACCTTCACCGCGCGCCGATAAACCCGGAGGATTGATAAATGTATTCAACGTAATCTGGCCCAGCGTCGTTGAAGAGTTGATACCGTTTACCATGGAAGTCGAGGTTACCGTACCGTCGGTGCCTACGGTTATACCCGTGGAAGCCGGCGGTATGGTAATCGGCGGCTGAAGCACATAACCTGCCGAAGTTACCAACTGTCCTGTATTATCGGTCTGGAAGGTGCCGTCACGGGTATAGGCCAGCGAGCCGTCCGGCATCAAGACCTGAAAAAAACCCAAGCCATTGATTGCTATAGATAGCTGATCCCCGGTTTGCTGCAGCGTGCCTTGCGTGAAAACACGTTCTGTAGAAGCGATGGTCGAGCCGCTACCCAGTTGCAGCCCCGATGAAAGCTGGCTTTGCTGGGAAGATTGCGCGCCCGGCGCACGCACGGTCTGGTACAGCAAGTCCTGAAAGATCGCGCGCGATTTCTTGAATCCGGTAGTGCTGGCGTTGGCCAGATTATTGGACGTCACATCCATCTGTGTTTGCTGGACATCCATGCCCGTTTTAGATATCCAGAGAGACCTCATCATGACTTTATCCTCATAATCCTTAATTACCCATTAGACAACTTTGCATATCGGGAGTTCGTAACCAATGCTGCCGGCTTAATATTTAACTTCAATCGTTATCTCTACATTAAAATCATGTCAATGTAAGCAGTTGATCCGCTTTCCCGGTCTGCGTATCCATGGTCTGCAGCATTTTGGTGTGCATTTCGAATTCGCGCGCCAGGCTGATCATGTTGACCATTTCCTCAACCGGGTTGACATTACTGCCCTCCAGGGCGCCGCTCACCAGCTTGACCTTGGCATCGGGGGCCGCAGCGCCGCCGCCTTTGGTACGGAACAGACCATCTTCGCCGCGCTCCAGGGATTTGGTCGGCGGGTTGACCAGCTTGATACGCCCGAGCACCTGAACCGTGGTGCTGTTAATGCCGGCCTGCGTACCGGAAATCGTACCGTCAGCGCCGATCATCAGCGTGGTATCGGTAGGCACCTTGATAGGCCCGCCATCGCCGCGCACCGCCAGCCCCTGGACGTTTTTCAGGATGCCTTGCTCGACCACAAGCGCGCCATTGCGGGTGTAGGCCTCCTTGCCGTCCTTGCCGGTTACGGCTATCCAGCCCTCGTTTTGAACCGCGATGTCCAGCGGGTTGTCGGTCGGCTGTAACGGACCCGGTTTAAAATCCGAACTCACGGTGGAACTGACCGCCATCGCGCGCGTATTCAAACCCTCGCCGGTCACCGGCACCGAAGTATATGATTCGATCTGCGCGCGAAATCCGGTGGTGGAGACGTTGGCCAGATTGTTTGCCGACGTCGACATGGCGTCCATGGTCTGTTTGACGCCGCTGGTTGCTACATAAATGGAACGATCCATACTCATGACTGGCACTCCTGCTTTAAAACGTCCCTTTCCCTCAGAGACGGGGACGGGAATTCGCGAAGCATGCTACGCGCCGCCGTGGCAGGACTGTGGTGCGGCACAGTCCACGGGGCGCGGAACGGGGTTAGGGTGAGGATAAAAATATTTGAGCTACCAAGCGCTGGACACGCGCTCACCCCATTCATGCCGGAACTATCCCTGTCCGAAGGGAAACGCGTTTCAGGTAGCCGTTTACGCCTCACCCGGCTTGGATCAGCTCGCAACTATCGCAGGTTGATCATGGTTTGCGTATCCTGATCCGCTGTTTTCAGCGCCTGCGCAGTCGCCTGATACTGGCGCTGGGCTTCCAGCAATTGCACCATCAGCGCCGTCACATCCGCATTCGACGATTCCAGCGCCGAACTTTGCAGCACGCCCAGGCCGGGATCGCCGGGCGCCGTCAACGCCGGCGGGGCGGCGGACGCCGAGGCCGTCCATTGCCACACTCCAGGCTGCGTCTGCGCCAGACCGTTGGGATTCTGGAAGTTCACCAGCGCGATGCCTGCGGCGCCGCCAAGGGAACCCGCTACCGGGGAAGACGGCTTGCCGGTGACAACCAGTTCCCCGGTCGACGAAATACCCAACCCCGCCGTGTTCTCGGTGATGCCGGTAATCGTAGAACCGTTGCCATTGGTCCAGGTCAGGGTGGTTGTCGCTGCATTGTATGAAAACCCCGCTTTACTCGTACCTGTGGGGGCCGAAACGTTAACCAGATTGGGTACCAGCGCGCTATCCGTAGCCACCAGATTCGCCGCAGTCAATGCCGCCGCCCAGTTTGCTACGGTAGGCGTCGTATTCGCGGTAGTAATCGCAGCCACAGCAGCAGTCGCGTCAGTTTGCACCTGCGTGGCGGCAGTCACATCTGCAGCCGTAGCCAAGGCATTTGGCAAAGCGGTACTGGCAGCCGTTACAATCGCCAACTTAGCCGTTGCGGCGACCAGCGCCGCATTCGCCGCCGTAAGCGCTGCTGGATTTGCCACGCCAGGCGTTCCTGACGCAGTGGTCACCGCCGTAACCGCCGCGTTGGCCGTAGGCGCCGCGATACCCGGAAAACGCAAAGTCAAAACCTGTTTGCCGTTGCCATTCGGATCCGCGCCCGGCCCCATAACGCCCGTCATGGTCGAAAACGAGGGTATGGTCGTAGTCGAGCCGTCGGAGTAGCTCAATACCGTACCGGCTGACCCCTGCGAAAAGCCGGTATAGGTTGTTCCCGCCGGGGCATTCGCCGCACCCAGATCGGAAGCGGAAGCAACGCCTGCTGACAAGGAAGCCGGCGCGGGTACGGTCAGACTGGAACCGTCCGAGTAGGTGATGGCTATGCCCCCGGTGGCGGTCATGGTAAAGCCGGTAAAAGTGGGCGCAGCGGCCGTGCCGATCGCAGCCGGCGCATTGGCCGCGGCCAACGACGACGGATTGATCATTTTGCCGTCGGTGCCAATCACATACTGACCGGTCGAAGTCATCAGGTTACCGCTGGGGTCCAGCGTAAACTGCCCATCGCGCGTGTAGTTGGTTTGCCCGTTAAGCGTCTGGGTCACAAAAAAACCGTTACCGTTAATCGCCACGTCCATCGGGTTGGAATTATTGGTGATCGAGCCCTGAGTAAAAACTTCGGAATTCCCCACCGCCATATTGGCGGTCGATAAGGCGGACTGGAATGAAAACTCGGTCTGTTTATAGCCGGCGGTGCTGGCGTTGGAAATGTTGTCGCCGAGAACATTGATATTGTTCTGCGCCAGAAGTTGATAGCTGCCGATGGTAAGATTACTACCAATGTCGTAAGTAGCCATAATCTGTTCCTCCTAAAGTGAACCCGGTAATAATATACTCGAAATTTAAAGAAACTGTTGAATACTGGACAATGCGACGCTGGAACTGATCGGGTTGCCTTTGCTGTCCAGCCCGCCGATGCCTGTCACGCTGGCCTGTATGCCTGCGGAGCTATTGCTGATCGCCTGCAAGGTACCCACCGACAACGTGGTGGCGGCAACGGCGCTGTCGCTGGTAGCCGCGCTGGTGGCGGTAGCAGCGGCGCCGTTCTTTGTGGCCACTACCTTGAACGAGTAATTGCCGTCCGGCGCGGTTGTGCCGCTGCTGGTTTTACCATCCCAGCTCAGCGGTATGACCCCCGCGCTCTGGGCGCCCATGTTGATGGTATCTATTGTACTGCCGGTAGAATCCACAATACTGACCTGCATGCTGTCCGCCGCAGACGCAAGATTAACGCCAAAACTGGCGCTGCCGCTGGAAAGATTGATTACGGATCCCGGAGCCAAAACCTTGCTGCCGATTTTTCCGGCCGCCTGCAGCATGGAACTGGTATCGAAACCGGAAAGCACCGTGGTATTGAGATTGGTTGTCGCCTGTAACTGCGACAACTGCGCCATCTGGCCTACCATCTGGGAGTTGTCCATCGGGTTGCTCGGGTCCTGGTTTTTCAGCTGCGCAACCAGCAAGGTCATGAATTCGCTTTGTAACTGGGTTGCATTTCCGCCAAAAACGGAAGACGTGGAACTGGAGGAATTAGTGGTGCCGGTAGTGGATGTTGCGCTGGAAACTGTGCTCATGGGTGTTCTCCTTACTCTTAACTCTTAAGTAATAGCCTGAAGGCGGCTGTATCGCTCAAGTTGCAGTCTACGCCCCACAGTTTTCGATGGAAACAAGACTAACACCTTTTGTTTGCTAGGATAATAACTAAATATGACATAAGCCTTTATCCTACAAACTCATGCCAATGGCAAAAAAGGCACTGATGACACGATGCTTGTTACACGATGCTTGTCGCCACTTCGTATTTATTCCTATACATGGACTGAAGTTTATGTTATCCATTCGCAGGTTTTCAAAATAGGCATCTACAGCGCCGGAGAGCAGAGTGGCCGAAGACAGCGACCAGGAAAAAACCGAAGACGCATCGTCGCGCAGACTGGAAAAAGCGCGGGAAGAAGGCGATGTTCCCCGATCCAGGGAACTGGTCACTTTCGCTTCCTTAATGATGATAGGCGCCGGTCTCTGGATCAGCATCGGCAACATAATCCGGCAATTGAACGCACTGCTGACGGGGGCGTTTGCATTCGACCCCGAGCACCTGTTCAATCCTGAGTTGCCCTCGCTGGCGCAGAATGTACTTATATCGTTCATGCCTGTAATCGCAATATTGCTGCTGGGCGCAATCGCCACGCCCCTGGCCATAGGCGGCTGGCTTTTCAGCAGCAACTCCCTGGCGCCCAACTTCGGACGGATGAACCCGATAAACTGGGTAAGCAACCTGTTTTCCACGCACACGCTGGTCGAGCTGATCAAAGCCATTGCAAAAACCCTGCTGGTCGGGACCATCGTATGGCTGGTGCTGCAACGGCAGCAGGATGAGGTCATCGGCTTGTTGTTTGACCCCATGGGAGAAGACGGGGGCCATCTGGCGGAACTGTTATGGTTCGCTTATTTTTCGATGGCCGGCTCCCTCGGAATTGTTGCGCTGATTGATGCGCCCTATCAAATTTGGCATTATCATGACAAGCTGAAAATGACCAAGGAAGAAATCAGACAGGAATCCAAGGAAAGCGAGGGAAACCCGCAAATCAAGGGCCGCATCCGTCAGCAGCAGCGCGCAATGGCTCGCCGGCGCATGATGACGCAGGTGCCCACAGCGGATGTCGTCATAACCAACCCGACTCACTATGCCGTTGCGTTAAAATATGAACAATCGAGAGGGAACGCGCCGTATGTCGTCGCCAAGGGCGCAGGCGAACTTGCGGCACAGATTCGCAAGCTTGCAATATCAAATGCGGTTCCGATCCTCGAAGCCCCCGCGCTGGCCAGAACACTGTTCCGCCATGTAGAGCTGGACGATCAAATCCCGACTGAGCTCTACTCCGCCGTCGCGGAGGTGATAGCCTATGTATTCCAGCTCAAGGCGTTTAAGGCTTCCGGCGGGCCGCAACCGGAAACGCCGGATCATTTCGAAATACCGGAATACCTGCAGGTGCCGCCGGATGTTAATATTACCATTGAGTAATATTTTGGTAAAGCTTCAGTGTCACCGGGGAGCGGCCTTACAATAGAGGCTGCGGGCCGGGCTCTCACGAATGGATTTACGGCGTGTCTTGACAGCCTTCCCCGCAGATCCAATACCGGTAGCTGATTAGTTACTGTTTTTACAACCACTTCCGAATATGTCGGACATGCCAATGACCCACCAGCAACACGATAAATGGCCGGACTAACGCTCCCCAAATGGCTTGGCGTAAAGGGCAGCCAGGGCCTGGCTGCACCGGTTCTGATTATCATGCTGCTTGCAATGATGATTTTACCGCTGCCGGCGTTTGCACTGGATATTTTTTTCAGCTTTAACATCGCTCTATCCATCATCGTGCTGTTGACCGGTTTATATACCGTCAAACCGCTCGATTTCATGGCCTTTCCCATAGTGCTGTTGATCAGCACCCTGCTGAGACTGGCGCTCAACGTTGCGTCAACGCGCGTGGTGCTTACGCACGGACATCTGGGCACGGACGCGGCAGGCAAAGTAATCGAGGCGTTCGGGCACTTCCTGATCGGCGGCAACTATTCGGTCGGCATAGTCGTGTTCATTATTCTGACCATCGTCAACTTCGTCGTTGTAACCAAGGGCGCGGGACGTATTGCCGAAGTCGGCGCCCGTTTCACCCTGGATGCAATGCCCGGCAAGCAAATGGCGATCGACGCCGATCTGAATGCCGGACTTATCGGCGAGCAGGATGCGCGGAAGCGCCGGACTGAAGTTTCACAGGAAGCGGAATTCTATGGAGCCATGGACGGCGCCAGCAAATACGTGCGCGGCGACGCGGTGGCCGGCATCATCATCGTCGTCGTCAACGTCATCGGCGGACTGTTTGTCGGCGTGCTGCAGCATGACATGGATTTTGCCGAGGCCATGGAAAACTACACCTTGCTGGCCATAGGCGACGGTCTGGTTGCGCAAATCCCTTCGCTGATGATTTCGATTGCCGCCGGCGTCGTCGTTTCGCGCGTCGCCAGCGATCAGGATATCGGCGGACAATTGATAAACCAGTTATTCGCCAAACCGGAAGTACTGACTATCACTTCCGGAATAGTCGGCGGGATGGGACTGATACCCGGCATGCCCAATGTTCCTTTTTTGCTGTTGTCGGCGGCGGCAGGCGGAGCTGCCTATATGCTGAACAAAAAAGCACAGCAGCAGCCTCCGGCGGAACCCGTGCAGGAAAAACCGCAGCAACCGGCCGAAATGGAAGAAGCCACCTGGAGAGACGTTGTGCCGGTCGATACGCTTGGACTCGAAGTCGGCTACCGCCTGATCCCGTTGGTAGACCAAGCGCAAAACGGAGAGTTGCTGCGGCGTATTAAAGGCATACGCAAAAAGTTCGCTCGCGACATCGGTTTCCTTGCGCCGCCCATTCATATCCGCGATAATCTTGAACTTAAACCAACGGCTTACCGGATAACCTTGAAGGGCGTTGAAATTGGCAGCGGCGAAGCTTATGTAGGGCAGTTTCTGGCAATCGACCCCGGCATGGTGAGCGGCCCCTTGCCGGGCACGGCAACGAGGGACCCTGCATTCGGATTGCCGGCGGTATGGATCGAGGCGGGATTACGCGATCAGGCGCAGAGCAAAGGCTACACGGTTGTCGACGCCAGTACGGCCGTGACAACGCATTTGAACCACCTGATCACCATGCATGCGGATGAGTTGCTGGGACGCCTGGAAGTACAACAGCTACTGGATCATCTGGCGCTGGAATCGCCAAAACTGGTAGAAGACCTCGTGCCGAAGGTGGTTTCTCTATCGGCAATACATAAGGTTCTGCAAAATCTGCTCTCAGAAGGCGTACATATCAGGGATATGAGAACAATACTCGAAACCATAGCCGAATTTGCAGCCCGCACCCAGGATCCGTCCGAACTGACCGCTGCGGTGCGCATCGCTCTGGGCCGCGCCATTATTCAGCAAATATTCCCATCCAGCGACGAACTGCCGGTAATGGTTCTGGATCCGCAGCTCGAGCGTCTGTTAATGGGCGCCCTGCATACCAGCGGTCCTGAAGGCACCGGCATAGAACCGGGGCTGGCGGATTCCGTCATCCGCCAGACGGCGCAGGCGGCACAGGAAATGGAACAGGCTGGCCTGCCTGCCATCCTGCTCGTTCCTCACCCGTTGCGCACGTTGATTTCACGCTTTTTGCGCAGGGCGATTCCGCAAATGCACATACTTTCGCATGCTGAATTACCCGATACGCGCACCATCCGGGTAAGCGGCCTGATCGGAGGCCGCACATGATGGTAAGAAAGTTTTACGGCAGTAATTCGCGCGAGGCGCTGCAAAATGCGCGCAATGAACTCGGCCCTGACGTCATGATGATTTCAAACCGCAGTATCGAAGGCGGCGTGGAGCTGATCGTACTGGTAAACGACGACAATAATATGCCGGCGCAAGCAAGCGAAGATAAGCCAGCTACCATTACCGAAAAAAGAATTGCGCCGCCGCAGGCCACAGAGCCCCACCCGGCACGTAGCCGAGCTACTCCCGCGCCCGTCATCAGAGATACGCCTAAGCAAGCAGAACCGCAACGACAACCGGTACCGGCAGAAGTTGCCGAGGTGCTCGGTGAAATCCGTTCCATGCGCGAAATGCTGGAAACCCAGCTCGCCGATATTTCCTGGGCATCGACGCAAAACCAGGACCCGCGCAAGGTCGCCATTATTCGTGAAGTATTGGGCGCGGGTTTTAGTTCGGGACTCAGCCGCTATTTATCGGAAAAATATACTGTCGGAGAAGGCGATCGCAGTGAAAATGCCGTGGCTTGGGCGCGAGCGATTCTTACCCAGAATTTGCTGAGCCGGAACGACAGCACGCTACTGGAAAAAGGCGGCTGCTATGCGCTGGTCGGCCCCACCGGGGTGGGCAAAACCACGACAACCGCCAAGCTGGCGGCGCGTTTTGTGATGCGTCACGGACCGAGCAAACTGGCGCTCATCACCACTGACAGCTATCGTATTGCCGGACATGAACAGCTGCGCACCTACGGCAAGTTACTGGGCGTCATCGTACACACCGTGCGTGACGAAATAGAAATGCGCATCGCGCTCGAAGAACTCAAAAGCAAACACACGGTGCTGATCGATACCGTCGGCATGAGTCAGCGCGATGATCAGGTTAGCAGCCAGCTTGCCATGCTGAAGGGTACGGGCGTCAATATGAAACGCTTGCTGTGTCTGAACGCGACCGCGCACATGGGTACTCTGGAAGAAGTTGCGGAGGCCTATGGAGAGGGAATTACCGGCGCCATCGTTACCAAGATCGACGAAGCCGCCTCCATAGGCGGTGTTCTCGACGTATTGATCAGAAAAAAACTGCCGCTTTATTACATGACGGTCGGACAACGCGTCCCGGAAGATCTTGCTCTTGCCGAGGCAAAAACCTTGATCGACATGGCCTTCGACGAAAAAAAAGTATCGCGTAATTTTTGGCTGAGGGACAGTGAAGTCACATTGATGATGACTCACTCCAAACGCGAGCGCCCACAAAATATTGAGCTGATTGGCACGCCATGACTACGAGTACGGATCTGCGGCACGATCAGGCAGAAGGCTTGCGGAGAATTTTTTCCGAGCCGCGTTCGCGCCTGATTACCCTGGTATCGACATTGCCGGCCTCAGAAAAAGATTCCATGCTGGTTAATTTGACCGCATCCTTATCGCGAACCGGCAACGATGTTCTGCTGGTTGACGCAAGAACCGGCAATACCGGCATCGCTACGCATTTCTGGCGCGCATCGGCCCTCACCCTGGAAGACGCGGTCACCCAGGGAGCCTCGCCTGACAAAGCCCGCCAGCGCGTGCGCGATGGTTTCGATTTCATGCGTCTGTTCAGCGGCAGCCCCCTCAAGGAACCGAAGCTGGCCTATGCGTTCAACAGCATCCAGAATGAGGCCGCCCAGGTCATACTGGTCGACGGAGAACCCGACACTGACGGCGCGCTGCCTCTCAAAACCATGGAGGAAGGCATGCTGCTGTTACAGCTGGCGGCTACAGCCGAATCCATCACTTCGGCCTATTCATTGATCAAACGTTTGCATATGCAACTGGGGCGGCGGCAATTCGACATCGTCGTAAGCAACGCCGACGAAACAAAAGCCGATGTCGTATCAAAAAATCTGGCGACCGCCGCAAAACGCCACCTTGCTGTTGCGCTTAATTGCGTAGGATCCATACCCAACGATCCTCATCTGAAACAGGCAACCCGACTGGGGAAAGCGATCACCGACGCTTTTCCGCTGGCCGAAGCATCCTTAGCCTACAAGCGTATTGCCATTCAGCTAATATCGAACTAAACCATGTATAAATCAAGCGGACTTCCCGAAGTAAACGATTTATTCGACCAGCATACCGAGCTGGTCAGGAAACTGGCATACCAGATGAAGGCCAGACTGCCTGCCAGCGTGGAAGTCGACGACTTGATACAGACCGGCATGATCGGATTAATGGAAGCAATCAGCCGTTATGACGAAAACACCGGAGCACAGTTCGAGACCTATGCCGTACAACGCATACGGGGCGCCATGCTTGACGATTTAAGAAGCAACGACTGGCTGCCGCGCAATGTGCGCGATAACATGCGCAAAATTGAAACGGCCATCAATGCGACCCAGCAAAAACTCGGACGCGCACCGCGCGAATCCGAAATCGCTGCCACCATGGGCATTTCTCTCGAAGAATATCAAAAATTCCTGGACAACAACTCGGGTCATCAGCTGCTCTATTATGAAGACTTTCAGGCCGACGAAGAAAGCGAGCACTTCCTGGACCGATATACGGCATCGCATATCGGCGACGACCCGCTGCAAGTGTTGCTGGATGAAGACTTTCGCGATCATTTGGTCGAAGCGATAGAAGCCTTGCCCGATCGGGAAAAACTGTTAATGGGTCTCTACTACGAACAGGAACTGAACCTGAAGGAAACAGGCGCCGTCCTGGGCGTTACCGAATCGCGCGTCTCACAGATGCATAGTCAGGCGGTAGCGCGTATCAGATCGCATTTGCGGAGTTGAAAATGGACATTGCAAGCATTATCGGCCTCACCATAGCGATCAGCAGCATAATTATCGGTCAACTGCTGCATGGAGGCAGTCTGGAAATGCTGCTGCAACCCGCAGCGTTTGTCATCGTCGTCGGCGGGACGGTAGGCGCGGTTTTACTGCAAGTCAATATTCATACCTTTCTGCACGGCGTAAAAATGCTGCGCTGGATCTTACGTCCCCCCAAACATGAACTGCTGCCGTTAATCGAAGATATCAAGCGCTGGTCGATAACCGGTAAACGCGATGGGTTGATGAAGCTGGAGCCGCTGCTGGAAGAAACCGATGATCTTTTTATCCAAAGAGGTCTGCAACTGATAATCGACGGTACGCCGCCTCCGAAACTGAAAGAGATACTCGAAATCGAACTCAGCAATTTCGAACGTTTCGAACGCCAATCCATCAAAATATGGGAGGCTGCAGCAGGGTATGCCCCCACCATGGGTATACTCGGGGCCGTGTTTGGCCTCATCCATGCCATGGGCACCCTTGGGGACCCCAGTAAAATCGGCGGTGGAATCGCCATTGCTTTCGTAGCGACCGTTTACGGCGTCGGTCTGGCCAACCTGTTTCTACTACCGGTGAGCAATAAACTGAGGTCCATAAACGGGCTTGAAATCAGCAAGCGTGAAATGCTGCTGGACGCTTTCGTATCGATCGCCTCAGGCGAAAACCGCAGAGTACTTGAAGATCATATAGCCGCATATCTAAAACATAGTTGAATATAACATCATGGCGCGCAAGGAATACGAAGAGGAGCACGACAACCCTGACCGCTGGGTTATGCCCTATGCCGATCTCAGTACCTTGCTGTTCGCATTGTTCGTGGTCATGTACTCGGTATCTTCGGTCAACGAGGTAAAATACCGCATTTTGACCACCTCGGTGCTGAATGCGTTTGGGCAGGCTCCCCCGCCCGCCGCCGCGCTCCCCATTCCGAAGCCCGAGCTGGAGTTGGCTCCTGCCACCTCGAACGAACCTGCAGCAACACTCAATGAAACGGTTGCGTCCGCTGTGGCGCCTGAAAACGTGATGCTGCAAATGTCAAAAACGTTGAGCCAGAACCCTCAACCGGAAAGCGGCGCGGGCAAAGGCAACAACGCTCCGGGAGCACCCGCCTTGCCCGGAGGCGATAACCTGATATCCATACAGCCCCCGCTGCCTGCAGAACCGCCGGGCGGCGGTCCGTCGGCAAATAACGCTGCGCAGCAGGAAGAAGAGGAAACGGAACAGATAAAACAGCAGATGGACGGCGTTGCCAACGACATTCGATCGGCTCTGGCTTCGATGATAAAGGGCGGCAGCGTCAGCGTTACCCGCTCAAATCGCGGGGTCCGCATAGAGATTAACGCCAGCGTATTATTTACTCCGGGCGGCTATAAATTAACCGAAGAATCCATACGCGCATTAAGCGCGACATCCCAGATTCTGGCGCAAAAAAACTATACTATCCAGGTAGACGGTTATACCGATAACGTTCCGATCAAAAATAGTATATTTCCTTCAAACTGGGAGCTCTCCGCAGCGAGAGCAGGTGCCGTGGTCCGATTATTCACTCAAAACGGCATTGCGGATGAGCGACTGACCGCAACAGGACATAGTGCGAACGACCCTGTGCAGTCGAATGAAACCGCAGAAGGGCGCGCAAAAAACCGGCGCGTGACAGTAGGAATCATGTCGCCTCATATTACCAGTCCTATCGTCATGCAAAGTCCGGAATCTCAGAACAGCACTATAGACTCCGAATCACCAAACTCCGGATCACCTGCAGCCAAACCTAACCTGTAGAAAAATCCCGCCTTACAGGACTGATAAACTGACCAGCGCGGCCATTAGGACCATAGAGCCCACCTCCCCGTTGCGTGGCCATGCCGAACACGGCCAGCAAATCCTGATTGCGGGCCAGTAATCGCGACACCAACTGGCCATTAAACTCATTGCATTTTTTAACTTTCTGGGCAATCGCGCCCAAGGCCTTCCATGCCTGCTCCACTTCGCCGCACGCTGGGTCGCCGGAAAAAACCGACACACAGGCTTTCATGCCATCCTCATCGGATGAGAAGCCTGACGCGACCAGTAAGGAGTAGCGCTGGCGAGTCAGTTCGGAAACCTGCATGACCATCGCATTTTTCCTCGCAACCACGCTATCCAGCCCATCCACTCCCGGCTTCAACAAAATTTCGCGCTCCGCCTCCAGCACGTCCAGTAAATCCTGAACGGCGGCGGACTCCGCCTTGAGCCCGCCTTGCAGCTCTGCAAGCAGTGCGACCATTTCAGGCACCGCTGCTCAGCAGGCCATGTACAGAAGTAATCAGGCTATCGGCTATATTCCCCGCATTGACCTGAAACTGGCCGCTGGCTATCGCCGATTTGATCTGTTCGACTTTTTTTGCGTCAAAAGGCCCCTGACTATCATGCACGCCGGAAGTACTCGCCGTTGACGCTGCCTGAGATGCGGGCGATAAGGAAACATAAGACGCTGAATCCGTTGCCCCCGAAACAGAGCCAGTGCTGCCCGCGCCTGTCTTGCCTGATTTCGCATCGCCCTTTCCTAACGAGTATTGCTGTTTTAAACTTATGTCTACTTCATTGTTAATTTTCATCACATCCCCCTAAACCAGCGTTCCCGGAACAACTCCGCGAATCATTCCCACGCACTGAGTGTCTTATCGGCCAGACACAGAAAAACTTTAACGATTTACCCGGCTTATTGGGACAATTCCACGGTGCCGCCCTCATGTGCCGTCCCCGCCACGATCTTGCCCGATTTCAGCTTCACGCTCACAGTATCTCCTTCTACCCCGCCGGATTGCGCCACCCCCGAGGTTGAAATACGAAACCCTTGCCTAGCCGACATCACACGGACGGTTTGCCCCTGTTTCACGACATCGTTCTTACGCAATGCGTTCAACCGGAAAGGCGTTCCCGCCGCCATGGTCATCGCAAGCGTACGGCCAACCAGTTGCGACGGGTCCGTTACATAATAAGCGGTAACGGGAGATTGTTCGGCAGTAACCGTGGTCAAATCGTTATACCCGATAACATGCCCCGCGGCCAGCGGTAACGCGGTAACCAGATACTCCATCATAACGCCGACATTCGCCTGAACATACAAAGTCCACGAAACAGGCGCCTTGCAACGCACGCCGACCGTTACCCTCCCCTGCAAGTGCCCGCCCTGAGGTAAAAAAACCTCCGGCGCAGCACAAGAGGCCAACTCCAGACGATCGTCAGGAGGGAAAACCGTAACCTGCACAGGCCTTGATGAAGCTGACGCCTTAGCCTGTAAAAAGACTTCGACCAACCGGACCAACTCGGCAAGATTCTGTTTTTGAAGCGGTTCAGGCATGGCATCAGCCGCAGCAAACAGCGACGGCGTCATCAGCAACAACCCGGCTAAAAATCCAGTACCCCCCCGTAGCGTCATAGCGGCAACAAACCATTAACGCACAAACCCAACGCCCGTCTCATGCACCTTCCTTCAAAGCCAAGTTGTAAATTAAAGTTGCGCATATACCCCTTTGCCACTTTCGTTTCCGTCTACCTTGAGTTAGTATAATCGAAAAATTCCGGAGGGGTTGAGATGAACTCAAAACTTGATGGTTACCTGAATTTCCAACAGACGACGATCAGCCTGCTCGCACGACGGCAAGAAGTCCTGGCATCGAATATCGCCAATGCCGATACGCCCAATTATAAAGCCCGAGATTTCGACTTTAATGCAGTGCTCGCAAAGAAACTGAAAAGCGCAAACAACACGACAGCCTCAACGGACGCGCTCGGTGCAGATCTGTTATACAGACAGGTTATTCAGCCCTCGGCGGACGGCAATACCGTCGACATGGACGTCGAACGCAACCTGTTTGCTGAAAACAGCCTGCGCTACGAAACCAGCGTAACGATGATCACAGGGCAAGTCAAGGATATGCTTGCCGTTCTTCAAGGATAGCCGTCATGTCATCTTTACTGAAGGTTTTCGATATCACCGGTTCGGCAATGATCTCGCAGTCGAAACGGCTCAACACCGTGGCCAGTAACCTGGCCAACGCCGAAACCGTCGCCCCGCCCGGAGGAACGCCCTACAAAGCCAAGCATGTCGTATTTACCGCCACACCATTAGGCGACGACGCGTCTACAGGCGTTACCGTAGAAAAAATCGTCGAAGATTCAACTCCTCCCAAAATGGTTTACAACCCGGGAGATCCATCGGCGGACGCCAATGGTTTCGTATCCATGGCCAATATCAATGTGGCGGATGAAATGGTCGACATGATATCGGCATCACGCTCTTACCAAACCAACGTAGAAGTCATGAACGCCGCCAAATCTCTTTTTCTAAAGACACTGACTATATCTCAATAGACAGGAATCCATAATAACTATTCTGTTCTTCAGCGTAAATCATGGAAAACATGGCGCCCAGAGAGGGTGCGGGCGAGGCCAAGTCTGTATAATCAAAAAAGTCGGCAAGCGCCCACCCCGACTCAACCTATCGACAATCAAAAACATCAAGCACCGGCTATCCGAAATACATATCAGCCGATGCGCTACAATAACCCGTTAAGCAGTCTGCTTACCGCGCTGTTCATACAGACGCTGTGTACAGGCATGTTTGCTTTCGCCTATGTGCTGCTGCCCTACGCGTTTCGCATACAACTGACCTTGCTGCATATGGTTCTGCTACTCGGCACGCAAGCATTCGCTCTATCGCGACTTGCACGCATGCCCTATCAATGGCAGGTGTTTCAATTGTTTTTTCCTGTAGCGCTGCTTGCAGGGTTCGCCTTGCAGTGGCCCGCCATCATCGCTCCGACAGTTTTTTTTGTATTATTGGGGGTTTTTTGGCCTGTACTTAAAGGAGGAGCCCCGCTATTTTCCTCGGGGAAGTCGGCATGGGATGCAGTCGCTCAAGTTATCACCCCCACAAACGATAGCAACTTTCGTTTTCTGGACGCGGGCAGCGGCACAGGAGGACTCATCATAGCACTGGCATCGCTGCATCCTGATGCTACAATGGAAGGAGCGGAAACCGCGTGCATCCCATGGATGATCAGCAGAATACGTATCGCGCTACGACGCAGCAATGCCCGCGCCAGGTATATAAATTACCAGCACATTGATTTTGGCTATTACGATGTGGTATTTACCTATCTATCGCCAGCCTGCATGCCCGATATATGGTTTAAGGCCAGAAAAGAAATGCGGACTCACAGCCTATTGTTAAGCTATGAGTTTGCCATTCCTGAAGCAGAACCGGATTTTCGCTGCTATCCGGTACCCGGCGGTCCGCCATTACTGGGTTGGCGCATCCCGCCGGCCAATTACTGTTGCTGAAGATATTTTAAGGAGTTACCTTGTTAGTCATAGCAGGATACGCAATCGTACTCTTTTCCGTTTTTGGCGGCTTCGCCATGGAAGGCGGGCATCTCGCCGCACTTTTTCAACCTGTAGAGCTGCTGATGATCGGCGGTGCGGCCTTGGGCGCTTTTATGGTCGGAAACAGCCCGAAGGCCATTTCCGCAACATTAAAAGCCTTGCCCAGCGTACTCAAAAGCTCCAGATACACCAAGGAACTTTATCTGGAGTTGATGTCGCTGCTTTATGACCTGCTGCAAAAAGCGAGGCGAGACGGATTGATGGCGATAGAAGGCGACATTGAATCTCCCGAACACAGCGCCATATTCGGTAATTACAAAGGCATCATGGAAGATCAGCACCTGCTCGACTTCATTACCGATTATCTGCGACTTATGATCTCCGGAAAAATGGACGCCTTTCAAATCGAAAATCTGATGGATAATGAACTCGAAACCCATCACCATGAAGGCGAAGTACCCGTTCACACGCTTGCCAAAATGGGGGACGGCATGCCAGCATTCGGCATAGTGGCCGCAGTCATGGGGGTGGTGAACACTATGGGCCATATCGGCGTACCTCCGGCGGAACTTGGGCATCTGATAGCCGCCGCGCTGGTCGGCACGTTTCTGGGCATTCTATTATCCTACGGCTTCGTAGGGCCGCTCTCCAGCCTGCTGGAACAGAAGCTGCATGAATCGACCAAAATGCTGCAATGTGTCAAGGTTACGCTGATTGCGAGCCTGAACGGATACGCCCCCGCCATCGCCGTTGAGTTTGGACGTAAAGTGCTGTTCTCCACAGAACGTCCCTCATTCCTCGAACTGGAATCCCACGTAAAACAAACAAAATAGTCAACGCGCGCTAGCCATGGCCGATAAAGAACAGAGTCTTATCGTCGTAAAACGCATCAAAAGGAACGGTGGCGGCGGTCATGGCGGCGGATCGTGGAAAGTCGCCTATGCCGATTTCGTCACCGCGATGATGGCTTTTTTTCTGTTGATGTGGCTACTCGGCTCCGTAGGCGACTATACTAAAAAAGGCATCGCGGAATATTTCAATACTCCAATTGAAGCAGCGCTGACCAGAGGCACAGCCATCAGCGAAAGCTCCAACATCATTCCCGGCGGCGGCGACGACATAACCAGAAAAGAGGGCGATGTCAAAGTTTCAGAAGAAGTCGGCACGCAATTCCCGGTAAACCTAGATGAAGCCCGTCAGGAGTGGGAGCGACAGGAAAGAACCAGACTGCAGGAGCTGGAAGAGCAAATCGAACAAGCCATAGACGCCAACCCTTTGCTAAAACAGTTCAAGAAGCAAATCCTGCTCGACATCACTACGGAAGGCTTGCGCATACAGATCGTCGACGAGCAGAATCGTCCGATGTTTGCCACCGGCAGAGACGAGCTAAAATCCTACACCATCGATATCCTCCATGAAATCGGCCGCGTACTCAATTCAATAAATAACCGGATTAGCATATCCGGTCATACCGACGCCAGCAATTACGCCAATAACGGCAGCGGCTATACCAACTGGGAACTATCGTCCGACCGTGCCAATGCCGCACGCAGGGAGCTCATTATAGGAGGCATGGTCAATGAAAAGATACTGCGCATTATCGGACTGTCCTCGGCGGTTCCTTTTGACAAGGATGACCCATTAAACCCGATGAATCGGCGCATCAGCATTGTGGTATTAAACAAAAAAACAGAAAACGCCATCACAGAGCAGGAAAACGGCGGCAAGGTCAATATTTCGGACACGCCGCAAAGCGTACAAGGTGTACAGCAAAAACTGGCTCCTTAGCCCACGAAATTGCCTATTGACGCACATCAAATTGTATCTGATAATTATGAGTATAGAGATGGCAACGTAGCTCAGTCGGTTAGAGCACAGCATTCATAATGCTGGTGTCGGTGGTTCGAGCCCACCCGTTGCTACCATGAATTCAATATCTTAGCCCGGTTGCAGCCGGGCTTTGTTTTATGTGTTTACGCACCTGCGTAAATTCCATACCGCAGCACGCAGCATCGTTACCTGTTCTATCTGCGTAATGGACTCCACCGCCTCTTTCAACTCAGCCAATTCTGCCGGGCTGTAATGCACGGTGACGTCACCGTCAACGTGATGCATTAAAACGCGACGAGTTTCAAGAGGCACCCGAGCCGACCGTAGCCGGCGCCCAAACGTATGGCGTAAGTTGTGAGGCCCTTTCTGCACCTTCCCATCAGTTGGTAGTCCTTGCGATAACTGTCGGAGAAAAATCCCTTCACGTTATTGAATGGGCAGAACGCTTAGGTATAACTCGTGCGACCCTGTACAACAGGTCAAAAAAAACGGAACAACGATTGAGGACGAGATCAGAAAGGGTTTTGACGCCAATAAATAGCTAGGTTCTGTTGACGTATCACCGCAACGAAATGAGAGCTGAGACGAAGTGAAGGAAGGCCATGTAGTTGCGAGCTGTTTTTTCAAAACGCGAAAATATTCGTCGGTAATGTTTGATTTTGTTGAAGAAGTATTCAATCAGATGGCGTTCTTTGTAAATAAACCAATCGCACTCGCGTACCTTGTTTCGATTGCAGCACGGAGGAATGACGGCTTTCATATCTCTCGCTACGATGGCCTGGACGAACGCATCGCTGTCATAGCCTTTGTCACCGACAAACGCACGCGCACCCGCCGGCGTCAGCGCCGGCAAGGTTTCAGCCTGTCCAATGTCGCTGGCCTGCCCTCCGGTCAGTAAGAATTCGAGGGGATTCCCCAAGGCATCGGTGATGGCGTGAATCCTGGTAGTAAAGCCGCCCTTCGATCGTCCCAAGGCTTCATCCTCGGCATTGCTGCCCGCCGCGCCACCAGCGCAGGGATGAGCCCGGTTGATGGTGGAATCGATAAACACGCTTTGCAAATCAGGATGATGGATGCATCCGGCGAACAGCGACTGCCAAACCCCATGCTTGCTCCAGCGGGAAAAACGCTTGAACACGGAGTTCCACTTGCCATGCGCTTCCGGCAGCAAACGCCATTGCGATCCCGATCGAAGAATTTGCAGAACGGCAACCAGAAAGGCCCGGCACTGTTCCTCGGACGTCGATCGGACATGCCGATGTTTCACCAGTATGGGATAGATAACGCTCCAGTCTTCGGGGCTAATTTCGAGTCGGTCAGCCATTTTCGAAATGGTTCCAGCTTCACTGGTGGCGCGTGCTAATGTCAACAGAAGCTAAATTCTGATATGATCAACATTTTACGAAAATCCAGAAAAACTGGAGGTCTGCCATGGCAGTTTTAGACACAGAGTTAAGCACGTATAGGCATCTACTACCCACCCTTCTTCAGGACGAAGGTAAATTCGCAGTGATTCACGGCGAAGATTTCTTGGGTGCCTATGTATCCTACGAGGATGCATTGAAAGTAGGGTACGACAAGTGCGGACTGACGCCTTTCCTTGTTCAGCAAATCTCGTCTGCTGAGCATATTGCTTACTTCACCCGAGATTTGGGTACCTCATGCCCAGCCTGAATGCCCCAATTACACCACAAGGGGCGATACATGCATAGATATCGCGCAAATTACCAATTTGGGTATATCTCCAAGCGGAAGCACCCCCATCCACACTCCCTCCACTAACGGTACACCACACCTCTGCGAACTGTACGATGTTAGTCTGGTTTTACCTTTCCCAGACAGGCACAGGACGTTTAATGCTGCCTCAGTTGTAGCTTCTGGATTTGGGCAGCAAAGCATAGACGGGCTGCTCGGCAGGGACATTCTGAAACACTGCTTACTGATCTACAACGGGGAGACTGATTCATTTACCTTGGCAGGATAGCTGGCATGAGACACCTCGTATTACCTTTATCCTTCTTGATTATCCCAACGCTGGCAACAGGCTGCGCAACACCCCGACGTACTACAGACCCTCGTAGAAATAGATCGGTTTGACAAGGCCAAGCAGCGCGAGGAAGACAGTAACTGGGGAAGCGCCGTAACGAGCCAAGTACTGAAGGTTATAGAGGCCGATCTTGCTGGAGGCAAAGCCGGAAGAGCAGCATTGGGTAAAGGAGGTGTATGTGTCGTGGAGGGTGTAAGAGTTTTTGTGTAAACGGTCATTTGGTAGGAAACTGCCTCAACCTTGTAAGGAGTAGAAATGACCGTAAGCAACGAAGTGATCGACAGCCTGCTGGCCGATTACAAAAAACCTGAAGACCTGATCGGCGAGCACGGGTTGCTCAAGCAACTCACCAGGAAACTGGTAGAGCGCGCATTGGAAGCCGAAATGGCCGAACATCTGGGCCACGCCCGTAACGAACCCGTTTCTAATGCTACGGGCAACACCCGTAACGGCAAGAGCCAGAAGACGCTCAAGGGCGAGTTCGGCGAACTGCCGATTGAAGTTCCCCTTGATCGCCACGGCAGCTTCGAGCCGCAAATTATCCGCAAACATCAAACCCGTTGGACGGGTTTCGACGACAAAATCCTGCCCCTGTACGCACGAGGCATGACTGTGCGGGAAATTCAGAGTCATCTGGAAGAAATGTATGGTACGGAGGTATCGCCCTCGCTGATTTCATCCGTTACCGATGCAGTTATTGACGATGCCAAGGCTTGGCAGTCGCGGCCTCTGGATGCGCTCTACCCCATCGTCTACCTGGACTGCATTCACGTCAAGGCGCGTGATGCCGGAACAGTGAGAGTCAAGGCGGTCTATCTGGCTCTGGGGCTAAACCTGTCCGGCGAGAAGGAATTGCTCGGCATCTGGATTGCCCAGACCGAGGGCGCCAAGTTCTGGCTACAGGTTGTAACGGAACTGAAGAACCGAGGCGTGCAGGACATCTTTATCGCCTGCGTGGACGGGTTGAAAGGGTTTCCAGAGGCTATCGAAGCGGTTTACCCAAAGACCGCTATTCAGCTGTGTATCGTGCATTTGGTGCGCTACAGTTTGAATTACGTCAGCTGGAAGCTGCGCAAGGCCGTAGCCGCCGATCTGCGCCTCATTTATGCCGTCTCCACGGTGGAGGCAGCCGAAACCCGGTTGACGGAGTTCGAGGAAAAATGGGGGGCCGACTATCCGGCTATTGTGCAGTCCTGGCGCAGGAATTGGGTTCGTATCATTCCGTTCTTTGACTACCCGCCAGAGATACGCCGTATCATCTACACCACCAATGCGATTGAGTCGGTGAACATGTCGCTACGCAAAATCACCAAAAACCGGGGATCGTTCCCCTCGGATGAAGCGTTACTGAAATTGTTCTACCTGGCGCTGATGAACATTAGCCGGAAATGGACTATGCCACTGCAAAATTGGAAAGCAGCACTGAACAGGTTTACCATCCTCTTCGAGGAGCGGATGCCAAACCGTTAACTTAAACTCCGTTTACACAAAATCCAGGACACCCTCTCCTGGCGCAGGAATTGGGTTCGCATCATTCCGTACTTTGACTACCCGCCAGAGATACGCCGTATCATCTACACCACCAATGCGATTGAGTCGGTGAACATGTCGCTACGCAAAATTACCAAAAACCGGGGATCATTCCCCTAGGTTCTGTTGACATTAGCACGCGCCACCAGTGAAGCTGGAACCATTTCGAAAATGGCTGACCGACTCGAAATTAGCGCCGAAGACTGGAACGTTATCTATCCCATACTGGTGAAACATCGGCATGTCCGATCGACGTCCGAGGAACAGTGCCGGGCCTTTCTGGTTGCCGTTCTGCAAATTCTTCGATCGGGATCGCAATGGCGTTTGCTGCCGGAAGCGCATGGCAAGTGGAACTCCGTGTTCAAGCGTTTTTCCCGCTGGAGCAAGCATGGGGTTTGGCAGTCGCTGTTCGCCGGATGCATCCATCATCCTGATTTGCAAAGCGTGTTTATCGATTCCACCATCAACCGGGCTCATCCCTGCGCTGGTGGCGCGGCGGGCAGCAATGCCGAGGATGAAGCCTTGGGACGATCGAAGGGCGGCTTTACTACCAGGATTCACGCCATCACCGATGCCTTGGGGAATCCCCTCGAATTCTTACTGACCGGAGGGCAGGCCAGCGACATTGGACAGGCTGAAACCTTGCCGGCGCTGACGCCGGCGGGTGCGCGTGCGTTTGTCGGTGACAAAGGCTATGACAGCGATGCGTTCGTCCAGGCCATCGTAGCGAGAGATATGAAAGCCGTCATTCCTCCGCGCTGCAATCGAAACAAGGTACGCGAGTGCGATTGGTTTATTTACAAAGAACGCCATCTGATTGAATGCTTCTTCAACAAAATCAGACATTACCGACGAATATTTTCGCGTTCTGAAAAAACAGCTCGCAACTACATGGCCTTCCTTCACTTCGTCTCAGCTCTCATTTGGTTGCGGTGATACGTCAACAGAACCTAAGGACTTGATTGAGTATAGAAAAACGCTGTGGCTGTGTTCCGCGTTTATCATCGCCAGCGGAACCACCCACCTCGTCTCCATTTTTTTGTTTTGGCCGCCGCTTTGCACTGTGTTTTGCTCTCAGAATCGGGACATTTTTTTCCCGAAAGCCGGACAAAGAGCGGATTTCGGGTAGACGAGGCATCGGGCAGGCGCTGCCATGCCCGCTACGGGCGTAAATTCGCTTTTGGCGTGGCTTGTTGCCGCGATGACAATTAAGCCTTCGCGTAATGCCGAATACAGTATTCGTGTTAAAGCTTGGTGTTTGTAATGCTGCTGTAATACTGGTATGCGAGATTCTAATCCTTTGCATCAGGTTGGATATACCTGCCCATGAATTCAATCGCCGAGATACTTGCCAGCAAAGCTGCATTGACCGCGGCGGCTGCGGATACGCGCAGGCAGCTCTCGGACATTGTACGTACAAACAACCTTAATGCGGTTTTTCAACCCATACTTGCATTAAGCAACGCTACCGTTCTCGGTTTCGAAGGATTGATACGCGGTCCTTGCGACAGCATGCTGCATACCCCGATTGCTCTGTTCAACGTGGCGCGCGATAACGACATGGTTGCTGAGGTGGAATATCTGTGCCGGCGCATCGTACTCGATACTTTTGCGGCAAAGGACGGAAACGGTAAGTTGTTTATCAACGTCAGTCCCGATATTCTGGTGGCGCAGGGCGCCGTTAGCGGAGAAACCTTACGCTATATCAAACGCTTTGGCCTTAACCCGCAACAGGTAGTCATCGAGCTGACAGAAAATACGCCCGGTATCGATTACCACCAATTGCGCGAAGCGGTAAACCATTATCGTAGCATGGGATTCGAAGTCGCCATCGACGATCTTGGCGAAGGTTTCTCCGGTCTGCGTTTATGGTCCGAGCTGCGTCCGAATTATGTGAAAATCGACAAGCATTTTGTGCGCGGCGTCCACGCCGACCCTCTGAAATTACAATTTGTGCGTTCCATACAGGAAATAGCCAAAAAAGCAGGCGCGCGCGTCATTGCCGAAGGCATAGAAGAAGAAGCGGAGTTGCGTGCGATAAGAGGGATCGGTATCGCTTATGCGCAGGGTTTTTATATCGGTCGTCCTCAGAGCGAGCCGATTTTCGAAGTGCCGATGCATATCCATGATGAACTGGGCAGCGAGCAGCCGCAACAGTTGCAGATCAGTGCCAACCTGGAAAGCCTGATCACGCGCATAGATCCGGTTGCGCCGGAAAGCACGCATATCGAAGTTTACGATCGTTTTGTCGAGAACCCCGAAATTGCGTCTATCGCTGTGGTGCTCCATGGTACTCCTGTCGGCGTGATCGGCCGCCAGGACTTGATTGCGCTGTTTGCGCGTCCGTTCCATCGCGAGTTGTACGGTCATCGTCCGTGTGAATACTTTATGGATAGCGCGCCGTTGATCGTGGAAAGCTCCTGCAGTCCGATGGACCTGTCCGAACTGATACTGCAGAGCGCTCCCCATCATCTTTCCATCGGCTTTATCGTGACCGAAAACGGTAAATACATAGGCATGGGTTCCGGTCACGACCTGTTGAAGCTGATTACGCAATTGCAGATTCGCGCCGCAAAATACGCGAATCCGCTGACGTTGCTGCCGGGTAATGTGCCTATCAACGAGCATATAGGCGCCTTGCTGAAAATGAGGACGCCTTTCGTCGCCTGTTATTGCGATCTCGATAATTTCAAACCGTTTAACGATGTATATGGTTATCGGCTGGGAGATGATATTATCCGTGCAACCGGGCGCTTTCTACACGAGGCATGCGATCCGGATCTGGATTTTCTCGGACACATAGGCGGCGATGATTTTATCATTTTGTTCCAGAGTCCCGATTGGGAGCAGCGTTGTAACCGGGTGCTGGAATATCTCAATGAAGCCTTACCCTCATTCTATAATGAAACGGACCGCTATCGTGGCGGAATCGAGGCCGAAGACAGACATGGCTGCAGCGTGTTTTTTCCATTCACCAGTCTTTCCATCGGCGCGGTAGTGATTGATCCCGAGCATTTTGCTTCGCATTATGAAGTTGCTGCTGCCGCTACGGTTGCCAAAAAACAGGCCAAAAAAATTTCAGGCCACTGTCTTTTTGTCGAACGGCGGGGGGGAAGGGAATCCATGCGCTTTTCCACTGAAAACGCGCTCTCCGAATGATTCCGGCAAGTGATCCGTCATTACATTTACCCGCTTTAAGTTGGTCCCAATGAGCCTACAGGACGATGATCTCGTATTTCTTGACGAACTGAACGAAGAGTCCGCTCCAGTTCAGGCCGAGAATTATCACAAGCTGTTGATAGTAGACGATGATCCGGATGTACATGCGATAACGCTCATGGCATTGAGCGATTTCCGTTTTCACGGGGCCGGCTTGTCGTTCCTGAGCGCCTACAGCGCCGCAGAGGCGCGGAATATTCTTGATAGCGAAAAAAATATTGCGTTGATTCTGCTGGATGTGGTGATGGAGTCCGATGACGCGGGCTTGCAGCTGGTTCGATACGTCAGGGAATACCAGGCAAACTGGTTGACGCGTATTATTCTGCGCACGGGGCAGCCCGGACAGGCGCCGGAGTTTGACGTCATCGTTAATTACGATATTAACGATTACAAGGATAAAACTGAGCTGACGGCGGTCAAGCTTTACACGACTGTTTTCGTGTCGTTGCGCGCATACAGGCAGATGTTGACCATAGAAATGAGCCGTCAGGGTCTGGTCAAAATTCTATCCGCTTCCAACTCCCTGTTCGAATATCAGTCGATGAACGAGTTTGTGCAGGGCGTGGTATTGCAGCTCAGATCGCTGATCGACTGCATAGGCGGTGCAATGCTTTGTGGCGTATCAGATCCCGGAAGCTGCGACAGTGTCGATGCGGTCCGGGTTGTCGCTTCGGCTGGCGAGCTGGAAAAGTTCGCTCCCGGATCGCTGGTGACGCAATGTCTTCCCCCTGATGCGTGCGAATTGATTTCACAGGCAATTTCCACGCTCGAAAATATTTATGCCGATAGCGGTTCGGTCATCGTTTTCCGTACCGTGAACCGTGCCGTCAGCGTTGTTTATTTGCGGGGAGAAGGATGTTTGTCGCAGATGGACCGGTATTTGCTGGAGATTTTCTGCAATAAGGTAGCGCTTGGCTTTGACAATATTTATTTTATCGATCAAATGCGCCAACTCGCGCGTCATGAGCCGCTGACAAACCTGTTGAACCGCGAGGCCCTGGTAAACGAACTGAAAAACAGGCTGCTCAATGCGGCCGATACTTCCGCGGGATTGGGCGTAATTGTGATCGGATTGGATCGATTCAAGGATGTTAACACCGATCTGGGTTATGCCGCAGGAGACCGGCTGTTGCGTGTGATCGCGTCACGGTTGTGTTCGATGTTGACCGATACCGGTTTAGCCTCCAGGCTCGGTGCAGATCAATTTGCTGTGATAGTAAGCAATATTCTCTCCGCGAATGAATTGAGAGACCTTACCGACAAGCTTTTGCAAATGATATTGCAGCCCGTGGAACTCGAAGGCGAGGAGGTTTTGCCTGCCGCATCCCTGGGCTTCGTGTTTGTCAGCGGACGGTCGCTACGGCCGGCTTACGATTTGATTGCCGAAGCGGAGGCTGCGATGGCGGAGGCCAAGCGTTTGGGTGGCAACCGGGTCGAGCAGGCGGTTTCATCCGGCGGCGCCACGCAATCGGGCAGATTGACGTTGATACGGGATTTGAGTTACGCGCTTGACCGGAAAGAGTTGCGGGTACTCTATCAACCCATATACAAAGCATCAAGCCGCCAATTGGCCGGCTTCGAAGCCTTGCTGCGCTGGCATCATCCCGAGCGGGGATCGGTGGTGCCCGACAAGTTTATTGCCGAGGCGGAAGTAAGCGGCCTTATAGTGCCGATCGGGAGCTGGGTATTACGTACTGCAACAGCAGATGCCTTGCGCTGGCATGCAAGCTATGCGGAAAAAGCCGAGCAAGTGAAGCTATCGGTTAATGTTTCGGCGCGGCAGTTGCTGACCAGCGACCTGGTCGGCATGGTGGAGCGTATCATTGACGAAAGTGCAATTGCGCCGGCCTTGCTGAAACTCGAAATAACCGAATCCATGATTATGGAAGACCCGGCCAGGGTCGAAGCGATGATGCTCAGGTTAAAAGATATGGGCGTCTGCCTTTCCCTGGACGATTTCGGTACCGGTTATTCTTCCATCAGTTATCTGCATCGTTATCCGTTTGATACATTGAAGCTGGACCGTTCTTTCGTGAGCACCATGTTTGATCGCAAACAATCGATGCCGATTATCCAGGCAGTGGTCAGGCTGGCTGAAGCCCTGAATATTGAAACTATAGCGGAGGGAGTTGAAACCGAAAACCAGGCCAGGACGCTGCTGGATATCGGCTGCGACTATTTGCAAGGCTACTTTTTCGGACGTCCGATGACGATTGACGATGCGAATCAACTGGTTGCGGATAGTCTGTAGACATCGGCGATTGATGAATGGCGTGAGTTATGTCTGAGCATGAAGCGGAGTCCCGGCCTGCCGGCTCCTGGTCGGTAGGACAGCTTGTTATCCCTGTAGATAGTTTTGATATATCAATAATATGCCAGGAAGTTGCACTCTGGTTTCAGGAAAACAAACAGATCACCGCAGTGCCGGTGCGGCAGGGTGGATGCATAGCCGGCCTTGTCGAGCGCAATGCTTTTTTTTACCGGTATCTGGCCGGATATGGCCGAGAGGTTTATTCAAGGCGTTCCATTTGTGAGTTGATGTACCCGGACCCTCTGATTGTATTGGCGAGCGAGCAAGTAAACGTTGTTGCGATGCGTATTACCGAAGAGCGTCCGGAAGCTTTGCAGCATGGCTTTATCGTTACAGATAACGGCGTTTGCATGGGGATCGTCAGCGGTATTTCCCTGTTGCGGGCCAGCGCTGCGCAAATGGCGGCAACCCTGACGGATTTGAAACGGACCCAGGCGGATCTGATCCAGTCCGAAAAAATGGCCTCCCTGGGCGGACTGGTTGCCGGCATAGCGCACGAAGTCAATACGCCTATCGGCATTACGCTGACCGCAGCAACCCTGCTGCAGGAACAGGCGAGGGACTTTTCCACACTGGTCAGCGGTGGCGTGCTGCGCAAGTCGGATATACTGAAGTTTGTCGAAAAATCCACGGAAACTTCCAGTTTCATTGTCTCCAATATCATGCGCGCATCGAGCCTGATACAGAGTTTTAAACAAGTCGCCGTCGACCGCTCTCACGATCAGCGCAGACGTTTCGATTTGGCCGGTTATTTGAATGAATTGCTGGTGAGTCTGCGTCCCCGCTTTAAAGGCACGCTTCATACCGCTCGTGTCGAGTGCGAATCCGGTATGGTAATTGACAGCTATGCAGGAGCATTGGCGCAGGTGATAATCAATCTGGTGATGAATGCATTGGACCATGCTTTTAGCCAGGACGCACCCGGCGAGATTACGATTTCCGTTCAGGCGACTCAGCCGGAAAACATCAGTTTGAAAGTGAGCGATAACGGTTGCGGCATGAGCGAAGAAGTCGCGGCCAAGATATTCGAACCGTTTTTTACCACCAGGCGCGGTCAGGGTGGAACCGGTTTAGGCATGCATATCGTTTACAATATTGTCAATCAGCAATTGGGCGGACGTATACACATCGACAGCAGCCCGGGGTCAGGCAGCCGGTTTACGCTGGTGTTTCCGAAAGTGGCGCCAGGTTGACGAGGGTTTAACTCGTACCCTCAAGCTGCGCCATCATGTCAAGCCGCTATGCTCAGCGATCGGACTTCGGCGCTCGCATCGCCTTGCCGTTGAAGGGCATTCGCATATTGGAAGCCAAGCTTAAATGATGATTGTGCCTATTATCATACCTCTTTTGCTTTATTGGCCAGCGTCACGCTGCTGGCATGGGTTTTTATGCTGGCTGGCAAGCGCCCCGACCTTGAATGCGTAGTGTAAAATCACACAGCAACAGGGGACAAACCACTATTGTTTTCTAAATGAAATATCAGTGCTCTGTCCTCTGTTATTATCCTGAATCCGTGGTTTATTTTAGGAATAGTCATATAATTCATATGGACGCGGCACTTTTTTCTTCATCCAAAATGAACGTGAATTTCTTATAAAATCATACTGTTGACTCTAACCACCACGGATTCAGGATTATGTATCAACGTTTACTTTGCGGGGTGTGATAATGAAAGTTAGAACATTACTGAGTATAACTTGCGTTCTGTTCGCGGCTGCTTCAGGGTGCCGTATTGGGTCAGATGCTGCCCTTACTCAAAACAGTATTACTATTGAAAATAATCTGAGTCCGGTATCACCGTGCCAGAATGGTAACACAGTTACAGTATTTACAGCGGATGGAGGACATCAGACAATTAATCCAGAAAATACGAAATCTATAACTGGTGATTATTCATCCCTTCCAGGGTTAGGAATTCAGGTCAATAATTGGTACTGGACTCAAACAGAACTGCCCGTGCAAGCCGAATCTCCGCAGAATCCGGACAATTCCGGAGCTCAATTCGCCGTTTCAGATAGTTGCACATTAACTTCAAGCCCCGCCTGGTACGGAAAAGGTATTGAAACTTATGGAATAGCAACGGTCACAGCATATAAATCAACCACGGGCGAATGTGTAATAACCATTGATGAAAATCAACCCTATACTGATGCCGTCACTCCTGGTTGTTGCGCTCCGCCGCTACCCGAGATGGAAAACGTATGTACCGGTCCTTGGGGAGTAACAAATAATGGGCAGTCATGGCCGCCACAATAACCCCAGTTTCATGTTGTCTAGTTATGGGCCAACAGAACAGCAGGGGACAGACCACTGTTGTTTTTAAAGTGAAATAACAGTGGTCTGTCCCCTATTGACTATTGATCTTGATGATCGTATCGATGCGCGACTTGGTCATCTTCTGACTTTCGCCAATCGTTGGAAGGAGGAGTAATCCAACGGTATCCGGCTCGACAGCCAAAAAGCCCAGCAGCACGCGGTTAATCAGCTCGGTCATGCCGGAGCAAAAATGCCTCTCAGAGCGCCTAGTGTCAGGTTCTTCACGGCCCCGGATGAATAGAGAAGTTCGATTCCTGACAGCACCTGCTGGAGACCCGGCCAAGCGATATAGCCGAACAGCCCCAATCCAAGTACTGCTCCCGCTGCCAGTATGAAGCCGGCAAGCCATCTGCGTACTTTCTTCATTGCTACCTCGTTATCGTGAAGCAGAACATAGCGAATATCAGCAAAATAAACACGTCCTCGTTCATCGGTAAGCCTCCTTTTCGTACTTTTGGACTTCCCGAACAACCGAAAGCCCGATAGCGGCCAAACCGCCAATCGGAATAGCCGCGATAACGAATAACGCGATCATCTGTAACCTCCGTCGTCCTTACCGGTTATGTAGTACCAGCAGGCCACGAAAACCATGGCGACTACAGTTAAAATCGTCTCAAACATTCGAGCCTCCCAAGCGTTTTTCGAGTAATTCAAGGAATCTGGTTTGCAGTTCCGGCGCTGCTTCTTTCATGGTTTCGATCGTCACTTTCTGTATCGTGCGCACGCGATCTTGATTAAGCACGTCGCCCTGGATCTTGGTCGGCAGTGACAGCAAAGTCGTGGCCGATGCCAGCGAGTCCTTCCGGTCGCGGATGGAGTCGGCGCTTTTTGCGTCCAGTCTGAGTTTTCTGACCTCCTTGAGCTGTTCGCACACCTCCGCATAGAGGTCAATATCTTCCTTCCCGCCTATGAGATTTGCATTGTGGATGGAGGCAGGAGAAAAGTTGACGCGCAGACGCTCCTTGACCTCGGCTGGGAGCATATCTCGGCGGGTGATCAGGAAATCCACAAGTTCACGGGGATTTATGGCGTCAAATTGGCTTAGAACGGGCATCTCTCGTCGCAATTACCACCAGCGGATTGCGTGAACAAACGGCGCGGCGGCGAGCAGCATTAGAGAAACGCCGCCCATCAGCACCGCTGAACCGATACAGAACCTGAGCCACGGCGTAATCGCACCCTCGAATTCGACATCTTTCATCTTCAGTCTCCCTTTGCTACCATTCAGTGAGAAGGAATCAGGGTCAGTAGTCTCGCGATTCCGTCAAACAGCTCATGCTGTCCGATCTGGGACAGTCAAGTGCGTTGCCCCGGTAGGGTGCCTACACTAAATATTTCACCTGAGTATCTCAGTCATGAGAACAATTTTACTGTTTTAGTTACTAAGTATAGGAAGAGATGGGGTTGACTTGATGATCCAACGAGTAAAACCGTGTCGGTCATCGGCATATCGTGATTCAAATTTAACGCAACCGAAAGGAGATTACAAATGACTGAAGCAATTGAACTTGAACTTATAAATGGCGACGTTATAAGTGATACTGCACTAAGTGATGACGAACTTGATAGTATTGTTGGCGGCCTTATGAGTAATGTAAGGGAAATAGATCATGGTGATGGTACCAGGAGCGGTTCATTCAGATTGAGAAGAGCAGACGGTAGTATTTCACAGGTATACACCACAAAAAGAGAGCCCCTTGCTGCCTATAAAAAACGCATGGCGAAAGCGTACGAGCTCTTTAAATCACAAGGTTCATCTATCATTAAAGCCTAACTGCTAATCAGGTAGGTATGTCGACGTCTAATGTTTTGTCATTAGTTCAGCCAAAGATGCGCTATGCGAATTATGCGCGGTGCAAGGTCGCTGCCATTTAACATACCACTCTCATATTACAAGTCCGTCCGAAGGGTGTGAAAAGCCCGCTGAAAAGCGGGCTTTTTGCTGTCTGGATGAAGGTGATTTACCAGTCCGGTGTATTGTATTCGCTGTATTCCTTGGTGTAGCTCTTTATTGTTTCGAGCGTCCGGCAGTGAATGCCGTATATGCAACGGCAAATGCAGGTGATTATCGCTCCAACAATCAACCCGACTATGAAATAGCCCCAGAATGTCATCATCGCTGCTGTCAACTCCGTTCGGAATTTATTCGAGCGGCCAACTATACATAAGGAGCTATGGCGTTCGTAACTGTCAAAGTTGACAGTTTTGGGTAGTTGTAGAGGGTTTAGCAGGTTGTGCCGAGGTGGGAGGCCTGTTCGTAAATTGCAGAAGCCCGGCAGTTGAGGGTGTAAGAGTTTTTGTGTAAACGGTCATTTGGTAGGAAACTGCCTCAACCTTGGAGGGTGTCCTGGATTTTGTGTAAACGGAGTTTAAGTTAACGGTTTGGCATCCGATCCTCGAACATGATGGTAAACCTGTTCAGTGCTGCTTTCCAATTTTGCAGTGGCATAGTCCATTTCCGGCTAATGTTCATCAGCGCCAGATAGAACAATTTCAGCAACGCTTCATCCTAGGTTCTGTTGACGTATCACCGCAACCAAATGAGAGCTGAGACGAAGTGAAGGAAGGCCATGTAGTTGCGAGCTGTTTTTTCAAAACGCGAAAATATTCGTCGGTAATGTTTGATTTTGTTGAAGAAGCATTCAATCAGATGGCGTTCTTTGTAAATAAACCAATCGCACTCGCGTACCTTGTTTCGATTGCAGCGCGGAGGAATGACGGCTTTCATATCTCTCGCTACGATGGCCTGGACGAGCGCATCGCTGTCATAGCCTTTGTCACCGACAAACGCACGCGCACCCGCTGGCGTCAGCGCCGGCAAGGTTTCAGCCTGTCCAATGTCACTGGCCTGCCCTCCGGTCAGTAAGAATTCGAGGGGATTCCCCAAGGCATCGGTGATGGCGTGAATCCTGGTAGTAAAGCCGCACTTCGATCGTCCCAAGGCTTCATCCTCGGCATTGCTGCCCGCCGCGCCACCAGCGCAGGGATGAGCCCGGTTGATGGTGGAATCGATAAACACGCTTTGCAAATCAGGATGATGGATGCATCCGGCGAACAGCGACTGCCAAACCCCATGCTTGCTCCAGCGGGAAAAACGCTTGAACACGGAGTTCCACTTGCCATGCGCTTCCGGCAGCAAACGCCATTGCGATCCCGATCGAAGAATTTGCAGAACGGCAACCAGAAAGGCCCGGCACTGTTCCTCGGACGTCGATCGGACATGCCGATGTTTCACCAGTATGGGATAGATAACGTTCCAGTCTTCGGCGCTAATTTCGAGTCGGTCAGCCATTTTCGAAATGGTTCCAGCTTCACTGGTGGCGCGTGCTAATGTCAACAGAACCTAAGACCCCGTTATCCATATTGAGCCTTGATGAAATAGCCGTAAGGAAACAGGCAGCTCGGGATCAGCCATGACAGGAATATCTCAGACACCGAATGATTTTCTTTCAAGAATAGAATAGATACAATCAAGATTATAGAACGCATCGCAGGCAGGGATACCCTCCTTCTTCTCGCAACGGGAGTTTCGCGAAGCACATTCCCGCGCTGCCGAACCGGACTATTATAAAGCAACACAGCCGGTGGGCGCGGAACAGGGTAAGGGTCATGGCGGAAACTGTTTTTCACTATTAACGCTCTGATATATCAGGTCTGATTCGTAGATTGAAATAAATGTTTTTTCTGAAAAAGCAGGAACGATGGCATTGTTTAGAAAACTGATAAGGCCCATGGGAATCCGCATTCTTTCCGCCGAAATCGCTCGCGGAAGCCGTGTCCTTTCCTCTGCCCTCTTGATGGACGGCGCTGGCGAGCAATCGGCTAAACCTCGTGCGCAAACGATGCCTGATCCTCTATCGGTTCCAGATGGGTTACGACATGGATATCCTCCAGCCTGTCGCGAATATCGCGCTCGATTTGCTCGAGCAAATCATGGCCGCACTGTACGCTCCAGCCGCCCGGCACCAGCACATGCACCGTCATGAAGCGGTGCGCGCCCGAACGCCGGGTACGTAAATCGTGGAACTGCACGCCGTGCGGTTTATAGCTTGCCAGTACGCGCTGAATCTCGGCGTTTTCCTCGGGCGGCAGCGTCGTATCGAGCAAACCGGCAATGGAATGGCGGAGCAGCATGATGCCGGTCGCAAAAATATGCAGGGCCAGCACCAGACCGATAATGGGGTCCAATTGCTGCCAGCCGGTAGCTTTGACAGCAACCAGTCCCAGCAGTACGCCGGCCGATGTCCAAACATCGCTCATCAAATGCCTTGCCTCAGCCACCAGCGTGATCGAATTAAATAATTCGCCGACTCGCCGCAACTGGCGTGCAACCAGCAGGTTGATCAGGGAGGCAACCAGCGAGACGATCAGACCGGCATCAAGCGACTGCAACGCCACAGGGTGATACAACCGATCCAGCGACGCAAACGAAATACCGGCCGCGGCAACGATAATCAGCACGCCTTCCAGTCCGCTGGAAAAATATTCTGCTTTGCCCAAACCAAATTGATATTCATCATCGGGCGGACGAGATGAGACAATCAACATGGCAAGTGCCATAATAGCCGCTACCAGATTGACCAGCGCTTCCATGGCATCCGACAGTAATCCGACCGACCCTGTTAACAGGTAAGCCGCCGTCTTGAGAGCGATAGTAACGACGGCGGCAATAATCGACAGCCAGGCAAATCGCGTCAGATGCCGCCGGGCTGCGGTACGGCGCAGTTTATCCGGTATGGTACGAAGTTTTCCTGTTCTATGGTTTTTGATAAATCGCAGCATAGTGTCCTTTTTTCGAGATCGCTTCCGCCTTGGCGCACACCTAAACGCGTCTGGCGGGAATAGTTTCCCAAAGCAAAAAAACGGAGCTTAGTATAGCCATGTCTGACTCATGCGTGTTTTCGATTTTCGGCTCAACCGGGCATCTGGCCCGCACCAAACTGTTACCGGCGCTTTATCATCTGCACGCCAACGGGCATTTGCCGGAAAATCTGGTTATCCTGTGCATAGGGCGCCGCGACTGGGTTACCGCGAGCTGGCGCGAACAAGTCGCTACGACGCTGAAAGCCCAGACAGGCATTGCGCAGGAAGAGGAAAAACTGCATAGCTTTTTACAGCGGGTACATTACTTCCTGGGCAGCATTTCCGAAGCGGAAATGTACCCGCGCCTTAAGCAGGCGCTGGAAAACACTCCGACTTTCCCCAACAATTATATATTCTATCTCTCGTTGCCTCCCTCGGAATACAAACTGGTTGCGCAACAGCTGGCCCATGCGGGATTGAACAACGAGAGCGACGGCTGGAGGCGCCTGATCGTGGAAAAGCCTTTCGGCTTCGATCTGGAAGACGCACAGACCCTGGACAACAGCCTGCTCAGCGATTATCGCGAACAGCAACTGTTTCGTATCGATCACTATCTGGGCAAGGATACCGTCCAGAATATTTTTGTTTTTCGCTTCGCCAATCTGATGATGGAGCCGCTCTGGAATCGTAACTACATAGACCATGTGCAGATCACGCATAGCGAACAACACGGCATTGAGGATCGCGCCGAATTCTACGACGATACCGGCGCATTGCGGGACATGATACAAAGCCATTTACTGCAACTGCTGACGCTGGTGGCCATGGAGCCTCCGGCCAACCTGGATGCGGAATCCATACGCGACGAAAAGGTCAAGGTTCTGAAGTCGATACGCCCCATCAGTAAAAATGCGGTACGCGCACAGGCTTTCCGCGCCCAATATACGCGCGGCCGAATCGACGGACATGATGTACCCGGTTACCTTGAAGAAAAAGGAGTCGCGGCCAACAGCACCACGGAAACCTATGCCGCGCTGAAACTTTACATCGACAACTGGCGCTGGAGCGGCGTGCCGTTCTACCTGCGTACCGGGAAAAGACTGGCAGCCAAACACTCGCTGATCAGCATCCGCTTCAAACATCCGCCGCAACAGTTGTTCAGAGACACCCCAATCAAGGAAATCCCTCCCAACTGGCTATTGCTGGGCATCCAGCCGGAACAGTGCATCAGGGCCGAAGTACAAATACGCGAATCGGGAATGGGAATGCATACGCGCAGTACGCAAATGGACGCCAGCACCTGCACCAGCGACGATCGTTCAGCCGATGCCTATGAAAATCTGCTGCTCGACGCCATTGAGGGCGATCACTCCCAGTACCTGCGCTCCGATGAAGTTCTACACGCCTGGCGCGTGGTCGACCCCATACAAAAAGCCTGGGCATCGGAGCACGATTTCATCCATACTTACCCTGCCGGCACTTGGGGGCCAAGCGAAGGCAATCGTTTGTTCGACCAGGACGACCACTATTGGAGAAGTCTGCTGGACGAAAAATAACGACAACGGGCTTTGAGCAAGGAAGCTCTGATTCCGCAACGATGGTTTATGATTTTACCTACTGAACAACGACGGTATACGCACTATCCGCGCAAAGTACCGGCATATAAAGCTTTGGTCTAAGGACGAGCGATGCTGGGAACATCGCGGGCAGCGGCTCGACCCGCCATTAACTCGAACGAGCGGGAAAGCGGCGCTAATACGCGCCATTCCATGCGACGGCCCTCCTCTAGGACAGTAATGTGTCTGGGGCTGGCCGCGAGCCTGACGCTGCTCTCTTTCCATATTTCTGCGGATACCTCCGAAGACCAGGAAATGGAAAGTGAATTGCGTTTTCTCTCGGCCGAACGCGACACGGTGTTCACTGCTTCCCGCACCGAAGAACGCACGGATAAATCCATCGCCACCAGCACCGTTGTCACTCAGGAAGATATCAGGCGCATGGGCGCGCGCACCCTCTCCGACGCATTGCGCATCGTGCCGGGCATCGGCATCACGCAGACCGGACTGGGCGTCAGCGCCATTGATGTGCGCGGCGTCAGAACCTCGACCTCCGACAAGGTGTTGATGCTGTTGAATGGCCACCCCCTCGACCAGGACCTCGCCAACCCAGGCAGCACCTGGGTTTACGACGACCTGGCCGTCGATACCATCAAGCGCATCGAAGTCGTGCGCGGATCGAGTTCAGCGCTCTACGGCGCCAACGCGATGATGGCTGTGATCAATATCATTACCCTGACGCCCAAGGATATCCACGGCGTGCAAACTTCGGTAGGGCTCGGCAACGACAATACCGAGCAATACCGCCTATCCGCCGGAAAACAGTTCGACAACGGGGAAGCCGTCGTACATTTCAATTTCCGCAACACCGATGGTGCGCCCACCACCGTTGGGCAGGACGTAAACAGCACTCTTAAACTACCGAGCCAAGCGCCCGGCACGGGATCGGAACCCGTGCAGCGCTACGATCTGGAGTGGCAAGCGGGTTACGAGGGCTACAAGCTGGATGGACGTTTTATCAGCAAACACGTCAATCCCTTGGTCAATCCGTATGGCGTCCTTTCGAATAATCAGGCCAACCAATACGATAATTATTTTCTGCGCCTCAGCAGGGACTGGAGCCTGCACGAAGACTTGACCCTCAGCACGCAGGTCTATTACGATTCCTTCAGCGAGCGGATTACAGGTTCCGCCCCGCTCGATCCTGGCCTCTTCAACGAGTACAAAAGACAGTTCAACACACCGCCCCCTTCGAACTCACAGTTGACCTGGAACGGAGGGTCGGACAATACTCGCACCGGGGGTGAAATCCAGACCAATTACCGCCTCTCGCGAAGCAACACCTTGATGGGCGGCGCCACGCTTGCGGAAGAAACGTACGCTGATCCATATTACCAAGAATATTTCCCACCCTATTACGCGAGCACCAACAATGGCAAAAGCAGGTCCCGAACGCGCTGGGGCATTTACCTGCAGGATATGTGGGAGGTCTCGCGTAATCTACACCTGAGTCTGGGCGCGCGCTATGATAAATACAGCGATTTCTCCGGCGTTTTCAACCCCCGCCTGGGTTTCAATTGGGAGTTCATCCATGATTACTCCTTGAAGGCATCTTACGGCAGCGCCTATCGCGCCCCGACTCCCGGTGAACTGGACCTCAACACGAATCCCAGATTCCAAGGCAATCCCAGCTTGGAGCCAGAGAGAGAGAAAACCTTCGAAACCGGATTCGTGGCGCACCCCATACCAGGGCTTACCGCCCAGACAGTGTATTTCCAGAGCAGGATTACCAATATGATCAGCCTGGTCGGTAACCCTTATGGAAAGCACTATTATGAAAACCAAGGCATGCTCATTACCCAGGGAGTGGAACTGGAAACGCGATACGATTTTCAGGGGCAGTTTCATGGCAGCTATCTACTTGTTAACTATGTCAACCAGAATCCGTTCCTATATAATCATGACTATTACAATCCATCTAATGGCAACCAATACCAGCCTCTTAACGGGGTCGTATCGCCGTTTGTTCCCCGTAACCGCGTCAACGTCATCGCCAATTGGCAGTTCGACCGTCACTGGAACGGTTTCGCCAATGTGCTTTACAACGGATCGATAAACCGGGCCGCACTCAATGATTCCTATTTACCCAATCTGCCCGGCTACGCATTGCTCAACCTGAGCGTGCTCAACCGCGGACAGATCGTCAAGGGCCTGGATGTCGGTCTTACCATTTACAACCTGTTCAACCAGTATTATGTCTCCCCCACTACCAACATCCAGTTTCCCGGCGACTTTTCCGCTCCGGGCAGAACCTTTTACGGCCATGTGAACCTGCGGTTCTAGCTATGTCGAATCACACTGGTCCTGTTTTCCTGCTCCACTGGCGCGCCTGGCTGTCGGCGATGCTGCTCACCGTGCCGCCGGCTGCGATTTCTGCAGATGCACTGTATTTTTTCAACCCGGAAAGCAACATCGACAGCTACGCGACGCTGAAAACCGAATTCGACACTTATCTTGCCCCGCTCGGAGCCTACGTATTCCAACCTTTCAACGTGCGGGCAACTTTCGAGCAGGCACTGACGGAAAAATCACGCGGCGTCTACATGCTGTCCAGCGGACACTATCGCGAAGTGAAGACCCGCAATGAGCTGGACGCGGTTCTGGTAGGCACCTCCAAGGGAGAATTCCTGCAGCGCAAGATACTCTCCGCCAGGGATGCCGCGGATGTCTCCGCGCTGAAAGGAGCTACCATAGCAGGAACCGGCAGCGAGGATTACCTGAAAACCTTTTTGCGGCAAATGCTGGGACCTGAACACAAAACCCTAGTCGAAAGCTTCAAGCTGCTCAGCGTACCCAAGGACATCGACGCGCTCATGGCGGTGAGTTTCGGCATGGCCAGTGCCGCCATATCTTCGGAGAGCAGTCTGCAAAAACTGGCCGTGATCAACCCCAAGCAGCATAGCCAGCTCAAATCGCTCGCGCAAAGCGAAAAACTGTTTTTACTGATCGCGGCAATTCCTCGCTCGTTCAGGCAGGACGGCGCTCCGCTGGTCAAGATACTCGAAGACATGGGCCAGCAGCCGGTGGGAGTAAAGAACCTGAAACTGCTCGGACTCGACGGCTGGAAACGCGTCGAATCGCTGGAAGCCCTTTACTCAAACCAATTACTCGCGCCATGACAGCCCTGCCTGCAATCCACGCCCAGCGCCGGCCCAACAGTCTGCCGCCATGGCTGAGCCTGCTGTTTGCCGCCTTGGCGATTCATGCCGCCGCCTCTTTCGCGCAAGACTCGCCCGGCAAGATAGTGGTGATCAATTCCTCCCGCTCGGTGGAGCGTTACCGGTTGGCGGAGGATGAGTTTCGTAGACAAATGGACGGGCAAACCATCGTCGATGTGAACCTGGAAGAAACGAACATGGACGCGGAAGACTTGCGCGATCTCGTCGATCGAGAGAACCCCGGCCTGATCTACAGCATCGGCTCCGAAGCCTTTCAGCTGGCCGGCGAATATGGCGGGGACAAGCTGCAATTGTTTTCTTCCGTCATCAACTGGCAGCGCTTTCCGCGCCATGCCAATGTCTACGGTATCGCCAACGAACTATCCCTGTCCCAGGAGTTATCGTTGCTGCGTTATCTGCTCCCCAAAGCCACCAGGGTCGGGGTGATTTTCGACCCCAAATTCAACCGCGAACGTGTGGCGGAAGCCCACGCCTATTCGCAGGAGGTGGGGCTTACCCTGGTGGAGCAAGCGGTGGAAAACAGCACCCGCGAGGAAGTGGAAGATGCGGTGGATGAACTCCTGCCGCAGATCGACGTGCTTTGGCTGATCTCCGACCCCGGCATACTGATCGATCGCGACCGGGTCGAAGGAATTTTTCAGGCCGCGGACGGAGCCGGCAAGCCGGTCTACGCGTATAGCGATGTGTTCATTCGTTTCGGGGCCAGTCTGGTGGTTGCCGCTGACATCCCCACTATCGGCCGGCAGGCTGCCACCCTGGCACAGTCCCTCCTCCACCACAAAAAACCGGGCGTGGCTGTACAATCCCCGGTCGGTTCACGCATCACGCTCAACGTTTGCCATCTTGGCAAACTCAAAGTGGGCTACAATGAGGACGCCCTGGACTCGGTAAGCCAACTCATCGAATGTCGATAGAAATCATGTCAGGCTTGTTTAAAAAAAATTCAGCAACCTCATTAAATCCGGACGGAGCGGTCCCGGCCTATTCCATAAGGGTGAAACGAGGCATCCACTGGAAACTGCTTTCCACCATGATGGGGCTATTGGTTGGCGTGGTGTTCACGCTGACCTTTATCGGTCTTGTGCTGCAAAAAAACTCGCTGGAAAGCGAGCTGGACAAACGCGTCGGACTGATGCGGGCCAACCTGCATGAAAGGGGGGCGGCTTTTTCCAGACTCATTGAGGGCGAGGTAGAAAACGACGTCGCGGCGCTCAATTTCTCTCATATACGGGAAGTGCTGATCAACCATACCCTGGAGCTGGATTATACGATATTGACCAATATCGAGGGCGTAGCCTTCATCCATTCCGGCCACCCGGAGCTGGAGCAGGAAAAGCTTCAGGACGAAGCCAGCCGCTACGCGCTGGATCAAACAGCCTTGACCCACAGAGAATACCCTGAACACAACGCCATCGAATTCATTCTTCCGATACATTTCGGCGCCAAACCATGGGGAGTGCTGAGACTGGGATTTTCCACGGAGGCGCTCAAGCAGGAAATCGCCCGCTCGCAAGCAGAGATCGAAGCCACGAGGCGACGCTTCATCATGCTGGCCGGAGGCATTGCCGGTTTTTTCATCATCCTCGGCTCCGGCATCGTATTGCTGATCTCCAATGCGCTTTCCCGCCCGCTGATCCGGCTGACTCAGTCGGTACGCGCCCTGGCGCGCGGCAACTTCGATGACGTAACCCACCTGATGGGAACAGGGACATTCCGTAGCACGGAAAGATCCTCGCCCGCCGATGAAATCGACATTCTTGCCGGTTCCTTCGTGGAAATGGCGGGCGAAATCCAACGCTCCCGCGAACAATTGGAGGAATACAACCGCACCCTTGAGGAAAAGGTCAAGGTTCGCACCGAAGAGCTGGTGGAAGCGTATCGCAAGCAAAAGGAATTGGAAGCGAGCATTCTGCAGGAGTCCCTCAGATTGGCGCGCGACATACAGATGGGCATGATGTCCACCGCCTTCCCGCGCTTCTCCAGAAAGAGTCCGGTGGATTTGTACGCCATGATCGATCCCGCCAAGGAGGTCGGCGGGGATTTCTACGACTTCTTTTACCTGAACGAACACACGCTGCTGATCGCCATCGGCGACGTTTCCGGCAAGGGCATGCCGGCAGCCCTGTTCATGGTCATGGTCAAGACCATGATTCGGGCCGTCGCGGCAGGGTACGACTCGCCCCGTGAAATTTTGCGGGCCGTGAATCCCGAACTTTGCCGGGACAACGATATGGGCATGTTCGTTACCCTGTTTCTGGCAACATTGAATGTGGAAACCGGGCGGCTGGCCTACAGCTATGGGGGACACAATCGGCCGGTTCTTTTGCAAAATAACGGACGCGCGGAAATGGTGGAAGGAGAAACAGGCATGGCCTTAGGCATACTTGACGATATCGAGTTTACCCAGCAGGAGCTGACCCTGAACCCAGGCGACGGAGTGATGCTGTACACCGACGGAGTGACCGAGGCGATGAATATCGACGACCGGCTGTTCAGCGACCGGCGTTTGCTGGAATTGCTGCAGGACAAGACAGGCAGGAATGCCGACGAACTGGTGGAGGAAGTAATCACCGCAGTACGCGCCCATGTCGGCGAAGCCGAACAATCCGACGATATCACCATCATGGCCGTGCGCAGAGCGTTTTCCGATGTCGATGAAGGCAAAAGCGGCGCGTAGTCTGCTTCCAGATAGAAAAGAACATTGAGATCGCCGGATAAGCGCCGTCAACTCGCTATCCGACTTTTAACGAGAAGTCACAACGTTGTAGCCATGCATAGTAGAGGGTGTCCATTATTTTAGGTGATTAGCACCGAAATTCACGAAAGTATGGATTCGACCAATGGAAGCCTTGGAATTATAAGGACAAGCTAATTTCCGTCCTGCACCAGTAATCAATGGCTTGTGAACATAGTGCTAATCATCTTATTTTATGGTCCCTTGCGGAGCGCAAGGGACGCCGTCATTTAACATATCACCCTTTATTCGAACCACATGATGTTAATTGCCACTGCATCCATCAAACTTGTTTCGATTGGCGACACAAGCTGTCCATCGTTGAAAAAACCTCAATACGGCACCCATTTTGCCAATGGATGTCCGTTCAAAGTGCTGTATTAATTGCCAGGACGATTTACCGTATCTTTTTCCGGACTAAGTACGAAATGCCGAAGTTGCCCACGAAAAGTGCCGCTCTTGGCTAGCCAAGCGTTTGCATTGCTCATCAGCCAATCATGCGCGGTCGAGTCATGCCTAATATTGGACTCGAAAAATGCTATTGAAATAGCACGTATTGCTGCGGTCAGCTCAACGTTCGATACAGGCTGCCTCATACCTCTATCGCTAGGCGGCACGCGACCAAACGTCTTAAAATTAGAGGCATTTCCCAAACCAGGTTTTGCATTGCCTGCAGAATCGCCCAGTGGCCCTGAAGACGGGGTGCCGCCTGAAGGCGGCCCTCCATCTGAAGGAGGACCTCCACCTGAAGGAGGACCTCCATCTGAAGGAGGACCTCCACCTGAAGGAGGACCTCCACCCGAAATGGAAGGAGGTAACTCGCGTCGTTTCGCTTTGCCTTCCGCGAAAATTTCTTCTTCCATTTGTGCGTCACTGTTATCCTGATTGAGCTGATTCCCGGCCAGCAAGTCATGGACGTCGGCATTCAACTCCAACCAAAACTGGTTGTCGGCAGACTCAAACTGGCTAAATCCGTTCTGACGCGGTTGCTGGCTTATAGAGGATTGCTTCGTATCGCCGCTTGCTGTCACCATTAACAAAGGAAAATCGGGATAAGAAAGCCGACGGTCCGGCCAGCCTTTCGCCGGATTAAATGGAGGGCTTACCAACAGACAGGCTTCAAGCTTAAACCCTGCGGGCAGCAGAGCGAATTTATGCTCTGTACTTTCCTCCGTTAAACCGGCAATCATCTGAAGAACTGGCTCGAATGCAACTAGTCCAGTATGCGCAATGTCGGCATTTTTGAATGGGGAGTTTTCCGTCTGTCGGAGCCGATTGAATTCGGCAATCGCCAAATTTAATTGCACAAATCTGTCGTGTAACGAAGCCTTATCTATTTTTTGACCAACAATGGCGTGGTTATCTGACTTAGGTGCATTTGATTGCCGCGACAAGGCGCCCAAATTTCGCGGCTGCAGCGACAGCACTGCATATCCCCTCTTGGCCCAAGCAGCGCGCCATAGGCTTCCTCCATTGGCATTTTCTCCCGGTCCGGGAAAATATAACAGGAGCGGAAAAAAACCTGTCTCTGCCGGTGAAATATAAACAATATCAACTTCATCGCCGTTTATTTTCCAGGTTTCTTCCACTGATCTTAACGTGTAGGTATTTTTCTTGACATAACCGCCTTTATACATCCATTTCATGACCTGTATTTCAAAATTATCCGTATTTTTAGGTGAACGGTTTTCCGGTATTGTGCGTGGATGGTTTTCAGAGCATGCAGTGATGGCGTAAAACAAGTAGCAAGCAAGCAGCAACCGTATAAAATATTTCATAAATAGATTTTTTCTTTTCGCAAAATGGTACGACCAAACGAATTAATGATAAATATCTAAGAAGCCAGCCATTTTACGGATTTCTATAATATTCATTGATAATAAATACAATGCAGGCTTATACAAGCGTCCCGGTTTTCACGCATCATCTCTGCCCAGATCTGTCAAAAGGCGGGCTATAAATTATTTCTGGTTATCCCTTACATCGCAGCTTTCTGGCGGAGCAATATTCATGGCACAAACGGAAAAACCAGGCGACAATGGGAAATAATGCATTAAATTTCCGTTGAGTCGCAACTTTCAGCCAACGATGAAACCGATTAGAGCGATCTAAGCATCGGAAAGAAATGACTGCTTTGCCTTAAGCGGCCAGCGCCCCTTCTTTGCTTCCTGCTATATAATCAGGCTCTACCCGATCTTCCCTTGCTCCAGGGGCTCCGATATGAGCCGGCTAAAGACCGTACCTTGCAGTACGACGGTATCCAGCTTCGCTCAGCCATGTAATCTGGAAACTCATTAAAATCAAAAGACTGGGCGTAATTTACCATTTCATTAATATCAAACAACAAGCCTGCTTCTGGAATATCGTTGAAGAACCATACATGGCAAGGTTTAACCAGAATCTGTGACATCCAGATACCGATAGGTCCGATAAAATTCCTGCGCTGACCAACCCGAGCAATTTTATCGATGGTAATTTCTTCAAGTAGTTCTCTTAAGCGGTCGCGTACTTCCGGTTCATGACTCAGCAGCTCGTCAAATAATAACCGCAAATGGAAATAATAAGTAAGCTCCGTCAGCTCAGCGACAAATACAGGCGTACCCATTAAGAATCCAGGCAGCCGTGTAAACTGACGATAAATAAAATCCTTAACGGGACTCAAAGACTTCCATTCGACCCGATCCAGTCCGCAAGTTCTAAGCATTTCATCAAACAGTCGCCAATGACAAAACTCTTCTGCCAAATGTACGCGACTTATTTTATCTTCGATATTGCGTGAATTCGCCATGTTGGGAACCACATCCCATGCAGCTGTAACCACAACCAACTCATTCCGTGAAAATTTGTAGATACTAGTCAGCATTAACGTCAAACGATCAAGCGAGCGAGGATCATCTTTCATGCTAACATAATTTCGGTAAAATGCTTCATGATCAGCCAGCGGCTTTCTCAAGCTAACGGGGTTGTTTTTAAAATACAACAGTCGATCTCGTTTTTTTTCTAAATCTCTATCTTCTTCGAACAGTTGCCCGGCATGTTGCCGGGTAAATACCCAATAATTCACCAAATTTATTATTTTCTCCTGATATGTTGCGGGAGAAAAAATAGAGCGATATTTTTTTGTTCTCATATTGGTTCAATAATTTATTGTTGTTATTCAATATTTACTGAAAAAAATATCACGCAACCCAGCTGAACATTGGCTATTAGCATAACAGGAGGTTTTTCCAATAAACTTTGCAACCAGCACTTAAAGGTCCTCTGAATTAATGTATTTTATGCCACCAATGAGCCAATGCTGGACATAATATATTTCCTGGTAACGTTCGCATAGAGCAAATCATTGATGTATGTATTATAAACTCTACGACATACAGGCAGATCCAGTGAACCCCACCTCCTTTTACCTGAATACACTGCACGATGTTGTAGACTCTACAGTAAATATCTAGCACGGTAAACGTACCGGAAGTCGTTGTAATTGATTGGACGCACGTTAGCATTAGCGCTAGTTTTGTCAGAACAGTCCTAAACAAGATTTGCACCAACAGTGGTTTATACCTATAAAAAACTCCGTTTTGGTCCGTGAATAGCAGTAAAATTCATCAGCTCCGGATCGTCAAATTATGCATCACATTAATGTTAATTTCTGTTAATAACAATGTAAGTTTAGGTAAAGCTCGGTATGGACCTCTGACTGACATATACAGACAAACGAATTAACCATGGGTGAGAGCTTAAGTAACCGTTCACCAGATTTGCTGAAACCATCCCGAGGCGGCAAAATAGCAGCATGACAGACAAACTTCCCACCTTTGCAGGGCCACCGCCGTTACCGGATACGCTGGAAGATCCGCATAAGGTCATCGCGGTGCTGTGGGATGAGCTGATAAAACTGATCGCTATCGTGGAAGCCCAGGCGTTACGGATAGCAAAGTTGGAAGAAAAACTGAACGCCGATTCAGGTAACTCATCGAAACCGCCCAGCCAGGATCGCATGAAAGGCGGGACGAGCAAGGAAAAGAGGCAATCATCGGGACGTAAAAAAGGTGCCGCGGCCGGGTCATGTCCACCACACGCGAGAGCTGCTGCCGGAGAGCGGGCTGGATGCCATAGCGTGCTACTACCCCCGGCTTCAGCGACCAGCCGACCACTTCACTGTTGAACCGGTCGAGTACGATTGCCAGATACAGCCAGCCCTCATCCGTCCATGGATAAGTAATGTCGGATGTCCAAGCCAAGTTCGGCCCCGAAGGCGTGAAGTTCCGATTCAGTAAGTTCGCCGCCACCGGCAGGTTGTGTTTGGAGTCCGCCGTTACCTTGTACCGCCGCTTATGGCGTGCGCGAATGCCGTTCTTCTGCATCAGACACTCGTGACCTAGATGCGGGAAATCCACGGCCACGCAGCTCTCGCACCATCCTCGGGCCGCCATAAACTCCCTTGAACTCCGCGTGGATAGCCTGGATCAGCGCCAGCATCCACGCATCGGTCAATCACTTGCGATTCGGTTTGCCGCCATGCTTCCATGAGTGATAGCCACTCACGCCAACATCGAATACCGGCACATCGTATCCAGCCCATAATCCTTGCGTTGCGCATCAATCCAGGCGTACTTCACCGTGTTTCTTTCGCAAAGTACGCCGTCGCTTTTTTTGGAATTTCATTCTCCTGCTTCAGCCGTACGTTCTCGGCACGTAGCCTGGAGAGTTCCATCTGCTCAGTGGTAACTGCCTTGTTGGTACCAACTCCCACAAGCTTCCCGGCTTCGGCGGCCTTGACCCGGTTGCGCAGCATCTGCTCGATCAGTCCCAGGTACCTGGCTACCGCTCCAGCCGATTGGCCCGCCTTAACACGCTTGACCGCCAGTTCCTTGAACTCGGTTGTGTATTCCCGTTTCGATAGCTTCATCTTCTTTCTCCAAAAGTAACGTGAATTTTACGTCACCCTTGGAAGACTATTTTCCGGGGGAAGCTCGTTTTTGCTTGAAATCAAGCATGTGAGAAAACTGCACAATCAGTTTTTTATTGTTACTGTCTGGTAATTATAGAGCCTTACACTATAGTTGGTGCTGCATTTGAAGCTTCAAATGCACGCTAAACATAATGTCTATTTAATCGTGATTATGAGGTTCTGTAATGAAAAACAATGTAACAAGACTGATATTGTCAAAAAACTTTCCCTGCGCCATGGAGCCGGATTTTTTGGAGCGGCGTGTTAATGCATACTATCGTAATCGGGTGCAGAATACTTGGGGTGGCGGGCATATCATGCGTGGAAGGGTTCCGGATAAAAGTGCTTTGCTGCTGAGCAGTAATGATTATTTGTTTTTGGCAAACCACCCAGGTATTGTCAAAGCGACCTCGGAAAGCTTGTTGGAAGAAGGTAATGGATTGCTGATGTCAGGCGTTTTTTTGCATGCGGGCAGTGCTCAAGCAAAGCTGGAAAAAAAATTGGCAGCCTTTATGCACGCTGAAGCAGGAGTTCTTTGTCAGTCAGGATGGTGTGCCAATACCGGGCTGATTCAAACTATCGCTGACGAGAGAACTCCTGTGTATATGGATATGCTTGCGCATATGTCTTTGTGGGAAGGAGTGCGTAGTGCTGGAGCGACTGCCGTAATGTTTTTTCACAATGACCCCGGCTATTTGGAAAAGCAGGTATTAAAACATGGCCCCGGTGTGATTGTAGTCGATTCGATTTACAGCACCAACGGTAGTATTTGTCCGTTGCGAGAGATTGCCGAAATCGCTGGCGAACAAGGATGCATATTGGTCGTGGATGAGTCCCATTCGCTCGGCACTCATGGCGATCAAGGCGAAGGTTTGGTGGCCTCGATGGGTTTGACAGATCGTGTTCATTTCCGCACCGCCAGTTTAGCCAAGGCGTTTGCGGGAAGAGCAGGTTTTCTCGTCTGCTCGGAACGGTTTAGCGAATATTTCAAATGTGAATCGCATCCCGCTATTTTTAGCTCGACTCTGCTGCCTTATGAGGTGGCCGGAATTGACGCAACTCTGGATGTGATACGCAAGGAAGGCTGGCGACGCGATAAGCTGCATGTCAATGCCGCCTACTTGCGTTTGCATTTGGACGCGCTTGGTTACAACCTCAATGATAGCCAATCGCAGATTATTTCCTTGGAGTCCGGTTCCGAACAGCAAACTATCGTATTAAGGGATGCCTTAGAGGCACGAGGCATTTTCGGCTCGGTGTTCTGCGCGCCGGCGACGGCAAAAAACCGGGCGCTGATACGTTTCTCGATACATAGCGGCTTGACGCAATTCGATTTGGACAGGATCGTCCAGGTCTGTGCCGATATCCGGGATGAAGTCGACTTGGCGAATTGGCCCTCATCGCGCCGCAAGCGCAGCACCCCTTCGACTGCACATGAATGTTCTGATTCAATAATGCGGGATTTGGCTGGCGTGGCGTAAACTTGATTAAACCGTTACATGGGCGCTTTGTGCTAAGCGTTCATGTAACGTTGTTGATCAAGATGATCAATAAACTCGTTATACGACAACACAGTATCTGTTTTATATCCAGGCGGATTTTTTACAATGCTGTAGTAATACCATTGCTTTCCTTTAAATTCTGTTGCAGGGTAAAGAAAGTCGCGCCAGTTGTGACAGGAAGGCGTGTAATTGCCTTGTGTTTTCCAAAAATACGGCACCAGCTGGTTGCTTTTTAATGCTGTTAATAATTCATCCGGTGCGCCTTGGTCATAGGCGATCTCGTAGTGGCTGATCAGCGTACTGTCGTCCATAACCAGTAACAAACTTTCAACACCGGCAGAATTCAGCATCAGGATGCCATCCGGATTGCTGCTCAGGTAGAACTCGACTATTCGAAGCTCGCTGCAAATTTTCTGGAATTCTGCGGCAAACAGAGCGTCTTGCAGAAACGAGTGCGATCCTACAGCCAGCGCATCGGCCAGCATGCGTTCGATTCCGTTGAAATAGTCGCGTTGCAGTTCGCGTATGGTTTTATTCAGCACATTGATGACGGCTTTATCCTGCTTCAGGATAAAACGGTCGATAATGCCTTCATTGAAGGCCATTACAGCGATTTTCTCGTCTGCCTTTCCTGTCAATAAAACCTTTTTTATTGCCGTGTCTGGAATACTGCGGCAGAAGTCGATGCCGTTTATATTGGGCATATCATAATCGACAACAACGACAGATACTTGCTCAAAGCGGAATTCATTATACACTTCACGGTGAATTTTATCGAGATTGATCTCTATAACGTGGTGAGACAGCGGAATATCTTCTCCTGCATGGAAGCACGAAAAAAAACGTTCGAGCGGTGTCGTCATATTATTCGCTCCGCGTAAAGCAAGTAACGCAGACTCTGAAGAATCATATAGTTGAAAAGCCAGCTCTGGAGAAAGTTGCAGACTCAGATTGACTAAAAAGTCGGTACTGTCATCTACGAATATGACGGTCGTAGGAAAATAGAAGGGCAGTATTTGATAGTCGCTCATTTTGCCTCCGTAGGGGGGAATGTCAAGGTAAACTCGGTGTAGACACCTAATTCCGATTTACAGGTGATGGCGCCGCCGAATGCTTTCATCACGCTGCGACAAAATGCGAGCCCGATGCCCGCACCGAGACCGCTATCGTTAATTGGTGACCAGGAATAGAAACAATTAAAAATATGCGGCAATACTTCCGCTGGAATACCTGTGCCGGTGTCTCTGAATATTAGCCTGTTGCCATGTTGCGACTTTTGCATCTTGATCCAGATTTCGCCTTTGTTGGCCTTGGCAATATGATACAGCGCGTTTTTCATTAAATTAAATAGAATATGCACCATGAGCATTTCGATGCCGTTAAAACTGAAGTCGGTTTCATGGTCCAATAAAATCAATAGTTTTTCTTTTTCCGATACGAAAGGGTAACGCTGTAGCGCAGTTTTCACGCAGCATGCAATGGAGCAAACGGTAAAATGTTCTGTCTGAAAACCATCCAAGCGGGTGTTTTTTAACAGCATATCGATTATTACATTGGAGTGATCGGCTTCGTTTTCTATGCGTTCCAGTACACCATTCATGGCGTGAAGGTGAGCAAGGCGTATCGGAGTTACAAGAAGCCCATGTTCCTTTGCTGCCTGGTAGGTTTCGAGCAATGCCGGCAGATATCGGCGCAGCCCTATCGCTCCGGTTTTGATGCCAAGCAATGGCGTACGAAGTTCATGTGCAATATTGCTGGCGGTAGCCAGCACAGCACGTAATCGCGCTTGTTCCAGCATTTCCGCGCTGTAGTTTGCGATGCTGCCGAGTATGATCGCAAACAGATAAATAGGGATGCTTTCTAATGTAATAAAATTTACTTGCGCCGAACTGGTCGTCGCATAATAGGCCAACCAAGCTATGCTTACACCAAGCACAAATTGAACCAGCAAGTTAAGCCAATCCAATAGCAGAATCATAATAAACGATGCAATTAACGAGGACAGCAGCCATACCGTATTGCCTTCGTTTTTAAGCAGCATGAAAGTGAAAAAAAACGGCAATGCATAAGTCATGCCGATATACCAATAAATAGATAAATATCTGCGCATGGGTATTGTCCAGTATTTTATGAATAGCAATGGACAGAATAATGCGCTGCCTATCAATCGGAGCGGTAGGTTCTCGTAGGGCTGAGGAAAAATATCGCGCCAAATAAAGTAGTAAAGAGGGAATGCTGTTACAGCAATAAGACTGATAGCAAGAATGCGTGGTTCGAATAAATGTACTCTTTGCTCTATGGATAAATATATTCGGGCTATAAATCGCTGAAAATATGCTCGCATAAATGTTTGTAATGCTCTTTAGCGCTTTGCATCGACACCAACAAAACCATTTCGATTTGGCATGTTGATGGGCGGCAATGTTTTGGCATTAAGCATTACCGAAGGCTCGGCAAGCCGGTTAAGGTACAGTAGATAAGCTGTGACGGCATATAACTCATCGTTGCTCAACGATCCCGGCGCGTCAGCCGGCATTGCACGCCGGATGTAATCGAACAGGGTCGGGGCATACGGCCAGTAGCTGCCTATGGTTTTATCGGGTTCTGCATCTTTCAGGCCGTGTTGCGCGCCCGCCAGTTCGTCGGCACTGCCTCCGCTTCCGTTAACTCCGTGACAACAGGCGCAACGCTGTTCGTATATGACTTTGCCTGTTTGCGGCGTACCGCTGCCGGGAGGCAATCCACGCCCATCTGGGAAAACGCTGAAATTCCAGCTCGCGGCTTCCGCCGTGCCCAGCGGGCTGCCTAGCGCCGGAGTTGCCGCGTTTGCCTGCATAAGGGCTAATAAACACAAAGCCAGAGTTGCGCCCGCTTTACGCAAAGATGTGGTGTATGTATCCATCGGGCTCGACCTGCCAGCTGATAATTGCATTGTAATGAAAATAACCGGCTTGTCCGCGTTCCTGAACAAGGCGCGCGCGCGTCGGTTGCATGTTGCCGTGTTCATCGGTGGCGCGACTCTGCAAGGTTGCCGGTTGTCCCTGCCATTGCCACGGAATGCGAAAGCGTGTGTAAGCTTTGGGCAGCACCGGCGCGCACAGTTCGGCTTCCGCCCAGGTTTTGCCTCCGTCGGCGGAGACGTCGACGCTCGCCACGCGCCCTTGTCCGCTCCAAGCAAGCCCGGACAACGAATAATAGCCCTGTTCCGTCAGACGGTAACCGCCGGCCGGCGCAGTGATGACCGATTTTACGCCCATTGAAAAAGTGAATTGGCGTGCGCTGCCGTCCGGCTGCAGTTCGGTATATTTGGCTGTTTCGTTGCGCGACATGACCGGTCGGTCGCTGGTCTCGAGCCGCCGCAGCCACTTGACCTGGGTAACGCCTTCCCAGCCCGGCAGCACCAGACGCATCGGGTAACCGTTTTCGGGGCGTATCGCTTCGCCGTTTTGATACAAGGCCAGCAAGGCGTCGTCCATGGCCTTGGCGCGCGGAATGCTGATGTTCAGCGCGGCGGCGTCTGCGCCTTCGGCAATAATCCAGTCCGCGTCCGCAGCCGGTTCCGCCTCATGCAGCAGCAGCGACAATGGCACCCCGGTCCATTCGCTGCATGAAACCAGACCGTGAAGACTACCCGGAGTCCCTTGCATCGCCTCCTTGTGCCAGCCGCTGAAGCTGTTGCCGCCGCATTCGATCACGCAGAGATGCGACGTCATCGGATAGCGTTTTAACCGTTCCAGGCTGAAAGAAAGCGGTTTGGCAACTTTGCCGTGTATGATCAAACGATGCAGGGCGGGGTCTATTTTCGGTACGCCGTTGTGATGCCGTTCGAAATGCAGACCGGAAGGCGTCAGCGTTCCCGCCAGCCGTTCCAGCGGCGTCATCGACGCGCCGTTTCCGGCGACGGCGGCGTTGGCGGCGACGTTGCGTAGCAGGCCTTGCTCGAACGGCGACGGCTGTCCATATCCGGAAAACGGCGCGCCGGGGGTCAGCATGGCGGCGGTGCGTTGCAACTCGTCTGCCGGGATATGGTCCGATGCGAGTGCGAACGTACCGAACACCAGTCCCTTTTTCAAAAACAGGCGACGATCCAGCAGCCCGCCGTCCGCTGCCGGAGCAATGACGGCGCCGTCATTGGTGTGGAGTGATTTCATGTGTTCGAATAGGGATGGGTGTAAACACAAGTTTTATTGTATCTGAACCGGAAGACAGTTGTGCTGTCTCATTTCTTATGCTGAAGTCATCGCAGCAAGCTTTCCAGGAGGTTGACGTGATACCGTATAGAGACTCCATACCCTGTTTGCACCGGCCCTGGATTACCTGGTCGCTGATTGTGGTCAATACCTTGATTTTTTTGCTGCTCAGTATGCAATCCGAGGCGGTCGAGCGCGTTGTATTTCAGCTTTACGGTTTGATACCGGCGCGTTACGGCGCTTACTTCGGCTACCCGGAGTGGGCGCAATGGGCGGGGTATTCCGGCACCGATTTTACACCGTTTTTTACCAGTATCTTTTTACATGGCAGTTGGTGGCATGTCATAGGCAATATGTGGCTGCTGTGGATATTCGGCGACAATATCGAAGATCGCATGGGACCGTTGCGTTTTTTATGCTTTTATCTGCTGTGCGGATTGGTGGCGGGACTCTTGCAAGTGATTGCCAATCCGTTTTCCACTATTCCGGCCGTGGGCGCGTCCGGCGCCATTGCCGGCGTGATGGGGGCTTATTTTTTTCTGTACCCATTTGCGCGCGTCGTCATGTGGGTATTTTTCCTGCCGTTGTTTGTTGAGATTCCCGCTATCGCCTTTCTTGGCGCCTGGGTTATTTTTCAGTTGTACAAGGTTACTTCAGGTCTGGGCGCGTATGAACATTATGCCGATGTCGCCTGGTGGGGGCATTTGGGCGGCTTTATCGCCGGCATGCTGATACACCGTTTATTTATTGTCAGAAATGTCGGGAAGCAAACGGAAACGTAGTTATTCAATGCCGCCGAATTTGATGTTGTGTGAGGGGAATCAGGCGGAACTGTCTTTGGTCAGGGAGGCAAAAGATGAGCCTCCCTGGACGGATTCGCCGCCTTCTGCGTGTCTTGACTACCTCATCACCCGAGCCTGATGCCGGTAGCTGAGGTTACATTGAAATTCAGGAATGGTCGGCTTTTATCGCTACAATGATTTTTCCCTGCGCACGGCCTTGTTTGCTTTTTTCCAGCGCGGCGCCGAATTCGCTGAGCGGGTATACTTGATCAATGAGCGTTTTTAATTGCCCTTGATGCGCGAGCCCGGCAAGGTAATCCAGATCTTTGCGGCGCGGTTTGACCATGACCAGCTTGACGCGCTGACGCGACATGAGCAAGGTTCGCACCATGGTATCCAGTATCAGCGCGGGACTAGGCAGGGTGCTTACATACGTGGCTTGACTCTTCAGTGCCGGTTGCCAGTAAGTTAACGCTTTGTTCGCTACCGCATCGAATATCAGATCGAATGCTTCCGCAGGCGGCGTAAAGCCAGGATCTGTATAATCCAACACCTCGTCGGCGCCAAGTTCGCGCACGCGATCGATATTACGGGTGCTGCATACGCCGGTTACATGAGCTTTCAACGCCTTGCCGATTTGTATCGCATAATGTCCCACGCCCCCGGCGGCGCCGATGACCAGCAAACGCTGGTTTGCCTGCAGTTTGCCTTGATCGCGCAACGCCTGCAAGGCGGTCATGCCCGCCAGCGGTATTCCGGCCGCATCCGCGAAGCTTAACCCTTCCGGCATTCGCGACACAAGGTCGCTGTCGACGGCGATGCTTTCAGCCGCTGCGCCGAATCCGTTCATTGGCAACATGCCGAATACCCGCTCTCCGGCTTTATAAGTTTCGACGCCGGATCCCACGGTTTTCACCACCCCGGCAAAATCGAAGCAAGGCGTGGACGGAAAGCGCATCGGTTTAATCCAGCGGAGCCCGCCGCCATACAGTTTCCAGTCGATGGGATTGATTGATATCGCCTCTACTTCAATCAGCAATTGACGCTCGGTGGGGATGGGCGGCTCGCACTCGACCAGACTCGCTTTTTCCGGGCCGCCATAGGCGCTGAATTGAATGGCTTTCATAACTGGTTCTCCTGGTTTTTTAGTGGTTTTTACTACGGCAAGCTGCAATCTATTGGGCTGAAGCAAAGTCCGGGGTTTACGGTAAATATTATAATTCAGGACCTGCTACCCGCTGGATGCCAACCTGTGTATTCTACGGATAGTAACATGCTAAAACTAACTTGATGCTGTAGGGATTGCACAATGAACTCCATTTTCTCCAATCTGGGGACTACCATTTTCGAAACCATGTCCGGGCTGGCGGTCAAGCATGCCGCCATCAATCTTGGACAGGGTTTCCCTGAAGGTCTGGAACCCGCTCCGTTACTGGAATATCTGGCCGCATGCGCGCAAGCCGCTCCGCACCAATATCCGTCGATGATGGGTACCATGGCGTTGCGTCAGGCGGTTGCCCGGCATGAGCATAGCTATTGGGGTTATCAACCCGACCCCGCTACCGAAGTGATGGTTACATCGGGCGCGACCGAGGCGCTGGCCGCCAGTCTGCTCGCCTTGATCGAGCCGGGCGATAAAGTGCTGGTGTTGGAGCCGCTCTATGATTCCTATCTGCCGATAATCAGGCGCGGCGGCGGGGTTCCTGTCTGCGTGCGTCTGGAAGCGCCGTACTGGACATTACCGCGCGAGCCTATTGAGGCGGCATTCCGGCAGGGCGTTAAAGTGTTGATCGTCAACTCGCCGACCAATCCCAGCGGCAAGGTATTCAGCTTCGATGAGCTCCGGTTTCTGGCCGATCTCGCCTGCCGTTATGATGCGACAGTTATCAGCGACGAAGTATATGAACACCTGACCTATGACGAGCAGCGCCATATTCCATTGAGCACGTTGCCCGGCATGGCGGAGCGCACCGTCAAAATCGGTTCTGCCGGTAAAATATTTTCCGTAACCGGGTGGAAAGTGGGCTGGATAGTCGCCGCGCCAAAACTGTTGGGGGTGATTGCGAAGGCGCATCAGTTCTTAACCTTTACCACTCCGCCCATGTTACAGGCCGCTGTGGCATGGGGACTCGATACGCAAGCTGAATACTACACGACGCTGGCTACGATACTGGCCGCGCGACGTGACCGTTTGAGCCTGGGGCTCAGCGGTGCCGGTTTTAGCGTGTTGCCTGCATCGGGCAGCTATTTTCTGACCGCCGATTATCTCGCGTTGACAACGCAGCCGGATGATGTCGCTTTTTGCATGCAACTGGTCGAACGGGTAGGCGTTGCGGCGATTCCGGTCAGTGCGTTTTATGCTGAAAACATACCTACCGGCTCGATTCGCTTCTGTTTCGCCAAAACCGATCAGGCGATAGATGAAGCGGTTATCCGTTTGCAGGCATGGCGGGATGGGGGTAAATGCTGAATGTAACTATTCAGGCTGCCAGGTTTGGGAAAATCACCCAGGAAACGCCGCTTACCCTGCGCATCAAGCGCGTAACTATGTTTTTCTCTGGAGGAATAGCCACTGCAAAAGTAACTCCGCACAGCCATGGTGGCGTTGAGCAGTCGCTGTAAGAAGCCTCAACCTGTCCGATAACGGCCACGTTGAGGCTTACAGCTTAGCGGGGGGCTGAAATTGCTCCATCGCCGGGCGATTGAGGTTTAATAGCGCCGCTCGCCGCCGCCATAGCCGCCACGGCCTTTCCCGCCGAAACCTCCCTTGCCGCCCCCGCCGCCGCCCTCTTCTTTCGGACGGGCCTCATTAACCACAAGGGCTCTCCCTTCTACTTCTTTGCCGTTCAACGCAGTAATAGCCGCTTGCGCTTCCTGGTTGCCGCTCATCTCTACGAAGCCGAATCCCTTGGATCTCCCTGTGTCGCGATCTTTGATCACTTGTGCGGATCGTACGCTACCATAGGCCGCGAACAATTTTTCCAGATCACTGTCGCCTATGCCGTAGCCCAGGTTGCCAATATATAACTTAGTACCCATTCTGAACCTCCTCTCCCTAAACCAATTTATCCCAGCGATAACAATGGTGTGAATCCGATCATCGTAACAAAATATCAACGTAGCTGTTTCAGCGAAACAGCTTTCGGCGGTAAACCTTTACTTCGTTGACTGCAAAACACTGTCACAATAGCACAATATTCAAAGTGTCGTGGCCTAAACTTTGCTGTGTGATGATTGAGGCCGTGTTATCCGCCTGTCTCGAACAAGCCATTGCACATGGCGTAGGGCTTGTGGCTGGTCTCTTTTTTTGGGGGGAGGAGGGTAGCGCGCCAGCAGTGCGGTTTGTTTCGTGCCGGAGGTAAGGGGGGCTTGCTAAAACTTACCCGGCATATTACCCCGGCAATAAGCTTCGCGCTTTTGCATAAGATACTGATTTTATGGCTGAAACGGCTGAGTTAGGACCACCTGTTCCAGCATAATGAACACGGTGTCTGGTTATAAATAATTGATATTAAAGGTGACTTTTCATGCGGACTGAGGTTGCTCTGTATATGTTTGCATATGGGTGAACCGTGTTGGGGCGATAGCGCCCAAAAGTTAATGGCGCTATTTGCCCCGTATACTGCGGTCTGCACGGTCAGAAAATATGCCGTGGGGTGTCGCGTGACCGGATTGGATACCACCGTTGTCGTTCTCAGCGAGGATGATGCAAAAACGGATGCGGGCGCATTGTTCAACTCAACTCAGTTGCTAAGAAGCTGTTCACGATTGCAGAGCGTCAGGAACACGGATAGCGCACGGCATAAAGGCTACGGCGCTGGCAAAAAGGTTTCCGGCATCAAGCGGCATAGTGCCGTGGACACGCAGGGTCTGCCGCATGCGATTGCGGTCAGCACGGCGGAAGTAACCGATCGCCAGGGAGCGCTGGCGGCCTTCGATCGATGTTTCTCGAATCTTCAGCAGGTGCGTAGCGTATTGGTGGATGGCGGTTACAGCGGACAACCGTTTGCCCTGGCGGTCAAAGAGAAGCTTGGGGCGACGGCGCAGGTAGCCAAGCGTAACGAATTGCATACAGTTGCGGTGATACCCCAATGCTGGGTGGTTGAGTGGTCTTTCGCTTGGCTGGAGAAGTGTATTACTAAAAAATTGTGAACAGCTTCTTAGTTTCCACCTGCTGTGTAGCTACGAAAATCGTTGAATAACGAGCCAAAGCCTAAACGGCGCGCCTCACTTCGAAGGCAACGCCTTCTGGCTGGTCATGGTCGACATGAAATCGTCGGCGCGGTTGATGGATTGTTCCATTGCGGTGATCAATCCGGCCACACCGACGCTTAACGTCATCAGCTCGCCCTGCAGCGCGGCGACAGCCTGAGCATTCAGGTTATGCTTCAGAAACAGCACCTGATCATGAAATACGCGCAATACCGGCTCTATTTTGCCCTCGGCCTTGCGCATCGCGGTGATCAGCTGTCCGTAAAGCTGCTGAGTCTGCTTCATTTTCTGACGGCTGGCGTTACGCAACGATCGGTTGCTGTATTGACCGAGCTCATCCTCCCACTCGGCAAACAAGGCCTCGGCAACGTCCTGCACCGCGTCGATCCGATCCTTGACCGCCAGCGCCTTGGCGTAGCTATAATCGAACTCAAGCTTGACCTCGCGGTACACATTTTCCAGTTCGCTTCCTTCGAACTCGGTCAACTCGGTGAATTTTTCCAGCGCATTCTTGAACTGCTCTTTCGCATCGCGCAGACCGTCGCGGGCGTTTCCTACCCTGCCGATTAATATATCGCGCTTATGATGACCCACCGACTCCACCGCGCGAAAATAAAAACGCTGGCACTTGTTGGCGAAAAAGCGCAGCAGCGGCGTTAACAGGGAACTGTCGGAATCTGGTCTAAACATGAAATCAAGCTCTACGGTAAACAAAAAAATAAACCCGGCACTTTAACTCAACAAACTTCCGGGATGATTCGTCATTCGGCCGGGCATTGCAGCCAGCCTTGCTGTTTCGGTATTTACTCGCGCCGCCAGGTGGTTCCCTGCGCGCTGTCTTCCAATATCACGCCCTGCCCTTTCAGATCATCGCGGATGCGATCCGATTCGGCCCAGTTCTTTTCCTTTCTGGCCAGCAGACGCCGCTGTATCGCTTGTTCTATTGTCTGTTCGTCCAATGCATGCGATGCGCTCATCTTGAAAAAATCCTCCGGATCTTCTTTCAGTAAGCCGATGACTGCGGCCAAACGCATCAGCGTTGCCGCAAGCTGCCCGGCACAAACTGCCTCCAGCGTTTTTTGGCGATTGATCTCCCTGGCCAGTTCGAACAACACGGAAATAGCCAGTGGCGTGTTGAAATCATCCTGCATCGCCGCCTCGAAGCGATGAACAAAAGGTGCAGCCTCAGCATCCGGCTTCTCCGGCAAGCATTCGCCGCGTATGGCGGTATACAAACGCGCAAGCGCGGCATGCGCCTCATCCAGGTTTTCGTTCGAATAATTAAGCGGGCTGCGATAATGGCTGTTCAGGACGAAAAAGCGCACCGTTTCCGGGCGATAGCGCGCCAACACCTCGCGTACGGTAAAGAAGTTGCCCAGGGACTTGGACATTTTCTCTTCATTGACGCGCACGAAGCCGTTATGCATCCAGTAGTTGACGAACGGTTCGCCGGTTGCCGCCTCGGACTGGGCGATTTCGTTTTCATGATGAGGGAACTGCAAATCCATGCCGCCGCCATGGATGTCGAAATGATTCCCCAAATGGCGAAGCGCCATCGCCGAACACTCGATATGCCAGCCGGGACGCCCCGCTCCCCAAGGCGACGCCCAGCTCGGTTCGTCCGGCTTGGCCATTTTCCACAGCACAAAATCCATTGGATCGCGCTTGGCCTGATCGACGTCGACACGCTCGCCGGCGTGCAGTTCATCCAGGTGCCTGCCGGATAAAGCGCCATAACCTTCGAAACCGGAAACCGAGAAAAAAACATCGCCGTTGGAACCGACATAGGCGTGACCGTTATTTTCCAGCCGGGAAATCAGCACGATGATCTCGTCTATCGAATCGGTAGCGCGCGGCTCCAGATCCGGAGGCAACACCGCAAGCGCTTGTTCGTCTTCATGCATGGCCTGCACGAAACGATCGGTCAGCGCTTTGACCGGCTCGCCGTTCTTCAATGCGCGCTGTATGATTTTATCGTCTATATCGGTTATATTGCGTACATAGGTAACGGCATATCCGCTGTGGCGCAAATAACGCACCACGGTATCGAACACCACCATCACCCGTGCATGCCCGAGGTGACAATAATCGTAGACCGTCATGCCGCAAACGTAAATTTTTACTTTTCCCGCCTCGATCGGTACAAATTCGTCTTTACGGCGTGTCAACGTGTTGTAAATTTTCAGCATGACTCTTAAGTTTGAAATTCCAATGCAACAAAATCGCTACCATTTCCCTCGGTATCGAACAGACCGGCAGCATTGCCAGCCCATAGTGCATACGCAGTCTTCAATACGGGCAATAGCCCTACAGGCAGGGAATAATCCCCATATTCATCAGGCGCAACCCAAGCCAGCGCTGCGGCATCGTCGCCCGCCCGCGCCTGCTCCGGATCGTCCATGCAATCGGCAAAAAAGTCGATTATCACATAATGAAACCCTTCCATGCGCCGCTCGACTACCGCGGCGATGGATCTGGGCGTCACCGTCAATCCGGTTTCCTCGAAAACCTCGCGGCGGCAGCCTTCGATCAAGGATTCGCCCGGCTCGAGCTTTCCGCCCGGAGGATGCCACTGACCGTCTGCAGGCGGCTTGGAGCGTTGAATAAGCAACACTTTGCCCGAGGAGTTGAAGACGATGCCGCTGACCCCGATCGCGGGCAAACCGGTCGTCGCCACTAACAGGCCATGTCCGCATAACGGGCAAAACGCTCCGTCATGCGTTCACGCCCCAATAACCGGAAAATTTTCGCCAGCTCTGGCCCGTCATGACGTCCGGTCAAGGCCAGGCGCAACGGTACGAACAGCGACTTGCCTTTGAGGCCGGTGCGCTGTTTGACCCGATCCAGAAAACCGGAAAAGTCCGTATGATCAGCAGCGGACAACGCATCCAGCGCGGCCAGGAAAAAAGCCTCGCCAGCGGCGGCCAGCTCGGTTCCGGCCTCGGCATCAGGCCGTTCCCATTCATCGGTAAAGAAAACTCGCGCCCACTGATCCGCGTCGGACGGAAACATGCAATTACTGCGCACCACGTCCAGAAACTGCGCGCGGTTTGCGTCCGGTACGATAGAGCGCGTTTCCCCGAACAGCCACTGCCATAATGATTCGTGGCCGGCGGCGCGCACGCTTTCTTCCTGCCAATGATCGAGATGATGCGGGTCGAAACGGGAAGGCGATTTGCCCAGATGCCCAATCACAAAACCGGCACGCAGATCAGCAAAGCTCATCAGGCCCGGATCGGATTCGTAATACTGGCCCAGGCGCGCCAGCATATTGGCGACTGCCAGTGGAAAATAACCGCGTTCGCGCAGTTCTTTAAGGCTTACGCTGCCGTTGCGTTTGGAAAGCGGCGCGCCATCATCGCCGGTAATCAGCGAAATATGCGCATAGGCGGGTAACGGCAAATCCAAGGCGCGGAGAATCAGCAACTGGCGAGGGGTATTCGACAAGTGGTCTTCGCCGCGTATCACGCAATCAACACCCATCAACGCGTCGTCCACCGCATTGCAGAAGAAAAACGCCGGCGTGCCGTCAGCCCTGCGGATGATGAAATCGCCGATATCTTCGCCACGAAAGTGTTGCGGACCGCGGACGCCGTCTTCGAACTCGACCTCATCGCCGGACGAAACGCGAAATCTCAACGCTGGTTTCAGTCCCTGCGCCAGGCGTTGCTGCACCTGCTCGCGGGTCAGTGCGGCGCATTTACCGCTGTAGCGCGGTGGCTTTCCGGCGCTTAACTGCACTTTGCGCGCAATTTCAAGTTCCGCCTGGGTGCAAAAACAAGGATAGGCCATTTCTTCGGCTTCGAGCCGCTCATAATAAGCCCGGTAAATTTCCGAGCGCCGGGATTGAAAAAATCCTTCCGTAGGCACGGACGATTGCGGGCCATCTCCCCAGTCCAGACCCAGCCAGTGTAAATCCTCTATCAACCCGTCGACAAAAACCGAACGGCTGCGTTCGCTGTCGGTATCTTCTATACGTAACAAAAAACGATCACCGGCAAACGCGCTGAACAAGGCGGTGCGTGCGTTGCCTAAGTGCAGCAGGCCGGTGGGGCTGGGAGCAAATCGGGTTTTAAGGACTGACATCGGCAAGGACTTCGCAAAACGGCATTATTATAGTTTCAGGTGAATACCCAAAATCGGCAAAGCGGCGGCTATATCACTCTAAGCTTCCATGATACGAGTTGGTCCGGCTGCTGGCAATCGTGAAATTTGTCGTCAACAAGCGTTACGCGCACAGAACGGTATCGTTGCCTGATGCTGAAACACGAATTCATCGCTACGCTGCTGAACCTCAAAGCGGTTTGATTATCTGCCGGCAAACTTTTCGTGCAAGCCGCGAAGCATACTCTCCCTCATGCGCTAAAAGAGTAACGCAGCCGATAATTGCAACGACCACTGTTCCGGTATTTGCACGCCGTTCAGATTGAGATAGAGCGGCATGCCGGCCTCCAGCGCGATGCGTCCGCCGCCGTTAATCTGTGGTATATGCTGGCGCACGTTCAAACCGATCAACCCTTTTACCACTTGACCGCCGTAAAAATTGGGGTTGCCGCCGCTGCTTATACTCGCCATCTGCGGGTCTACTCCATGGATGCTGTCTTGCGTAACGCCGGTAAAACGCAGCGTTGCGCTGAACAATGACGGAATAAACTCGTAGCCCACCCAGCCTGTGCCCTCGTACTGATTTCCCATGCGCCAGCCCTGGCTGTTATAGCTTTGCAGCGGCAGGCGCGCGCGCGTCATGACGCCCCACGCGAGGTGTTCATAGTTGCCGGTATAGGCAAGCATCGGGAGACCGTCGTAGGTACCGTCTCCGAGCTGCATTCCGTATGGCATGCGCCCATTGACCATTTTCCCGTTCGGGGCCAGAAAATCCGCGTTTTGCGTAATGGAACCGGTTGGAAAACTGATGCCCCAGCTTAAGATCAGTTCCTGATTATAGCCTTCGTACAGTTTAAGCTGCAGGCTGGCGTAAGTGTCGCCCACGCCGCTTGCGGCAACGCTGCCGGCTCCAAGGGCGGTAGCGCCCGATGCGCCTTTATAAGTCACATAACTGGAGTTTTTTGACACGTAGCTTGGCATCAGGATGACATTGAGATAGTTGGTAATCCCATACATGCCGGCCAGCAGTTGAGCGCTTGCTTCGGCTTGCGTCGGAAGAATGCGTTCCTTCAGATTACCCCCGGCATTGTAGGCCGGCACCGTAGTAGCCGCTTGCGCCGGATTGATACTGCCTGTCCCGGATTGCAATCCCTGGAAATGCCACCATATCGGCAGATAATTGACCACGAATTTACCTTTCGGAACCATATAAACGCCAAACAGCCCGGCCGGCGGCGGCGTTGCCGGCATTTTGGGCGCTTCGAAGAGACCCACCGCTTCTTCCAGCAGGCCTAGCGAATGCAGCAGGCTGCGCTCCGACGGGTTTGCCTTCTCGCTTCCTTCGGCTAAAACAGCCGAACTTTGCTCGGGAGGAAGCGACGGAGGCGCCGCCGGCAAAGCATTATTGTCGGCATACGCCAATGCGCTCAATAGCGCCAAGCCAAAAACGGGAAGCGTCCGCATCATATGATTGTTAGAAAGAAAACCGTTACTAAGACCAGCGAACTTCACCTGACGCCTCGATATGATATAAATTGATATCGCGATTATAAAATTATTTATGCGATAACCTGAGCACAACTTTCATGCCTCCTTCCGGACAGGCAAGCGCTTGCAGGTTGCCGCCATGCGCATCGACAACCTTGCGGCTGAAATGGAACCCCAGACCGCTGCCCTTTTGCCCTGACGACGAAGCGCCGCGATAATAAGGCATGCCCAGCATCGAAAATTCCGCTTTGCTCATGCCGGAACCATGGTCGGTTACCTGGATAAGCAAACCGTTGGCATCCAGCATGGCGGACAGTTCCACCGGGGCTTCCTGCGGCGAATAACGCAGCGCATTGTCCAGTAAATTGCCGACGGCCATGCCCATCAAGGTCGGATCAAGAGAAAAGGCTGCGTCAGGCGGCGTGACCGTAAGCATAACCCGTACTCCCGGGGTTTCGCCCAGCGTCTGGATCACGTCCTCCAGCAGCGGTCGGATGGCGCAATGCTCGCGCGCTATCGCCAGCGCCTTGTGGTCGAGCGCTTCCGACATCAGCAAATTATCCACCAGCGTGGAAAGCGCCGCTGCATGGCTACGGATGTTTTCAACCCGCCCGGCCTCGGGCTGCGCCATATCCGGCAACTTGATCCTGAGCATTTGCGCGGCGCGGTCTATTGCGGCTAGCGGATTACGGAATTCATGAGACAGCATCGCCACGAAACGGCGCTGTTCCGACATGCGCTGATCGGTAACCGCGACAAGCTGTTCGGCAAACATCTTATCGTACTGAATCTTTCGAATGCGCATCGCAAGACCCAGGCTTATTACCAATACTTGAATCATCGCCGAAGTCTGGTAGGCATGGACGGTCAGGACGTTGTTTGGCAACCAGCCCATCATCATTGCCATATAAGTCCTGATACCCATGTTTGCAACAACGAAGGCGAAAAAATAAATCAACAGCTCGATTTTTCTCTGGCGTAGCCAGAGTTTTATCACCAAAACAAGATTGATGAACGTAATCCCCATGGAAACCAGGATCATGGTGCTGGCAATGACTCGATAATAGCTTGATGCCGCAAAAGGCAACGCGCAGACGCAGCACACAGTAATTACGCGGTAAAGCCGGTCGATGCTTGGAAAGTTATTTTTTAAATCCAGCAGATACCTCCACAGCAGGGTAGTTAGCCCCAGCCCTGCAGCCGCTCCGCCACCCACAATGGCGTCATTGGCCCAGGGAGATTGCGGGGCAAACACCACCGCCGTATAACCATACATACCCAGATGAAGCATGAACAGGCTGCCGACATAAGCCGCATAAATCACCATGCTCACGTCACGCAGCCATGCGCCTATCAGCAAAAAAATTACGATGATGATCAGCAGAATACCGAAATAAAGCCCGCTGTAGAAATTAGCCCGGGTCTCGTTCGTGATGAAGTCGGCGGGTTGCCATATTTCCGCAGAGAAATTTATCGCGCCGATGGAACTCACCCTGACATAAACGGTAACCGGTCCTCCCGCTTTCATTTCGAGAGGAAGCGTAAACAACCGGGTTTTTAACGGACGCTGTTCGTAGGCGATATGGTCGCCCAGCCGGTACTGGCGAATCGGAGTACCGGGCGCAACCACCCATATCCGCACATCGTCCAGAGTGGCCATGCCCAATGCCAGTATCCAGTCATGCGCCGCGTCGTCACTCCTGATCAAGGTAAAACGATACCAGTGCGTATCCGGCGTATATCCGGCGCTGCGCGCCACCGCGAGCGGAGTGTATTCTGCCTGCGTGGCCTCTTCGAACGGCAGTGTTCCCTGCGCATCCACATACAGAGCCATGTGTCCGGCCAACGAGGCGTGGCGGGAGCCCGAACTCAGAACCAACGGCGGCTCCTCAGCGCTGACTGTGTCAAGTGTTGCGGCCAACAACGAAACCCACAGCAATAGAGACCACAACGTTTTCATGATCTATCGATTTCGCCGTCGCCGGTAAACGTATAACCGTTGCCGTAGCTCGGACGCACGGGGATCTCTATATCGTGTTCTTTCAGTACCTTGCGCCGCAGACGGCCTGCGCAATTATCCAGGTTGCGCAGATTGGAAAGCGTATCCGCCTTGCCCAGCGCGGCAAGCAGTTCAGCGCGGCTTGCGGGTATGCCCGGATGAAGCAGCAGGCATTGCAGAAACAGGGTTTCGGTATGCGTCAGCGAGACTTTACCCCCTGTCGGCAGCGTCAGTTGCCAGGCTTTGGGAGCCAGAAGCCAACTCTGTGCAGACGCGGGAAGCGGCGCGGCGTCGAGACGCCGCAGCACGCTGCGGCATGTGGCGTGTATGACCTCCAGCGACGCATTCTTGACCAGATAGGCGTCGGCCCCGGCCTCCAGACCGACGACCTGGTCGCTCTGGCTGTCCATGCCCGTCAGCATGACTATCCCTGCGGAACTGCGCGCGCGCAGCCACTTCGCCGCCTGCAAGCCGCTGGCGCCCGGCAGGGCAATATCCAGAATCACCAGATTGGCCTGCTTGAGATGCCAGCTTTGGTAGAACGCCTCGGCGCTTTCAAAGCCGCTCGCTGTAAACCCGCAATATCCCAGGAACTCAACCAGATCGTTGCACAGACCTATGTCGTCTTCAACGACGGCAATGTGGAATTTTATATGTTGAACCATCCCTACTCTTCCTGGGCTTACTTCATGCCAAATCCTACCTTTTTAGTAGCATATTGTTAGATTTTAACAGAATTTGACGGTAAAGAATGCTACACCGTAAGTCATCAACAAGCTAGAATCCGTATGGTCGAGGAACCGCTGATTTCATCACCGCCAATTTTACTCAAAAAAGCAATGGATACTACCTGAATCCGTGGTGGATAGAGTCAACAGTATGATTTTACAAGAAATTAACGTTCATTTTTGGTGAAGCAAAAAGCGGCGCATCCATATGAATCCCATGAATATTCCGAAAATCGACCACGGATTCAGGTGACTGGCTACAAAATAACAGTGGCGAGCGCGGTCCTGAAGCGCATCAGACCAAGAACAGCAATAATAAGCAAAATAGGCGCAACAGTATCACGGCCTGATTCGCAATTTTAGAAAGACGACTTCTCATGAACGCCGATAAGCTTAGGCTTGCATTTAGAAAAACGCACAATACGCGTGTTGTTATATCGAAAGCAGAAAAATCGCCAAGTAAACACGGGAGAAATCGGAGTTACATTTTTTATGATGATTCCGATGAATTCGATGTAGTTGGCGGCACGTCGCAATCGTATTACCGACGTGCGCACCTACGATTTTCTTACAAGCTGCACGCGGGCAGCATGGCGGCGCTCACGATGCTCGCACTCATCTGCGGCATCATAGTGCTGACCGGCTTGCCCAAGACGGATGAACGGAATACGGAGCTTTGGCAACAAATTGGAATAATAGGAAATGACATTGATTCTTACTATCAATCAGCAAAGACAGAATATAATGAACAGTAACCGGATAAAAAGCGCTCTTGGCATAATCAGGGGTTAAAAGGCTGCATCGGCAAGGGCGGTGTGAAGCCTGGTACTGCGCAGACGCAAGGCATGTCTTATTGAAGTTATCGTAACCGAGCGGAGGAAATAATGAAAGCGGATAAATAATAAGGACAGAACGACTCGTACGGAAAAATAAATCACCGGGCAGCGCCGTACTGCTGCGCAAGCACGACACCCCTCTCAAGTAGGATACATTACCGTTTCCAATAGGCCGGGGCGCCATATATCAACAATCAGTCACAATCAATAAATATGTTAAAAATTTCATTAGCAACTATTATTTTCCTAATCAGCGGCTGCGCTTCGCAGGTAAAAGTCGATGCATTGCAAAACAGGGTGCAGGCATTAGAAGACAAGATGGTCGTCGTTGAAAACGATATAACAAATATCAGCTCCAACATAAACAAGCTTGAAACCGATGTAAACAAAAATCTGACCATCATTAAAAACGACATCCTGACTGTTAACTCCAAGGCACAAAACAACTTCACGGAAATTAACAACACGCTAGCTTCTATTAATAGCCAAGTCAGCGCAATCAGAACAAAGCTTAACCCCCGCCCGCATAAGGCAAAAAAACAAAAACCACTACCAAAATAAAAGGAATAAAATTATTTTTCGGCGCAATCTCATACAGATGCGCCGACATCATTTTTTCCCGAGCATGGCGCGAAATACGTCATAGGAAGCGCTGATACAATCGTTTTTCCAGGCATATTTTCACTTCGGCCATTGACATTTACAAATACAGCTAAACTTGACTCGAAGAAATAAGCGCTCCCGTGGCGCTTATTTAAAGATGGAACAATTAATGAATTTACGCGCTATTGACTTGAATCTGATCACTATTTTCGAAGCAACCTTTTGTGCCTAAATTTTTCGAGCTGATACAAAGCGAAACGCCGAAGGTGCGGCTGAATATCTGCGCGCTGGCATCCAAAAACGAAACCGTGGTCAAGCTGCGCGACCATATCCTGGACGCCGTCCTTCATCACGAACGATACGATAACCTGGATTTGCAGCACGAAGTCGTTATCCGGCATCAGCCTGTCATTATCGCGCGCAGAGATCACCCCCGTATCGGTGATACGGCGAGCAAACAGGCGGTTATGCAGGAGAAAATTGTCCGGGTTGCGGGGATGCACGGTAGTCCCGGCATCGTAGACGATAACGATGAGGCGTTTCAGTTTGTAGCCAGGAAGCCGCTATGATCGTACCGAACGCCATGGCGCAATTGTCCGTGGCGGCGCGTAGCGATCTGCTGGGGCTTACTGCACTGCAAACGGCGCTTCCGTGTCCAGCAATGAGCACAGAAGTGACCGTGTACTGCATGAAGCAATCGTTTCCAAATAGGGACTCAATTTACAACCGATAATGGAAACGCTAAGCTACCCATGATTTGTTTTTTCGCTGATATTCCTGCAAACATCGGCAGCCCTTGGCACCGGGCGGCACGAAAGGTAGAGGGCTGTATTTCTGTATCTGGGTAGCATGCATAAGCCCGTTGCACATTAATGCGGCAATCATGCGATCGGTATAGTTTCCCCTTTGAGACAGGACATGCAGTGGCAGACAATCATACTTCTGACGATCATGCGTCATATACGATAACGCGCAGAACACATGTTGTTGATCAGCTTATGCAAATGGAGCGTCTGGCGGTGTTGATCCACGTAAAGCCCTCTTTCACCGAGAGCGGCGGCTTCATGACCACCATTACCAAAGTATTGCCAGCTAAAAATCTTTTCACCATAGAAATCAGCACGAATGAGGAACTGAACAATAGTTTAATAAACTGCGAGGAGCTTGTTTTCTCCACCTCGGTGGAAGGAATACCCGCGCGCTTCAAAACATCTAAGTTATCTCCCGCAACGCTGGGCGGCAAACCGGTTTTTGCGGTGGTCATTCCCAAATCGCTATATTGGAGACAGCGGCGCCAGGCCTACCGTTCGGCCATTCCGCCTGTTGTGCGAATGACATGCACCATAGCGTTAACCGATTCAAAAACTCATACGTTTCAGGTACTGGACATATCGCTGACAGGTTTTTCACTTTTGCATGAGTATCATAAGGATGCATCAAAGACGCTCGAAATTGGCCAGGTTTTTCAGGGGTGCCGATTTTCCTGGCCCTCATCACTCAATACCCCTTTCACCGCAAAGCTATGCCGTACCGAAGTGGCAGACAGCAATGGAGTATTCCGCCGCTTCAAGCTGGGATTTCACTTTGCAGACACGACCCTCGCGTTCGAAAAAGACATACAGGATCTGCAGCATGAGCTGGCGCAAATAAAAAAAAGACAAAGCGGGCTGGCGCATGACAGCCAATTGCCCGGAACGCTTCGTGCGTAGCCTGCTTAAAGCCGGCTACAATCAGCCGAAGCAGGCGCTTCGAGTAAGAGATGTATACTGGAATCCGGCACGCGGTGAGCTCTATGCCGGGAACCGAAATATCCCCCGCAGATCAATTGCCGTTCGATGAAATGAAAAGCGGCGCGTCAGGCTATGACGCAGAGTTTAACTGGTAGAATGAACGCAGGAATGAACCCGGTAAGCTTCGACTGTGTATTTTTCCTGACGGACCTGACACGCACGTAAATTTAGGGGTGAGTTGAATGGTTTCGAATAATTCAGTGCGTCCATGGCTTGATATAAGCGGAGAAAAACGCGACCAGTCCGTTGCTGTCGTCAGGCTTACGCTGGAAATAATACCGGCCTATATGATCATGGCAGAGCTGTCGCTGACGCTCGGCAACTTCCATAATACTACCGCCGCCTCACCCTGCTGGTTGCCGACAGGACTCGTCATGGCTGCGACAGTCTGGTACGGCTTGCAGGCCTTACCCGGCATTTTTATCGGGCAATTTCTCACCGTATTGCTGCTGGAAAAATCCGGTTGCCAGGCGGCGCTGGCGGCAAGTGTGGGCAATGTTATGGAAGGCGCCGTTTTTTTTCACATTTCGCGCAGGTTCATGTGCGGTACGGATATTCTGGAATCGGTACATAATTTTCTCAGCATGGTGGCTGCCGTCCTGCTGGCCGGCCTGATTAATTCCCTGGTGGGCATCGGCGGTTTTGTTCTGTCGGGACGCCTTCCCCAATCCCTCATCGCGCTGGAAAGCTTCACCTGGTACACAGGGGATCTGAGCGGCGCGCTGACTACCGTGCCGCTACTCACCGCTTTTTTTCAAAGACGGGGCGAGTTGAGATGGAAAAATCTACATTCCGCCGAGTTCTTTGCCGTGCTGGTGCTGACGCTCTCACTGGTCTATTTTTTCTTCTTCGACGTGTTCGAAGCCATTGCCCATCCGATGGCGTTCATACTGTTACCCATACTGTTATGGGCCGCCTTCCGTTTCGAACTGTGCGCAATCAGTGTGTTGATCGCGCTACTGAGCATAGTCGCCACCATCGGCACGATGCGCAACCTGGGTCCGTTCAGCAACGTACGGCCGCTGGTGTCGGTTGCATTGCTGCAGATCTACACATCCATACTGATCATAACCTCGATGCTGGTAACTATAATCAACCGGGAACGCCGGCAAATGCTGATCAATGCCCGGCACAGAGAAAGCGAACTGATCGAGAACGAGCAACGCATGCACAATCTGCTGGAAATCAGCCCGATAGCAGTTCATATCCAGCGCATCTCGGATTCCAGCCTGATATTCGCCAATAACGCCTATGCGCGTCTGCTGCACACCGAAAAGAACGACATGCTCGGCGTGAATCCGGCATCGTTTTATCGAAACAAACAGGATTATTTCGATATAACCGAAACGCTGCGCAACGAACAAAGCATCGTCAACCGGCAAATCGAGTTACTCACCAGCGACGATCAAAAAATCTGGGCGCTTGCATCCTATTTCCCCGAGCGCTTTAAAAATGAAGCGGCGATTATCGGCTGGTTCTACGACATAACCAAACTGCGCCATGCCCAGGAGCAAGCCGAAAAAGCGACCCGGTTGAAATCCGAGTTTCTTTCGATGATGAGTCACGAAATTCGCACGCCGATGAACGGCGTAATCGGCATGAGCGATTTGCTGCTGGATACGCCGCTCAACGCTCAGCAGCAGGAGTTCGCCCAAACGCTACGCGACTCCGCTCATGCATTATTGGTCATCATCAACGATATTCTCGACTTTTCAAAAATAGAGGCGGAGCGGCTGGAAATCGAGCATGTGGAATTCGCTCTCGTGCCTCTCGTCGAAGGCAGTCTGGAATTAATGGCTGCGAAGGCGCATCAGAAAGATCTTACACTGATAAGCCACATCGATCCGAACGCGCCCGCCGTCGTCGTTACCGATCCGGGAAGATTGCGTCAGGTTCTGCTCAATCTGCTAGACAATGCGATCAAGTTCACCGCCGAAGGCGAAATCATCATCCGCGCTCATTCCTCAGCGATCGGCAATAACAGACACCTGTTGCGTTTCGAAATTCAGGATCATGGTATCGGTATGTCCCCTGAAGTCATAGCCCGGCTTTTTCAACCATTTACGCAAGCCGACAGCTCGGTCACCCGCAAGTTTGGCGGTACGGGACTGGGCCTGTCGATATGCAAACGTCTGGCCGAGCTGATGGGCGGCGCCATCGGCGTACACAGCATCAAAAAACAAGGCTCCACCTTCTGGCTCGAAATTCCGGCCGGCAGAGGCGAAAAAGCCATGCTGCCCCCTCCCCCCAATGTGGATAGAATTTCTTCTCTGGGCATTTTGATAGTGAGCGCGTCCGCTGCGCAATGCCATACCATGCTGACTTATCTGCGCTCATGGAATATCCGCGCCGAAGCCTGTTCACATGGAGACGAAGCACAGCATCGTCTCCGTGCCAGCGCCGATTTCGCTGTCGCCATCGTGGATATGCATCTTCCGGAAGAAGATATCGCGGCGCTGACAAAATCTTTGATCGACATACACCCTACACTGCGTATCGTACTGCTGGCAAAAACCAAGAGCATGTGGGGAAGCATGGATGAATCGCTGTTTCATGGCGGTTTGCTGCAACCCATTAAACAATCTTCGCTACTCGACGCGCTCGTAACAACAACCGAGCGCCGTAAACGCTATCTACCGGTAGAACAAGATCGCCGCATGCCTCCGCCCGTTATCGATACCGTCGAGGCGCTGAAAAACCACTCGCTGATACTGGTCGCCGAAGACAACGAAGTAAACCAGAAAATCACGATCAATATGCTCAACAAACTGGGCTTCGTCGCCCATATAGCCAATAACGGCGTGGAAGCGGTAGAAGCCGTGGATTTTCTGTCATACGGACTGGTTCTGATGGACTGCCAGATGCCGGTCATGGACGGTTACGAAGCAACCAGGGCCATCCGCAAGACGGAGCAGGCCACTCGGCAGCGCATCCCCATCGTCGCAATGACCGCCAACGCCTTGCCGGAAGATCGCATGCGCTGTCTGGAAACCGGCATGGATGATTACCTGCCCAAACCCATCAGCCTGCAAAGTCTGCAGGTCCTGCTGGAACGCTGGCTACCCGGCCCGCCGGTTATTAAGTCAGCGGAATCTATAGGAACAGACACGGAAAACGGACAGACCGAGCTAAACCCGGTCGATCTGGCGCGCGTGCAGGATTTATTCGGCGATGATAAAGCCACCATCAGGGAAATATTCGATATATTCGGCACATCGACCGCCCAGTTACTGAAGAAACTGGAATTTGCGATCACGGAAAAAAAATTCGACAACATCCGCTCCATCGCGCACCAACTGGCAGGGTCCGGCTCCAATCTGGGCATAGACCCGCTGCACCTGCAGAGCCGCGCACTGGAAAAAGCGGCTACGGCTGCCGACATGCAACAAATCGTCGAAATACAAAAATCGATACATGCAACAGTAGACGGCGTCGCCCTGTTTATTGAAAAATCGCTTAATATAGAATCCGTTTAAGCTCCGTTTGCGTTACCTGGATAAGTGAAACGCCCATGCCTATAGGTTATGATGGATCACAAAAAAGCAGTGTTATTCCGGCAGGGAATGCCGGTCAAATTTGACTGGATCAACAAGGACGCAGGTAATGGAGTTTAGCCCGGATCACAGGGATGGAATGAGCAATCCAGTCTCCATGAACGGCTTCAGAACACCTCCGTGACAGCATGACGGTAACGCTTTGCTTCAATAATCGCGCTGTATCAACAGTAGCAGGCAAGATTCCTCAGCCTATTCGTATCGCATAGCAGCCATTCCGGCATGATTGAACGAAACACGGGCCTCATGGATGACTCGGAATTTGCTATCCTTCACTATGGATACACGCTTCCCGGAGCGTATTTGTTTGGCTTTAGCCGCGTGCCAATCAGGAAAAAAACAAGCCGTGAATGTTTTAATCGTAGACGACAACAAAACCAACCTCACGCTGCTCTCCTTTCTGGTGAAACGCGTGGATGACGCAGAGCCGATTGAGTTTACCGACCCGCTGCCGGCGCTGGTCTGGTGCGAGAACAATGACCCCGATCTGGTACTGGTGGACTATATGATGCCGGAAATGGACGGGCTGCAATTCATTCAGCGCTTCCGAAGGCTGCGCGGCAAGGCAACCATTCCCATCATTATGGTAACCGCCGACATCGAAAGCAATGTGCGGCATAGCGCGCTGGAACTTTCCGCCAACGATTTCCTGACCAAGCCGTTGGATAAGGTCGAATTGATCGCTCGGGTGCGCAACATGCTGGCATTGCGCAAAAGCCAGCTGCAGCTGACCAACCGCGCCGACTGGCTGGCAGCCGAAGTTAAAAAAGCTACGCAGGAAATACAGGCGCGCGAGCGGGAACTGATCTATAGACTATCGAGAGCCGCCGAGTTTCGCGACCCGGAAACCGGCGCGCACCTGTTGCGCATGGCCAACTATTCACGCCACATAGCCAGAAATCTCGGGCTATCGGAAAGCGAACAGGAATTGATACTGGATGCGGCTCCATTGCACGATATAGGCAAAATGGGAACGCCGGATCATATCCTGCTCAAACCGGATACGCTGAACGAAGAAGAAAAGCAAATCATGTGCCGCCATGCCGAGATCGGCGCGGAGATACTCAAAGGCAGCGCATCGGCGCTATTGCAGGCAGCGGCAATCATAGCCATCACTCACCATGAAAAATACGACGGCAGCGGTTATCCCTACGGCCTCAAAGGGGAAGAAATTCCGTTGCACGGACGTATTATCGCCATTGCGGACGTTTTCGACGCGCTCACCTCGGAGCGCCCCTATAAACCGGATTGGGGACTGGATCGCGCCGTCGCCTACCTGCGCGACAATAGCGGCAGCCACTTCGACCCACTCTGTGTAGACGCATTTTTCAAAGAGTGGGAGAATGTGCTGGCAATACGGGCACAATATCAGGACGAACCTCTTACGTGAGCAATCCAATCAATTTCGCTGAACTGAAAGCATCCGGCATATTACCTTCGCCCGAAGGCGTCGCGCTCAGGATCATCCGTTTGTGCGAACAGGACAATGTCTCGCTTGCTGAACTGGCCCGCACGATTCAAGCCGATGCGGGTCTGGTTGGCCGCATCATTAAAATTGCCAACATAGTCGACCCCAACAGTAAACGCCGCCCGGTGGCTTCGGTTACCACCGCGACTTTAATCACCATCGGCATCAATGCAATACGCCAGATGACGCTGGCTTTTTCGCTAATTTCCAATCGCAAAAATCAAAAAAACGGATGCGAGGGGTTTAACTACCTTGAGTTCTGGTCGCAGTCTACGGCGATGGCCAGCGCGGCGATGGTTATAGGCGGCAGAATTTCCGTGGCGCAACTACCGGAGCTGTTTACCTGCGGCTTGATCGCCGAAATAGGCCGCCTATGTCTGGCCAGCGCGTGTCCGACTGAATATTCGAAGTTGCTTCGGCAATTTGCCGACCGTTCGCCTGAGCAATTATTGCAGGCCGAGTCGGAGTGCTTCGGGATGAACCGCCGCGACCTCACTTTGGAAATGATGACGGATTGGGGATTCCCGCAGTTATTCATAGATTGCGTGTTCCACCATGAAAACCCGGAACATTCGCGCTACGCCCCTGATTCACGCTTAAGCAAGCTTACTCACACGCTGCATCTGGCCTCGTTGCTGGGCCGTATCTGCCTTGCCACGGAACCGCAAAGAGCCGAACAGCTGCCAGCAATCCTGCATAGCGCAGCTACGCTCGGTCTCAGCCCGGAAACAACAATCGATATCGCCAATCAAACTCTGCAGGAGTGGCGTACCTGGGGTCAACTGCTCGGCGTAGAAACACGAGAACGTGCGCCTATCCAGCTACCGGATCGAAATGAAGCGGACATAGACTCACAGAAAAACGCAAGTACGGAGCCGGCACCGGACAATACCGGCAAAATGCGCATACTGGTGATAGACCAGGATAAAGCGCTGACTTTCATGCTGAACAAGCTGTTCAGCGCCGGCGGACATACGGTTTATACCGCTCAATCCGGAAGCGCGGGGCTGGATATTGCCTTGGAACAACAACCGCACATCATCATAACCGAGTGGGTATTCCATGATCTGGATGCTGCGACATTATGCCGGACACTGCGGACTATCCCCGGGTTCGACAAAAGCTATTTTGTCGTTCTCACCGCCTCCGACGCTGAGAAAACCAAAACTCAGGCAAGACAGGCCGGCATAGACGCCTATATACATAAACCGTTTTCGCCAAAAGTACTCAGCGACATATTGTTGGCGGCTCAACGCAAACGTACTGGCGAAAGCGCAGGCCAGCCACGCCGGAAAGCATCCTGATAAAGGTAACCGCCCATGAAAGCCATAAAGCTCATTCACTTACTCATGCTCTTCGCATTGCTGGCCGCACCTGCGGCCCATAGTGCCGATCACCCAGAGCTTAGCCCGGGGGACGAAGCCTATTCCGCCGAGCATTTCGATGAAGCGGCAAGACTTTACCGGAAAGAAGCCGAACTGGGCATAGCGGCTTCACAGGTCAATCTGGCTTTCATGTATCTGGACGGCATCGGCGTCGCCCCAAACTTTCAGGAAGCCGCGAACTGGTTCCTGAAAGCCGCCGAACAAGGCAATACCGAGGCGCAACAAAACCTGGGAGTGCTTTACCAGCAAGGCAAACTGGGCGCTCCAAACAGCATTGAAGCCGATAAATGGTTCCGCGTCGCCAAAGCGAACAAGGAAATCCAGGCCCTCGAAAAGACCATGACGCCCGAGCAAATTACCAAAGCAGGTAAATTGGCCGACGCCTGGCTGGCGCAATTCAAACCGCGCTGAAGAACTCCCGACATTATTAGCTACTACTATTATTATTGACATAAAAGGAGGTTAACCTTTATATAGCCCAGTTGCTCCATAGGCCCCGCGTGTAATGTAAAGCGATGAATTGCAGCATACAAAACGGCTAAGCAGAGCAAAATTCCCCACACTGCTACACCCCCCTGATACTTGTAACGAGGAGACTGTTTCATGAGAATAGGCGTTCCCAAAGAGATACATACAGGCGAAAAACGGGTGGCGACCACACCTGAGGTTGCCGAGAAACTGCAAAAGCTGGGCTTTACAGTCGCGGTCGAAGCCGGAGCCGGCGCTGCGGCAAACTTTCCCGACGAGGCCTACCAGGAAGTCGGAGTCGAGATTATCCACAATCCGTCCGAGCTATGGGCAACCGCCGACATCATTCTCAAGGTACGGGCGCCGGAAAAGCAGGACGACGGGGTCAACGAAATCGAACGCCTGCACGAAGGCGGCACGCTGATCAGCTTCATCTGGCCTGGTCAGAACTCGGAGTTGATGGAACAACTCAGCAACCGTAAAGCCACGGTATTGGCAATGGACAGCGTACCGCGCATCTCGCGGGCGCAAAAACTGGACGCGCTCAGCTCCATGGCCAATATCGCCGGTTACCGAGCGGTGATCGAAGCTGCCAATCAATTCGGACGCTTCTTCACCGGACAGATAACCGCCGCCGGTAAAGTACCGCCCGCCAAGGTCTTCGTCATCGGCGTCGGCGTTGCCGGTCTTGCCGCAATAGGCGCGGCCGGCGGACTCGGCGCGATAGTCCGCGCTTCGGATACCCGCCCCGAAGTCAAGGATCAGGTCAAGAGCATGGGCGCCGAGTTCGTCGAAGTCGATTACAAGGAAGAAGGCAGCGGCGTCGGCGGTTACGCGAAAGTCATGAGCGAAGGCTATCAGGCCGCGCAACGCGCGATGTACGCAAAACAAGCGCAGGATGTCGACATCATTATCACCACCGCGCTGATACCGGGTAAACCGGCGCCGCTGCTGATAACGGCCGACATGGTGCGCTCGATGAAGCCCGGTAGCGTCATCGTCGATCTGGCGGCGGAACAGGGCGGCAACTGCGAGTTGACCGAACCCAATCAGATTATCGTTACCCACGGCGTGACCATCATCGGCTATACCGACCTGCCCAGCCGTCTGGCGAAACAGGCCAGCACGCTGTACGCAACCAATCTGCTGCGGCTGCTCGAAGAACTGACGCCGGCCAAGGACGGCAACATCAACGTCAATATGGAAGACGAAGTCATACGCGGTGCAACCGTCATCAAGGAAGGCGGCATCACCTGGCCGCCACCGCCGCCGCGCATTTCGGCTACGCCGGCTCAATCCGCCCCCAAAGCGGCTCCGCTCACGGAAGCAAAACCCGCACCAAAATCCTCCCCAGTTAAATCCGGGCTGCTGATAGCTCTGGCAGCGGCGGCTTTCTACGGACTGGGCGCTTACGCCCCCGCTGCATTCATGGCGCATTTCACCGTTTTCGTACTGGCCTGCTTCGTCGGCTACATGGTGATCTGGAATGTGACTCCGGCATTGCACACCCCGCTGATGAGCGTCACCAACGCCATCAGCAGCATTATCGCCATCGGCGCATTGATACAAATCTCATCGCCGGGACACCTGCTGATCGGTCTGGCGACTTTGGCCATCGCGCTGACCTCGGTCAACATGGTCGGTGGATTCTGGGTCACGCAACGCATGCTCAGCATGTTCAGACGCTAAGCGGATAGGAGTTGATTATCATGTCAGAAGGATTAGTTACTGTTTCCTATATCGGCGCCACCATCCTGTTCATACTGAGCCTGGGCGGTTTATCCAACCCTGAAACTGCAAGACGCGGCAATCTGTACGGCATAGTCGGTATGACTATCGCCATAGTCGCCACCTTGCTGGAACCGAGAGTCAACAATTATGTTCCGATCATCATTGCGATGCTGATCGGCGGCAGTATCGGTGTTTTTGCGGCTACCCGCATCAAAATGACCGAAATGCCGGAGCTGGTCGCGCTGATGCACAGTCTGGTCGGCCTCGCTGCGGTGCTGGTGGGTTACGCGAATTACATGGACACCACCAGCCATTTCAGCGGCGCGGAGAAATCCATTCATGAAGTCGAAATCTACGTCGGCATCCTGATCGGCGCCGTGACCTTCTCGGGATCAGTCATCGCGTTCCTGAAGCTTTCCGCGCGCATGAGCGGTAAACCGCTGACCTTGCCGCTTCGGCACTGGCTCAATCTGGGTCTGCTGATCGCGGTAATTGTGTTCGGCTGCAAGTTCCTGCAGGCGGAAAGCATCGAAGCCGGCTACCTGCCGCTGGCGGTCATGACCGGCATCGCGCTGCTGTTCGGCATCCATATGGTCATGGCCATCGGCGGCGCCGACATGCCTGTGGTGGTATCGATGCTGAACAGCTATTCGGGATGGGCGGCGGCGGCCACCGGCTTCATGCTGTCCAACGACCTGCTGATCGTTGTCGGCGCATTGGTCGGCTCCAGCGGTGCGATCCTCAGCTACATCATGTGTAAAGCCATGAACCGCAGTTTCATTTCGGTGATTGCGGGCGGCTTCGGCACCGACGGCGGCAAACCGGCAACTTCAGGCGCAAACGTCCCGCAAGGCGAAGTCACGCCGATCAGCGCGGGAGACACTGCCGAACTGCTGCGTGAAGCCTCCAGCGTCATCATCGTACCCGGTTACGGCATGGCGGTTGCGCAAGCCCAGCATACGGTTTATGAGATCACCAGGCTGCTGCGCGAAAAAGGCGTCAACGTCCGCTTCGGCATCCACCCGGTTGCCGGACGCATGCCGGGCCATATGAACGTGCTGCTGGCTGAAGCCAAGGTGCCTTACGACATCGTCATGGAAATGGACGAAATCAACGAAGACTTCCCGGAAACCGATGTGGCGATGGTTATCGGCGCCAACGATATCGTCAATCCGGGCGCGCAGGAAGACCCGGACAGCCCGATCGCAGGCATGCCGGTGCTTGAGGTCTGGAAGGCGAAAACCTCCATCGTGATGAAGCGCAGCATGGCGTCCGGCTATGCCGGCGTCGACAATCCGCTGTTCTACAAGGAAAATAACCGGATGCTGTTCGGCGACGCCAAGAAAATGCTGGATGAGGTATTATCAGTTTTAAAAACCTGATAGTCCGCAGATACGGCATGAGCCAACCCGGAAGCCCCCGACATCGGGGGCTTTTTTCGAACGGCGTTTCAGCATCACATCGACATATCCACACCCGTGGCAGGGAGGCTATTCAGTGAAAGATTGAAAGCTCATAACAGTCGCTGTCGGAAGTGAGGCAAGTCAGTCGAAACAGGCGGAAGCTGTTGTCGGGAGATAGTAACCACGCTGCAGTCCGTCCCTGGAAACCGTCTGCGCCCATCCATCGGCGCAGAAAGTCTAGCCTGGCTCACCACACATCATCTCCAACGGGTATGCGGAAAAGTTTGCGGCAGGTTGTTTCATCGCTATCCATAGCCTTTTGAGAAGCGGCATGCCAACAGTGCGAAATTTCTTCGCGATTCTATTAACAGTGATGACTTCAATCAACGCCTGTGCAGAAGAACGCGACGGCGTCAATGAATTTATCTTTTACCCTCGCGAAGTCATCCGTAAAAACAGTCCGGACTTGCTGGCTTTCGCGGGCCTATACAATTACCATGCGTCCTTGGCCACCATACAGTTTGGAGCCCGCATCGGCGTGAGCGAAGGGAATGTCGCGCAGTGGGACTACAAGCTGGAATTGACCAGCAAAAGCTTCATGGATAATTACAAGGCATCGCTACGCCTGCTGAAAAAAAACAATTACACCTCTAACTCTACGCGGGACACGATACTAATCGAACGCCTGGCCGGATCGTTCGATCCGTTCAAAAAACTGGATAGCCTGGAGAGATTGAGTATCGACTCGGAGCTCGGCTTATCACAGACATTTTCCAGCACCGCAGGATCGGCAATATTGCCGGGTACAAGCGGTAATTTGACGCTGACGCCGCTATTCGCTCTGAGACTGAATTATCGTCCAGACTCACTGCAGCAAACTCATTCGTTTGCATTTTCCAATTTCGACGTGTTCGACCCCTACCCGATGAATCAACCGTTTTTGCAGATAGAAACCGTACAGGCATTGGACAATTGCCGCGTCTTTGGCTACATCCGTTATCGCTGGGACAATTCCATTTCACAATTCTACGCGCTTTACCTAACCATCGGGGTAGAGATCCCCTACTGAACGCCGGACATTATACGCCTTTGCGGAATGAAAGCTCGTGCCGCAAGCCGCTGAACAACACCAACGCGACGCTTGCAGGTCAATTCTCCAGCGCAACGGCCAACGGTCTGGCAGCGGGAACACCAGCATCAGCGCGTTTCATGGCAATGTGGTTTGGAAACTTTAGGCCATGGCACGAAAGCGCCGCTCGCTGAATACCTACCTCACGGCAGTAACTGTTCAGCTACCGTCGGTCACTGTAGGAGCGGACTTTAGCCCGCTCCTACAAAGTTTCAGTAGAAGGCTTGAACGAACTGAATAGATACGATTGAGAATGCTTGCAGCGAGTCCGTCTACGGCAAGGCTGTCATAGACGAGCACGCACTTACAGATTCACGGCGTAGTCAACACGCAGCAGACCCATGCAGGATAGTAACCTTCGTCAATCAAACCACCTTGAAATTCCGCATCATGCCCATGGATTCATGCTCCAGATTATGGCAATGATATAGAAACAGCCCCTTGAAATGATCGAAACGCTTGAGCAGCGTGACCTTCTCGCCCGGCATGACCAGCACCACATCCTTCCAGCCGTCGTCGACATAGCCCGGACTCACCGTATCGTAACCGCCGCTTAAATCATCTCTGATCTTGCGTTCGATAATCTGAAACTGTTGGCCATGTATATGCATCGGATGCGCCATTCCCGACATTCCCGACATTCCCATGCCATGCTGTCCGGTAGTGTAACCGTTGTCGAATTCGATAAGCTGCAAGGTGCCCATCGTAATCGTTTCTTCCGGACTGGCGCCTTCCATTTCGAATTCGCGGCCATTAAGCAGCCATTGCATGCGCGCCATCGACAGTGTTATTTTCCGTGGCGATTGCGCATTCTCGGCATCGGCGCGTTGCAGACGATCGTGTTTGGTCAACGTGGACGGCAACTGATGCGTTTCCTTCTCTTCACGCATGATATGCACTTTGAAAACCGCATACTCGCCGCCAAGCGGCAAAGCTGAATTACTCGCCATGCCCATTCCGCCGTGTCCGTCGGCTCCCCCCCCCCCGGCACTTTGTTCATCATGATTCATCCTGTTCATTCCCTGATGCATGCCGGAAGCGCCGCCCTCGCCGCCATGCATCACACCCATCATGCCATGCCCCATCATGCCCCCGCCTTGACCGCCATGATCCATCCCGGAGCGCGCGCCGCGGCCATCGCCATGACCAGGCATCGCGCCTGAAAACGGCAAGCTCTTCATCGTCAAATCGGTATCGATTTTACGCCCGGAAAAGTCGGCCCACAAATCCACGCGCTCGCCCGGAGCCAGCATCACAAAAGCGCGCGTGACCGGTTTTTCCAGCAAACCGCCGTCGGTAGCGATCACAGTCAGCGGCGTACCGTCTTCCCAGGCCAGCTTGTAAATGCGCGAGTTGGACCCGTTCATCAATCGCAGCCGGTAAGCGCGCGTCGCAACCGGCAGCACAAAATGGCGCTTGCCGTTAACGATCATTTCATCGCCCAGCATCCCCATATGCCGGTCACGCATGCTTTGTACATATTGCAACTGATTGTCGGCATCGAAACTGCGATCCTGCAACACTATCGGTTGATCGTATTCGCCGCGCGGCAAGTCCAGAATACGGTCTTCGGCATCGGTGACGATAATCAAACCCGCCAACCCGTTGTAAACCTGGCGTCCGGTCGCTTCGTGCGTGTGCGCATGATACATATAGGTTCCGGCGCGATTGGTGATGGTAAACTCATAGACATAACCGCTGCCCGTCTTAACGTCATACATCGGGTGACCGTCCATGATCTGAGGCACATGCAGACCGTGCCAATGCACGATATTGGCCTCAGGCAGATCGTTCCTGAAATAGATACGCACCTTCTGGCCTTTTTCAAAAAACAGTATCGGCCCCAGATGCGTACCCGGCAAGTCGACCAGCGCGGTTTCCGGCCCCTTTAGCAGCTTGCCTGAATAACGCCAGACTACCGTGTGCTTACCCGGCATCATCGGTACGGAAGTGACGCCCGCCGTCAGTTCAAATTCTACATCGGCATGAAACTCCGGCGACGCCTCTCTGGCGTAGCGCCCTTCGGTTGCGGCATACAACCAGGAAGGCTTGCAGGCGGCTGCAAGCCCGCTCAACCCGGCTAATTGAATAAAACGGCGGCGATCTATCGCTGTAGTGTGCATGTATATAGCCCCTTCTTCGAGTAAACCGGATTTCAATGACCCGGCAATTTTTTATGTAATATTCGTCCGCAATACCGGATTTCGACATTATTAGCGGAAGCTGATGGTCGCACAGAAAAGACGAGGCTTGCAATGAAGAGTGTGTTACGGCAGGCAAGGCAGTCACAGCTGATAAATCGTTTTACCGAGACCGCTCATCACAAGCCTGTCGAAAAGCGAAGGCAAAATATATCCATGACTGATGCAGGAACGCATGGAAAACGTGGGCGCCCCTTAAGAAAAATTTTTCAATTCATTGAAAAACAGTAATTTATTAAATTACCCTATTATGCTTTTGAAGCTCGCATCACGATAGCCGCGCAAGCCTGTGCGCCCGGCAGCATTTCTTCGGCGCGCGAGCGGCACAGCGGATTAACAAGCTATTCAGCCCGGGATAATTCCGGAAAAAATTTACCCGCTCTATGGGTGGTGTACGCTGTGCGTATCTTTAGACGCCTGTATGCATAGCGCATCCTACATGTCCGTAACTATTCAAGTCCCCCGGAGGGCGTGGAAGAATTAAGCACAACGCCGCTATATCATGGTCTGCTTGACATAAGCGGTAATTTCGCCCGCTATCTGCTCCAAAGAAACGATTTTATCGACTGCGCCCAGCTTGACCGCTTCTTTTGGCATACCGTAAACCACACAGCTTTCTTCATCCTGTGCAATAGTGCGCGCACCCATTTGATGCATTTCCAGCAAACCTTTGGCGCCATCGTCGCCCATCCCGGTCATGATGATGCCCAAGGCATTTTTACCGGCAAACTTCGCCGTGGAACGAAACAACACATCGACAGACGGGCGATGGCGGCTTACCAGAGGGCCATCGATTACATCGACATAATATTGCGCGCCGCTACGCTTGAGCATCATATGGCGTCCTCCCGGCGCAATCAATGCCCGCCCCGGCATGACCCGATCGCCATGCCGGGCCTCGGCCACGGAAATCCGGCAAATATCGTCCAGACGCATGGCGAAGGCTTCGGTAAATTTTTCCGGCATATGCTGCACGATGACTATGCCGGGACTCACTCTGGGCAGCGCGGTTAAAACCGTCTCCAGCGCCTGCGTACCGCCGGTTGACGTGCCTATGGCGATCACCGTTTGCGTGGTTTCCTCCATGGCGTGCGCCGCCGCAGGCAAAATAGCGTCAGCCGTCAGCTTTGGCGGAACAGTAAGTAGCGGTGAAGAGCGAAGACGTTTTACATTGGCCTGCGCCGCCGCCCTGACCGCGCTGACCAAATGCTCGGATGACTCCTGCAAGTAGTTTTTCAATCCTATCTTCGGCTTGGTAACGATGCAGACCGCGCCGGCGGCTAGCGCCTGCATCGTCGTCGCCGCGCCTTTCTCGGTCAGGGTTGAACAAATTACCACCGGCGTCGGATGTTCCGCCATGATTTTCTTCAAGAAGGTGATGCCGTCCATGCGCGGCATTTCAACGTCGAGTATCAATACATCGGGCCATGCCTTGTTCATCTTTTCGATGGCGAAAACCGGATCAGCGGCAACGCCGATCACTTCTATCCCGCCTTCCTTTTCAAAGACCGCGGACAGTACCTGCCGCAATACGGCGGAATCATCCACAATCATGACTTTTATTGTTTGTATTGGTTTCATTCCTCTCTCCCCCGCCGCAACTCCCGGACCTGTCCCATTCTTCCGTGCCGTACCCAGGTGTGACCGCTCCAGATGTCGAATACGATATTGCGATACCCCACATCACCCAAGTGCTCGGCCACGCAGCACAGTTTGTGGCGAATGATCAGTTCTCGGGCAGCCTCGACATTTTTCAACCCGACATGACGCACACTGCTGTTACGTTTACCCGGAAACATATTGCCGCCGCCAAATACTTTAACCTGATAATCGCGCGGGTGCGTGGCAGCCTTATACATTTCACGCGCCATCAAAGCCATGGACTCGTCGGCATAGCGCCCATCCAGTGCCGTTCCTGCTCTGCCGGACTCATGCGCGCGGCTGGGCAGCATATAATGGCACATGCCTCCCAACAACAGGGCGGGATGCCAGAACACCAAGGCGATGCATGACCCCAGCACGGTTCGGATACGGGTGCTGCCATCACCGAAATAAATCTCACCCGGTTGAAGAAAAATCTCAACCGGATTCGTCGGTCTGCCGTGGTCCATTACGGTTTACGGTAGACCGATGGCGCGACAATCCGTAACGTATCGTTAATGCCGTGCAGCGTCTCGGAGTGACTGATAAAAAAATACCCTCCGCTGCGCAGCAACGGCAATAAATGCGCCACCACGTGACGTTTGGTATCCAGATCAAAGTAAATCATCACGTTACGTAGAAATATCACGTCGAACTCGCCCAGCTTGGGCAACGGTTCGACCAGATTGACCGGCAAGAACTGGACCCGGCTGCGTATGCTGCGATCGACCAGCAGCGTGCCTTCGTACGAACCGACCCCCTTCAGGCAAAAACGGCTAAGGTAACGGGGAGGAAGCCCTTCGGTTCTATCCAGGGAATAGTGACCCCGTCTGGCCTTTTCCAGAACCCGAGCGCTGATGTCGGATCCGAGCACCTCCCACAATCCATCGCCTAACACATCGGCCAGCACCATGGCCAATGAATAGGATTCCTCCCCGGACGAACTCGCAGCGCTCCAAATACGAAAAGCGCGCCCTGCGCGATGCTCTGGCAAAATGTGATCGCGCAGATAGTCAAAATGCTTGGGTTCGCGAAAAAAATAGGTTTCATTGGTGGTAAGCAGGTCCACCATCAACTGCAGCTCCGCTCCACCTTCGCGCATCACCAGGCGAAAGTAATCTCCGTAGCTGTCGAACTGATAATGCTTGACGCGTTTGGCCAGACGTCCGCTAACCAGCGCTAATTTAGAAGGGGGCAAATGTATGCCTGCCCGCTCATAAATGAATTTGCTGAACTGGGAAAACTCGTGCTCGGTTAAAACAGCACCGGTAGTCACCGGATCACCCCCTATTGGTCACTGTGCTGCTAGCGCCCTAGCAGGACACGAAAGTAAAAACAAGACACAAATACCTCACCCCGACCTCTGATACCCTTTCGATTATAGACCATTGCATCCGATGGCGAAGCTCCTCTTCACTGTACCAGTCCATCTTTCCGACTTTGTGGATCCTGTTTATGGAAACAGGATCCATGAGATGCCGCAGCCGACCGTCAGATCGGCAAACCAGCCGACGAAACGCAGAACATCGTCACTGCGATAAAGTTCTCCATGCCGTTCACAACAACATATCGATAACGAATGTGCCTGCGCGTTCGCACCTGTTCATATTGGCGCGATTGGATCCCATCCAGCGCCGATGAAACAAATCCGCTCAAGCAATTTAACCATTAAAATCAGGCACACACACTGCAGCCATGTCAACTCGCGAGGAAATGCGCCGCGCACTGAAACTCCGTCGCGCCGACACGCCCTCCATAGCTTAAATCAGCGTCATTATCATTCGTCATGATTTCCATGGTTTTTCTCGGCCCCAAAAATACGCCTGTCGTCTCGATCCGATGCCGCCGGAAGGCGAGTCCATACGTTTTCTCGACCGCTTAACTCTCGCATACGGTACAAAATCTTATATCAATATGATTTTATTACCTAAAGCAATTAACAAAATACTCAACTCTCGTCCGTTAAACCGTTTTCCATCGCATAACGCACCAGGTCGGCGTTATTGGTAAAGCCCATTTTTTGCATCAGGGCGCATTTATGACTGCTGGCAGTCTTGCTGCTGATATTCAGCTTTGCGCCTATCTCGCTAACGCTATCGCCTCGCCCCAACAAACACAGGGTCTGGATCTCGCGTTTTGAAAGCTTTTCATGCCGCAAAGAGGTTTTGCCGGTTACACCTGCCGCAAAGAATATCTGCTCGGCCAAGGCATGCTCGATAAAATGACCACCATTGGCGACTTTTCGTATAGCTTCAATCAATATCGCGCCACCGCTGCCTTTGGTAAGATAGCCGGAAGCGCCGGCCTTGAGCGCACGTTGTACGATCGGCAGTTCGCTATACATACTAAGGATCAGTATAGGAACTTGTTTATCGTCGGCGCGAATGCGGGCAATAAGATCAACGCCATGAAGTCCGGGCATGTTCATATCGAGCAGAATCAAATCAAAGCGCTCCTGCTTCAATTTATCTAATAACTGTTCATGATCAGCCGCTTCCGCCGCCACAGTAATATCGTCGACAAATGCGAAAAGATTCTTCAAGCCGTCGCGCAGGATCGCGTGATCGTCGGCAATCAGTAAGCGTATCATTCACAAACTCCTTGCTGTTTTAAATATCCTGCCTTTAGTCGGGATCTTATTGAAAACCGGCAAATTCGCCGCAAGAGAACGTAATGTCCGCTCTCGGAATGCAGCGACCTTCGGACTCGCCACAAGCGCTTATCAATTTAAGAGCGAATCCGAAACTACCGGACCTCTCAGCGGAATTGACTTCGATTTGAACCGGAAAGCGCTGGGCAATCAAGGTGAAACATACACCTGTAGAGCCCTACCGCTGCGGTGCAGAGCTCAAACGTAATTCTGCGTGCTCAATGCGCAATACTGTAAATCAGTTCGAATACGCTGAAAATAGGCATAATATTAAATATTTACTTATCTTTTAGGCAAATTGCCTAAGGCATTCCTTACATTGTACGAAATGCAAAAATCACATCAAATCGCACTTGAGCCGTTAGTCAAAACGGCTCGCAAACCATGCAGCGCGCGAGAGAAAACCAGGTACTGGATTGTCTGTAAATTGGAACGCAAACGGCGTCGATATTGAACTGCTGACCTGCCGCCGTCAAAATAGACTGGTGGATGCCGCACTGAGTTATTTTTGGCGATCGAATTTTAGCAAGTGGATAGGGTTTAAGGTTTCAAGATGAACTGCAACGACAACGGAGGCGCTCGACGGATATGCCGAGTTAACCGTCGCCTGGCCCAGGCAGGCGAACGGAAAACCCATGATAAACCGCGTATCAGACCCTAGCCAGCGAAGGGATGGCGTTGCGCTGAGCCTCCTGACTGGCAACCTGACGCACCACACCAGGCACGTCTATCACCAGCGCAACCTTACCGCTACCCAGGATGGTAAAACCGCCTACGCCCTTGATCATGCTAAACAGCTTGCCCATCGGCTTGATCACAGTCTGGAATTCGCCGAGCAGCCGATCCACCACAAATCCGGCACGGTGAGTACCGTATTGCACCACCACCACATTTTCACGGCGCGGCGGAGTTCCTTCCACAGCATATAGCTCGCGCAATCGAATACAGGGCAGCACTTCCCCGCGCAGGTTGATATAACCGACATCGACCTCGCGATCCCTATCAGTCAGCTCCATGCACTCCAATACCATATCCAGAGGCACGACATAGGCCGCTCCCGCGACCTCGACCAGAAAACCGTCAATGATGGCCAGCGTCAACGGTAAACGAACACGTATGGTAGTACCCGCGCCTTCCACCGAATCCAGGTCGATGCTGCCGCGCAATGCCTGAATATTCCGTCGCACCACATCCATCCCGACGCCGCGCCCGGAAAGGTTGCTCACCTGATCCGCGGTCGAAAAACCCGGTTCGAAAATGAGCTGATAAATCTCCTGATCGGTCAACGCCTGATCCGGCTTCACCAGATCGCGCTCAATAGCTTTGCGCAATATCTTTTCCCTGTTCAAGCCACTGCCATCGTCGGAAACTTCGATGACGATACTGCCCGCATCATGGTAGGCATGGAGTTGCAAGGTTCCCTGCGCCGGCTTGCCGTGCGCCGCGCGCACATCGGCTGCCTCGATACCGTGATCCATTGAGTTGCGCACCAGGTGCGTCAACGGATCGCCGATTTTTTCTACGACAGTCTTATCCAGCTCGGTTTCCGCCCCGGTTATGACCAGACGAATATCCTTACCCAAGTCCTTGCTGACATCATGCACAACGCGCTGAAAACGGTTGAACGTTTCGCCGATCTGCACCATGCGCAAAGTCAATGCCGAATCGCGCACGTCTTCAACCAGCCTTGAAAGGGTGGAGGTTGCCTCCTGTAACTCGGGTATCCCGGCCTTTTCCGCAAAGAGGTTGACGCCGGCACCGGCGATGATCAGCTCACCGATCAGGTTGATGAGCTGATCCAGCTTCTGTGCATCGACGCGAATGGAAACGTTTTCGGTGTTTTTACTCTGTTTAACTTTTTTCTGTTGCTCTACCGCAGCATCGACCACGGGGGGCTGCACCAGATTCTGCTCGATCAAAACCTCGCCCAGCAGTCGCTTATTCTCACCACTCTTTCGAACTTTGGCCTGATGATGCAACATGGTTTCCAGCTCGCTCCGAGTCAGCGTGCCGCATTGAACCAGAATTTCACCCAAGCGCATTTCTTCGGATGTCAGAGCGCCGATCAAACGTTGATATTCGGAAATTTTGCTGCGCGGCGGCAGAATACGTATTTGGCTGTCTTCGCGCACAAATTCGAAGGCGCCCTCTATGGTGGCTTTATCCGCATCGCTGGCCAACGCCAGCTCAAATCCCAGATAACAGGTTTCGGGATCCATTTCCGATGCGGAAGGCAGGAAATCGGTCAAGGTAACGATGTGAACGATGCGCCCCAGCGTACTCAAATAGCGCAAAAAAGCCAGGGGATCCATCCCGTTTCTAAGTATATCGGGACCGAAACGCAACGATAGATGCCAATGATTGGCCGCGACTTCCATTTCGCTTTCCTCGCGCTCGATACGGGCATCCGCCGTCACTGGGACGGCGACGATCTGCGCCGGCGATACTTCAGCAGGCGACGGTTTTTTACCGAGATGGCATTCGAGCTTTGCCGTCAACGCATCGCTGGCGCGCTGGACATCGTCATCCGGCGCTTCATGATTGGCGGCGAGGCCGATCAATACCTGCTCGTGGTCGCAAACGCTCAAAAACAAGCCTACCAGGCCGGCATCCATGTCGATTTCGCCGTCGCGCACCTTGTCCAGCACACTCTCGGCGGCATGTGTAAAGGTTACGATAAAATCGAGGCCGAATAAACCAGCGGAACCCTTGATAGTATGCGCGGCGCGAAAAATGGCATTGATGATATCGTCATTGCCCGGTTCCGTATCCAGGCGCAATAAAGCTTGCTCCATGTCTCGCAGTAAATCCCTGCTTTCGGTAATGAAGGTATTGAGTGCGGCATCAAGATTCATGGCTTTTCCCTCGAAATCGGAATATTGAAAGTTTAAGCAGCCTCAGGCAGCCTGCGAACGGATCAGGACAGGATCCCCGAAAACGCTGCCCACATCGGTGAGATCCAGCACATCGAGCACCGCCTGACTGTGATCGGCAAAGCGCACGCTTTTGCCTTGATCGCCGGCTTCGCGCTTGAGCAATACCATAAGTTGTAAACCGGCGCTATCCAATTCGCTGACGCCGGATAAATCGACCTCAAGCGCCTCGTTTTCCTCAAGCGCCTTCAGCAAGCGCGCTTTCAATTCGGCAGCCGTATAAATCGTCATTTCACCTTCGAGCGCGATACGCCCTGTTATTTCAGCTGAACTGGTCATAATTTCATCCCACCCTTAGTCATTGCCGATACCGGTTAATCCCCGTTGTCCAAGGAAACGCTGAACAAAGTTCATCGTTCATGATACAACGCAGCTATTCGTACCTATCTTGGGAAGCACTGATTAACGCAATATTCGCCGACTGCAACGCCATCAAATCAACCGGTTGGCATGACGCGCCAAAAAACGATTTAATCAGTGTTTGCCTTACTATTTTACGTTCCCCCTGATTCGTCCCGAGCCTGCAGAAAAACCGGATCGAAGCCGCACTTAAGGGAGAATCAGCTTGGACACTACCGTCAGCATCTGTGCAGGCTGAAACGGCTTAACCACCCAAGCCTTGACGCCTGCGGATTGACCTGCCTGCTTTTTTCCTTCACCGGCTTCTGTGGTTAACATGATTATTGGAGTAAACTTGTAATTCGGAAGTTTTTTAGCCTCTTCAACAAAGGTAATGCCATCCATATTAGGCATGTTGACATCGCTGATAATAAGATGGATCTTGCGCCCATCCAGCTTTCTCAACCCATCCACGCCATCATAAGCCTCAATAACATCGTATCCTGCGCCAGTCAGCGAAATATTCACTACCTGTCGTAAAGAAGCGGAATCATCTACGATTAAAATGGTTTTTGCCATGTGTCATACTCCAGAAAATTCGTTTCGAACATTATACTTCCCTTCACACGATCTACCCCCAGCCCCTGGAAGGATACCTCACGCCCTCGCGCCTTCCGGCGAAGCGACCGTATCGGCCTGATCGCCGACACTGGCCAGGGCGGCCATGTCGTCCAACGACAGCACCGCGCCGATGTTAAGCAGGATGACAAACTTTCCATCCACCTTCCCCATACCGGCGATGTAATCAGTGCGGATGCGCGCACCGAAAGCCGGCGCAGGTTCTATATCTCCAGTCGGGATTTCCAGTACCGCGCTGACCGCATCCACCAGCACGCCTATATCGTGCTTTTCGTCCTCGTGGTCGACTTCAACGATGATAATGCAACTCCGGCGCGTTATCTGGCTGATTGCCTTGCCCAGGCACGCCTTCAAATCGATTACCGGCACCACCGAGCCTCGCAAGTTAATCACGCCGCGAATAAAGATCGGCATACGAGGGACTTCGGTCAACTGCCCGTATTCGATGATTTCCTTAATGTGAAGAATTCCGATGGCGAAGGCTTCTCCCCCCACCACAAAAGTAAGGTACTGGTGCTGCTCCTGTTTACTATTCCCGGAAGCGGCGAGTAGCGCTGCTTGGGTTGCCAGAGCGCCATTACCGCTCCGAACAGGCTGAATCTGAGCATTCATTTTAGTTACTCCGTGGAGACTTAAGCTCCAGTTGGTTAGGTTCACAGCTGTTTTAAAAGCACAGGCAGCGCTAATTAAATGACGAACATCGCCTCAGTGCAAGTCAAGCACCGATTATCAGGAATCATCAAGCTAAATAACCAAAAAATCAATTTGTTAATTATTATTTTTACCAGACAATCTCATCGCAATCGGCGCTTCCCGGTCTTTACTGCTTAAAAACGCACAAACTCGCCCTCATCAATCACGGCATATGCCGGCTCCCCGATATGGGTCCTGGAAAGCTTCGCTTTCGGCTTATCGGACTTCAAAGCTCCCTCCCGGCCAGGCCTGGCAAGCCGCGCATCATTTTTTACCGAAAAGAAGCTCATCAGTTTCTGTAGCTGCCCGGCTTGCCCGCTCATGTCCTCCGCAGTTGCAGCCAGTTGTTCCGAAGCGCTGGCGTTATGCTGCGTGATTTGGCTAAGCTGTGTCATCGCATTGTTGATCTGACCAATACCGGTGGTTTGTTCTCCCGACGCCGCCGCAATTTCCTGCACCAAATCGGAAGTTTTGGCAATGCTGGGTACGATTTCACTCAGCAAGTGCCCCGCCTTTTCCGCCATCGCCACGCTGCTGTCAGCCAGTTCGCTAATTTCCTGTGCCGCCACCTGACTGCGTTCCGCCAGTTTGCGCACTTCCGCGGCGACCACGGCAAAGCCTTTCCCGTGGTCGCCGGCGCGAGCCGCTTCGATCGCCGCGTTGAGCGCCAACAGGTTGGTCTGATAGGCAATGTCGTCGATAATGCCGATTTTACCGGCTATACTCTTCATAGCGGCAACGGTCTGGGCCACGGCCCCACCGCCTTCGCTTGCCTCCTTGGCTGCCTTGTTGGCCATACCGTCGGTTACTTTGGCATTTTCCGCATTCTGCATTACGGAACCGCTCATCTGCTCGACCGCACTGCTGGTTTGCTCCACGCTTGCAGCCTGTTCGCTCGCCCCTTGCGCCAAGGACTGTGCGGTGGAACTGACCTCGCCCGTAGCATCCGCCAATGCTTCGGAGGCCAGAACGACTTGACCGATGGTTTGCGCCAGCTTGTCTACGGTATTGTTGACTATATCGCGCAATTGGCGCAACTGACCGCGATACTCCTCGTTTATGCTCTGGGTCATGTCGCCGCGCTCCATCGCCGTCAGCACGCGCATCACTTCGTTGACCGGTCCGATCACCGCATCCAGCGTGTCGTTGACGCCCTGTACGATCTTGCGGAAGTCGCCCTGATGCTTGCCGGCGTCGGCGCGCGTCGCCAGCTTGCCCTCGACGGCTGCACGGGAAAGCATGTCTGCGTCGGCAATCAGCGCTTTAAGATTGATTCGGACCTGCTCTATCGTGTTATTTATAAATACTTTCTTGCCTGGAAACTGCTCCAGCGGCGCATCGAAGTCTCCTTCGCCAAACGCCTTGACGCAAGCCATCGCTTTCTTTTTAACCGCGATATGTCCGGCCACCATCGCGTTCACGCCCTCGGCCATGGTCCGGTACGCACCGTTGAATCTGGCGACGTCCATCTGGGCGTCGATATCTCCGCGATCATGTTCGCTCGACATATGATTCATGCTGTCGACCAGACCACCCAGCGCATCGATGCAGGTGTTGAGGTTGTTTTTGATGTTGTTGAAATCGCCGTTATAGCTGTCGGCGATCTTCGGCGGTATATCGCCCCGGGCGATACGATCCACGTAACCCGCGGCGACGTTCAACGGCCCGATCACCGCATCCAGCGTGTCGTTGACGCCCTGTACGATCTTGCGGAAGTCGCCCTGATGCTTGCCGGCGTCGGCGCGCGTCGCCAGCTTGCCCTCGACGGCTGCACGGGAAAGCATGTCTGCGTCGGCAATCAGCGCTTTAAGATTGATTCGGACCTGCTCTATCGTGTTATTTATAAATACTTTCTTGCCTGGAAACTGCTCCAGCGGCGCATCGAAGTCTCCTTCGCCAAACGCCTTGACGCAAGCCATCGCTTTCTTTTTAACCGCGATATGTCCGGCCACCATCGCGTTCACGCCCTCGGCCATGGTCCGGTACGCACCGTTGAATCTGGCGACGTCCATCTGGGCGTCGATATCTCCGCGATCATGTTCGCTCGACATATGATTCATGCTGTCGATCAGACCACCCAGCGCATCGATGCAGGTGTTGAGGTTGTTTTTGATGTTGTTGAAATCGCCGTTATAGCTGTCGGTAATCTTCGGCGGTATGTCGCCCCTGGCGATACGCTCTACATAGCCTGCAGCTATATTCAACGGCGCTATCACTGCGTCCAGGATCAGATTAACGCCTTCCGCAATGTGGCGATAAGAACCGTTTGTCGGAATGCTGTCCAGATCGACGCGAACGGCGAGACGCCCTTGCAGAACGTCCTCCATTACGCGGTTGAACTGCACGTCAAAACGGGCTTCGGCGGAAGCATTGGTCCATTCGACCACTGTGCCGATCCGCTGTCCTTCCGCATTAAAAATCGGATTCGCCAGCAAGCCGAATCCCAGCTTGCCGATACTGATTTCAGTTTGATGCGGCCCGGTCAGCTGGTTCAGCATGCGTCGCTGATGGCTGGGGTCCTTATGAAACATATCAATATTGGCGCCCAAAATACGGCTGACATCAAACATCGGAAACGACGCGCGAAAATCCGCTTCGGCAGCCTTGAACATCGAAACGAGAGCTGGATTCATATAAGTAATATTAAAGTTTTCGTCCGCTATCATCACGCAGGCGCCGACCGTATTTAAAGCCGCTTCCATGCTGTCGATCCGCCGGCTGTGCGCTATAGTTTCATCCTGGACTTTTTTCATGATTCGCATCACCGGAGCAAAAGCGTCGGCGCCGGAAACATCTATGGTCCGGCCGAAATCGCGCGCAGCTATTGTTTCCAGGATACCTGCAACCTCATCGATACGAGCCTGCATTTTCGCACTGGGCGCGTCGCCAAATAAATAATTCAACATGATAAATCCCCCTGTTTTTCGGATATGAAATATTTCTTAATTTCCGAGCTTATTTCCGTATAATTAAAATTACACGGAATATTCAACCGTTTATTTAGAGCGGGTTCTTATGCCTGAGAAACACTCGAGGCCGAAGCACTTTCCGCACCAAAATCCGGGCATATGCGGCTGTCATGCGCAATTTCTCCAGACAAATATCTGGCGTCCGGAGGCAAAACCATTTACGATCATTCTATGGACACGAGCTCAATTTCATTGAAAAACTCGAAATGTCATATGCGGTTACAGCGTTGTTATATAATGCACAAGTTTTTAAGACATAAATATCGGCTACATCTGATTTTATGGCAGTTACTTGCCTAGCAAAAATAGGCATTTCCTTACACAGTGGTCATCATGAGCGCACAAATATCCTGTATTTTGTATATCGGGGATGACCCGGAAAGCCTGCGAGATATAACCGAAACCCTGGAAACGCGAGGCCACCGGATTGCCGTCGCGCCATATAACGAAGCAGGTTTGCGGCTTGCGTTGCAACCGCAGCCCGAACTTATCCTGCTGGACACGACAACGGCCGGCATGGATGGCCTTGCAAGCTGCAAACAACTCAAAACAATAACGGCCGCCGGAGAAATACCGGTCATCTTTCTGACCGATACATATTCCGCTGTATCGATAGACGCGCATTTCGAAGCAGGCGCCTGCGACTGCCTGTGCAAACCGCTGCAATTCCGCGAAGCCGTTACGCGCATCGGCACGCATCTCCAGCTGCGTAACGCGCAACAACAACTGCATGCAGGCGCGCAGCTCCTGCAACTGCTGATAGACAATCACCCTGACTTTATCGTACGTTTCGATACCGAGGGCCGCTTTACCTACATCAGCCCGCGCATCGCCGCATCCGGCTTGCCTGCCGATTCCATTCTGGGACGTACCGCTCCCGAGATTCCGCTACCCGGCTGCCCGGAACAAAATCAGGCGCTATACGATGCGGTATGCAAAACTATCGCGACCGGCATGCCAACCACTCTGGAAGTGCAATGGCCGAAGGCCGGCGGCCTCGGCAAATTCCAGGTGAGCCACTACCCTGAGTTTGACCAGCACGGCAAGGTAATCGGCGTAGTCGGCAATGCGCGCGATACGACCGCGCAGACACAGAACGAAAGCCGCGCCCAGCTATTGGACTTTGCGCTGGATCAGGTGCGGGAAGCCGCCTATTTGATCGAAGACGGCTCAATCATCCGTTATGTCAACCAGGAGGCTTGCCGCGCGCTCGGGTACAGTCGCGAAGAACTACTGTCGATGACGCTATTTGACTTCTCCCCCCGTTTTAACGACGAGCTTTCCAAGAAAATACAGCACGACCTCGAAACCGCAGGATTTACGACCCTGGAAGTCATGCACAAAACCAAGGACGGCCGCCTGTTCCCTGTCGAGATCAATGCCTCGCGCTTCATCTACGAAGGCAAACAAACCCGCTTCGCGCTGGCGCGCGACATAAGCGGACGCAAGGCTGCCGAAGAGAAAATTCAGAGACTCACCGATCTTTACGCCGCGCTCAGCCAGTGCAATCAAGCGATTGTGCGCTGCGCCAATGCAGAGGAGCTATTCGCGCAAATCTGCCGGGACGCCGTGCTGTTCGGCAAGATGAAAATGGCCTGGATCGGCCTTATAGAGCCGGATACCGGCAGGATCCGGCCGGTTGCAAGTTATGGCGAGGGCACTGAATACCTGCATGATATTGAAACATCGGCGGATGCCGACAACCCCTTGGGACGCGGCCCATGCGGCGTAGTCCTCCGCGAGGGAAAACCGGTCTGGTGTCAGGACTTTCTAAACGACCCGATAGCCGAGCCCTGGCGGCAATGCGGCTCGTGCCATTACTGGGGTTCATCGGCGTCTCTGCCGTTGCTTCAGGATGACATCCTGGCAGGCGTCATGACCGTCTACTCGGGCAGCGTCGACGCATTTGATGAAGCAGCGCGCAACCTGCTGATTGAAATGGCCATGGATATCAGCTATGCGCTGAATCGCTTCAGCAGTGAAACCAAACGCATACAAGCGGAACATGCGCTGCAGGAAAGCGAGCGCCGCTACCGCGACATCTTCGAGTATTGTTCGGACGCGCTGTTTTTACTTGAAGCGACCGAAGACAACCGTTTCAGATACATTGACGTGAACCCGGCATTCGAACGCTGCAGAGGACTGCCCCGCGCGCAGCTGGTAGGAAAATGCATAGAGGAAACGCTATCGCCGGAGCTTGCCGAAACGCTCAATGACAAATACCGCAGCTGCATCGCCAGCGGCGTCCCTGTGGACGAAAAAATCGGACCCGACCTGACGAAGGGCAAACACCGCTTTTATCACTCGACCGCGATTCCGGTTCGGGATAGCAGCGGCCGCATGCACCGTATCGTCGGCGTCACTCGCGATATCACCGCCGACCGTCAGGCGGAATCGCTCGAAACGCAACTAAGGCATATCGCCGAAGTATTGCCGGGACTCATTTACAGCGTCGAGCTGACGCCCGACGGACACAGGCGCCTGACTTACGCATCGCCACGCCTGGAAGACGTGACCGGGCTTAGCCGTGACAGCTGGCCGATCGATTATCTACCCTCCGTTCACCCCGACGATCTGCCAGGACACCTCGACGCCCTGGACGTATCGGCGCGCATGCTGACGCCATGGCACAATGAATTCCGCATCATTCACCCCGGCAAGGGAGTGAGATGGCTGGAAGGCCGGTCGATTCCGCAAGAGCAGGAAGACGGCAACATTCTTTGGCACGGCTTTCTGTACGATATCAGCGAGCGGAAGCGCGCACACGAACTACTGGAAATCCGGGAACGCGAGTTTCGCAGCCTTGCGGAAAATACGCCGGACCACATCACCCGCTATGATTTGCAACTGCGAAGAACCTATGCCAATCCGGCCGCGCAAAAAGCCTCTTGGCCCGTGCGCAAGACCATGACGGATGATGTTCCCCGCGGCTGGATTGAGTTTCAGGAAATGTTGCGTACCGTGGTCGATAACGAAACAGAAGCTGATATGGATATGATCCGTATCGATATCGGCGGCGAAGAACGCTACCATCATGTGCGCTTCGTCCCGGAACACGATGCGCATGGCGCGATACTGGGCGTGCTGGTCATAGGACACGATATCACCCGTCGCAAACTCATGGAAAAAGCCCTGCGTGAAAGCGAGCAGCAGTTCCGCACCCTCGCGGAAAATGCGCCCGACATTATTGCCCGCTACGACCGGGAATGTCGCAGAATCTACGTCAACCCGACATTACGAAGGAGCGCAGGTCTCGAATTGCAACAAATGATCGGCAAGACTCCGCGGGAAAACACCCCCTCCAGCAGCGTCTGGGCCGAGTACCAGTCCCGAATACAAGCCGCACTCGACGAGGGACTGGAGAGCGAAATGGAACTGTCCATGGCCGACGGTCATGGCGGCGCGAGTCATTACCATATGCGTTTTGTCGCAGAACTCGGGGCCGACGGCCGCCCCCAGGGCGTGCTGGCCATCGGGCGCGATATAACCAGCCGCATACGCCGCGAAAGACAGGAAAACATCCGCATTCGTATTTTCGAACGCTTGGCTCAAGGCGCCGATTTAGTCGAGCTGCTCAGACTAATCCTGGAATATATCGAAGAACCGAACGCCAAACTTCTAGGCAGCATCATGCTGGCGGCTCCTGACGGCAAGCATCTGCATTGCGCCTTCGGGCCGAAGCTGCCGACCGACTATTTGATTGCAATCAACGATATGCCAACCGGCGACGGTATCGGCTCCTGCGGTACGGCGGCATGGCGCGGAGCAACCGTCATTACCGATGACCTGAACACCCACCCATACTGGGCGCCATACAAACACCTGGCGCTCGCCGCCGGGCTGCAATCGTGCTGGTCCGAACCCATAATTGATTCGACCGGCAAGGTAATGGGTACTTTCGGCATTTACCAACGCCGGCCGGCCTTCCCTACTCAGGAAGATCTGGCGCGGGTGCGCCGCGCCTGCCATTTTGCCGCGATCGCCATTGAGCGCAAGCGCATGGAGCTGGCCCTCCGCGAAAGCGAACAGCAATTTCGCACCCTGGCGGAAAACTCGCCGGACATCATCATGCGTTATGATCTGGAGTGCCGCCGCATCTATGTCAACCCGGCGTATGTGTACAATACCGGAATTTCTTATGACAAGGCCATCGGCGAGACGCCGGAAGAACATTGGCGCATCATTACCAATATGCCCTACAAGGAATACCTGGCGGCGCTACGCCACGTCATGGACAGCGGTAATACAGGCAAAGTAATGGTGGAATGGCAGCATCCCGGCACTGGCGAACTCACCAGCCACGATGTTCAAATCGTGCCGGAACACGGGCCGGACGGCGAAATCAACGGCGTATTTGCAATAGGCCACGATATAAGCGCGCTCAAGCGCACCGAACGCCAACTTCAGGAGTCGCACGCAATGCTGCGCGATCTGACCCGCCACAGGGAAGCAGCGCGCGAAGAAGAACGCCACCGCATTGCGCGCGAACTGCATGACGAACTCGGCCAGCTGCTCATGGCGTTGCGGCTTAACGTCAACTTGCTGCTCATGCGCTTCGGCAAAGAGGATACGTTATTCAAGGAAGCGACCGACAATCTGCTGCAACTGGTGGATAACACCATACAGGTGACGCGCGACGTATCGACCGCATTGCGCCCTGCCGTGCTTGATATGGGCATAGTGCCGGCGCTGGAATGGCTGACGCACGAATTTTTCCGCCAAACCGGCATTACATGTGAATTAAACACATCGCCGGATGATTTTTGCACGCAGGAAGCACAGGCTATCGCGCTGTTCCGCATCGCACAGGAAACACTGACCAATGCCGCCCGGCATGCTCAAGCGAGCCGGGTGCAAGTCACACTGAACTGCACCGCGGATGTATGTCAGTTGCAAGTGGAAGACAACGGTGTCGGCTTCGATACCCTATTGCCGCGTAAACAGCAGTCCTATGGTCTGATGGGTCTACGCGAGCGTGCAATGGCCGTGGGAGGCGAACTGACGGTTTCCAGCTCAGCCGGCTCCGGAACTGTGGTGCTCGTGCGCATCCCCACCTGCGCCGGCTGCTGAGCTACGCGCGAAAACCCTAACCGGTAAGGTTATGGGTGATGACATAGCGCACCAGTTCAATATTGTTTTCAATATTCATCTTTTGCATCAAACGGGCTTTATGAGTACTTACCGTTTTGTTACTGATGAAAAGCCGTTCTGCGATTTCGTTGACACTCATACCGCCGCCAAGCAGGCACAAAATCTGCATCTCCCGTTTGGACAGCTGATGATGGGGCAGATTTTGAGGACAACGGCTGACATCGAAAGCCATACTCTCCGCCAACTGATGATCGATAACCCGGCCTCCTTCCATCACCTTATGGATCGCCGCCACCAGCACTTCCGGATCGCTATCCTTGGTTAGATAACCGGAAGCTCCGGCGTTAAGCGCGCCTCGCGCAAGCTGCACCTCGTTGTGCATACTGAGCACAAGTATCGGTAAATGCGCCGCTTGAGCCCGAATCAGCGCAATCAGCTCCACCCCATTGATACCGGGCAGGCTCATATCCAGCAGTATCAGGTCGAAATTTCCGCGCTGTATCCTTTCGCAAACCTGAGGGCCATTTACCGCTTCGCCCGCCACGACAATATCGGTTGTCAACGAAAACAGCTGTTTCAACCCTTCCCGCACGATGGTGTGATCGTCAGCAATCAGCACGCGAACCGTCGAAATATCTTTATTAGTCACATCAGCAACTCCGGCGTCGTGTCCAGCTATTGCAATAGTAACGTATTTATTGCGTTGAGCCAGACTTAGATTAATAGGCCAACCCCAGCATTTTAACTGAGGCACGGAATGAATTGACCCCCTGTTTTCCGGAACGAAACCCTTTGCAATTCCGGCGGTATATTGTTGTATCATGTCGCACAGCGCTGTGCCGGCAGGTTCGCCTGCATAACCGAACCAGCCGGTTGATCGATTGATCGTTTTTTTACACAAACACATTGCCGCAATAGCCCACCCACGGCACCCCATCTGCGTCCGAACCACTGATGCCATCATCAATCAAAGGCTTTTCCGCTCTACGTAATCGCAATTTCGCACTATTTCTGAGTGCGCGCTTCATGATCCAGATTGCGCTGCAGATGCAAAGTATTGCGGTAGGCTGGCAAATCTATGCCATTACCGGCAAGGCGCTGGATCTGGGCCTGATCGGCCTGGCGCAGTTTCTACCGTTTGCCCTGTTGGTGTTGTTTGCCGGACAGGTAGCGGATCGCTGCGACAAGCGCTGGATACTGGTGATTTGTTTTGCGATAGACCTGGCATGCGCATTAACCCTGCTTGCATTTACCCTGAACGGCCTGCATGAAGTGTGGCCGGTGCTGGCGGTATTGGCGCTGCACGGCGCATCCCGCGCGTTCATGATGCCCACCGGACAGGCTATCGTCATGAGCCTGGTGTCCCAGGAACATTTCAGCAATGCGGTTGCGGTCGGGTCGTCCACTTTTCACGTCGCGGTGATCTGCGGCCCGACGCTCGGCGGCCTGCTTTATCTGGCCGGTCCCGAGGTAGTATTCGCGGCAGTCGCTGTGATAATGGCGCTGGCTACCGTGATGATGATGCGGGTTCGCGTCGCGCACGTCAAGCAATCGGACCGCGAACCGGTCACCCTGCATACCCTGCTCGAAGGCCTGCGCTTCGTACGCTCGCGTCCTGTGGTGCTGGGCGCGATTTCCCTGGACCTTTTCGCAGTGCTGTTCGGCGGCGCTACCGCGCTGTTGCCGGCCTATGCCAACGATATTCTGCATGTCGGCCCTACCGGATTGGGCCTGCTGCGCACAGCGCCCGGTCTCGGCGCGGCATTGACCGCAATCGCGCTGGCGCAGGCGCCGATCGCTCGCCATGTCGGACGCTGGATGTTCGGCGGCGTCGCGCTGTTCGGTTTGTCTACCATCGTATTCGGACTTTCCGGGAACTTCGGCCTGTCGCTGGCCGCCTTGTTTCTGCTCGGCGCAGGCGATATGGTCAGCGTGTATATTCGACAGATACTGGTACAGTTCGAAACCCCCGATGCGATTCGAGGCCGCGTAAGCGCCGTCAATGCGGTATTCATCGGCGCGTCGAACGAACTGGGCGAATTCGAATCCGGAGTCAGCGTGGTACTGCTGGGACTGGTGCCGGCTGTAGTGGCGGGAGGAGCGGTCACCCTGACCGTCACCGTCTTGTGGATGGCTATATTCCCGGTACTGCGCAAGATGGATCGCTTCCCCTATCCGGCTCATGCACCCCGGCACTCAGCGGCAGCAATACGGCAACTTCCGTATACCCGGAGAAAGCCAAGCGCCGCCAAAAGAAAACGATAAAGACGCTGCCTGTCGAGCCGGCTGCGGGTTCCTGAGCGTTGGCTCCCGCAGAAACTCCCCCCCAAATACGCAGCAATTATTCAGCAAGCGGAATCAGAACATGGTAGTTGCGCTTAAAGTGGCGGCGCGCAAATGCTTTCGGCTGAAACACTTTGCAGGAGCGGGCAACAATGTCGGGCATAGCTGCATATAAAAAAATATAATCTTAACAGTTCAAGATAATATCAGTATCAGAGCCGAAACCGCGCGAGCGCTTCTGCCTCCTGCTCATCAAGCCATCGCACTACGATGATGACGGTTACGTAATTCAATGGCTACGCTCATCCATTCCATCGAACTCGCTGGCGGTACTTTATGGTCTGGCGATGGATTGCGCCGAACGCAAAGCGCTCGGCAACAACGTCCAAATCGACATACACGCCTTCGACGAAACCAATACGCGTATCGGCACGGAGCAGATTGCCGCGCTGCTGGAAGAGGCCGGCGCCGGAATGGTGATGCTGGTCGGCGTACAGTCGAATCAGTTTCCGCGCGCGCTCGACATCGCAGCGCCGTTGCGGCAGCGCGGCGTCATGGTCGCCCGGCGGCTTCCACGTCTCCGGCACACTCTCCATGCTCAAGGAGCGCGACCCGGATGTGCGCCGAGCCGAAGAGATGGGTGTTTCGCTTTTCGTCGGCGAAGCCGAAGGTCGTATCGAACAAGTGCTGCTGGATGCCTGGAACCGGCAGCTGCAACCGATTTACAATTATCTGAACAAATTTCCGGATCTGAATGGGGCTTGTAATACCGCAGCTCCCCGCGGAACGGATAAAGCGCACCATAGGCTCGAATATGAGCATAGACGCCGGGCGCGGCTGTCCTTTTCTGTGCTCGTTCTGCACCATCATCAACGTGCAGGGGCGTAAATCTCGTTATCGCCATCCGGACGATGTCGAACGTTGCGTGCGCACGAATGTCGCGCAAGGCTTTCATCGCCTCTTCATCAGCGACGACAACTTCGCGCGCAACCAGAACTGGGAACCGATTCTGGATCGCCCGATTCATCTGCGCGAGGTCGAAAAACTGAAAATCAGTTTCAGCCTCCAGGTCGATACCCTCTGCCACCGGATACCGAACTTCATCGAAAAAGCAGCGCGAGCCGGGGTCAAACGCGTTTTTATCGGCCTTGAGAACATTAATCCCGCCAATCTGCTTGATGCAAGGAAAAAGGATAACAGGATCAGCGAATACCGCAAGATGCTGCTTGCATGGAAGCACGCAAAGGTAGTGACTTATTGCGGCTACATCCTCGGTTTTCCCAAGGATACGCCGGAGGCCATTCTTCGCGATATAGAAACTATAAAGGAAGAATTACCCATCGATCTCCTTGAGTTTTTCACCCTTACCCCGCTGCCGGGGTCTGAGGATCATAAGAAACTGTCCGAGGCCGGCGTTAACATGAACTCCGACCTGAACAATTACGACGTCAATCACGTCGTCATAGACCATCCCCTGATGTCGCGCGCGGAATGGGAACAGGTATCGCAGGCGGCATGGAAGGCGTATTACAGCCCGGTGCACATCGAAACGGTGCTCAGACGGGCGATGGCGGCCGGAAGCAGCCCCGGCAATACCTTATTCAATATTGTCTGGTTCAAGGGCTGCGTCGATATAGAAAAAGTCCATCCGCTGGAGGGAGGCTACCTGCGCCTCAAGTCCCGCCATGACCGCCGGCCAGGTCTTCCGACCGAACCTTTCGGGCTGTTTTATCCGAAATTCTTTGCCGGGATCGTATGGAAACAGATGAAATGGATCGCAATGTATTTACGGCTGCGGCTCATTTACATCAGAGTCAAGCGCGATCCGCAGCGCCACGAATATAGGGATGCGGCGCCGGAAGCAGTGACTGACGACGGAGCGGAGCCGCAGTAGCCCTTGCAGGATTGAGTGAACTGAGCAGGTACTTCACAGCTACAGCAAACCGTTTTCCGCAAAGGAATACGGGCGGTCGCCGTCGCCGATAATGAAATGATCGAGGACGCGGATATCCATTAACGCCAGCGCTTGCTTGAGCCGTTGAGTGATCTGTTTGTCGGCTTCGCTGGGCTGAGTCAGTCCAGAGGGGTGGTTATGGGCGAAAATGATTGCCGCCGCGCCGTAATCGAGCGCCAGTTTGACGACTTCGCGCGGATAAACGCTGGCGGCGTCTATAGTGCCGCGGAACAAAGGTTCGAAGCGGATAACCTGGTGCTGATTGTCCAGCAGCAAACAGGCGAAAACTTCGTGGCTGTAACCCGCCATCAGCGCGGTAAGATAATTGCGAGTGAGATCCGGACTGGTAAGCGCATTGTTCCGGCCCAGCTCTTCCTTCAGATGCCTGCGCCCCATTTCCAGCACAGCCATCAGTTGCGTGTACTTGGCGTCGCCCATGCCCTTGCTTTGAGTAAAGCGCTCCCTCGGCGCATGCAGCAGCGCGCGTAGCGAGCCGTATTCCTGCAACAAATCGCGCGCCAGATCCACGGCGGTTTTGCCGCGCGTCCCTATGCGTAAAAAGATCGCCAGCAATTCGGCGTCGGTCAGCGCCTCCGGTCCGCGCCGCAGCAGTTTTTCGCGCGGGCGTTCATCTTCCGGCCACTCGCTGATGCGCTTGCCGGACAGACGGGCTTCATTGACTTCCGCACCATCCGCATCTGTCTTTTTTGCCATACGCAGCCCCCACCCGCCTCACAGCTCCGACGCCAGCCGCCCGGAAATCAGGGTATGCGTCACCAGCCCCTTGAACGCCTTATTCCAGTACGGGGTATTGCGTCCGCAACTCAGCCAGAACGATTCGTTTACTGTCCATTCCCGCCCGCTATCGATCACGCACACATCCGCGCTGACGCCAGGGGTTAAGGTTCCGGCTTCTATTCCCAGCACCCCGGCAGGACCGCTGGTCAATAATGCGATGGCGCGCGACAACGTCACCTCATTTTCTTCTACCAGACGCAACGCCAGCGGCAACAGCATCTGCAACGATGCGAGTCCGGGCAGCGTGGCTTGAAAAGCATCCTGGCGCGCATCCAGCGCCAGCGGGTGGTGATCGGAACAAAGCGCGCAGATAACGCCTTGCGATAATCCCTTTATAAGGCCCGCGCGGTCGTCAACGGTCCGAAACGGCGGCACTGCATGCGCATTGGCGTCGAAATTGCCTACCGCGGCTTCGGTCAAATGCGCATGGTGAATGGCGATATCGGCGCTGACCGGCAAACCTTGCGCCTGGGCCAAAGCCAGCATATCCACCGCGCGCGCAGTGCTGAGACGGTTGACATGCACCCGCACCCCGGTTTGCTCCACCAGGGCCAGCAATTGCGCCAGCGCGACGGTTTCCGCGCACGCGGGAATACCCGGCAAGCCCAGTTCGCTGCCGACCCAGCCCTCATGTACGCAGCCATCCCCTTTCAAGGACACGTCTTCGGGACGCGCAATGACCAGCAAGCCGTGAAAACCCGCGTATTCCAGCGCCCGGCGCCAGACAAGCGCATTCGCAACCGGCGCGTCGCCGTTGCCGACCGCCAGACACCCCGCTTGCTGCAGCGCGCCCATTTCGCTGAGATCCTGGCCGTTCAATCCCCTGGTCAGCGCGCCTGTCGGTAAGACCTTGCCCAATCCGGCATTTTGCGCCTGTTCGCGCAGCAGTCTGACCACGGCGGGACTGTCAATAACCAGGCTTCCGTCAGGCGGACACAGCATAGTGGTAACGCCGCCCGCAGCCGCCGCGCGATACTCGGCAAATTCAGCATCGGCATCCTCCACGTCGGGCGAGCGAAGGCGAGCGCACAGATCGACAAATCCCGGGCAGACCAGTCTGTCGCGCGCGTCGATCACTCTGTCGGGCTCGAAACCGTCAGGCGCGCGCCCAAGCGCAACAACGCGGCCACCGGCGATATACAAGGGCGCGACGGCATCGACGTTATTAGCCGGATCGATAATGCGGCCTTGATCGATCAGTATCCTATCGTAACTCATGACGCCTCCCGTGCAGCAGCGGCGGCGTCCCCGGAGTGCATTGCCATCGACAATATCGCCATCCGTATCGCAATGCCATAACCGACCTGCTGCAAAATCACCGACTGCACGCCGTCGGCGACGCGCGAGTCGATTTCCACACCGCGGTTGATCGGCCCCGGATGCATGACTATCGCGTCCGGTCTGGCCTGGCGCAGCCGCGCCTCGGTCAAACCGAAACGCAGGTAATACTCCTGCTTACTCGGCAAAAAGGTTCCGCTCATACGTTCGCGCTGTAACCGCAGCATGATCACGACATCGACGTCGCGCAAACCGGCATCAAGATCGTGAAATACGCGCAAGCCGGACTGTTCTATTCCTCCCGGCAACAAGGTCGGCGGCGCAATCACGCGAATATCGGAAACGCCGAGGATTTTCAGTGCATGAATTTCCGAGCGCGCGACGCGCGAATGTAATATGTCGCCGACTATCGCAACGCTCAGCGGGGTAAAGTCCCCCTTTATCCGGCGGATGGTGAACATATCCAGCATGGCTTGCGTCGGATGCGCATGCCGCCCGTCTCCGGCATTGATGACACTGACATGCGGCTCGACATGCTGCGCGATGAAATGAGCCGCGCCGCTGTGCGCATGCCTGACCACGAACATGTCGACATGCATGGCCTGCAGGTTCCAGATGGTGTCGAGCAGACCCTCCCCCTTGGACGTGGCCGATGTAGCGATATTAATGCTCAATACATCGGCGGAAAGGCGTTTGGCCGCGAGTTCGAATGTGGTGCGCGTGCGCGTGCTGTTCTCAAAAAAAAGGTTGACGATGGTTTTGCCGCGCAGCAACGGCACCTTCTTGATCTGGCGATCGGTCACGCTGACAAAAGACTCGGCGGTGTCCATGATGCGATACAGCAACGCCGGCGCCAATCCTTCCAGCGTCAGAAAATGCCGCAAACGGCCTGCATCGTCAAACTGTATGTCCCTGATCATTGAACCTCGCTTCAGCTGTAGATCGTTGTCCACGAAAAACACGAAAATACTTCACGACTCGAACCATGCCGTTGTTGATTTCAGATAGTGTCCCTGAGGTATTCCTGCCGAGTTACTATGGCTCATCACTTACGCCTTAATCTGTATCAACGCTCTTCCAGCTTTTGTTCGTGTTTTTCGTGGATATTGCTTGAGCTTATAATAAAAAGCTCGAGCGGTTCCGGCCCCGACAGCTTGATCTTTTGACCTTGCTCCAGCCGCAACCGCATGCCGCTGCAATCGGCCTGTACCGGTATCTCGCGGCCATCGCGCGCCACCAGTACGCCCAGCACCACCTGAGCCGGACGCCCGTAATCGAAAATTTCATTCAACGCCGCGCGTATGGTGCGCCCGGTATGCAGCACATCGTCGATCAACAGAATATTGCGCCCTTCGACTCTGAACGGCAGCTTGCTCGGCGTTACGCGCGGATGCATGCCGATCTGGGAGAAATCGTCGCGATAAAAATTGATGTTCAGCAAACCCAGCGGCTCGCGTATCGCCAGACGGCCGTGCAACTGCTGCGCGATCCAGGCGCCGCCGCTGAGCACGCCGATCATGACCGGGTCGCTCAACCCGCGCTTTTCGATTTCGACGCGCATATCGTTTTCGAGACGTTCCAGCAGCTCGTCGAGCCGCGGCAGGGATTCAGACATGTCCGGCACCTCCGGGTAAAGGTTGACGCAACCAGGTTTGCAGTATCAATTGAGCGGCAAATTCGTCCTTGAAGTCGATAAACTTTTCGGAGCGGCGCGTACGCGATTGGTAAAAAATCTCTTTTGACTCCATGGTGGATAAAGTCTCATCCATGGTGTAAACAGGCAAACGATAGCGGCCGTCCAGTTGCCTGCAAAAACGCAAGGTCGGCTGGGTAATCGGATTCTCGCTGCCATCAAGCTGATAAGCCAAACCCACCACAAACGCTACGGGCCGCCATTCGTTCACCAGGCGGGTAATGGCGTCCCACTTGGCGGCGTTACTGACAACGCGTATGGTTTCCAGGCGCGTCGCGGTCGCGGTGATACGCTGACCGACGGCGACGCCGATATTCTTTTCGCCAAAATCAAAACCGATATAAGCGCCATCCCGCGCCGTCTGCTCGACTTCAGGCATGCCCGGCCTGGGTCGTCAGCAGGCGGATATCGACCCCGACCAGACCGGCTGCGGCTTTCCAGCGTTGCGAGGGCGGATAATCGAACAGGATGGACTGGTCTCCAGGGGTATTCAGCCAGGCATTTTCGATGATCTCGCGCTCCAGCTGCCCCTGAGACCAGCCTGCATAGCCCAAAGCAATCAAGACTTTTGCCGGTCCTTTGCCCTGACCCAGGGCCTCGAGGATATCGCGCGAAGTGGTCATGGATATTTCGGACGAAACGCGCAAGGTGGAATCCCAGCTTTGACCGGTCTCATGCAAAACGAAACCGCGGTCCGGCTGTATCGGACCGCCCAGATAGATAGGCGTTTTTCCGGTGTCTTCCTGCTGCAAATCTATTTTCATCTGTTCCATGACATCGGCGAGCGTCAGTTCCGACGGCCGGTTCAATACGATACCCAACGCGCCTTCCAGACTATGCTGACATAAGTAAGTCACCGTTTTAGCGAAGAAAGGATCGTCCATACCGGGCATGGCAATCAAAAAATGATTGGTCAAGGTGTCCCATTGCTTAATCTTCATGCGTTCAGTATCGACATATCCGTTTATATCTGCAAGGGAAGCGCTGATTTATTCGAAATCAGCGCGCTTCAATTTTACAAACCGGGTAACTCTCGCCAGCCCCCTTTTTTCCGTTCGCTCCTTACACTCTGCTCAGGACGAACGGAATATCGGAGGGCTGAATAGTTAGGAAATCGGTAACTATTCGGCGAGTACTTTTGAGTCATGATCGAACTCCTTCGGAAGAGAGGCAAGCCAGTCGAGACACGCGGAAGCGTGTCGGGAGTTTAACCACGCGGAAGCGTGTCAGTAATCTTAACCACACTGCAAGTCCGTCCATGGAAGCTCTCTACGCCCATCCATGGGCGCAAAAGGTCCCGCCTGACTCGCCTCGCTTCCTCTCCAACGGTATGCTGAATAGTTACGCAATTTATTATAACAAGCCCATGGGGAAAACCGATCAAATCAGTGCTCGCAGAGTTAAATCTCGGATCTCAGCGCGCGGTCGGCTTGCCGTTATCGAGAAAACGCCAATCCCATACGCCGGTTATCACCAATACATCCACCTGCTGGCCCAAGACGACCGGCAACGGCGCAAACGGCGCGGCCAGGCGTACGATATGCATGGCCGCCTGATCCAGCACCTGCTCACCGGATGATTGCAGGATCTTGACGCTATAGACGCCGCCGTCCTGATTAATGCCGACCGCAATGCGCAAGGAGCCGGACAAATCCTTACCGCGCGCGGCATCCGGGTAATTCAGCTTGCCAATACGCTCTATTTTCTCCCAGCAAGCCCGCTCGTACTCCATCGCCTCGTAGCGGTCCTTAGTGGTGTTTTTTACATAGACGATGCGCTTTTCCCGCGCTTTCTCGATGCGTTGCTGCGTGTAACCATGCCCCAAATCGGCAACCTGCTGCGCCAATAGTGAAGCATCGAGATGGAGCGGAGGCGGAGAAGCAAGCGTTGCCTCCGGCGCAGGATTGGCCTGATGAAATTTTTCAAGCGTATTCCTGGGCGCAGGCGGCGGCGCCTCCTTAATCGGGACCGCTGTCTTCACGGGTTCCTTGCGCCGCGGCGGCTTGGCGATACGGACGGGAGCTTTTTTAACTTCCGGCACGGCTTCCACGACGGGGTGAAACACAGTAATTTCAAAGCTCCTTGTTGACGATCGCGACGCTTCGACATCCGGCATTTTGAAATTAACAGCGGAAAGCACAATAACATGAGCGATAAACGCCAGACCCAGCGCCCAGCACAAACTGCATTGCCTGCCCCACGCATAACCCGCGCCCGCCACCAGTCTGAAAGGCAATAAATTTGCGCGCTCGAACCGTGCCTGCAACCGTATTAAGCAACGCAGCCCATATTCGGAAAACCGGTTGCCGGACATCATTTCCACATACGATTTAAAGCGATGCCTCATCTACCCTCTACTACCTGCTCTATGTGATCCATCAACTGCCCTGCGATATTCAGGCCGAAGATCGTATCGAGTTGCTGTACGCAGGTCGGACTGGTAACGTTGATTTCCGTCAGATAATCACCGATAATGTCCAGTCCGACAAACACCAGACCCATTTCGCGCAACACCGGCCCCACCTCCCCGACTATCCAGCGGTCGCGCTCGCTCAACTCGCGCCCCACGCCCTTGCCTCCGGCTGCCAGATTACCGCGGCTCTCTCCCAGCGCCGGAATTCTTGCCAACGCATAAGGCACCGCCTCACCATTAATCACCAGTATGCGTTTATCGCCGTCGCTGATTTCGGGCAGATAGCGTTGCCCCATCACGAAGCGCGTATCGTGCTGGGTCATGGTTTCCAGTATCACGCTCAAATTGGGATCGGACGGCTTTACCCGAAAAATGGAAGCGCCCCCCATGCCGTCCAGCGGCTTCAGCACGATCTCGCCCTGTTCCTGTAAAAAACCGCGCAAACGCGCAGACTTTCTGGCAACCAGCGTCGGCGCGCAGCACTGCGAAAACCAGGCGGTAAACAGTTTTTCGTTGGCGTCGCGCAGCGAACGCGGACGGTTCACCACATACACGCCGCCGGCTTCCGCGCGTTCCAGCAAATACGTCGCGTAGATATATTCGGCATCGAACGGAGGATCCTTGCGCATCAATACGACATCCAGCTCATGCAGCGGAATATCGCACTCGTCGGTAAATTCGTGCCATCCGGCATGTTCGCGCTGCAGTTGCAAACTGCGCATGCGCGCGCCGGCTACGCCGTCGCGCAGATAAAGATCCTTCATTTCCATGTAGAACAAGTCCCAGCCGCGTCGCTGCGCCTCCAGCAGCAAGGCGAATGTCGTATCCTTGTCTATATTGATTTCTTCGATAGGGTCCATAATGACCCCCAGCTTCACAGACATCCTTTACCTCGCATACAAACTTGATTTGACTTGCACCGTCTCTATGGTATATAAAGTGCGGTTTATAGATTACCCGCCAAAGCGCCACTCCAGAGGTTACCCCATGTCCAAAGTATGCCAAGTTACAGGCAAGCGACGTATTGTAGGCCATAACGTCTCGCACGCTAACAACAAAACCAAGAGAATTTTCAACCCCAACCTGCACGAACGCCGTTTTTGGGTGGAAACCGAAAACCGCTGGGTGCGCCTCAAGGTTTCCAGCCAGGGCCTGCGCACTATCGATAAAAACGGTATCGACGCGGTACTGGCCGAAATCCGCAAACGCGGCGAAACAGTTTAATTATAGAGAGATTGAATCATGCGTGACAAAATCAAACTCGTATCCAGCGCAGGCACCGGCCATTTCTACACGACCACCAAAAACAAGCGCACCATGCCGGAAAAGATGGAGATCAAAAAATACGACCCTGTCGTGCGCCAGCATGTGATCTACAAGGAAGGGAAAATCAAATAGCAAGGGAGTCTCGCCTCATGGCTGCACCCCGTACCTTTCTTTTTAAAAACCCCGTGCTTGCGGGGTTTTTAGTATCTTCCATGTCGCGGCGCAAATCATCCATATCCTGTCCTATAGCAAGCTCTGATTCGCCGGATATCTGCCTGAATGCATTTCAAACCGCTTCCTGCAGTGTTTTGATGAACTCGTGCGTGTCGAATGCAATATTCGCCATGGGATGCACCTTCTGCACACAGTCTACAGAATATGGTGGTAGTTCCGTCAAGCATAATGGGTATTTCCAATATCCATTTCATACCAAATATTACTTCGATTTTAACCGTTGCCTCTTCCTGCATTCCAAGATGACAATTCCGGGTGAGGGTCCAGGCAGCGGGCATACTGCTGTGTAGTTTCCTCGAAGATGAATAATCAAGACTAACAAGGCCTTAAATCAGCCGGAGAGTCGTCAATATGAAAGAGTCAGATTTACTACAGTTCATCGAAAAAATCTACGGCGAAGAGGAAACACCGGTATATTGGTCCGAATTTCTGGAACAATTGGACCCGAAATGTTACCAGAAGTTAATTCCTCACCTGCATCGGGCCTGCAATTTGTATATAAAGCGGGTCGAAGCGCAGACGCTGCGCGACTGCTCTCTGGAAACGCTGAACGCACTCCCTATGGGAGCCATTCTGCTGAATCAGAACGGTAAGGTTCTGTTCTACAACAGAGCGGCAGAAAGCATACTCGAAAGAAATGACGGCTTCAGCCTGGATGCCAAAGGATCAGGTTCAATCGCAGCAGGATCAGTGCGAGAGACGAAAGCCCTGCAAAAACTGATCAGGGATTCCATCAAAACCAGGCCAGGTCAGGGCGAAGCCAAAGCTGTCGACTCAAGCCCGCATGGCGGCGCTATGGGTAGCCCGTATCCAGCCGACAAAGGGCAGGATCCTGACGGCTGCGCACAAAACAAGGTGCCGAGCGAGTTAGTAAGCAACATGACTGCAAAACTATCCTTCACGCCACGCCCGGAACAGGTCAAAGAATATGGATTCCGGCATAGCCTCCCGGAACGGCGAGGTAAAAAGCTCAAGTCTACGGTATTGGGGCAAGGCATGGGCACGGTAATGAAATTGACGCGCTCAGGCTCCGAACATCCGTTATGGATACATATCACACCGTTGCCCAGCGGGCAGCTTTCGTTTTATGAAATACCTTGCGCCGTGCTGTTTATCTGCGATCCTGAAAATAACACACGCTTATCCAGTACGGTATTGGCCAATCTGTATGGCTTGTCGTTGGCCGAGGCTCAAATCGCCAGAGGTCTGGCAATGGGGTCAACGGTGGACTCGATTGCCAAAGAGCATCGTAGAAGCGTCAATACGATCCGGGTGCAATTGAAACAGGCATTCAGGAAAACCAATACGCATAGCCAAACTGATCTGGTAAGGTTGATTTTGAGCGGGCCCGCCATGCAATGCTAAGACGTAGACCGAACAGCCGCTCATTACTCCCCGTCGGCTCCGATGTGTATATCCTTGTGATCTTTCCTTTTACTTCTGTAACCTCGAAAACCAATGCTGTCCGCTTAACCGGTCATGGCGCAAGCATCGCCCCGTATCATGCAAACGCATGCGCCATGCCCGGTTTCCCTCACCCGGCGTCTCCCAGCGGGAGAGGCGGTTGGCTGTTCGCTTCGCGATGTGCACGGTAACCGTTTACAGCATGAACGTCCGATTTACAAAGCGTTGCGCCCCTATGCGCGCTGCCGCACGGACAGCGGCACAGTCCCGTATGTATTATTATAATTGTCAAACAATTTACTCCAAATGGGTTATGTTGTAGTCAGGAGTCCTCATTAACAATAGAAACATGACCGGTAACTATTCAGCTACCGGTTTTAAGGCAGGGGGCGGCGGTCCGGAACGCCCGCCTCATCCTGATTACTGCATCCCGCCGACTACGCACGCACAGCCCCGTTGAACCCAGCAAATTCGGCGGTACCTCTTAAGTCACTCAAACCTTAGATTAAGGAGCGGTTGCCATGTATGAAATCAGAGCGTTGCCGGTCTATTCCCCAGAGTTTACCGAATTACAGGCTTTTTTTTACAAGCTTGAGCGGCCTTATGGTTTTAATGAAATTCTCCACTTCAACCAGGCATACGAACGTATCTACTGGAGCCTGCGGAAAGAAGAAAAAAGATATGCCGAAAGGTTTATAGACGCCCTGATTGACGACCTCAAGACACCCGAACTAGCCTGCAAGATTTTTGGCGTGGTCTGAAGGGCAGTGCCGTTGATTAATGTATTTTTATAACTACTCAGCACCGCCGGGCGTGAAGTTGAAAAAGGGGCTACAGGTAAGGATGCGCGGAGCAGTTGACTTACCGACACGCTTCCGCGCGTCTCGACAGACATACCTGTAGACCCGGAGCCGAAGGACAACGGGCAACCCCACCCGGTTCATTCACTCATCGACAGGCCAGCTACGAACAGCTTATGCCAACGGCGCAGGTCCGGAAACCGATTGCATCACAATATGAGCGCTTACGTTTCATGATGCTTTGTAGATCGATCCTATCTTGATTGCCTGAAATTACCTGAAGGAGGCGCCTTACTTCCCACCGGCGTTGCAGTAGTGATGACAGGCAAATAAAGCCAACGCGGTTTTGAAATCACGTCATCGGAATTTTCCGCACGCTTTCAGGTATACTAACACCTGTCATTGCCGTAATCTGGCACATCAAATGCCTGATAATATTGCGAAAATGGGCATACTCTACTTCCTAATGTCAATCATTCCAGGTAGAACCGCGAGGGCTGATCAAACGTGCCGAACATAGCCCATGCAAACGGGGCCGCCTTATATGCAGCCTGCCATATCAGGCGTTTGATCGCCGGCGTCGTCCTGACCAACCTGCTGGTCATTGCCGCCGTGGCGTTTACACTATATCGAAGCCTTAACTCGCTCCAGAATCATGCCGATGCCGCGGCGCAGAATTTGGCAGCGATCCTTCTCATCTTATTTTTCCCCGGCGCATCATACTTGCTCACCCGTATTTGGCTGCGCCAAATGAACGCAATGAAAAAGCTGGCGCAAGAAGAGGAAAGGTTCCATACCGTCGCCGACTATACCTACGATTGGGAGTACTGGGAGGGGAATAGCCATGAAATGCTTTATATGTCGCCGTCGTGCGAGCGGGTAACCGGCTACGCCCCGGACGAATTTATCACCACACCGGATCTGCTGACACGCATCACCCATCCCGACGACAAGCTGCCGATGAAAAACCATCGCCACGACGCTTCGAACAAAGAACCGGGCAGAGCGGATTTCCGCATCATCCGTCGCGACGGAGAAATCCGCTGGATAGCGCATTGTTGCCAACCGGTGTTTGGGTCTGACGGAAGCTACCGGGGGCAGCGCGTAAGCAACCGCGACGTTACCGATCATCACCTGTTCGAAACCGAAATCAACCGGCTGGCCCAGGCCGTGGAACAGAATCCTACAGGGATGCTTATCACCGATTTGCAAGGCAGGCTGATTTATACCAATCAGGCCTATACACAAATTACCGGCCACGCATTCGTCGAAGCTTACGGCAAGACGCAACGAGAACTGATTTCGACCGATATCGGCGATGACGAGTTCAATGAAATCCGCAAGCGTTTGGAGGCGGGCAAACAATGGAACGGGATGGTGCAGAACCGCCATAAAGACGGCGCGCTATATTGGGAATTCATCAGCGCTTCGCCGATCTATGACGATGAGGGCAATATTTCCAGTTTTCTTTTTCTGAGGACGGACATTACCGCGCGCAAAAGGAACGAGGAAGAACTGAGGCGCTATAAGGACCACCTTGAGGACGAAGTGCAGCAGCGCACAGCGGATCTGGTATTGGCGCGCAATGCAGCGGAAGCGGCCAATCAGGCAAAAAGCGTATTTTTGGCCAATATGAGCCACGAACTGCGCACGCCGCTGAACGCCATCCTCGGGTTTTCCGGCATCATGCGCAAGGATCCCCGTACTCCGGAATACCAGCGGCAGAACCTCGATATCATCAACCGTAGCGGCGGGCATCTGCTGACGCTGATCAACGATGTCCTGGAAATGGCCAAGATCGAAGCCGGCCGCGTGCAACTGGAAAACGCGCCGTTCGATTTGGGCGGCATGGTGCGTGAAGTAACGGACATGATGAACCTGCGCGCACGTGAAAAAGGCCTGCGCCTGCTGATCGACCAATCGTCATGCTTTCCGCGCTATATATCCGGAGACGAAGCCCGCTTGCGTCAAGTGTTGATCAATCTGGTAGGAAACGCCATCAAGTTTACCCATGAGGGAGGCGTGACCATCCGCCTGGGTACGAAAAGCAACAGGATTTCGCATCTGATAATCGAAGTAGAGGACTCCGGTCCCGGCATCGCTGCGGAAGATCAGCAGCGCATCTTCGAACCCTTCGTGCAACTGGCGGAACGAGGCGACAACAAGGGGACCGGACTGGGGCTGACCATTACCCGCCAGTTCGTGCAACTCATGGGTGGCAACCTCAGCCTGGTAAGCACGCCGGGCATAGGTACGCTGTTTCATGTCGAGTTACCGTTGACGGAAGTTACGAAAGCCGATATCGCCAAACCGAAGGCGGAGAAAGGCGACGTGGTGGGCTTGGCTCCGGGGCAGACCGAATACCGCATATTGATCGTCGAAGATCAGGTCGAGAATCAGTTGCTGCTGGTCAAACTGCTGGAATCCGTCGGCTTCAAGGTCAAGGCGGCCGATAACGGTGAGCAGGGCGTGGCGCTGTTTCAGAGCTGGCGGCCGCATTTTATCTGGATGGATCGCCAAATGCCGGTGATGGACGGGCTGAAAGCAATGCAGATTATTCGCGCGCTTCCGGGCGGCAGGGAGGTGAAAATTGCCGCTGTTACAGCGTCGGCATTTAAGGAACAACGCGCCGAACTGCTCAATGCGGGCATGGACGATTTTGTGCGCAAGCCTTACCGCTTTAACGAAATCTACGAGTGCCTGTCCAAACAGTTAGGGGTAAAATACATTTACAAGGACATACCCGGCACCGAGACCATAAACGTCCCGAAGCTAACACGGGAAAGCTTATCCATACTACCCAAGGCGTTACGGCAGGAGTTGAAGAACGCCCTGGAAAGCCTGGAAAGCGAACGCATTGCGCTCGTCATTGAACAAGTTGCGTCTTACGACACGAAACTGCAAAAAGCGCTGGCTCGTATCGTGGAAAACTTCGATTATCCTGCGATTATAAAGGTGCTGGATACCAACTAAGGGAGATTAGGTCGATATGGCAAGCAAAGGCAACATTCTCGCCGTGGATGATACACCGGCATCTCTAAAGCTGCTGTCGGATTTGCTCAAGGATGAAGGTTATGAAGTGCGTTCCGCGATTAACGGGGAACTGGCCTTGAAATCCGCCGTCAGCAATCCGCCCGAGCTCGTACTGCTCGATATTCGCATGCCGGATATGAATGGCTTCGAGGTATGCGACAGACTCAAATCGCACCCTAAAACCCGTGACGTGCCGGTAATATTCATCAGCGCACTATCCGAAACAGAGGAAAAAGTGCAAGGCTTCGGATTGGGAGCAGTGGATTTTGTCACCAAGCCCTATCAACGCGAAGAACTGCTTGCCCGCGTTCGCACCCATCTGGAAGTAGACCGTCTCCGCAACCACCTGGAAGAGATGGTTGCGGAACGCGATGAAGCCAGCCGTACCGAATTGAACACGGGAAGTCTGAAGCGCGGAATAGTCGAACATCTGATTTATTCCATCGGACGCATGCCTGAAGTCGCGGACAAACACGATTATTACAAAGCGCTTTCCTACGCGATACGCGACAGGCTGCAGCATCGCTGGCTGAGTTCCATGCGCACCTATGTCAACCACAAGCCCGGCCTGAAAATGGTTTGCTACCTGTCTGCGGAGTTTTTGCTGGGACCGCACCTTGGCAACAACCTGCTCAACCTGGGGATAGAGCAGGCAGTGCGTGAAGCGATCGTATCTCTCGGCCTGGATTACGATGAGCTGGTGGCTCTGGATGCCGAGCCCGGACTTGGAAATGGCGGCTTGGGCAGGCTTGCCGCCTGCTACCTGGAGTCGCTGGCCACGCTGGAGCGGCCTGCCATCGGCTATGGCATCCGCTATGAGTTCGGTATTTTCGAACAGCTCATCAAGGACGGCTGGCAGGTCGAAATCACCGATAAATGGTTGCGTCATGGAAATCCCTGGGAAATCGCCAAACCTGAAGTTTCCTTTATCGTCGGCTTCGGCGGCCATACCGAAAACTACCCCGGAGACGGAAAGGAACCGCTGCGTAAACGCTGGGTGCCGCATCGCGTGGTGAGGGGAATTGCCTATGACACGCCTATACTCGGTTACCGGGTAAATACCTGCAACACGTTGCGACTGTGGGGCGCCGAGGCGATAGACTCATTCGATTTTCAGGCTTTTAACCATGGAGACTATTATCGGGCGGTGAACGATAAAATTACCTCCGAAACCATCACCAAGGTGCTTTATCCGAACGATGAGGCGGATGTCGGCAAGCGGCTGCGCCTGGAGCAACAATACTTCCTGGTTTCCTGCTCGCTGCAGGATCGCCTGAGCCTGCTCGATTTGGGACATATCATGGTGCGGGATTTCCCCGCGTACTTCATTTTCCAGCTTAACGACACGCACCCTTCGCTGGCCGTGCCTGAAATGATGCGGCTGCTGGTCGATGAGCGCCAGCTTTCCTGGAACGAGGCCTGGGATATCACGCAACGCTGTTTCGGCTACACCAACCATACATTGCTGCCGGAAGCGCTGGAAACCTGGTCGGTGCCTTTGCTGGCCGAACTGTTGCCGAGGCACCTGGAAATCATTTATGAAATCAATGCGCGCTTTCTGGAACAGGTTCGGCAACGTTTTCCCGGTGATGAAAACATAATCTCGCGCATGTCCCTGATCGATCCGTATGGCGATAAGCATGTACGTATGGCCCATCTGGCGGCTGTGGGCAGTCACGCCATTAACGGCGTAGCGGCGCTGCATACCGAATTGCTGAAAACCAGCGTTTTGAAAGACTTCTACGAGATATGGCCGGAGCGCTTCAGCAATAAGACCAACGGCGTCACGCCGCGCCGTTTCCTGCAGCTATCCAATCCGAAGCTCGGTGGCCTGATTACACGCACCATCGGCGATGGCTGGACTACCAGCCTGGTTGAACTCGGAAAACTCGAAGCCTATGCGGAAGATGTGGCGTTTTGCAAGGACTGGCGCGCCGTCAAGCAGGAGAACAAGGAGCGTCTGGCCTACTACGTCTGGAAAAATACCCATATCGAACTCGATCCCGGATGGCTGTTCGATGTCCATGTCAAACGCATCCATGAGTATAAGCGTCAGCATCTCAACATCCTGCATATCATTTCACTGTATTGCCGTCTGAAGAAAAATCCGCAGCTCATTATCCCGCAGCGTGCATTCATTTTCGGCGGGAAAGCGGCGCCCGGTTATTTCATGGCCAAACGCATGATCAAACTTATCAACTCGGTTGCGGAACAGGTGAATAACGATCCCATTGCCCGGCGATTCCTGCGCGTAGCTTTCATCCCTGATTTCAACGTAAAAAACTCCCAGTTAATCTACCCGGCTGCCGATGTATCCGAGCAAATTTCCACTGCAGGCAAGGAAGCCTCCGGCACCGGCAACATGAAGTTCATGATGAACGGCGCGATCACCATCGGGACGCTGGACGGCGCCAACGTCGAGATACGGGAAGAAGCGGGACCTGAAAATTTCTTTCTGTTCGGTCTGACGGTACACGAAGTGGAAAAAGTGAAGCGCGAGGGCTATCGTCCGGCATCTTTTGTCGAGAGCAACCCGCAGTTGGCCGAGATTTTACAGTTGATCGCGTCCGGACACTTCAGCAATGGCGATAAGGAAATCTTCCGCTCCGTGTATGAAAATTTGCTCAATTCCGACCCTTTCCTGGTGCTGGCCGATTATGCCGATTATATGGCCTGCCAGGACAGAGTCGGCGCCGCGTGGAACGATGCCGATCATTGGACGCGCATGTCCATACTCAATACCGCCCGATCCGGCAAGTTCTCTTCCGACCGGGCTATCCGCGAATATTGCGATGAGATCTGGCAGGTGCCGCAAGCGCCGGTTGATCTGGCCAACTATTAATATCGCAAGAGTGGCGCGCGTTTTTTATCTTAAATCGTAGCGGTAAAGATTTAATGCGCCAAATTGGGCGCGTAGCCAATCTTCCGGCCTGGTCAGCTGCGCAGCGCCCCAGGAACAAAAAACACCCCGCCAAGGGCCATACTGCTTTTCAGCCCTACCCCGCAACTTTTATTGCATTGCGCGGATTTCCAGCACGCGGCGAAAAGATTTACAATGAACATCAATATGCGAAACGCCCAGACTGACGATACTGCGTTACCGGTCATCGCGGTGCAGATGGCCGATGGCGAACATCGCATTCCATTTTGCGCCGGCCCGACACTGCGGGATATACTGATTTCCGCCGGCATACCCTTGCCGTCGGCATGCGACGGCAAGGCCCTCTGCGGACTGTGCCGGGTCATATTGACGGAAAGCGCCGCTATCCCGTTCACCACTGGCGAACTCTTGTGTCTTTCCTATCCGCATCGCGGCGAAGGTTTGCGACTGGCCTGCCAGATCAGGCCGGACGCAGGACTTCACGTGATTCTGGCGCCCCCCGTTGCACAGACACAATGGCGAGCCCTGCGTGAAGACGAATACACCCCGACCGCTTATCCACCCGTGCAGCAAAGCAGCGATAGCGATGCGCCCTACGGCGTCGCGATCGATCTGGGTACGACGCATATACGTCTTAGCCTGTGGAGTCTTGCAGAAGGTAAACGCATAGCCGGACGTGTCGGCCTGAATCCACAAATTGGTTACGGAACGGACGTATTGGCGCGCTTGACCGCAGCCTCCCATTCATTATCTCAGGCACAGGCAATCGGCGCTCTGGCGCAACAGGCTATCGGCGCAGCATTGGCGGAAATGGCGTCCGTTGCGGCCATCCGGCTCAATGCTATCGGCAAGCTTGCGATAGTAGGGAATACCGCCATGCTGAGCCTGCTGGCCGGAAAAAATTACGATTTGCTATTACAGACTGAATACTGGACGCGAAGGATAGATTGTCAGCCCGATGATGTTGATTTTTTGCGCGCAGTCTGGCAAGTATCAGGGCCGGCCGTCATCCGCTTTGTGCCGCCCCTGGGCGGCTTCATCGGTTCCGATTTGCTGGCGGGAGTAATCGCCACACATCTCATCGCGCAGCCGGCTTATTCGTTGCTGATCGATTTCGGCACCAACTCCGAGATAGCATTATGGGACGGGCGCTTGCTCCATGTGACATCAACAGCCGGCGGACCTGCGTTCGAAGGTTGCGGTATCAGCTGCGGCATGCCGGGCGAAACCGGCGCAATTTACCGCGTCTGGCAGGATGACAATGGAACCCTGGCTATGAGTGTGCTGGGCGATGTCCAGCCTGCGGGGGTGTGCGGTTCAGGGTTGGTGGACATCATAGCCTGGCTGCGTCGTACCGGTAAATTGGACAAGGTCGGACGTTTCCGGGACGGTATCGATGAAGGTTATGTACTGAGCGATATTGACGAGCCGATAATGCTGAGAAAGCGGGATATCGATGCGTTTCAGCGCGCCAAGGCGGCGATAGCCGCCGGCATCCGCTGGCTTTGCGAGCTGTCGGGCATCAGGCCTTCGGAGTTGGAACGCGTGACCGTTTGCGGCGCGTTCGGACGTTTGCTGGATGTGGGCAATGCGCGGGAAATAGGGCTGATACCCGGCATAGCCGCAGACAAAGTGATGCTCGAAGGCAATATCGTCCTGGCGGGTTGCGAGGCGCTGCTTGTGTCCGACGCAGCGGAGGAGTTGTTGCAAACTGTGCAATCGCTTGCCAGGATACACAATCTGGCGGAAGATGCGGCTTTCGAACATTTGTTCGTGGAAAACCTTTATCTTCAACCCATGCGGGACGCATCATGACTCGGGAGTTGATTGAGATGCTGGACGAGGTAATCAAGGCCTACAATGAGGCCGTGTTCGATACGGATCGTGTTCGCGCGCTGCAGGTAGTAACGGAGGCGGTTGCGCAAGGCGTGAGCCCGGAGGAGATTGTCTTCAAGGTCGTCATTCCCGGTATGGATCTGATGGTCAAGGCCATCAGTGAAGGGTTCGACACCAACCTGGCCCAGCACTTCATGACTTCCCAAATTGCGGCGGATGTTACCGAAAAAATGCTGCTTCTGTTCAAAACACCGCCCGAACCCATTGGTTGTGTAGTTATAGGCACGGCGTCGGGCGATCTGCATACTTTGGGCAAGCGCATAGTTATCGGCTGTCTGAAGGCGCAGATGATATCGGTGATCGATCTGGGCGTGAATGTGCCGGCAGAAAAGTTTGTCGATGAGGCCATAGCCCGCAATGCGCAGGTAATCGGTGTATCCGCTATGATGGTGCATACCGCCCGGGGAGAAAACGGCGCGCTCAAAGTACGCAGACTGCTAAGGGAGCGCGGACTGGAACCTAAAATCAAATTGGTGGTGGGCGGTGCCCCTTTTCGCTACGATACGAACTTATACAAGTTCGTAGAGGCCGATGGCTGGGCCGAAAACGGCGTATCGGCCTCCAGGATCATTATGGATTGCATCGAAGAGGTTAAGCGCAATGACAACTAGCATGGAGAGACTGCTAGCGGCGGTCAACGGCAAAATCATCGATCATATCCCGGTATTCTGCAACCTGCTTGACCAGGGCGCGCGCGAATTGGGCTTGTCGATTGAGGAATACTTTTCCAGCGGCGAAAACGTAGCGGAAGCGCAGCTCAAAATGCTGGAAAAATTCGGCCACGACAACGTCTGGAGTCTGTTTTACGTGGGCAAGGAGGCTGAACTGCTCGGATGCGAAAAAATCCGCTACGCACAGGACGGTCCGCCCAATGTGGAAGACTTTATCATCAAGTCTTATGACGACATAGCCAGACTGCAGGTGCCGGATGACATCAGCGTGCTTCCGGCTTTCGCCGAAACCGCCAGATGCCTGAATATCCTGAAGCGCGAAGTGGGCGGAAAAGTACCCATCTGCGCCTATCTCACCGCATCAATGTCGCTCCCCGCCATTCTGATGAGCATGGAAAAGTGGATGGAACTGCTGATGATAGGCGATAAGGACGTACGCGATCTGCTGCTGGAAAAATGCTCGGATTTTTTCCGCAAGGAAATCGAGGCCTATCGTCAGGCCGGAGCCGACGTTCTGGTGTATGCAGATCCTTACGGTTCGACCGATATCATTTCGATGCGGCTGTTTCAGGATTTGTCGCTCAAATGGATGCGGCGCGACCTCGAACCGGGCGGAGTTGACGGCGTGGTCTATTACGTCGGCGGCGCACGCCTTAACAGCGTGGCTGACCAGGTGATACGCGAGGTAGGAATACAAACCTATTACCCCGGCCCGCTCGAAGACATCGGCGAATCCATGCGCATCATCAATGGGCGCGGGTTGTGCGCCGGGGTGATTAACGATATCAGACTGATCGACTGGTCTCCGGACGAGATTCGCGCCGAAGTGAAGCGTATCGTGCAGGGCGGCTTACGGACGGGACACAAGTTCTTTTTTGGCACGGTAGTGATGCCATATGGCATTCCAGAGAAAAACATTATGGCGATGATCGCGGCGGCAAAAGAATTTGGCCGTGCGGATTATGTGGCGCCATGAATAACAAAAACAGCGTGTTGCTCGGTTGCGGTATCCTGCAGCGAGAAATTCGATTTCTGATTGAAAAAAACGACTGGCTGGTGGATACGGATTTTCTCGATTCTTCCCTGCATGTCAATTTCGAGCGCCTGGAGTATGCGCTGCAACGAGGTTTCGAACGCAACAAGGGGCGCGACATCGCCGTATTTTACGGTTGTTGTCATCCGCGCATGGAAAATCTGCTGGAAGCCGCACACGCTTTTCGCACCGAAGGGCAAAACTGCGTGGAAATGTTGCTGGGCAGAGCAATGTTTATGGATGAATTGTCCAAAGGCGCATTTTTCCTGATGGAAGACTGGGCTTTGCGCTGGGACGAGGTAATAGGCGAGACCTTCGGCGGCAAGCCCGATGTGGTGCGCGAAATATTTCAGATCAGCAGCAAGTACTTATTATGTTTACGCACGCCCTGCTCCGGAGATTTCACTACGCAGGCGCAGGAAATCGGAGGAAAGCTGGGAATGCCCGTCCATTGGGCTGATGTTGGCCTGGACAACCTGGAAGCCGTATTGCATCGGGCTGTAAATCGGGTGGAAAGCAACGCGCCGAACACCGCGGGTCAGTGAGCGATTGCCCGCGCTCGCCCCGACGACGAAGGGGCGAGAGCGGGCCAAGCAATGCGCTAAAACACGCCTATCAGTTAATGCCTTTGCTATTCAAATGCGGTCCATACTTCATATCAACAGCAGGGATATGATTCACCAGCCAGTCTTTTACAAACGTAGTGGTGTCGTGAGTAATTTGCAACTCGCCACGGTTGAACTTTGCAGCCACATCGCCGCAGGTTCCCAGCAGCTTGGTATGCTCGGCCTTATGCGCAGTGAAATCAGGATAAGAAGTTGATTGCATCAAGCGCTCTTCCTCGGCAAAATGATCGACTACAAATTTGAGCAGGACATCCAGCTTGGCGCCTATGACGGAACGATCGCCTGCGCCTACGGCCGCATCCAGATCGTTCAACATGCCAAAAAGAACCTTATGCTGGTCGTCAGCTACGGTAACATTGGTGCCAAACTGCTCTTTCGTCCAAGTAATCAGTGACATAGCTTGCTCTCCTCATTATTGTGTGAGTGGTCTGCATAAAGGCATGCAGGCGAACAGTATGCCGTTAGCTGACTAAAAGGAAGTTGAGCTGGATCAAGAAAACATCTTAAGGAACACTCGCCACATCTCCTGCAAGCCATAGGCATCTACACAACTCCACAGGCGATTGTTTTTGCAACCCTCTCGTTCCCCAACAAGCCCCGCGCATCCGGACCGTGTTGCACACAGTCCGGCTACGGGCCGCGCAAGGCATGCCTTGCAATAATCCGTCTACGCCATTGGGGGAAAGGACTTTTGTAAATCCCTATCCCTGCAAGGAGACGGGTTCAAAAATGAATCCCCTCAGGAATCAGTGCTGGCGCACGATATTAATTCCTTTCAGCAGGTTAAGCGCCTCATTCAGCGGATAATCCTGTACCGCCAATGCATCCTCGGTTTTGTCGTCGGCTTTTACTCCGTCTTTTTTGACCGCTTTTTCATTGCCAAGGTGATTGTGCAAATCTGCCTCTTTCAGCGGACCAAATTCGGATTGCTGCGCCATTTCCAGCTTGACCTTGGAAATAGGAACATCCGGCGTAATCCCTTCAGCCTGAATCGAGCGTCCCGATGGCGTGTAATAACGCGCTGTGGTCAACTTGACCGCGCCGCCGTTACTGGTAGGCAATACCGTCTGCACCGAGCCCTTGCCGAAGGTTTTCTCGCCCATGATGATGGCGCGTTTATGATCCTGCAACGCTCCTGCCACAATTTCTGAAGCCGAAGCCGAACCGGCGTTGGTCAACACCACGATCGGCGCGCCATTGAGTATATCGCCCGGAGTGGCGTTGAACTTCATCTTGGCGTCTTCGATGCGCCCATCGGTATAGACGATCAGTCCGTCGTTCAAAAATGCGTCACTGACCGATACGGCGGCATTTAATACCCCGCCCGGGTTGTTGCGCAGATCGAGCACCAACCCGCTCATTGGCCCGTCCTTTTTCAAGTCTTCAACCGCGTCTTCTACGTTTTCTCCGGTTTTAGCCTGGAAACTGCTGATGCGCACATAGCCGTAGCCTTTTTCCAGCATTCGGCTTTTGACGCTTTTAACCTTGATAATGTCGCGTATTATGTCGATTTTAAGCGGTTGCTCCAGCCCTTCGCGCACCACGGTTAAAACAATTTTTGAGCCCGGCTCGCCGCGCATGAGTTTAACCGCGTCGTTCAGACTCAAGCCCTTCACCGGCTTGTCATCCAGACGAATGATCAGGTCGCCCGCCTTGATGCCCGCCTTTTGCGCCGGTGTGTCGTCTATCGGCGAAATGACCTTCACAAAACCGTTCTCCATGCCGACTTCAATGCCCAGACCGCCAAACTGCCCGGTGGTACCGACCTTTAATTCGTTGTATTGCTCCTGATCCAGGTAAGTGGAATGCGGATCCAGCCCCTCCAGCATGCCTCGAATCGCATTTTCCAGCAGTTTACTGTCGGGAACGGCTTCGACATAATCCTGGCGTATTCTTCCATACACCTCGGAAAAGGTTTTCAAGCCTTCAAAAGGTAAATTACTGTCGGCGGGATCGTCGGCAAAAGTTAACCCTGCGCAGGTAACCGCAACGCCAAGCGCCATTCCCAATCCAATCAAACGCACACTCTTTGTGTTCGGCATCAACATAATTCTCGTCAATAAACTCATCGAAAGAAAACTCTTAAAGGATATGGTAAAAAATAACCTCCGGAATCAGCCATCAACTCCGTTCGCCCTGAGCCTGTCGAAGGGCATTGCCCTGAATCTATCGAAGGGCCGTTCATGGTTCGACAAGCTCACCACGAACCGGGAAGTTATTCTCGACCATATCCTAACCATATTATTCAGCTTAATTCTGCGCGCACCATTGCAACGGGTCAACCGGACGGCCGTTTTGACGCAAGCCGAAATACAGACCGGGGCTTTCATTTCCACCGCTGTTTCCAACCAGCGCCAGTACGTCGCCCTTGCGCACCTGCTCGCCCACTTTTTTGTAGAGCGTCTGATTAAACGCGTACAAACTCATGTAGCGGTTGCCGTGATCTACGATAATCAGCAAGCCGTAACCGCGCAACCAGTCGGAATAAACCACCTGCCCATTGGAAACCGCGCGCACCGGGCTGCCTTCCGGCGCGCCAATCAATACGCCATCCCAGCGCCCGCCGTCGCGCTGTGCGCCATAGTTTGCCAATATGCGGCCATTTACAGGCCAGCCCGCGCCCGGCGCTGCTTCCGCGGTCTCGCCGGGTTTTATGTCGCCCAGCACGGATTGCAGACGCTTACCGCTGGTCGCCAGTTCCTCGGCCCGAGCCCTGTTTGCCGGGTCCTTGTGCAGGCGCGCAACGATTTCCTGCCGTGCTATTTTAATCTGTTGCAACTGTTCGATCTGAGCATGGAGCTGGAAGCGCGTTTCCTCTAATCTGCCGGTATCCGCTACAATCGCCGTTTCCAGCGCATCGGCTTTGACCAGCATATCCTTAAGCTTTTGCACTTCACGCATACGCGCCTGTGTCAATGCGGCATAATACCCCAACATGCGTCCGTACACGGAGAAGTCCTGCTGCCCCAACAACAATTTAAGCTGTTCGTGTTTTCCCAAACGATAGGCGGCGCGCGCCTGAACCATCAATTCGCGGTCGTGCTCCAGCACTTTGCCGCCCAAACGCGTTTTTTTTTGCCTGAGCATACGCAAGGTTTCAGTCTGCATATCCAGTTTGGTCTTCAGCTCGGCCGATAAACGCGCTGCGTCGCCGTAGCGGCGCTCGATATCTCTCAATTGAGCCACCGAAGGACTTTCGTCGGATTCAGCGCCTCGAAGCAAGGATCGCAACTCACTGATTTTGGACTTTACCCGGTCGAGCAGACCGCCCTCGCCTGCAAATGCGGCAGGCGCATGCATAAGCGCGATCAGAATAGTTGCCCTTAAAATCAGTAGCATTTATTTCCGTCAGTTATAGCGTTCAAGTATAATGCTTTTTTAACTGCAGCGGTAATCTTGCAGAGCCCCGCTTCCGAAGCCTGACTCATCGCAACCTACTCTGTTATACTATAATACCTGATCTGCCCGACGTGAACATGCCCAGCATACCCATCATTACCAATGATGCCGATGTAGAGGAAGCGGCCCTATGCTTGAAAAGCATGTCGCACCCGCTCAGGCTGAAAATTCTATGCACCTTGGGTAAAGACGAGCTCAGTGTTCTGGACATCGTCGATAAGGTGGGTACATCGCAAAGCAATATTTCCCAGCACCTGGGAGTGTTGCGTGGACGAGGCATACTCTCCACGCGCAAGGACGCCAACAAGGTTTTTTATTTTATCAAGGACCCCGGAACCCTCAGGCTAATACAACTACTCAAAGAGCTGTTTTGCAAGAATTAGACCAGGAAAAGCCGCCGGTCCCGGAAAGCATCCGAATACCCACAAACAAAAATAAACCATGAATATAGAAAGAATACTGGAATTTGCCGGCAATCACTGGATGCTCGCAGGCGGCCTGCTTATAGTCACCCTGCTGTTGGTACAGGATATTTTCGACAGCCTTACCCGCCGCTACCGGACTACGACGCCTAACGGCGCCGTAGCGCTGCTGAATAGCGACGATGCCATTATTATTGATGTCAGGGAAACTGCCGAGTTTGCCAAGGGACACATCGAAAACGCTCTGCATATACCACTGTCGTCTTTGGACGGAAAACTCTTCGAGTTGGAACCTCATAAACAGACTCCGGTTATCATTACCTGCCAGCAGGGCACCCGCTCCGCCAGTGCCTGCAAAAAACTGCATAAGGCAGGATTTACACAGGTTTACGACATGAAAGGCGGTATGCTCGCATGGGAGGACGCCAAACTTCCGATCAACAGGAAACGTAAAAAATAACCCGGCTATACAGCCGCCACAACCCAAGGACACCGACAAATTATGGCCGATGAAGAAAAAAATTTTGCATTGCAGAAACTGTATATCAAGGACATTTCTTTCGAGACACCCAATTCTCCTGCCATTTTCACCCATGCATGGGAGCCGGAAGTAGAGGTCAGTCTTGCCAGCAACGCCCAGATATTACAGGAGAACCTGTTCGAAGTCGCGTTAACCATCACGGTTACCGTCAAAATAGCGGAAGCTACCGCCTACCTTGCCGAAATCACCCAGGCCGGCGTATTTACGCTTTCCGGATTCGACCAGCAGGAATTGTCGCAGATGGTCGGCAGCTATTGCCCCAACATTCTATTCCCCTATGGACGCGAGGTCGTATCGGATCTCGTTACCAAAGGAGGCTTTCCGCCGATGCTGTTGGCGCCGGTTAATTTTGATGCGCTTTACATGCAGCACATGCAAAAGCTTCAGGAAGAAGGGCAGGCAGGGAATACGGCGGCCTTTCACAACAAAACGCTTAACTGATGAAGGGGCAGCCTGCCCGGATCAACGGCATATATCATGCACAATAGACCATATATAGAGGTTGCAGGCGAGGCTGACAGAATCTGCCGCTCGGATCCGGATAACAACAGCATTACGGTACTCGGGGCGGGTTCGTGGGGAACCGCGCTCGCGCTTTTGCTGGCGCGCAACGGCCTGAAGGTTACGCTGTGGGGACACCAGCAAACGCACATGGATCAACTGCATAAAGACCGCAGCAACGAACGTTACCTGCCGCAATCGGCGTTTCCCGACAACCTGACCGTTACATCCGATCTCGCTGTAGCGGCTTCCTGCAACCACACCATACTGATAGTCGTTCCCAGCCGTTCTTTCCGTGAAACCCTGCAAGCCATTGCCCCACTGATCGGCGATATTACCCGTGTTGCCTGGGCGACCAAAGGCATCGAGCTGTCGAGCGGAAAACTTCTGCACATCGTCGCCAGGGAAGAATTGGGAAAGGGCAGAGATTTTGCCTTTATCTCCGGCCCTACATTCGCCAGAGAAGTTGCAAACGATCAACCCACCGCAGCGACGGTAGCCTCGGAAAATGAAAGCTTTGCCATGGAACTCGCTTCGATGCTGCATGGGCCGGCCTTTCGCGCTTACACCACCACCGATATGATAGGCGCGCAACTCGGCGGCGCAATCAAAAATGTGCTGGCCATCGCTGTAGGCATGGCCGAGGGGCTGGGATTCGGAGCCAATGCCCGTTCCGCACTGATTACGCGCGGACTGGCGGAAATGATGCCGTTGGGATTGGCCCTGGGCGCGAGACCGGAAACGCTGATGGGACTGGCCGGCGTTGGCGATCTTATTCTTACCTGCACCGACAACCAGTCAAGAAACCGGCGTTTCGGCTTGGGCGTCGGCAAGGGACTGCCTTTTGACGACGTGATTCGAAGCATCGGTCAGGAAATCGAAGGCATAGACGCCAGCGCCGGCATTTACCGGCTTGCGCAACAGCATGGCGTGGAAATGCCAATCACCGAACAGGTTTACAAGGTGTTGCACGAAGGCCTTACCCCCAGAGAGGCGGCGCATAACTTATTGATGAGAGAGCAGAAACCTGAGAACAAATTGAGAGGCTGACCGCTGGACCGACCGTCATGCTGTCGGGATAATGAAACCCGTTCGCCCCGAGTTTACCGAAAAGCGAACAGAAAAAGCATATATATCCAATTTAAAGCTGTCTACGCTGTACCTGCACCTCAACCCTGACAAAACCCCAAAACTATTCAGGCGCCGTAGTCCGCGCACCTACAAAGTTTCAGCCGAGGATTTTGTGCGAGGTCGATCCAAGAGCGGATGGACGAGTCAGGAAAGCGCTGATTCATTCCACCAGCCGAATCGTCCGCTGCTTAAACCCCGCCTGCAAACCCATTCTGTCTCCAGGCTTCGTAAAGCACTACTGCAACCGTATTGGAAAGATTCAGGCTACGGCTTTCAGCAACCATTGGAACCCGTAATCGCGAGGACTCAGGCATAGCCTCCAATACCCTGCCGGGCAAGCCTCTCGATTCCGGACCGAATAAAAACGCCGCTCCCGATACAAACGACGCGTCGGAATAACATCTTGCAGCCTTGGTGGTCAATGCAAACAACTGGACAGCTTCCAGCGTCTGCAGACAGGCATCCAGACCGGCATGCACCCGGACTCTCGCCCACTCTCTATAATCCAGCCCTGCCCGCCTTAACTTCTTGTCATCAAGCTCGAAGGCGAGCGGCTGAATCAGATGAAGTCCGGCCCCCATATTGGCGGCGAGCCGGATGATATTTCCGGTATTCGGAGGTATCTCCGGCTCGTACAGAATTATGTCGAACACAAAAAACTACGACGGTGTAAAAATCAGATTTCCTGATCTCCAACCGGTTTCACCGGCGTCAATTTCCAGATGTCCCGGTTGTATTCGGCAATCGTGCGATCGGAAGAGAATTTCCCGCTGGCGGCGCAATTGAGTATGCTCATCTGCGTCCAGCGATCTACATCCAGAAATGCTTCCGCCGCATGGCGTTGCGCCTGAACGTAAGCGGGAAAATCGGCCGCAGTCATCCACGGATCCTTCGGACTCTTGATCACATTAATAATGTCATCGAAAATCCCCGGCTCGAACTGGTTGAAATAACTGGACTCCAGCAAATGCATGACGCGTGAAAAATCGTCATCGTCGGCAATGATATGCCTGGGATCGTAATGCGGCCTCAGTTTTTCAACCTGCTGCGCAGTCAATCCAAATAAAAAGAAATTATCACCTCCCACTTCCTCGAGTATCTCAATATTGGCGCCGTCCAGCGTTCCCATGGTTAACGCGCCGTTCATCATGAACTTCATATTACCGGTACCCGACGCTTCCTTGCCCGCAGTCGATATCTGCTCGGAAAGATCGGCGGCGGCGGCGATTACCTCCATGGCGGACACACGGTAATTCGGCAAAAACACGACGCTCAACAAACCCGCTGTCGCCGGATCGTGGTTCACAATATGCGCAACATTATTAATGAGCTTGATAATTTTTTTGGCCATGGCGTAGCCGGGCGCCGCCTTGCCGCCAAACAGCACCAACCGCGGCGTCCAGTTCGCAATCTCGCCGTGCTTGATGCGATCGTATAAGTGGATCACATGCAAAACATTCAGGAGTTGGCGTTTATACTCATGTATGCGTTTGACCTGAACATCGAACATGGCGTCCACCCCGACAGTCAGATGCAAACCCAAGCTGCCGCTATCCTCCCATTCTCCCGAGCTGCTGCGTGCCGAAGCACCGCTCGCTGCATCCACCGTCTCGAAACTGGCATGGATAGTCTCCAGCAACCGTTGTTTGTTGACGCGTTTAACCGTGCGCCAACGCTCGCGGAACGCCGCGTCGTCGACCAGCGGAGCCAGTTTCTTCAACTCCGTCAGATCGTGCGTCCAGCCATCGCCGATGTTGGCCGTTATCAATTCCGCCAGCTTGGGGTTGCATCCACCCAGCCAGCGCCGCGGCGTTATTCCATTGGTTTTATTATTGAACTTGTCAGGCCACAACTCATAAAAATCCTTGAACAATCCCTGTTTAAGCAGGTTGGAATGCAACTCGGCCACGCCATTGACGGAATAACTGCCAACGATAGCCAGATAGGCCATGCGCACCTTTTGATCACCATCTTCCTCTATCAGAGACATGCGCGCCAGACGTTCGCTGTCGCCCGGCCAATTCTGCGCAACCTCGGCCAGGAACCGCGCATTGATTTCAAAAATTATTTCCATAAGGCGCGGCAACAGATAACGCATCAAACCGACCGACCATTTTTCCAGCGCTTCGGGGAGCAAGGTATGATTGGTGTAAGCCATGGTTGATGTCGTGATTTTCCAGGCGGCATCCCAGGACAACAGGTGTTCATCCATCAGGATGCGCATCAGCTCAGCTACTGCGATACTGGGGTGGGTATCATTCAACTGAAAACAGTTTTGTTCTGCAAAATGAGTAAAATCCTCACCATGCCCATGGCGAATCACCCACTTACGCACGACATCCTGCAAACTGGCCGACGCCAGCACGTATTGCTGGCGCAAACGCAATTCCTTACCGCATTCGCTGGCGTCGTTCGGATACAGCACCATGGAGATATTTTCAGCGCTGTTTTTGCCGGCAACGGAACCGGCATAATCACCGGCGTTAAATTCGTTCAAATCAAATTCGTCGGTCGCGACCGTTTTCCACAAGCGCAAGGTATTAACCGTATCGTTGCGGTATCCGGGTACCGGAATATCATAGGGGACAACCAGGACATCCTGCGTTTCCACCCAGCGCAACCGCCGGTGATGCGCGTGATCGGCATAGGTTTCCGTGTGTCCGTAGAAATGGACACGGACCGTTAACTCAGGCCGTTCCAGTTCCCAGACGTTACCGGCGCGCAACCAGTGATCGGGTTCTTCAGCCTGGTATCCGTTATCGATACGCTGACGAAACATGCCGTATTCGTAACGCAGGCCGTAGCCGATTACCGGCAACTGCAGCGTCGCGCAGCTATCGATAAAACAGGCGGCCAGCCGCCCCAGACCGCCATTACCCAACCCGGCGTCATGCTCGACTTCGGCGAGCTCTTCGAGATCGAGTCCGAACTTATGCAAGGCCTTGTGTATCGGCTCTTCCAAACCCAGGTTCAGCATGGCGTTGCCCAGGGTGCGCCCCATTAAAAATTCCATGGACAGATAAAATGTTTGACGCGGACTCTCGCCGCGATAAGCGTAATGCGTTTTTTTCCAGCCCTCCATCAGGCGGTCCCTGACTGCAAGCGCCAGCGCATTATAGGTATAATGAGCTGACTTGCAGTACTTGTCGCGGCCCAGCGTATAGTTGAAATAACGGTGTATGTCCGCCGCCATATTTTTGGCGTCTTTGCCCAACGGGCGTATGTCGGTAAAATTGGCTTTCGGTTGGCTCTTGATCAATGTTCTAATGGGCATTTTGCTTTCCTGATAAATGCGTACAGATTAGTTACTTGAAATACTCAACAAACAAACTTGCAACTATTCAGCAACCGTGTTGACTTGGACAACGCGTCGTTCCGGCAGGGATTGCCGGGGAACCCGGACCACCCCATGGCCGGCATCAGAGTTAACGCCCTTGTCGACAGAATACCGGCACTCTCCCGCCAGCATGACTGATTTTTCTCCATGCAGGGCCAATTGAGTTGAATAGTTACCAAATATTTACACCCGCATGTTCCATCCGGCTAAACCGGACCGCGCAGCAGTTTGGGTTTATTTATTTATAGCATATCATTGTCACATTAGTGTGAACGCCAACCAGGTCATAAACATGACGGCCGGCTGACGGTCATACATCCAGTTTCAATTCGCTGATTTTTCGCGTCAGCGTATTCCTGCCGTAGCCCAGCAGCTTTGCCGCCTCCTGTCTGCGCCCGCGCGTAAACTGTAGCGCGGTAGTAATCAGTATACCCTCCGAAACGTCTATGGCGTCCTTGGCGACATTGTGTCCGCCCCGGCTCAGACTGTCGTATACCCAGCGCTTGAAAGCTGCTTCCCAGCCGCCCTCCGCCAATGCAACGGTTTCATGCTGCCGGATCTGCAGCAATTCGGGTGGAAGGTCGTCGAGATGCACCTCGCGCCCCGCCGCCATCACCGTAATCCAGCGGCAGGTGTTCTCGAGCTGTCTGACGTTACCAGGCCAATCGAGCCGGCACAGGTATTCTTCGACGTCGGGCAATAGTACCTTTGCGTCCACGCCCAGCTCCCGGCTGGCTTCCAGCAGGAAGTGCCTGAGCAGCAACGGGATATCCTGGCGCCGTTCGCGCATCGGCGGAATATGCACGCGTATCACGTTCAGGCGGTGAAACAAATCCTCGCGGAAACGTCCCTGTGCAACCAGGGTTTCGAGGTTTTGATGCGTGGCGGCGATGATGCGCACGTCGACGCGCGTCGGCGTATGCGCGCCCACCGAAAAGAATTCGCCGTCCGCCAGCACGCGCAATAAACGCGTTTGCAGCTCGGCGGGCATGTCGCCGATTTCATCCAGAAACAGCGTGCCGCCGTCGGCCTGCTCGAAACGCCCGGCGCGCCGCGATTGCGCGCCGGTGAATGCGCCGCGCTCATGCCCGAACAGCTCAGACTCCAGCAGGTCGCGCGGTATCGCGGCCATATTCAGCGCGATAAACGCCTTGTTGGCGCGCGGACTGTGCCGGTGCAGAGCCCTTGCCACCAACTCCTTGCCGGTGCCGGACTCGCCGTTGATCAACACCGTGATATGCGAACGCGCCAGACGCGCGATAGCGCGGAATACTTCCTGCATCGCCGGCGCCTCGCCGATAATTTCCGGGGTTTTGGCTGGGGCCAGATCCGAAATCTCGCTGCGCTCCTGACGCTGCCGCCGGCCCTGGCTGCAGGCGCGGCGGATCAGATCGACCGCGTCGTCCAGATCGAATGGTTTGGGCAGATATTCAAAAGCACCGCCATGGAAGGCGGAAACAGCGCTCTCGAGATCGGAGTGCGCCGTCATGATGATAACCGGGATGGCGGGATAAGAGGCTTTAAGCCGTTCCAACAGCGCCAGACCATCTATGCCGGGCATGCGTATATCGGTCAAAATGGCATCGGGGGTGGAAGTTTCCAGGGCGTCAAGCAACTGACCCGCACTCGAAAAACAGCGCGGCAGTATGCCCGCTTTCTGTAACGCCCGCTCCAGCACCCAGCGTATGGAACGGTCATCATCCACAACCCAGACTTGGCCTGAATTACTCATGTTGCGTCTCCACAGGAAGAAAAACGGAAAAGATAGTGTGCCCTGGATTACTTGCACACTCGATCAGCCCCCCATGCTGACTGATCAGCGTCTGCGCTATGGATAATCCCAGCCCGGTACCCTCGGCGCGTCCGGTTACCATCGGATAGAAAATCTGGTTCAGCAGCTCCGGCTTGACACCGGGGCCGTTATCGATCACGTCGATTTTCGCCGCCAAAGGGTGGCGTTTGTTATTCAACGTAACCTGACGGCATACGCGCGTACGGATAATAATTTCTCCATGACTCATGACCGCCTGGGCCGCGTTACGCACAACGTTAAGTATCGCCTGAATAAGTTGATCGCTATCGCCATACACCAAAGGAATACTGGGGTCGTAATCCCGAATCAATTTCACGGTGGACGCCACCTCGACCTGAACCAGTTGCCTTACGCGCTCCAGTACCTTATGTATGTTCAGCAAGCTCTTCAAGGCGGGCTTGTTGGACGCCAGCATGCGATCGACCAGGGACTGCAAGCGATCGGATTCATCGATAATAATGCGCGTATACTCTCGCAACTCCGCATCAATCAATTCGCCGTCCAGCAACTGCGCGGCACCGCGTAAACCGCCAAGCGGGTTTTTTATTTCATGCGCCAGCCCACGCAACAGCATTTTCGAGGCGTTCTGCTGCGCGACAAGCTGCTCTTCCATTGAAATACGCAGATGCCGGTCCACCTGCTGCAATTGCACCAAAAGGGACGGTGCAGTATCGTCCAATACCGGCGTCATACTGGCATTTACCGTGACCGAATGCACCGGCAGGGACAGCAGAATATTGCGGCGCGTCAATGTAACGCCGCTTTCCATCGCTCGCAGCAGGTCGCTCTCTATTCCCTGATTGCTAAACAAAAATACCTGCTGCGCCTTGAGTCCGAGAATCTGTCTGGCGCTGACGGCAAACAGCACTTCGCCAGGCGTATTGATATACACAAGCGACAGCGAGGCATCAAACAACAAAACGGCATCCGTCAGGTTGTCCAGTATGCGTCGCAGGAAAAAAACACGATGTTGATGGCTCATACCCGGCAGTGATGCAATAAGCAGACCACACTATAAATCAGACATGTATTAAGCGATTGGCATATTTGCCATCAAATGCGCCACAATTATACGCACCAATAAAGTGCAGCCAGTTATGGCAACGCAGGCACTGAAACCACGGCATTTGAAGTCATTGCAATCATGGTTGGCTGAGACCTCGTTCCCAGGTAAAACCGCAGAACGGTGCCATGTTCCGCACCATCCCCCTCGGAGCATGATAATCCCTGTTTGAATAGCCCTATGCAAAAAGGCCGGAACCCCCGAACAGGATTCAGGCCTTTTCAAGCTCTAGCGCAGGGAGTGCGCTACAGGCCGTAGTACATGGCTCCAGCATTAATGCGTCCTGTAGAGCACAAAAATAAAAACGGGGGGCTAAACAGGGAGCCGGCTGTCAACGCACAGAATTGGTGCATATTATTTTCATATTGTTGACTAAATTTTGAACTCCTCTTTGCTACGGCCAAGCTGCAAGTAATGCTGTAACCACTTTGGCGGTCGCCCGGCACCGCCCCTGGTAGCGTCGGTTCCTGGACCGCAGAACTGCGCCGCTAAAAAACGGACGAGGACTTGCGATCTTCCGCACGAAAACCCAATTGAGCGGCAGTAATGCCGTATTTCTGTATTGTCTCTTTGAGAACGGCAATTATTTCGGCCAACACCTTTGCTTTCATTGCCTCAGCTTGTGCGGTGAGTACGGCGATTTGTTTCTGCAGTTCTCTATAGGTGGACATATGCTCTACTATTTAACCGGAACGATTTTAGAGGGCCATCATCAACCGTTAAAAACATGGATTTTATACTTATACTTCATGTGGTTAAATCTATCCAACCAGCAGATAGCCAAAGAACCGGATTTGAATAAAGACGATGTTCAGTCAATGACCAGCCGGTTACGGGGAAGGGTTGATTAAAAAAACGCCGGTAACGTTATCAGGTGAAGTGGAGTGCGATGAGGTCTATATCGCGGCAGGCCACAAAGGCCATCCCGATGCGGTACTCAGGGCGGGCCGGTCAGGCCGGCGTCGCCCGTTGCAAGGCGCTCGCGGACGCGGCACATTGGCGAGTGAAAAGCCGCCGGTTTTCGTAATGATTCAACGCAGTGGCGAAGTCGTAATACGGATGATGGAAAATGTTCGGCAAACCTCAATTCAGCCCATCATCCAGGCGACCATTGCGCCAGACACACAGGTTTACACCGATGAATACGCGATTTACAACCGGCTTCCGCAGTGGGGTTAGAACACAAAACGGAAAACGCCGCCGAACTCGAACGCAGCCCTTCGCGTCAATAAAAAAACCATGCGAAAATTGCCAGGGTTTTATTGTTAGCCGCTCACCAATTATTCACCGGCCGGACAGCCCCGATTATCCAGTTTAATGCATCGTGGAATTTAGAGGCTGACGCCGCTCGATCCAAGCCAGAATATCTGCCAAGGGAATATCCGCATGAAGATCGCGCAACAGCATATGATAGCCTTGCGGATAAATCCGCACTTGCGTGCCTGGCGGCATTTTTTCCAGCATCATCGTCATCGGCTCTTTTGGAATCAGCTGATCTTTCTCGCCATATAAAACCATGGCAGGAAATTTTATATCGCCCGCCCTATCCAGCGCGGCATCCATTAAATCAGTGAGCCCGCTGATCGTATCGATACGGGTGGCTTTGATCACCTTGGGGTCGCGGCTGAATTTTCTCAGCATATCGATATTGTCGGACGGCATGATGCGCAAACCTTCACCTGTCAAACGAAGCTCGGGCATGACGGCTGTCGCAACGGATAATAAACGGCTTTGGTACCAGGGCATGGTTTTTCTTCCCCAGACTGCCGGAGCCACCAGGATAACGCCATCGGCATCGGGCGGATTCCAGCTCGTCATCGATGCGATGACCACCGCTCCTCCCATGCTTTCTCCGAGCACATAAAGCGGAACATCGGGGTGATGTTTACGAACCTCCCTGCTAAAGTCCGTCAGATCGTCGCCATAGGCATCAGCGCCGGCCCACAACCCCCAACCGGGCGCGAAACCGAAGCCGCGTTGGTCGTAAGCGTAACAGGCGATACCTCGTTGACTGAGGTAACGGCCTGCGCTATCAAAAAAATTGCTGTAATCGTTAAAGCCGTGAACCGCCACTATCACTGCTTTAATTTGCCCGTTTTCCGGCAACCAGCGGCGAACCGGCAGCACAGCTTGATCTTTGGCGGAAAAATGAGAAGATTTCAGGCTTGCAGGCATGACCGCTGCATCCGTCCGATGAAACGCAGGAGTACACGCCACGCATGCAGCCATCGACAAAAGCAGAAGACCACCGCCCGTTAAAAGTTTTTTTAAATCGCTCCAGACACGCATAATCCCGCCGGTTCAGGTTTTTGCAGGGTTTTGATTGGCATGCGCCGCTTAAAAGCTTCATGTCGCCATCAACGTCCGGCAAACATGCATGCTGAGCCAGAACTTTCAGTTTTCCGTCAAAAAAGGCGGTAGTTGTTTTCGGGAAACAATAGTAATGCTTTCTTCATCCTCGTTAAAGATAATGACCAGCCCCCCCTGATCGAGCTGCATTTTTACATGAGCGACCTTGATCGCCAGCGGGGTCTCAAACTCGCCGTAATCAATACCGTCGCGCGTCACGAATTCCTCGATTACGCCTTGCAGCGCATCATTGCTGAGCTGTTGATGTGGTATCAGCATCATGCTGGTGTTTTGAGGTTTAATACAGCGTGAGGAAATAAAAAACCCGCAAGCCTTACCTTCTTGCGGGTTATCGGCGAGGGTCGGAATCGAATTAATATATAAGCACATTGAGTTTACTATATTTTATTTTTTTATATTATATTCATACCGTAAAATATACCGTATTTATAACGGGGCTTATTGCTTTTTAGTGCGGATAACAAACACCAATAAGGCTTGCACAACTCGGTGTGCCGGTGAACGTGCTGACCCCGAAAGCCCTGCCAGAGAAATACCGGGCGACTGTTCTTGCCGAGGCGGTGCCAGTATGAGCCGACAATGTTACCGATCAGGTGCTCGGCGGTTAACGATGTGACCACACGCATTTAGAGCATCGTCAGCAGGTTGGGGATGAAAATAGTTTTGTCCATGGAGTCGTCGATTCAGTCAAGTACCGCTGTTGAGCAGTCAGCGCCTCCCTCAAATCATTGCCTAAATCATGGTGACCCTGACTCAATAGTTCTGCCATCACGCACTCGGCTATTTGCGAACCCCGAGGAAATGCCAAAAGCGTGCCTTCGGCCAGTACAGATGGGAACTCCATGTTTGAACCAGAACCTACCAGGCTCTTCACAGTCCATAGCATCTGTCTGGCCAAATCATTGGGGAGCAATACCAGATAAAATCCATCGAGCAGCCATTGCACAGACAAATGGTTGAGCTGGTAGAGGTAGAGTTTCGAGGAGAGGGGAATGCGCGCGCCAATACGTTTGGCGACATGCACGGCACCCGCGAGATGGTGAGATCCGCCACTGTTGTCAATGAACAAACGGCCATCCCAAGCTCGCACGCTAAACGTGTCGGAGCCACGTCCGTGCAGTAGCCGGATTTCGCCATGTGAACAAAGCTCTTTTAAGCTCGCATCATCCAGTCTGAGCGGGGGCTTTCCTTTTCTAGCATATCGATTCTGCTCATCAATATAGTAGGCACCAAAGACATCCACACTTTCGTGCGGCATGTCTGCCGATTTACTTGAGGAGATTCCCTCTATATCGCTTGCATCGCATTCAAAGTGAGGCACCATCGTCACTTGCACTAGCGATCCATAAGGACTATGGAAAGCCTCCTTAGCGCCCCAGGCTGCGACCGGAAAGCGGCTCCGCAAAGTAAAGTTGCCGCGATCAAGACCGTCCAGAATGTCCCATCGACGGCGTGAGTCCTCAAAAATCTTTGATTTCGGAGTGTTGAGGCGCACATTTTTTTCCGCCTCCTTGAGTCCCAATAGCTCGCACCAAGCTTCACACCGCTTCCGTACAAGCGCTGGCGGCCGCTTCCAAAACCTTCGCCAGCACGACCAAGTATGGAGTTCGAGCACAGAAATTGGAAATTCAGAGAGCAACATCGCACGCATAGATTACAAGCACCTGGCAGTCATAAATCGAGATTGAAACTGCCCCGTTTCCGTGGTCTCCCCATCCTTCAAAAACAAGGTGTTCACCATGCCCAAATCCAGACTTCCATACCGGAGGAATTTCGCCACCAGATACTCGAACTCGCGCAGCCGGTAAGTCCGACGGCGAAACGCCAGGGCGTCCAGGGGCATATATGCTTGTGGTCAATGTACGCCTACGTCTTCGCCGCCGACTGACGCTCGAAGGGCGGCGGTGAGCGTGGGGAGAACGCGCTCCTTGAGCGTCACATCGGCCCATTCGGAAAGATCAGGTATGGTGCGCAGTTGCACGGTGCGCAGCGCAATAGTCAAACGATGCAAAAGTGGTAGAGACCCGGTTTCGATCGCGGCATCCACCCACTCGTCTGCGTGTGTCCACGGACGTGAAAATAAATCGGCCATCGCGTGTGTTGCTGTCTCGACGGGGCCTTGATCGTGGCAAAGGACGCGACCGTGGTCGCCGAGGTCGTGCACAAGATGGCCCAGTCCCTCTTCGTTTGCGCGTAACAATGGAAATGGACACTGGCCGATGTTCAGCAAAACAAACGCGTCTATGCGTTGGCTGTCATCGCCAACCGCCGTTGCGGGAAGCCTAGCAAGTTGTCCAAGGATCATCCAAGCCGCCGTGTTACCAAGCATGTGCGGACGCTCCTCTCCGAGATCGATGGATTCGCCCATAACGTCGCCATGGCGATTGGACAGCCAGGCCTTTTCACCTTCTACCTTCAGATGAATCAACCGACCGTCCGGTGCAGCCGTCGCGACCAGCGCATTTTCGACGGGCACCTCCGTGGGCTCGATGGCAAGAAGGCCGTCGATGATTCCAGAACTGAATCCACCTGTTTTCTCCGCCATGCAGCGAATCGCCTGCGCACCAATCAAGTCCCCGAGATAAACAGCGGCCAAGCGGTTGCCAAGCCAAGTGCCGGCTTCCTGCGGGTCTACTGCGGCGCGGTGCGCAAGTTCGTCGCCTGCGGCATCGGCAAGTTCCGAAAGGAATGCGGCAGGAATGGTCGGTACCACGACATCTTCACTGCCTGCGTGACGATAGGTGCGCACGGCACCTTGGGATTTGAGTTCGGCCACCGCATGGCGAGCTTCGTCGGAAAGAGCATCTTGTCGCACGACGAACCCATTCGATGCTGCCAAGGCCAGTTCGGCCGAACGGGCGCCCTCATCGGCAAGAGTGCAACGCGCGAGCACCCGATAGCCGCGAAGCAGGTCCGCCTGATGGGCGTAGCTCCGGCGCGCAGCTTGCACAAGCTCCAAGCCAAGCATCGGAGGAAGAAGCATGGCGCTGTCAGGGTCTTGGTACCGTGGGTTACTGGCTGCATCGTCGTAAATCGTGCGAAGTACCCAAGGCGCACGGTAGTCCACTGCGTACTCCGCGCCTTGCTGGAAGTGAATTTTGTGATTGGCAAGAGCGCGCTGCGCACTTTGAAACTCTTCCAACCTCAAGGGGCCGATCTCGATGACCTTTGCTCGATCTCCCACCGCCGTCTGCGTGCGACCGTTTTGAGCCTTGATCAGCCGTACCGCGCGATTAGTAGTCAGAATGACATTGAGCGTGTTGCCAGGTCGCAGAGTCGCCAGCTCCTCCAGATCGGCCGCCATTGACGTTCCTGGCTCCACGTCGTCGATGGCAAGCAATAGTGCCGGCCCCACTGGCCCGGTAGACATCCGCCGCAGCCACTGGCTGGCATCGTTCGCGGTGAGATTCCATTCAAGCTCGATGGCGAACAGGTTGGCCAGCGACTGAAACAGTCCCGGCCCTGAGCCTCGCAACATCAGGACGGCCAAGTCTTCACCGTCCCGAGTGAGCAAGGCGAGTTCACGCAGACAACTGCTCTTGCCGCTCTGTGCTGCACCTTCGACGATCGTGAAGGTCGTCCCGGCTTGCGCTGATTTGATTGCGGCAAAGGTACTGAGACGAGGGAACAGCAGAAGCTCGGCGAAGGCGCGATCGGACTGGCTGGGTGGATCTGTCATTTCGGCCAGGAGCTTTGCAGTTGCAGATCGCACGATGGGAACCCAGACTCCGGTTTCCCTCCCCATCAAAGCTTCAGTCGCCCACCGCATATCCGCCGCCGCCAACGTGGCGGCATTGGCAAGCAGACGGGCTACCGCATTGGCGGCATCTTGCTCGCCGGACCAAAGTTGACCTGTATTGGCGTCGTAGATGCGGGTATCCCGCCCATTCGTGACAACGACAAGAGGAGGTCGTGGCGTCAACTGGTTCGCGTAGCTTTGCGCTTGCTCATAGTCAGCATGAGTCAGCGCAAGATCCTCTCGCTTGAGTTCCAGTACGGCCAACGGCCGTCCACTATGAAGCACGATTACATCCGCGCGGCCAGCCTTCTCCCACTGGGCAGCGCTGTCGAACTCATGTGTTTCGTGACCAAGGCGCACGGTGAAACGCCGCTGCTCGACCAGTTGCTCGCGGGGAATATTGGGGAAGGCAGCGGACAGCGCCGCTGCCTTCCTGCTCTCCAACTCGGCCTCGGTGCGTACGGACGGCGACACTTGCAGTTTTTGTTTTGTACGAGGCATTGCGACAACTCCTTAACAGGGTGGTGAAAAACTCGATTTTCATACCACACATTGTGTGTTTATCAGTAACTTCATACAAGATAAGGTGTGTTTTTGGAGTTTTTCACCACCCTGTTAAGCCCAATCCCGCAGCGACTTGACTGCGGTGTCAGTTCAATTAATTACTACTACATTCCAGTTATTATTGCTACTGGAAGCGGTTATGTCTTGACGCCCATAATTTTTCAACATAATGATTTAAAAGATATTGCTAAATAATGACGAGGCACCGCTTGTAATTCATCGTTTATGAAAATATTTCGCATGCATATAATTTAAAGCATGTTATTAAAGAATGCGTATATTAGCAACAGCACTGTGAAGTGTACTAATTAACGCTACATTCCAACGATTTTTTATGGCATCCAAGATCAAAATCCCGCCTAAGTTTCTGACCTCCATGAGACTGCCAAAGTGGGTATATCCACGAATTTACATTCGTGGAGAATCATCATCGTCATTGGTTTGATCGTCCTTTGTTACATCAGGTGCAACCGGTTCCGGCCCTGTTTTACTCTGTGCAATGTCAGTGTCGGCGATTTCCTCTTTAAATTTGATATCCAGCCCCATGTCAGCGGCCACGCGGGCGCAACGTTCCTTGAATTCATCGCTACCGATAGCCTCAATGTTTGCCCCCCATTTCTGCACGGCCAGCCGCAAAGCGATTTTAATTGCGCGGGTGTCCTCGGTATCTTTAACGCCAACGTGTTCGGCGCTGTCAATGACCAGCGCCCGTTGTTTGGCCTCGTCAGCGTAATACGTCACGTTGCCGTGTTGATCGACCGTGAATGGGATACGGCGCAGAATTGGCGCGGCCAGCGCTTCCGCCTCTTCGTCTTCACTATCACGTTTTACTCCCTCCTTGATACCGTTAAGTTGAGTTGTGCGCCTGGCAATACTTTGCCGACGCAACTCCGCCAGCGCCGTTTCGTCGCGCTGTTGCGCTCTGTAAACAAGATAGTCCTTATCCCGCTGGGAAGTTTTACTATTCGCCGTCAAAGTGTTCTGCTCTTTGTCTTCGGCTATGGCTTGCTGCACGGCATGCCCGGTCTTTCCGGTCTTTATGGGCTGCTCGATCTGACGCTGCCGATCCCGAGCCGCTGGCAGTTCACGCGCGGGCAAAGGTTTGTCTGTTTTCTGGGCTTGTTGTCGTTCGTATTCGCGTTTAAGGATCGGCGCGGCCTCGGCGAAGGAAAGGTGCATTTCCCTGGTGAGAAAATCGGATACGTTCAGATTGCGTGAACCGGCCTTGATGCGGTCGCCGCCGTCATTGCCTTGGGTAATCTCATACTTTTCTGGGATAACGCCGTGCGTCTGGCTCAAATGATCGAGTAATTGCTGCGCGTCTAATTCGAGCTTGATCTGCCGGAATTCGTCCAGGTCGGCACGTAATAATTCTTGGCGCTCGTATTGAAGCTGGTTTATAACGCCGTCAGCACCCCTGTTCGCTGTATGCGCTACCTCTTGCTCTCCAGCATTGCCAGAATAGCCAGCTCGCGCCCGTCGCATTTCAATATCGGTTGATCGACCTTGCGCCAGACTATCGCGTGCATTTGCTTGCAATAGCAGTGGAGTTTCGTTTCCTGTATGTACCATATGGCCGCTGGACAGGTTGCGCACGCCGGCGAGGGCTTGGGGCGGTGCTTGTCGTCGAGCTGCATCAAGACCGGACTGATATACAAGGGCGGCTCGTTGCCCGTTTCTAATTCGGTCGGCGTTGATGCGTTCGTAGTCTGGTCGCTCATTGGTTATTTCCTTCTCGTGAATCGTTAGATTTTGTTCTGGCCTGTGCTTTTTGTAAAATTTAGCCGCGCGTTCTGCAAGAATTACGCGCTTTTCATCGATATTTGCTTTTTTGAACGCGGTGTAAAGCTTGCGCTGTCCGCTGTTGATGTATTTGATTTCCGGCGCTCGAACATCGCGCCATTCGTTCAGGGTGTCTATATATTTTTGCTCGGTATCGCGCGTATGTTGCTGACTATGATACCGATTAATGATTTCATCGGTAATTAATTTAAGTTTATCGGCATGCGACTTCTGTATGAACTCAGGGCTAAACACGTAATCTTTTAGATTGACGCCTTTGATATGTTCAGGGGGCTTTATATTTTCATATTCACGATCAGTTCCCGCATTTCTGGTACGTGTTGCGCCGTGCTCAGTGAGCATGGATTTAAACGTAGCGTAGTCTGTTATTTTCCGTTCCAACACAGCAGACAATATACGCTCTTTTAATGCCTGAGCGTTGCCTTTAAATAAATCACCCTTGTAACGGCTGATTATCTCGCTCTCACCGGTGAATTCACAGCGGCGGTTGTCCTTTGGGCTTGCCAGCCCGTATTTTGCATTGGCATGCTCCTGGAAGGCCTCAAGGAATTTTGTCTGATACGCAACCCGCCCTAACGGATTCAAGCGTTGTCCGCTCAATAGGTTTTTTTCCGGGATAACGATATGAATGTGCGGCTTGCGCTCTATAAAATCGCCGGTCTTCTTGCTGATATAGCTTTTTATTTTAGGCAAGTGCGCTTCAGCGTAGAAATTAAACTCGTCGGCATCATAGGCGCTCATTACAAACTGTTTAAAATCGCCTGTAATGGACTGCAACGTTTCAGGGCTTAACTCGTCTTCCTTGAACGCAAGGGTGATATGCAAATAGCGTTCACCGTCATTGTTCATTCCTTTTATGATGGTGTCGGTTAGTTCCAGATCGCCGTCGAGTATAACACGCTCGTCTAATTCATCACGCGTATATTGACGACCCTGCTTTTGTCCGTCTCTCAGATATTCGGCTATGCCGTCGTTACCGCCACCTACTCTAATCAGCATTTCGTATAACGTCCTTCATTTCGTGCGCGAGTGTTTCCAGCGCATCAAGAATGCGGGTATAGGTTGAACCGGAAATAATACCGGCACGGTATTCGGCGTTGGCACGGTACGCCAATTGATTGAGGTTATTACTTGTTTTGTTGAAAATAAAAATAAGTCTTTCCTTTTCGACGCTGGCTTTATGTCGGGCGATTACCTGCGTTTTGTTGGTTAAAACGCATTCGCGGAAAAAGGCGGACGGTTTCCTGCCGGACGCTTCAACTTTTTGCAGGTAGGCAGCGTGATCGGACTCGGCCAAACGGAAGCTTACCAAGCGGGTAAGTTTGGCAGTTGTAGGCTTTTCCGTTCTTTTCTTTTTTGCTTTTTCGGTCATCGTTGTAAGTAACTCGGATAAAACAAGGCCAGTAATAAAACTGCGCACCCAGTGCAGTTCGGCGCACCGCGCCGGGGTTCCAAAGGGGCACCCTTTGGCACAAAGCATATGTTTAGGGGCGTAGCCCGTAAACATATGCGACGTGCCTGTGTGTTAAAGCGTGAAAATTAAGATACTCCATGCGCAGGACATGAACAGGACATAAACAAGACGCGTTACCCCACACACAAGACATAAATACGACATAAGTAGGACGCGTCTTCACATACGCAGGACATAAACAGGAAATATTTTTTTAAACTCTCGCATAAACTCGCATAAACTCGAATTAGGCCTATTGACATCAAATCAATTTAATACAAATATAAATGAGTTTCCAAAAAACGCAACAATATATATGACTACACTCGCGGACGAACTGATAGAACTAGCCAGGGGTAGCAAAGGCAAGTCGGAAACGTCAAAACTGAGAGATGTTTTTGAAGCAATAGAAATGGCAATACATGCGGGCGTAAGTAGGTCGGTAATACTCGCGCATGTGAATAATCAAGGAATCCGAATGAATATGAAATCCTTCGAGAAGGCGGTTTACCGGATAAGAAAGGAGCGGCGAGACAAGGGTGAGTGCGAAAAAGTTAAAGCCACAACGGACATGTCAGGTGGTCTGACCTATCACGAAAGCGATAACAAGCACGCAAAGCAAACGGATGGTGCCAGACCAAGACTCGGTACAACATCAAAGCCCAAGAAGTTCGTGCATAACCCAACACCAAGAGACGGTATTTTAGATTAGTTAACATTCAATAAGGAGTTATGAATATGCAAAACACAGTTCATTTTATTCTACAAGGAAAAGGCGGCATAGGTAAATCGTTTATCGCTGTTCTGCTTTCTCAATATTTCGCAAGCAAACAAGCCGATCTTAAAGCATACGACACCGACCAGGAAAACACCACTTTTGCGCATTACAAGTCATTAAATGCTCAACACATTCCGGTAATGGACTATTCACGTACGGTTGACGCCAAACGGTTTGACTCGCTTATCGAAAATATTTTGACGGAAGATGGAACCTATGTGATTGATAATGGCGCTAACACATTCTCACCTTTGTTAGCTTACATGGTCGAAAACAACGTTGTTGATTTTTTACAAGAAAATGGAAAGACTGTTTATATCCATACCGTTATAGGTGGCGGCGATGTTCTTATCGATACAGCTAATGGATTTGAATCCATCGCCAACGGTATTGATAATGCGCCAATTATTATCTGGCTAAATGAATATTTCGGTAAGACGGCCACTACCGAAGGCAAGGAATTCACGGATACAAAAATCTACATACGAAACGAAGACCGGCTACACGGTTTAATCACACTTCATGAACGTAATCGTCAAACTTATGGCGACGATATAAAAAAAATGAATACAAAAAGGCTTACCGTTCTTGAGATCATGGAATCAACAGATTTCACAATAATGGAAAAACAACGTATTAGCACCGTTGTTAAAGACGTGTATACACAACTCGACGCCATTGCATTCTGATGGATATCGACATCAACAAAAAACTGGCCGGCGAAATATTCTCAAAAACCGGTATAGCTATTGACCCGGATGATCCGGCCTTTGTCATCGTACATTTAAACCGGATGATATTTGATGGACAAAAAATTGATCTTGCAGGTATGCTGGATCGTTTCGCGGCAAATGTGGAAAAGCAGGCTGATAAAATACACATATCCATTGATCAACTATCCGAGGTTTATAACGATCTTGAGAGGGTGCACAAAGAAATCTTCTATAAGAGCGAAGAATTCCAGAAAAAGAGCGCTGATGCGGCGGCTAACTCAGCCACCGAGCAAATCAAGATGGCAGAAGAAATTGCATCGCGCAATGTTGAATTAGCCGAGAAAGTAGCTGTAGCACGCGCGGAACTAGCTGGCGAGGAAGCCAAGGCGAGAGCGGATGTCTGGGCCGACGACCAAAAGGTAAATGTTAAACAGGTGATTACTGAGGTTGTGCGCGATTCGCTACAACGTGAACTCGCTATATTAAAAGAATCAACGAACGATGCAGCAAAACAAATAGAAGCAGCAAAAGAAAGCTTAAACAATAATAACAAACAAGTACTACTGTTAATACTTGCATGTTTATCCAGTTCATTTATCGCTGCGGCATTCATGGTTTTTCTTATTAACAATAATGTGATATCCATACAAAAAACATTCGAGGTCAACTATGAGTCATTGGCATCAAGAATTATTGAGGCCATCCCGCCACAGAAAAAGAAATAATATCAAAGCTACCACAAAATCAACTTTAAGTAGGTGGATACAATGTCATATATTAATATAAAACGCGAACAAATAGACGATATCGTTAGACAACTATTCGTATTTTTCGGCAAGGCTTTGTTTTGGGTCGTTGTTGTAATAATGCTGATACCGCTTATGTTTTTGGTGGAGTTTATCATCGGCATTCCGGTGGGCTTGATCGGGTACAAAATACACCAGATTACCGCACCTGAATTTCTTGGGTTTATGTCGCAAAAATAGAGCGGGAGCGTGCTATGGCGTCATTTAAGCAAAATAACGGATTGATACGGCGGGTGGGCCGTGGATTTCTGTGGGTCGGCGGGAAGGGATTATATTTTATTTTTATTTATCCTCTCTCGCCGCTATTCCGTGCGGGTAAATATTTGAAACTGATAGCCGTTACGGTCGATGAAATTGCCGAATATACCGGTCAGGTGTGGCGGCAAATCCGGCACGGCGAACGTGAAGACGGTGTATCAAAACCAGGCCGTGATTTTCGGTGGTGCTTAACCACATGGGGCGTTGATGAGACCGACATCGACGACCGTATCATGTTGTGGATTGCCGAAGTCATGGGTTCCCTGTTCGCAACAACCATCATTGTCTGGTCGGCGGTGGAATGGAATCAGTTTTGGACATGGGTTGAGTGCGCCGTCACAGTGCCGGCATTACTTTCGTTCATCAGCGTTAGATTCTGGCAAATCGCCTGTTTGCGCAAGCGCCAATACATCCCCATCAGTTTACGAGGTCTACAGTAATGAATCCTGACTTAAGTTTTGTCCCTGCTGCGGATGTGTCAGTCAACGCTATCAATTCCGTGATCGGCGCTGGATGGGATGGCATATTAACCGGCAGCAACCCAACCGGTGCCGGTGGGGTGCTGCTGACAATCATGTTCGCTTTTAATGGCGTGGGGCTGGCTGTTGCCGGCATCATGGTTTTTTATACCGCTGTGGCCGGTACGATTGATACGGCGCACCAAGGAGAAGCGCTGGGCAAACGCTCTACCCTATGGTCTCCGCTACGCCTGGTCGGAGGGGTGGCGCTCCTGATGCCGCTGCCCTGGTGTCAGGCCAGCTTGTTGCAGGCAATTATCCTGAAGTGCGTTTTCCTCAGCATTGGCTTTGCCGACTTCGTGAATATCCAGGTGACTAATCAAATTACGGCCAACGGCGGCCAGATCAGTTCCCCGGCCTTGCCGGATAATGTCAACGACGTTGCCGGCAACCTGCTCGAACAACTGACGATACAAACCTATTTCAACGTCATGCAGGACATGCCCAGCGTTAAGGGACTGAATGCCGTCGCTACACCTAATGGGCAATCCTTTCTGCTCAGCCTCAATTCGCCCGATCCATCAATCCCATCCCCGAGCATGGGTTATTTTGAAGTGCCGTGCTCACTCGGCAAAGACGACCCGGTTTGTCAGGCGCGCGTCAAGGCAATTAAGGACATGCTGCCCAATCTGCAAACCGCCGCCGACGCCATCACCAGTCATTGGAAGTACGGCGCGAACCAAGACCCCGACACTAATTCCATGATCAGCGCGATGAACAGCTATCGAAACACAGTGCAAAGCGCTTTGGTTTCCTGGGTTCAGGCGCAACAGCCAGACGAAAACTCCGCTATTACGCAGTTTGCAAAGGTCGCACAGGACCAAGGGTGGGCCAGCTTGGGTAGCTGGTATTGGACGTTCGCTTATTTTAACGCAGCCGTGTCCAAAGTCGCGACAGCCCAGCCTCGCGTGGGAGCAAAACCGGACTATGAAATCATTGGCTCGCATGCCGGCGATGATTTAGAGGTTCCAATGCGGCAACTCAAAAAATATCTGGCAACAGTTTCCAACGTTACCACGACATCCGGCTCGGTCGGCATTGCTTCGGCGAATGAAAAGTTTTCAACCGGTTGGCTGGCTCAATTGTTTCCGGCAGCTATCGCCGCCAATGCCGGCGCAAATATTGTGGCCGATCTGTCCGAAGGGGATCCGATCCAGAATCTCCAGACACGAGGACAGCAATTAATGACCGGCGCTGAACTGGCCGGTTTATCCGGTGCCGCCCTGTACGGATCGATCCGCGCGGCTTCCGGTGCGGCGGATGGCGCTAGCAAATCGTTATGGGGGCTGCTTGGTTTCGGCGTGCTGGCTAAAGCACCTGCAGAATTCGCGGTAGGGGCGGCCGATTTCGTAAAGGACACAGCCCAGGACTTAATATCGGCTGCGTTTTTTATCGGGTTGGTGCTGACGGTCTACTTGCCGGCAGTGCCGTTCATTATTTGGAGTATGGCGTTCATTGGCTGGCTACTGCTGATCATGGAAGCCGTGTTTGCCGCACCGGTATGGGCGATTGCGCACACGCTGCCGGAGGGTGACGGGTTTGTCGGCCAGTCAGCCCGACGTGGCTATATGCTGTTGATGAATATTCTGCTCCGTCCCGCGCTGATGACGACCGGATTCTTTATTTCGTTTTTGCTCATTCAACCGGTGGGCAAATTCATCGGGACGGGATTTCAGGTGTTCACCAGTGGCGTGACGAGTAACGCTAATCTCGGCGCAATCGCCGCCCCTGCTGTAGCGGGTCTTCTTGGCTTGGGCGTCAGCGCACTGGTCCAGGGATTGGCTACTATCCTGCTGGGTGGTGTCCTGCTGGCGATGGCCGAGCATAGCGTTTTCTCGATTATTACGGCGCTGCCTGAAAATGTGATGCGGTGGGTAGAGGGCCAAATGGGAGGTCTCGGAGAAAACGAAAAGGAAAACAAAATTCAGGGTCTGGTTATGGCCAAGTTTGGGCGAATGGAATCGGCGATGAAAAAACAGGGAGGTTCAGGGCGCTTAGGAAGGATCGGCGGCAAGTTTTCAGGTTCGAAAAAGGATTAGGTTTGACTTTCTCCCCGGTCGGGAAACCGGGGAGAAAAAAACGGTTGATTAGAGGGTGATGTGTTCCAGGATTAGGCGGTGGCGCTTGGCGATCCGTATCCGGCGCTCGAACAGCATCAATGTCGAGAGGCGTTGCGCGATGCTTCGCAGTCGCTTTATGCGGGCAGCCGCCCGCATACCGGATGGGCTAACGCCCGGCTACCTGGTCAAAGTGGTTTCCATTTTTCCCCGTAACGCTTCTGCTGCTTTATCGTCAAATCCTACGTGTGAAGCACAGGCAATAAGCTGGTCACGGTGCCATTGAAACTCCCAATCGGCGTCGTCGACGGCAAGCCACGACTCATCCATTCGCCTGTGAGCAATCAGCCAATTTAGGATTTCCCGCTCGCGGGTGAGCGTGTCAGCTCCGCTATGTTCAGGTAAAAGCGTGGTGTCGATGATTCTGGCCACGATGTCCTTGGAGAATCGCGCACGGAGCGCCTCCAAACCGAACTGATACCGCCACATCGAACTAATAACAATTTCCACGGCAGGAAAGTCACGCATGACCGCCTCAAAACGCTCAAGGTGACAAAACATGCGCTCAAACGGTTCAGGGTGCAGCACGCCATCGAAGTCCAGAAATAAAATCATGTCATGTGTCCTTCGTTACGCAATGCTGTCCGCAGGGTTTCGGCAGTGGTATCGTCCAGTCCGATATACCAGGTACAGGTTACCAGCCGGTCGCGATGCTTCTGGAACTGCCAGTCTGCATCATCCAGCGCAACCCACGGCGCGTCTTCGCGGCCTGCTGCCGTGATCCAGTCAAGAATCTCACCCTCACGGCGAGCCGGCAAATATTTTCCGTCAATGCGTTCTGTCTGCGGCGTCATGTCGATGATACGTGCTGCGATGTCCGGTGAAAACTGCGCGCGTAGCTGGTCGAGCGTAAATTCATAGCGCCACATCGAACTGATGACTATTTCCACATGTGGAAAGTCACGCATCACCGCCTCGAAGCGCTCCAAGTGGCAAAACTGTCGGTCGGCTGGTGTCGGCTGACCGTCATACTCTGGGTGCAGTACGCCGTCGAAGTCAAGAAACAGGATCATTTCGCTTTCAAAGAATGTCGTTAACAGGGTGCTTTCAGTGTCACGCCGGAAAACTTTTCAATCAACGTTTTTTCAAAGAAGCAAAGCAGCTATGATCTACGCATGTAGTAGGCTTATCGCTCTCAAGAGAAAACATGCGGATCTTCATTGATACGGAATTTACCGACTTCAACTCACCGGCGTTGATAAGCATCGCGTTGGTGACCGAGGATGGACATGAGTTTTATGCAGAGCGCACGGATTATTCGCGCGATGCTTGCAACAAATTCGTTCGAACAACCGTCTTGCCGTTGCTGGGTCGAGTACCTGGCGCTGCCTGTAACCAGACCACACTCACCAAGCGCTTACATACCTGGTTTGCGGCGCTATCTGAGCCAGCTACTATTGTTTGCGATTTTGAAGGCGATTGGTTATTGCTCAACGAGGCCTTACTTTGTGGTGGGCAAAAAACCCCACCAGTTAACATGGGCGAGAAGTTGCTACTGGATAGTTCAATATTCAACGACCCTGTGTTCGGGCATGCCCTGAATCGAACTTTTACACAGAAATGGCCGCCTCATCATGCGTTGGCTGATGCCAGAGCATTACGGGCAGGACATCGTGCATGGTATGCGTCTATGGAACAGGTATGGGCGGCACATGGTTAGATCATCGCGTCATTTTCTGGCATAAACGTTTGCCTTAATGTCGCCACAAACGAAGTAGCTTGCACTACCGCCCACGCTGCCTCCTCAAGTGAGATCGGGTCGCCCGTATAGTCTGCAAGAAGGCGCAAGCGTTCAACCTTGTTGATTGCACCTCCAAGGTCGGCAGCAATGAGATTCGTCTTAACCAGGTGTAAACCGAATGCGCCTATTAACCCTCGGTGCGTTTTTGTTGCGGAATCAGAAATCGTTGCGCCGGATGCGATCAGTGCGGCGCGCGCGGCGTTGAACATGGCGTAGTACGCACGGTCGCACGCGCCATCTATATCGCCGACATCAAGCAGTGTGCGCGCCGATTTAGCGGCACGGTCAGCCTTGCTCATGTACGTGTCGGCAGTCATACTCATAGCCTGATTCCCTCCTTCCGGATATTCTCGATCAGGGCCGGATTACTGAAATGCTCGGGGTGCGCCAGCTCGTCCTCCCACAGCGGCAACGCTTCGACAAGCAAGCCGGTATCCAGCAGTACCTCAAATGCGATACCCGCCATGTCCATTGCCACGGTCGAGCGTTTTCCGTGATCGCCACGAAGGACAACGGCAATGTCCGCATCGCTGTCCGGGCTATGCGTATGTCTTGCTCTACTGCCAAACAGAATAGCTTGACTGACGGCATACCGGTCATTGATCCGCCTCATGAAGGCCTCTGCCGTCCTTGCCGTGTCAACATCAACGAGTTCATCATTCATGAAATTGTCCTTCTCTACTCCGTCATTACGGTGCTTTTCGACATAGTGCATCCAGATCCAGCCACTTACCACGCAAAATCACGTCATCGATAGCGGCCAAGGTGTATTGCTCATGAGTGAGGTGCGGTGTTGCATGGTAAGTAGAAAACTTTGCGAGTTTCTGCAACTGTTGCGCGATTTCCTATTGCTGTCAATCAAAACACAAAACGAAAGCGCCGAACAACCGCTGTTTAGCAGACCAGCGCCGGTGAGTTGGATAAATTATTAGCCAAACATTATTAGGCAAGAGTAATAAAAAGCGCCGGCGTAGCCGATTCCGGTATGTGGGCGGCTGCCCACATGAAGCGACTGCGAAGCATCGCGTCACGCACCTCGAACACGAGGCCGTTCTGTGCGCCGGCAGTGGATCGCCAAGCCCCACCGCCTGATGACAACCCCGCCCACTCCTGTAAAACCGTCTTTTTAGGCTTGCCTGTACCAAATCCCACCTAATTTTTACACACGCTGAAAAAGTGCGTTTTTTTACGCCATAAAATAGGGCTGTATCCCACGGCTGGCGCGGCCTTCAGCTAAAACAGCGAAAAGTTTTGAGGGGGGGATGTGAAATTAGGTGAATTAGGTGGGATTTGACCATTAAAAACCGCTGTAAGCCGCGCCGTTGCTGGATTCTTAAATCCCACCTAAGCCAAAAAATAGGTGGGATTATCCCACCTAAGTTTCTGGCGGTCATGGAATCCTAAGCAAATCCCACCTAAATGGGATATATCCCACCTAAATTTTAGCTAGGTGGGATATATAAACACCAATATAACAATAAGATAAGCTCAATATCCCATCTACTTCACCTATTTTACATATCCCCCCCTATACTTTTTTTCTAAATCGGGCGAAAAGCCCCGCCCGGCATGGGTTTCAGGGCTTTTTATGGGGTGTTTTTACCCAGCGTCAATCAGCGCAGAAAGGCGCAAGGCATAGCGGCGTTTGTTGCTGCCGGTCAATGGTTTTTGGACGCTGTATACAATCTTTTCTTTGTCCTTGGTGACCCTGGTTAACAAGCCGCGCTCATAAATGCGTAGTATCAAGGTACGCTGCCCAAGACTAAAGTTGCCGCCTTGGTCGCCGGCGTACTTAACCACTACCGCGTGCGCGGCGTCGCCATCCAGGTATAAGGTGTCCTCGTTCTTGTCCATCCAGCCGATCAGCATGCCTTGCGGCTCATAGTCTCCGCGCGCGTCCTGAATCCAGCCGAAATTGCGCACGTAGGACATGTTGCCGCTTGGTATGCCTTTCTCGCCGCCTTCGAGGTCGATGACATGACAACGTCCGGAAGACAGCGCCGAAGACAGCAGCGCCAGAAACCGGGTTACTTCGTCCTGGCTGGCCTGGTGTTCGTCCTGCTCCTCGATCAAGCGCCACAATGCGGCGCTGGTTTCTGACAAGAACTGTTCCGCTTCGGCCCGAGTGATTGCCCCGCATTGCCGGGCAAAATCCGTAAACAGCGCCAGACCGGCCTTCAGGCTGGCGAAGTCGGACGGTGCGCGGGTGTGACCCTTCAGACCCGCATGAATTGCCTTATCCCGCCCGGTGCGGATGACTTCCGGCAAGGATTGCTTGAGGGCGTTCATTTGAGGTGCTAACCATTGTAGATACCCAGACATGGCTGCGGCCAGTGTTCCGGCTCTGGCGTGCTCTTGTAGCACTGTAAGGCGGTCGCTGTCGATGTCGCCTTTCCGGTTTTGTCGGTCACATCGCGGCTGATGCTGGCGATAGTGATACGCGCCCTGCAGGATTGCCCGCGCGGGATGTCCTCGCCGCTCATCAGCACCAGGCCGCGTGGATGATAGGCCGCGCGTTGCTTCAGGTCGGACTGCAGGCGGCCACGCCCGGCCTGATTGCCCGCGCCCCTGATCAGTTTGTCGGCTATGGCGTGTATTTTATCGATGTCGCCTTTGCCGCCTTGCGGGTTGAAGTCATCCACAACAAAAAGCGCGTCCTTGGCCGCATGCGCCTTGACTTCAAGCACGCCTGCCGAATCTACCCAGGCGGCCGGAAAATGCCGTGAATCGAAGCCTTGGCCGAAATGGGCCAGCGCCATGGCGGTGGCCTCGCTCTTGCGCGTGCCAGATATGCCGAACAGCATGGCGGTATGGTCGATCAACGCGGCGGTGGCCGTTGGCGCGCGGTAGATGGTGGCCAGCAACAACGCACCTATTTCCGGCTTGTGCGGAGCAATACCGAACAACGACAGGCTGGCGCGTACCGCCGCTTTCAGCGCTTCCCCTTGTGGCGGATCGGGTAGCCGGTAGTGCTGCATATTACCGGCGCCGGGGTTTACTTCGACATCGGTACGGTTGCCGTCTGCGTCGATCGCGCCGCCCGTATGCAGGTACAACCACTGGCCGTCGATTTCCCGCCAACCGGTGTGGCCGTAAACCGTGCGCCGTGGATATTCTCCGGACAGCGCTTGTATGGCCGCGCGCAAATGATCTTTCGATGCATTACCGGCCTTAATACTGACCATGGTTCCCCATTGCGAGTATACCCAGGCCATGCCGGCGAAGCTGCCGGCACCAACTTCGATACGCGGCAGTGTCTGGCCGTTGGACAACTTGCCCTCTATTGCGCTGGTCAGCGTCTTTTCCTCGCCGTTATCGTGTATCACTTCTTCGATAATGTGTGCCGAAAAATTGCAGAGCGGAAACGAGCTTTTCTCGCCGATCTTGCAGATAACGCCTTTTTCCTCCACATAGAGGGCGTGTTTTTCGGCTTTCTGTTTCCTTTTTTTTTGCGGCGGTGGTAGGTCTGGCTGGATTCGGTGGATTTTGGCGCTCATTCGTCCTCCTCCTGGAACTTGCCGGAACAAATCGCAGCCATAACAGCTTTTTCGTTGTAGGCCAGCCCGGCATTGGCACCGGTCTCGATATCTTTTTCGCTGGTGTTGTCGAGATTGTCCCCATCCGTAGATGCGTAATGCAGCCATTTACCCAGATAGCTGAAGAAGCCGTAATACTGCCCCCTAAGCGCCTTAAAGCCTTCGCTCCATTCAGATGGAGGCTTATCAAGCATGGCGCTTCCGCCTTCCATCTCGTAGCGCCGCATAAAGGATTCGACAACTTTTTCAAGAAAACCGGCATCATCATCTTGTCGCTGATATTTGAGTAATGCCACTGCCATAAACTGACCCGTTTTAAAACCGCCGAAATAGCCGCCTTTCGCGGGTACGTTCCAGTTTGGTGCCTTGGCGCGTGGATTTGAACTTACAAAGGGAAGCCGTTGCCACGGATTCTTGACGGTGCGCTTGTATTTGATGATGGTCTTCATCGGCGCGGCTCCTGCTCCGTGCTCGTGGCCGGGTAATCAACCTGATCAATTAGCGCCGCAATGACATCGACCCGGTACGATTTGCGTCGGCCTATTGTTATTAGGCCTGGGGCCAGTTTTTGTGTTAATTCCGCCGTGGGATTTCGCAGGGTGAATCGCAGCCCTCCTATCTTGCGATGGAGTACCTCGGCAAGATTATCCATAGTCAAAAGAGCCCCGTATTTTTCCGTTAGCCATTGTTTTGTATAGCTGTTATTTTCTCCGTTCGCGCTCATTGACGTGCTTCCCGCTCCATATTCGTGATTGCTGCATCAACAACAGCCTTTGCCATTTCGAGCAGGTAGGCCAACGTCCAGGTGTTACGGGCAACATCTTCGACGCGGTTCGTTGCGATTTCGAAGGCGGAGGCTTTGGCGGCGTCCAAGAGGTTGGACGCTTCCTGCAGCGCATCTACGGCAGACACGCCGGCGCGCACCTGGAATAGGTGGTTACCCTCAGCGTTGCATGGGTAAAAGGGATAAGCAGTAGTAGCCCGAAAGTCAGGCGCTTGATTGTTGGGATTAAGCACGGCTACGTCCTCCTAGATCAGCGGCCTCTATAGCGGCAGTCCACAAGGCAAAACTTTCGCGTTTGGCGTGTTCCAGGTGGCCGCTGGCGGCGGTCAGGTGGGCGCAGATACCGCCCAAGCCGGTTTGATGGGAATAATCCTGCGCAAAGTCGGCGGCCAGTGCGGTGAGGTTGTCCATATGGACGTATACGTCCAGTACGCGCGAGCGCAGCTCATCAGCTTGACTGACGCTAAGGGTAGATTCTGGGCGGATTTTGCCCATGGTTTGGGTGGTCATGAGTGGCTCCAATACTAAGATTTAGAACCGTCACGATCGCTGCTAAACGATTGGGTGACGGGGTGTAATGGGTTAGCAGACCGGTGTATTGGAACCGGCACACCCTCGCGGATGTCCCACGGCACCCCGCCATAATGGATGGATTGCGGGCGTAAAAAAACGCCGTATTCCATACGGAATGGCGCTGTAGCGCCAATACATTTCAGGCTGCTAAACCCGGCCCCGGATACGTCCGGGGCAACGGGGAAAGTTTGCTCTCCGAATGAGGGTGGTGTCAAGCGTTGGAGCGGCATCATGACGCGCTCCTCGATGCATCGGCTTTAGCGTCTAGCCATGCTTGCACGTCTTCCAGTTTCCATGCTGTGCAGTTTTCGGTCAGTTTGACCGGCTGCGGAAAAGTGCCTTTTTTTACGAGCCGCCAGATGGTGGACGGTACCAGCGGCACGATTGTAATTAGGCTGGACATACGGATATAGCTGGTGGTTTTGGACTGCTCTTGTTTTATGGTCATGCTTGCGTCTCCATGCGACTGTATGCCACTACTTGTGGTGGGCAACATCATGCGTAATTTTTATCGACAAGTAAGAACGGAAATATGTAATATTTGGTTGTTTTTTCCGGGAGGGCTGCGAGCGATGACGGATGGAGAAGGTTTTCTTCATAACTTGGGTGAAACATTCCAGAAGGCGTTCAATGCCCCCAACTCTCTTGGAGTTTGGCTCACTTCCGATGGTCAGGTTTGGCGAGATCGCATAGGCGAATCGATAGAAAAGATAGATGAGTCTCACGCTGACCGTGCTGCCGAAGTAATGCGAATAATAGCCAGTTTAGATTCAAAGTTGAAAAACACAGAATGTATAGGCGAATTTGAAGCGCAAGTCACACTCATTGGATTGGTCGTTAATATATTGCTCTGTACTAAAGGTGGATTCTCTCCATTTATGGACGCTCCAGCATTATACATAAGAAAAAATACTCTTCAGGTGCTCTCAGATTATGAATTCGAACCACCCAACGAACAGTTACGCGAGTCTATTCGCGAATCTATTTACCCTTATTTACTACGGCACAAAAAACAGCCAGTTCAATCGAAAGCCGCCTATTTTTGCCATCCATTAGGTAGATGTGATACGAAAATTGCAGACGCGTTACTAGCATTCGCTGACGAATATGACTCCACCCCTTCTTATTCTTTGACATCTAAGACATATCCACTGTGGAGTCTTGTGCAAAAACACATTGACCCAGCGGTCAAAGATTATTTGAGAAAAACCCGTAAGTCTAATCTTTTCCCTGCCGGTTTTTCCTCTGCTGCAAAATCGAATCTGAAAGAGATGGAGGATAGTCTGAGAGCGACTATACGAACAACTAAAGTTTTTTATTCCTTACCTGATTTCTTGCATGAAGATCGTCTACCACAAGATTTTGTAGAGACAATGGAATCTTTACTTTTTTTAGTAGAATTTTTATCTACCCCCGGTTGCGAAAGAAAACAAAATATCGGCCTGATAATCGATCCAGAGCTTGGAGAATCCAGGCGAACATTGCGATATAAGGTGGATAAGAGGCATTACCCCTATTGTGAGCTCTGCTGGCGTCTTTCTGCTTTTTCCCAAGCCGTCGAGGAAAAACGCCCTGCTTCATTAAGTATTAAACAAAAAAATCAAGAAGGAGGAGAAGAGGGGCAGGGGAAGAAACTTAGTCTCAGATTATGTAGTGTGCATGACTCACATGAGAAAAAATACAATAACGACATTAGAGAGTACAAAGATAACTTTCATAAAAAAATTATGGAATATAAACGAGTTTTGCACTATTCATTCGGCTTTGATAGAGATCAAGATCAGGACATTAGGCGTTTTGCATATAACTTCGTTCGCATCCGCTTATCTGATAAATGTATTATGTAATGGTTTAATGAACCCGGACACTTCCAAAGGCAGAATTTATACTGTCAGCAGAGGTGAGCATGAAGACAAACGAGAAAAAACACAAGCGCCCCAAATACAGTCTGGAATTTAAGCAAGATGCCGCCCAGCTGGTTCTTGAAAAAGGCTACAGCCTGAACCAGGCTGCCGATCATTTGGGCATATCATTAAGTGCCCTGGGACGCTGGGTGCGGGCGGAACGCAAGCCTTCCGGCAATGAGTCTGCGACGAAAAAGCCAGGCTTGAATCTGGGGGATCACGATGAATTGATTCGTTTGCGCAAGGAAATTGAACAATTACGCATGGAGCGTGAAATCTTAAAAAAGGCCGCAGTCTTCTTTGCGAAAGAAGCCGAATAAAGTACGGGTTTATTCAGGCGCAACAGAAGACGTATCCAGTGACCGTGCTCTGCCGAGTGATGCAGGTGAGTAGCAGTGCATATTATGAGTGGTTAAAAGCCCCGCAGGACAGTGATAAGGATCAACAAGATCAAAAGCTTGCCGAGAAAGCGAGGCAGATTTTCATCGACAATAAACAGTGCTTTGGTTCGCGTCGTTTAGCGGATCGACTGCAAAAACAAGGTTTTGTCGTTGGGCGTTTTAAAACGCGGCGCATCATGCGAGATTTAAACTTGAAGGTGCGCTATCCCAGGCGAATTAAAGTCACTACCGATAGCAACCATAACGAGGCCATTTCGCCCAACCGCTTGGACCGGCAATTCCAGGTTGGCAAGCCCAATCAAGTATGGACGACAGATATCACCTACGTGTGGACCCTAGAAGGCTGGCTTTATGTCGCGGTGGTCATCGATCTGTTTTCCCGGCAAGTCGTGGGCTGGGCGATTGATGATCACATGCGGGCCTCGCTGTGCGTCAAGGCCTTGCAAATGGCCTTCTGGCGCCGCAAACCGCCACCCGGTCTGTTGCATCACTCGGATCGTGGCAGCCAGTATGCGAGCAGGGAATATCGCCGGCATTTAGACGTGATGAAGATGGAACAGAGTATGAGCCGCAAAGGGAACTGCTGGGACAACTCGCCGACCGAACGTTTTTTTCGCAGCTTGAAGCATGAGCAGCTCAACTACGAAAAATTCAAGACCCAAGCGGCGGCAAAACTGAGTGTGATCGATTATTTGGCTTTTTATAATGGCCTTCGACCACACTCAACATTGGGCTACCAGTCCCCACTCGAATTCGAGCGGGAATTTTATAGAAACGCTGCCTGAACAGGTGTCCGGTTTTTGTTGACCATTACATTACGGCAGTTGAAATGAAACGAAAGGGATTAAACCAGAAAGAAATCGCTGAAAAAATTGAAGTTACCTCCCAATACGTTTCCAGTATTTTGAGTGAATACAATTTCATTCGTATCCTTCTATCCGAGAAATATATTCAGGCCGTGCAAATGAATCGAGATGGATTGAGCCTGAACGAAATTGCACACAAATTGGAAATCAGTTCCAAAGTTGTCTCCAAACTTTTGAGCAAGTTTTCTAAAGACGCTGCCTTATGAAGCAGTTTTTTGCCGAAACGAAATCACAACAACAGCGCCATTTTTCAATCGCTCAAGATAATCCGCCCAAGCCTGCATCATACGGCGGCGCTCCGGCAGATGTTCGGCGTGGTTGTACGCTGCTTTGACCTTATTGCGCTCGGCATGTGCAAGCTGGCGCTCGATCATGTCAGACGGCCAGCCCTGCTCATGAAGCAGCGTTGAAGCCATACCCCTGAAGCCGTGCGCCGTCATAGGCGTTGAGCTATTCGGCCCATAACCAATACGCACGAGTGCCGCGCGTATCGTTTCGCGGCTCATGTGCTGGCCTTTGTTGCGTGCGTGGGGGAATAAATACTTCTGGTTTCCAGTAAACAGATAAAGTTCACGCAGAATAACCACAGCCTGCGTGGACAATGGCACGATATGGCGGCTGTTCATCTTCATACGCTCGCCGGGTATACGCCATTCTCCGACATCAAGATCAAACTCAGACCATTCAGCCTGAGCCAATTCAATCGGTCGCAAGAATACCAGCGGTGCCAACCTGAAAGCGGCCTGAACATAAGGTAAACCTTGATATGAATCTATGGCCCGTAACAGATCGCCCACATCCTTGGGTTCCACAATGGTAGCCCGATGCTTTACTGGTACGGTCGGCAATGCGCCGACAAGCTGCGAAGCCGGGTTATATTCGGCCCTGCCGGTCAGGATCGCATGGCGGAAAATACGTGTTAAATCGGATCGCGCCCGGCTCGCGGTATCGGTAGCGCCGCGCTGCACTATTTTATTAAGCGTCTCCAGTAACTCGCGGGTAGTGATCGCGGTAATCGGCTTTTTGCCTAAATCCGGCAGCAGATCGCTTTCAAGCCGTTTTCTGGCATGTATCAGCGTGGTATCTGCCCAGCTTGGTGCTTGCTTCTCAAACCACTCTCGCGCTATCACTTCAAAGCTGTTTGCGGCCTGTTCGTCCTTTGCCGCTCTTGCCGCCTTGCGTTGCGCAGCAGGATCGACGCCTTGCGCCAGCAGTTGCCGCGCCTCATCGCGCCGAGTGCGTGCGTCGGACAAGGACGCTATAGGATAAGAACCGAGCGCCAGCGTTTTACGCTTGCCGTCGAAACTGTAGTCAAAACGCCATAGTTTGCTGCCGTTTGTGTTGACCAGGATAAAAAGCTGGTGAGAATCAGCCAGCTTGTAGGGCTTCCCTTGGGGCTTGGCTTTGCGTATTTGGATGTCTGTCAGCATGGCATTTACCGTGATTTACGGTATCGTTTTTTACGGTATGCGCCAACACCGTAATTTATACCGTGTTTGTATACGGTATTGGATGCTACCGCATGAGACGGGATGAGACAATAAAAAACCCGCGAAGCCTTATAGCTTGCGGGTTTTGCGTCTCGATGAGACGGCATGAAACAATCAATTGGTACCGAGGGTCGGAATCGAACCGACACAGTGTCACCACTACCAGATTTTGAGTCTGGCGCGTCTACCAGTTTCGCCACCCCGGCATCATCATTCCAGTATATCAAAGCTTCATTTGCAATTCTACTCTATCGACATAGAATAAACAAAAAAACAGCAATTTTATAAACTCAGATTTCACTCTATCTGTTATTATTCAATATTTACTCGTTGAACATCATACTCTGCACACTGGCGGCGGACGCTGCGAAAAATCCATTCGATCAGATTGATCCTGACCTGCTTGACGTAGCAGAGCGGCAACGCACAGCCCGCTTTGCTTTTTCCAGGGATGGCTGGTCCTACGCTGCGGCTCACGCCCTGCTGCGCCTGTTACTGGCCGAATTTCACGGCCTGCCGCCGTTATCCTGGCGTTTCCGCAATAACTCATCCGGACGCCCCGAAGTTGACCCGGAATTGGGAATAGACCATCCGCCCCGTTTCAGCATCAGCCATACCCACGGCATGGCGGTCTGCGCATTAACCGTCGGCAAGTCACAACCGGGCGTGGAAATCGGCGTCGATGCGGAATCGCTGCTGCGCCGGCTGCAGCCGCTGGCTATTGCCGAGCGGTTTCTTTCCTTACGAGAAGCTTGCTGGCTGCGCGGATTGCCGGAAGAACGGCTTCGCCATGAATTTATACGGCTGTGGACGCTCAAGGAGGCGATAACCAAAACAACCGGGCTCGGCCTGCAAATGGACTTGAAATCTTTTCACTGCGACATGGATAACGTCTCTGTCGCCTTCGATGGCCCGGACTGGGGATCGCCGGAAGAGTGGGCGTTGCGAAACTACAATATCGACCCGCATCACACCGTTTCCCTGGCGCTGCGCCGCTCGCCGGAAACGCCTGTTAACCTTAAAATTCGCCACCTGACGGGAAAACTGCGCGCGCAATGAAAAAAAGTGATTTCTATTACCCACTGGATGTTTCGTTAATCGCGCAAGCGCCGGCTGAGCGGCGCGGTTCGTCGCGCCTGCTGTATCTGGACGGCCTCTGCGGCGGCTACCGGGATCTGATGTTTCAGGATATTCTCACGTTGCTGAAAGCAACCGATGTACTGGTCGTCAACGACACGCGCGTCATTCCCGCGCGCCTTTACGGACGCAAGGCCAGCGGCGGCAGGATCGAAATGCTGGTGGAGCGCATACTGACGCCTTTCCGGGTTTCGGCGCAGGTGCGCGCCAGCAAAACGCCGCGTAGCGGAACCCGGCTGATTTTCGATGCAGGCATCGAATGCGAGGTTGTCGGACGCGACAACGATTTATTTATTCTCGATTTCCACACCGAAACGCCGATACTGGATATTCTGCAAAAAATCGGGCAGATTCCGCTGCCGCCATACATAGCGCCCGACAACAGCGGTACCGATCACGCACAGCGCTATCAAACCGTTTACGCCGCTCAACCCGGCGCGGTAGCCGCGCCGACAGCGGGTCTGCATTTCGACGACGCCATGCTGGAGCATATTGCCGCAGCCGGAATCCGGCTGGTCAAGGTAACGCTGCATGTCGGTAGCGGCACTTTTCGTCCGCTCAAGGTGGAAAACCTGGACGAGCATGTCATGCACAGCGAATACTGCGAAATCACGGCGGAAGCCGTCAGCGCCATACAGGAAGCCATGGCCCGCGGCGGACGGGTAATTGCGGTCGGGACCACCTCGTTGCGCGTGCTGGAAACAGCCGCGCGCGGCGGCGAACTGCAGGCTTTCAGCGGCGATACCGACCTGTTTATCCGCCCCGGCTTCGAATTCAACTGCGTTGACGCGCTGCTCACCAACTTCCATCTGCCGGAATCCACGCTGCTCACGCTGGTCTGCGCTTTTGCCGGTTACGAGCATGTCATGCGCTGTTATCGCCACGCGGTGGAACAGCGCTACCGCTTTTTCAGTTATGGCGACGCCATGTTCGTTACCCGGAAAACCGCACCATGAATAATGCGTTTGAATTGCACCCGCAACTGGCGGCAGACTGTTTCGAACTCGGGCAATTTCCGTTGTGCCGTTTGCTGCTGATGAACGAAAGCCGCTATCCGTGGTTCATCCTGGTGCCGCAACGCCCGGAACTGACCGAGATACATCAGCTTGCCGATGACGACCAGCGCCGGCTGATTCAGGAATCGTCGGTGCTGGCGCGCGCGCTGGAGCGGGTTTTCAAAGCCGATAAATTGAATATCGCCGCGATAGGCAATGTCGTCCCGCAACTGCACCTGCACCATATAGCGCGCTATCGGCACGATGCCGCCTGGCCTGCTCCCGTCTGGGGGAAATTCCAGCCGTTGCCCTATACAGACGATGCCCGCATGCAAGTCGCCGACGCGCTCACAGCCGCATTGCCTCCGTCGTTTATAAGCTTTGAGAAACAATGAATTGCCGGGCCGGCTGCGGCGCGTGCTGTGTGGCGCCGTCCATCAGCAGCGCCATACCCGGCATGCCGGAGGGAAAGCCGGCCGGCACGCGTTGCGTGCAACTGGGTCAGGATAATCTATGCCTGATTTTTGGGCAGTCCGGACGACCCAGGGTATGCGGCTCATTCCAGCCCAATACGGAAACCTGCGGTAGCGATAGTTTCGAAGCGATGAAAATCCTCGACGCGCTGGAAGAAATTACGCGGGGCAGATAAAGCCGCTGTTATCCTTTGCTGAGCGTTTCTTCGTGCAGCGGCCTCAGAGATAGTTTCCTGTCGCTGAAATACAGTTCCAACGAACGGCGCACGCTGGTAAAGGATATATCATCCCAGGGAATCTCCGTTTCCTCGAACAGCCGCGTCTCCAGACTTTCTATGCCGGGCGCATGGGTTTCATCCTTCATGCAGGCATAATGGAAGGTAAACACCTGCGAGAATTGCGGCAGGCTGAATATGCTTTGCACGCCGTGCAGTTCGACGTCGATGCCTGCTTCTTCCATCGCTTCGCGGCGTGCGGCCTCGGCCAGCGTTTCGCCCATTTCCATGAACCCGGCCGGCAAGGTCCAATAGCCATGACGCGGCTCTATGGCTCGGCGGCACAACAGCACCTTTTCCTCCCAAACCGGCACGCAACCGGCAATAATGCGTGGGTTATGGTAGTGAATGCGTCCGCAACCATTACACACATGCCTTAAACGATCGTCGCCGGCTGGGATTTCCCTGCGGACGGATACGCCGCATTCGCTACAATATTTCATGGATGATGACCTGATAAACGCTGCATGGTTGGATTTTAACCGATCCTGCAGACTAAGCGCGATGAAGGCCTGAAAATCTAGCTATAATATTCAGGATAAAAGTATAACTCCGATTACCTCTTCACTATTAAGGCTCTGTATGAATGTTTTGATTGTAGGTAGTGGCGGTCGTGAACATGCCCTGGCATGGAAAGCGGCTCAAAGCCCTCTTGTCAGCCGGGTTTTTGTTGCGCCTGGCAATGCCGGCACCGGTGTCGAGAAAGGTGTTGAAAATGTCGCCATTCCCGCTGACGATATAATTGCATTACGCTATTTTGCACAAGAGCACGGCATATCCCTTACCATCGTCGGGCCGGAAGTGCCATTGGTAGCCGGTATCGTCGACGAATTCAGCGCCGCCGGCCTGGCTTGCTTTGGCCCGACCAGGGCCGCCGCGCAACTGGAAGGTTCGAAGGATTACTGCAAGCGCTTTCTGCAACGTCATGGCATACCCACAGCGGCATTTCAAACTTTTACGCGTATCGACGACGCCAAGGCCTATATTCAGGAACACGCGCTGCCGCTGGTTGTCAAAGCGGACGGACTTGCTGCCGGCAAGGGCGTAGTCATCGCCCATAGCCATGAAGAAGCGTTGGCCGCGGCCGAAGTCATGTTGAGCGGCAATGCGTTCGGCAATGCCGGCTGCCGTATCGTCGTCGAGGAGTTTCTCGAAGGCGAAGAAGCCAGCTTTATCGTCATGGCTGACGGCGCTTATGCGCTGCCGATGGCGACATCGCAAGACCACAAGGCCAGGGATGACGGCGACCTGGGGCCGAATACCGGCGGCATGGGCGCCTATTCGCCCGCTCCGGTTATCACGCCGGAATTGCATGCTCGCATCATGCAGCTGGTTATCGAGCCAACGTTACGGGGCATGATCAAGGACGGTACGCCTTACACCGGTTTTCTATATGCCGGACTGATGATAACGCCGGATGGCGCGCCGAAAGTTCTGGAATTCAACTGCCGCTTCGGCGATCCCGAAACCCAGCCTATTTTGATGCGTCTGCGTAGCGATCTGGTCAACCTGTGCATGGCGGCGACTTCCGGTAATCTGGCCGCTCATACCATCGAATGGGATGAACGCAAGGCCCTGGGCGTAGTCATGGCGGCCAAAGGCTACCCGGACGGTTATCGCAGCGGCGATATCATTCATGGCCTGGAAGAAGACACCGGCCCCGACGCACGCGTATTCCATGCCGGTACGAAACGCCATGACGGCCATATCGTCAGCTCGGGCGGACGCGTGCTGTGCGTCTGCGCACTTGGCGACAGCGTCCGGGAAGCGCAGCGTAGCGCCTACAATCTCGCCTCGAAGATACATTGGGAAGGCGCTTACTACCGTCACGATATCGGCTATCGCGCCATTGCGCGCGAGCAAGTTGCGGTGGGTGTCGAAGACTCCTGAGCCGGCTACATCGCTTTACATTGATACGAGTAAACTGTCGATCGTTTCAAAGCACGCTGCAAATCCCGGAAGTCCGACTATCGCAGCCATCCAAGCGAAGACAGACTCACCTCGCTCCATCTTCATCGATTTACACTGAGTAGTTATCAAAAGTTCAACGGTAACTACTCGGATTTAGACGTTGATGTCTCGGCATCCGCTCCGATCAACAGCGGACACAGCAAAAATCCCAACACGATGCCGAAGGTAACCGCCACCGATACGATGCGCAAGGTGGCGTTTTCCGCCAACCCCAGCGCGGCGAAGGAAACGGCGGTCGTCAGCATCGACGCGCCGATGGCCTGATAGGTGGCGTTAATATCCTTTCCGCCGTTGTCGAGGAAGAAAATGCCATAGTCCTCGCAAATCGATACCGCCAGCAGCAGACACATCACATGCAAAAAACTGACTTCCTGGCCCAGCGCCGCCCAGGCGGCAAAGATAAACAGCGCCGCAAGCGTCGCCGGCAGCATACTGAACCAGGCTTTTTTCAGTTGCCGGTAGCGCAGCCACAGCAGCAGATAAATCAGCAGCAGTCCCCAACCCAGCATAACCAGGGAATGGTCCCGGTAATCCCTGGCCAGATCGTTCAACAGATCGTGATGGCTGAAATATCGCACGCCCGGCAAACCCTCCAGCGCCTTGCTTACAACGGCGGTATCGTGGTCGCCCAGCCAAATGACCAATGCGACGCTTTCGGGCTGTTCGATGATCTGGCCGGAAAGTATCTGCCTTACCTCCGGAGACAAAGCGAAATCCGGGCGCAGCGCCGCTGCCGGCTGCGCGCTTGGCGCCAGCTTGTCCGCGGACAGCCCGGCATGGAGCAGGGCCGCCCGCCACGCGGCAATGAATTCGCTGTCGACCGCCCGGTTGTAGCGATCGATATTGTCTTGCTGCAGATGCGCCGAAACCAGCCATGGATAAAGGCCGTAGAATTCGCCGAGCGCTCCGCTTTCTTTTAGTTTGCGCAGCCGCAGCTCGGCGGCTTCGGACTGCTGCAGGGCAGTTTCCAGATCCTTGCCCTGCGCGACCACGAAACGGCCCGGCTCGATGCCGGTAAAGTGGCTGCGGATGTCCTGATCGCGCTGCTTCAGCGCGCTCATATCCATCATCATATTTTCCAGATTATCCAGCCAGCGCACCTGGGGCAGCAGCGCAAGCGACGCGAATAAACCGGTCATTAACAACGCCAGCAACGCACGGCGATAGCGGCGGCAAAACCCGAGCCAGGCGTCGAGTCCCGCGATGTGCGGCGGATGCAGGGCGGCGCGGGTCAGCAAGGCCGGCAACACCCAGCGCGTCAGCGCCAGCGTCGCCAGAATATTGGCGCTGGCGAAAACGGCGATCTGCCTGAACCCGGGGAACCCGCTCAGTCCGAGGGCGCAATAGCCGACAACGGTGGTCAGGGCGCCGATAAACAGGCTGGGCCAGACCAGCCGTACCGCCAGGCCCGGATTTTCGCCGCGGCGCTGCGACGCATGGGCGAGCACATGCATCGGGTAATCGACGCAGACGCCGGTCAGGCTGGAACCCAGGGCCAGAGTCAGGCTGTGCGTAACGCCGAAAACCAGCGTAGTCGCCACCGCGCCGACGCCGTAAGACGCAAGCACGATCAGCATCACGCTTTGCAAAGCGGACAGGGAGCGGAACAGCAGCAGGAAAAGCAGGACCACGCCGACGGTGGACACCGTGGAAACCGACATCACATCCTGATTGATCTGATCGTGCGCGATCACGCTGAATACGGGAACGCCGGTCATGTCCAGGCGATAAGCATGGTTCATCGTTGCGTTAAGCTCATCGAAGCGTTGACGGATCAGCGTCTGCAGCTGCGCTTGCGCAGCGGTGTCCAGCGCCGGCGCGCGCGATTGCAGGATCAGCCCGGACACTTTCGCGTTGTTTTCCGCCGGCGTATTCAGCCGGTCCTGTAACTGTCTAAAGCCCTGCAAGGACAGCAAAAGCGGGTCTTGTTTAGCGACCTGCCTGATGAACCCGCCTTGCGGCGACAACAGCGCCTGCTTCAAGCCGTCGGCTCTTGCCTGCAGACGCGCGGGATCGAACAACTCCTGCTCCGCTTCCGGCTGCAGGCTGTAAATTCGCGCATAATACGGCGCATAAGCCTGTACCGCGGCGATCCATTCGCGCGGCGGACGATTGGCGGGCCATGCCCGCTCCACTTCCGGCAACGCGGCCAACGCCTGCGCATAAGCGTGCGCGAATGTTTCTGCTCCGGACTGCGCGGGAGTCCCGGTATTTCCGGCTGCTGCTTCGGGCCGTTCTTCCACCGTAATCAGGTAACGGCGCGATAATTCTCCCGATTGTAAAAAACTGGCGAGCAAAGCGGCATCCTTGCCGCTGGTGGCCGTGAAAAAAGCGTTCAGGTCGGTTTCTACACGCGTAAACAGAAAAGCGGCCATCAGAAACAACGGCAGCAGCAATAAAAAACAGCGTCTGCGCCAAACGTAGGACACCTTATTCTCCCGCCGCTTCCGCCAGCAGACGCGCCACGTTGGTTCCAACCTGACGTTCGGAAGCCGGCAGCATCCTATATTCGCTTTTTTCGCCGTCCGGCTGACGGATCATGATTTTACGCTGCGGTTTTGCATCGTCGCCCGACACTTCGAGCAGCAGACCGGCATTGGAGGAGGATTTTCCGGTCAGACGCAGCAGCCACTCAGTCTCCCGCTGATCTATGGCGATATCATAATCCGCGTAAAGCTCCGCCGTATGTCCCTGCAAAACCGCCCGCAACGTGCCGACCTGCGCTATCATCGGATCGGAAAAATCCAGCGGCGCGGAATAGCGCTGCCCTTGCGCGGCTGCGTAGTAATACATGCGCTGCGCGGTTATCGCCATGATGATGCGCTCCGGCGACAGTTGCAGCTTTACCAGCGTGCCGTCCGTATCGGTAAGCAGGTAGCCGCTGCCATGCCAGGGCGCTTCCACCAACTCCAGTACACGGGTTTCTTCGTAATGGTAGCCGCTTGCCGCCATCTGGCGAAAATGCTCCAGCATCTTCGCGGTATTGCCGGCATTCCCCGGTTTAGAGGCTACGCTTGGCGGCTCCGCATCAGACGAAGGCGTAACGTCCGCGCTGCTACTGTGAGGCAGCAACAACGCGATAAACAACACAAACGGCGTGCAACACAGAAATCCTCTATTCATTTACGCAAATCCTGAAAAATTTTATATCCGTCACGCACGATGCTTTCGAGGCTGCTCCACGGCGGGGGAATCTCCAGCCCTGGAAAACGATGCGGACGGTAAATGTACTCGCCGATGACCAGACAGGCCATCAGCAGATAAACCCAGAAACCGGTATACGCCATCCACACCCTTTCATCGGCGAACAACGCCAGTATGATGCCCACTATGGCATTCACGATAAAAAACACAAGCCAAAGCACGGTAAGCTGCCGCAGATACTCGGCTATGCCCGGCTTGAACTCGGGGAACTGCAGCCGCACCATGCGCTCGATCAAGGATGGGGGATGCCATAAGGTGTACCCGAACAGCGCGACCAGCGAAAGATAAACGATGGACGGAATCAGCCGGGTGGTCAGCGTTTCCGCTACAACCGCACCTATGGCGATAAACAGCGCCGATGCGCCGAAAAGCATGCGCATGGCCGGTTTCCCGGCACGAAACGCGCGAAAGGCGCTCAGCGCCACAATCAGCGCCAGAATCAGCCGGTGCCATCCTTCATTTATCGCGTAGGCGCTGATAAATGGGTAGGCGATTATGACGCAAACGATGGCGGTGATTTGGAGTTGTTTAATCGTCATTGCCAATCCGCATGCCGGATGATGGTATTGCCTGCCACCCGGCATTTCTTTCGGGTGGCGGCGCGGCAAAAATAGTCAGTTTCAGTTCCATGTCTCCCAGGTTTTCATAAAGCGGACGCTTGCCTGAAAGCGCCTCGCTACGTTTCAGTATCATGCGCACACCCGCGCCACGCTTGTCCATAAGCTGGTTTTTGCCGTACAACGGCTCCTCGACCGGGTAATACTGGGCAAACAAGCTGGCGATAACCTCGTTACGCGGCGCGGAAATGCTGGCCATCGACTCGATAGTCATGGAATTGGGTAATGCGCCGGGCGTATAGATTTCCATGCGGTCGCTGAACATAAATAGGCGTATGCGTTGCGCGTCGCGCGAATAATCGCGATGCGCAACGGCATTGACAACCGCCTCGAACACCGCAGCCAGATCGTATTGCGGATAATCGATGCGCCCAAGAACCTTGCGCGCCGGGGTGCGCATATTGCGCTGCACGAAATGGATGGCGTCCCAAATCTGCCGGTCCAGCGGCCCGCGGATTTCCTGTGCATCGACCTGATCGTCCGGGTTGTTGACCAGCCCATCGTGAGCGACCGCGATGATTTCGGCATTGCGCAACCAGCGATGCGGCGTCAGGGTACAAAGTAACACGCCGGCAACGCCGGCGCGCAGCCCGCCATCCGTTTTACGCAACAGGTGCAGCCGCTGCAATTGAATCTGCGCATCGTCCTGATCTTCACGCGTGAAACGGTTGACCAGCAACGGATCGAAATCCGTGTAACCCGCGTCAAACACCGGTTGCTCCTCGAACCGGATAATACGCGCCTGACTGCGCTGCTGAAACAGGCGCGCCAGAACATCGGGCTCCAGTTTACGTTTGGCGTGTCCGACGCGGCGAAAATAGCCGTTGCCGCTTTGATGCACCCACAGACTTTGCGGCACCTCCGCCACGATAACCGGGCGTAGTTGGCCATCGGCGTCCGGCAATTCGACATGGTGAGTCACCACATCCAGCGGCGGCTTGATGCGGTCGTTGCAGATCGCCGTCAGCCACGCCTCGACCCGATCCAGATACTCCAGCGCAATGCCGGTGACCGCGCGGGTTTTGTCGTCGATGCCGAGTATCAGCATACCGCCATTGGCGTTGCCCAAGGCCGCCAGTTCGTCCGCCAGGCTGTCGGGGTGCGGTTCGATGCTTTTCCCGTTTTCGCGAATCACCAGCTGTTTCAGTTCCAGCGTGGAGTCTTCGCCCAGGCGGATGCGTTGCATCAGGCGTTCGATGTTCATTTTTTCTCTGTTAATATCTTCCGTTATCAGATGTGCAACTTATAATTTTTTTAAATCACTATTGCTATGCTGAGTTGAATAATCGAAATTAACGTATCAACATATCAAGTATGCAATTATACTTCAAGCATCATTTTTATGTATGCGTTATCCTTGAATTGTTCAGGTATATCATATTTTCCATCCATTAGCCATAATTCACTTGAGTTGTGTTGAATAATTATCGCGTGCGCAACAGGCTGCATATGTGAAATCAGTCTATTCACACAGGTAATTAGATCTGACGTAGATCTATACCATTGATAGAAAGATACTCTTAGTTTTTGTAGTACATCGGTTTTATATGCGATTCTATCATTGTGAGTCATGCACTCCAAATAATATCCAATGAGGGCAAAATCAAGATCAGAGACGACGACTGAGAAAATGTGCGAGTCCATAGTATTAACTTCGAAGTTCCATTCACTCCATCGCTCGTATGCTTTTCTCCATAGATTTTTTCTTTTTTCGATATCAGCACTTTTGCAAAATATGCCAAGACACTTCGCAACCAGAGCTCTGCTTTTGTTTGATTGAAAATCCAGCCCAAGCTTGCTTAAAGCGATAGAATTTATATAAGCATCAAAGATACTACCCCCCTCTGATTGGGCTAAAAATAAACCCAATGCTGTCTGTAATGCCGGATAACGAAGCGGGTATGCGTTAAACACATCCATCCAGTTGTTGAAACGCAAAACATCACGGGAAACCTTGTTTAAAACCATTACCAGCATACTTTGCTCGTTTTGAATAAAGTCGCGAGAGGCCCCTATTTTTGACAGGGCACCATGTACTGCTGAAAATTCTACGTATGGGTTATCGCTGTATGCGCCTAAGGTTAATGCCTGCTCTACGGTTAATGCATCAATTGAATGCATTAATATCGGTATATCTTTACTATTAATAAAGGCATTACGCAATCTACTAGAGTCATAATGAGCCAGTAGCCTGATAATTTGAGTTTGAAAAAATAATGGTAGCGATGCCTGTTTAAGTCTATTCCACAAATTACTGATAGTCAGCCAGTCTCTATTGTTTATAGCAACCTGAAATTGTTCTACAGATTCACGCTCCCATATCGGTGGCTCACCTATTGTAGAAACGTTGGATGCGAGGTTTGATGTTATAAGCTGTAGTTCATCAAGAAGCTCGGTATTTATTGTAGTATAGCATGGCAAAACTTTCCACAGACCTCCGTCTCTATCATCAAGAAAGCATGATACGATAAACAGCCCCAAAAGCATTCTGCGCTCTGAATCTAAATTTTTTCGCCACTTATCAATGCTATGTATTAGCCATGCCAAAAGCGTTATTGACTGATATTTTTGCTCATCGGAAATTAAAAGCGAGGAGTCTTTTCGTATTTCAATAAAGCTGTAATTCGCTTGTAAAATATTGAATGATTCGTGTGTAGCATGATTGTTGAGGCATAAAACCGAGGTTTGTTCCAAGGTATTTAGTAACTCATCCGGTAGCTTAATATTGCCCACCTTTATCGATTTAGCTTCTTGTGCCAGCGATGACAACCACCCTTGATAATCGCTCATGAGCGTTTCCATATAAGCTGTTCAGGTGAACAAAGCTGATTCCATATTTCCAAGAATGAATCTGCGATAAGTTGCCCATCGTCAACTTGTTGTAAAATGTGATGGTTTTTACCAAGGCTATTTACTGATGTTCCCAAAGACCAGGCCAGCGTACCATTTTGTGTTTCAGGGAAAATCAGGAATCGGTCATGAAACTCCCATCCGACGCTACCTATGAGTGCGCGAAATTCAAGCTTTAACCCATGAAAATTGCTTTTCAGGCTTTTTAGTGCTTCTCGTTGCTGTTCTAGCTGAGATATTTTGTTTGTTTTTTTGTCGCAATCTGAATGTGTTTTAAGACTGGTAAGCGCTCTCAAATCAGCGTGGAAAAATGGGCAGTAAAATAATGTTTTTAATACATCATCAATATCCAAATAAGGGTCCCATAACCATGCGCCTTTTTCCCCATACTGTCCAATGAGTACTCGAATATGTTTTAATGCCTCTTCGTGCTGAGCATCCTGTTTTCCGGGCGCTGGCTTGAATTCTACAAATTTCCGTTGTTTTTTAAGTCTTTCCTTCTCATCTTGGTAAAGTCTTTTTTGTGTCGTGCTATCCACAATTGAGCTAGGCTTTCCTGCTTTGTTATTTACAACGCTTATTAAACTAACTCTTTCTGTTTTTTCAGCGTTTCCGATGGCAACACCAAAAATTCGCGACTCAGGTTCAATTATATTTATATTAAATATTGAGCAGGATATAAATGATACAGATGAAGCCATTGCAAGTATTAATTCACTGCAATCATCCCAAACAATATACCGGTAAGACCCATAATCGTATCGCATCGGGAGCAATGTACTGCCATCTAATAACTCACGTGACGCAAACCCATTTATTATGCGATCGAACTCACTCTCGCATGTAACCCTCAGTTTTCTTGGTGAGGCATTATTGTGCCATGCCACAGCTAACTCTAAATAATTATCTTGTGGTAATCGCCTTATTCTTGTCATAAGGACAGTCACAGGAATCTGCAAGATAATATTACCCAGACGATCCGAAACACTTGCCAGCGACAAAGGGATGTGCCGCTGAATTTTCTCTGAAAGCTCTTGAATTAACAGGGGGTTATCAAAAAAACAGGCCAATTGCAACTTCGAATTATCAAACCATTCAACTATATAGCTTCCATTAAAGAAGTTGTTTTTAAGTATATTATTTATAGGAACTGCATCGAAAGAGTCTGGCGCCACAAATCTTGGTGGTTGATGTTCCAACCGATCTAACTGCAAAGGTATTCCGCATGCACTCCATATATTCTCGTGCATTAGCCGTGAAATATCCTCCGTTATATCTGATATGCGTTTGGTATATCGCTTTATCCCAAAGCTCCATTTCTTTAATTCATCAAGCTTTATTCTATTTTCATTAACTAATACTGGATCAACTAATTCTTCACAATTTCTTTCCTCCGTCACAATAATAGTGAATACATTTACAATGGATTTGTCCGGCAAGCAGGCAAATATCTCTGTTACTTCAGCTTGATCATAAAACCCCAAGCATCCGGGCGTCATTAGCTTTGCCACTTCATCCATGAATGTTATCTTTTGCAAGGTTGCCTGTCATGTCACCACTCATTGAGCGCCTTAACTTGCGGCAGTAGTGGCGAAAGGAAACGCTTAGGTTGCATCATCAGTACTAATCTCAGTTAAAGTTCAGCTGCGGCATGAAGCATTCGTATGCTGCAATCCGGGGCATCCTCTATCAAACGGTGAAAGTTACCTGAACGCTCGGACATGTACGAAGCCGCCAGCATCAAATCCAGCCGCATTGCAGGCGTCTCGCCAGTTACAGGGCTTGTGCAGTTGCGCTATTTCATCAACACGCAGTTTTCATAGTCTTTTCCTCAGCCTATCCAATAAACGAAACGGCATGAAATTTCTCCTGGAGGAACCTGCCATTCACAACCAGCGCATCGGCGTCTTCCTTGTAGACGCTTTCTGCAATCTTCGATAACTGCCCGCTGAGTAAATCGAGCTGATCGATAAGAAGTTGCTTGCTCGTCTTGCCGTTGTCAATGACATGCAATGTAGCAAAGGCCGCAGGCAGGCGCAGATAGTTTTGTACGGTTTCGGGCAGATCGCGGTTGACTGCATTAACCAGCGATATGGAGGAGTTCATGGCAATTCCACCGGCAAAAAGCTTGGGAGCAAGCGCAACAACCACGTCGCGAATTTGCAGCAACCGGTCAACCGCCTCTTGCGGCAACTTCGATCGGGATTTATCGATCAATTCCTCAATGCCTTCGGTCAGGTCGGACTGCGTGGTTTCATTTCGAATGCGCAGTTCGAGCTCCTTATCGCCCGGCACTGCGAACCAGCCTACCGCATAAAGGCCGACTACAATAGGAAACCACCAATCGGCAATCAAGCCGCTGAAAAACAGCCCGAGCCCGCCCATGGCAAGCAGGCAGCCGACCAGATTCTGCGTGCTGTACAAAAACAGCAAGCCTCTCATTTTCAAGGTGACCGGTTGCATTATTGATATCCCCTTATCTCCTTGAATATGGATTGCAAGCCGGCTTTACGGCTGTCAAAAATGCGTCCTCCGGTCATATCCGCCAGCGTGTTTAACTCAGCGGGGTTGGCCTCGCCAAATAATACCGGGAAAATTTTGATGCCCTTATCCGCTGCCTGAAGCCGGCTGTACCAGTCGGCAAACTGGACGGCATCGATTCCTTCATTATTTTCTCCGTCAGTCATTAACACGATGGAATAAAAGCGCGATGGATCGCCACGGCAGCGCTGTGCGGCTTCGGAATAGGCTTGTCGAACGGCGGAGAAGATTGCAGTGCCGCCTTTCGCCTGCAGCCCGTTTACGCTGGCGGAAATAGCGTTCAAGGACGCCCGGTTTGCTTTTTCGTCCACGCCCAAGTTGAACATTTCCGTCTTCCCATTCGTATCGCTGAACGACAACAGGAAAATTCTCTCGCGATTCCGGAATCGTGCGAATCGGCCGCTGATGGAACTGTCGGCGCCGGATAACCCTTGCATGGCCGTTTTTAACGACTGCATGCGCTCCCCGTCCATCGATCCGCTTCTATCCAGTACGAAAGTACTGTCCGTCGGCAAGCGTAAATTATTATTGAACGCGGTCAGGATTGCATCGACAACCGCAAGTTTGGCGGGGAAGGACAACTCAACCAGAGTATCGGTCGAGGTATCTCCCGCTTGCACGTCAGGATTAACGGGACGGCGTAATGTCGTTTTTGTCATCTCCTGCTGGAATTCAGCGCCACGGATGTAATTCACCACCTTGTTGTAATCGTCACGCCGGGCGGGATCGATCAGCATGATCGGGTAATCCGCCGTCACAATGCCATCCTGGGGATAAATCAGGACCAGCTTTTCTTTTAACCCCGGGCCTCGGTTCATCGACATCAGCGTGGAAGCGTAATTGATGATGCCGTCCACCGTGTCCTGTTCGTTCAGATAGGCTTCGGCGAGCCAACCGGAACTGCCGGAGGTCAAGCGCTGCGCCGCGAAGAATGACGCCAGCTTTTTTGCGTCGATATCTTTTTCTTCGAGCGCGTCGCCCTTGCCGGATAACGCTGCCGCGAGCCCGAGCAGCGCTGAAAAACCGGTATTGGATGAGGCGGGATCGGTCATGCCGAAGGTAAACTTTCCTTGTCTGGCTGCATCGGCGATGTCTTTCCAGGTCACACTCTTGTTGTTGAGCCAATGCAATTCACGCGCCTTGCTTTCCTTGACGCCCAGCACGACAGGGGTCAACATGGTGCGTTCGGATGCTGCGATGCGCGACTTTACGGCAGGCACCAGCATGGCGTAGCGGTTACTGGCCAGCCAGGCGGCATCCACCGCTTCTCCGGACTGAAGCCGCTCTACCGCATCCAGCGTACCCGAATAGCGCATTTGCACGGTAATGCCGGTGGCGTTTGCAATCTTCGGCAGCAGGGGCTCAATATCTTTTAATTCGGAACCGGCAAGAACCTGCAATATATTCGAATCTTTCGCAGCCTGACCGCTTGGGGCATCCTTTTTTTCATCGCAGCCGGATAAAACCAATACGAGACAGGCAAACAACAGGGTAACTATTTTCATCGCGAACCCTCATTAAAGTTTAACCGGACCCGCTATCGTTGCGTCAGACGACATTGCAGCTTTTGCATCCGCCGAACGGGAACGGTCGAGATACTGTTCGGAGCGGGAAATTTGTTCTTTCAGAATCTGGTTGTTCTTGCCGAGGGCGTCGATCGCTTTGGAACGGAAGGCGTCCATGGCGTCCATCGCCTTAAAGGTATTGTCGAACATCTCCTGTATTTTCTGGATGCCGATCAACGGATTCGATGCGAACTCGCCTGTTTTGTCGACGTGCTTGCCAAGCTGCCGGGATGTTTCGGTAACCAGCTCGCCGATGGTGTCGCTCACGCCGGTGAGCATTTCCATGACTTGAATCTGGTTGCCGGTAGCGCGCGCGACTGTTTGCGCGGTCGCGAGAGCCGACATGCCGGTTGTCGCGACACGGCTGCAGCCGTTCGCCATTTCACGGGCGGTTTTCTTGAGTACGTCGAGGGATAGATAGCCGTTCACATTGACCGCCATCTGGGTTTGCATGTCCTGCAGATTCTGTCTGGCGTAAAAAAGCACCTCCTGCTCCAACGCTTTGGCGCGCAGCGGGTCGCCGGCCTTCAATTCCTCGACGCGCGCCGCAATTTGCCGGTCTATCTGTTCTGCAAAGTAGATGGCCCCTTTCAGTTTTTGCATCGCATCCCACAGCTTGGATTTAACCAGCTCGATCTCGGCGGCATCGCGCTGCATGTCGTCTCGAGCGGCGTGAATGGCGGTCATCACGGCCTGCATCTGATTTCTGACTGACTGGAATTTACGGAAATAGGCCTGAAGCTTGTTTCCGAACGGGATCACCCCGAGTAGCCTGTTCTTCTCCAGCAGGTCGCCTTGCTTGCCCGGATTAAGCTCATCAAGCATGCCGCGCATCGACTGGATTGATTTAAATGCGGCGGAATTTTCGATTCCGACAAAATTACGCTCCATAAAGCGCCCGGTCATTAACGACGAGGCGTTGGATATTTCCTCCTTGCCCAGGCGGAATGCGGAATCCAGCTTGGCCTGAAAACTCTCGCTTTGAATATCCTCATTCATCAGGCTGTCCAGGTAATGCGCAATCTGCTCGTCGATTTTGGCGGTTACTTCCGCTTTGAGCGGCACCCTGTCCGGGGCATTGGGTCCGGCAACCGGTGTGATCACCTCGGGAGGGGTTAATGTATTTTGTGCTTCGGCACTATTTTGCAAGTCGGACATTATCGGGTTCCTCGAAGGGCGAGTTTACTGGAATTTGTTTTCGATAGACTGAATCATCCGCTCCAGTATTTCATAACTTGGAGGGTCGATCACTTCCACAAGTGTTGCAGGGGCCTGAAGGTTTTTGCTTTTCAGGAATTCCGCAAAATTTTCCAGTGACGACGTGCGATAGCCGTACTGAGTGGCCAGTTTTTGCAGCTTTAAGTCTGAAGCCAAAACTTCTCCCAGCCTGCGGCCATTTTCATTAAAAGGCACCAGGACGTGTTTGGAATAAAGGGTGGGTTGCGGGTAAAGCAGAACCATATCCGCATTCGGCTGCGCGCGTTTTGACTGATACTCCAGGAATTGGCTTTCGTAAATCATGACAAGAGGCGCTTTGCCAACCCCCATGGTTGCGTAATCCTCGAACGGCCCGGAAGAACTGGATTCCTGCAGCCCCTGCCGCAAGAAAAGCGAAGTCAGGAAAGGCAACAGCTTGTTGGCGTGTTCGTTATCGTCCACCACGTTGTTATCGTTAAGCACATAGCTCGCCAACGCCAGATACATCGCCGCCGAATTCGATTTACGCACATCCGTCGAGCTGATCAGTATGCTTTTGCCTGTCGGATAAACCGTATTGCCTTTCAGCTCGCGCCAACGAACGCCTTGTTCGATCTTGTCGAGCAGCTTTTTCATATCGAGGATGTAGTAAGCCCCGTCCGTCATTTTTACAATACCCTCTTGCTCCAGAACGGGTACCAGCAACTTCCAGGAAGCGACAGCCATTGGGGTAAAGAAAGTCGTGTATACCTGTCTGGCTTTTACCTTGTTTTGCAAAGCCATCGCAGCAGGAGATCCGGATGGAAAACCGAAGTCATATCCAGTAGGATCGCGCGACACGATTTCGCGAGACCCCACTTTTTCGACTTTCACCCGAAAACCTTTTGCGGCCAGCGCTTCAATTACTTCAGGGTCGGCGAAAAACGATTCTTTCTCGGAACCTATCATCCCTTTGAGTTCGACGATGGACGCAGCAGCCGCTTTGTTGGCGTCATCAACTGCTTTGCGATTATGAGAAATAAAAGCGGCGGCGCCAATTCCAATGATCAGCACAACGGCCATCGCCGGGCCAATAATTCGTTTGATTTCCATTTGTGTATCCTTATATTTATGGGCGCGTCAAAGTCGATATACGAAACTGTGGGCAGTACAGCAGCTACAATATCAGGACTGATGGAAAGCGTTCCTGGAAAACTCCAGGACCGGTTCCATCAAGGTCTTCCACAACCATTTTTCCTGCAATTCGCCAGTTAGCCCAACTGCCCGATCCGCCAAATAGAAGTAGCCTGATTCGCCATCCAGCTCTGGTGCGCGCCGATGCGCTCGGGCGTCCACTCTGCATTATCCTCGGCAATTTTGCGAGTGATGGCGAACTGACTGTCCTGGTAAACCGGGCGTTTGACGCCATAGGCCACATTGCCCAAATCCTTGTTGACGCCGCTTTGCAACAGCGTCATGTTGCCGAGACGGTAGGCCAGTGCATCGGCTTCTTCGTCGCTGAATGCATCCCAGCCTGACTGCGGCCGTTGCGGGAGAACATGCTCGACATTGAAACTGTCGCTGGTAAAACTCAGCTCCACTCCCGACAAATGTTTTTCCAGCGTGCACAGGATGTAGCGCACAACGCGATTATTGCGCGGCAGCGTAGTGCGTATGGTTTTTTCGGCAAATGCGGCGCGGAATGCCGCATCGTTCGGGTAGATACTCGACATCGCCGGTAGCGCCTGACCCAGCGCGGTGATCTCAACCTTGGCGATACGTTCTGCAACGGCATTGTAGGTGCGTTCCTGCTCCGCCGTGCTGTAGCTGCCGATGACGTTGAAGCGCATGGAAATCACCACGCAGGCGCGCAACAACCCGATAAAGTCGGTTTCGTTGAATTGGCGCTTTGCCGCCAGCAGCAAGGGGTAAGGTTGGCGCACATTGAAGGTGCGCAGGGTGCTCGCCAGGATTTTCGCGTCGGGCGGCCAATCGGACGCCTCAGGCGACGACAAGGCCAGATAAGCGTCCAGATCCTGCTCCATGTCCCGTAGCAGTTGAAAGACCGCTTCCCGCGTGTCGATGCGGCTGCGTATGGTTTTGAACAATTCGGCCTGCCGTGCAAATGAGCGGCGACTGTTCCAATGCACCCGCAAAAAGTCCGGAAAACTTTCAGCGCCCAAACGCCCGACCATGGCTTCCCAGCGATCTTCCAAATTGCGTAATTCGTGATCGTTTTGGCCTTGTCGATCCAATACCGAAAACAGGTAGTTTTTCAGCAAATCGGTGGCGGATAGACGCACGCCTCGCGCGTTCAAGGTTTCGAATACTTTATAGGCGTTGAGTTCATCGGTAACGGTGATCACGGTAAAAAACAGACGGTCGCTGATATCCTCCGCCAATTGCGCCAGCCGCATGCCTTCATTGCCGGCGCTCGGTTTGATGTAATCGGCAACGCGTTTGTCGAACCATTCGAATGCCTTGCGCAACAGGTGTTCGGAACTGCGGAAACCTCGCACCGGTAGATGGCCCAAGGTAACCAGATAATTCTGATAATAGTCGTTGTTGTTGCGGTTGAGCGTCAGCTTGGGCCGCGAAACCAGGGTAACGGGATCGAGATAACCGATGTAGGCTTGGCGGATTTGTTGCAGCCGTTGCTGATTGGCTTCCGCGTCGTTTTTGGCGTCGATCTGGCGCTGAAGGTTTTTCAATATGGCAAGGATGATGATGCTCAAGGTGGTAAGACGCTGCTGACCGTCAATCACCGCAAACGTTTTATCGTCCGCCGATTGCAGAACCAGATAGCCCATATAATGCGACGGTTCGCCTTCCGGCTGCAGAGTGCCGAGCAAATCCAGCCACAAATCTTCCCACTCATCCGCCGTCCAACTGTAATCGCGCTGGAATCTGGGTATGCAGTAGGTCAGCCCGTTTCCGATCAGCTTACGGAAGATATTGTTTTCTGTTTTGAAATTGGTGGCGGCCATGTCGATCTCGCGAGACGATTTCACCCAGCGCATGCATTAATTTCGATGGATAGCGGAAAACCTGTTTCATTATCCCAGCTTCCATGCATTCGTAGTACATTCAGATTGATGATAAAAGGAAGAGGGGGAGCCGCCGACATGTCACAACTCCAGCCGCGACATGAAATGTATCTTGTCCGGAGCCTCGGTATGTTGCAACCCGGCATCCTCGATCAGTCGGTGGAAATTTCCGGCGCGCTCGGACATATACGAAGCGGCCAGCATCAAATCCAGCTCGCGCCGGGGAACCGAGCGCATCAGGTGCTTGACCAGATCGGCATCCACGCCGTCGCCACCGAATTCGCCAAGCGCCAGCGCGCGCGAGAAGCCGTAAAACTGCCGCATGCGGTTTTCGCACAACTGCGCATGGCGGGCGCGGCGCGCCGGATCGCGCAGGGATTCGCGCACCGCCACGGCGGCCATCGCGGCATTGTAAAACGCATTCAGCACGCCGTGTGAGTAAATGGGATCGACAAAAGACGCCGCGTCGCCGAGCAGATAAAAGTTTTCTCCGCACAGCCGCGTCGAATAATAGGAGTAGTCCGGACGTTCGCAGTACAAGCCCTCCTGATATTCCGCCGCATCCAGCAGGCGATCGATATAGGGCGTTTTGCGGCAGGTTTCCAGAAAAAACTGTTCCCGTTCGCTCCCGTTCATACCGCGCGCTCTGTCGGTATGCAGGACGACGCCGACGCTGGTCAGCTTGCGCATCGCGATATGCCAAATCCAGCCGTCCTCGAACGAGGTTACAAAGGTGACTGGCTTGATCGCGCCGATGTCTTCCGGCGCATGGCTTTTGCCGTCGGCGCCGACATAACGGGAGTTGCGGAAATACCCCCACAGCGACAGGAAACGCATGCGCGTATCGATCAGGCGCTTGCTGCCGAACTGCCCCGCCAGCACCGCGCCGTTGCCGCTGGCGTCGATGACGTAACGGCAGGCGATACGCCCCTCCCCTGCTTTGTCGCCGCGCTTGTCCAGGTAATGAACCAGCGGACGCGCTTCGGAGGAAAAGTTAACCTCTTTCACCGCAATCTGCTGATAAACGCGCGCACCGGACGACACCGCATGGCGCAGCAGCAGATCGTCGAAAACATCGCGTTCCACATGCAGCGCGGGACGGGTAAAACCGAACTCGGAAAATGCGATGCGATGGATTTTGCCGTTCCATACGGTAATCCCTCCCGCCTTGGCGACAAACCCTTCGGATTCGATCAGCGGCGTTGCGCCGGTCAGGTCGGCGTATTTCCAGAAATGCGGGATCAGGCTTTCGCCGACCTGCGGGCGCGGGTGCAAGGCCTTTTCCAGCAACACGACGTCGATCCCATCTCTCGCCAGCAGGGCGGCTACGCTGGAACCCGCCGGGCCGCCGCCGATGACCAACACATCGCATGAGCAGGGTATTTCGGTATTGCTTATAGTCATAGTGTCAGTGCATGTGCCAATAACGAGTCCTGTATTCCACTCCATTGCAGACACGCTACAATAGCGCAAATTCAAGCATCAGGAAAATGCGTGGAACCCGTTTCATTCAGAACCAAATATCTTGCAACGGTTCAACTGCCATTACCTATCCTTGCAGGAGCGGGCTTTAGCCCGCGATTGGCCTGTTCGCGGGCTAAGCCCGCTCCTACAAAGCGTTTTAACAGAGCTTCATCAAAAGGATTGTACTCAGTGCAAATCATTAAGAATGCAACAGAAACCTGTTTGTAATACGTGCTGCCGTCAGATATTATTTACCCATGAATACTTTGACCATCAAAATTACCCCGCAGCTTGAAGCTGCAATTCTTCAGGCCAGCGCGCAAGAGCATCTGAGTAAGTCGGAGTTGGTGCGGCGGGCGCTGAATATGTATCTGCGGCAACGCATGTCGTCCGCACATTTTGTTTCGGCGCTTGACCAAGCCGACGATTTGGTAGGCTGTTTTTCGGGAGGACCAGCCGATTTGTCTTCCAATCCAAGTCATTTGGCCTCTTTTGGGCGCGTCTGAGCAGTGCATTTGCTTTTGGATACAGGCCCTTGGGTTGCCCTGCATTGCCGAGGCGATAGCTATCATGAGTGGGCAAAGGCACAGTTTGCCATGTATGCCGGCCCGTTTCTGACCTGCGAAGCTGTCGTTGCCGCTTACCTGTTTTCTGCTGGCACGCGCCGGTTTTGATCCAGCCAAGGCTCTGGCTTTGATTGAGCGAGGCGTGGTGCTGGTGGCGATGTCGCTGAGTAACGAAGTTGCAGCCGTTCGCGCACTGTTTCAACGGTACGATAATATCCCCGCGTCATTGGCCGATGCCTGCCTGATTCGACTCGCTGAGTTGAACGAGCCATGCCGGGTTCTGACCTTGGACAGTGATTTTCATATCTACCGTCGTCATGGAAGAAAAGTCATCCCGCTGGTAACCCCCTGGTAAACAACTACCCCGCCTACTTGTACCACAACGTCTGCCCTGGACTTGATCTGGGGTATGTGGTGAGCATCAGACGGGAATGACGGCTTGAGTCTGCCGTATTGATCGTGTCGGGTCAGGTTCTACCGATAGCGTTGCGATAAAGACATCCGGTAATAAATGCCGGAAAAAGCCAGAAATAAAACCAATGCTCCAACGGCTGTGGCGCGATCAAGCGGAATCAGCAGCAGCGACGATATCAACTCCGCCAGAATCAAGCCTATCAGCACACGGACTATGATTATTCGCGGCATATGGGAACAAGCGTAAACGCCCAGCGGCCCTCCCACGACGACGATGGGGATGGCGGCCAGCCAGTATTCGGTGACCGGCGCGACGAACTCGCCCCTGGACACTATCATCGCAAAACCGGCCCAGGTCGTCAGCACCATCATCACGATAACGGTCGGCGTAGCGGTTTTCTCGCACAAGCGAAACAGCAGCACCAACACCGAAAACACGATAATTTCCAGACCGCTGCCCAATAGTCCGCTGATCAATCCGCCGGCCATGCCGAAAACCAGCAAAATGCTTCGCTCCCTGATTTCGCATCGCGGCAAGCAATCGTGGCGGCTTTGTGCCGGATTGCGGTTATGCAGATAGAGCGCAAGCGCAAAGCTGCATTGCACTACGGTAAAAAGGATGCGGACCGCGCTCGCCGGCAGCGCCCCGGCCAGGTTCAAGCCAACATACAACATGGGTATGGAACCGGGTACGACCCAGAATATGGCGCGCCATTCCACGCGTATGCGCAACAGCAGTATGGTGAGAAACGCCGAGCCCATGCCTATGCTTTGGGTGGCGAGGGAAAACAGTTTGGCGTGTTTTGGCGGAATCGCCAGTATCTTGGTGAATACAGGGAAAGCTACCGCTCCGCCCGCTTCGCTGGTCGCTCCGCCGATAAACGAACCGAAAGCCATGGTCAGGGCGATGCGCCAGTGCTCCAGCAATACCGGCAGCGGCGATTGTTGCGGCAGGAAATACCACCCCAGCCAGACCAGGGGCGGAATGAGCAGCGTCATCGTTCGCAACCGGATTTTTTTCACTGCTTACTCAGCATGTTCCCAACAGCTGCCCCATGCGCACGCTGTCGCCTGCGCCCAAACCTTCAAGCCAGTTTCCGGCCTGTTTACCCAGCAGCACGATAATGGTGGACCCCATGTTGAAGCGCCCTATTTCAGCGCCTTGCTCCAGCCGGACGCCATCGTCGTAATGCCAGCGGCGCACTGTGGAACTTGACGGCGGAGTTACTTCGCCATGCCATACCGTTTCGATGCTGGATACGAATATCGCGCCGACCAGGACCAACGCCATCGGGCCGGCCTCGGTATCGAAAAACGCGGCAACGCGTTCGTTGCGCGCAAACAGTCTGGGAACATTGCGCGCCGTTGCGGCATTGACGCTGAACAGCCTGCCCGGCACATGCTGCATGTCGCGCAGACGGCCCGACAGCGGCATATGCAGGCGATGGTAATCCCTGGGCGACAGATAAATCGTTGCAAACTTGCCGTCCAGAAACGGCTGCGCCAATCCGGCATCGCCGCCCAATAGTTCTGTGACGCTGTAACTGTGTCCTTTCGCCTGAAAGATCGTGCCGTCGTTAATGTCGCCTAACTGGCTGACAGCGCCGTCCGCCGGACACAAAATCGCGCCCGGCGTCGGGTCCAGCGGCCTTGCGCCAAGCTTCAATGCGCGCGTGAAGAACGCATTGAAACTCGGATAGGCCAACGGATCGGGCTCCAGCGCTTCGCCGACGTTGACGCCGTAAAGCTTTACGACGCGGCTGATCAAGGCATTCTTCAGCGCGGTGTTCTGGCAACGCGCCAGCGCATGCATCCCGCGCGACAGCAAATGATGAGGCAGCAGGTATTGTATCGCGCTGGTCAGGCGCTCCATGCATGCGCAAGCCATGGCTCAGTATCCCTTCGCCAGCAGCACCTGCTGAGCCGCGTCCAGCGCAACGCCGCGGTTGATCGGCGCTTTCAGTTCGGTCAATACCGATTCCAGCGCCGCCAGCGCGAAGATCACGTTTTTCGGCGTGGCGCTGTGACCCATCAGGCCGAAACGCCAAATTTTTCCAGCCAGATCGCCCAGGCCAGCGCCTATCTCCAGATTGTAGCGCTGCAGCAGCGTGCCGCGCACCTGCGCATCGTCCACGCCTTCCGGTATGGTAACCGAGTTAAGCTGGGGCAGACGGGAACCTTCCGGCACTACGAAGCTCAATCCCAGCGCTTCGAATCCGGCCTTGAGCGCCAGATGCAGGTTGGTGTGCCGGGTCCAGGAGTTCTCCAGGCCTTCGTCCTGCAACATCACCAGCGCTTCGTGCAGGCCGTACAAGGCATTGATCGGCGCGGTATGATGGTAGGCGCGTTTGGTGCCGCCGCCCCAATAGTTCATTACCAGATTCATGTCCAGGAACCAGCTTTGCACCTTGGTCTTGCGGTTCTTGATGACTTCAACCGCGCGCTCGCCGAAACTGACCGGGGAAAGGCCAGGGGTGCAGGACAGGCATTTCTGCGAACCGGAATAAATCGCGTCGATGCCCCACGCGTCGACTTCCAGCTGGCTGCCGCCGAGCGAGGTAACTGCGTCGACTATGACCAGCGCGCCGTGACCGTGCGCCAGTTTGGTCAGGGTTTTGGCGTCGGAATACGCGCCGGTCGAGGTTTCCGCCTGAACGAACGCCAGAAAACGCGCATCAGGATTTTCCTTGAACGCCTGCTCCACTTTATTGGGATCGACCGGCTGCCCCCAGGCATCCTGGACAACGATAGCGACTCCGCCCGAGCGCACGACATTTTCCGTCATGCGCATGCCGAACACGCCGTTCTGGCAAACGATTACCTTGTCGCCCGGCTCCACCAGGTTGACGAAGCAGGTTTCCATACCGGCCGAACCCGGCGCGGAAACCGGCAGCGTCAAAGCATTTTCGGTTTTAAAGGCGTACTGCAACAATACCTTCATCTCGTCCATCATGTTCACGAACAGAGGATCGAGATGACCGATGGTCGGCCGCGCCATCGCAGCCAGAATACGGGGGTGAACGTCGGAAGGACCAGGTCCCATCAGGGTGCGTACAGGCGGGTTAAACGATGTGATGCTCATGGTGTGTTTTGTATGATTTGTTTCCGGATTAAGACGAATTGCCTGCTATTGAGGTCAAAGCAGCTACTTTAGGAAGGATAACGCCTGCAGGTAATCGAATCAAGTTGTTATGCTTTACAGGAATGGCTTTGTCCTGACATGAACGCGAAGTATAATGCATGGTTCGAATGACGATTCCTTCAGGATTTGACCCTTTTTTGCGATGACTACGCCCAAAAAACAAATATCAGGGAATTTGGCTACGCGGCTGACCCGGCAGGGAGGCTCGTACAAACCCAGCTTCACGCTCGAGGATTTAACCCATTGGCTGGGCAGGGCAGAACTGGAGAAGGGCAAGCCTTATATTTCGCGGGTAAGCGATGTGAACCTCGGACCCGAGTGGATTACCGCCAGAATCCAGGGAAGCGCGCGCCGCCCTTACTCCGTGGTGGCCACCTATACACCCGTGCCGTCCGGAACGCTTTTCGAAGCGGAGTGTTCCTGCCCTATCGGATATCGCTGTAAACATATTGCGGCAATCTATTTGTATTGGATGCAAATAGCCGAAAATAATATGTCGATGCAGAAAAAGGATGAACCGGAAAAGCAGCCGCAGGAAGTATTGGCCTGGCTTGAACAACTCGTCGGCCACTTGCAGCAAACCGAGGCGCCTGCGGTCAAACGCGTTGTCAGAAAAGCGGTAGTTCCTCCGAAACTGCTTTATTGTGTTCGTCATGCCGGGCGCTCATGCGCCGTATCGCTTTGGAAAGCGAAGCAGAGCGGGACGGGCGAGTGGCAGGCGACAGAGAGCTGGAGTAATATCGAACGCGCGCTGCGTAGCCCGCCCAAGTTTGTAGCGGAAGACGATTTGCCGCTGCTGCTGAAACTCTATCAGTCCGGCAGCGCCCGCTATGGCAGCGTCGGCTCCGAGTACCTTCTGGAAGGAAGCGCGGCAGTCGCATTTTTGAAAACGGCGGTATCCACAGAACGCCTGGTCGTATTCGAATCACGGACCGTCAACAACACGATGAGAGCTGTTTCGCTGCCATTACTGCGCGCCTATCAACTTGGAGAAGTACGCGAGGGGCGTCTGGAGTGGCGTATCCGGTCAGACGGCACGCTGCACGCAGATCTGCAGTTCGAATCGGAAGCGGAGATACTATTGGGCTCGCCGTATTGGTACGCGGATCATCTACGGCGCGAGATAGGACCTGCGCATATTGCCGGTGTCGATAATAAGGATCTGAGCGCGGATTTAATGGATACGTTGCTGCATGCTCCCTCTCTCGATCCGGTTTCGGTGCCGCTCGTCGCCAGGATACTCAGGGATCACGGGCTGGGAACATTAGCGCCGGCAGCCGACCTAAGCGCGAATCTGCAAGTCGTGGAAGTCGAGCCGACTGTGCGGCTCAAGATGAACTCGATTCGCCACCAGCATTACGTTCCACATCCGCCTTATCATGAAAGTCATCTCGATTACGCCGAGCTGTATTTCGATTATCAGGGACATGTCCTGCCGCGTAGCGACAAGGATGTTTTCGTCGCCGATGCAGAGGGAACGACGATACATATCAAACGCGATATCATGCGGGAACAGACCGCGGTCGAACTTCTGAAACAGCAAGGTCTGGTTCCTTTGCATACGATAACCTATCTGCATGACAATCATATTGCCCGGACGGCTTTGGGCTTGCCTGAAAGCACGCAATGGATACGCTTTGTAGAGAAAACCGTGCCGGAATTGCGCGCTCAAGGCTGGGATATTCACTACACACCCGATTTTCGACACGCCTATCAGGAAATAGATGCCTGGCATGGCGACCTGCAGGAAGATGAAGGCGGGGGCTGGTTCAATCTGGCTATGGGAATCGAAGTTTCAGGGCAGCGGCTGGCATTGCAGCCGTTGCTCAGCGAATTGTTCGCGCGCGACCGGCGCTGGCTGGCGCAAGGCGGTCTGGATACCATAGCCGACGCCGAAACCGTTATGCTGATAGCGGAGGGAGTCGGGCGTATCGGCGTCAAGGCCGAGCGGTTGAAGCCTATCGTAAGCATACTGATCGATCTATTCGGCGGGCCGGCAGCGGAAACGATGAAAATTTCCAGTTGGGATGCCGCGCGTCTGGAAGATCTGGCCGGTCTGGCTGACCGCGAACGCTGGCAATTCAAAGCGCATGAGGCCGTCGCACAGCTTGCGCGCCGTTTAAGAGGCACGGATATGCCGGAAGTACAGGCGCCGGCCGGTTTCAAGGCGCAATTGCGGCCTTACCAGCTCGACGGCTTGCGCTGGCTGCAATACTTGCGCTCCCAGGATCTTTCCGGCGTGTTGGCCGACGACATGGGCTTGGGAAAAACAGCCCAAAGCATTGCGCATTTGCAAACCGAATACGAAGCCGGACGCATGGACAGACCGACCCTGGTAGTAATGCCGACTTCGTTGCTGTTCAACTGGAATCGGGAACTGACGCGTTTTGCGCCGGAGTTGAAGGTACTCACCCTGCACGGACAATCCCGAAAGGAAATCTTTGGGGGAATCCCCGAGCACCAGGTGATTTTAACCACCTATCCGCTGTTATGGCGCGATGCCGACGAGTTACAGCAGTATCAATACCATATCCTGATACTGGATGAAGCGCAAAGCGTAAAAAATGCGGCGTCCAAGGCAGCCGGCGTGGTGCGTAGCCTGCAGGCACGCCATCGCCTGGCGTTGACCGGTACGCCGCTGGAAAATCATCTGGGTGAACTATGGTCGTTATTCGACTATCTGCTACCCGGTTTTTTAGGGGACGCCAAGGAATTCACCAAACGCTGGCGCACGCCTATCGAAAAACAAGGCGACCGCATACGCGCCGACTTGCTGGCGCGACGCATACGCCCTTTTATTCTGAGACGTAAAAAGGAAGACGTCGCACGCGAATTACCGCCTAAAACCATCATCGTGCGCACGGTGGAACTGGAAGCGGCGCAACGCGACCTGTACGAAACGGTGCGAGTGGCTATGGATGAAAAGGTGCGCCAGGAAATAGCCAGTAAAGGATTCAAACGCAGCCAAATCATCATTCTGGACGCCTTGCTGAAACTGCGGCAGGCCTGCTGCGACCCCAGTCTGGTTAAACTGGCTGCGGCGCGCAAGGTAAAGCAATCCGCCAAGCTGGAGTTGCTGATGGAAATGCTGCCGGAGCTGATCAGCGAAGGGCGGCGAGTCCTGCTGTTTTCGCAATTTACCGCGATGCTGGAAACCATAGAAATTCAATTGGCCAAGCACAAAATACATTACGTCAAACTGACCGGAAGCACGCGCGATCGCGCGACGCCGGTAGAGCAGTTTCAAGCCGGCAAGGTGCCGTTGTTTCTGATCAGCCTCAAGGCCGGGGGCGTAGGACTCAACCTGACTGCTGCCGATACCGTCATTCATTACGATCCCTGGTGGAATCCGGCAGTGGAAAATCAGGCCACCGATCGCGCGCATCGCATCGGTCAGGAAAAGAATGTTTTCGTCTATAAGCTGGTTGTTGCCGGTTCCATAGAAGAAAAGATCATGGCGTTGCAGGAAAAAAAAGCGGCGCTGGCCGAAGGCATTTTGAGCGAAGATGGCGGAGAATTGAGCAAGTTCAATGAAAACGATATCGCGGCGCTGCTGGAAGCCTTACCGGAATAGGCCGCCGCGATGATTGGTATCTACGGCGGAACTTTTGACCCCGTGCATCACGGGCACTTGCGCACCGCGTTCGAGGTTTTTGAAGCGCTGAATTTGAGTGAATTGCGCTTCATGCCGTGCGGCGATATTCCCGCACATAGAAACCGCACCGTTGCCACAGCGCAACAAAGACTGGCTATGATCGAACTAGCAATACGGGAAAATCTTGGCGGGTATCCGATTCGCACCGACGCGCGCGAAGTGCTCCGCAGCGGACCATCCTATATGATAGACAGTCTGCAATCCTTGAGAAAAGAGTCGGGGGGCGACAGGCCGCTCTGCCTGATAGTGGGGCAGGATGCCTTTTCCGGGTTTACATCCTGGCAGCGTTGGGAGCAGATATTTGACTACGCCCACATTATCGTTATGACGCGAGCTCGCGCCGTTTTAACCATGAATGAAGCGCTTGCAGCCAGAGTACAGTCCACATCCACCGACTTGCCCGCCGACTTACGCAGTCAAGCGGCAGGCCTGGTATATTTTATTCCGGTGATACAGATCGATATCTCGGCAAGCCGCATACGCAAACTGGCGGGCGCCGGGCGCGGTATTTGTTTCCTGACGCCCAAGCCCGTGATTGATTTTATCGATCAGCAGCGGATTTATCGCTGACCGAGGTAAGTTACATATCCTGAAAATCAAGCCCCATAACGGACCAGCTTTCAAATTTGGACATTTCCTCTCCCTTCCACTTGATTTTACAGGCGTACTTTTTTTCGTCCTTGCTGGCGTTGTTATCAGACGGCACCAGAATACTGGAGCGCACCAGATAAACTTTTCCGCCCAGCGCCCAGGCTTCGAAGTTTTTATCGTCAAACTGAGCTGTTTCCGGAAGGTCCTTGTCCTGTTTGACTGCGGTTTTGCAATGCGTCAAGGCAAAATCTGCACGTTCGTTGTTAATCTTGCCGATTTCTTCCTGCTCTTCATCTTTCTCGAAAAACAGCTCCGATTGTATAATTTTCATCACAAAAGGAATAACCGCGCGATCCTGTATCCAGTACAGCGCAACAATGAAGAGGATCAGCAGGACGGCGGACAGTTTTGGCGATATTTTTGGCATTGCGTTTTAACCTGGGTACTTGAGAAGGTAGATGATGTTCGATTCCGTCGTTATCCCAGGCAGGCCCGGCCTCCCGGTAATCAGTAGACCGGCAAACCTTTATCCTGTCGGAGGAGATACACGGGTAATAAGACTATTTTATTTCGAATTGGTTCCTTTGCACATTTTGCGCCAATCCACTGCGATTGTATAGGCGCAATCAGAATGATTATGCACCGTAAGTTCCATCATCTGTTCGCCAACGGGTGGCGGCTATCCGTCTTTGCAGTAATTTGATTGATTTTTGGAGTTGTCATGAAGTTTTTTTCATTTATCGCCAAAGGCGCTTTGCTGGCCGGTTTATTACTGTCCGGCTGCAACATGTGGGCCGGGTTGGGCAAGGATGTACAGCAGATGGGGAAAAAAATGGAAAACTCCGGGAATAAGCAGTAAGCCTAAAACCCTAAAATCACCGTCGTTGATTATGCGCCTGCAACATGCCAGAATCCATAACTGAATATTGCTGAGGGCTAGTCATTCATGGATATCATACTTGCAAATCCCAGAGGTTTTTGCGCCGGGGTCGATCGCGCCATCGAAATTGTCGAACGCACCATTGAGGTTTTCGGCGCGCCGATCTACGTGCGTCACGAGGTTGTGCATAATCGCTATGTGGTCGACGGACTGCGCGCGCGTGGCGCGGTTTTTGTGGAAGAGCTGTCGGAAGTGCCGGAGCAATCGACGGTCATTTTCAGTGCGCACGGCGTATCCAAAGATGTTCAGCAACAGGCGAGCGAGCGCAAGCTGCAGGTTTTCGATGCAACCTGCCCTCTGGTCACAAAAGTACATATAGAGGTACATCATCACGCGGCCGAAGGGCGCGAGATTATTTTTATCGGGCACGCCGGACACCCGGAAGTCGAAGGCACCATGGGGCAGTACACCAATCCCGAAGGCGGCATTTATCTGGTTGAATCGCCGGAAGACGTAGCAAAATTAAAAGTGATTGACGAGAACAACCTGGCCTATGTTACCCAAACCACCTTGTCGATTGACGATACCGGCGCAGTGGTAAATGCTCTGCGCGAGCGTTTTACAAACATTATCGGCCCCAAAAAAGACGATATCTGTTACGCCACGCAAAATCGCCAGGATGCGGTCAAGAAACTTGCCGGTGAGTGCGACGTGATTCTGGTGGTCGGTTCGCCCAACAGCTCCAACTCCAATCGTCTACGCGAAATTGCGGAAAAACTCGGAAAACCGGCTTACCTCATTGACAATGCCAGTCAATTGCAACAATCATGGATCGAAGGAACCAACCGGGTCGGTATAGCCGCCGGAGCATCCGCGCCGGAAATTCTGGTTCAGCGCGTTATTGAACAGTTACGCGCCTGGGGCGGCAATATCGCGCATGAAAACGAAGGTATCGAGGAAAAAGTAGTGTTCTCCCTGCCCAAGGAATTGCGCGCGCGCGCCTAGGCTCGCTCCATGAGCAGCATGCGTCTTGATAAATGGCTGTGGGCGGCCCGTTTCTTCAAGACGCGCAGCCTGGCAACGGCAGCCATCAACGGCGGCAAGGTTCATGTCAATCGGCAGCGCGTCAAGCCCGGCAAAGAGATCGATATAGGCACGCAACTGACGATTACGCGTGAACAGGGGCGCTGGGAAGTGATAGTCGCAGGACTCAATACGCAACGCCGGCCCGCGAGCGAAGCGGTTTTACTTTACGAAGAATCCACAGAAAGCATTGCGGCGCGCGCTTTGGAGGATGAACGCCGCCATCAGGAAAAGGGAAGCGGCTCCCATGGGAGGCCAAGCAAAAAGGATCGCCGTGCGATACATCAATTCAAATCGGATATAGCCGAATGAAAACGGTACTTTCCGTTTCCGAACTCAACAGCAGCGCGCGGCTGATACTCAGTTCGCACTTCGGAACGATTTGGGTCAGCGGCGAAATATCCAACCTGACACGCGCGTCCTCAGGGCATTTGTACTTTACACTGAAGGACCGCGATGCGCAGGTGCGTTGCGCGATGTTTCGCGGTAGCGCCAAAGGACTTTGCTGCGATCCGCGCAACGGCCTGCAGGCAGTGGTACGCGCGCAAGTCAGCCTTTACGAACCGCGCGGCGACTATCAACTGATAATCGACTATCTGGAGGATGCCGGAGCAGGCGATTTACGCATCGCTTATGAAGCGCTCAAACAAAAACTGATGCGGGAAGGACTCTTTTCTGCCGAGCGCAAACGTTCCCTGCCACCTCTCCCGCACAGCATCGGCATCGTCACTTCTCCTCAAGGCGCAGCGATACACGACATTCTTACGGTATTGAAGCGGCGGTTTCCCGCCATACCGGTCGTTTTGTTTCCGGCGCGGGTGCAGGGCGCCGAAGCTTCCGCAGAGGTCGTCAATGCGATTGCCCGCGCCAACATGAGCGGATTGTGCGATGTGCTGATCGTGGCGCGCGGCGGCGGTTCGCTCGAAGACTTGTGGACGTTTAACGAAGAAAGCGTCGCACGAGCCATCCATGCATCAATGATTCCTGTTATCACCGGAGTCGGACACGAAACAGACATCACGATTGCCGATCTGGTTGCCGATGTCAGAGCGCCCACGCCTTCCGCCGCCGCCGAAACCGTCGTACCCGACGCCAGAGAGTGGCATGAGCGTTTTGTCCTGTGCGAAATGCGTTTAACTGCACGCATGAAGGCCATTCTGCAAGCACAGGCAAGGCAAAACTTTTTTTTGCAAAAAAGATTGCAACTGGCGCATCCGCGTAGCGGCATGCAACGCCATGCGCAACGACTCGATATGCTGGAATTACGACTGTCGCACGCTCACGCTAAAATTCGCCGGGAACGAACCACCAGACTGGAAGGCGCCGGACGGCGTTTACAACAGCATCAGCCAGGCATCACGATACAAGCCCGGCTAAGCTTGCTGGATGAATTGGAGAAGCGCCGGCATACAGCAGTAAATAACCTGCTCAGTCGAAATAAATCAGGCTTGAACACGGCGCTTGCCGCATTGCATGCCATCAGTCCTTTGGCAACGCTGGGGCGCGGCTACAGTGTGAGCATGCGTAAATCGGATGGCCACATTCTGCGCGCACCGGATGAAATAAGAACCGGCGCGCTGATCGAAACGCGGCTGGCAGGAGGCGTACTTGTGAGTAGGGTCGAAACCGGACGGGAATCGTAAGCCGCGCCATCAAAACGGACGGAACCCTGGGCCTGAACTTGTGGAAGCAATGGACTGTGCCCGAAGCCTGTTCCTGCCTAATCGCAATTAAACAACCATGCCACGGCCAATTCGATAATGGCTTGACCGCATTTCCCTGAACAAAGCGGCAGCCCGATAAAATAGTAACAATTTTTTCTGAACAGACTACTATTGAGGGAATGGAAGCCATCGAGTTAAAATATGCGGCTACGCTCGATCGCACACAGTCCTGTGTTGCCCGCGCGCCCTTCCATCTCTACACGTCACAAAGGAGAAAAGTCATGAGAAATAAGGCACTAGCGCTTATCGAACGTTATTACGCCGCTTTTAATGCGGGCGATATGAATAGTTTTCTCGACCTGCTGACGGATGATGTAATCCACGATATCAACCAGGGCGGACGCGAAACCGGCAAACCGGCTTTCCGCGCTTTCATGGATCGCATGAATCGCAATTACCGCGAGCAATTGGTTGATATGGTCATTATGGCCAACGATGCCGGTGATCACGCAGCGGCGGAATTCGTGGTATTGGGTGAATATCTGGTGACTGACGAAGGGCTTCCTGAAGCAAATGGTCAAAAATACCGCCTGCCTGCCGGCGCTTTTTTCGACATTAGAGATGGCAAGGTCGCGCGTATAACCAATTATTACAACCTGGAAGATTGGGTCCGGCAGGTTGCCTGAGCGTAGGCTATGACCCACATCCGCATACAGTCTCTCGCCGGGACGGATCTGGCGCCGTGGATTCCAGATCTGGCGCGGCTGCGCATCACTGTTTTTCGCGATTTCCCTTATCTCTACGACGGCAGCTTCGAATACGAAGAAAACTATCTGCAAACCTACCTGAAATCGAAAGACAGCATCATAATTCTTGCTCTCGACGGACAGCACGTAGTTGGCGCATCGACCGGTTTGCCGTTAACGGATGAAACCGGCGAGTTTCAGCAGCCTTTCGTCGAGCAAGGCTACGAACCCGGAAAGGTGTTTTATTGTGCGGAATCAGTATTACTGCCCAGCCATCGGGGCAAGGGGATTTATAAGCAGTTTTTCAGCGGTCGCGAAGGGCATGCGCGTGCGCTGGCACGCTTTGAATACTGTAGCTTCTGTTGTGTGCAACGCCCTGAAAAGCATCCATTGCGTCCGGTTGATTATGTCCCGCTGGATGCCGTATGGACACGTTTCGGCTACCGGAAACAGCCAAGTCTGGTAACCCACTATTCATGGAAAGACGTGGACGAACAGCAGGAAACCGAAAAACCCATGGTTTTTTGGACCAAGAACATACACGCAAATTAGACCCCCATTAACCGGCCGCTCCAATACACATCCATCTCGCTGCATAGTTATTTACATAAACTCCGTAGGCGATTGTTTTTATTCCCCTCCCCACCGGGAGAGGAAACTTGTGTAGGTACCTGTATCAGGGGAAGGATATAGAAAAGGAACAATACCATGACTACGTCATTCCGCTTGGCGGCAGCCCAATACGATATCGGTTTTCCAGGCAACTGGTCCGCCTATGAAAGCAAAATTCAACTATGGATACAGCAGGCTGCCGATGCCGGAGCCGAGTTTCTGGTTTTCCCTGAGTACTTCAGCATGGAACTCGCTTCGCTGTTTCCGGAGCCGGTCTACAAATCGCTATCAGGACAGTTGCAAGCCATGCAAAGCCTGGCGGACGATTTCGTCGGCCTGTTTGCGCAACAAGCAAGCATAAACGGCCTGCATATATTGGCTGGAACGTTCCCGCTACGTCTGGAAAGCGGAAATTACGCCAATCGCTCCTGGCTGTTTTACCCTGATGGCAGCCGCGATTACCAGGACAAACTGCAGATGACGCGCTTTGAGAAAGAACACTGGCTGATCAGCGCCGGTGAAGAAATCAAAGTGATCAATACCAAATTCGGTAAAATTGGCGTCAGTATCTGCTATGATAGCGAATTCCCGTTGATTGCCAATGCGCAGGTACAAGCTGGCGCCGATTTGATTCTGGTACCCAGTTGTACCGATACGCTGGCCGGCTACCACCGGGTTAAAATCGGTTGTCAGGCGCGCGCGCTCGAAAACCAGTGCTATGTTGTGCAATCGCCTACTGTGGGGAACGCGCCATGGTCCGAGGCGGTTGACGTCAACGTAGGCGCTGCGGCAGTTTATACTCCGGTCGATTACGGCTTTCCCGATAATGGCATACTGGCGCAGGGCGAATTGAATCAAACACAATGGATTTATGCCGATATTGACCCTGTAATGCTGGCTACCGTCCGCAATACAGGACAGGTGTTCAATTACCGTGACTGGTCATCGCAATTCCGGTTTTTCAATACTGACAGTTAGTAAATTTGATGACGCGTATTCCGGATAGTCGGGCGCGCGCCAAAAGTTAAGGCATTTTGTCGGAGAGGGTCTGTCCCACCTCATCGGCGTCGATCCTTTTTTCAAGGGCGGCGGATCAAAGCACATAAAAAAGCCCCGTTCCGCGATAACGGAAAGGGGCCTTGTTGTCCAGCTGTGATGTCAGCTGCCTGTAGATTAGGAGCCTGGCAGTTCCCTACTTTCGCATGGAGGTCCACACTATCATCGGCGCTAAGCGGTTTCACTTCCGAGGTCGGGATGGGATCGGGTGGTTCCCGCTCGCTCTGGCCACCAGGCAAAACTGGTTGCTTGTTGCAAGCGGCTTTGATTGTTTTTATCAAAGCCTTTCAAACTGTCGGATGTACTCTGTTTTTTCGGTCCACCGTACGTTTTTTTATTCTCGTACGCCGCTCCACTGTGTTGTGACACACGCCCAACCGATTGGGTGTTATATGGTCAAGCCTCTCGGGCAATTAGTACTGGTCAGCTTCACGCATTACTGCGCTTCCACACCCAGCCTATCAACCTGGTAGTCTTCCAGGGCCCTTCAGGGGACTCAAGTCCCAGGGAGATCTCATCTTGGGAGGGGCTTCCCGCTTAGATGCTTTCAGCGGTTATCCTGTCCGAACATAGCTACCCGGCAATGCCATTGGCATGACAACCGGAACACCAGCGGTTCGTTCACTCCGGTCCTCTCGTACTAGGAGCAACTTCCCTCAAATCTCCAACGCCCACGGCAGATAGGGACCGAACTGTCTCACGACGTTCTAAACCCAGCTCGCGTACCACTTTAAATGGCGAACAGCCATACCCTTGGGACCGACTACAGCCCCAGGATGTGATGAGCCGACATCGAGGTGCCAAACACCGCCGTCGATATGAACTCTTGGGCGGTATCAGCCTGTTATCCCCGGAGTACCTTTTATCCGTTGAGCGATGGCCCTTCCATTCAGAACCACCGGATCACTAAGACCTACTTTCGTACCTGCTCGACGTGTGTGTCTCGCAGTCAAGCGCGCTTTTGCCTTTACACTCTTTGCGTGATTTCCGACCACGCTGAGCGCACCTTCGTGCTCCTCCGTTACTCTTTGGGAGGAGACCGCCCCAGTCAAACTACCCACCATACACGGTCCCCGATCCGGATCACGGATCTAGGTTAGAACTCCAAATAGACCAGGGTGGTATTTCAAGGTTGGCTCCACTCGAACTGGCGTCCAAGTTTCATTGCCTCCCACCTATCCTACACAAGTCGATTCAAAGTCCAGTGTAAAGCTATAGTAAAGGTTCACGGGGTCTTTCCGTCTAGCCGCGGGTACACTGCATCTTCACAGCCAATTCAATTTCACTGAGTCTCGGGTGGAGACAGTGTGGCCATCGTTACGCCATTCGTGCAGGTCGGAACTTACCCGACAAGGAATTTCGCTACCTTAGGACCGTTATAGTTACGGCCGCCGTTTACCGGGGCTTCGATCAAGAGCTTCACTTGCGTTGACCCCATCAATTAACCTTCCGGCACCGGGCAGGCGTCACACCCTATACGTCCACTTTCGTGTTTGCAGAGTGCTGTGTTTTTAATAAACAGTCGCAGCCACCATTTTATTGCAACCCGCTTCAGCTCCATCCGCAGGGACTTCACTTACCACGGGCATACCTTCTCCCGAAGTTACGGTATCATTTTGCCTAGTTCCTTCACCCGAGTTCTCTCAAGCGCCTTGGGATTTTCACCCTGCCCACCTGTGTCGGTTTATGGTACGGCCACTCATTACCTGATGCTTAGAGGCTTTTCTTGGAAGCTGGGCATTAGTTGCTTCGTCTGCAAGCAGACTCGTTATCACACCTCAGGATTGTGCTCCCGGATTTGCCTGAGAACACTCCCTACATGCTTGAACCGGAACTACCAATCTCCGGCCAACCTAGCCTTCTCCGTCACCCCATCGCAGTAATGACCGGTACAGGAATATTAACCTGTTTTCCATCGACTACGCCTTTCGGCCTCGCCTTAGGTGCCGACTTACCCTACGCCGATTAACGTTGCGTAGGAATCCTTGGGCTTTCGGCGAACGGGTTTTTCACCCGTTTTATCGTTACTTATGTCAGCATTCGCACTTCCGATACCTCCAGCCAACTTTACAATTGACCTTCACAGGCTTACGGAACGCTCCTCTACCACTTGCCTTGCGGCAAATCCGCAGCTTCGGTACATGGCTTGAGCCCCGTTGAATCTTCCGCGCAGGCCGACTCGACCAGTGAGCTATTACGCTTTCTTTAAAGGATGGCTGCTTCTAAGCCAACCTCCTGGCTGTCTGTGCCTTCCCACATCGTTTTCCACTGAGCCATGATTTTGGGACCTTAGCTGGCGGTCTGGGTTGTTTCCCTCTTCACGACGAACGTTATCACCCGCCGTGTGTCTCCCGTGCTCGCACTTGTTGGTATTCGGAGTTTGCAACGGTTTGGTAAGTCGGGATGACCCCCTAGCCGTAACAGTGCTCTACCCCCAACAGTGATACACGAGGCGCTACCTAAATAGCTTTCGAGGAGAACCAGCTATCTCCGAGCTTGATTAGCCTTTCACTCCGATCCACAACTCATCCGAATCTTTTTCAACAGATCCCGGTTCGGGCCTCCAGTCAGTTTTACCTAACCTTCACCCTGGTCATGGATAGATCGCCCGGTTTCGGGTCTACTCCCAGCGACTGAACGCCCTGTTCAGACTCGCTTTCGCTACGCCTCCCCTAGTCGGTTAAGCTCGCCACTGAAAGTAAGTCGCTGACCCATTATACAAAAGGTACGCAGTCACAGAACAAGTCTGCTCCCACTGCTTGTACGCATACGGTTTCAGGATCTATTTCACTCCCCTCTCCGGGGTTCTTTTCGCCTTTCCCTCACGGTACTGGTTCACTATCGGTCGGTCAGTAGTATTTAGCCTTGGAGGATGGTCCCCCCATGTTCAGACAAGGTTTCACGTGCCTCGCCTTACTCGTTTTCATTGGATGCGCATTTTCGTGTACGGGGCTATCACCCTCTATCGCCGGACTTTCCAGTCTGTTCCACTAACACACAACCAACTTAAGGGCTGTT